>NZ_JAGF01000001.1:1498410-2996821 GCF_000526515.1 Cellulomonas sp. KRMCY2
CAGCACGAGCGTCTCGGCCGCTGTCGCCGCGGTGACGCCGGCGGACCCGGGCAGTGCGAGGGTCGCCACGCCGGAGCCCGCCTGGGCGAGCAGGGCGTCGAGGTGCCCGTGGTAGCAGCCGGCGAACTTCACCACGAGCGGTCGCCCGGTCACACCCCTGGCCAGCCGGATCGCCGTCATGGTGGCCTCGGTGCCGGTGGACACCAGCCGCAGCCGCTCGACGGCCGGGACCCGGCGACGGATCTCGAGCGCGAGCTCGGTCTCGCGCTCGGTCGGTGCCCCGAACGACAAGCCCTGCGCAGCGGCGTCGCGCACGGCAAGCACGACACCGGGGTGCGCGTGACCGAGGATCGCCGGCCCCCACGAGCACACCAGGTCGACGTAGTCGTTGCCGTCGACGTCGGTCAGGTACGGGCCGTTGGCCGAGGCCATGAACCGCGGCGTGCCGCCGACCGAGCCGAAGCCGCGCACCGGCGAGCTCACCCCGCCCGGCATGACCTCCTGGGCTGCGGCGAACGCCGCCTGGGACCGCGGGACGTCGGGCAGCCAGACCATCAGCGGACCTCCCGCAGCCAGCCGGCGAGCTCGAGGGCCCAGTAGGTCAGGACCGCATCGGCCCCGGCCCGCCGGATCCCGAGCACCGACTCCTCGATCGCCGGGCGCCGCTCGATCCAGCCGTTGGCGGCCGCCGCCTCGACCATCGAGTACTCCCCCGACACCTGGTAGGCCCACACCGGGACCTCGCTGACCGCTGCCACGGCGGCCAGCACGTCCAGGTAGCCGGAGGCGGGCTTGACCATCACGACGTCCGCGCCTTCCGCGATGTCGAGCCGCGCCTCGCGCACGCCGTCGCGCCGGTTGGCCGGGTCGAGCTGATAGCTGCGGCGGTTCCCGACGAGGGTCGATGCGACGGCCTCACGGAACGGGCCGTAGAACGCGGAGGCGTACTTGGCCGCGTAGGCGAGCACCGCGACGTCGTCGCGCCCGGCCGCGTCCAGCGCCTGACGGACGGCGCCGACCTGGCCGTCCATCATCCCGCTGAGGCCCAGCAGGTGGGCGCCCGCCTCGGCCTGGGCGAGCGCCATCGTGCGGTAGCGGTCGAGGGTCGCGTCGTTGTCGACCCGGCCCGCGCCGTCGAGGACCCCGCAGTGCCCGTGGTCGGTGAACTCGTCGAGGCACAGGTCCGCCTGGACCACGAGCGCATCGCCGACCTCGGCGACGACGTCGCGCAGAGCCGTGTTCAGGACGCCGTCCGGGTCGGTCGCACCGGAGCCCTCGGCGTCGCGGCGCAGCGGGACGCCGAAGAGCATGACGCCGCCGAGCCCGGTCGCGGCCGCCTGGGCGACAGTCGCGCGCAGGCTGTCCCGGGTGTGCTGGACCTGACCGGGCATGGCGGCGATCGGGGTGGGCTCGCGCGCGCCCTCGAGCACGAAGAGCGGGAGCACGAGCTGTGCCGGGCTCACCTGGGTCTCGGCGACGAGGCGGCGCATCGCGGGCGTGCTGCGCAGCCGTCGCGGCCGCACCTGCGGGAACTGCGCGGATCCTGCCTGGGCGTCGGTCACAGCTGTCGGGCCTCCTCGACGTGTCGGACCAGACCGCCGACGAGGCCCTCGGCGGAGGCCTCCGACGGGACGACGTGCACGCTCAGACCGTGGTCGATCGCGGCCCGCTGGGTGCGCGGGCCGATGCAGCAGACCACTGTCCCGGCCGGTGGCGTGCCGACCAGCTCGACCAGGTTGGCCACGGTGCTCGCCGAGCTCAGCAGCACCGCACCGAACTCCCCGGCGCGCACCTGGGCGCGCAACTCCTCGCCGGGGACGGGTCCGCTCAGGGTCCGGTAGGCGACGACCGCGTCGACGTGCCAGCCCGCCGCGCGCAGACCGTCGGCCAGGGTCGGTTCGGCGAGGTCGGAGTGCGGCACCAGGACCCGCCCGGTCCGGGCGTCCTCGAGCGGTGGGAACTCGGCGAGCAGGCCCCGTGCGGACCGTTCGCCGAGGGGCACCAGGTCCGGCACGACCCCGATCCGCTCGAGGGCGGCAGCGGTGCCGGGCCCGACGGCGGCCACCCGGGCCGTGCGGAGCAGTGCGGCGAGGGCTGCGCCCGACGAGAGCGCGGCGGCGGAGTGCGGGTCGGCCTGCAGCAGTGCGCGTGCCGCGAGGTAGGGCACCGTCGTGCCGCTGGTGATCGTCACCCAGTCGTAGATGCCGCGCGCCAGGCCGGCGAGGCCGGAGTCGAGGCAGGTGAGCTCCGTCGGCGGCGCGAACTCGATCAGGGGCACGACGACGGCCTCGGCGGCCTGCTCCGCGAGCAGCTCGGTCACCCGCTCGCCCCACTCGCCGCCACGCGTGACGAGCACGCGCCAGCCGGCGAGCGCGCCGCTCACTGCTCGCCGCCCAGCGGTGCGAGGTCTGCGGCGCCGTCCAGGAGCATCCGGCGGGCGACCTCTGCGCCGAGCTCGCCGGCCGCCCGGAGCGCGTCGTTGCGGCCGTCGGGCAGCGGGACCGACGCCGAGGTCCGCAGCTGGGTGCCGCCGTCGGGGCGCGAGACGACGGCGTCGAGGATCAGGTGACCGCGGACGAGCCTGCCGTGCGCGCCCACCGGTGCGGCGCAGCCCGCCTCGAGGCCGGCCAGCAGCGCACGTTCGGCGGTGACGGCGAGCCGGGACGGCAGGTGGTCGAGCGCAGCGAGCGCACGGCCGAGCGCGGTGGCGGTCGCGTCGGCCGTACCGGCGCGGCACTCGACGGCCAGGGCACCCTGACCGGCGGCGGGGCACAGCTCGTCGAGGAGCTCGGTGACCGCGTCGAGCCGGTCGAGCCGGGTGAGCCCCGCGGCCGCCAGGACGACGGCGTCGAGGTCGCCGGGACCCTGCGCCGAGCCGGCGACGCGCCCGAGACGGGTGTCGACGTTCCCGCGGATGTCGCAGATCACGAGGTCCGGGCGGAGCGCGAGCAGCTGTGCGGCGCGGCGCGGTGAGCCGGTGCCGACGCGCGCACCGTCCGGCAGCTCGGCCAGGGTGAGCTCGTCGCGGGCGCACAGGGCGTCGCGGGCGTCCGCGCGGTCCGGGACCGCCGCCACGACGAGGCCCGGTGCCTGCACGGTCGGCAGGTCCTTGTACGAGTGCACCGCGAGGTCGCAGCGGCCGTCGAGGACGGCCTCGCGCAGGGCGGTGACGAAGACGCCGGTGCCGCCGATCACGGCGAGGGGGCCGGTGAGCCGGTCCCCTTCGGTGCTGATCGTGACGAGCTCGACGCCGTCGGCAGGCAGGTCGGCGAGCCGGGCGATCTCGGCCGCGACGAGGCCGGTCTGGGCGAGCGCGAGGGCGCTGGCCCGGGTGCCGACCCGTACGGTCGCGACGGTCACGGGGCGATGCCTGCCACGGCGGGTCGGGTCGCGCGGGGGTTCGCGCAGCAGCCGGGGCGGCACACGTCGTACCAGGGTCCCAGCGGGGTCAGCGCCGGCCTCGTGCGCGGGCTGGTCAGGTTCGCCATGGCACCAGTCTGACTCACGCGCTCGGCCACGAGGTCGACGAGCCCGGCGACGAAGTCCGGGTGCACGCCCGGGGTCGGCACCCGCTCGGCGTGCAGACCCGCGTCCCGTGCCGTGCTCAGCGCCTCCTCGTCGAGGTCCCACAGGACCTCCATGTGGTCCGAGACGAAGCCGAGCGGCACGATCACCACGGCCCGCACACCCCGTGCGGCAAGGGCCGCGATGGCGTCGTTGATGTCGGGCTCGAGCCAGGGCGTGCTGGGCGCGCCGCTGCGGGACTGGAAGACGAGCGACCAGGGCACGCCGTCCAGGGCCGCCCCGCCGGCCTTGACCGCGTCGCTGCTGCCGACGCTCGCCATGATGACGTCGGCCACCGCGTGGTGCTGCGCACCGTAGGCGCCGTCCGGCCCGAGCCGGGCCTCCGGCGGGCCCGAGGCGACAGCCGTCGAGGTGGGGATGGAGTGGGTCGCGAAGAGCACGTGGGCCTCGCGTGCCAGGTCCGCGCCGTCGCCGAGCGCCGCGCGCGTGCGCACCAGCGCATCGCGCAGCCCCTGCACGAACGGGGACACGAAGCCCGGGTGGTCGAAGTACTGGCGCACCTTGTCGATCACGAGCTCACCGGTCAGGCCGGTCTCCTCGAGCGCTGCCGCGAGGTCCTCGCGGTACTGCCGGCAGCCCGAGTAGGAGGAGTAGGCGCTGGTGACGACGGCGAGCAGCCGCCGGTGGCCGGCAGCGTGCGCCTCGCGCAGGGCGTCGGCCAGGTACGGGTCCCAGTTGCGGTTGCCCCAGAGCACCGGCAGGCCGAGGCCACGGGTGTCGAGCTCGGTACGCAGGGCTGCGGCCAGCGCGCGGTTCTGGGCGTTGATCGGGCTGACCCCGCCGAACGCCCGGTAGTGGTGGGACACCTGCTCGAGCCGCTCGTCCGGGATGCCCCGGCCGCGCGTGACGTTCCGCAGGAAGGGCAGGACGTCGTCCTGGCCCTCCGGTCCGCCGAAGGACACCAGCAGGACGGCGTCGTACGGCGCCGGTGGTTGCGGGTCCCGGTCGGGCAGCGTGCTCGGGTCGATCGCCGGCTCCACGGTCGGCTCGATCGCCGGCTCGATCGCCGGCTCGATCGCCGGGTCGATCGTCATCGCAGCACCTCCGCGACCTCGTCGACGGTGATCAGTCGACCGGTGAAGAACGGGATCTCCTCACGCACGTGCCGACGCGCCTGGGTGTCGCGCAGGTCGCGCATGAGGTCGACCAGGTCGGTGAGGTCGTCGGCCTCCAGGCCGAGCAGCCACTCGTAGTCGCCCAGCGCGAACGCGGCGACGGTGTTGGCGAGCACCGTGGTGAAGGCGCGGCCCTTGCGCCCGTGCTCGCCGAGCATCGCGCGTCGCTCGTCGGCCGGCAGCAGGTACCACTCGTAGGAGCGGACGAAGGGGTAGACGGTCAGCCACCGGCGCGGTGCGGTGCTCCGCATGTAGGCCGGGGCGTGGTCGGCGCTGAACTCGGCCGGCCGGTGCACGCCCATGGCCGACCAGGTCGGGTGCAGCCCGGCGAGCTCGGTGCTGCGGCGCAGGGTCCTGGCCGCCGCCTGGAGGTCCTCCGCCGACCCGCCGTGCAGCCAGAGCATCAGGTCGGCGTCGCTGCGCAGGCCGGAGACGTCGTAGATGCCGCGCAGGACGACGCCGTCGGGCAGGTCCGCGGCGGCCGCGGACAGTGCCGGACCGACGGTGCGTGCGGTCGGCGCGGTCGGTGGCGTCGGCCCGCTCGGGCTCGTCGGCGCGGTCGTGGTCGTCGGCACCGTCGGGGTGCGGCGCAGCACGGTCCACAGGGTCCAGGCGCCGGTGTCGGACGCCGGGGCGGCGGACGTCGCGTCGTGGCTCGCGGGGGCGGTCGGGGCGGTCATGAACCGCAGTCTGAACGAGAACGGGAGAATGCGGAAATCGTCGGACGTCGCCGGTCGGCGGTGCGCGTCGGACGTTCCGACCCCGGCTCAGGACGGTGCTCGGCCGCCGCTCTGCCCGGCGTGCGGCGCGGTGGTCGCCAGGATCTGCGCGGCGGTGCTGCGGGCGTCCTCGACGACCGCGACCAGGCCCGTCCCGGCGAGCCAGGCGCCGCACGCGTGCAGGCCCGGTCGGCCCGCCAGGGCGGTGCGGACCGCGCCGACCAGCGCGCGGTGGCCCGGCCGTGCATGCGGCACACCGCCGAGCCACGACGTCCGCGTGAAGTCGACGACCTGCTCGGCGACGAGCGGGACGCCGAGCAGGGCGGCGGCATCGGCCAGGGCGACGGCCCCGAGGTTCGCTGGCGCACCCTTCGGCAGGACGTCCGCCCGGCCGTAGGACAGACGCAGCACGTGCCGGCCCGGGCCGGCCGCCTCGGCGAGCCAGGCCCACTTGGCCGTCGCGTGGGTCAGCGCCTTGGCCCGGACCCCCGGGACGCCGTCGGTCACCAGCACGCCGGTCCCGCGGGGGGCACCGTCCAGCGCGGGCGCGTCGACCACGAGCGTCGCGAGCACGACGCCGGTCGTGGCGAGCGCGTCGAGCGGTGCGGCCTGCGGCACGAGGTCGGCGAGCAGGGTCGCGGCGACCGGCCCCGGTACCGCGAGCACCACCGCCCCGGCCACGAGCGTCCCGTCGGCGGTCCGCACCTGCCACCCGCCGCTGTCCGCCGCGATCGCGTCGACCCGGGTGTCCGTCCGGATCTCCACCCGCAGCCTGGTCGCGTCCTCGGCGAGCGCCGTCACCAGGCGGTTCATCCCGCCGATCAGGCTCGCGACAGCCGAACCGGCCGGCGACGCGGCGCGCAGGCGGGACACCGCGACCCCGAGCGAGCCGTGCTCGGCGATCAGCCCGCGGACCGTCGGGAGCAGCGCATCGAGGTCCAGGTCGTCGGGGTGCGCCGAGTGCACGCCGACCACGACGGGTGCGACCAGGCGGTCGAGCACCCGGTGGCCGAGGCGGACCCGCACCAGCCGACCGAGACTCACTGCCGGTGCGGCGGCCACTGCCGGTCCGGCCCCGCCGCGCACCGGGCCGAGCCCGAACCGGGCCGGGAGCAGCCGGTCCGCCGTGGCGCGCAGCGCGCCGAGCAGGCCGATCGAGCGGCGCACGTCCGGCGCCCACGGTGACACCGGGATGCCGAGCATCCCGGCGCTCGGCAGCGGATGGGCGCTACCGGGCATCTGGACCCAGGCGCTGCCCGCCGCCGGTACGACGACGTCGCCCGCCAGCCCCAGCTCGGTGATCAGGTCGGTCACGGCGGGCGAGCGGGTCGCGAAGGACTCCGCACCGGCGTCGACCCGCAGGCCGGCGACCTGCTGCGCACTGACGCAGCCACCGAGCCGGTCCGCCGCCTCCAGGACCAGCACGTCGAGCCCACCGAGTGCGAGGTCACGGGCGGTGACGAGACCGGCCACGCCGCCCCCGACGACGACGACGTCGTACCGCTGGTCCTGCCGGTCGCCGGTCACAGCGCACCGTGGGCGAGCGCGACGATCCTGGTCAGCACGTCGGGGTCGGTGCCCGGCGGGACCCCGTGGCCGAGGTTGAGCACGTGGGCCGGTGCCGCGCGCCCGCGGACCAGGACGTCGCGCACGTGCTCGGCGAGCACCGGCCACGGCGCACCCAGGAGCGCGGGGTCGATGTTGCCCTGCACGACGGTGCGCCCGCCGAGGCGACGGTTCGCCTCGTCGAGGCCGATCCGGTGGTCGACGCCGACGACGTCCGCGCCCACGTCCCGCATCGCCGCGAGCAGCTCGCCGGTGCCGGTGCCGAAGTGCACGATCGGGACGCCGAGGTCGGCGACGTACGACAGGGCCCGGCACGTGGCCGGGGCGACGTGCGCCTGGTAGTCGGCGAGGGACAGCGACCCGGCCCAGGAGTCGAAGAGCTGCGCGGCGCTGGCCCCGGCGAGCACCTGGGCCCGCAGGAACGCCCCGGTGACGTCCGCCGCCCAGTCCATCAGGGCCTGCCAGGTCTCCGGCTCGGCGTGCATGAGGGTCCGTGCCGAGAGCTGGTCCTTGGAGGGCCCGCCCTCGACGAGGTAGCTCGCGAGCGTGAACGGAGCGCCGGCGAAGCCGATCAACGGGGTGCCGTCGAGCTCGGCGACGGCCCGGTCGACCCCGTCGGTGACCGGTGCGAGGGCGGCCGGGTCGAGCGGTGCGAGGCGTGCGACGTCGTCGGCGGTGCGCACGGGCTCGGCGAAGACCGGACCCCTGCCGGGCACGATGTCGACGTCCACCCCGGCCAGCAGCAGCGGGACGACGATGTCGCTGAAGAAGATGCCCGCGTCGACCCCGTGCCGGCGCACCGGCTGCAGGGTGATCTCGCTGGACAGCTCGGGGTCGAGGCACGCGGCGAGCATGGTCACGCCACGGCGCAGCTCCCGGTACTCCGGCAGGGAGCGGCCGGCCTGCCGCATGAACCAGACCGGGATCGGCGCGAGGGTGTGAGCCTCGTCACCCGCGTGACCCGCTCGATGGCCGCGGTACGCACGGATCAGGGGGGAGCCCGACGTCCGACCGTCGGCGAGGGGATGGTTCGGGGGGAGATCCACCCTGCGATTGTGCCGAACAATCCGGCGACTGGTTCAATCGGCGGGTTGTGGCACTCATGACCCTGACGGCGAGTCACCGCGACCTGGACCTCGACGTCCTGGAGCAGCTGAGCTCCGGGGCGCACTCGGTGGGGTCCACGGTCGTGTCGGACAGCCAAGCGATCACCGGTTGCGTCGTCCTGGCGACGTGCAACCGGTTCGAGGTGTACCTCGACACCGGCGCGGCCGCGGATCGTCCCGACGGGGTCGACGACGAGGTCGTCGCGGCGGCGATCGCGGCGATCGCCAAGGCCAGCGGGCTGCGCACCGCGGACGTCGCGGCAGCCCTGCAGGCCGGCTCGGGTCCGGCCGTCGCACGGCACCTGTTCGCCGTCGCGTCCGGGCTGGACTCGATGGTCGTCGGCGAGCGTGAGGTGGCCGGCCAGGTGCGCAGGGCGCTGCAGGCGGCGCGCGCCCAGGGCACGACGTCGCCGCGCCTCGAGCGGCTGTTCCAGACCGCCTCGCGGACCTCGCGCGCCGTCGGGTCCCGCACCGGCCTGGCCGGCACCGGGCGCTCGGTCGTCGGTGTCGCCCTCGACCTGGCCACCCACGAGCTGGCCCGTCACGACCTGGACCTCGTCCATGCCCGCGTGCTCCTGGTCGGCACCGGCTCGTACGCCGGCGCGAGCCTGACGGCGCTGCGCGCGCGGGGTGCGCAGGACCTCGTCGTGCACTCCCCGTCCGGCCGGGCCGCGGAGTTCGCCGCCGACCGTGGACTGGCGGCCGTCGTCCCCGGAACCCTGCCCGACGAGCTGGCCCGGGCCGACGTCGTCGTGTCCTGCAGCGGGGCGCTCGGGCCGGTGATCGACACCGCGATGGTCGCCGCGGCACGCGAGCGGTCCACCGGCGCCGACGGGCGCGCCCGGCCGGTCGTCCTGGTCGACCTCGCGCTGCGGCACGACATCGACCCGCGCGTCGTGGGCCTCCCCGGTGTGCGGCTGATCGACCTGGCGGCCGTGCAGCGGCACTCGCCCGCGACGGTGACCCCGGCGGTCGAGGCCGGGCGGCTGATCGTCGCCGAGCGTGCCGCCGACTTCGAGCGTGAGCTGGACGAGCAGCTGCTCGTCCCGGCGGTCGTCGCCCTGCGCGGTCACGTCGACCAGGTGCTCGAGGCGGAGGTCGAGCGCGTCCGGCTGCTCGCCCGGGCCAAGGGCGCCGACCCGGCATCCGTCGAGCAGGTCGAGCGGTCCCTGCGACGGTTCGCCGCCGCCGTCCTGCACACACCGTCCGTCCGGGCCCGCGAGCACGCCCGCGCCGGGCGCCACGCCGAGTACCGGGCCGGCCTCGAGGCGCTGTTCGGCATCGACGTCCCACTGCCCGGCGACTCCGGCTCCGGCACGGACGGAGACCCGCGCCCGACCCCCCGCCACCGCGCCGACTGACCCCCGGGTGCCCGCAACCCCCGGGTGCCCGCAACCCCCGGGTGCCCGCAACCCCCGCCGCCCCTCTCGCGCGGACGACCGGTCGAGGACGGTCTGTGGATGACCGGCCACGGGGTGGTCAGGCCTGGCAGGGTGGCTGCCGGCGGCGCGCCATCTGGTGCGGCCGCGAGCGTGACGATGCGGGGGGAACCATGAGTGACGGTCACCAGTCCTACCCGAGCCCCGCCGCACCGGTTGCCCCGGCGCGGTACCCCGCGGCCGGCCCGGTGCCGTACCCCGCGGCCGGCCCGGTGCAGTACCCGTACGCTTCCGCGCCGCCGCCCGCGCCCCTGCCGCCCTTGGCCTCGTGGATCCGGCGGGTCGCCGCGTTCGGGATCGACGCCGGTGTGCCCTTCCTGTTCGTCGCGCTCGTCGTCGGCATCGCGACCAGCGTGGAAGGCGAGAGGTACGGGCGCGACACCGCGGACCTGATCGTCGCGTCGGCGATCGTCGGCGCCTACGTCGTCGCGGGCGGCTTCTCGATCTGGAACCGGTGGTCCCGGCAGGGTCGGACCGGCCAGACGGTCGGGAAGAGGGCCATGGGGATCCGGCTGGTCGGCCAGCGCACCCTCACCCCCGTGGGGACGGGCCGTGCGTTCTGTCGGGATCTCGCCCACAACCTCGACGTCTACACGGTCGTCGGCTGCTTCTGGCCGCTGTGGGATGCGCGGCGGCAGAGCTTCGCCGACATGCTCTGCTCGACCGTGGTCGTCCGGGCCTGACCGGAGCGGGGTCTGGCCGACGGTCTCCCATCCACCCCATCCACCCCATCCGGCCCGGCCCGCCGCGAGTGGAGCGTCTCGTACTCGACACGCTGGCGTGTCAGGGGTCGAACGCTCCACTCGCGGGTCGAACGCTCCACTCGAGCACGGAGCGCTCCACTCGTGGGACCGAGCGCTCCACTCGAGCACGCAACGCTCCACTCGCGGGTCGAACGCTCCACACGAGCAGGCGCGGGCGTGAGCCGGGGCCGGACGCCCGGATCAGGTGTGGGTCGGGAACCCGAGGTCGACGCCGCCGTGGCTGGGGTCGAGCCACCGGGTCGTGACGACCTTCCCGCGCGTGAAGAAGTGCACCCCTTCGGCGCCGTGCGCATGGGTGTCGCCGAACAGCGACTGCTTCCACCCGCCGAACGAGTAGTAGGCCATCGGCACCGGGACGGGCACGTTGATCCCGACCATACCGACCTCGACCTCGTACTCGAAGCGCCGGGCCGCACCCCCGTCGTTCGTGAAGATCGCCGTGCCGTTGCCGTACGGGCTCGCGTTGACCAGGGCGAGGCCCTCGTCGTAGGTCGCCACACGAAGGACGGACAGCACCGGCCCGAAGATCTCCTCGCGGTAGATCGACATGTCGGTGGTGACGCGGTCGAAGAGGGTCGGGCCGAGCCAGAAGCCGCCGGCGTCCCCGTCGGGCTCGACCAGCCGCCCGTCGACCACGAGGTCCGCGCCTCCGTCGACGCCCGCGCCGACCAGCCCGACGACGCGGTCCCGGTGCTCGGCGGTGACCAGCGGCCCCATGTCGCAGCCCCGTCGGCCGTCCCCGGTGCGCAGCCGGCCGATCCGGTCCGCGATCCGCTGCACCAGCGCGTCGCCCACCGGGTCGACGGCGACCACGGCGGAGATCGCCATGCACCGCTCGCCCGCCGAGCCGAACCCCGCGTTGACCGCTGCGTCGGCGGCCAGGTCGAGGTCGGCGTCCGGCAGCACGAGCATGTGGTTCTTCGCCCCGCCCAGGGCCTGCACACGCTTGCCGTGCGCCGTGGCCGTCTCGTAGACGTGCCGGGCGACCGGGGTGGACCCGACGAACGACACGGCACGGACCGCCGGGTGGGTGAGCAGGGCGTCGACGGTGACCCGGTCGCCGTGCAGCACCGTCAGGACGCCGTCGGGCAGGCCCGCCTGCTGCCAGAGCCGAGCCATGACCATCGACGCTGACGGGTCCTTCTCGCTGGGCTTGAGCACCACGGCGTTCCCGGCGGCGATCGCGACCGGCACGAACCACAGCGGCACCATCGCCGGGAAGTTGAACGGGCTGATCACGGCGACGACGCCGAGCGGCTGCCGCACCGAGTGCACGTCGACCCCGGTGGACACCCCCTCGGAGTACCCGCCCTTGAGCTGGTGCGGGATCCCGCAGGCGAACTCGACGACCTCGAGGCCCCGGGTCACCTCGCCGAGGGCGTCGGAGAGCACCTTGCCGTGCTCGGCGGTGATCGCGGCGGCGACCTCCTGCGCGTGCGCGGCGAGCAGCTCGCGGAAGGCGAACAGCACCCGGGTCCGCTGGGACAGCGACGAGCGGCGCCACTCGGCTGCGGCCTCGACGGCCGTGCGGACCGCGTGGTCGACGACGTCGGGGTCGGCGAGGTCGACGCGGGCCGTCACCCGGCCGACGGCCGGGTCGTGGACCGGACCGGTGCGGTCCGTCGGTCCGGTCCACGGCTGACCGCTGATCCAGTGGGTGATGTGTTCCATGACGACGAGTATCGACGGTCAGAGGCCGGTTTGGCGACGGTTTCCGCGCGACCGGTGGAGATCGGGTGCGCGGCGCCGCGCTCGGGTACTAGTGCCAACGTCCGATGGTGCGGCGTACCGCGCGGGCGGGAGAAAGGACACGTCAGAACACCCGTCGTCCGAGGAGTCGTCATGAAGCGCATGCTCGTGTTCACCGCAGCAGCAGTGTTGGTTGCCACCCCCGCCGTGGCGGGCCTGGTCGGCAACAGCAGCCTCAGCCCGTCGGTCCCCGTCGTCCGTCCCGCTCAGGCGGTCGTCATCGACGATCACGGGGGGCTCACCGATCGGGACGACCGGACCGAGGTCGGGGACGACCGTGCAGTGCAGGGAGCCGCGAGCAGCCCGTCCGCGACGCCCACCCCGACACGTTCGCCGGAGGTCGGGGATGATCACGGGGGGCTCGCCGATCGGGACGACCGGACCGAGGTCGGGGACGACCGGGACGTGAACGGTGGTGCCACGGCGCCGGTGCCCGGCCCCGTCGCGACGTCGTCGGCGGACGACTCCGGTCACCACGGCGGAACGTCCGGCGGCGGTGCGGACGACGGTTCGGGTCACGACGTCGGCGACGATCACGGTGGTCATGGCACCGACGACTGACCCGGCAGGCTCGGGCGGCGCGGACGTCGGGGCGGACACCCCTAGGGTGAGCGACGTGCGCGCCGTCGATGAGCCTGCCGACGTCCGGTGGATCACGCTGGGCCGGGGCGGCGAGAGCGGTGTCCCGAGCGAGCAGCGCCCGGTCCGGACGTGGCGCGTCTTCGGCCAGCTGATCGCCGCCGCCGGGGTCGTGCTGGTGGTCGTCGCCCTGCTCGGCCTGACGGCCAGCCGCCGGATCGCCGAGCAGGAGTCGGTCAACGACGCCGCCCGACGGACCGACCTGATGGCCGACGCCGTCGTCCAGCCGGCCCTGCTCGACGGGGTCGTCGACGGGGAACCTGCCGCGCTCGCGGCGCTGGATGCCGTGGTGCGCGACGGTGTGCTCGGCGGCGGGATCGTCCGCGTCAAGGTGTGGGACGGCGACGGCCGGATCGTCTACTCCGACGACGACCGGCTGGTGGGCCGGGTGTTCCCGCTCGGCGACGACGAGGCTGAGGTCCTGGTCCGCCCCGCCACAGAGGCCGAGGTCAGCGACCTCGACAAGCCGGAGAACGTCTATGAGCGGGGGCAGGGCAAGCTCCTGGAGGTGTACCGCCCCGTGTGGACGCCGGACGGGACGCCCCTGCTGTTCGAGACGTACAGCCGCTACGACGTCGTCACCGACCGGGCCACCGCACTGTGGCGAGGGTTCGCCGGGATCACCGTGACGAGCCTCCTGCTGCTCATGGCGCTGATGCTGCCCGTGCTCTGGACGCTGCTCGACCGGCTGCGGCGCGGTCAGCAGCAGCGCGAGGTCCTGCTGCGACGCGCGGTCGAGGCGTCTGACGACGAGCGCCGACGCATCGCCGCGACCCTGCACGACGGGGTGGTCCAGGAGCTCGCCGCATCGTCGTTCGCCTTGGCGGGTGCAGCGGAACGAGCGGAGAGGTCTCGCGCACCGGAGCTCGCCGAGCCGCTGCGTGGCACTGCGGAGACGGTGCGCGCGAGCATCAAGGGGCTGCGCTCGTTGCTCGTCGAGATCTACCCGCCCAGCCTGCAGACCTCCGGGCTCGCCACTGCACTGGCCGACCTGGTCGGGGGCCTGGCGGCCCGGGGCACCGAGGTGCGTCTCGACCTGGCGGAGGACGCGACCGGCGGGCTGCCGGCCGAGCGCGAGCAGGTGATCTACCGCGTCGCACAGGAGACCGTGCGCAATGCCGTCGTCCACGCCAGTGCCGACGAGGTGCTCGTCCGGCTGTCGCGGGACGGCGGCGACGTGGTCCTCGAGGTGGCCGACGACGGAGTTGGCTTCGATGTCCCTGCGATCCTCTCGGCTCCGTCCGAGGGACACTTCGGTGTGCGTCTGCTCAGCGATGTGGCGACGTCGGCCGGCGCGCTGCTCGAGGTGCGGTCGGCGCCCGGCCACGGGTGCCGGTGGCGGCTGACGGTGCCAGCCGAGGGGAGGGACGCATGAGCGACCACGACGTGACGGTGCTGCTCGCGGACGACCACCACCTTGTCCGCTCCGGGCTGGCTGGGCTGGTGGACAGCGTCGACGGGATGCGTGTCGTCGGCCAGGCGGCCGATGGCGCGGAGGCGGTGTCCCTGGCGGCCGAGCTGCTGCCTGCGGTCGTGCTCATGGACCTGTCCATGCCGGTGCTGGACGGCGTCGAGGCCACGCGCCGCATCGTCGCCGCGCAACCTGACGCGCACGTCGTGGTCCTCACGTCGTTCTCGGACACCACCCGGGTCGGTGACGCCCTCGCCGCGGGTGCCGTCGGCTATCTGCTCAAGGACTGCGACCCGCGCGACCTGATCGCAGCGGTGCGGTCCGCCGCACAGGGCTACGCGCCGCTGGACCCCCGGGTCGCCCGGGCGCTCCTGCCGACCACGACCGTGTCGCCCGCTGACCGGCTCAGTGTGCGCGAGCTGCAGGTGCTGCGGCTCATCGGCAAGGGCATGGCGAACAAGCAGATCGGACGAGCGCTCGGGATCAGTGAACGCACGGTCAAGGTGCACGTGGGCCACGTCTTCCGCCAGATCGGCGTGACCGATCGGACGAGCGCCGCTCTGTGGGGGAAGCAGTACCTCCCCGACGAATGACGACTTCCTGTCACGACCAGGACCTGCACCGACAGGCCGCCACGCGTGCTGGTGCCGGGAGCCTGTGCTGGTGCCGGGAGCCTGTGCTGGTGCCGGGAGCCTGAGCGGGGTCAGACGTCCAGGAACCGCACCAGCTGCGCGGCCGCACCGGTGTAGGACGCTGGCGTCATCGCGCCCAGGCGCGCCGCGACGTCGTCCGGCAGGCCGAGACCGGCCACGAACCGCCGCATGTCGTCCCCGGTGATCCGGCGGCCGCGGGTCAGCTCCTTGAGCCGTTCGTACGGGTCGGCCATCCCGGGTACCCCGGCGACCCCGGCCGCGCGCATCGCGGACTGCACGGCCTCGCCGAGGACCTCCCAGTTGGCGTCCAGGTCGCGCGCCATGGCCGCGGCGTCGACGTCGAGCCCGGCCAGGCCGCGACGCACGTTGTCGATGGCCAGCAGCGAGTGTCCGACGGCGGGGCCGATGTTGCGCTGGGTCGTGGAGTCGGTCAGGTCCCGCTGCATGCGTGAGGTGACCAGGGTCGAGCCGAGGGTGTCGAGCAGGGCGCTGGACAGCTCGAGGTTGGCCTCGGCGTTCTCGAACCGGATCGGGTTGACCTTGTGCGGCATCGTCGAGGAGCCGACGGTGCCCTGGCCGCGCACCTGCGCGAAGTAGCCGAGCGAGATGTACGTCCACATGTCGGTGGCGAGGTTGTGCAGGATCCGGTTGAACCGCGCCATGTCGGCGTAGAGCTCGGCCTGCCAGTCGTGCGACTCGATCTGGGTCGTCAGGGGGTTCCAGGTGAGCCCGAGGTGCTCGACGAAGGTCCGCGAGATCGTCACCCAGTCGGCACCCGGCACGGCGGCCAGGTGCGCGCCGTACGTCCCGGTCGCGCCGTTGATCTTGCCGAGGTACTCGGCGGCCTCGATCCTGCGCAGCTGACGGGTGAGCCGGTGGGCCAGGACGGCGAGCTCCTTGCCGATCGTCGTCGGTGTGGCCGGCTGGCCGTGCGTGCGGGCGAGCATCGGCACGGCGGCGTGCTCGCGAGCCAGTGCGGCGACGTCCGCCACCAGGAGCTTGGCGGCCGGCAGCCACACCCGCCGGACGGCGCCCTGGACCATCAGCGCGTAGGCCAGGTTGTTCACGTCCTCGCTCGTGCAGGCGAAGTGCACCAGCTCGGTGACCCGCGGCAGGACGGTGTCCTCGCCGAGCGTCCTCGGTGCCACCGCGAGGCGGTCCTTGAGCAGGTACTCCACGGCCTTGACGTCGTGGACCGTGATCTTCTCGGTCGCGGCGAGCTCGGCGACGGTGTCGGCGTCGAAGCCCGCGACGACGTCGCGCAGGTAGTCGCGCTCCTCGCTGGACAGGGTGGGCGCACCGGGTACGACGTGGTGCGAGGTCAGCAGGATCAGCCACTCGACCTCGACGTGCAGGCGCTCGCGGTTGAGCGCGGCCTCGGACAGGTGGTCGACCAGCGGCGCGACGGTGCTGCGGTACCGCCCGTCGAGCGGGCCGAGGGCGATCGGCGGGCTGATCCGGGCCAGGCTGTGCCGGACGCGGGGCTGCACTGTCTGGTCGACGCCCTCGGCGCTGCCGGCATCGTCGGCGCCGGTTCCGGCGGGAGCGTCGGGCGGGTTCTGCGACATGTGGCAATCCTTCCACGCGGCCCCGTGAGCGGCGGCGGGTGTCCACCCACAGGTGTCCGGCCCGACGGCACCGGGCCGTGTGGAACCATCGGCCTGTGACAGCGAGCCGGACCGTGACGATCCTGGACGTCGCACGCGAGGCGGGCGTGTCGGCGGCGACGGTCTCCCGGGTGCTCAACGGCTCGAGCACCGTCGATCCGGAACTGGCCCGCCGCGTCCGAGCGGCTGCCGCGGCGACCGCCTACGTGCCGAACAGCACCGGGCGTGCCCTGCGCCGGCAGGTGTCGGACACCTGGGCCGCGATCGTGACCGACGTGCAGAACCCGTTCTTCACGGCCATGGTCGCCGCGCTCGAGTCGGTCGCCGTGAAGCAGGGCTACTCGGTGATGCTCTGCAACTCCGACGAGCAGCTGGGCCGTGAGCGCACGTACCTCGAGGCGGCGGTCTCGCAGCGGATGGCGGGTGTCGTGGTGGCGGTGACCTCGGAGTCGGCCTCCGACCTCGGACCGATCAGGGCGGCACGGATCCCGACTGTCGTGGTCGACCGCCGTCTGCGGGACTACCTGGGCGACACGATCCTGGTCGACAACGTCCGGGCCGGCGAGCTGGCCGCCGAGCACCTGATCCAGCACGGCTACCGCCGGATCGCCTGCATCGCCGGCCCGCCCGACGTGAGCACCACCGAGGACCGGCTCACCGGCTTCCGCGCGGCGCTCGAGCGTGCCGGGCACCCGATCCCCGACCGCTGGGTGTGCCGGGCCAACCTCCGGGCTGAGGGTGGCGAGGTGGCCATGCGGTCGTTGTTCAACCAGACCGAGCCGCCCGACGCCGTCTTCACCACGAACGGTCCGCTGACGGTCGGTGCATACCGCGCCATCCAAGCGGTCGGCAGGTCCATCCCGGCAGACGTCGCGCTGCTCGGCGTCGACGACGACCAGTGGACCCGGATGGTCTCGCCGATGGTCAGTGTCATCCAGCAGCCGGTCGGCAAGATGGGTCGGCTCGCGGGGGAGCTGCTCCTGGCCCGGTCGCAGGGCGTCGCCTCCGAGCCGCAGCACATCGTCCTGCGCCCCGAGCTGCTCGTCCGGGCATCCACCGGCCCCCGCACCTGAGGACCCCGGACCTGAGGACCCCGGACCTGAGGACCCCGCACCTCTGCCCCGCCCCTCCTGGCGCCCGCGGTACCAGGTGCCCGAGCGCGGTACCCGGTGCCCGAGCCCGAGCGCGGGTCCGAACCCCGGCCCTTGCCCCGGCGACCGCCGACCCCACGGTGGCTTCGAGGTGGGCCACGAACGGGCAGACGTGGGCTACGCGCAGGGGTGGAGTCGCTCGGACCGTGTCTCAAGGGATTGCTTGACATCTCCGAGCTGGTTGCCTACGGTGCGAGTAATCGATTTCTCACCGCCGAGAGATCACAAGGAGACTCCGTTGTTGACCGGTATCCACCCCCTGCTCACCGGCACCCTGCTGCGTCATCTGGACGCCATGGGGCACGGGGACGCCGTCCTGGTCGCCGATGCGCACTTCCCCGCCGAGCGGCTCGGTCGCCGGGTCGTGGACCTGCCCGGCGTGACCGCTCCGGAGCTGACGGCGGCGATCTGCACCGTCCTTCCGCTCGACAGCCCGTTGGCCGCCCGCCTCATGGCCACCGACGGTTCCGTCGACGCCGAGGCACTGGCCGGTGAGCTGCTCGCGGCCTGTGCGGCGCCTGCCGGCGGCTGGGATCACCTGGCCCGCGAGGACTTCTACGCCGCCGGGGCCGACGCCTTCGTCCTGGTCCGGACCGGTGAGGTACGTCCCTACGGCAACCTCCTGCTGCACAAGGGCCTCGTCCGATGACCAGCGCGGCGACCTCGCCGACCTACTCGACACGCACAGGAGCCTCCGTGAGCCCACCGTTGTCCGACGCCGATCTCGCGCGGGGCCTCGAGGCGGCCTACGCCGCGATGGCGATCGAGTCCGAGGCCATCACGCGTACCCGGGAGGCGGTGCGCGAGGCGCTGCCCGAGGCGATCCGCCTGATCAGCCAGGTTCGGGGCCGGGTCATCGTCTCGGGTCTCGGCAAGTCCGGGCACATCGGCGCGAAGATGGCCGCGACGCTGGCCAGCACCGGCACGCCGGCTCAGTTCGTGCATGCGGCCGAGGCGCTGCACGGCGACTCCGGGATGGCCACCTCGCAGGACGCCGCGATCCTCATCTCCTACTCGGGGGAGACCGCGGAGGTCTGCCAGTTCGCACATATGCTCGCTGTCGGCCACGTCCCGGTCATCTCGATGACGGGCCGACCGGGGTCCACGCTCGCACGGCGGTCGGACGTCCACCTGTCCATCGCCGTCGAGCGGGAGGCCGACCCGTTGAACCTGGCGCCCACGGCATCCACGGCGAGCACCCTGGCGCTCGGCGACGCCCTGGCGGCGGCCCTCATGCAGATCTCGGGCTTCGGCCCGGCGGACTTCGCACTGCGACACCCCGGTGGCTCCCTCGGCGCTCAGCTCGCCGCCGAACCCCGGACCCGCACCGACGACGAGGCGGCACGGGCATGAGCGGCGGGGTCTGCGTCGTCGGCTCGTTCATGATGGACCTCGTGGCGAGCGCCCCACGGCGCCCGCTGCCGGGTGAGACGTTGGTCGGGACCGACTTCGGGACATACCTCGGCGGCAAAGGCTTCAACCAGGCGGTCGCGGCGGTGCGTGCCGGCGCGACGACGTACCTGGTCGGCCGGCTGGGCAGCGACGAGTTCGGCACCTCGTTCCGCGAGGCCATGCGCATCGAGAACGTCCAGTTCGACGGGGTCGTGGTCGACGCCGAAGTGGGGACGGGAGTCGGTCTGCCGGTCGTCGAGCCCGACGGCCAGAACTCGATCATCATCGTTCCGCGGGCCAACCTGCGTGTCGACGTCCAGCAGATCGAGTCGGCCAGACAGACGCTGACCGATGCCGCGGTGCTGCTGCTCCAGCTCGAACTGCCGGTCGGTACGGCTCTGGCCGCGGCCCGGACGGCGCACGGTGCGGGTACGGTCGTCGTGCTCAACCCGGCGCCGTCTGCTCCGCTGCCGGGCGCCCTGCTGGACCACGTCGACGTCGTCGTGCCCAACGAGGTCGAGCTGCTCGACCTGGCCGGACTGCCGGGGGCCGACGTAGGACGGGCCGCGATGGCCCTGCACCGGCAATGGGGCACCGACGTCGTCGTGACCCTCGGCTCGCGCGGAGTGCTGGTCCTGACCGGCGGCGACGAGCCGCGACACGTGCCGGCCCATCACGTGACGGCCCTCGACACCGTCGGCGCAGGCGACACCTTCTGCGGCTACCTCGGCGCAGGCCTGGCGGACGGGCGTCCACTGCTCGATGCCGTCGTCACCGCCAACGCGGCCGCGGCGATCGCCGTGACGCGGCGGGGCGGGGCCGAGGCGGCTCCCCGTCGGCACGAGGTCCAGGCCTTCCTCGAGGTGACCTGGCGCCGGGTCGACGGGCGGCTCCCGGTCGCGGACGGAGGCGGCTCCGACGCCTACGGCACTGCCGCGACGGGTCACGGTTCGGTCCCGACGGGTCACAGTTCGGCAACGTCCTTGACGATCGACCATCAGCGCCTCTAGCGTCAGTAATCGATTTCTCAACGAGGAGGAAGACCATGGCATCCGGCTACGGAAGCTTCGGGAGCAGCCTGCGGGACCTGCCACGCCTGCGCGACCACCGTCGCCTGCGCGAGTCCAGCTGGGACCGCGCGGGCGGGAACGCCGACTTCGTCACGGTCCACCCCGGCGAGACGATCACCCTGGCGGACATCCGGGGGGCCGGCTCCGTCAACCACATCTGGATGACCGTCGCGTCGATGACCGGTGGTCAACCCGAGAGCCGCGACAACGACTACCTGCGCAAGCTGGTGCTCCGGATCTTCTGGGACGGAGCCGACCAGCCCAGCGTGCTCGTCCCGCTCGGTGACTTCTTCGGGGTCGGCCACGCGCGCAGCACGAACTTCGCCTCCGCGCCGCTGCAGATGAGCCCCCAGGACGGCAAGGGCTTCAACTCCTTCTTCCACATGCCCTTCGCCGCCGGGGCGCGCTTCGAGCTGACCAGCGAGTGCGTCGAGGAGGACATGCGCTTCTACTTCTACATCGACTACGACGCCTTCCCCGCGCTCGAGGACGGGCTCGGCCGGTTCCACGCCTCGTGGAACCGCCAGGTCCCGACCGACGGCATCCCGCAGGGGGCGGAGACGAACCCCGAGTACCTCTTCGGCGGCCTCAACCTCGACGGGGCCGGCAACTACACCATCCTCGAGACCCAGGGCCGGGGCCACTACGTCGGCTGCGTGCTGAACATCACCAACCTTCGCGAGACCGCCGACTGGAACTGGTACGGCGAGGGCGACGACATGATCTTCGTCGACGGCGAGGCCTTCCCGCCGAGTCTGCACGGGACCGGGACCGAGGACTACTTCAACACCGCGTGGTGCCCGAGCGAGAGCTACCACGCCCCGTACCACGGCATCACGTTGCCAGGCGGCCCCAACTGGAGCGGTCAGATCTCCACCTACCGCTTCCACATCGAGGACCCGGTCACGTTCACCACCTCGATCCGGGTGTCGATCGAGCACGGTCACGCCAACAAGCGCAACGACGACCTGTCGTCGGTCGCGTACTGGTACCAGGAGACCCCCGCCGCCGGCCTGACGCTGCTTCCCGCAGCCCAGCGCCTACCGAGGCTGGGATGAGGCGCGCGCTCATGGTGATCGGAGCCACCGCGGCAGCCGCGGCACTGGGCGCCTGCTCGCAGGCGGGTACCGGCGACGTCGACACCGACCAGAACAAGCCGTTCGTCCTGACCGGTGTCAGCAACCTCACTGAGGTCGCTCAGCTCACGGGTCCCGGCTCGGCGTTGAACGACACCGACGCCGTGGGGGTGGCCGGCACGGACCTCGGCTCGATGTTCAACGTCGGCGACCGGACCTACTTTGTCTTCGGGGACACGTTCGGCACCCGCGACCCGGACTCGTACGGCGGGCAGGGCGGCAACTGGCGCTCCAACGTCCTCGCGCACACGACCGACGACGACCCGACCGACGGCATCACCTTCGACGGCTGGATCGTAGACGACATCGGCCTGGCCCTCGAAGCCGTCCCCGGCCTGCACGAGGCCGACGGGACCGGTGAGGTCACCAAGATCCCCACGGGCGGGTTCGCCGTCGGGGACACGATGTACCTCGCGTTCATGTCCGTGCACCACTGGGGCGACCCGGGACAGTGGGACGCCAACTACTCGTCGCTGGCCAGGAGCGTCGACGGCGGTCAGACGTGGCAGGTGCTCGACGACGTCCGCTGGCCGGGGGACTCGAACTTCGTCCAGGTGACCACCGCCGAGGTCCGCGAGTCCGGCGAGGACGTCCTCTACTTCTGGTCCATCCCCGCCGGCAGGTTCGGCGGGGTCCAGCTGATGAAGGTGCCGGCCGACACCGCGTCGGTCGAGGACCTCGGCGCGTACCGGTACTTCACCGGGACGGCCGACGACGGGACGCCGCAGTGGTCCTCGGCGATCGACGAGGCGGCCACCGTCGTCGACGGCACGGTGGGCGAGCTCTCCGTGATGTACAGCGACCATCTCGAACGCTGGCTCATGACCTACTCCACCGGCGGTGATGCGGTCATCGCGGAGGGCATCACCCCGTGGGGCCCGTGGTCGGAGCCGCACGTCATCACGACCCAGGCCGAGCACCCGGGCCTGTACGCCCCCTACCTCAACCCCCGGTACGTCGCCGATGACGGTCGAACCGTCTACTTCTCGATGTCCCTCTGGGGTCCCTACAACGTCTTCTGGTTCAGCGTCGATCTCGACGCAGACTTCTGAGTCACCCCACCGGCTCGTCAGCGAGTCATCATCTAGGAGGATGGGCATGCGCTCCACACGAATGCGATTCGTCGGCATCGGTGCCGTCGTCGCGACCGGGCTGCTCCTGGCAGCCTGCAGCGGTACCCCTGCCGGGCCGAGCGATTCGGACGACGGCGAGACCTCGAGCGAGGCGACCGCGTCGGGCGCGACCGAGGTGACGGTCTGGCAGCAGTCGTTCACCGACGAGGAGAACGCCTGGTACAAGGACGTCGTCGACGGGTACAACGCCTCGCAGAACGACGTCGTCGTCAAGCTCCAGGTCGTCCCCGGTGACGCGTGGGAGCAGCGGATGACCGCGGCCCAGGCGGCCGGCAACGCCCCGGACGTCTATACGGCCAACTACGGCGACATCGCGGACGCCGCCCGCACCTCGCAGATCGCCTCGCTCACCGACCTCATCAGCGACGCCGCATGGGACGACCTCCAGGAGAACGTCCGTGACTTCGTCACGGTCGACGGCGAGGAGTACGCCTACCCGATCCTCGTCGAGCCGTCCGCGGTCCTCTACTACCGGACCGACCTCTTCGAGGCCGCCGGCATCGATGGCCCGCCCACGACGTGGGAGGAGCTCATCGCGGATGCGGAGAAGCTCTCGACGCCGGAGGTCTTCGGCGTCCGGCTCGCGCAGAACGCGACAGACATGGCGTGGTCGACGTGGGGCTACCAGCTCAACGCCGCCGGGCAGTACCCGGTCAGCGCCGACTGGTCCGAGGCGTCCGCGACCGAGGCCTACGCGCCCCTGCTCCAGGCCTTCCAGGATCTCTTCGCGTCGGGTGCGCTGCCCCCGGCCGACAGCGTGGGCTACGCCGACGCGACGACCTTCATCGACGGCAAGTACGCGATGATGGCGAACGGCTCGTGGGCCGCGAGCCAGATCCTCGCGAGTGACTCCGGGATCGCGGAGAACGTCGCCGTCGCGGCGATGCCGTCTTTCGACGGCGAGGCCGGGAGGACGACGGCCACCCTCGGTGGCTGGACGCTCGTCGTCGACGCCAAGTCGGACGCCCCAGCGGACGCCGCCGCCTTCATCGAGTGGGCGCTCGGCGGTGACCCGGAGAACGTCATCTCGTTCTTCGAGGCGACGGCGTTCTCCAAGGTGACCGCTCGGGTCTCCGTCGGCGAGGCGATCAATGCGGTCCCCGACATCGACTCGATCAACCCGTGGAACGCCACGATCCAGTCCGACATCGTCCCTTTCGCGCAGGCCGAACCCACCTACCCGTGGAACATCAGCCTCGCGATGGGTGAGGCGATCGAGGCCGCCATGCAGGGCACCCCGGTCGCGGAGGCCCTGGCCGCGGCCGATGCGAAGATCCAGACCGAGATCGAGAACTCCGGCCTCGCCGGAATGGGCTCCTGATCCGACCCGGTGGCGGGTGCGCAGCGCGCGCGCCCGCCACCGGCCCTGCGTCGAAGGCGAAGTGATGAGCAGCGCACCGATGATGTTGATGCACTCGAAGGGCCGTACGGAACCGCGCCGGCGGACGAAGCACCCCGACACCAAGGTTGCGCTCCTCATGCTGGCGCCGGCCATGATCCTCTTGTCGATCTTCGTGCTCTGGCCGTTGGTCTACGCCTGGATCGTCAGTTTCTACACCTGGAGCTTCTACGAGGAGTCCGCGTTCGTCGGGCTCGGCAACTTCCGGATGGTCCTCAAGGATCCGGTGTTCTGGGCCTCGCTCAGGCGGGGACTGACGTTCTCGGTCGTCGTCGTCCCGTCGATCCTCGTGCTGGCGTTCCTCTTCGCCAACCTCGTCAAGACGATGGGGACCCGAATGGCGACGGTGCTCAAGGCCGCGATCTACATCCCGACCGTGATCTCCGGTGTCATCGCCTCGATCGTCTTCGTCCTCATCTACGAGTACCGCCAGGGTGTCCTCAACTGGGTCCTCAGCCTCGTCGGCGTAGCCGACACCGCTTGGTTGGGCAGTGCGCAGACGGCGCTGTACGCGCTGACGCTGCCCGCCGTCTGGCTGGGGCTCGGTCTCGCCTCGCTCATCATGCTCGCGGGCCTGCTCGACATCCCGGAGAGCTACTACGAGGCGGCCGAGCTCGAGGGCGCGGGGTGGTGGCAGCGGACGATCCACATCACGCTCCCGCTGATGAAGAACATCCTGCTGTACCTGCTGGTCACCGGCTTCGTCGGGGCGATCCAGCAGTACGAGCTCCCGCTCGTCATGACGGCCGGTGGACCCACGCAGTCGACGCTGCTGCCCAATCTGCTGATCTTCCAGCACTTCAACAACGACCTCTACGTCGGGTACTCCATCGCGGCCGCGCTCCTCCTCTTCCTCGTGCTCGGCGGCCTGTCCGCAGTGATCTTCCGGCTCATCAACTCGGAGAAGGCGGTGGACGGCTGATGACTGTCGACGCACCCCATGCAGACCCGGCCCGCCTCGTGACCCGCTTGACGCCGCCGCCGACCACGGTCAGGGAACGCAGGACGCGGTCGGCCCGGACGACCAGCCCCGGCTGGTCCGCCGTCCGGTATGCCTTCGCGGCCGTCGTCGTCCTAGCGGCGCTCTTCCCGCTCGCATGGATGGCCATCGCCGGCTTCAAGGCCCGCGACGAGGTCGTCACGTCCCCGTTCCAGTTCTTCCCGGATGTGTGGCAGCCGGAGAACTACCGGGCGATCCTCGCCGACCCCATGTTCGTGCGGGCCCTCGGCGTGACGTTCCTCGGAGCCCTGCTCTTCGCGGCCCTCAGCCTCACGGTGAACTCGATGGCGGCATACGCGTTCGCCCGGCTCGACTTCGCCTTCAAGCGCACGCTCTGGGTCGTGACGATCGGCACGATGTTCATCCCCGGCATGGCGATCCTCCTGACGTCGTACATCGTCGTCACGCGGATGGGCATGCTCAACACGATGGCGGTCCTCGTCGTTCCCGGGGCTACAGCCGGCGTGCACATCTTCTTCATCCGGCAGTTCTACCTGGGCATCCCGACCGCGATCGAGGAGGCCGCCCTCATCGACGGCGCCGGGCGCTGGACGATCTTCACGCGGATCTTCCTGCCGATGTCCAAGCCGGTCTTCGTCGTCGTCGGCATCACGTCGTTCCTCGCGTTCTGGAACGCCTACGTGTGGCCGATCATGACGATCACCGACCCGGAGAGCTCGCTCGTCCAGATCCAGCAGTACCTCGCGACCTTCCGCTCGGACCGCCGGGTGGAGTACGGCATGCTCATGGCCGGGTCGACCCTTGCCGCGACGCCGGTCATCGCGATCTTCCTCGTCTTCCAGCGCTACATCATCAGCGGTATCCGGATCTCGGGCATCAAGTGAGGCCCACCCAGTCCCGAGGCTCGGAGAGCACGATGGCAGGACGCCGCATCCCGCACGCCGACGGCCGGCACGTCGCGATGCCGCTCGGCGGGATCGGGACCGGCACGGTCGCGGTCGGCGCCGACGGGGGGCTGCGCCAGTGGCAGTTCCACCACATCGGCAACCACCACGGTGACCTGCCCGGTTCCTTCTTCGCCGTGCGGGCGACCCAGTGGGAGCCGGCGGTCGACGAGCTGCGGGTCCTGCAGGCCCGACCTGTCGACGGTCCGCCGACGCCCATGGTCGACGACGATGCGGTGCCGGACTGGCAGCGACGGCTCGCCGGACGGTACGGCGTGGACGGTGCCACCTTCAGTGCGGTCTACCCGCGGGCCAGCGTCGAGCTGCACGACACCACCTTGCCCGTGCGGGTCACGATGGACCTGCAGAACCCGCTGGTCCCGCTGGACACAGACGCGTCGTCGCTGCCGGTCGTGATGGCGACCTTCACGCTGCACAACCCGACCGCTGTCCCGGTGCACGGGCTGCTCGGCGGTGCCCTGCAGAACGCCGTGGGCTACGACGGCGTGACGCCCGTCGACGGCGTCCGTGCCTCCTGCTACGGCGGCAACACGAACCGCGTGCTGCGCTCGGGCGGCTGGACGCACGTCCTGCTCGAGAACCACACCCTGCCCGCGGAGCATCCCGGGGCCGGCCAGATGGTGCTGGCGGCCGACGACCCGAACGCGACCGTGCACCTGCAGTGGCGTGACCCCGAGGAGTTCTTCGCGTTCCTGCGCGGGCGCGCCATGGGGGCGGACGTCGAGCGGCTCACGATGACACCGACGGTGGCGGACCACCAGGTCGGTGGCCCGACGTCGCTGCACCGGCCGAGCGCACCCGGCGAGACCTGGAACGCCGGCGTCGCGGTCCCGTTCTTCCTCGAGCCCGGGGCGACGACGACGGTCCGGCTGCTCCTCACCTGGCACTTCGCGAACCGGTACGTGGACTTCCCGCAGTTCGGTCCCGGCCACCCGCAGTGGGGACCCACCCGGTTCTGGCTGGGCAACCACTACGCACTTGCCCACGAGGACGCGCTCGCCGTGGCCCGGGACGTCGAGGCCCGGTGGACCGGGCTGACCGGGGCCACTAAGGCCTGGACCGAGCTCCTGGCCGATGGCGCGCTCGACGCGACGGCCGTCGAGCACCTCGCGGCGCAGGCGGCGATCATCCGCAGCCCGACCTGCTTCCGGACGGCCGACGGGGCCTTCTTCGGCTTCGAGGGGGTCAACGGCGCCTCGACCCGGGGGCACGCCGGTGATGTCGGCGGCTCCTGCCCGCTGAACTGCACGCACGTGTGGAACTACGCGCAAGGGGTGGCACGTCTCTTCCCCGAGCTCGAGCGAAGCATGCGGACGACCGAGCTCGGGATCATGCAGGCGCCGAGCGGGACGCTCCCGCACCGGGTCGTCGTGCCGACGTACCTGCCCCAGCTCTGGGACGTCCCGATCGGTGGTCCCGACGCACCGGCCCTCGACGGGATGCTCGGCACGGTCCTCAAGACCTACCGCGAGGTGCGCAACGGAGCCGGGCTCGACTGGCTGAGGCGTTGCTGGCCTGGGGTCCGTCGACTGCTGAGTCATGTTCGGTCGACGTGGGATCCCGCGGCGACGGGCGTCCTGCGTGGGGTCCAGCCGTCGACACACGACATCGACCTGCGCGGCGTCAACAGCTTCATGGGCAGCTTGTGGCTCGCTGCGCTGCGCGCCGCCCAGGAGATGGCCTTGCTCGTCGACGGGTCGGGGGACGCAGAGCTCGCAGCCGAGCTGTCCGCGCTGTTCGAGCGGGGCAGCGACGCGTACGACACCTTGCTGTTCAGTGGTGAGTACTACGTCCAGGTGCTCGATCCCGGCGAGGTCCGGGAGTTCCAGTGGGAGCAGGGCTGCCTCGCCGACCAGCTCATCGGCCAGTGGTGGGCGCACCAGCTCGGCCTCGGCTACGTCCTGCCCCGCGAGCACGTGGTCAGCGCGCTGCGCGCGGTCGTGCGGCACAACCTCCGGACCGGCTTCGACGACCTCGTGCATCCGTTCCGGGTCTTCGCCGACGGCGACGACACCGGGCTGCTCATGTGCACCTGGCCGACCGGCGGCCGCCCCGAGGTGCCGACCCGGTACTGCGACGAGGTCTGGACGGGCAGCGAGTACCAGGTCGCCGCGCACTGCCTGCACGAGGGGCTGATCGACGAGGCCACGGCGATCCTCGACGGCGTGTGGGCGCGCTATGACGGTCGGCGGCGCAACCCCTACAACGAGATCGAGTGCGGCGACCACTACGTCCGGGCGCTCGCCGGCTGGAGCGTGGTCGACGCGATGACTGGGCAGCAGTGGGACGCCGTGCGGCGGGACCTGACCGTCAAGCTGCCCGACGACGATACATGGTTGCCGGTGGTGCTCGACACCGGATGGGGACGCGTCGGCCGACGTGGCGGGGAGATCGTCGTCGAGTGCCTGCACGGCTCGATGGCGATCGAGGGCCTCACGGTCACCCTGGAGGCTGCGGGCGGTGCCTCCACCGAGTCCCGTCGTCGGCTCGACGTAGGCGACGGCATCGTCGTCACGCCGGGTGCCCCGGCGACGACCGACCTCGATCGGTGACCGGGTGTCAGCTGTCCGCGAGACCTCCGACTTCGGTGAGATGCTGCGCTGAGCGGGAGATCTCGTGGGAGAACGGCGATCCGGGGGCCGGGTGGCCGATGATGGGGCGGTGGACCGGTCGACGACGGCGGGCGCCCCGGCTGCGCGGGGTCGTGGCCCGGGCCTGCCCGGGGCAGCGACGATCGGTGGCCCACCCGGACGCCGCAGCGCAGGGGTCGTCGTGCTGCTCGGGGTCGCGGTCGTGGCGAGCGCCCTCGCGGGTCCGTGGGACCCGCAGACCCGCACGGCGCTCGAGTCCGGGTCCGCCGAGGAACCATTCGTCCCCCCTGAGCCGGTGCCGACCACCGATCCCCTGATCGAGGCGCTCGAGCAGATGGACGTCGAGCCGTGGGACCTGAGCTGGCTCTGGCTGGGCCTTGCCGGGCTCGTCGCCTGCGCCCTGCTCTACTTCCTGGTGCGCTGGCTGCGGTACCTCCGGCCGCCGCACGTCGACGGGCCGCCGGACTCCGCCGGGATCCTGTCCGGTGGCCTGGTCCTCCGGGACGACGTCGTGCCCGACCTCCCGACCCTGCGCGAAGGGCTCGAGGGTGCCGACGAGCACCTGCGCTCGGCGCAGCGGCCGGCGGACGCGATCATCGCCGCCTGGGTCGCGCTCGAGGACGCCGCCGAGCGGTCGGGCATCGCGCGGGAACCGGCCTCGACACCCACCGAGTTCACCGTCGAGGTGCTCGACCGCGCGCCGGTCGACCCGGCGGCCACCCGGACGCTGCTGGCCCTGTACCTGCGGGCCCGCTTCAGCGAGGAGCAGATGGTCCCGGGCGACGTCGCGGTGGCCACCTCGGCGGTGCGCGCGCTCGCGGACGCCCTCGCGCGCGAGCCGGACGAGCCGGCTGAGCCGGACGGGCAGGCTGGGCCCGATGGGCCGGACGGGCAGGCTGGGCCGGATGGGCCGGACGGGCAGGCTGGGCCGGATGGGCCGGATGGGCCGGACGGGCAGGCTGGGCCGGATGGGCCGGATGGGTCCGACGAGCCCGGTCGGCCGGAGCCGACATGACCCGGCCGCGGATCGACTACCGCCCGTTCGTCTTCGGCCCGGTCGCGGGGCTCGCCCTGTGGGCACTGGGCCTCCGTCCGCCCGACGCCCTGATCGCCGGCCTCGTCGTGCTCGTGCTGACCATCGTCCTGGTCTCGCTCGACGTCGGCGAGGACGACGACTGGGTCGAGGGCCGGGTCGAGGAGTCGGACGGCACGCGCCGTGAGATCTCGGCTCTGACCTGGTCGTTCGTAGGTCGGGACGGGCGGGTCTCCGAGATGGCCGTCCGCCGCCTGCGTGCGGTGGCGGGCCGGCGCCTGGCCCGGGTGGGCGTCGTCGTCCCTGGTGGGCTGCGGCCGGTCAGCTCGAGCACCGCGGCCCCGGCGGACCCGGACGGCCAGCGTCAGCGCGCCCGTGCGCTGCTCGGCGACCGGGCGTGGCACCTGCTGACCGGCCCCGGCGGTCTGCTGCCCTCGCTCGCCGACGTGGCGCACTGCATCGATGCCATCGAACGTCTTCGACCGGCCCAGCCCGCACCTGCAGTCCAGCCCGCACCGGCAGCCCAGCCCGCACCCGCAGCCCAGCCCAGTGAGAGGCCCGACCCGTGACCGTCCCGCCCGCATCCTCCGGCGCCAACCCCACCCCCGACGCGGTGCCGAGCCCGGGCGACGTCGCCCGGCTCTGCCATGCCGTCCTGACCGAGGTGGGCACGGCCGTCGTCGGCATGCACGAGACGCTGCGGACGGCCCTGGCCGCGATCCTCGCCGGCGGCCACGTGCTGTTCGAGGACGTGCCCGGTCTGGGCAAGACCTTGGCCGCGCGCAGTCTCGCGACGGCGCTGGGGCTGGAGTTCCGTCGCATCCAGTGCACGCCCGACCTGCTGCCGTCCGACATCACCGGATCGGCGGTGTGGGACCCGGAGCGGTCGGCGTTCCGGTTCCGGCCGGGACCGGTCTTCGCCGGGCTGCTGCTCGCGGACGAGATCAACCGGACCGCACCCAAGACGCAGTCCGCGCTGCTCGAGGCGATGGCCGAGCGGCAGGTCACCGTCGACGGCACGACCTACCCGATGGCTCGCCCGTTCCACGTCATGGCGACCTCCAACCCCGTCGAGTACGAGGGCACCTACCCGCTGCCCGAGGCGCAGCTGGACCGGTTCATGGTGCGGCTGGCCGTCGGCTACCCGACCCGGGAGGCCGAGACGGACGTCCTGGCCCGGCGCCTGGAGCGCCGGCACGAGGAGGCGCCGGTGCGTCGGGTCGTCGACGCGCGGACGCTGCTCGCGATGCAGGCCGGTGTCGAGGCGGTCCGGGTGGACCCCGACATCCTGACGTACTGCGTCGACATCGCCGCAGCCACCCGCAGGCACGAGGCGGTCGAGGTCGGTGCCTCGCCGCGCGGTTCGCAGGCCCTGGTGCTGGTCGCCCGGGGGATCGCCGTCCAGGCCGGACGACGGTTCGTCGCACCGGAGGACGTCAAGGCGGTCGCTGTGCCCGCGCTGGCGCACCGGATCACGCTGACACCGGCCACCTGGGCGGCCGGTGTCGCACCGGAGGACGTCGTGCGCGAGGTGCTGGGCCGGGTCGCGGGCCCGACGACCGTGCCGGTGACCGGATGACAGCTCCCGCGCAGCCTGGCCACCCCGAACGGTCGTGGGTCGTGGGCCAGCCGCTGGCCTGGACGCTCGGCACCGGCCTGACCCTGGTCGTGCTCGGCGCGATGGCCGGCCGGCCCGACGTCGCCGTCGTCGGCGTCGCGCCCGTCATCGCCTCCTTGTGGGCTGTGTGGGTGCGCCCGCGCGGTCGGGTGTGGGTGGACGTCCAGCGACCCGATCTCTGGGCCGAGCTCGACGGTGCGGTCGCCGGCGCGGCCGAGCGCGCCGCCGGCGGCGTCCGAGGCGTCGGTGCCCACGTGCCGACCCTGCACGCGCCGGGTGTCGAGCGGGGTCCCGCGCCGGGCACCGACCGGGCGCCGGGCGGTCCGCTGGTCGCGCGCATCGTCCTGGCAGCGCCGCCGGGCACCGAGAGCGTGCGGATCCGGGTGAGCAGATCGGGTCACGCCCCGACCGAGGCGCTGGTCGACGTCCCGCTCACGCGGGAGATCGGCGTCTCGGCGTCCTCGGTGCGCACCGGGTCGCAGGAGCTCTTCCGGGTCGAGCACCAGGGTCTCGGCCCCGGGGCGCAGCTGACCGGACCGTCGAGCACCACACCCCCGCAGCGCGTGCTCGTTCTGCCGCGCCCGCGGACGATGCCTGCGCTGCCCCTTCCGCTGCGGCTGCGCGGACTGAGCGGCCAGCACGAGTCCCGGCGTCCGGGTGAGGGCGGCGGGCTGCGCGACATCCACCCGTTCATGCCGGGCGATGCGCCGCGCCGGATCGACTGGAAGGTCACCGCGCGGCGCTCGCCGGGCCTCGAGCAGCTGTACGTGCGACGCACCATGGCCCTGGCCGAGGCGATGGTCGTGCTCGTCGTCGACTCCCGGGACGACGTCGGGCCCGACCCGGCGACGTGGAGCGGGCTGCGCCTGATCCGGCCCGACGACGCGACGTCGCTCGACCTGGCCCGGCAGGCGGCGGCGACCGTCGCGCAGGGCTACCTGACCGTCGGTGACCGGGTGGGCGTGGAGGATCTCGGGGTGCGCCGGCGCGCCCTGCGGCCGGGGACCGGCCGGCGCCAGCTCGATCGCGTGATCCAGCAGCTCGCCCTGCTGCGCCCCGAGGGCGACCCGCCACGACGGCTCCGCCCACCACGGCTGTCACCGGGCGCCCTGGTGTACCTCTTCTCGACGTTCCTCGACCAGGAGGCCGCCGACCTGGCCCAGGTGTGGCGACGCTCGGGTCACCGCGTGGTCGCCGTCGACGTGCTGCCACGGTTCCGCGAGCAGGGGCTGGACGTCCGTGAGTGGCTCGCCCTGCGGATCGTGCGGATCGAGCGCGAGGACCGGCTCGCCGAGGTGGTCGGGGCCGGTGCGGAGCTGCTGCACTGGGCGGACGCCGACGCTTCCGCGCTCCACCTGCAGCAGCTCGCCCGGCAGTCCCACCACCGACCCGGTCTGAGGTTCCGGCGATGAGCCGCTGGGAGCTGCGAGCCCGCGTGCGCGAGCTGGCCGGCCTGCCGCCGGCACCACCGCGTGACGGGCTGCCGGCCGTGCCGCCACCGCCGCGCATCGAGCTGGACCTCCGCGGCGCGGTGCCCGGCTCGGTCATCCGCGCGCTGCCGCCGTTCCTGGTCTTCGTGTGCGGCGGGCTGGCCGGTGGCGGGCCGTTGGTGTGGGTGCTCGCCGTGGTCGCGGCCGTGCTCGTCGCGTGGCGCCCGGTGTGGCCCGCGGCTCCGCTCTTCGCGCTCTACGTCGGCATCTGCGTGTACGTCGGCCCGGACCTGCTCGGGGCCGGGCGCGGCGGTGCGGCCGCTGCCGGCGGTCTGATGCAGGTGGCCGGCCTCGTGCTGTGCGTGCACCTCCTGCTGCGGCTCACGGCCCTGTCCGCGCACGTCGGCTGGCGGACGCTGGTCGAGGTGCCGGTGATCGTGCGCGTCGCGCGGTCGGTGCTGGGCATCCAGGTCATCGCCCAGTCCTTGGTGCTCGCCGTCGTCTGGCTGCGCTCGGGGGTGGGTGGCACGGTGGCCGGTCAGGAGTGGTTGCGGCTGCTCGCCGTCGTGGCCGTGGTCGTCGGCGTGTTCCTGGTCGTCCCGCGCACCTGGCTGGTCCGCCGGGACGCCACGCGAGGTGGCGGTTCGTCGCCCGACCGGGTCGGCTGACCGCGGACCCGTCGGTCAGTGGCTCACGAGGGCATCCGGTGCGGGGGTCACCGCGGGGCGGCGTCGGGCGGTCTCGGCGAGCGCGACGCCGGCCAGGACCACCAGCCCGCCGGCCAGCTGAACCGCCGTCATCGACTCGTCGAGCACGAGCCACGCGGCCGCCGATGCGGCGACCGGCTCGAGCATCCCGATCACCCCGGTCCGCGCAGCACCGAGCCGCGCCACCCCGACCAGCACCAGCACGTAGGGCACGACGGTGCCGAGCAGCACGATGTACGCGACGAGCACCCAGAGCGGCAGGTGCGTGCCGTCCAGGGCCCCGGGCAGGGCGACGTCGTCGGCCAGCGAGCCCCGGTCGAAGGTCCACAGCGGCTGCAGGACGACCCAGAACGCCGCGGCGAACGCCATCGACCAGGCCTGGGTCGTCAGCGGGTCCCGGTTGCGCACCAGGTGGTCGCCGAGCAGGTAGTACGTCCCCAGGGCGATCGCGGCGCCGCCCGCGGCAACCAGGCCGACGACGTCGAGGGTGATCCCGTCACCGACCTGGGCGACCAGCGTCAACCCGGTCAGGCAGGCGACCAGCGCCCACCACACCCGGGCCCGGACCTGCTCGCGGAGCACGAACCGCGCCCACAGCGCCACCAGCACCGGGGCGGTGTACTCGATCAGGAGCGCGAGGCCGACGGGCAGCCGGGAGATCGCCACGAAGTACAGCCACTGCACCATGGCCATGCCGACGATGCCGAGCACGGCCAGGCCGACGAGCTCGCGACCCCGCGGGAGCCGGCTGCCGCGGGCCAGGACCAGGACGGCGGCGACGAGCACGACGGCCGAGCCGAGGGACCGCAGCTCGACCAGCCGGCTCGGGCTCAGCCCGGACTGCATGGCGATCTTCGACACGGTGCCGTTGACCGCGAAGAGCAGCGAGGCGACGACCACGGCGAGCACGCCGAGGGGTACCCGGGCCGAGGCGTCGGTCGTGGGCTCGACTGCAGTCATCGCGCGAGCCTAGGCGTACTGACCCGCTGGGTTGTTGACGCGGTCGATGGGCCTGAGGCCGCCGATGCCGAGGTGGGGTCGTTCTAGGTTGTAGTGCTGGAGCCAGGTGGGCAAGAGGGCGGCGCGTCCGGCGTTGGTGGTGAACACCTGGGAGTAGGCCCGCTCGGTGGCCAGGGTGGGACCACAACCGCGATCTGGTCGACGCCGGCTCCACCCGGACCGGGGCGGCCGGCGTGCACGCCCAGACCCTCGCGGTCTACCGGCTGCTGGACGAGATCCGCGGGCAGGCGCCCTGGCTCGAGATCGAGTCGTGCTCCTCGGGCGGCGCCCGGGTCGACCTCGAGATCCTCGAGCGGACCGACCGGGTCTGGGCCAGCGACTGCATCGACGCGCTCGAGCGTCAGACGATCCAGCGGTGGACCGCTCGGCCACCTGGCCGCCCGGTCGGGTGCGCCTGCCCGGCCTCGACCCGGACCGCACCTACCGCGTGCTGCCGACCGGACCCGGTGCCGACCTGCCCGAGCTGCCGTCGCACCCGGCCTGGCGGGCGGCGGGCTGCGAGCTGACCGGGCGGGTGCTCGCCGAGGTCGGGGTGCAGGTGCCGCCGCTGCGGCCGGAGACGCTGGCCCTGCTGCACGTCGTCGGCTGAGTGCCCCGCGGCCGGCCGCGTCCGGCCTCGCCGCCCGGCCCTGCCGCCCGGCTCTGCGGTCCGGCCATGGACGACCGACGTGCCGCCGGGTTGTCCGTCGCGGTCCGTGCGTCCTCCCCAGCGCATCTGATCGCGGGATCGTCCACAGGCCCGCCGTCCCTCGCGTGCGTCGCCCCGCGCGGCCGACCTAGCGTCGGCGGAACGGGACGAGGGTCGTCCGGAGGGGGAGGAGGGCGCGATGTCGGGGTTCTGGCCCGAGACACCGGTCGGGCCGCGGACGACAGGGCGCGCCCAGGTCGCGCTGTCCGGGGCCCAGGAGGCGCTGACGGCCGCTCGTCGTGAGCTCGTCGTGGCGGCCGAGGTCGGCTGGGTGTCGGCCGCCGCCGACCGTTACCGCGGCCTGCTGTCCGACGCGATCGGCGACGTCGCCCAGCTCGGCATCGCCCTGGGCGAGGCCTACGCGCCCGTCCTGCGGCACACCCGGGCGTCGGACGAGGCGCGCGCCGTGGACGAGGCCGAGCGGGCCGCCTGGTGGGTGCTTCCGGGCCGGACGGTCGGTCGCGACGCCGACGCCACCAGGACGCCGGACGGTGCCAGGTGACAGCGACTCCCGCCTGGGCGCCGGTCGGCACGGACGGCGACCTGCCGCCCGGGCTCGACGTGGTCGGTGGCGCCGGCGGCACCCGGGCGCACATCTGCGACCTCGAGGCCGCAGCAGCCGCGCTGGACCGGGCCGCCGTTTCGCTCGAGGCGGCCGCGGCGCATGCCGAGACCGTCATGAACCTGGTCGGCGAGGCGGCACGGTGGTCGGCCGGGACGACACCCGGCGCGCGGGCGTCGATGGTCCGCCTCGTCTCGCGCCGGCAGGGCCTGCGGATGCGCGCCGATCTGGCCCGCGGCACGGCGTCGTCCCTGCGTGGCACGGCCGAGCTCTACGCGCGGACCGACCTGGACGTCGCGAGCTTGCTGAGCGGGGGCGGCGTCGTCGCCGGCGGCGTGGTCGGGGAGCTCGGCCCGCTCGGCTGGGCGGCTGCCGGAGCGCTGACCCTCGCCGGCGGGATCGCGTTGGTCGGCAACCTCGTCGGCCTTCGCCTGCTGCGGTACGCACCGAGCCCGCTCGGAGCCGTCCTGCGGACCGCTGACGCGCCGGCGGCGCAGGCCGCGGACGGTCCGCTCGGCTTCACGGCACGGATGCTGGGCGGGCCCGGGCTCCTGCCGGCCTCGCTCGGGCTGCCCGGCGCGCGGACCGTCGAGCCGTTGGTGCCCGGGATGGCGAGCTTCCTGCTGGCGGCCGGTCCGGGGCGCCGGGCCCTGCTGGGTGACCCGGTGCCGACGGCAGCGCGGACGCTGAGCAGGGCCACCAGCGGCGCGAGCCTGCTGATCGGGACACCGACCAACGGTCTCGTGGTCGCCCCGGTCGTCACCTCGGACGCCCCGCGCGGCCCGAGCGCCGCATCGCCGTTGCCGCGCACCACCGCCGACCTGCTCCGCCAGGTCGAGCGGCTCTACCCGAACCCGCCCGGCACCCGCGACCAGGACGGTGACCCGGATCCCGGTGGCACGCCCGGCACCGTCAGTGTCCAGCGCCTCGACCACGGCGACGGCACGCGGTCCTGGGTCGTGGCGATCCCCGGGCAGGAGACCGCGGCCCTCGGTGGGCCCGACCCCAGGGACATGACGTCCAACCTGCAGCTCATGGCCGGGCTGCCCGACGACGCGACCGAGCTCGTGACCCGGGCGATGACCTTGGCCGGCATCGAGCCGGGGGAGCCGGTGGTCCTGGCCGGGCACAGTCAGGGCGGCATGGTGGCGATGAACATCGCGAGCGACCCGGTCCTGATGGAGCGCTTCACCGTCGCGGCGGTGGTGACGGCGGGCTCACCCGTCGCCGACGTCGGCCTTCAGGACGGCACGCAGTCCCTGCACGTCGAGCACCTGCAGGACCTCGTCCCCGTGCTGGACGGGTTGCCCAACCCGGACGACCCGCAGCGGACGACCGTCATCCGGGACCTGGGCTCGGCCCCGACGGCGAGCAACCGGCAGGCGGCCGGCTCGCCGGGGGGCGCGCACGGCATCGGGGCCTACGTCCGGACCGCCGAGGAGCTCGACGGTCTCGACGCCCCGTCGGTCACGACGTTCGACGCGGCGCTCGCCGGGGTGCTCGGGGACGGTTCGGCGACGGCCACGACGCAGCGCTACGTCGGTGTGCGGGTGCCCGAGCCGGTGGGCGTCGCGGCACCCGGTGGCGGGACCTGGTGAGGCTCAATGCTTCTTGTTGGCACCCGTCGCGACGCTCAGCACGAAGCTGACGATCGAGATGATCAGCGCGCCGAGCACGGCGGTGCCGAAGTTGTCGATCCGCAGGCCGTAGTCGCTCTGCTCCGACAGCCAGCCGGTGAGCATGAGCATCAAGGCGTTCACCACGAGGGTGAACAGGCCGAGGGTCAGCAGGTAGACCGGGAACGCGAACACCTTGACGATGGGCTTGACGACGGCATTGACCAGGCCGAAGACGAGGCCGACGACGAGGAAGACGATCACGGTGGTCGCGGTGTCGTCGCCGCCGACCACCTCGAGCCCGGTGAGGATGCGGGTGGCGAGCCAGATGGCGACGGCATTGATGATCACGCGGAGGACGAAGCTCATGGCGACATGCTTCCACGTCATCGACCCGTCACGCAGGTGGCCGGTGGCATGCTGACGCGGTGACCTCCCCGAAGGTGCCCCTGCGGGCCGCCGTCCAGTCGCTGCCCGCGTACGTCCCCGGTGCACGCGCCGGTGCGGACCTCACCGCGCACAAGCTCTCGTCCAACGAGAACCCGTACCCGCCGCTCGAGCAGGTCCGGGCAGCGGTCGCACGCGCGGCGTCCCAGCTCAACCGGTACCCGGACATGTTCGCGACCGACCTCGTCGCGGCGCTCGCGGTCAAGCACGGCGTCGACCCGGCCGGGATCGTGGCGGGCTGCGGCTCGGTCGCGGTCCTCGGGCACGTGCTGCAGGCCTTCTGCGACCCGGGCGACGAGGTGGTCCATGCGTGGCGCTCGTTCGAGGCGTACCCGATCCTGGTCCGGCTGCAGGGCGCGCGCTCCGTCCAGGTCCCGCTGGACCGCGAGGGCCGGCACGACCTGCCGGCGATGGCCGCCGCGGTGACCGACCGGACCCGCGTGATCCTGGTCTGCTCGCCCAACAACCCCACCGGTCCGGCGGTCCGGCACGACGAGCTGCTCGCCTTGCTCGCCGTCGTACCGCAGGACGTGCTGGTCGTCCTGGACGAGGCGTACGTGGAGTTCGTGCGGCAGCCCAGCGCGATCGACAGCGCCGCCGTGCTCGCCGCGCACCCGAACGTCGTGCTCCTGCGGACCTTCTCGAAGGCCTACGGGCTGGCCGCTCTGCGGGTCGGGTACGCGGTGACCCATCAGGACCTGGCCCGCGGGGTGCGCACCGCCTCGACGCCGTTCGGGGTGAACCACCTGGCTCAGGTCGCCGCCCTGGCATCGCTCGAGGCGGAGGCCGCCCTGCTCGAGCGGGTGGACGCCGTCGTCGCCGAACGCGAACGGCTCGTGGCCGGGTTGCGCGGCCAGGGCTGGACGGTGCCGGAGACCCAGGCGAACTTCGTCTGGCTGGCGACGGGTGCCCGCACCCTCGAGATCGCGGCCGACGCCGCAGACGACGGCCTGCTGGTGCGGCCGTTCGCCGGTGAGGGTGTGCGGATCAGCGTGGGCGAGCCCACCGCCAACGACCGGGTCCTCGAGGTCGCCGCCGGCTGGCTCTGACCGGGCCGGTGGGACGAGCGGGCCGGCCGGCTCCGACCGGGCCGGCGGACGGGCCGGACCCTGGCGCCGGTGCGCCGGACCGGGCCATGATCGGCCCTATGGATCCTGACCTGTACGACTGGTCTGAGAGCTTCGACCTCACCGGGGCCGCGGCCTGGGTCTTCTTCGGGGTGATGGCCGTCGTGTGGGTGATCGGGATCGCCGCCTACGTGGCGATCCTCCGCAAGGCGGGCTACTCCGGCTGGTGGATCCTGATCATGCTGGTGCCGGTGGTCAACATCGTGATGTTCCTGGTCTTCGCCTTCGCGGAGTGGCCCGTCCAGCGGGCGCTGCGGGCGGCGCAGGGCGCCGGCCAGGGCTATCCCGGCGGCTATCCGGCGATCCCCGGTCCTCCCCGGCCAGGTGGCCCGCCACCCCCGGGCTGGCGCTGAGACCCCACCGGCCGGACACCCGGACGGTCCAGACGTCCGGACACCCGGACACCCGGACGAGCCGTCAGCGGACCTGCGTGGGGACCCTTCCAAGGAACTCGCACACCTCGGCCTCGACGCCCCGGCGAAGGCCGTCGAGCGTCAGCGCCGACGCGGTCCTGCCGGTGGTCGCCCACCGGGTCACTGTCGCGCGGTCGACCCGGAACGGGTTCGCCACCTGTCCCGGCGTCACGCGAGAGGGTGCGGCTGAGGCGGTGTCCCGCATGGCGGTCTCCCCATCGTTCGGTAGCTGGGCTGCCCGTCTGGGCCCCTGGCTTTGCGTCCCCGCATTCCGGCGGGTTTGCCCTTGTCGCTGATGTGAGGAACGACCCGACTCGTCACGGTCCGGGTGTGCCTCATTCCCGTCATCGACGACATACCGGACATCCTTGAGGAGCTCCGTGTGTGATCTAGGTCACACACGACCGCGCCGTGCGGTCCGTGGCCACGATCGCCGAGCAGGATCCGCCGGTCGTCGTCGACGAGGCTCCCCCGCGCTCGGGCGGGCGCCTTTGGAGGATCGCCACAACGCTGTCCTGCGCGGCTTTGTGGTGCCTGACCACCGACAACCTACGGTTCCGTAGCCTACGCTGACGTAAGTTAGCCGGCCGTCCACCCGGAAGGACCCTGCGTGAACGAGCCCGACCTCGTCCAGCTGCTGACCCACACCGGGGAGCGCGTCGACCACCCGGACTACTCGCCCCGGGTCGCCCACCTCGATCCCGAGGCCCTGCGCGGCCTGTACCGGGACATGGTGCTCGTCCGACGCTTCGACACCGAGGCCACCGCCCTGCAGCGGCAGGGTGAGCTCGGCCTCTTCCCGCCCGCCCTCGGGCAGGAGGCCGCCCAGGTCGGCTCCGGCCGGGCCCTGGCCGCGCAGGACTACGTCTTCCCCTCCTACCGCGAGCACGGCGTCGCGCACACCCGCGGTGTGGACCTCGTCGACGTGCTGCGTCAGTTCCGGGGCGTCGACCACGGTGGCTGGGATCCGCGCGAGCACAACTTCCACCTGTACACGCTGGTCATCGGCTCGCACACGCTGCACGCCACGGGCTACGCGATGGGTCTGCAGCGCGACGGTCTGGTCGGCTCCGGGGACCCGACCCGGGACGCCGCCGTCGTCGCCTACTTCGGCGACGGCGCGACCTCCCAGGGGGACACCAACGAGGCGTTCGTCTTCGCCGCCGTGAACAACGCCCCAGTCGTCCTGTTCTGCCAGAACAACCAGTGGGCGATCTCCGAGCCCACCGAACGCCAGTCGCGCGTGCCGCTGGTCGAACGGGGCAAGGGCTTCGGGGTGCCCAGCGTGCGGGTCGACGGCAACGACGTCCTCGCCTGCTACGCCGTCACGGCCGAGGCCCTCGAACGGGCCCGCTCCGGTGGCGGTCCCACGTTCATCGAGGCGTACACCTACCGGATGGGCGCCCACACCACCTCGGACGACCCGACGCGCTACCGGTCGGCCGCCGAGGAGGAGCACTGGCGTCGTCGTGACCCGATCGACCGGCTGCGCACCCACCTGACCGCGATCGGCGAGCTGTCCCAGCAGGTCGAGGACGAGATCGCGGCCGACGCCGAGGCGCTCGGCGTGCGGGTGCGTGCCGAGGTGCACGCCATGGCCACGCCGTCGACCAGGGTCATGTTCGAGCACGTGTACGCGGGCCCGAACGCCGTGGTCGATGCCGAGCGCGCCTGGTTCGAGCAGTACGAGGAGTCGTTCACCGACGTCCCGGCCGGCACGGAGGTGCCTCGATGAGCGAGTCGAGCGCCCCGACGACCCAGCGGATCACGCTGGCCAAGGCGATCAACCTCGGCCTCCGGGCCGCCCTCGAGGGTGACCCGAAGGTCATGCTCATGGGCGAGGACATCGGCATGCTCGGCGGGGTGTTCCGGGTGACAGACGGGCTGCAGAAGGACTTCGGTCCGGACCGCGTCGTCGACACGCCCCTGGCGGAGTCCGGCATCGTCGGCACCGCCATCGGGCTCGCGCTGCGCGGCTACCGGCCGGTCTGCGAGATCCAGTTCGACGGCTTCATCTTCCCGGCCTTCGACCAGATCACGACCCAGCTGGCCAAGATGCGCTACCGCTCGCGCGGGCGGCTCTCGCTGCCCGTGGTGATCCGGGTCCCGTTCGGTGGCGGCATCGGTGCGGTCGAGCACCACAGCGAGTCGCCCGAGGTGCTCTTCGCGCACACCGCGGGCCTGCGGGTGGTGTCCCCGGCGACGCCGTCCGACGCGTTCACGATGATCCAGGAGGCGATCGCCTCCCCCGACCCGGTGCTCTTCTTCGAGCCCAAGGGGCGGTACTGGGACAAGGCCGAGGTGGACCTGACCGCGACGAGCGGGGCAGGCCTGGACGCGGCCCGGGTCGCCCGGGTCGGCACGGACGTGACGGTCGTCGCGCACGGGCCCACCGTGGCGACGGCGTTGCGCGCCGCCGCGGCCGCGGCGACGCAGGGCACGAGCATCGAGGTCGTCGACCTGCGCACGATCTCGCCGTTGGACACCGCGACCATCGCGGCGTCCGTGCGCAAGACGGGTCGCTGCGTCGTGGTGCACGAGGCCCCGGTGCTCTACGGGACCGGCGCCGAGGTCGCCGCCCGGATCACCGAGGAGTGCTTCTTCAGCCTCGAGGCACCCGTGCTGCGGGTGGGCGGCTTCCACAGCCCGTACCCCGTCGCGCGGCTGGAGCACGAGTACCTGCCGAGCCTGGACCGCGTGCTCGACGCCGTGGACCGGGCGATGGCGATGTGACCCGGCCCGACGACCGGCCGCCCCGCCTGCGCCGGCCGCCCCGCCTGCGCCGTCCGCCCCGCCTGCGCCGTCCGGCGTGACCTGACCGACCTGCCTGCCCGCTGACCGACCGACCGACCGACCGACCGACCGACTGAGGAGCATCCCGTGCCCAGGTACGAGCAGTTCCGCCTTCCCGACGCCGGTGAGGGCCTGACCGAGGCGGAGATCGTCGAGTGGCACGTCGCTGTCGGCGACCGCGTGCAGATCAACCAGACGATCGTGGAGATCGAGACGGCCAAGTCGCTCGTCGAGCTGCCGAGCCCCTTCGCAGGCGTCGTCACGGCGCTGCTCGCCGAGCCGGGCACCACGGTCGAGGTCGGCACCCCGATCATCACCATCGACACCACCCCCGACGCCCCGCCCGAGCCGTCCGCCCCCGCCGACCTGTCCGCCTCCCCCGAGGCGTCAGCCCTCGGGGCGGTGCCGGGCGCTCCCGCCTCCGACAGCTCTGCGGGTGCCGGGGAGGGGTCGACGGTCGGCGGGGCCGTCCTCGTCGGGTACGGGGTCACCGGTCACAGCGCCACCCGCCGTCCGCGCCGCGCCGCCGACACCCCCGTCGAACCGTCGAACCCGCAGCCGGCCCCACAGCCGGCACCGCACCCGGCCCCGCGGGGTCACGGCGCCGACAACGGCGTGGGGGCGACGGGGATGCCGCACACGTCGAACCCGGTGCTGGCCAAGCCGCCGATCCGCAAGCTCGCCAAGGACCTCGGTGTCGACCTGGAGACCGTCCGTCCCACCGGTCCGGGCGGCATCGTGACCCGCGAGGACGTGCTGGCCCGGTCGCAGGGCAACCAGCCGCAGAGCCTGGCGACGTACGTGGGCGACGACCAGCCGTGGCTCGCCTCCGGGCGGGTGGCCGACGACGGCCGGACGACGCGCGTCCCGGTCAAGTCCGTGCGCAAGCGGACCGCCGAGGCGATGGTCAGCAGCGCGTTCAGCGCGCCGCACGTCTCGGTCTTCCACACCGTGGACGTGACCAAGACGATGCGCCTGGTCGCCCGCCTCCGCGAGGACCGTGAGTTCGCCGACGTGCGGGTCACGCCGCTGCTGATCGCGATGAAGGCGCTGCTGCTCGCCGTCCGCCGCCACCCGGAGATCAACGCGAGCTGGCAGGACGAGACGCAGGAGATCGTCTACAAGCACTACGTGAACCTCGGCATCGCGGCCCAGACCCCGCGCGGCCTGATCGTGCCGAACATCAAGGATGCGCACCGCCTCGGCCTGCACGACCTCGCCGTCGCCCTCGCCGAGCTGACTGCGACGGCACGGGCCGGCCGCACCGCTCCGGCGGACATGACCGACGGGACCATCACGGTCACCAACGTCGGCGTCTTCGGCATCGACACCGGCACCCCGATCCTCAACCCGGGGGAGTCCGCGATCCTGGCCTTCGGGGCGATCCGCGAGCAGCCGTGGGTGCACAAGGGCAAGATCCGGGTGCGGCACGTGACCCAGCTCGCACTGTCCTTCGACCACCGGCTGGTCGACGGCGGTCTCGGGTCACGGTTCCTGTCCGACGTCGCCTCGGTGCTCGAGGAGCCCGGGCAAGGCCTGGTCTGGGGCTGAGGCACCCGACGTCGCCCCGCGTGGAACGGCTCGGCCGGGGCGGTCGGGATCAGCCCGCGCGACGCCCCGCCAGCAGGAGATCCCTGGTGATCTCCATCTGCCCGTGGTGCTGAGCGAGCTCCTCGACGACGTGCAGCAGCGCTGCGCCCTGCGTCCTGATCCCGTGGTCGAGGGCGTGCGGCGTGCTCGCCCGGAGCGGTGCATCGGGCTCGGCGGCCAGCGCGTCCCGGTGGAGCCGGGAGCGGACGGTCGAGGCCCGCTCGAGGAGGGGACCGACCGGTCCGGCGGCGCGGAACTCGGCGTCCCGGTCCCGATCGAGCGGACGACCGGCGACCCGGTGACCGGCCCATGCCTCGATCACGCCGAGGCAGTGGGTCAGGATCGCGAAGGGGGTGTTGGCGCCGTCGATCGTCGGGGCCTGGTTCGCCAGCTCGTCCCCGAGGTCCTTGACGATCGTCACCATGCCGGAGAGGGCCCGATCGGTGACGTACAGGTACTCCTCAGCCGTGATCATGCGGAGACGATACCGAGGTCGTGCGTCCTCGGAACCGCGCCTGCTCACCAGTCCCGCGTCCCGCTCCCGCCGCCCTGCCCGTTCTCCTCCTGGCGCTGGGCCTCCGCGTCGGCCTCCGCCTCGGCGTTGCGCTGGGCGAGCTCCTCCTGCCGCTGCTCCTCCTGCTCCCGCGGGGTCTGGTCGCCGTCGGCCGGCTCCTCGGTCTGCTCGGGCTGCGACGCCTGCTCGGCCTGGTCCGCCTTGTCCCCGAGGCGGTCCTGGGACTCCTCGTTCTGCTGCTGCTGCTCCGGCGGCATCTGGTCCTCGTCCTGGCACGTCTCGTCGGCGCGCGCCGCCTGCGCGGCCGTGTAGTCGGACTCCGCCCACGCGGCGTACTCCTGGGACTCCTCGCGCAGCTCCTGGGGTGTCCGTGGTGCCAGCAGCGCGACGCCCGGGTCCTGCGCGATGTCGGCCTCGAGCTGGTCGGCCTCGGCCGCGATCCCGGTGGCCTGCTCCATCTCGTCGTCGCCCCAGGCCTCGAGGACGAGCGCACGGTTGATCTGCACCATGCACCTGCTCGGGTCCGGGACCAGCTCGAGCGCGTGGTCGAGCTCGTCGAGCGCGTCCCACAGGTCCCCCTGCTGGTAGCGCGCCGTGCCGGTGTTGAACGGTGCCTTCCATCGCTCGACCAGGTTGGCGACGCCCACCGCCTCGAACGTCCGGGCGGCGGCGGCGTGGTCGCCGTCCTCGAAGCTCGCGATGCCGGAGGCGTTGAGACCGACCTTGACCGACAGGATCACCCCGAGCACGACAGCGGTCAGCCAGGCCGGGGACGTCCCCCACAGGAGCCAGGCACGCCGTCGACGACGCCGCTGCTGCTCGGCGGTCCGGTACGTCATGGCGCGCCCCCGTCCGGCGCCGCGCGGTCGTTCGGTGCGCTGCCGGTCGCCGCGTTGCCGGTCGCCGATCTCCGGGCCGCACGGCGTCGCACGGGAGTCCACGAGCCGGCGACCGACCAGGCCTCGGCGGCCAGCAGGGCCACCAGCACGAGGGCGATCGGCCAGGTCACCGCCGACCACAGGGTCTGCTCGCGCCGGCCGTCGGTGGCGATCTCCTCGGGGTCGAGCCCGGCGACGAGGGACGTGACCTCGTCCGGGCCGGTCCGGTGCACGTACGGCACGCCGAGCTGGTCCGCCACCGTGCGCAGCGTGTCCTCGTCGATCCGCGAGATGGCCTGCGGGGCGTCGGCGCCGTCGCCGTCGAGGATGTACGCCGCGTCCGGGTCGGGGTCGAGGGAGCCGTCGTAGGAGCGCATCGGGCCGCCCTGCGCCGTGCCGTAGCCGAGCACCGCGCCGCCGTCGACGAGCGGGTCGAGGGCCGCGAAGGAGGCCGGCTCGCCGGGCGTCGTCTGCTCGCCGTCGGACAGGAAGAACACCAGCCGCACGTGCGAGGGGTTGCGGTCGGCCGCGCCCTCGAGAGCGCTGGTGAGGGCCGCCAGTGGACGGTCGACGAGCGAGCCGGAGGAGTACGCGGTGATCTCCTGCTGGACCGTCTGGGTCCAGGCGCCGACGGCGCGACCGTCGGTGGTCAGCGGCAGCTGGCGGGTGGCCTGGCTGTCCCAGCCGATGATCGAGTAGCGGGCGCCGGGCACCGCGGCGACCAGGGCCGGCAGGTCGTGCCGCACACCGTCCAGGCGCGGGGTGCCCTGACCCCAGTCCTCGGCCGCCATCGAGCCGGTGCGGTCCACGACGAAGAAGATCTCGACGGCGACGCCCATCTCCTGGTCGGTGGTGGTCGGCACCGACGGCCCGAGACCCAGGCCGAGGGCGGCGAGCAGTGCTGCGGAGCGCAGCCACCACCGGCCGCGCAGGGGCGCCGACCTGCCGGGGCGCAGCGCCTCGCGGACCGCGAGGACGAGCGGCGGGCCCAGCAGCAGGAGCAGCCAGCCGGCACCGATCAGTGGACGGAGGGTCATTCGCGCGCCCTCCATCGCAGGGCGACGAGCCCGACGAGCCCGATGACGAGCAGGGCGAACCACGGCCCGGGCCGATCGATGAGCAGCACCTGGGGGTCGTCGTCGAGCGCGACGGCCTGCTGGGCCGTGACGTCGTCGATCACGGACCGGACGGCTGTCGGGTCCTCGGCGAACCAGGTCATCCCGCCCGACTCCTCGACGGCCGTGGTGAACTCGAGGTTCTGCGCCGAGCCGCGCAGCGACTCGTCACCGCCGTACAGGCCGTACAGCTGGACGTCACGGCCGCTGACCAGGTCGACCGCCTGCGGCAGGGTGTAGATCGGCTCGCCGAGGACGTCGTTGTCGGTGGCCAGGATGATCGACCGGGACCGGTCGGTGGCCTGCTCGTCGAAGAGCAGCGCACACGTCGCCAGGCCGTCGCCGATCAGCGAGGACTCGCCGACCACCCCCTCGGTGCCGCTGATGAACCCGAGGATCTCCTCCAGGCCGTCCCAGGTCAGCGGGTCCTCGGGGTCGAAGCCCTCGATGTCGAAGGACAGCGCACGCCGTGCCGTCTCGAGCTCCTCGAGGACGAGGGTGTAGTCGTCGGTGAGCGGGAAGACCGTGCGCGAGGTGGAGTTGAACACCGACAGGGCGATGCGCTCGCCCGAGAAGCTGTCGACCAGGTCGGCGAACGTCGCGGTGATCGCCGAGTCGAACGGGACCATCGAGCCGGACACGTCGAGGCACAGCACGATGTCGCGGGTCCCGAGCCGTTCGGTGACGACCTCGCGCTGCACCGGCCGGGCCGCGAGCACCCCGGCCCCGACGACCGCGAGGACCAGGGCGACGACCCCCGCCACCCGGACCAGCTGGTACCTGCGCATCGCACGCTGCACCTGCGGGAGCTGCTCGAGGTACTCGGTGTGCGCGACCCAGCGCGCATCGCCGGACGGTTCGCCACGCCGGCGCCAGGCGACCGCCGCCACACCTGCGACGACGACCAGGCAACCGCCCAGCAGCCACGGCCACACCAGGCTCACCACTGGCTGATCACCCGCCGGGCGCCCTGGAGGGCGTTCTCGGTCGACGCGCCGACCGTCCCGAACCGGGCGAACGACGGCCGGTAGTAGCTCTCGATCAGCGTCGCGAGCCGCTTGGCGCCGTCGATCCGCCGCAGCTCGCTGAGCGTCAGGACGCGCGCGTCGACCCCACGGCGGATGGTGGCGAAGTCCCGCACGACGGCGCTGAGCTCGAGGTGCACGCCTCGGGCATCGAGCTCGCCGGCGTCGAAGCGCCGCTCGACCTCGTCGACCCGTGCGAGGTAGAGCGGTCGCACCGTCGCGAACCGGTCTCCGTGGCGCGCGTGCACGGCCGGTGGTGGCGGCGGCGGACCCGGCTCGGCCCGGCGGCGCGTGGTGACCAGGACCGCCACGACCCAGCCGACCGCGAGGAGCAGGAGGGCGAGGCCGAGCGGGAGCACCCACCAGGCGAACGCCACCGGGCCGTTGAGCTCATCGACGGGCACGGCGGCTCCGCGTGAGCAGGTCGACCATGGCCGGGACGACGTCGTCGCTGCTGCGGACCACGACGTCGTGCACCCTCAGCCGGCGCAGCATCGCGGCGCGTTCGGCTGCCTGCTCGGCCCGTCGCGCGGCGGCTGCTGCCTGCAGCTCCGCACGGCCCTGCAACCAGGCGGGGACCGTCCAGCCGTCGCCGACGTCGCGCGTGCGCGGCGCACCCGCCGCGAAACCGGACGGGACGCTCAGCGGGTCGGCGTCGGCCACCGAGAGCACCAGCAGCTCGTGCCGCGTGCAGACGTTGCGCAGCGCCTGGGCGTGGGCGGACGTCGGGTTGGCCTCGTCGGTCAGCAGCACGACGAGCGCCCGACGCGTGAAGCCGCCGGCGACGCGGTCCAGGACCCGGTCGAGGTCCGACGGCGGAGCGTCCAGCGTGATGGCGCGCTCGATGAGCCGCAGCACGACCTCGAGGTGCGCCGTGCCGCCGCGCGGCGGCAGCTGGCGAAGGCGCCCGGAGTCGGCGGCGACCAGCGCGACCCGGTCGCCGCGGTCCCGCGCGAGGTAGGCGATCAGCGTCGCGGCGTTCGTCACGACGTCGCCCTTGGGCTCACCGCCTGCGCTCGCTGCTGCCATCGTCCGGCCGGTGTCGACAGCCAGCACGAGCGTGAGGTTGCTCTGCCGCACGAACCGCTTGATGACCGGGATGCCGGTCCGCGCGCTCGACTTCCAGTCGATGTCCCCGACGTCGTCGCCAGGGGTGTAGAGCGAGAGGTCGTCGAAGTCCTGCCCGTGGCCCTGCAGCACCGAGCGGTGCCGCCCGTCGAGCAGACCGGTGGCTCGGCGGGTGACCGGAAGCTCGAGCCGGGCCCGCAGGTGCGCGAGGCGGGAGGCGTTCGGCACGGTGCCCGTGGTCCTCAGGGGGTCGGCACGGCGTCGAACACCGCGTCGACGAGCTGCTCCGGGGGGACGTTGTCCGCGAGGGCGTCGAACGTGCGCACGAGGCGGTGCCGCAGCACCGGGTGGCGCATCGCCTTGATGTCCTCCGGGGTCACGTACGAGCGGCCGGCCTGCAGTGCCAGGGCCTGGCCGATCCGCATCAGGGCGATGCTGCCGCGCGGGCTGGCGCCGACCCTGATCATCGAGGTGATGCCCGGGATGGGCCGCGGGCCGTCACCCCGTGTCGTGGCGACCAGGTCGACGGCGTACCGCTTGATCGCGGCGTCGACGTAGACCCGGTCGACAGTCGCCTGCAGGGCCTCGAGGTCCGCCAGGGTGATCGGCTCGCCGGTGATCGGCGCGCTCTGGCGGCCGCTCGAGATGCGCTCGAGGACCTCGACCTCCTCGGCGGCGTCCGGGTAGCCGAGCACCTCCTTGACCAGGAACCGGTCCATCTGGGCCTCGGGCAGCACGTAGGTGCCCTCCTCCTCGATAGGGTTCTGGGTCGCGAGCACCATGAACGGGTGCGGCAGGCGGTAGACCTCCCCGCCGATCGAGGTCTGCTTCTCCTGCATCGCCTCGAGCATCGCCGACTGCGTCTTGGCGCTCGACCGGTTGATCTCGTCGAGCAGCACGAGGTTGGCGTGCACCGGACCGAGCTGGGTGGTGAACGAGCCGGTCGCGTAGTTGAAGATCTGGGTGCCGACGATGTCGTTGGGCATCAGGTCGGGCGTGCACTGGATGCGTCGGAAGGAGCCGGAGACCGCCGCGGCCAGCGTCTGCGCGGCGGTCGTCTTGGCCAGCCCCGGCACGCTCTCGAGCAGGATGTGGCCGCCCGCCAGGAGGGTGCTGACCAGGGCCACCCGCAGGTTGTCCTGCCCGACGACGCGCTGGGCGAACACCGCGTCGATGCGGGCCAGCAGGCTCGTGACCCTGCGGTGGTCCGCGTCGCTGATCGGCTCAGTCACCATGCGTCCTTCGACCTCCCTGCCGTCGCCGTCGGCCGTCGGCCGTGCGGTGCCCCGGCCCTGACGGGCCGCTGGTGAGTATGCCAGCCACCCGGCGGTCAGCCCGTCGGGTCCTCGCGGGGCGGGACACCGGTGAGGGGCTGGTCGTCGGCCGCCCGTTCCTCAGCGGCCAGCAGATCGGCGTCGATCCGGCTCTGGATCCCGGAGACCTGCCGCAGCGGGACGCTGGGCAGCAGGAAGGACGTCGCGAAGCCGACGGCGAGGATCACCGCCGCGACCAGGATGACCAGGGAGGTGCTCTGCGCGAAACCGTCGAGGAAGGGTGCGGCGAGGCGTGGGTCGAGGCCGCCGATGAACGACGAGTCGTCGAGGGACGGCACCGCGCCGGTGCCGTCGAGCATCCCGAGCACCGGGGCGTTGGCCGGGTTGTCGAGCACCGCCGGGTCCTCGAGGGCCGCCTGGAAGGACGGGGTGCGGGCCGCCGCCGCGAACGCCTCGCTGATCTTCTGCCCGACGGTGGAGAACAGGATCGAGAGGAACACCGCGGTGCCGAGGGTGCCGCCCATCTGCCGGAAGAACAGTGACGACGCCGTCGCGACACCCATGTCCTTGGGTGGTACGGCGTTCTGCACCGCGAGCACGAGCGGCTGGAAGCAGCAGCCGAGGCCCATCCCGAAGACGACCGACCGCCAGCTGACCTCGACCAGGGACGACGACGCGGTCAGCTGGCTGAGCAGCAGCGCCCCGACGGTCAGCAGGAACGTGCCGATGATCGGGAACGCCCGGTACCGGCCGGTGCGCGACGTCGTCTGCCCCGAGACCACCGAGGCGATCATGATCCCGACGGTGAGCGGGATCAGGGCGAGGCCGGCGGCGGTCGGCGTCAGGCCCTTGGCGATCTGCAGGTACAGCGGCAGCGTGGCGAAGCCACCGAACATGCCCATCCCGATGATCGTGTTGATCAGCGCACCGGCGGAGAACGTCCGGTTGCCGAACAGGTGCAGCGGGAGCAGGGCGTCGTCGCCCGCGCGCCGCTCCGCCAGGAGGAAGAGCACCAGCCCGAGCGCACCGGCGCCGTAGCAGGCCAGGGACGTCGTCGAGCCCCAGCCCCAGAAGCGGCCCTGCTCCGCGACGACGAGCAGCGGCACCAGACCGCCGGCGAGCGCAAGGGCGCCGGGCCAGTCGATGCGGTGCAGGTGGCGGGCCAGCGGCGGCAGGTGCAGCACCTTGGTGATCACCGCGAGGCCGGCGATGCCGAACGGCACGTTGACCAGGAAGATCCAGCGCCAGCCGGTGATGCCGAGCACCGAGCCCGAGTCCGCGAAGAAGCCGCCGATGATCGGGCCGAGCACGGACGACGTGCCGAAGACCGCGAGGATGTACGCCTGGTACTTGGCCCGCTCCCGTGGGCTGAGGATGTCGCCGAGGATCGTGATCGCCAGCGACATCAGGCCGCCGCCACCGAGACCCTGGACCGCGCGGTAGCCGGCCAGCTGGTACATCGAGTCGGCGGTGCCGCACAGCAGCGAGCCGATCAGGAACAACGCGATCGAGATCAGGTACAGCGGCTTGCGGCCGTAGATGTCGGAGAGCTTGCCGTACAGCGGCGTGGCGATCGTCGAGGTGATCAGGTAGGCGGTGGTGACCCACGCCTGCAGGGACAGCCCGTGCAGGTCGTCGCCGATGGTGCGGATCGCGGTGGCGACGATCGTCTGGTCCAGGGCGCCCAGGAACATCCCGATCATCAGACCGCCGAGGATCGTCAGGATCTGGCGGTGGCTGAGCGGCGTGAAGGCGCCGTGCTCGGTGGTGGGTGGGGCCGGCACCGCGGGAGCCCCGGGCGTAGCTGGTCTCGTCTGGTTCACCGGCGAACGGTACGTCGCAATTCCGACATCCGCACCGTCGTCTCGTCAGCCCGGCGGCCCCGCTGCTGCGCGCTCGACCATCTCGGCGTGGCTCCCCCGCAGACCGAACAGGGACTCGAACCACCAGGTCGCACCGGCCTCGGCGTACTCGACGCTGCGGCCCGCCTCGCCTGCGACAGTGGTGCCGTCGACCGCGACGTCGAACGGTGCGTCCGTCCGGCGCTGTGCGCTCAGGTACGCCACGTCGGCGGCGAGCTGCTCGGGCGTCAGCGTCACGTCCTGGTTCTCGTCGATCGCGGGGACGATCCAGCCGTCCCACCGGGCCGCCCTGCGCAGCGCCGCTCGGCTCAGGCCGCCGATCCAGACCGGCAGGCGCGGCAGCTGCACCCCGGGGGGCGAGACCTGGACCGCGTCGGCCCGGTAGTGCGTGCCGGTGTGCGTCACGGTCTCACCGGCGTACCACCGGCCGATGAGGTCGAGCGCCTCGTCGGCCATCGCGGCGCGGGTGCGGTCGTCGGCGCCGTCGCCCGTCGAGTCCAGGTCCCACGGCACACCGAGGCCCGCGCCGAGCGTCACGCGTCCTGCGCTGAGGGTGTCGAGCGCGCACAGCGTGCGGGCGAGCAGGTGCGGTCGGTACCGGGGCACCGGCGACACCGCGGTGACCAGACGCAGTCGGCTCGTCGCCGTGGCCACGGCGGTCAACGTCACCCACGGGTCGCCCACGCCACCGAAGAAGTTGGCGTGGTCCCACACGGAGATCGCGTCCCATCCCGCGTGTTCCGCGGCGACGGCGATCTCGACCACGTTCCGCGGATCGGTGTACGGCCCGAACGGCACGATCTCGATGCCGAACCTCATGGCGCGCTTCTCTCGCGATCGGTACGAGGACGACGCTACGACCGGGCACCGACATCCCCGAGACCCGACGAGCCCCCAGGCCCGGCATCGCCCACGACCCGACGGCGACCCGCCCGGGACCCGACGGCCACCCGCCCGGGGCCCGCCCGGGACCCGACCGCGACCCACCTCGGCGCGGCCGACGGGCGCGCTCACGACCGGGACCTTGGTCCCTTCCTTGATCAGGGGTCCGCGGAGAGCCTCGAGAGAACGGGGTCCTGACGAAGGGGCCCCGCGCGTACGGCCCAGGTCAGGTCGGCGCGAGCCGGAGGCGGCGCGATGGCAGCCAGAGTCCTCGTAGCGTTCGCGAGCAAGCACGGCTCGACCAAGGGGATCGCGCACTCGATCGGCGGGGCCCTGTACTCCCATGGGCTCCAGGTGCGAGTCCTGCCTGCCGCGATCGTCCACACCGTGGCCGACTACGACGCGGTCGTGCTGGGCAGCGCCGTCTACCACGACCACTGGCTGTGGGACGGGTGCAGGTTCCTGCGTCGGATGAACGGTGAGCTGCGCGACCGGCCGGTCTGGCTGTTCAGCAGCGGACCCGTCGGCGGGACGCCCGACGACGACCTGCGCCTGGTGGCCGTGTGCGGTCCGGACACCGCGGTCCCGCCCTGCATCGAGCGCTCGCTGCGCGGGCTGGACGTGCTGGGCCATGCCACGTTCGCCGGCAAGGTGAGCGACCGCGCGCTCGGGATGCTCGAGCGCGACATCCCCCGCGGCGACTGGCGGGACTTCCGTCAGGTGGGCCGATGGGGCCGGCGGGTCGGGGAGCATGCGGCGGCCAACGCGCACGTCACCAGGCCGTCCGTGACCAGGCCTCGGTGACCACGCCGTCGCCGTAGGGTTGACGGGTGACCCTGGACCTGCCCGCGGTGCCGCGTCGCCTGCCCCCCGCGGGCGTCGTCGTCGGCGCGGCGGTCGCCCTGGTCGCGGTCGCCGTGGGTGTCGCCTGGTCGGGTGCCGCGTCGCCGGCCGTGCTGGCCGATCCGGGCGCGCTGGTCCGGTGGGGGCTGCCGCTCACCACGGTGCTCACCGAGCTCGCCGCCGCCGTGACGCTCGGCGCTCTGGTGCTGGCGGCCTTCGTGCTCCCGCGCGGGACGGGTCGCACGCCGTCGGACGGACGTGCGTGGGCGGCCATGCCGGTCGTCGCCGCCTGGGCCGCAGGCACCTGGACGGTCGCGAACGTCGCGCTCCTCGTCCTGACGTATGCGAACGTCGCCGGACGGCCGCTGGACGCCCCGACGTTCGGCTCCGAGCTCGCCCTCTTCGTCTCGGCCGTGTCGCTGGGCCGGTCCCTGCTGGTCGTGACCCTCGTGGCCGCTGTGACCTGCGTCGTCGCCCTGCTGGTCACCGGCCCGCGCACCGCCCTCGTCGCTGCGCTGCTCGCCGCGTCGGGCCTGGCGGTGCTGGCCGGGACCGGGCACACCGCCGGCAGCACCAACCACGAGCTCGCCCTGTCCTCGCTGTTCGTGCACCTGACCGGGGTGGCCGTGTGGGTCGGCGCGCTGGCCGCGCTCGCCCTGGTGGCGCACCGGCTGGGCCGCGACCTGGCGCCGTCGGTCGCGCGGTACTCGACGATCGCCGGCTGGTGCTTCGTGGCCGTTGCGGTCTCCGGGCTGGTCAACGCCGCGATCCGGCTCGGTGGGATCGACGGGCTCGGCACCCGGTACGGCGCGCTCGTCGTCGTGAAGGTCGCCCTCTTCGGCGCGCTCGGGGTGTTCGGCGCGACGCATCGGCGCGCCGTCCTGCCGGCCCTGGTGGCTCACGGTGCGGCGCGACGGGTGGGTGACGGCGCGCGCGCCCCGTGGGGGTTCTGGCGCCTGGTCGCCGTCGAGCTCGCGGTGATGGGCGCCGTCTCCGGCGTCGCGGTCGCGCTCGGCTCGACCGCGCCGCCGGCTCCGCAGCTGCCCACCGGTGAGCTGACCCCCGCCCTGATCGTCACCGGTCACGTGCTGCCGCCCGCGCCCACCGGGGAGCTGTGGCTCACGAGCTTCCGCTGGGACCTCGTCCCGGCCCTCGGCGCCCTCGCCGCGGCGGTCGTCTACCTGCGCTGGGTCGGCAGGCTGCGCGCCCGCGGTGACCACTGGCCGCTGCACCGCACGATCTCGCTGCTCGTCGGGCTCGTCGTGCTCACCTGGGCGACGTCGGGCGGGGCGGCCGTCTACGGCCACGTGCTGTTCAGCGCGCACATGGTGCAGCACATGACCCTCGTCATGATCATCCCGATCTTCGTCGTGCTCTCCGCGCCGGTCACCCTCGCGGCCCGGGCCCTGCCGGTGCGCGCCGACGGCTCGTTCGGTCCGCGTGAGCTCATCCTCGGTGTGGTGCACTCGCGGTTCGCCGGGTTCTTCGCCAACCCGATCGTCGCGGCGATCAACTTCGCCGGGTCGATGATCGTCTTCTACTGGACCGACCTGTTCGCGCTGGCCCTGACGACGTACATCGGGCACCTGGCGATGATCGCCCACTTCTCGCTCGCGGGGTACCTCTTCGTGAACGCCCTGATCGGGGTCGACCCCGGTCCCCGGCGGCCCGGCTACCCGCTCCGGATGCTCCTGCTGTTCGCCACCATGGCCTTCCATGCCTTCTTCGGCATCGCGCTGGTCACCGACGTGACGTTGCTCGTGCCCGAGTGGTTCGGTCTGCTCGGCCGGCCCTGGGGCCCGTCGGCGCTCGAGGACCAGCACACCGGCGGCGCGATCGCCTGGGGCATCAGCGAGCTGCCGATGCTCGCGATCGCCATCGCGCTGGCCATGGGATGGACCCGCGACGACGAGCGCACGGCACGACGAGGCGACCGGGCAGCCGATCGGGACGGGGACGCCGAGCTCGCCGAGTACAACGCGATGCTCGCGCGCCTGGGCGACCGCAAGGACTGACCCGGGCGCATTCACCCGCTCTCGACGGGCGCGATGCGCACACCTCAGCCATGCTCGGGGTCGAACGGACGGTCGATCGACCGCCACCAAGGAGGCTTCTCGTGGGTATCGGCTCTGGCATCTTCCTCATCGTCATCGGCGCGATCCTTGCCTTCGCGCTCTCGCCCGACACCTGGTCGGTCGTCAACCTCAACATCGTCGGCTACATCATGATCTTCGCCGGCATCGCCGCGATCGTGCTGGCGCTGGTGCTCAACCAGCAGCGCACCCACACGAGCCACCGTGAGGTCATCGAGCGCTACGAGGACCGCACGCCGCCGCCCGCGATCTGACGGCTGCCGCAGGTCGACCCTCAGGCGACAGTTGCCGCAGGTCGACGCTCAGGCGTCGAGGATGCCGTGGATGATGCTGGCCCCCGAGTGCGCCGGGTTCCCGTCGTAGGGCTCCTCCGACACGTCGACCACCGGGAAGTCGCCCAGGTCGAGACCGGCGGGGACGGTGAAGGTGCCCTCGGTGCCCTCGAGCACACCGAGGCTGACCAGCCGGCTCACCTCGCGGTCGATCAGCCACACCTCCCGGAAGCCACCGTCGCCCTGCTCGGCGTCGAGCGTCACGACCAGGAGTCGCTGACCGTCGGACCCCTCCTCGACGACGGCCTGGCCGGTGGTGTCCCAGCCCGGCAGCGGCTCGAGCACGGCCCGGGCGACCACGGTGGGCGCGGTCGCGGCGTCGTCCCCGCCGCGGCGACCCACGGTGCCCGCCGTGCGCGCAGCGGTACGACGGGTGCGCGCACCCCGGCGGCGTCGGGCGCGGTCGCGGGTGCGGCGTCGCTCGCCGGGGCGCTGCCGCCGGCCGCCGCGTCGGTGAGCCCGAGCTCGGCCTGGATGGCGTGCCACACGGCGTCGGGCGGGGCCACGAGCGCGTCGACCGGGCTCAGGGCCCGTCCGGTCGACACCACGAGGGCGAGCGAGTCGATCTCGTCGCGGCACTGCCGACAGGTCAGGAGGTGGACGCGGTCGACGCTGCTCGCCGGCTCGCCCAGCGCGAGCAGCGCCAGGTCGTGCGGGTCAATGTGCTCCACCGCTGCCCACCTCCAACCTGTCCCGCAGGCGCAGCAGGCTGCGTCTGATGTGGCTCTTGACGGTCCCCAGCGGCAGGGCGAGCCGCTGGGCGATCTCGTCGTGCGTCAGGTCGTCGTAGAACGCCAGCACCAGGATCGTGCGCTGGGGCTCGCCGAGGCGTGCCATCTCGTCCGCGACGGTGAGTCGCTCGGCCAGCGCCGCGGTCTCCGGCTCCGGGTCCGGCCCGGTCGTGCTCGCCACAGCCAGCTGGTTGCGGCGGTCACGGCTGCGCCGGGCGTGCACGTCCGCGACGGCGTGCCGGGTGATCCCGGTCAGCCAGGCCATCAGCGGTGAGCGCCGTGGATCGAACCCGGATCGTCCCCGCCATGCGCTGACGAACACCTGCTGCGTCACGTCCTCCGCATCGCTCGGGTCGCCGAGCGACAGCAGGGCGAGCGTGTGCACGAAGGCCGACCAGCGACGGTACGACTCCGCGAGGGCGGCCTCGTCACCTGCGACGAAGGCCTGGCCGAGGGCATGGTCCTCCCAGGTCGCAGGCCCGTCGGCAGCCAGGGCTCGCGCTGACATGGACAGCGGGAACCTCCTCGGCGGCATCGGTGTCGCGGACGTCGTCCGCAACGGTAGCGGGCCCGCCTCCGGACGACTCTCGGTTCCCGCCACGTCAGGTGTCGGGGACCGGCAGCGCGGTGACGATCGAAGCTGTCCAGGGTGAGGTCGCCGTTGACGTAGACGTCGACCGTCAGGTCGGGCACGCCGTGCAGCACCGAGAGGGTCGCGTCGCCGTCCGCCGCCGCGGCGGGCAGCGCGGAGCCGAGGGCGAGCACGAGGCCGGCGGCGCCGCCGGCGATGAGTCGAGTACGCATGGTTCCTCCTGGAGCGGGCCCCGAGGGGCTGCTGAGCTGATTGACACCTCTCTACTGCGCGAGGTGCCGTTCTGGATGCAGCCAGGAGGAAGAGGCTGTCGCCGCGCGGCTGCCGCGGGCGCGACGGGTTCGGCGCGTGCCCGCCGGTCAGCGCAGGGCGGCCTCGGCGATGGCGTGCGCCAGGTCGACCGGACGGGAGAACATCGGCCAGTGGCCGGTCGGCAGGTCGACGTACTCGACGTCGGTCATGTCCGGCAGCTCGGCCGGCAGCTGCCCGGCAGCCACCAGCTCCCGGATCAGGGTCGACGGCATGCTCGTGCAGATGAGCGTCACCGGGACGCTCAGCCGTCGGGCGTCGGCCAGGTGGAGGGGTGTGGCCGCGACCCCGGTCGGGTGCGGCACGGCGCGCTCGCGGAAGCGCGCGAGGGCGGCGTCGTCCAGCCCGGCCAGGCTGCTCCCCTCGGCCTCGAGCGCCTCCCACGACGGCAGCGGCACATCGGCCGCCCGCTCGCCGGGCACGTCCGGCTCGGATGCGGCCTCCGCGGGCGGCTCCGGTCGCAGCACGACGCCGTCGCGCATCGGACCGCTGTCGACGTAGACCACGCGTCGGATGCGGCCGGGGCGCCGGTCGACGACGCCGTGCACCACGAGGCCGCCGCCGCTGTGACCGACCAGCACGACGTCGTCGTCGAGCGCGTCGAGCCCGTCGACCACGTCCAGCACGGCACCGAGGTGGTCGTCGAGGGTGATCCGCGTGCGATCGTCGTCGACCGAGTCGAGCCCGGGGAGGGTCACCGCATGCGGGACCAGGCCGGCGTCACGCAGGCCGGGCAGGACGTCGTCCCAGGCCCAGCCGCCGAGCCAGAAGCCCGGGACGAGGACGACGTGGACGGTGTGGCTGGCGTGACTGGTGTGCAGCTCAGGGGTGTGGGTGCTCATGGGACCAGGATGCCGGGGGCCTGGTGACACCTGTCTGTCACCATTGTCGCCATGAACCGTACGGATCGCCTGTACGCGATCGCCGAGGAGCTGCGGCGGGTGGGACGCGGCGGGACGACGGGCGCCCGGCTGGCCCGTGCGTTCGAGGTCAGCGAGCGCACGATCAAGCGCGACATCGCCGCGCTGCAGCAGACCGGCGCGCCGATCTGGGCACAGGCCGGGCCAGGCGGTGGGTACGTGCTGGACGGTTCGGCGAGCCTCCCGCCGGTCAACTTCACGCATGCCCAGGCCGTCGCGGTGGCCGTCGCCCTCGCGGCCCTGCCGCCGGGCACTCCGTTCGCCGTCGACGGCGCCGCGGCGCGCGGCAAGGTGTGGGACGCGCTCGGGCCGGCGGACCGCGCGCTCGCCGCGGAGCTGACGCGACGCGTGTGGTTCGACACCGCCGAGCGGCCGGACACCGCCGGCTCCGCCGGCTCCTCGGACACCGCCGGCTCCTCGGACACCGCCGAACCCGGCGTGCTGCGTGCCGTCGAGCAGGCGCTGGCACGGCGCCGGGTCCTGGCCATCACCTACCGGTCCGCCGACGGAGCGGTGACTCGTCGGTCGGTCGAGCCGATCCTGCTGGCCCATGCGGAGCACCGGTGGTACCTGGTCGCGTGGTGTCGTTCGCGGACGGCTGTGCGGTGGTTCCGGCTCGCACGGATCGAGAAGGCCGACCTCACCCACGAGCAATACCCACCGCACGAGGTCGCCGAGGTCGGCGCGCCACCGGTGGGCGCCCGGCCGGTGAGCGCGACGGGGCCGGGAACGGGGTAGGTCACCTCGGCGGAGCGCTCTCCGCCCGGCCCGTCAGCGGAGTCGGACGACGTCGCCGACCGTCGCCGTCACGTGCACCACGGCCTCGCGCAGGTCCACCGCCGTGACCAGCACCCCGGTGGCCCTGGCGTCGACCACGTCCTGGACCCGGACGACGACCATCGGCTCGCCCGGCTCCCCCGGCTCCTCCGCCCCGCCCACGACCGTGACCAGCCCCTCGGGCAGACCCTGCCTGCGCAGGGCGGCGTTGACCGGACCGATGAGGTGACCCAGGAGCTTGTGCGCCGGCAGCCCCCGGGCGTGCGCGGTGACCGTCAGTCGCGCCACGCCGTCGTCGTACCCCGCGAGCCTCGCGGTGACCGCCATCGTCCCCGCGGCCGCGGCGGCGAGCCGCAGGGCGCGCGAGGCGTCCGGGATCTGCCGCAGGTCGATCTCGGCATGGACGACCGAGCCGTCGGCGCGCACCGACCGGACCAGGGGCGGGAGCGGACCGGTCGCGGTCGCCAGGGCGAGAGCCTCGGTGAAGGGGAGCGCGAGCTGCATCAGTTCTCCTGGGCACGGGGAGGTCGTCGGTCACCACCGTACGGGTGACCCGGCGAACGGGCGGGCCGGGATGCGGCGGGCGCCGGGCGCCGGCCGGATGGCAGGTCCGCCACCCGCCCGGTGTTGACTGACGTCGTGACCCAGCGCATGCGCCTTCCCAGAGTCCGGGCCTCCGAGCTCGTCGGCCGCGGCTGGCTGAACACCGGCGGTGCGGACCTCAGCCTCGCCGACCTGCGCGGCAAGATCGTCCTCCTGGACTTCTGGACCTTCTGTTGCATCAACTGCCTGCACGTCCTGGACGAGCTGCGCGAGCTCGAGGAGCAGTACCGCGACGTGCTCGTGGTGATCGGCGTGCACTCGCCCAAGTTCGTGCACGAGGCCGATCCGGTCGCGCTCGCGGCGGCTGTCGAGCGGTACGAGGTGCACCACCCCGTCCTCGACGACCCGGAGCTCGTCACCTGGTCGGCCTACTCCGCGCGCGCCTGGCCGACGCTCGTCGTCGTGGACCCGGAGGGCTACGTCGTGGCCCACATGGCCGGCGAGGGGCACCAGCACAACCTCGCCGTGCTGGTCCGCGAGCTCGTCGCCGAGCACGAGGCGAAGGGCACGCTGCACCGGGGCGACGGACCCTACGTGCCGCCGCCCGCGACGTCGTCGACCCTGCGCTTCCCGGCCTCGGTGGTCCGGCTGCCCAGCGGGAACCTGCTGGTGGCCGACGCCGGGCACCACAGCCTCGCCGAGCTGGCGCCCGACGCCGAGGCGTTGGTCCGCCGGATCGGCTCCGGGGAGCGCGGGCTGGTGGACGGCGAGCCCGGCGACGCCCGGTTCAGCGAGCCCAACGGGCTGTGCGTCCTGCCGGACGAGGTCGCGGCCCGGGTCGGGTACGACGTCGTCGTCGCCGACACCGTGAACCACGCCCTGCGCGGCGTGCGGCTGTCGGACGGCTCGGTGCTGACGATCGCGGGCAACGGTCGGCAGTCGATGGTCGGTGCGAACGACAACGTCGTCGACGGCATGGACGCCGTCCCGCCGGGTGTGCTCTTCACCACGCCTGCCCAGTGCACCAAGCTCTCGTCGCCGTGGGACGTCGTCTGGTACGAGCCGCTCGCCGCGATCGTCGTCGCGATGGCCGGGAACCACACCCTGTGGGTGTTCGACCCGGTGGCGGGTTCGGTGCACCACCTCGCGGGCACCATGAACGAGGGCCTGGTGGACGGGCCGGTCGACGAGGCCTGGTTCGCGCAGACCTCGGGCCTCGCGGTGGCACCCGACGGGCGCCTGTGGCTGGCCGACGCGGAGGTCTCGGCCCTCCGCTGGGTCGACTCACCGCCGGGCACGGCCGAGCTGCTCGTCGGCACGGCTGTCGGTGCCGGCTTGTTCGACTTCGGGCACCGCGACGGGCCGGCCGACCACGCCCTGCTCCAGCACCCGCTCGGCGTCGCCGTCCTGCCCGACGGGTCGGTCGCGGTCGCGGACACCTACAACGGCGCCGTCCGCCGGTACGCCCCGGCGTCCGACGGCGGCCCCGGCGAGGTCACGACCCTCGCGCGGGACCTGGCCGAACCGAGCGACCTGCTCGTCGAGGTCCCGCCGGACGGTGCGATCGAGCTGCTCGTCGTCGAGTCCGCGGCGCACCGGGTGACACGGGTGCGCCTGCCGGCCAGGCTGGCCGGCGCGATCCTCGACCACGGCGCCCACCGCACGCAGCGACCGGTCTCGGAGATCGGCCCCGGCCGGCTGCGGCTCGACGTCGTCTTCACGCCCGCCGCAGGACAGAAGTACGACGACCGCTACGGCGCCTCGACCCGCCTGCAGGTCTCCTCGACGCCGCCGGGGCTGCTGTTCGACGGTGCTGGGGCCGACGTCCCGCTCGAGCGCATCCTGCGGATCAACCCGGACGTCACCGACGGCGTCCTGCACGTGACGGCCCAGGCGGCGTCCTGCGACGCCGACCCGGCGATCGAGTACCCGGCCTGCCACCTCAACCAGCAGGACTGGGGCGTCCCGGTCCGGGTCGTGGCCGGCGGACCGTCGGTGCTCACCCTGCCCCTGCACGGCTGACGACCTCGCGCAGCAGCCCGGCCGCGCACGCTGCACCACCCCAGCGTGCGCCGAGCTGTCAGCGTGCGCCGACCGCTCAGCGCGCGCCGACCGCTCGCAGCACGAAGGTCTCGGTCGCGGCGATGGCCGCCTGCCGGCTCGGGCCGTCGTCGGGCACGGCCCGGCTCGACAAGCAGGCGTTGATCAGCGGGACGGTGGTCTCGAGCGCCTGGACCGGCAGGACGCCCGACGCGATCCCCGCGGTCAGGATGCGTCGCAGGACGTCCTCGACCAGGACGGCGTGCTCGCGCAGTCGCGCCTGCGACCCGTGGGACAGGACCGAGCGCAGGGTGGCTCCGGGTGCGAGGTGGATCTCGCGCCGCAGTGCGGCGTGCTGGCGGACGTACGTGCGCAGCTGCTCGACCGGCTCGTCCACACCCTCGAGCACCCGCTCGAGCGAGGCGACGTACTGCTCGGTCTCGTGCGTGATGTACGCGATGAGCAGCGACTCCTTGTCCGGCACGTGGTTGTACACGGCCGTGCGGCCGACGCCGGCCTCCGCGGCGATGTCGGCCAACGTGATGGCGTCGAAGCCACGGTCGGCCATCAGGGTGCTCAGCGCGGCGAAGAGGCGGCTCCGCGTCTGGCGCCGGTGCTCGCTCAGCGAGCCACCGATGATCTTCGGCACGCCGACATCATGCCACCAGGACCGCCGTTCGGAGGGCAGGTCTCGCGTCCGTTCCGGCGGCTCGGTTAGGGTCGCGTCATGGCGAAGGATGCGATCGAGCCGGACACCAAGGACTGGACCTGGGTGCTGCACACGCCCTGCCCGGAGTGCGGCTTCCAGGCCGATGCGGTGGCCGGGACGGATGTGCCGGGGCTCGTGGACGGCTACGCCGAGCGGTGGCAGCACGTCCTGGCGCGGCCCGACGTCGGCTCGCGCCCCGCCCCGCAGGTCTGGTCGCCGCTCGAGTACGCATGCCACGTGCGCGACGTGTTCCGGGTCTTCGCCGGACGGGCGCGGCTGATGCTCGCGCAGGACGCCCCGACGTTTGAGAACTGGGACCAGGACGAGACCGCGATCGCGGAGCGCTACGGGGAGCAGGACCCGTCGGTCGTCGCGGCCGAGCTCGCGGCCGCCGCCCAGGATGCCGCGGCCGCGTTCGGCGGGGTCCCCGCCGATGCCTGGGACCGGACCGGCCTGCGTAGCAACGGCTCGCACTTCACCGTCGACAGTCTCGGCCGGTACTTCGTGCACGACGTCGTGCACCACCTGCACGACGTTCGCGGGTGACCCGAACGGAGCAGCGTTCGCCGGGAGTTCATGCACAATCTTTGTCCACAGGCCTGTGCGTTCTCCACCGCGTGAGCGTGTCAGCTTGTGCACAAACCTGTGACTAGCGGCGGACCGAAAAGTGCCCTCGCCAGGGCCTTGCGGCGGTCTCTCGCAGCGGACTAGAACTAGGTCATCGGCAAGAAGGAACGCCGCACCAACCGGGGAGACCCGGGAGGTTCCGAGCGGGGCAACCCGCGAGGAGTTCGGACCGGGGCAACCCGGGACGCGCGCTGCGGGCCTGCACTACCGAGACCGATCGGAGACCGGTGGACCACCTCGACGGGGCAACCCTGAGAGCTGCGGATGGCGTCGCAGGTGTCCAGACGGACCGGCCGGTGTGATCTCTGGATCGACTGCTTACGGGCAACCGTGGAGCGACGGATCCGCCGCATCGCCGGCGCGGGGTCGACGTGCACCGGGCAACCGGACCTGAGACCGATGATCACAGCAAGGCCCCTCGGACGCTTACTCCGAGGGGCCTTTGCTGTACCCCCAGGGTACGGGGCGGTTCGTGACGAACCCGTGAGCGACACGCGGCCGGTGGGTGAACTGTGGTGTCGCCCCCGGACGGCTGGGTGCCCGACACAGCACAGGAGGTCCTGAGATGCAGGCCATCACTCCCTTCCTCTGGTTCGACGACCAGGCCGAGGAGGCCGCTCAGCACTACGTCTCGATCTTCGAGAACTCGAGGATCCTCGACGTCTCCCGCAACGGCGAGGGCGGTCCGGGACCGGCCGGGTCGGTGCTGACCGTGCGGTTCGAGCTCGACGGCCTCGAGCTGCAGGCGCTCAACGGCGGACCCCACTTCCACTTCACCGAGGCGATCTCGCTGTTCGTCAGCGTGGAGTCCCAGGAGGAGGTCGACCGGCTCTGGGACCGCCTGATCGAGGGTGGCGGCGAGCCGAGCCGGTGCGGGTGGCTCAAGGACAGGTACGGCCTGTCGTGGCAGGTCGTCCCGACAGCCCTGTCCGAGCTGATGGGCGACCCCGATCCGGCCCGCGCGAGCCGCGCGACGCAGGCGATGCTCGGCATGTCCAAGATCGACATCGCTGCGCTGCGGGCCGCGGCCGACGGAGTGCCGCCGGTCCAGGTGTGACGTCCACGGAGGTCGACCGCGCCTTCGTCATCGCTCCCGGGCCTTGCGGGGACGCGCGCGCCGGACGGAGGATGCGGCGTGGACACCAGGGCGGTCATGGCGTGGGTCGAGCGGTACGAGCAGGCGTGGCGCGACGACGACGTCGCGGGTGTCGGGGACCTGTTCACCGAGGATGCCCACTACCTGCGCTCCCCGTACGACCCGCCACTGGACGGCCTGGACGCGATCCGCGGGTTCTGGTCCGATCCGACGCCGTTCACGATGACCGCCGAGCCCGTGGCGGTGGCCGGTCGGGACGCCGTCGTGCGGGTCGAGGTCGCGTACGGCGGCGACGAGCCCCAGGAGTACCGGGACCTGTGGATCCTGCGATTCGCCGACGACGGTCGTGTCCAGCACTTCGAGGAGTGGGCGTACTGGCCGGACAAGCCCTACACGGCCGCGCCCGACTGAGGGCCTGAGCGATTCACCCCCCGGACGTCACCATCGGGCCCAGCACGGCACCGGTGCTGGTGCAGGATGGGTGCACGCCAGGGCCGACGCCGCCGGCGGACCCGGCGGAAGGACACCTGATGACGGACGCGCCCCCGGGCAACCAGGACCGGGTCGTGGGCGTCGACGAGCTCTTCTTCTCCACGACCGACCGCAAGGGCATCATCACGGGGGCGAACTCCGTGTTCGTGGGGCTGTCGCACTACTCGCGATCCGAGCTCCTCGGTGCACCGCACAACGTCGTCCGCCACCCAGACATGCCGGCCGGCGCGTTCGCGATCATGTGGGACCGGTTGCTCACGGGTCGACCGATGGTCGCCTATGTGAAGAACCTCGCCAAGGACGGCTCGGCGTACTGGGTCCTGGCGACGATCACACCGCTGGGTGACGGGTTCCTCTCGGTGCGCGGTGCGGTGTGCCGCCCCGACCTCTGGGACACCGTCACGGGCGTGTACGAGAAGGTTCTCGTGATCGAGAAGGTCGCGCGTGAGCAGGGCCACGGCAAGGTCGCCGCCGCACGGATCGGTGCGGCGGCCATCGTCCACGAGCTCGCCGGACGTGGCTTCCCGGGCTACGGCGACTTCCTGCGGTACGTCCTGCCCGCCGAGGTGTCCGCGCGGGCCGCGCTCTCCCAGCTCTCGGTGGAGCGACCCGACGTGGTCGGAGGGCTCGGTGCGCTCCTCGGGGCGACGCATACGCTGGATGGCGAGCTGTCGTCGCTCCTCGTCCGGCTCGACGACTTCCTCGACCTGGCCGACAGCCTCGGCGCGGCGTCGAGGGATGCCCTGACGACCCTGGCAGGCCTGAGCGCATCGGCCGGCTCCGCGTCGCGCGCGTCGGCGATGGTCGCGGACAGCGCCCCGGTGCTCGCCCGCACGGCCTCCGCCATGTCGATCATGTCCGACGAGCTGGGGGCCAGGATCCAGGCCCTCGCGGTGCGGCTCGACCACGTGCACGGCTGGGTCATGGAGCTGCGCTTCCGGATCGGGCTGGCCCGGCTGCACAACGACATGGCGAGGTCCTTCGCTCTCGAGGTCGCGGAGGGTCGGGCGTCGGCCGAGGGCATCAGCTACGTCCTGCTGCTCTGCCGGGCGCTCGAGGAAGGTGCGCAGGACGTCACCGGCTCGCTCTCCAGCACGAGCGGCGCCCTGCGAGAGGTGGCAGAGGACGTGATCGGCGCCGAGAAGCAGCTGAACGAGTTCCAGTACCTGCTCGCGTCCTGGCGTCTGCTCGTGACGCGCTTCGGGAAGTCCGGACCGCTCGGCGAGCACGTGGGTCCGATCGACAGCCAGCTGCGCGGAGGTCGCGAGCAGATGGCCGCCCTGCGGGACCTCGCACGTCGCTGTCTCGCCGAGGCCCAGCCGTACGACCCCGCGCGGCTCCTGGATCCGGTCGGGCTGATCTCGCAGGCGAGCGCCGAGCTGTCCGGAGCAGGCCCGATCTGGACCTGACCGGCCCTACGGCATCCCGGAGGCCGCTGTGACGGCCGGAGACGAGGCCGCCTGCTATGACGCGGAGTTCAAGGCGATCGACGTCCAGTGGCGGGCCGACCACATCGAGACCTCGGAGACGGCCGCGTTGCTCGCAGCATGCCTTGCCGAGCACGGGCTCGAGGTGCCGGAGACGCTCGTCGAGAAGGACGCCGCACTGAGGGCGAACGACATCCCCCTGCGGGACTGCATGTGATGGCTCGCCGCGGCGGGTATCGGAAGGAGTTCACGACACCGGACCGATGCGCCGGTCACCCGAGGGGCTCAGGCTCCGTGCAGAACTGGTGCTGCTGGGCGACGTACCACTCGCTGTGCATCGCGTATGGGGCGTCCCCGTCGGTCGTCTCGATGCCCTGGTCGGCGACGGTCGGCAGCTCGCCGAAGGACTCGGTCGTGCCGACCCCGACGCACAGGTAGACCTCGGACGGGGATGCCGCCACCGCCCGCGACGAGTCGATGTCCGCGCCCCACGGCAGGGTCGTGGTGAGCGGGAGCCGGACCTCGGCCGCGCCGGTCAGCTCCTCCCCGGGGGCCAGGACCCGGGCGGCGACGCCGTAGGCGGACGCGAAGTCGACGTCGCTCGGCGGGGCGATCAACCGCTGGGCGAGCTCGACCGTGTCGCCCTTGGCCGCCAGCACCCACGTCGGCGGCGGCTCGTCGGCCGACATCCGCGCCGGATCCGGACCGACGAACACCAGCACGGGTGCGTCGTCGTCGTTGCGCAGCGTCCACGACCAGCCGACGGCGGTGTCCGTCTGACTGAGCTCGGCCGTGAGCGTCAGGTCCGGCCGCGGGCCCTCCGGCTCCGGCCGGTCGAGCGGCCCGGACTGCGCCGCGCACCCGGCCAGCAGGAGGGCCGCCGAGAGCCCGGCGGTGCGCACGTGACCACGCCGGTGGGTGGGTCTGTGGTGAGGGGTACCGGCCCGCCCGGCGTCCGGCGACCCGTCCGCGTCCGTGCGCGCGTCCATCAGTACCTGTCCCGTCGGTCGAGCTCGAGCTCGTCGCGGAGGGCGTTCTCCGTGGCGGCGTCGTCGTGGTCGGGGTCGAGCTGGGTCGGTGTGCTCGGGTCGTCGTCGTGGTCGTACGGAAGGCCGACCGCAACGCGCTCCCGGTTGTTGACCCCGGGGTTGTCCGTGCCGGTGTAGACCCCCTCGGCGAGGGTGTCGTGCGAGTAGTCCCACACGTGGGCCATCTCGTGGTAGAGCACCACGACGGGTGGCGTGGCGCCCCTGAGGGTGTCGAATCCCGGGTTGTACTGGATCTGGTGGGTCTGCGTCCCCCAGGCCGTGTCGCGGGATGCGAAGCCGTTGTCCTGATCCGCGAGCTCGATGATGCGCAGCCCGTCGCCGTCGGTGAACCACCCGTCCGAGTCCTCGTGCGCCTTGTCCAGCCCGGCGAGCATCTCCTGGCCCGTCGGCGAGGACCGGAGCATGTCGAGGTCCGCCTCGACGCGTGCCACGAAGTCCGGCGAGCCCTCGATCCGGATGAAGGAGCCGGCGTCGCTGATGTCGACGTACACCTCGTGCTCGGCCGTGCCGGAGTCCTCGGACTGGAGGTACGCCGTGTCGGAGCCGGTGCCGCCCTGAAGGGTGTCTCTGCCGTGGCCGCCGTACAGCACGTCCGTCCCCGAGCCGCCGTGCAGGGCGTCCGCGTCGCGACCACCGGAGACCACGTCGTCGTCGCGCCCGCTGATGACGGTGTCGTCGCCGCGGGCTCCCTCGAGGTAGTCCTCGCCGGCGCCACCGATGACGGTGTCGTCCCCGCCCATCCCGTACACGGTGTCGTCCCCGTCGCCGCCCGAGAGCCGGTCGCGTCCGTCGCCACCGTCGACGTAGTCATGGCCGGTGCCACCGACGACGACGTCGTCGCCCGCCCCCGCGTACAGGTCGTCCTCAGGTCCGGAGCCGCCGTAGATCCGGTCGTCGCCTCCGAGGCCCCAGACCTGGTCCGAGCCCGCCCCGGCCGAGACCCGGTCGTTGCCGTCGCCGCCGGAGACCCAGTCGTCGCCCGCTCCCGTGAGGATCGTCAGACGCACCGATGTGCCAGGTTCCACCGTCACCGTGTCGCTCCCCGAGCCGGTGCGGATCACGACCGGCCGCCCTGCGGGGAAGGTCAGGGTCCGTCCGTTCACGGTCACGATCTGGGCACCGGTGTCCGGGTCCACCCGCACCTGCACGTCGTCGGCCCCGGACCCCGTGCTGACGACGATCCGCTCACCGTCGTCGATCCACGTGAGCCGTGTGCTCTCGGCAGGCGGGGTCCACGTCGTTGCCGTGCCCTCGGCAGCGGTGTTCCACCGGCGCGCGACGCCGTCGAGCGCCACCCGGGCAGCCGACATCTCGCGCGCAGCAGCCGCCAGTGCGTCATCGAGGTCCGCGCGGATCTCGCGTGCACCGGCGACCAGCGCCCGCACCCGCGCGATCTGCGCGTCGCTCTGCGGGTGGACCCAGACGATCGGACCGAGCACCACCGTGTGGACCGCTGCCCGGAGGTTGCCGAGCGACGCCGAGAGGGACGCCTGCGCGGTGCCGAGTGCGCCGGCCGCGGCGTGCAGCGCGTCCCGTGCCGTCCGGCCGGCGGCCGCGGCGTCGTCCACGGAGCTGCTCACCGCCGCGCGGTGCGCGTGGTAGCCGTCGGCCGCGGACCCGGACCAGGCGTCGCCGCGCAGCGGGAGCGCGACATCGTCGATGCTGTCGCGTGCCGTCACGACGGTCTCGGCGAGGGTGGCCCACGCATCGGCGGCCGCGCGAACCCGGTTGGGCGCAGCTCCGAGGTACCAGAGGTTGGGCAGGACGAGCGTGGGCCACACGCGCGGGGGCTGGACGGGCGTTGCCGGCGGTGCCGTGGGCGTCGGCGTCGGGCGGGCGGTGGGCGACGGCGCCGGACGGGGTGTGGGCGTCGTCATCAGCGCGCCTCCATCCGCGGGCCCCTGAGTCGCGCAGCCTCGTCGAGGTCCGTCTCCCGGTAGGCGATGGCTGCCTGCAGCAGGCTGTCCGCGTCCAGCTCCCAGACCTCGGCGATCGCGCCGACGGCGCCGTCGGCGGCCTCGCTCGCGCCGGACGCGGCACCGTGCAGCAGTGCCCCGGACGAGGTCGGCCCGACGTCGCCCGGCGAGAGCTGCACGGCGGACAGCATGCGGGTGATGGCGTCGGTGATCGTGTCGACCGCGGCCATCGTCCGGCCGGCCAGGTGCGTGAGCGCTTCGGGATCGGCGTCGAATGCGGCGGTGGTCACGCGCTGCATCGTAGGTGCGACCTGCCACGGAGGTGGGGCGTTTCGGACCTGGGAGCCGTCGACGGCGAGGATCGGTAGGCTTTCGTCGGCGTGGCCCCCGGACTCCCCATGGTTGAGGCGCGACATCGCGAGAAGGCGGCTTGTGGAGACACCTCCGAGGAGCAGGGACGGCAGCGAACATGTGACCGACGAGCGGTTCAACACCGTCTCGCACCTGTTCGCCGCCTGCTTCGCTCTGGTCGGCGCTGCCCTGCTCATCTCGCAGGCGGGCGTGCAGGCGGACCCGTGGAAGATCGTCGGGTTCAGCATCTACGGTCTCTCCGTCGTGACGCTGTTCGTCGCCAGCACCCTGCACCACGGCCTTGATCACAGCCCGCGGGTGAACGAGGTGCTGCGCACCCTCGACTACGACTCGGTGTTCTTCCTGATCGCGGGCTCTGTGACGCCGCTGGTGCTCGTGCTCTTCCGCGCCACCTACGGCTGGACGGTGCTGGGTGCCGTGTGGGTCATCGCCACGCTGGGGATCGTGCTGCGCTCGATGGTGCGTCAGCTGCCGAAGTACGTCACGAACACCCTCTACATCGCGCTGGGCTGGGTCCCTGTGCTGCTGGTCGGCGCGGGCGGCTCGCTGCCCGCCGGGGCGTACGCGCTGATGGCGGTGGGAGGCCTGGTCTACAGCGCCGGCTTCGTGATCTTCGTGATCGAGAAGCCGAACCCGTGGCCCGGGGTGCTCGGCTTCCACGAGATCTGGCACCTGATGGTGGTCGTCGCAGCACTGCTGCACTACCTGCTCATGTATCTCTACGTGCTGCCGGCGCCTCGCGGCTGACCGCGTCGAGCGGAGACCGAGGTGGCCGGCGTCACGGCCCCGGCGGAGGTGCGGTGCTCGCACGCACCACAAGATCAGTCGGGACGAGCACCCGGTCACGGACGACCTCGGTCCCGTGGCGCACCTGCCCGAGGACCAGCCGGACCAGCTCGACACCGATCTGGTCGAAGTCCTGCGCGACGGTCGTCAGCGGCGGGGACGAGAACTCGCTCAGCGCGATCCCGTCGAAGCCGACGACGGAGATGTCCTGCGGCACGCGTAGACCGGCCTCGTGCAGGGCACGCAACAACCCGAACGACATGTCGTCGTTCGCGCTGAAGACGGCGGTGATCGACCGGTCCAACGCGATCTGACGACCCACGAGATAGCCCGACCCGGCCGACCAGTCACCACGCCAGAGCTTCGGTGGCCGGACGCCCGCGTCCTCGAGGCAGCGCTGCCACGATGCGGTGCGGACGCTGGCGGGCCAGGAGCCTTCGGGCCCGGCCAGGTGGTGCACGGTGCGGTGCCCGAGGTCCAGCAGGTGCTGGGTCGCATCCCGACTTCCTTGGACCTGATCGGCGACGACGCTGGGGTAGTGCCCGCTGAATCGCGAGTCGGAGACCGCGACGGGCATGCCGTGGGGCAGCGCCAGAGACTCGGCAGTGGCCCGCTCGGCCCGGATGATGACGAGGCCATCGATCGCCTGATGCGGCAGACGGTGCGCCGCCGGCTCCCAGCCCTCGGTCGCGGGATTCCGCACGGTGAGCAGGGTCACCGCATAGTCCTCGGCCTCTGCGGCTCGCACCACGGCCTCCGTGGTCAGGGCCTCGCCCGTCCGGCCGAACCGGTGCGCGACGACTCCGATCGCGCCGTACTTCCCGTTGCGCAGCGCGCGAGCGGCGCCGTTGGGTGTGTAGCCCAGCTGCTGCATCGCCTGTTGCACGCGCTCACGAGTCGCCGGGCGGACGACATCGGTTCCCGTCGACACCCGCGACACCGTCTGCGCCGAGACTCCCGCGAGCTTGGCGACGTCTTCGATCGATGGGCCGGTCTTTCTCCGGCCCCGGCCAGTCATGGCGGCCATGCCCGGCATCCTACTGGCGCGATGGTGACGTCATCGACCCGCAGGCCGAGGATGCCTCCGGGCGCCGCTGACCGTTACGGGATCGTGACCAGCGGGCCTAGCACCGTCACTGGAGCGCGCCCTATGTTTACCTAAACATTTGTTGGCTCAGAGAGGAGCGCAACACGACGACACGTCGTCGCCTTCGGTGCTGGACCCGCCCGGGAGTGTCGCCACACCAGGCCGTCCCGGGGTACAGCACCAGCGCGCGAGGTCGGGCCCAGATGTGGGCGACAGGTACGTCAAGGAACAGGTAGGCCCGGGGCACGGCCAACGCCGGCCCCGGCCCGGCAGCGACAAGAAGGATGCTCAGATGGACACGTTCCGGAAGTCGGTTTCGGTAGCGACAGTCATGGCGCTGTCCCTTGCTCTCGCGGCCTGCGGCGGCGGGGAAGAGCCCGCCGGCGGTGACGAGGCCACCGGCGGTGGCGAGGCCACCGGCGGTGGCGGCACCACGCTCACGGTCTGGGCCTGGGACCCGGCCTTCAACATCTACTCGCTCCAAGAGGCCGAGAAGATCTACCAGCAGGACCACCCGGACTTCACGCTCGAGATCGTCGAGACCCCGTGGGACGACCTGCAGACCAAGCTCACCACGCTCGCGCAGTCGCAGGAGCTGGACCAGCTCCCGGACATCTTCCTCATGCAGAACAACGCCTACCAGAAGAACGTCATCAACTACCCGGACCTGTTCACCGACTACTCCGAGTCGGGCATCGACTTCAGCGAGTTCCCCGAGTCCGTCGTGGCGTACTCGACGGTCGACGGTGTGAACTACGGCCTGCCCTTCGACAACGGGACCGCGATCTCGGCCCTGCGGACCGACGTCCTGACGCAGGCCGGCTACACGGTCGACGACTTCACCGACATCACGTGGAGCGAGTACATCACCATCGGCAAGGATGTCCTCGCCAAGACCGGCCAGCCGCTGCTGTCCGGCCAGGCCGGCTCGTCCGACCTCATCATGATGATGCTGCAGAGTGCCGGTGCGAGCCTCTTCGACGACGAGGGCAAGCCGACGATCACCGACAACGATGCGCTCCTCGCGGCCATCGCGACCTACCAGGAGCTGGTCACCTCCGGTGTGCTGGTCGAGGTCAACTCGTGGGACGAGTACATCAACAGCCTCGTGAACTCCAACGTCGCCGGCACCATCAACGGCGTATGGATCATCGGCTCGATCCAGTCGGCCGCCGACCAGTCGGGTCTGTGGGGAGTCACCAACCTGCCGAAGCTCGACGACGTCGACGGTGCGACCAACTACTCGGCCAACGGTGGCTCGTCCTGGGCGATCAGCTCCAGCGCTGACGCCGAGCTCGCGGCCGACTTCCTGGGTGCCACCTTCGCGGGTTCCACCGAGTTCTACGACACGATCCTGCCGTCGGCCGGTGCCCTGGCGAACTGGACCCCCGCAGGTGAGAGCGACGTCTACGCCGAGCCGCAGGAGTTCTTCGGCGGCGACGCGATCTTCTCCAAGGTCGTGGACTTCTCGACCCAGGTGCCGAGCAACAACACCGGCGCCTACTACTACGAGGGTCGCGACGCCGTCAGCGTCGCGATCACGAGCATCATGAACGGGGCCGACCCCGCCACCGCGCTCGAGGAGGCGCAGGGCACGGTCGAGTTCGCGATGCAGTGATCCCCGGACCGGGCGCGGTGAGGCACACCGCCGCCGCGCCCGGTGCCCGGCGCCCGCTCGTTCTCCCGCGCAGAAGGTGAGTTCGCCGTGTCACATCCGGCCGCGCCGACCGGGGAAGCCGCTCGATCGGCTCCCTCGCCGCTCACGAAGGTCACGGGCCCGTTCTCCCGCTCCGCCCGGCCTCCCGGCTCCTCCGGCCCGAGGTTCCGGCTCGAGCAGCGTCGCAGCCTGACCGGCTGGACGTTCCTGCTCCCCGCCTCGCTGCTCATCCTGTGGTTGAACTTCTGGCCGATGATCCAGGCGTTCATCCTCTCCATGCAGACCGGACGCGGGACTCAGCTCGACTTCGCCGAGCCGCTGTGGTCCAACTACACGCGCCTGTTCGACGACGAGATCTTCAAGCTCACCCTGCAGACCACGTTCTTCTACCTCATCATCCAGGTCCCGATCATGCTCGGCCTGGCGCTGGTCCTGGCGAACCTCCTCAACGACCGGAACCTGCGGTTCAAGGGGCTGTGGCGGACGGCGATCTTCCTGCCGAGCGCGGTGGGCCTGGTCTCCTACGCGCTGGTCTTCCGCACGATGTTCGCCAACGACGGGCTGGTCAACGACCTCCTGCTCGGGATGGGCTTCATCGACGACCCGGTCAACTGGCTCGGCCAGACCGGCACCGCGCGGCTGGTCATCGTCCTCGGCCTGCTGTGGCGGTGGACCGGCTACAACATGATCTTCTACCTCGCCGCGATGCAGAGCATCGACCCCTCGACGATCGAGGCGGCGCGGATCGACGGCGCGGGCTCGTTCAAGACGTTCTGGTACGTCACGGTGCCCCAGCTCAAGCCGATCATCCTGCTGACCGCGATCATGTCGACGAACGGGACGCTCCAGCTCTTCGACGAGTCGTTCAACCTGACCGCCGGTGGGCCGGCCAACACCTCGATGACCATCTCGCACTACCTGTACATGGTGTCGTTCCGGAACAGCCCGAACTTCGGGTACGCCGCGGCGATCTCCTACGTGATCCTCATCATCGTCGCCATCCTGGCCGCGATCCAGCTCAAGGTGGGTGACAAGCGTGACTAGGCGGTGGCGCCGGCTTCCCGGCTACGTGTTCCTGTCCCTCGCCGCCCTGGCGTCGATGTTCCCGCTGTACTTCATGGTGGTGTCCGCGACCAACACCAGCCAGGAGGTGCTGGGCTCGAAGCTGATGCCCGGCACCCACCTGCTGGAGAACTTCGAGGCCCTGGCGACCTCGCAGCCGCTCGGCTCGGCGTTGTGGTACTCGGCCGTCAATGCGGTGGGCACCACGGTCCTCGCCCTGGCCATCACGTCGATCGCCGGGTACGCGTTCGAGGTCTACCACACCAGGGCCAAGGACTGGCTGATGGGTCTGCTGCTTCTGGCGATCATGATCCCGTTCGCGGCGACGATGATCCCGCTGTTCCAGATGTTCGCCGACCTCGGCCTGGTGAACTCCTCGTACGCGGTCATCCTGCCGGCGGTCTCGACGCCGTTCCTCATCCTGCTGTTCCGCCAGGCGTCGCGGTCCTTCCCGCACGAGATCCTCGAGGCCGCCCGGATCGACGGGCTGCGCGAGCTGGCGATCTTCCTGCGCATCTACCTGCCCACCAACCGGTCGACGGTGGCCGCGGCCGCCGTGATCACCTTCATGGCTGCATGGAACAACTTCCTGTGGCCGAAGGTGATCCTGGTCGACAACGCCTACCAGACCATGCCGATGCTGCTGTCGAACATCCGTGCCGGGTACGTCACCGACTACGGGATGCTCATGCTGGCCGTCCTCATCGCCTCGCTGCCCGCGATGGCGATCTTCCTGGTCCTGCAGCGCAGCTTCGCCGAGGGCATCACGGGAGCCATCAAGTGACCTTCGACGTGACTCGCATCGCGGACCCGGAGTACTTCGCCGAGAACCGTCTGCCGGCCCACTCCGATCACCGGCGGTACCGCAACCGTGCGGAGGTCGCCGCCGGGACCAGCGGGTTCGAGCAAGGCCTGAACGGCCTGTGGAAGTTCCACTACGCGAAGAGCCCCGCGCAGACGATCGTGGGGTTCGAGGGCCTCGACCACGACTGCTCGTCGTGGGACGACATCCCGGTGCCGGCACACATCCAGCTCCATGGCTATGACCGGCCGCAGTACACCAACATCCAGTATCCGTGGGACGGTCACGAGGCCGTCGAACCCGGGCAGGTGCCGACGCGCTACAACCCGGTCGCGAGCTATGTGACCACCTTCGTCCTCGATCGCCCGCTCGACGACGGCGAGCGGCTGAGCGTGTCCTTCCAGGGTGCGGAGAGCGCGATCGCCGTCTGGCTGAACGGCACCTACATCGGCTACGGCGCGGACTCGTTCACCCCGTCGGAGTTCGACCTCACCGACGCGGTGCTCGACGGCGAGAACAAGCTCGCCGCGCAGGTCTTCCGGTGGAGTGCGGGGTCCTGGATCGAGGACCAGGACTTCTACCGGTTCTCCGGGATCTTCCGTGACGTCGTGCTGTACCGGCAACCGGCGGTGCACGTCGAGGACCTGCGTGTGACGTCCACGGTGTCCGACGACCTCGACGTGGCAGCGGTCGTGCTGCGCGCCCCGGTCACCGGACCGGGCTCGATCCGCGCCACGCTCGTGGGCCAGGGTGACCTGGTCGAGACCAGCACCGGAGACTTCACCATCACCCTCACCGATCCGCACCTGTGGAGCGCGGAGGACCCGTTCTGCTACGAGCTGGACATCGAGGTCCTGGCCGAGGACGGTACGTCGAGCGAGCTCATCGTGCAGCGGGTCGGCGTGCGTCGCTTCGGCATCGAGGACGGCGTCCTGAAGATCAACGGCCAGCGGCTGGTCTTCAAGGGTGTCAACCGGCACGAGTTCGGCCTCAAGGGCCGGGTGGTGTCCCGCGACGAGACCGAGGCGGACATCCGGCTGATCAAGGCGACGGGGATCAACGCCGTCCGGACCAGCCACTATCCGAACAACACCTACTTCTACGAGCTGTGCGACCAGTACGGGCTCTACGTCATCGACGAGATGAACCTCGAGTCGCACGGCATGTGGGACAAGGTCGCCGTCGGCGACCTCAGCATCGAGGAGGCACTGCCCGGCGACCGGCCCGAGTGGTTGCCCGTACTCCTGGACCGTGCCGCCAGCATGTTCGAGCGGGACAAGAACCACCCGAGCATCGTGATGTGGTCCTGCGGCAACGAGTCGTTCGGCGGCACGAACCTCCTGGCCGTGTCGAACTATCTGCGTGAGGTCGACACCCGCCCGGTGCACTACGAGGGGGTGCACTGGGATCCTCGCTATCCCGAGACCACCGACGTCGTGAGCCAGATGTACACCCCGGCGGCGGAGATCGAGGACTGGCTGCGCACGCACCGGGACAAGCCCTTCATCCTGTGCGAGTACGCCCACGCCATGGGCAACTCCTTCGGCGCGGTGGACAAGTACCTCGACCTCGCAGACCGTGAGCCCCTCTTCCAGGGCGGGTTCATCTGGGACTTCGCCGACCAGGCGCTCCGGCTGACCGATCGCCTGGGGCAGGAGTACTTCGGATACGGCGGTGACTGCGGCGAAGCGCCGAGCGACTACGAGTTCAGCGCCAACGGCATCGTCTTCGCCGACCGCACCCCGACGCCGAAGCTCCAGGAGGTCCGGTATCTCTACCAGCCGTTCCGGATCTCGATCTCCCACGACGAGATCGAGATCGAGAACCGGCGCCTGTTCACGGGCAGCTCCGATCTCGACTGCGTCGTCACGCTCAGGCGCGAGGGGACGGTGCTCGCCGAGTCCGAGATCGACATCGACGTGGCACCGGGCAGCGGCCGGACCTATCCGCTCCCGGTGACCGTGCCCCGCGCTCCCGGCGAGTATGCGATCGACGTCTCGCTCAGGCTCCGCCGTGCCACCGCCTGGGCGCCGGCCGGGTACGAGATCGCGTGGGAGCAGCGGGTGATCGTCGTCACGGGTACGGCACACGACTCGTCCTCGGCGCACGACTCGTCCTCGGCTCACGACGAGGCCCCGACCCTGATCGAGGGCATCCACAACATCGGGGTCCGGGGCAAGCACTTCATCGCTCTGTTCTCCCGCATCCACGGGGGCCTCGTCTCGTACCGCTACGGCCTCACCTCGGACGGGGGCCGCGAGCTGCTCCGGGCCATCCCGCAGCCGAACTTCTGGCACGCGCCCACGTCGAACGAGCGGGGCTGGGGCATGCCCTTCCGGGACGGCCACTGGCTGCTCGCCAGCCGCTACCGCGAGCCGCTGCCCAGCCAGGAGAGGCCCGTGGTCGCGCTGCACGCCGACCATGTCGAGGTGAGATACGGCTACCTGCTGCCCACCACGCCCAACAGCGAGAGCGAGGTCGTCTACCGGGTCTTCGGCAGCGGTCGCGTCGAGGTCACCCTGTCGCTGCGCCCCGGAGCGGGCCTGCCGGACCTGCCGGAGTTCGGCATGCTCTTCACCGCCGATGCGGCCCTGCACCACCTGAGCTGGTACGGCGACGGACCGGCGGAGTGCTACGTGGACCGCCGCGGTGGGGCTCGGCTCGGCATCTACACCAGCGACGTCCGCCAGGAGCTGACGCCCTACGTGCGACCGCAGGAGTCCGGCAGCCGCACGGGTGTGCGGTGGGCAACGGTGACCGACGACCAGGGGGCCGGGCTGCGGTTCGACTGTGCCGAGGGGATGGAGTTCTCCGCCCTGCCGTGGACACCGTTCGAGATCGAGAACGCCCGGCACCCGGTCGAGCTGCCACCGATCCAGCACACGGTGCTCCGCCCGGCGCTGATGCGTCGGGGAGTCGGCGGCGACGACTCGTGGGGCGCGCTGACCCACCCCGAGTTCCGCGTGCCGCAGGGGAGCGACCTGGTGTTCCGGTTCGGGTTCCAGGGCGTGCGCTGAGGGCGGGCCGCCGTACCTGTCCCCGTGCACATGCCCCGTAACCCGATGCTGGCGTCGCTCGTCGGCCTGACCGGCAACGCCCGCGCCTCGATCTGGACGGAACCCCTGTGGGGACTGTCGATGATGCTGGTGCTGCCCTACGCGTCGGTGTTCATGCTGGCCCTGGGCGTGCGCGACGAGCAGATCGGGCTCATCGCGACGGTGTCGATGGTGTCCCAGGTGGGGTTCGGGCTGCTCGGCGGGGTCATCACGGACAAGCTCGGGCGGCGCACGACGACCGCCGTGTTCGACCTCGTCGCGTGGTCCGTCCCGTGCCTCGTCTGGGCGTTCGCGCAGAACTTCTGGTGGTTCCTCGCGGCGGCTGTCATCAACGGCAGCTGGCAGGTCACCCAGAACTCGTGGGACTGCCTGCTCGTCGAGGACGCGGACCGCGCGGAGATCCCGCGGCTGTACTCCCTCGTCAAGGTCGCCGGCGACTGCTCCGCGATCTTCGCCCCGATCGCGGCGCTCCTGGTGTCGCAGTACGGCCTCGAGCCGGCGGTACGGATCCTCTACCTCAACGCGTTCGTCATCATGACCGGCAAGATCGCGATCCTGTACCGGTGGTCGACGGAGACGGCGACGGGCCGCGTGCGCCTCGAACAGACCCGCGGGGTGAGCACGTGGCGCCTGCTCGCCCAGTACCGCGGTGTGCTGGGTCTGATCCTGCACTCGCGCGGGACGATCTTCTCCCTCGCCCTGAGCGCTGTCGTCTCCGCCGTGGCGCTGGTCAACGCCACCTTCTGGCAGGTGGCGGTCAGTCAGCACCTCGGCGTCCCCGACCCGCTGCTGCCGTTCTTCCCGATGGTCCGCTCCGTGCTGTCCGTCGTGCTGTTCTTCACGCTCATCCCGCGACTCACCCACGTGATCAACCTGCGGCGCCCCACGCTGTGGGGCCTGGCCGGGTACCTCGCCGGCCAGCTGCTGCTCGTCGTCATCCCCGCGAACACCGGCGGGCCAACGGCCCAGACCTACGCGCTGCTCGGGGTCTGCCTGCTGCTGGACGCGTTCGGCGCGGGCATCCTCTTCATGCTCACCGAGTCGCTCGTCGCCCTGCATGTGGACCGCGACGAGAGATCCCGGGTCATGGCCATCCAACGCACCTGCGTGATGCTCGCCATCGCCCCGTTCGGCTGGATCTCGGGCTGGCTGTCGAGCATGGACCGCACCTGGCCGTTCCTCCTGACGAGCGCCCTCCTGGTGCTCGGGGTGGTGCTGGCAGCGCGGTTCTGGGTCACCACGCACCATGAGGAGGTGGCCGTCGCCTGAGTCGGTCCGTCGGCTCGGCAGGCCACCGGGCCGTGCGGAGCGGACGACGCCGTCGTCTTCCTCAGCGGCCAGACGGTCTCGCTGTTCGACTCGATGATCGTGCAGTACGCGATCATGTGACACCTCACGCCGGTCACCCAGTCGGGGTCCGTGCTCGCGCGGCCGGTCGCCGGCGTCGGCGGAGTCACGGTTCCGGTCCGGGCGATCACTCGGCTGCGCGTCACGGTCCGAGCAGGGCGAGGGGCACGACCGCGATCCCGTCCGGTCGGCGGTACGCGTGCCGCCCGGTGTTCACGAGAACCATGTCGGTGAGCTGATCGCCCATCTGGGTCTTCAGCCAGTGCAGATGCCGGACGTCGTCGGGCTTCACGGTGGGCGAGACCTTGACCTCGATCGCGACTGTGGAGCGTTCGCCGCGACCCGTCACGATGAAGTCGACCTCATGGTCGGAGTTCTTGGTGCGCAGGTGGTGCACCGCCGCGTCCGCCGCTTGCGCGAAGACTCTCAGGCTGAGGGCCACCAGTGACTCGAACAGGGCGCCGAGCAGGTGTCCGTCGCGAGGTATCGGAGGCCCGACCGATCGGCCGGTCAGCTGCCAGGGCTACGTCAGGACGCTTCCGAACGCTACGCCGCGACGAACCCGGCGACGTCGAAACCAGGGACCTGCACCTTCGGCCGCATCGCCCGAAGCCTGCGGCGCGGGCCGCTCGGGCTTGTGCGGAGCCCTAGCGCCGGGGGCGGTCGGCCAGGACGAGCGCCAGCTCGAACCGCGCATCGGCGTCGTCGAGGTCGCCGTCGAGCAGCTCGCGGAGCTGACGGATCCGATAGCTCACAGTCTGGGGATGGACGCGAAGCTCGTCGGCGACGGCGGTGCGGGATCCCCAATGGCGCAACCAGCTGTGGAGTGTCTCGAGGTGTCGCTCCCGCGTCGCCTCGCGCAACGCGGCGAACGGCGCCAGTCTGCGTTCGGTGAGGATGGCGAATGCTGCCTGCTCGCCGCGTAGCGCCAGCGTCGCGAGATGGTCCTCTGCGAAGATCGGATCGTTGGGATCGACACCGTCGGACGCCAGCTGGGCCGTCAGCTCGGCCAGCCTGACCGCCTGGGGCACCCGCGCCCAGTCGACGGTGACGCCGACCACGGCTCCCCTCCCCTTCAGGGTCCGCTCGAGCATCTCTCGCGAGGCCGGCCTGCCCTGCCGAAGCAGCAGTACGGAGTCGCGTTCACGCTCCAGCGCCACCGCTTCGTCGCGGTATCTGAACTGCGCGTGCCGGGTCTGCTCGGGGGGTAGCAGGATCGGGACGACGTTGTCGATCCGACGCCAGCCGATGCCCTCGGCGGCGGCCAGGACGGCCCGCTCGGGTGCACTCCCTCGCACCAGCATCTCGGCGAGCAGCCGACGACGCCGATCCCTCTCGCCCGCCTGTTCTCGAAGCTGGAGGGTGAAGCCATCGGTGGTGGCTGCGACCAGCTCGTCGACGTAGGCGGTGATGGCGTCGGACAGGTCGATCAGATCCTCGATGGCCGGCGGCCGCGCCTCCGCCAGCGCATTCGATGTCTCCCGGAGCATCACTCGCGCCGCGGTCCGCAGGGCAAGAAGCAACGTCGCCGGCGCGCGATCCTCCCGTGCCTCGGCCGCCCCGAGATCCACGAAGGTCTCGCGCACACCGGCAGGAAGCGCCGGCTCATTGGTCCCTACGAGATCGACGAACCGCTCCAGGGCGGCTCCGACCCCGCGACGGATGTCCTGAGCGATCTTGGCGTCGTCGTTCCCCGCGTAGATCGACTCCGTGATCTCGCCGGCCACGGCGTCCACGATCGCCGCCATCCGACCGCGCAGCGCAGGCACCAGAGCCGCGGGCAGCCGTTGCCACGGGGTCGGGGACACAACACGATCACCCATTCCTTGATCCTATCAAGCCGTGATAGCCAGTGGTCGAGAGGATGGAGTTCTGGGAACGTAGGGATCGGTGTTTCGACCGGCGATGATAGAAGTGGGTCGCAGCTCGTCGCGCAAGGGAGATCACATGGAACACGCCGCGTCACGCCAGCACGTGGTGGACATGTGCCGGACGATGCTGGAACGGGGCTACCTGAAGGCGACCGAAGGCAATGTGTCCGTGAGGATCCCCGGCCGCCGGCTCTACGCCGTCACCCCGAGCAACTACGACTACGCGAAGATGCGCATCGACGACGTCTGCATCGTCGACTTCGACGGGAAGCAGATCGCGGACGAGTCGCTGGTCATGGCGCCCTCCGTCGAAGCGGGGATGCACGCCAACGTGTACCGGGTCCGCCCGGACGTGAACGCGATCGTCCACACCCACCAGCCCTACGCCTCGGCGCTTGCCTTCCTCCGCCGTGAGATCCCGGCGCTGACCGACGAGCAGGTCCGCTTCCTCGGCAAGCGGGTGGCCATCGTCGACTACGCGCCGGCGGGAACCGGGTTCCTGGCGAAGAACGTGGAGAAGAAGGTGGCAGGCGGTGACAACGCCTTCATCATCGCCAACCACGGTGTCGTCGCTCTCGGCACCGACCCCGACCGGGCGGTCTTCAACATGGCGCTGCTCGAGAAGGTGTCGATCGCCTACCTGCTCAGCCTGCTCACCGAGGCGGGCAAGGTCTACACCGTCCCCGACTGGGTGCGGGAGATCGCCTTCACCAAGCTCCGCAAGGACGAGAAGCGGATCGGCGCCCAGATCACCGAGTCGGTCCCCCCGGTCCGGGTCGCTGCCGTCGAGGAGCTCCCCAGCGCCGACGACGCCGCGGCCCGCGTCGTCGGCCAGGAGGCGCCGCGGCCCGAGACCCGTCTGGTCGAGGTCCCCGGAAGCGAGTCTGCCCAGCTCGGCTACGCCATCAGCGACTACCCCGACGTCGACGACACGATGCGGCGTCTGCGGGCCCTCCTCGCCCAACCGTTGCGTGGGTTGCGGCACGACGCCCTGCTCGACGTGCTCGGTTACTTCGAGACCAGGTGCACCGCCAGCCGCGACATCTCCGAGCGCGCCAAGGCGCGGATCCCAGGCGGGGTGCAGCACAACCTGGCCTTCAACTACCCCTTCCCGCTGGCCATCACCAAGGCCCACGGAGCCCACCTGACCGACCGGGACGGCAACACCTACATCGACTTCCTGCAGGCCGGTGGACCCACGATCCTGGGGAGCAACTACGCACCCGTGAACGAGCGGGTGGCCGAGGTCGTCGGCGAGTCCGGGCCGGTCACCGGCCTCTTCCACGAGTACGAGCTCAAGCTCGCCGAGATCATCTACCGGTACATGCCGCACGTCGAGATGTACCGGTCGCTCGGGTCGGGGACCGAGGCGGTGATGGCCGCGGTCCGGGCAGCGCGCGCGTTCACCGGCAACAAGATGGTGATGAAGGTCGGCGGTGCCTACCACGGCTGGTCCGACACGATGGTCTACGGACTGCGGGTGCCCGGCACCTTCCGGATGAACGCCAAGGGGATCCCGTTCGGAGCCACCAGCCACACCCGGGAGGTCTTCCCGCACGACCTGGGGGCGCTGAAGCGCAAGCTCGTCGAGAACCGGGCGCGCGGGGGGACCGCCGCCGTGATCGTCGAGCCGCTCGGACCCGAGTCGGGGACCCGGCCCGCGCCCTACGACTACAACGCCAGGGTGCGGGAGCTGTGCGACGAGTTCGGAGCCCTGCTCGTCTTCGACGAGGTCGTCACCGGCTTCCGGGTCGGGATGGGTGGCGCCGCCGGGTACTTCGGGGTCACCCCTGACCTCACCGTGTTCGGCAAGGCGGTGGCGGGCGGCTATCCGATGGCGGGCGGCGTCGGCGGTCGGTCCGACATCATGGCCGTCTTCGGCTCCGGCATCGACGGGAAGTCCGGCGCCCACGTCCAGGTGGGGGGAACACTGTCCGCCAACCCGCTGTCCTGCGCCGCCGGGTACTTCGCCATCGAGGAGATGGCGAGGACCAACGCCCCGGTCGTCGCCGGGCGAGCCGGCGACCGTCTCGCCAGAGGGCTGCAGCGACTGATCGACAGGCACGGGCTGCCCTACGTCGTGTACAACCAGGGTTCGATCGTGCACCTGGAGTCCAGCGGGGTGATGCTGCTCGACATGCACAACCCGCTCAAGCTGCTCAAGGAGAAGGACTCCCGCAAGGAGCTGATGGAGCAGATCGGGGCCGCCTATGCGGCGCACGGCATCATCACGCTGGCGGGGTCGCGGCTGTACACCTCGATGGCCGACACCGACGCCGTCATCGACGATGCGTTGAGCCGGTTCGACGAGGTCTTCTCCCTGGTGGAGGGCGTCTAGTGCGGCGCAGAGCCGTGAGGCGCCCATGAGCCTCGACCGCTACGTCATCGGGGTCGATCTCGGTACCGGCGGGCCCAAGGTCGCCCTCATGGGCGTCGCCGGCGACCTGGTCGGACACGAGTCGGCGAAGGTGGAGCTGATCCTGCAACCCGGCGGTGGCGCCGAGCAGGATCCCCAGGCGTGGTGGGACGCCATCGTCGGCTGTACTCGTCGTCTCCTGGAACGTCACCATGTCGACGCCGAGTCGGTGTCCGCCATCTGCATGAGCAGCCAGTGGGGTGGTCTGGTTCCGGTGGACGCCGACGGCCGCCACCTCCACAACGCCCTCATCTGGATGGACGCCCGCGGCGAGGTGTACTCCCGGGCGCTGACGTCGGGCGGGATCACCGTGCCGGGAGCCGGGTACAACGCCAGGGCGCTGCGCCAGTGGATCGTCAAGACCGGCGGGGTGCCGTCCCGGTCGGGCAAGGATCCCGTGGGTCAGGCGCAGTGGCTGCGACATCATCGTCCCGATGTCTACTCGGCGGCCGCCTACCTGCTCGATGTGCCCGAGTACCTGACGATGCGCCTCACCGGTCGCGCGGTGGCAGGGTTCGACACGGCCGTCCTGCGCTGGTGCACGGACAACCGTGACCCGGCGGCCGTCCGCTACGACCCTGACCTGGTGCGGCGTTCGGGATTCGACGTCGACAAGCTCCCCGAGCTGGTGCCACCGGCCACGGTCGTGGGGACACTCACGTCAGAGGCGGCGGCCGAGCTCGGGCTGCGGCGGCAGGTCGAGGTGGTGGCCGGTACCGGCGACACCACTGCCGCTGCCGTCGGCGCCGGTGCGGTCCAGGACTATGCGGCGCACCTGTACATCGGCACCTCGGCCTGGCTGAGCTGCCACGTTCCCTTCAAGCGCACCGATCTCGTTCGCAATGTCGCGTCGTTGCCGGCGGTTGTGCCGGGTCGCTACTGGGTGGCGACGATCCAGGACGTGGCCGGCAAGGCCATCGACTGGCTCATCGACAACGTCGTCTATCCGGACGACGCCATGGGCGACACGACGCCCGCGCCGGCCGACGCCCTCGAGCGGTTGAACGCGCTGGCCCTGACCTCGCCCCCGGGCGCCAACGGCGTCGTGTTCGCACCCTGGCTCAACGGCGAACGCACACCCGTCGACGATCCACACGTGCGTGGCGGGTGGGTGGGCGTGTCGCTCGAGACGTCACGCGCCGACCTGGTGCGGGCCGTGTTCGAAGGCATCGCACTCAACGCCCGCTGGATGAAGGACGCGGTCGAGAGGTTCGTGCGCAAGGAGCTGCCCGGCGGTTTCCCGGCGATCACCTACGTCGGTGGCGGCGCCCAGTCGGAGCTGTGGTGCCAGACGCTGGCCGACGTGCTCGGGTGCACCGTGCGCCAGGCCGAGGACCCGGTCCTCGCCAATGCCCGTGGGGCGGCGTTCATCGCCGCGATCGGCATCGGAGAGCTGGCCTGGTCCGACATCCCGGGCCTGGTCCGCATCACCCGCCACTACGAGCCGGACCCGGCGGCGGCCGCGGTCCACGACCGCAACTACCGGACCTTCACCGACCTCTACCGGAGCGTCAAGGGCCTGTATCGCGTCCGGCGATGACGTATGGCCGAACACGCTCGCGCCGACAGCCAGCGAGAAGGAGGAACGGTGAGCTCGCAGTATCAGCTGTACGGGTACCGCTGGGTGGTGCTGACCGTCTTCATGCTGGTCAACGTGACCATCCAGGTCCTGTGGATCTCGTATGCATCGGTCACCGGTCCCGCCGCTGAGTTCTATGGCGTCTCCGACCTGCAGATCGGTCTACTGGCGATGACGTTCATGATCGCCTTCATCCCGCTGTCCATCCCGGCGTCGTGGGTGATCGACACGTACGGCTTCAGGGTCGCCGTCGGCATCGGTGTCACTCTGATGGGAGTCTTCGGGCTCCTGCGCGGGTTCGCCGGCGCCAGCTACGGGCTCGTGCTCGGCGCCACGATCGGCATCGCCGTCGCCCAACCGTTCCTGCTCAACGCGTGGACCACCGTTCCCGCGAAGTGGTTCCCCGTCGACGGCCGGGCTACCGCTGTCGGGTTGGTGACGCTGGCCAACCTGATCGGCACCGCGCTCGGGCTGGCCCTGACGCCGGTGCTCATCGAGTCGATGTCCCTGCCCACCGTCCAGCTGATCTACGGCTCTGTGGCCGCGGCCAGCTCGGTCCTGTTCCTGGTGCTGGCGCGCGAGAAGCCGCCAACGCCGCCAGGCGAGCCCGGGTCGGAGACCCGGGCGCTCGTCTTCGACGGGCTCAGGCACGCCCTCAAGGTCAAGCCCTTCCTGCTGATGCTCGCCGTCGCGCTGATCGGCCTGGGGATCTTCAACGGCATCAACACCTGGATCGAGGCCATCATCAGGCCGCGTGGATTCACTCCCACCGATGCCGGGGCACTGGGCGCCGTCATGATCCTCGGCGGCCTGGTTGGCGTGGTCGTCATCCCTGTGCTGTCTGATCGACAGCAGAGGCGCCAGCGCTATCTGATGATCGCGGTGGTCGGTGCGATCCCGGGCCTACTGGGGCTGACCTTCTTCACCGCGCCGCCGTTGCTCTTCGGCTCCGCGCTGGTGTTGGGGTTCTTCCTCGTCAGTGCCCTCCCGGTCGGCATGCAGTACGCCGCCGAGATCACCTACCCCACCCCGGAAGCCACCTCCAACGGTCTGATCCAGCTCTTCGGACAGGGCGCGGTGGTGTTCGTCTACGTCATGGAGGCGATGAAAGGCCAGAACGGCTCGTTCACCCCGTCGTTGCTGCTGGCAGCTGGGCTCCTGGTGGTGAGCGCCGGACTGGTGACACAGATGCGTGATCCCCACGAGATCCATGGCCAGGCCCACGCACGGTGAGCGTGTCCCGAGCCCGAGCCCGAGGCGACGAGGGGCTCGCGGGGGGCGGGACTCTCTCGGGCTCGCGGCCGCTATCCGCGAGTGCGACCTCGGGGGGTGCTGGACTCACCCCGGGTCTCGAGTCACTGGTCTCGGTCGGCGTCGCAACCGAGTGCGGAGATGAACCGAGAGGGCCGGATCTGAACCCCCCCTATGGCACGTTCTGGCATGCCACTGGGGCTGACTCGGTCGGTTCCCTCGCGACGAGATGGCTGGCGATCTTGACCAGGCCGGTGTCCTTCACGTGACCTCCCGACATCCGAGCGGCTCTCGGGCTGTCGCGGTGGCCGGACACAACTGGTGACTCACGCCACGGTTGTCGGGACCCGCCCAGACGTCCGCGCTGTTGTCGATGAACAGCTCCAGTCCCTCGATACCTGCGCCGACGCGGTAGTAGGTCACGATCGGGTCGCCCTCAGTGGTGGGCATCGAGACCACCAGCTCTGCGCCCGCCTCGGATCCCTCATCGAGGCAGTCCCAGGCGGCCTCGGGGACGACTTCGCCCTGGTCGAGCTCCAGGACTCCGCACGATGGCAGCTCGTCCCGCTGGGAGAGAAGGTCCGCCGGAGTCGCCGGCGCATCGGCGGACGTTCCACAGCTCGTCACGGCGAGCGGGATGAGCGCGGCTGCGAAAAGGGCCCGAGCCCTGGCGGCGTGAGCGTGAACCATGCGACCCGTCCCTTCGAGGTTCCTCTCGATCCGCGTATGTCACGGCGTTGCCCAACCTTGCCGGCCTGAGTACCAGATCCACCGCGGAGTCCTTGCTGGAAGTGACCGCGTGGCGCCAGCGTGCCGGGACCGGGGTGGGGTGTTTCGGGGCCGACCTGGCGCTGGAACCATGCTCGTCGCCGCGCACGAGTCACGGCCCGAGAAGCGCGAGGGGGACGACGGCGACGCCGTCCTGGCGCCGATACGCGCGCTTGCCGGTGGTCAGGACGACCATGTCGACCAGGTCGTCGCCGAGCCGATCCTTCAGCCACAGCAGGTGACGTAGATCGTGAGGTGTCGGGGTCTCCGCCAGCTTGACCTCGATCGCGACGACTCGTCCGTCGTGGCGCTCGACGAGGAAGTCCACCTCGCGGTCGCCGGTCTTGGTGCGCAGGTGGGCGACCTCAGCCTCTGCCCCTTGGGCGTAGACGCGGACACTGAGTGCGGCGAGGGACTCGAACAGCGCACCCAGCAGGGTGCCGTCTCGGGGGACCGCGATGCTGCCCTCGCCTCCGGAAAGGAGCTTGTCGGAGGTCACGCCGAGCAGGGAAGCCGCGAGGGCGGGATCGGCCAGGTACCACTTCGGGGACGTGGTCAGGCGGTTCAGCCGTGACATGGTCGGCACGTATCCGGGGAGCGGGTCGGCGACCCAGATCCGCTCCAGTGCCTCGCGGTAGGCCTGGACTGTGGACCGTGCCGGCGTGTTCCCGTCGCCCGCTGTCGCTGCGTCGCGGATCTTCTCCATCGTCGTGGTCGTGCCTGTGGCCGCAGCAAAGGCCGTCATCCAGCGACGTAGCCCGTGCGGGTTGCGGACCGGCTGGCCGGCCTCGTCGAAGCCCCGATCGACGATCCGGCCTATGTACCCGGCGAGCAGACTGCGTTGCACCCGTGGAGACGGTGAGGCGATCCCAGGGAAGCCGCCGCGGACGATCTCGTCGGTGTACTCCCGCAACCCCACTCCCGTTTCGCCCCGGATGGGGTCGGTTCCATCGAGGAGCCGCGCCAGCGAAACCGTCGGAACGTCGCCCCCACGCTCGGCGAGCGTCATGGGCCGCATCCGGACGGTGACGATGCGCCCAGCACCGGAGTGGGTCTGCGGTGTCTGAGGCGACGCCGACCCGGTGAGCAGGAACCTGCCGGGTGCCGGGCGGTCGTCGACTGCCCGCCGCACCAGGTCCCACGACGGCTGCCATCGCTGCCACTCATCGATCAGGATTGGCTCGGGTCCCTGAACAAGGCCGCTCGTCTCGGCGAGGACCACCGCGAGCGTCGCCGGGTCGTCGAGGCGATGAATCGTCGCCGCGCGCCGGGTCGCAGTGGCGGTCTTCCCCACGCCCTTGGGGCCGTCGATGCTGATCGCCGGTAGTCCCGTGAGCAGCTCGTCAAGTTCATCATCGAGGACTCTGCGACGGTAGTCCGTGTTCGCCGACATGCTGCTCATGCGGAGATACTATGCCAGGTCGGCGCTATAACGCTACAAAAAGTCGCCAGTTCGCACTACAAAAAGTCGGCTGACTATGCTTCAGAAAGTCGGGCCGATCTGTGCGGACCATCGTGCATCTGCAGACGTGACGCCAGACAGTCTGCAGGCGCTTGCGTTGACAGTCTGCAAGATCTAGGCCGGTCACCAGTGATGCGTCAAGTACTCACGTGAGCAGGAAAGCACGACGCCAGACTCCTCACGGCCGATAGCCGAAGTGATGACGAGTACGCGTCGTCGGCAGCGACGCGATGACGGGTCGATGACGGCGCTCCGGGCACCGGCCCGTCATCGAGCGCGTCATCGATGGATCGGGTTCCGTCATCGGCTCGGCGGGAGCGTCTTGGGTCCCGTCATCGGCCGGACGGCGGGAGGGGTGTCAGGCGGCCGGTGCGCCCACCTCAGCCCACGGCGAGGGCGGGGACAAGCGTCATCGGTCCGACCAGAGCGCGGCCGTCACGGCGGATCTCGGAAAGCAGGCGCTCGCCGGCCGCCGCCATGGACCGCAGCTGGTCGACCGACCGGTCGAGCACCTCACACGGGTTGCCGGTCCAGCGGGTCACCTGGTCCACGAATTCGGTCAGGTCGCGGTTCCAGTCCTCGTCGTCGTCGTCGACGCTGGGAGGTCGGATGACGAGAAGGTCGATGTCACTGGTCGAGTCGCCATCGCCTCTCGCAGCGGATCCGTAGACCACGACGCCGTCGGGCATGTGAGTCCAGCCGTTCGCATGCTCTGCGATCCGCTGCCACAGCTGCGTGCGCAGGGACGCCAGCGCCCCAATTGGGCCGGCAGCGAGGTGCTCGCGGTTGAGGGAGAACAGCGACGCGGAGCCAGCCGGCGTCCGGTTCACGAGGCCTGCCTCGGCGAGCTCGTTGAGGATGCTTGCGACCCGAGGCTGGGAGACCCGTGGCTGGGTGAGCTTGGCGACCGCCCGGCCGGTGAGGGGAGTCGTGGTGGACGCCAGGACGGCAAGCACGGGACCGTGCGCCGACGGCACCACGTCGGCCATCGGGTTTGAGACGTCCATCATCTCCCCAGCGAGTGGTCAACTGCTCATGCGAGCAGGATAGTACTCACGCCGCCCGAGTGCATCGAGGTCAGGACTGTCGCGCGCCCATACCTCTAACGGTATGATTGCTCCGTGGATGCTGCGACCCTGATCCGCACGAGGCGCGAGGCGGCTGGCCTGAGCCAGGACGCCCTGGCGGCGCGTGCCGGGACGTCGCAGCCGGCGGTGTCGCGCTACGAGTCCGGCGCCAGCTCTCCCTCTGTCGAGACACTCGACCGGCTGCTCGCGGCGATGGGGGCGCGCCTGGAGCTGAACGCCGAGGCCTCGTCGCGTCGCCTCGACGTCCGTACCCCTCGGATGGCGAAGCTGCGCGCGAACCGAGCCCGCGTCCGCCTCATCGCCCACAAGCACGGCGCCTCGAATGTCCGGGTCTTCGGGTCGGTTGCGCGAGGCGAGGACGGGCCTGAGTCGGACGTCGACCTGCTCGTCGACCTCGACGTGCACAAGCGTGGCCTGCTGCCGCTTGCGGCGATTGCGGATGAACTGTCGGCGCTACTGCACGAGCGCGTTGACGTCGCGCCGGCCAGCGCCTTGGCGCCGCGTGTCGCGGACTCGGCGCTTGCTGAGGCGGTGCCGCTGTGAGCCGATCGAGTGGGCAGCGGCTGGCGGACATCCTGACTGCGATCTCGGCGATCGATGGGGCTGAGGCCGTGGGGCGGCGGCACACGGAGGATGATGAGCTGCCCGACGTCGTTCTGGCCGCCATCCAGTTCCACGTCTTCACGATCGGCGAGGCCGTCAAGGCGCTGCCCAGCGAACTGACAGCCCAACGGCCCGACGTGCCGTGGTCCGACATCGCCCGGATGCGCGACCTGATCGGGCACCACTACTACAAGCTCGACGCGGTCATCGTCCGGGCGACGATCGGCGAGCCACTCGAGCGCCTCCGCGCCGCGTGCGAGGCGATGCTCGCTGAGAACCTCGCCTGACGCACTTCGCAGAGACCGGCGCCATGGCTGACCCCGTCGGCGCGTGCGATGACGGGCGGCGACTCTGTTTGCACCACGGTGCCGCTGACCGCCTCGCCGCGGCAGTGCCTAGATTCTGCAGCGCCCGTCATCGTCGGCCGGGCCGGCCGCCGTGAGGGGGCCGAAGACGTCCGGAAGTGCCGATGAGCGTGAAGTCGGCCGGGGCCGGCGGACGTGTGGTTTCACGGCCCTGTCGCCGCAGCAGACCCTGTCGTACTTGGGCGCCACAATCGAGACTGCGAGGGCTGCCCGGCCTCGCAGCTTCCCGAGGTGGTGTCCCGAGTGCCCGATAGCCGCGAGCTGGCAACGGCGATCCTGCTGTTGGGCTTCCTCATCTTCGGGCTGACGGTTCGTAAGGTCCGTGAGCAGATCCCATCCATCCTTCGGTCGGCGGCGCCGCTCGCGTGGCTATTCGTCGTGTATCTCACGTCCGCTTCGGCCCTCGTCTGGGGTGCCTGGTCGATCGGACTCTGGACCCCGGACCTCTGGTGGTCCACGCTCATCGTCGTCTTTGGGCTCGGCATCGCCCTCGTATCGAGCGCGGTGAACGCCCGCAGCGTTCACGCGCTTTGGGACGCGGTGGCAGGCAAGACCCTTGGTGCGGCCATCTTCCTTGGCCTGTACACCAACGTCGCCACGTTCCCGCTGGTCGTGGAGATCGTGCTCCAAGCGCTGGCGACACTCGCGGCGATGCTCAGAGTCGTCGCACACCACCAGGGCGAGAAGCCCGTGCGGCAACTCGCCGACGCGGTTCTGTGGCTGATCGGCTTGGCCCTGGTGACGCGGACAACGATCGTCCTCGCCCATGGGATGCGAATCGGCGAATGGCTGACCTTGCTGAAGCAGGTGCTCCTCAGCATCTGGTTCCCGTTCGCGCTCGTTCCGCTCCTGTACTTGGTGTCCTACCTGAGCACCGTGGAGATGGCTGTCGTCGGAGTCCGGATCGTCAAGCCTCAAGACATCGAGAAGTGGCCCATCATGAGGCGCTTCGTGCTCGCGTTCCGGCTTCGTCTCTCTCTGGCGGCTGGCTTCGACCGAACCTGGGGTCGCCGATACGCAAGTTCTGAGGACTCGCGAGCACGGCGCGGGGTCCTCGCTCGGTTCCGCGAGGTCGAACGCCCGAGGTTCGAACTGCCGAAGCCCCCACCTCTTGCTCGGCTCAAACGCATCCTCAGGCGGCCTGATGGGTTTGCCGCGGGGTCCCGAGCACCTTGCACAGATGCTTCACGCGAAGCCGCCCGGATGGGAGTGGATGGCTTTCGGTGCCCAACTCTGGATCGGAGTGGCGAGCCAGCGCGAGGGACGCCGCGCACACCGGCGCGGCCACGCGACGCGAACGAGTGATGACCGGCTCGATTCACAGGACGCGATCCCGCACCTCGCCGATGCGATCGGGGCGGGAGGACGCCTGCCTGGGTCGATCGACGACATCTTCGATGAGACGCGCCAGGAACGGGCGTTCGGGCCGCCTGGTGAGCCTGGGAGCCCTGCCGAGATCCGGCTAATGGCAAACGAGTTCATCTCGATCTATGTGGCCCTCATGGACTGGGGCAACGAAGTGCGTGGGACCCGGGTGCCCTTCCGCTACAGGCGCGCCTACCGCGCCTCGGCTCGGATGATGGACGGCCCCATCGAGCAACTCCGCCATTTCGTCGCGTCGCTCGCCGATCAACTCGATGCCCTCCCGGAGCACTTCGCGAGCGGTTCGAAGCGCCAACTCAACATCACGCTGACGCTCACGCTCTCGATTCGCCCAGAGGACCAGGCACGCTTCGACCGAGCGCTGAGCCGACGTGGCAACGGACTGACTGGAGCCCCGCCGTCGGCGCTGTAGCGTCCGGCCAACCCGTCGATCGTTCGCCCATCGGTCGGATCATCCGGGACCTAGGCTCGGCTCATGCTGCTGCCGGAGCCGGATGACATGTGTGTCCTCTTGGTTCGCACGGATTACTCCGGCAACTCCGCGTGGCGGGCCGCCGTCAACGCGGCGACTGCCGTGTACGACATCGGCGACTTCGAGCGGATTGGCGCCTGCCTGCAGCTGGTCGAGGCGCCCGAGCTGGCTGGCCTGACACCGCCCGATCTGGTGCTGCTGCCTCGCGCGGGCTACCTCTCCCACCTCGCGGTCGCGGACGCCCGCACAATGACCGACCTGACGATCTTGTTCGTCGACCTCAACGAGTACAACGAGCAGGTTGGGCGTACCTTCCGGGCGGTTCCACAGGAGGTCGAGCCGATCACAGCCAATCTCGCCCTTGCGAACATGGACTTCTTCGAGTTCGCCGACTCGGCAGACCCAGACGGCATCTTCCGCGGCTTCTAGGCCCTTGGCCACCGTCCCGGTTCTCGACGTGCGCCCGCGCGGACATGCCGCGCCGACAGCGGCTACCAGCCCATGTCGTGAGCGACTTCAGCTCGGGCAGCATCGATCTGTTCCTGGGTCACACCTGGTACGTCAGTCTCGGTCTCCAACCGGGTGAGCAAGTCCATCAGCGCCTGCTTCTCCGCCGGGTGAGTGATGGGCACTGTGTTGAGATCAACCGACATCAGCCAGTCGAAGAGGACGATGGCGTCGGATCTCCACAACTCGATGCTGACCTTGGGCAGGGGCTGATGCATGTGACGATCATCGCAGCGGATGTCTGCCGCCCGCGCTCATGCTGCCGCCTGCGGGCAGCCCTCGGGTCCCTCGCGCCTTCCCCTATCGGGCCCTCTTCGCTATGGCACGTTATGGCACGAGCCGACCAGAACAAGGGTCTCAGGGAGGTCGGACAGAGCCGCTACAACGCCCTGGCCTGCGAAAATACTGGAGCGGGTGACGGGAATCGAACCCGCGCTATCAGCTTGGGAAGCTGAAGTTCTGCCACTGAACTACACCCGCGAGCGCCTGGTCTCCCAGGCACGCGCGACGATCATACCCATCCACGACGCCGTGGCCGAAGCGTGTCCCACGAGCGACTGCGCGCCTGCGCGGGACGCCGGTCGGCCGGCCGCCGGGTCGGATCGTGGCCCAAGCATCTCGTGATCATGCACATATTCTGTCCACAGGCTTGTGTGTCGAGGGCAGGATCGTGCGGCAGGGGCTGTGGACGACGCTGTGCACACCAAGCTCCCAGAAAGTGCCTTGTCGAACTGCTTGCGGGCGGTTCTCGACCAGGACTACAACTACGTCATCGGCAAGGACGGACCGCCGCACCGACCAGGGAAACCTGGGACGTACCCACCGGGGAACCCCGGGAGGATCCGACCGGGGAGACCTGGGAGGAACCGCCTATGGAGACTCGGACGGGATGGCGGGCCTGAGCTGCTGGGGCTGACCGGAGAACGGTGGACCACCTCGAAGGGGAGACCCGGAGAGCTGCGGATGGCGTCGCAGGCGTCCGAACGGACCGGAAGGCTGATCGTCACCGATCGTCCCTTCGCGGGAGACCGCGCAGCACCTTCGGCCGCATCGCCAGAGCGGAGCAGTCGGGTCCGGGCAACTGGACCTGGCGCTCGTCGATCGCACGAGGCCCCTCGGACGCTTACTCCGAGGGGCTTTCGTGCGTCTCGGGACGGATCGTGCCGGCGACCCGGATCGTGCCGGCGACCCGGATCGTGCCGGCGACCCGGATCGTGCCGGCGACCCGGATCGTGCCGGCGACCCGGATCGGCCCGGCGACCCGGATCGGCCCGGCGACCCCCGCGGCGCTGCTCAGGCCCAGCTCTCGACGAGCTCCTGGTACTCGGGGTGCCGGCGGATGAACGCCGCGATGAACGGGCACAGCGGGACGATCCGCCGGCCGCGCAGCCGGACGTCGTCGAGCGCCCCGCGCGCCAGGAGCGTGCCGAGTCCCTGTCCGCTGTGGGCGTCGTCGACCTCCGTGTGCAGGAAGACCATCGGATCACCGTCCTGCGGGCCCGCGCGGTAGGCGCTGAACCCCGCGACCACGCCGCCGACGACGATCTCGTACCGGGACCGCGCGTCGTCCCGTCGGACCTCGGGGCCGCCGGCCGCGGCGACCGGCTCCTGGGCGGATCCGCTCACGGCAGTCACCTCCTTCGGGCTGCACCCACCCTAGGCCGCGCCCTCCGGCGTGCACCTCGGTAGCGTCGGGGTGCTGGGGTGCCGTGCACGCAGATCGGAGGGGCCGATGACCAACCTCGAGACGGTTCCGCCCGAGCTGGTCTGCGACGGCCGCCCGGCGCGCGCACCCGATGGCGTGGCGGAGGTCGCGGCCGGTCCCGGACCCGCGCAGGTGCTGAGCGCGCGCGACGTCCCGCTCGGCGGCCTGCGCGCGATGACGGTGCGTCGCACCCTGCCCCAGCGTGGCCGCTCGTTCATCGGCGCCTGGTGCTTCTGCGACCACTACGGGCCCGACGACGTCACGGTCACGGGCGGGATGTCCGTCGCCCCCCACCCGCACACCGGGCTGCAGACGGTGAGCTGGCTGTTCAGCGGCGAGATCGAGCACCGCGACAGCCTCGGCACGCACGCGATGGTCCGCCCCGGCGAGCTCAACCTGATGACCGCGGGGTACGGCATCAGTCACTCCGAGGTCTCGACACCCGCGACGACCGTGTTGCACGGCGTGCAGCTGTGGACCGCCCTGCCCGAGCCGGACCGTGACACGGCGCCGGCCTTCGAGCACCACGTCCCGCCCGTCGTCCACCTGCCCGACGCCGAGCTCCGGGTGTTCCTCGGGTCGCTCGGCGGGTCGACGTCGCCGGTGCGTACCTACTCCCCGCTGGTCGGTGCGGAGATCCTGCTGAGCGCCGGAGCGCTGCTGCGGCTCGACGTCGACCCTGCCTTCGAGCACGGCGTCCTGGTCGACGCGGGGGCCGTCTCCGTCGACGGTCGGCAGGGGGCACCCGGAGAGCTTGTCTACCTGCCGACCGGCCGCGGCCAGGTCACGCTGCAGGCGGGCGGCGTTGTCGGCGGTCCTGGTGTTCGGCTGCTCCTGATCGGCGGGCTGCCGCTGGGCCAGCAGATCGTCATGTGGTGGAACTTCATCGGGCGGTCCCACGACGAGGTGGTGGCTGCGCGGTCGCAGTGGCAGGCGGAGATCGGCGCCGGCCCCGCCGGGGCAGCGGTGACGCGGTCGCGGTTCGGCATCGTGCCGGGGCTCGACCCGCTGCCTGCGCCCGGGCTTCCAGGGATCCGGCTCATCCCGCGGGAGTGACCGGTCACAATCACCCTCCGTCTGGACCTAGGCTGAGCGTGCGGGGGACCGAACAGCTGGAGGTGCGGCGTGGCATACGAGACGAATGACCTGACCGGAACGGTCGTCGCGATCACCGGGGCGAGCGCGGGAATCGGCCGTGCGACCGCCCTGATGCTCGCCGAAGCCGGCGCGAACGTCGTGCTCGCAGCGCGCCGGACCGAGCGGCTGGACGAGCTCGTCGAGCAGATCGGCCCCGACCACGCCCTGGCCGTGCAGACCGACGTCCGTGACCCGGAGCAGAACCGCGCGCTGGTCGCGGCAGCCGTCGCGCGCTTCGGCCACCTCGACACCCTGGTCGCCAACGCCGGCATCGGCATGTACGGCGCGATCATGGACGCCGAGGACGACGACCTCGAGCGGATGCTCGACGTCAACCTCGCCGGCACCGTGTGGTCGGTCCGGGCGGCAGTCCCGGAGCTCCGCCGCAACGGCGGCGGCGACATCATCATCGTCGCCAGCGTCGCGGGCATGCGCGGCGACAGCAACGAGGCCGTATACGCGGCGACCAAGCACGGTCAGATGGGCCTCGCCGGCGCGCTGGACCGCGAGCTGCGCCGCGAGGGCATCCGGGTCACGGCCCTGTGCCCGGCCGGTGTGACGACCGAGTTCGCGATCGGGGCCGGCCGCACCGAGGGCGACCCCGTCCTCGAGGCGTTCCTCCAGCCGGAGGACATCGCGTTCCAGGTGCTGACCTGCCTGAAGCAGCCGCGCCGCATGCGCAGCACGCTGTGGAGCATCTGGAGCATGGCGCACGACCTGCCCTGAGGTGTGGAGCGTGGCGTGAGCGGCACCATGCCGCCACGCCACGCACCCGCTAGCGTGTGGCCGTGCTGCTCTCCGACCGTGACATCCGTGCCGAGCTCGACTCCCAGCGGATCCTGCTGGACCCGTACGACCCGGCGATGATCCAACCGTCCAGCATCGACGTCCGGCTGGACCGGTACTTCCGGCTGTTCGACAACCACAAGTACCCGGTGATCGACCCGGCCGTCGACCAGCCGGACCTGACCCGCCTGGTCGAGGTCGAGGGCGACGAGTCGCTCGTCCTGCACCCCGGTGAGTTCGTCCTCGGCTCGACGTACGAGGCGGTGACCCTGCCCGACGACGTCGCGGCGCGTCTCGAGGGCAAGTCGTCGCTCGGCAGGCTCGGCCTGCTGACGCACTCCACGGCCGGCTTCATCGACCCCGGATTCACCGGGCACGTGACCCTCGAGCTGTCCAACGTCGCGACGCTGCCGATCATGCTCTGGCCCGGGATGAAGATCGGCCAGATGTGCTTCTTCCGGTTGTCCTCACCGTCCGAGCACCCGTACGGCTCGTCCGCCACCGGTTCGCGCTACCAGGGCCAGCGTGGCCCGACGGCGTCCCGCTCGTTCCAGAACTTCCACCGCACCCGCGTCTGACCGGCGCGAGCGGAGCGTTCCGCGCTCGCGTCGAGCGAACCGCACTCGTGTTCGTGTTCGTCGAGCGTTCGTGTGGAGCGAACCGTGCTCGTGTGGAGCGAACCGCGCTCGTGTGGAGCGAACCGCGCTCGTGTGGAGCGAACCGCGCGACACACCGGGCGTGTCCGGTACCGAACGCTCCACTCGAGCGTCGAACGGTCCACACGAGGTACCGAACGCTCCGCACGGGTGTCTAGCGCTCCACTCGAGCGTCGAACGCTCCACACGAGGTACCGAACGCTCCACTCCAGCGCGGAACGCTCCACTCGAGCGCCGAACGCTCCACTCGGGCGATGCCGGGGGTGGGCGACCGTGCCGACGCATGTCGGCAACACGGTCGACCTAGGCTCGGGGCATGGCCCTACCACCACTCGACCCGAGCTCCGACGACGCCACACGTCGCCACCTGCTCGTCCTGCCGGCCGACGTCGGCCCGGACGAGCTCGAGACCCTCGCCGTGAGCCGGTTCCCCCGGGCAGCCTGGGAGGTGGAGCCGACGGCGGCCTCGGCCCGCACCGGCGGTGGCGCCCGGGGCCCCCGCGTGCCGGTGTCGCCTGCCGGGATCCTGCGACTGTCCCGGCACAGCACCCTGCACGGACCGTTCACCATCGATCGGACGACGGCCACCGCCCTCGGTCTGCCCATGTCGGCCGGGATCGCGTACGTCGTGCACGCGACGGTCGAGCGCGGTGAGCGACCGTGGCCGACCGGCGGGGACCGGGACGGACTGCGCCGAGCGTTCCCCGACGGGCTGCCGGTGCGCGACGAGGAGCGCACCGTCGCGTGGCTCGTCGCCGCGGCCCGCCGGCTGGGCGGGGCGGTCAGAGCGGCTCCGCCGCGGGCGGGTGTCGCCGGTGCGCTCCTCGTCCCGGACCCGGCGGCCGCCGTCGACCTGACCGTGTGGACCGACATCTGGCTCGAGCCCGAGGCCGCACTGGCGGTCATCCGACAGGCCGTCCCGCGTGCCTACCTGAACCTGCCGAGCGGGCGGTGGAACGGCCCACCGCAGGGCACCGGCGAACGACCGGTCCCGGGGACGGAGGCCATGGACCCGGCCCGACGTCGGGCCCTGCACGCCGCCGCCGACGATCACGACATCTCCAACCTCACCTCACCGCCGCCGATGCGCGCCTACGGGGCGCTCGCGGACCTGGACCTGGACGGGATGCTGGCTGTCGAGGTCAGTGGCGAGACGCGACTGCCGCCGGTGATCGCCGCGGTGCCGTGGGCCGCCCAGGGCGCTGTGGCCTATCGCGTGCGCTGGGAGCCCGCGGACCTGGAGGACATGGAGTCCGAGCGGCCCTCGTTGTCGCACCGCGTGGCACGGGGCCGCGCGACGCCCCTGGTGATCGCGGTCGCGCGGGCGATCCACAAGGCCGTGCACGGCGAGATCACCGACGCGATGGACTTCGTCGTCGACCCGCTCGACCTCTGACCCGCTGGACCTCTGACCTGGTCGACCGCTGACTCGGTCGCTCGCTGCTCCCCCGAGCGTCCTGTCTGGCCGCCTCGGCCCTCGGGCGCTCGACGGGGCTGTGGGGAGGGTCGGTCAGGCTGATGGGGCCGGCCGCACCGAGTCGAGCAGGAGCTGGGCGACGTCGACGACCTGGACCGGTGCGGCTGCGCCCGCGAGGTCGCCCGTGGCGGAGCTGCTCGCAGCCACGCCGTCGGTCAGCATGATCGTGCAGAACGGGCATGCGGTGGCGATGGTCTGCGCGCCGGTCGCGATGGCCTCGGCCGCGCGGTCGGTGCCGATCCGGGTCCCGGTCGTCTCCTCCATCCACACCCGCGCGCCGCCGCCGCCGCAGCAGAAGGACCGCTCCTTGGTCCGGGGCATCTCGGTGAGCGTCACGCCGGGCAGCGCCCCGATGAGCTCGCGCGGGGGCGTGTAGATCTGGTTGTGCCGGCCCAGGTAGCACGGGTCGTGGTAGGTCACCGTCGCGCCCGGGGCCCCCGATGCCGCACCGTCGCCGGCCGGGCCCGCGGTCGGTGTGAGGCGCCCCTCGCCGACCAGCCGATCGAGCAGCTCGGTGTGGTGCACGACGTCGAACCGGCCGCCGATCTGCGGGTACTCCCGGCTGAGGGTGTTGAAGCAGTGCGCGCAGGTCACGACGATGCGCTGCACCTTGGCCTCGGTGAGCACCTCGATGTTGGCCTGGGCGAGGGTCTGGAAGAGGAACTCGTTGCCGGCCCGGCGGGCGGGGTCGCCGGTGCACGACTCGCCGTCGCCCAGCACGGCGAAGCTCACCCCGGCGATGTTCAGCAGCTCGGCGACGGCACGCGTCGTCCGCTTGGCGCGATCCTCGTACGCCCCGGCGCAGCCGACCCAGAACAGGTAGTCCACCGTCGAGGCGTCCTCGACGTCGGCGCCGACCACCGGCACCGGGAACGGCAGGCCCTTGGCCCAGTCCAGCCGCTGGCGGGCCGGCAGCCCCCACGGGTTGGCCTGCTTCTCGAGCTTGGTGAACATCGGGCCCAGCTCGTCGGGGAACGCCGACTCCATCAGGACCTGGTTGCGGCGCAGGTCGAGGATGTGGTCGACGTGCTCGATGTCCACCGGGCACTGCTGCACGCACGCGCCGCACATCGTGCAGTCCCACAGCGCCTGCCGATCGACGACACCACCCACCAACGACAACGCGTCCACCCCGCCGTGCGAGGTGTCCGACCCGCGGCCGCCCGCGAGGAGCTGCGGGTCGGACGCCGAGGACGACGCCGAGGACGACGAGGCGGGGTTGCGGAGCGGGACGTGGCCCGTGGTGGTGGTGTGGCCGGCGGGGGCGGTCGAGGCGTTCGGGGCGGCGACCAGGTAGGGAGCGCTCGCGTAGGCGTGGTCGCGCAGCGCCATGACCATGAGCTTGGGGGACAGCGCCTTGCCCGTGTTCCAGGCGGGGCACTGCTCCTGGCACCGACCGCACTCGGTGCAGGTCGAGAAGTCCAGCAGCCCCTTCCAGGTGAAGTCCTCGATCCGCCCGACGCCGAGGCGGGCGTCCTCCGGCAGGTCGTCGAGGGCTTCGAAGTCGACGACCTTGCCCGCGGCCCGCACCGGGGGCACCGGGCCGAGGGCGGGCGAGCCGTCGACCTCGCGCCGCGCCCACACGTTGACCACGGCGAGGAACCGGTGCCAGGACACCCCCATCGCGGGCCGACGCCCGACGACGACCATCCAGGTCATCGACGTCAGGATCTTGACGAGGGCCGTCACGACGACGGCGGTCTCGACAGTGGTCGGCGACCACGTCGCGAACCACTCGCCGAGCCACGCGGTGAGCGGGAAGTGCACCCAGGTGGCGATCGTGGCGGACTGACCGGAGATCGGCCGGCTCTGTGCCGCCAGCGCGTACTCGAGCCCGCGCAGCACGACGACCGCCAGCACGACGCCACCGACGATCGCCTCGACGAAGTACGCCTGGCCGGCGTTGGACCCGAAGAACCGCGAGGACCGGGCGCCGGGTGGTCCGGCACGGCCGGCCGGGGTGTCCAGCACGGCGGACGGCCGAGCGGCCGCGGCCTCGCCCCGCCGGGGGTGGTGACGCTGGCGGACGACGATCAGCAGGATGATCCCGGCCAGCGAGGTCCAGGCGAGCACCTCGGTCGCCCACTCGAGCGGCGCCCAGTGCCCGACCAGAGGCAGCGAGTACCGCGGGTCGACGATCTGGCCGTAGCCGGTGATCAGGGTCAGGAACAGGACCGGGAAGCTCACCATCACGGACCAGTGCGCGACCTTGACGAACGGCCGGTGCTGGAACCGACCGTGGCCGAGGAGCAGCAGCAGCGCCAGCCAGGTGCGTCGTGCCGGGTGCGTCCGGCGGTCCGGCGCGGGGCCGCCGACGGCGACGGTCCGGACGATGGCGCGCACCCCGAGGGCGAAGACGGACACCCCGACGACGCTCGCGACGACGGCAAGGACGAGGGCGACGATCTGCAGCGGCTGCACGCGGTCACGGTAGCCGCTCCGCCCCGGGTCGGGACCGGTCGGACCGCCGATAGACTCGGCCCCGTCCCTCGCGGCGCCGATGTGGACCGACGGACCGACCACCGCCCTCGACACGGACGGAGCGGACGTGACGCTGCTGCTCGTCGCCCACCTCGTGGTGGCCGCCTGCGCGCCCGCGCTCGTCTCCCGGCTCGGTCGCCGCGCCTTCCTCGTCCTGGCACTCGCGCCGGCGGCGGCCCTGGTGTGGGCGCTGAGCTGGACCAGCGAGGTGATGGCCGGCAACGGCCCGGTCGAGGTCGTCGAGTGGGTGCCCCAGCTGGGGATGTCCCTGGCCTTCCACCTGGACACGCTGTCGTGGCTCATGGTGCTGCTCGTCGCCGGGGTCGGCGCCCTCGTGCTCGTCTACTCCTCGGCGTACTTCTCGGCCCGCGCCGGCGGCCTCGGCAGGTTCGGTGGGGTGCTCGTCGCGTTCGCCGGATCGATGCTCGGCCTGGTCACGACCGACGACATGCTGCTGCTCTACGTCTTCTGGGAGCTGACCACCGTCACCTCCTACCTGCTGATCGGGCACTACGCCGACCGCAAGGCCTCCCGGCGGGCGGCCATGCAGGCGATCATCGTGACGACGGCAGGCGGTCTGGCGATGCTGGTCGGCATCGTGCTGATCGGGTCGGCCGCAGGCACGTACCGGATGTCCGACGTGATCGCCGAACCGCCGTCCGGCACGTCCGTGACCGTCGCCGTCGTGCTCGTGCTGGCCGGCGCCGCGACCAAGTCCGCCCTGGTCCCGGTGCACTTCTGGCTGCCGGCGGCGATGGCGGCGCCGACGCCGGTCTCGGCGTACCTGCACGCGGCCGCCATGGTCAAGGCCGGGGTGTACCTGGTCGCCCGGTTCGCGCCGGGCTTCGGCGAGCTGGGGGCGTGGCGCGTGATCGTGATCGCGCTCGGCTCCTGGACCCTCGTGCACGGTGGCTACCGCGCGCTGCGGCAGTACGACCTCAAGCTCGTGCTCGCCTTCGGCACCGTGAGCCAGCTCGGGCTGCTCATCCTCCTCGTCGGGCTCGGCACCAGGACCGCGGCGCTGGCGGGCCTGGCCATGCTCGGTGCGCACGCGATGTTCAAGGCGGCGCTGTTCCTGACCGTCGGTGTGGTGGACGCCGCCACCGGTACCCGTGACCTGCGCCGGCTGACCGGCGTCGGCCGGGCGCTGCCGGTCACCGCGACCGTCGCCGCGCTCGCGACCGCCTCGATGATCGGCCTGCCGCCGTTCGCCGGCTTCGTGGCCAAGGAGGCGGCCCTCGAGGCCTTCTGGCGCGACACCGACAGCCTCGCGGGCGTGGTCGTGCTCGTGGCGATGGTCGTGGGCTCCGCCCTGACGGTCGGCTACGGGCTGCGGTTCTGGTGGGGGGCGTTCGGGGTCAAGCCCCGGCTGCCCGCCGGTGCGCAGATGATCGACGGCGAGCCGGTCGAGCCGCACCCGATCACCCGGCCCTCGCTGCTCCTGGTGTGGCCGGCCGGCATCCTCGCCGTTCTCGGGCTCGGTGCCGCCCTGGTGCCGCACCTGGGCGAGCGCCTGCTCGCCCCGCACGCCGACACCTACCCCGGCGATGCCGGTCACCTGACCTTGTGGGCCGGGCTGACCCCCGCGTTCGGTCTGACGGTCCTGATCCTGACGGGCGGTGTGCTGCTGTTCGTCTGGCGGGCCCGGGTCGAGCGGCTCCAGCGCCGGTTCAGCGTCCCGCTGGACGCCGACATGGTCTACCGCCGCGCCATGCGCAGGCTGGACGACGTGGCCGCCGACGTCACGGCGTACACCCAGCGCGGTTCGCTGCCGCTGTACCTCGGCACGATCCTGCTGGTCCTGGTCGCGCTGGCCGGCGGTGCGCTGATGGCCGGCACGACGCTCCCCGGCCCGGACGAGGTCCGGCTGTGGGACACCCCGGCGCAGCTCGTCGCCGGGGGGCTCGCGGCGACCGCGGCGTTCCTGGCCGCGCGGTCCCGCCGTCGGCTCAAGGCGGTGATCCTGGCCGGGATCAGCGGGTACGGCGTGGCTGCCCTCTTCCTGCTGCACGGCGCCCCGGACCTCGCGCTCACCCAGGTGCTCGTCGAGACGATCACCTTGATCGTCTTTGTGCTCGTGCTGCGCCGCCTGCCGCCGTACTTCTCGGTGCGCCCCCTGGCCGCGAGCCGGTGGGTGCGGCTCGCCGTCGGCCTCGCGGTCGGTCTGACCGTCGGCGGGCTGGCGCTCGTCGTGCCCGGGACGCGGACCGCCGTGCCGATCTCGGTCGACTTCCCCGAGGAGGCGTACACGTTCGGCGGCGGCAAGAACATCGTCAACGTCACGCTCGTCGACATCCGCGCCTGGGACACGATGGGCGAGATCTCGGTGCTGCTGGTCGCCGCGACGGGCGTCGCCTCGCTGATCTTCCTGCGGCGCCGCAGCGGTGAGATCCTGCGCACCCGGGACGCCGGTGCGCCCGAGAGCTCCGTCTGGGGCCAGGCGCCGGACCCGATGGCGGCGCTGCGTCGTCGGCTCGCCGGCGCGGTGGCCGGCGCGACACCGACCGGGCCGACCGCCGGGCCGGCCGCCGGGTCGGGCGGCGTCGTCGGGCGGGAGGGGGGCCGGCAGCGCGAGTGGCTCAGCGGCGGGCGCACGCTCGCACCCCAGCGGCGTTCGGTGATCTTCGAGATCGCCACCCGGCTGCTCTTCCACTCGATGATCCTGTTCGCGGTCTTCCTGCTGTTCGCCGGGCACAACGCCCCGGGCGGCGGCTTCGCAGCAGGTCTCGTGGTGGGGATCGCGCTGATCGTCCGGTACCTGGCCGGTGGACGGTACGAGCTCGGCGAGGCCGCGCCGGTGCACCCGGGTCTGCTCCTCGGCTCTGGTCTGTTCCTGTCGGCCGGCGTCGGGCTGGTCGCGCTCCTCGCGGGTGGTTCGGTGCTGCAGAGCGTGATCATCGAGCTCGCGGTCCCGGTGCTCGGTCAGGTCAAGCTCGTCACCTCGCTCTTCTTCGACATCGGGGTGTTCCTGGTCGTGATCGGACTCGTCCTGGACATCCTGCGCAGCCTCGGTGCGGAGATCGACCGGCAGGGCGAGGAGACCGGGCTGCGCGACGAGGGCGGCGAGCTCGTCGCCGTCCCGCCCGCCGTCCCGCCCGCCGTCCCGCCTGCGGGGGCGCTCGACGGAGGTGTCGACCGATGATCGACACCAGCCCGAACCTCGTCCTGGTCGCGGTGGTCGTCGTGCTCGTCACGGCCGGTGTGTACCTGCTGCTCGAGCGCAGCCTGTCCCGGGTGCTGCTCGGCGTGATCATCCTGGGGAACGGGGTCAACCTGCTCTTCCTCGTGGCCGGCGGCGCGGCCGGTGGGGCGCCGATCATCGGCCAGACGCCCGAGGGGCAGATGAGCGACCCGCTGCCGCAGGCGATGGTGCTGACCGCGATCGTGATCACCCTCGGCATGACGGCGTTCCTGCTCGCGATGGCGTACCGCTCGTGGCAGCTCAACGGGCACGACGAGGTCCAGGACGACCTCGAGGACCGCCGGATCGCCCGCCGCGCCGCAGCCGACCTTGCCGCCTTCGAGGACTCCGACGCGGTCGGCGCCACCAACCTCGACGAGGACGCGGCGGAGGTGCGGGACGAGACCGGATCCGACGACGAGCCGCCCGTCCCGGCCGACACACCGGCCGACGCCTCGGCCCCCGCCACCGGCGGTGACGCCCGGTGAACGTCGTCGACCTGAGCGACCTGTCCTGGGTCGTCCCGCTGCCCGTCGTGCTCCCGCTGTTCGCCGCCGGGCTGGCCCTGGCGCTGTGGCGGCACGGCCGGGCCCAGGGCGTGATCAGCGTCGTCGCCCTCTCCCTGGTCCTGATCTCCTCGGTGACCCTGCTCATCGCGGCGGACTCCGGTCCGCTGGTCCTGGACGTCGGCGGGTGGGCCGCTCCCGTCGGCATCGACCTCGTCGCCGACCGGCTCTCGACGCTGATGCTCACCGTCTCGTCGGCGGTGACCCTCTGCGTGCTCATCTACTCGATCGCCCAGGGTGTCGAGGACGGCGACGCCGAGACCCCGATCGCGATCTTCCACCCGACGTACCTCATCCTGACGGCCGGCGTCTCGAACGCCTTCCTGTCCGGTGACCTGTTCAACCTCTACGTCGGCTTCGAGATCCTGCTCGCGGCGTCGTACGTGCTGATCACCCTCGGTGGCACGGGTGAGCGGATCCGGGCCGGCACGATCTACGTCGTCGTCTCGCTCCTGTCGTCGGTGATCTTCCTGCTGGCGATCGCCCTGGTGTACTCCGCGACCGGGACGGTCAACCTGGCCCAGCTGGGCGAGCGGCTGCCCGACGTCGATCCCGGCATCCAGCTCGTCCTGCAGCTCCTCCTGCTGCTCGCCTTCGGGATCAAGGCGGCGATCTTCCCGCTCTCGGCGTGGCTGCCCGACTCCTACCCGACGGCTCCCGCGCCGGTGACGGCGGTGTTCGCCGGCTTGTTGACCAAGGTCGGCGTGTACGCGATCATCCGCACCCAGACCCTGCTGTTCCCCGATGGCCGGCTGGACGACCTGCTGATGTGGGCGGCGCTCGCCACCATGCTCGTCGGGGTCCTCGGCGCGGTCGCCCAGAACGACATCAAGCGGCTCGTCTCCTTCACGCTGGTGAGCCACATCGGCTACATGATCTTCGGCATCGCCCTGTCGAGCGAGGCGGGCCTCGCGGCGGCGGTCTTCTACGTCACCCACCACATCACCGTGCAGACCGCCCTGTTCCTGGTCGTGGGTCTGATCGAGCGCCGGGGTGGCTCGACGTCGCTCGACAAGCTCGGCGGGCTGGCGAAGATCGCGCCGGTCCTGGCCATCCTGTTCTTCGTCCCGGCGATGAACCTGGCCGGCATCCCGCCGCTGTCCGGCTTCCTCGGCAAGGCCGGGCTGCTGCAGGCCGGCGTCGCGCAGGGCACGCCGTTGTCCTACGCCCTGGTCGGCGGCGCCGTCGTGACCTCGCTGCTGACCCTCTACGCGATCGTCAAGGCCTGGAACAAGGCGTTCTGGCAGACGGCGCCCGACGAGCCGGCGCCGATGCGGCTCCCCCGCGGGATGGTCGGCCCGGCTGCCGCCCTGGTCGGCTTCGGCCTGGCGCTGACCGTGCTGGCCGGGCCGCTGATGAGCTTCACCGAGCGGGCTGCGGCGACGTTGCGCGACCCCGGCCAGTACATCTCCGCGGTGCTGCCCGACGGCGGCCGTGGCGCCGGTCTGTCGGATGACGTCGCCGAGGACGCCGGGGCGGGGGACAACCCATGAGCCTGCACCCGCGCCGCCGCGGCTTCCGGTTCCAGGTCGCCGCAACCCTGTGGATGACAGCCGTCTGGGTCCTGCTCTGGGGCGACCTGAGCGTGGCCAACGTGCTGGCCGGGGCGACGGTCGGGGTGGTCGTCGGCCGGGTGTTCCGGATGCCCTCGGTGGACTTCCACGGTCGGGTGCACCCGCTGTCCCTGCTCTACCTCGCCTACCGCTTCGTCGTCGACATCGTCGTGGCGAGCGCCCAGGTCGCGGCCCAGGCGCTGATCCCGGGCCGCGTCCCGCACAGCGCCGTGGTCGCGGTGCAGCTGCGCAGCCACTCGGACCTGTACCTGACCCTGACCGCGGAGCTCTGCACGCTGGTCCCGGGCTCGGTCATCGTCGAGGCGCACCGGATCACCGGGATGCTCTACGTGCACGTGCTCGACGTCGGGACCGCGGGCGGGATCGACGCGGCCCGGCAGCACGTCCTGGACACCGAGTCGCGGGTCCTGCGGGCCCTGGCCTCGGACGCCGAGCTGGCCGAGGCCGGCCTGACCCGGAACCCACGGGGAGCCGGCGTCCCGCGCGGCGACCGGGGGGTGGTGCGGTGAGCATCGTGGTGACGGTCTGCGCCGGGCTGCTGGCGGCCGCCGCGGTCCTGGCCCTCGTCCGGGCCGAGAAGGGCCCCAGCATGCTCGACCGCACGCTCGCGCTCGACATCCTGACGAGCACCATCGTCGGGGCGATCGCGCTCGAGGCGGCGTGGTCCCGCCGGATCGACACGGTGCCGATCCTGGTGGTGCTCGCGTTGGTCGGTTTCATCGGGTCGGTCACGATCGCGCGCTTCGCCTCGGTCGAGCCCGAGGGTGAGGGCCGCATCCTGAGCCGCGAGGAGATCGCAGCGCTCGAGGCCGAGCGGATCGCCACCGAGGACGCCGAGCGGGCTGCGACCGACGACGAGCACCACGGTGGGGGAGCCCAGGGGGAGGTCAGGACATGACGGTGCTCGACACGATCGCCGACGTGCTCGCCGCGGTGTGCCTGCTGGGCGGCTCGTTCCTGTCCTTCGCCGCGGGTGTCGGTGTGGTGCGGTTCCCCGACCTGCTCGCCCGGATGCATGCCGCGGCCAAGCCGCAGGTGCTCGGCCTCCTGCTGATGCTGGCGGGCCTCGGGCTGCGGCTGCGCAACGGACCGATCGTCTGGATGCTGGTCCTCGTCGCGCTCTTCCAGATGGTCACCTCACCGGTGGCCGCGCACATGGTCGCGCGGGCCGGGTACCGCACCGGGAAGGTGCGCCGGGAGCTGCTCGTGGTCGACGAGCTCACCCGCGACCTCGAGGCCGCCGCCTCCCCGGCCGCACCCCCTGACGCGTCGGACCGGTAGCCCCGGCCCGCGGCCGCGTGGGCCCGACGCGTGGGCCCGACGCGTGGCGGCGGGTGATCCTCGTGCGGCGGCGTCAGAAGTCGGCGGCGCCCATGCCGAGCACATACGTCTGGATCGCCAGCACGGCGGCCCCACGACACCACTTACGGGTGTCGGCGAGGTGCACCACGGTGTCCACCGGTGACGCGCGCCGGTCGCGGTCCTGGCTGATCCCGTCCCGGACCGCGTCGGCCGCGACCTCGGCGAGACGGGCGCCTTCGCCGCCGATCAGGACCCGCTCGGCGAGGGTCAGGTTGGCGACCGCGGCGATCAGCCGGCCGAGCCCGTGCCCACCCTGGTCGATGATCGTCCGCGCAGCGGGATCGCCGGCCTCGGCCAGGTCGAGGCAGGTGTCGTAGTCGACGGGTCGGCCGAGCGCCTCCGAGAGGAGTCGCGTGATCGACGGCATCGTCAGGATGCTCTGCGCACAGCCGCGGTGCCCGTCGGGGCACAGCGGGCCGAGCGGGTCCAGCGGCCAGTGGCCGACGAGGCCCACGCCCGAGTCGGGGCCGAGCACGATCCGGTCGTGGATGACAGTCCCGTAGCCGACTGCCGCGCCGAGGGTCACGATCGCGAACCGGTCGAGGCCGCGACCGGCGCCGAACCAGTGCTCGAACTCGGCGAGGGCGGTGAGGTCGTTCCCGACGACGGTGGGCAGTCCGGTCCGCGCCTCCACGAGGTCTCCGAGCGGGACGTCGACCCAGTCGAGGAACGGCGCCCGCGCGACGGTGGTCGAGTCCAGGACGAGACCCCCGAGCCCGATGCCGAGGGCCGTGACCGACGGGACGGCATCGGCGAGCTCGCGCGTCAGGGCGGCGAGCGTGTCCGCCACCGCCGCCGGGGCACGGGACGTCAACGGGGCGTCGGCCTCCGCGGCGACCTCGGAGCGTAGGTTCGTCGCGACCCCGAACGCCCGTTCACCAGTGAGCTTGATGCCGACGAAGTGGTGCGACTCGGCGACGACGTCGAGCGGGCGCGAGCCCCTGCCGACCCGGCCGGTGGGCTGCTCGTCCGCCTCGACCAGGAGCCCGGACGCGAGGAGGGGGCCGCTGAGCCTTGTGAGCGAGCCCTGGGAGAGGTCGAGCCGCCGGGCGACCTCGGATCGTGAGAGGGGGCCGAAGCGCAGGATCTCGAGCGCGACGGCGCGAGGGGCCCCGCTCTTCGGCGGCCAGGGTGGTGGCGTCACGTGCACGGGGGCGGGCCCTCCTCGTCGATGTGCCGTCAGGATGTCACGAGGGTTACTTCAGGTCAAGAAGCAACGACGGCCCACCGATCGCCGGAAGGCGGCTCTTGACGGCTAATTGCTTTTGCGGTAGAAACAGTTCGACGGCATTGGACGACCCTTCCGATCGCGCTGCATGCCGGACACCTTCCAGGAACGGAGTTCCGCAATGAAGCGCTCCTTGACCGCCCTGACCGTGACGGCTGTCGTCGCGGCAGCAGCCCTGACCCTCACCGGTTGCTCGGGATCGACGCCCACGGAGGACGCCGCCGGTGCCACCGCCGGCACCGACCCGGTGGCCCTCACCATGTGGGGCACCTACGGCAACGGTGGCAACACCGCCCAGACGGACGTCCTGAACGACACGTTGATCCCGTCGTTCGAGGCCTCCCACCCGGGGATCACCGTCGAGTACGTCGACATCCCGTACGACTCCCTCAAGCAGAAGCTCACGACCGGCGCGGCCGCGGGCGAGCTGCCCGACCTCGCCCGCGTCGACATCGGCTGGGTGCCGCAGTTCGCGTCGCTCGGCGTCCTGGCCTCGCTCGACGAGACGATGGACGACTTCACGACGTTGGCCGACGCCACCTACCCGGGCTCGCTGGCGACCAACGCCTGGGACGGGCACTACTACGGCCTCCCGCTCGACACCAACACCCGCGTCCTGGTGACGAGCCAGGCGGCCCTGGACGCCGCAGGCATGAGCGCGTCGCCGGCGACCTTCGACGAGCTCGAGACGATGGCAGCGAACCTCGAGGGCACGGGCATCGCCCTGTTCGCCGACTCGGGGCTCCAGGGCTGGAACGTCCTGCCGTGGATCTGGTCCGGCGGCGGCGAGATCACTGACGAGGGACTGACGACGTCGTCCGGCTACCTGGACAGCGCGGCGAGCGTCGCGGCGGTCCAGATGCTCGTCGACCTCTACCAGGCCGACGCGATCCCGAACCTCATCACCGGCAACTCGGGTGCGACGTCGACGTCCGACGGCCTGCCCTCGACGCAGTACGCGACGATCCTCGACGGCCCCTGGATGCGGGACATCTGGACCGGTCAGTACCCCGACTTCACGCCGATCTACGCGCCGGTCCCGGCCGGTGACGGCGGCTCCGTGTCCGTCGTCGGTGGCGAGGACATCGTGATCCCGGCGAGCTCGTCGAACCAGGACGCCGCCGCCGAGTTCGTCAGGTTCACCCAGAGCGACGAGTTCCAGCTCGCGATGGCGCAGGTCGGCCAGATGCCCGTGGTCGAGTCGGCCGGTTCCGCTGCGGCACAGGCGGACCCGTTCTACGAGCCCTTCGCGACCCAGCTCGCGACCGCGAAGCCCCGGCTCGCGATCCCCCAGTCCTCCGAGGTGGACACGATCCTGTCGACCGAGCTGACCCCCGCGTTCGACGGCTCGACGACGGTGCAGGTCGCGCTGACCCGCGCGGCCGAGCAGATCGACGCACTGCTGGCGAGCAGCTGATTTCATGCTCGACAGGACCCAGTCGGTAGCCGTGCGTGCGACGGAGTCCGTCTCCGTCGCACGCACGGTGCGGCGGCCACGACGTGCGATCCACGTCACGCCCTATCTCTTCCTCGCGCCGGCCCTGGTGCTGTTCTGCGGCTTGATCGTCTACCCGATGATGCGGGCCTTCCAGATGAGCCTGTACGACTGGAAGGTGCTCGCGGGGGCCACCAGCACGTTCATCGGCCTCGACAACTACTCGCGCGCGATGGCCGACCCCACGTTCTGGCGCGGCCTCGCGAACAGCGGGTTCTACATGGCCCTGTCGGTCCCGCCGCAGATCGTCATCGGCCTGCTGATCGCGATGCTCCTCAAGGCGAAGAGTCCGGCGCAGCCCGTGTACCGCGTGCTCTTCTACCTGCCGGTCGTGACGAGCTGGGTCGTCGTCTCGCTCCTGTTCAAGTACCTGTTCGCGGACAACGGCCTCATCAACTACGTGAGCGGCGACCTGCTGCACCTCGGCGACGGGTCGACGTCGTGGCTCTCGAGCCGGTGGACGGCGCTGATCGCGATCTGCGCGCTCGGCGTCTGGAAGGGCATCGGCTGGTCGATGATGATCTTCCTCGCTGCACTGCAGGGCGTCCCGAAGTCCCTCGAGGAGGCGGCCGTGATGGACGGCGCCAACCGGTGGCAGCGGTTCCGGGTGGTGACCCTGCCGGCGATCAGGCCCGCGCTCGCGTTCGTCGTCGTGATGCTCGTCATCGGCGGGTTCAACGTCTTCACGTCGGTGCTCCTCATGACTGCCGGCGGCCCGGGTGGCCAGACCGAGGTGCTGCTCACCTACATGTACCGGCAGGCGTTCACCAACCTGGACTTCGGCTACGGCTCGGCGATCGCCGTGCTGCTCACCGTGGTCGTGTTCGTCCTGTCGCTCGTCCAGATGCGACTGTTCAAGAGCGGTGGCGAGGACGAGAGATGAGCACCCTGCACCGCACGCGCCCGATGGCCGCCGTGCTGCGTCACGTCCTGCTGACGGTCGGCGCCGCGATCATGCTGACGCCCTTCGTCTACATGGTGTCGACCTCGTTCAAGAGCCAGGCGTACGTGCTGGCGATCCCGCCGCAGTTCGTCCCGGACCCGGCGACGGTCGACAACTACGTCCAGGTCCTGACCACCCAGAGCTTCGCCGCGTACTTCAGGAACTCGGTCGTCGTGTCGACCACCGCCACGGTGATCTCGGTCCTGCTGAGCTCGATGATGGCCTACGCGTTCGCCCGGTTCCGGTTCCCGGGGCGCGAGGTCCTCTTCCGCCTGGTCCTGTTGGGCCTGATGGTCCCCGCGATGATGTTGATCATCCCGCAGTTCATCCTGGCCAAGCAGCTCGCGCTCATCGACTCGCTGCAGGGCCTGATCGTCTTCTACGTCGCGGCATCCATCTCGCTCAACACGTTCCTGCTGCGCGGGTTCTTCGCGTCGATCCCGGCCGAGCTCGAGGATGCGATGCAGGTCGACGGCGCCAACGCCTGGACCCGGTACTGGCGGCTCGTCCTCCCGCTGTCGACGCCCGCCCTGGCGACCACCACGATCTTCACGTTCCTGGCCACCTGGGACGAGTTCGCCTGGGCGCTGACGATCATCAACGACCCGGGCAAGCGCACGCTCCCGCTCGCCATCCAGCTGTTCCAGGGGCAGAACGCCACCCAGTGGGGGCTCGTCTTCGCGGCGTCGGTCGTCGCTGTCCTCCCGGTGATCCTGGTGTTCCTGATCTTCCAGAGGTACTTCGTGCAGGGCCTGACCAGCGGAGCCGTGAAGGGATGACCATGACCGAGTCGTCGAGCAGCATCGAGTCGTCGAGCAGCATCGATGCGGGCCGAGTCGCCGACGAGCCGGTCGTCGAGCTGCTGCCGACGCGGGCCACCTACGCCTCGGCCGATCCGGTCCGGATCGAGGTGCGCGGGTTCACCGGTGACGGCAGCCTGACGGTCTGGACGCTCGGTGAGCGTGGCGCGTCGACCCGCGTGCCTGGGTCCGGCGTCGTCGACCTCGGCCTGCTGCCCGTGGGCGGGCACGGGGTCGAGCTCACCGTGGCAGCGGGCGGCGTCCACGCACCCCCGGTGGCGCGCACCGCGATCGAGGTCGCGGACGACGTCCGGGCACGGCTGCGCTACGGCTTCGTCGCCGACTACGCCCCGGGTCGCGACGCCGAGGCCGTCGCCGACATGGTGCGGCGCCTGCACCTCACGGGCATCCAGCTGTACGACTGGGCCTATCGTCACGCCGACCTGGTGGGCGGGGGCGAGGTCTACACCGACGCGCTCGACCGTCCCGTCTCGCTCGACACGGTGCGACGACTGGTCGGCGCGATCAAGGCGGCCGGCTCACGGGCACTCGGCTATGCGGCCGTGTACGGCGTCGGTCGCGCGGAGTGGTCCCGGTGGGAGCACGCGGCGCTGCTCACCCCGAGCGGGCCGCCCTACGGGCTCGGTGACTTCCTGTCGCTCGTCGACCCGGCCGAACCCGCGTGGCTCGACCACTTCACGGCCGATCTCGCGGCAGCGGTGGACGCGGTCGGCCTCGACGGGTTCCACCTGGACCAGTACGGCTACCCGCAGCGCGCCCTGCGTGCCGACGGCGTCGTCGTGGACGTCGCCGACTCGTTCGTGACGCTCGTCCAGGCCGTCCGCGAACGGCTCCCCGAGAGCCATCTCGTCTTCAACAACGTCAACGACTTCCCCACCTGGCGCACCGGCGCCAGCCCTCAGGACGCGGTCTACATCGAGGTGTGGGAACCGCACGTGACGCTCGGGTCGCTGGGGCACGTGGTCGGACGAGCCCGGTCCGCAGGCGGCGGGAAGCCGGTCGTGATCGCCGCGTACCAGCACGTCTACGACACCGCGCCGGTCGCCGAGGCGGACCTCGCAACCGCGTTCACCATGGCGACGCTGTTCTCGCACGGTGCGACCCAGCTGCTCGCCGGTGACGGCGATCGTGTCCTCGTCGACCCGTACTACGTCCGCAACCACCGGATGGCGGCATCCACCGCGGCGATGCTCCGGCGCTGGTACGACTTCCTCGTCGAGCACGACGCCCTGCTGCTCGACCCGTCGGTGGTCGAGGTGACGGGGTCCTACGCCGGCGCGTACAACGACGACGCCGACGTGGCCTACGGGCACGATCGGGTGACCGGTGACGCGATCCCCGGGGCCGTGTGGCGTCGGGCCACCCGGGTCGGGGACGCGCTCGTGCTCCACCTCGTCAACCTGGTCGGCCAGCGGGACACGCTCTGGGACGCTCCTCGCCTGCCGGTCGGCGAGACCGGGCCCGGGACGCTGCGGGTTCGCCGCACCGGGCCGGGTCGCCCCCGGGTCCGGGTGGCCGATCCGAGCACGAACCCGCGTCTGGTCGAGGTCCCGGTCACGCTCGACGGTGACCACGCCGTCGCCGCGCTGCCGGCTCCGACCGTCTGGCAGGTCGTCGTGATCGACGACGGCCCCGCCGGGGCCCACCCGTGAGCCGGCCCGAGACAGCGGCCTGGTGGCGCTCGGCGGTCGTCTACCAGGTCTACCCGCGCAGCTTCGCCGACTCCGACGGGGACGGCGTCGGCGACCTGCGTGGCGTGATCGACCACCTCGACCATCTCGACGACCTCGGCGTCGACGTCCTGTGGCTCTCGCCGGTGTACGCCTCGCCGCAGGCCGACAACGGCTACGACATCAGCGACTACCAGAGCATCGCCCCGGTGTTCGGCACGCTGGACGACTTCGACGAGCTCGTGGCGCAGGCGCACGGGCGCGGCATCCGGCTGGTCCTGGACATGGTCGTCAACCACACGTCGGACCAGCATCCGTGGTTCGTCGAGTCGGCGTCGGGTGCGGACAGCCCCAAGCGCGACTGGTACTGGTGGCGACGGCCACGCCCCGGAGCCGCCTTCGGGGAGCCCGGCGCGGAGCCGACCAACTGGACGTCGTTCTTCTCGGGTCCGACCTGGACCGCCGACGCCGCGTCCCGCGAGTACTACCTGCACCTCTTCTCGCCGCGTCAGCCGGACCTGAACTGGGAGAACCCGCAGGTCAGACGTGCCATCTACGACATGATGCGGTGGTGGGTCGACCGCGGGGTCGACGGCTTCCGGATGGACGTCGTGAACCTGCTCTCGAAGGACCCCGCGCTCCCCGACGGTCCGGTCCGGCCCGGTGAGGTCAGCGGTGACGGCTTCGCCTCCTACGGCCACGGCCCGCGGATCCACGAGTTCCTCCAGGAGATGCGGCGGGAGGTGCTGGCAGGCCGTGACGACCTGCCGTTCGTGATCGTCGGCGAGACCCCGGGGGTGACGGTCGACCAGGCGCGGCTCTACACCGACCCGGCCCGCGGCGAGCTGGACATGGTCTTCCAGTTCGATCACATGGGGGTCGACCACGGCCCGGGCGGCAAGTGGGACGTCCAGCCGCTCGACATCCGGGCGCTCAAGGCGAGCTTCCGGCGCTGGCAGGACGGCCTGGCCGACTGCGGCTGGAACAGCCTGTACTGGTGCAACCACGACCAGCCGCGCCCGGTGTCACGGTTCGGTGACGACGGCGCGTACTGGCGGGAGTCCGCGACTGCGCTCGCGACGGTGCTCCACCTCCAGCGGGGGACGCCGTTCGTCTACCAGGGCGAGGAGATCGGCATGCGCAACCGCACGTTCTCCTCGGTGGACGACTTCGAGGACATCGAGTCGATCAACCACTACCGGTCGGCGACGCTGCGCGGCGAGCCCCCGGCCGCGGTGCTCGACGCGTTGCGCAGGATGAGCAGGGACAACGCCAGGGCGCCCTTCCCGTGGGACGAAGGCCCGACGTCAGGGCTCTCGACGACGCCGCCGTGGACGCCGGTCGGCGCCGACGGTCGTGAGGTGAGCGTCGCCGCCGAGCGCGGGGTCAAGGGCTCGATCTACGAGCACTACCGCGCGCTCGTCGCGCTCCGGCACGCGGAGCCGGCAGTGGTGGACGGTCGCTTCGAGATGCTGCTGCCCGACGATGCCGCGATCTTCGCCTTCCTCAGGCGGTGGCACCGGACCGAGCTCCTGGTGGTCGCCAACCTGTCCGGGGTGCCGCAGACCGCGACGTTCGGCGAAGAGGTCGGCGACGACGAAGTGGTCGGCGACGCAGCGCGGGTCGGTGGACGAGCCGGGTCCTGGCCTGGTGCGGAGGTCGTGCTGACCAACCAGCAGAGCGACGACGCGGGCACCGGCGACCCGGTCTGGCTCGGCCCGTCACACCTGGCGTTGCGGCCCTGGGAGGCAGTCGTCCTGCGGCGGACGCACGGCGCAGGTGCAGCAGCCTGGCGCTAGTGCAGAAGTCAGTGCAGCAGCTTGGCGGCGCCTCGGGTGGCCATCACGCGGGACAGCGCGACCACCGCACCGGTGATCGCGGCGGCGGCGGCGATCTCGCCGAAGCGTGCGTCGCCCTCGTCCTCCGGCTTCGGTGGCTTGTGACCGACCGTCATCTTCCAGGCGCCGGCGATGAGCTGCTGGGCCGCCCAGGCCGCGGCCAGCGCGACCCCGAGCCCGACGAGCTTGGCGATCATGGACTGCTTGTCGGCCACAGGGACCTCCTGGTTCGGCGGGGGCGGTTCGGCGTGAGCGGTTCACTCGGGTTCACGGTCACGCTAGTGCGCGGGCCTGGTCGGTGCCCGCCGGTCTCAGGCGTCCTGGACCCACAGGTAGACGTCGAGCCCCGCCGCGTCGGCCTGGGTGGCGAGCCCGATGACGGCCTGCACGACGGGCAGCAGATCCTGCCCCGCCAGGTCCAGCTCCTCGGAGCCCGCCCACTCGGTCGCCACATCGCCCGGCAGGTCCGGGTCCTCGGCGACCCCGAGGTCGACGAGGACCTCGCAGAGGAACTCCGGCAGCCGGAAGAGCTGCTCGTGCTCGAGGTCGATCTCGGCGACCTCGAGATCGCCCGCGCCGAAGTGCACGGCCCGGGCCGCGACCTCACCGAGCACCTCGAGGTCGAGCGGGCCCATCGACGGCAGGTCGACGTGCGGCACGTCGCCGGGGACCGGACCGAGGTCGAGGGCGTCGGCGCGATGCAGCGCCTCGGCGTGGGTCGCGGCGAAGAGCTGGGCGAGGACAGCCATGGTTCCTCCTGGTGCGCTGGGCCGCCGCGACGCGACGCCCGGCGTCGGGCACCGCACCGCAGTGACGGTTCCGCATGGTCCGTACCCCGAGCGTATCCGGGTACTCTTGCGGCGAACGACAGGGGAGCGTCGTCCGGCGAGCCGGACACAGACGCTGAGAGTGCGGACATCCGCAGACCCTCGAACCTGATCCGGTTGGTACCGGCGTAGGGAGTCGGGACGTCTCTGACGTCGGCCCGGTCGTCACGTGGCGTGCCCGATCGGCGTGCCCCGTGACGCCGGTCGGCGTCCCCCTCCTGGACCCACGAGGAGGACGACATGGCGGGCACAGCCCACCGGCCGGCAGCAGCCGGCACCAGCACGCGCCACACACCCAGCACGAGACGCCCGACGACCCTGCGCCCGACGGCGATGCCGCTGCGCACCGTCGGGGCCGTGGTCGGCCTGCTCGCGCTCGCCGGCTGCTCGGCGATCGGAGCGGACTCCGGAGCGTCCGGCACCGACTCCACCGGCGGCACCGGCGGCACCGGCGGGACGGTCGTGCTGGTCACGCACGACTCCTTCGCCCTGAGCGAGGAGCTCATCGCCGACTTCGAGGCGACCACCGGCCTGACGCTCGAGCAGCGCGCACCCGGTGACGGCGGGGCCCTGGTCAACCAGCTCATCCTGACCAAGGACGCCCCGCTCGGCGACGTGGTCTACGGGATCGACAACACGTTCGCCTCCCGGGCGATCGACGAGGGCGTGCTCGACCCGTACACGTCGCCGGCCGCCGGCGAGGACTCGGCCCGCTACGCCGCGGACGACGAGGGCCACCTCACGGCGATCGACGTCGGCGACGTGTGCCTCAACGTCGACCACGAGTGGTTCGCCGAGTCCGGGGTGCCCGAACCGGTGAGCCTCGAGGACCTGACCGACCCGGCGTACCGCGACCTGCTCGTCGTGACCAACCCGGCGACGTCGTCCCCGGGCCTCGCCTTCCTGCTCGCGACGGTCGGCGCCTTCGGCGAGGACGGCTGGCTCGACTACTGGGCCGCGCTGCGCGACAACGGGCTCACGGTCGTCAGCGGCTGGTCCGACGCGTACTACGTCGACTTCTCCGGACCGTCGTCCGAGGGCGACCGGCCGATCGTGCTGTCCTACGCGTCGTCGCCGCCGTACGAGGTCGCCGAGGGCGCGACGTCGGCGCCGACCGGCGCGCTGCTCGACACGTGCTTCCGCCAGGTCGAGTACGCCGGGGTCCTGGCCGGCGCCGCCAACCCGGAGGGCGCCCGCCAGGTGATCGACTGGCTGCTCAGCGCGGAGGTCCAGGCAGACATCCCGGAGAGCATGTACGTCTACCCGGTGGACTCCTCGATCGGGCTCCCGGAGTCGTGGACGCAGTACGCGCCGCAGCCCACGGACCCGTTCACCGTGGATCCGGCGACGATCAGCGCGAACCGTGACGACTGGATCCAGCAGTGGACGGATACCGTGATCGGTTGACATGACCACCGGCCCCACCGGCCCCCGCAGCGCCGGCCGCTACCTCGCGTGGACCCTCGCCGTCGTCGTGCCGCTGGCCTTCCTCGGCGTGTTCTTCGCGCTGCCGGTCGGCACGCTGGTGCTGCGCGGCTTCGTGCACGACGGCACGCTCGACCTGTCCGGGTTCGCGGACGTCTTCGGGCGCCCGCGCACCTGGCGGATCATCGGCCTGACCGTCGGGCAGGCGACAGCGGCGACAGTCGTCGCCGTGCTGCTCGGCATCCCCGGGGCCTACCTGCTGCACCGCTGCGACTTCCGCGGCCGGGCCGCCCTGCGGGCGTTCGTCGTGGTGCCCTTCGTGCTGCCGACGGTCGTCGTCGGGGTGGCCTTCCGGTCGGTGCTCAGCGACTCGGGGCCGCTCGGGGCGCTCGGCCTCGACGGGACGTTCGTCGCGATCGTCGCCGCGCTGGTCTTCTTCAACTACGCCGTCGTGGTCCGGACCGTCGGCGGGTTCTGGGCGCACCTCGACCCCCGCACCGAGCAGGCCGCCCGGGCGCTGGGCGCACCACCGTGGCGGGCCTTCCTGACCGTCACCCTGCCGGCGCTCGGACCGGCGATCGCCTCGGCGGCGGCGATCGTGTTCCTGTTCTGCGCGACGGCCTTCGGGGTGGTCCTGGTGCTGGGCGGGACGAGGTACGGCACGGTCGAGACCGAGATCTGGGTCCAGACGACGCAGTTCCTCGACCTGCGCGCGGCCGCGGTGCTGTCCGTCGTCCAGCTCGTCGTCGTCGCCGGGGTGCTCGCGGCTGCCGGCCTGGCCAGGTCCCAGCGCGAGCGTGCCCTGCAGCTCGGCGCGGCCGACCGGACGGTCCACCCCGTGCGCCTCGCCCTGCGCGGTCCGCAGCGTCGCGCCGGCGACCTGCTCGCGGTCGGCGTGACCGGCGTCGTCGTCGTCGGACTGCTCGCCCTGCCGCTCGCGACAGTGCTCGTGCGCTCGTTCCACACACCGAGCGGCTGGGGGCTGGGCAACTACGTCAACCTGGGCACGACGGGCGGCGCGAACACCCTCAGCGTGACGGTCTGGGAGGCCGCGCTGACCTCGCTGCGGATCGCCCTGGACGCCACCGTGATGGCCGTGGTCGTCGGCGGCCTGGTGGCGCTGGTCGTCTCGCGCCGGCCGCGCGCGAAGGGGGCCCGGCGGGCCGTGCGGCTGCTCGACGCGGTGTTCATGCTGCCGCTGGGCGTCTCGGCCGTCACGGTCGGCTTCGGCTTCCTGGTCGCCCTGCACCGCCCGCTCGGGCTCGACCTGGACCTGCGCAGCTCCCCCGTGCTGATCCCGATCGCGCAGGCCGTGGTGGCGACGCCGCTCGTCGTGCGCACCGTGCTGCCCGTGCTGCGCGCCATCGACACCCGCCTGCACGAGGCGGCGGCCGTGCTCGGCGCATCGCCCGGCCGGGTGGTCGCGTCGGTCGACTGGCCGATCGCCGCGCGCTCCCTCGGCCTCGCGCTCGGACTGGCGTTCGCGGTGAGTCTCGGGGAGTTCGGCGCGACGTCGTTCCTGGCGCGGCCCGAGCGTCCGACGCTCCCGGTCGTCATCTTCCGCTTGATCGGACGGCCCGGGGCGGACAACCTGGGCATGGCGCTCGCGGCGTCGGTGCTGCTCGCCCTGATGACCGCGGCCGTCATGGCGCTCGCGGAACGACTGCGAGCCGGCGGGGCGGGAGACCTCTGATGGCACGCGGCAACCCCGGCGGCCGGCTCCGCGACCCCCGCCGGCACCCCCGACCCGATCTCCGCCCCGATCGGGCGAGGTCTCCGGGGCAGATCACCCCCGATACCTTGCCCGACCGTGATCGCGGGGCGGGCGGGGCGCTCGGGGCGGGCGGGGCGGACGGGGCGGGGCGCGGGCTGGGCGTGCGGGACGTCGTCGTGCACTACCGGGACGACGACGGCACGACGGCGACGGCCGTCGACGGGCTGAGCCTCGACGTGTCGCCCGGTGAGGTCGTCGCGCTCCTCGGACCGTCCGGCAGCGGGAAGTCCAGCCTGCTGCGGGCCGTCGCGGGCCTCGAGCCGATCTCGGCCGGCTCGATCACCTGGGACGGCGCCGACCTCGCGGGCGTCCCGGTCCACCGACGCGGCTTCGGGCTGATGTTCCAGGACGGCCAGCTCTTCCCGCACCGCGACGTCGCGCGCAACGTCGCCTACGGGTTGGAGATGGAGCACGTCGACCGCGCCGGCCGGCGGGCGCGTGTCGCCGAGCTGCTCGGGCTCGTCGGGCTCGTCGGGTTCGGTGCGCGCGAGGTGGCGAGCCTCTCGGGTGGGGAGCGGCAGCGCGTCGCGCTGGCCAGGTCGCTCGCCCCGCGGCCACGCCTGCTCCTGCTCGACGAGCCGCTGTCAGCCCTGGACCGTGCGCTGCGCGAGCGGCTCGCGGGGGAGGTGCGGGCCGCGCTCACCCGGACGGGCACGACGGCGATCTTCGTGACCCACGACCACGACGAGGCGTTCGCGGTGGCGGACCGGATCGCGGTGATGGACCTCGGCCGGCTGCTCCAGGTCGCGCCGCCGGCCGAGCTGTGGCACCGACCCGCATCGCGCCGGGTGGCCGAGTTCCTCGGCTACGAGGCCTTCGTGCCGGCCGGCGCACCCGAGGCGGTGGCCCTGGCGCAGCCAGGTTCGCCGGCGCGCGCCGATGACGACGTGCTGGCCATCGGCCCCGGCTCGCTGCTGCGTGCCGACGACGGCGTGCTCGCCGGCCGCGTGGTGCGGTCCGGCTTCCGGCGCGGTGTCGTCGAGACCCTCGTCGACGTCGACGGCATCGGGCAGGTCACGGTTGTCGAGCCGAGCCGGGCGTACCTCACGGGCGCCGCACCGGAGCCCGCATCCGGTGCGGAGCTCGCCCCGGCATCGGGTCTGCCCGTGCCGGGGGACCGCGTCCGGCTGCGGCCCGATCCGGCCGCGATCGCCGTCGTGCCCGGCTCCTGATCAGGTCAGGCGGAGCTGCCACCCGCCGGAGCCCCCTGCAGGCCGGAAACCGAGCGCTGCGTTGATGGCGAGCATGTGGCTGTTCTCCTCGGCGTTCCAGGTGCCGATCCGACGGACGGTCGGCTTCCGGGCGACCAGGTGCTCGAGGTTCGCTGCCTTGACCAGCATGCCGAGCCGGCGCCCGCGGTGCTCGCGGAGCACGAGGGTGTCGTGCTGATGGACGACCTGGTCGGTCCAGCCGAGGCAGACGAACGAGGTGTACGCGGCCAGTGTGCTTGACGGCGTGTGGACGGCCGCGGTCGTGAGCTGGCGTCGTCCCCGGCTGCGCAGGAGGTCCTCGCTCGCGCGCACGCGCTCGGCATCCCATGGGGCCTCCGCCGCGTCGAAGCCTCCGAGCGGTGCGTCCGTGCTCATCCGGGTCTTGAGCACGGCGAACTGGTCGACCAGCTGGTCGGGACATGCGTCCTCCCAGGTGGCGAGGCGATAGTCGGCACCGGCGGAGGACTCGGCACGTGCGCGGTGCACGGCCAGCCGGTCAGCGTCGAGCGGCACGTCGAGGATCGAGTAGCGCTCGACCTGCGCGAGGGTGAAGCCGCGCGTGAGGGCGAAGCGGACCGACGGATCCGACGTCCGGACGAGCCCGGTGCCTGAGCCGGGGGCGAGCGTGCCGGGCCCCGGGCTTGGCTCGGAGGCCTGGCCGGTCCCGACCGCGAGGGTGGTCCGGCCGGCATCGCGCGCGAACGCCACAGTCGCCGCGAAGAGATCGGTGCCGACACCCTGCCGCCGCGCCGAGGGCCGCACGTCGAGCGCGAACCGCACCGTGTGGGTGTTGTCGCGCGTCCACATCTGCAGGTGCGCTCGGCCGAGGACCCGTGCCGGATCCGGTGCGTCCGTCGGATCGTCCCGGACGGCGGCGAGCAGGACGTGGTTCGCATAGCGGTCGTCGTGGAGTGTGACGAGCATCTCGAGAGCGGTCAGCGCCTGGTCGTCGGTGCCCCACGACTCGAAGGAGCTCGCCCGCTCCGCCTCGACGGCCCCGTGCAGCAGCCAGGCGCCGGGCGCGTCGAGATCGGCGGGTGCTGGCACGATCCGAATGGACCACGACGTCATGGGCGAAGATTGCCCGCCCTGGACGCTCGCGGTCCACTTGGGCAGACCCGCTGTCAGCCGAGCTTCTTCTGCCACGCGCCGCAGACCCCGGTGGGTCGGAACCCCAGCGCGACGTTGATGCCGAGCATGAAGGCGTTCTCCTCGGCGTTCCAGGTGTGGATCCGTCGGGCGTCCGGCCGGATCCCGGCGAGCCGCCGCAGCAGGTCCGTCTTGACCAGCATGCCGAGCCGGTGCCCCCGGTGCTCGCGGACGACCAGCGTGTCCTCCTGGAAGACGACCTCGGGCTGGCGCCAGGGGTACTCGACCATCGTGAAGGCCACCAGCCTGCCGGTGGGGCCGTGCACGGCCGCGACGGTCAGGTACCCGTGGCCGCGCGCGGCGATGTCCTGCTCGGCCGTGCGGATGCGCTCGACGTCCCAGGGGTCCTCCTTCATCTCGAGCTGCCCCATCGGGGCGTCCGTGCTCATCCGCGTCTCGAGCCCGGCGAACTGGTCGACCCACTCGTCCGGCGCCCGGTCGGACCACGCGACCAGGCGGTAGTCCGGCCCGGCCTGCGCCGCGGCGTCGTCGTGCAGACGCTCGACCAGGCCCGGGTCGATCGGCAGCTGCAGGACGCTGTACCGCTCGGCCTGCTCGAGCGCGTAGCCGCGGTGCAGGGCAAAGGCGGCCTCGGGGTCGGCCGCCGAGATGCGCCCGCTGCCGGTCGGTGGCTCGATCGCGAAGGGGTCGTCGGCGGCGGGTTCATCGGGGTGCTCGCTCGAGGCGATGAGGGTCCGGCGGCCGTGCTCCGCTGCGATCCGCTCGCACTCGGCGAGCAGCGCCGTTCCCACGCCGGCCCCGCGATGCTCCGGGTGCACCAGGACCTCGAGGTACGCGAGGTGCTCGTTGCTCGTCCTGGGCATGGCGATGCCTGCGGTGCCGATGACCTCGCTCGGCTGGGGCGGGGTGCCGGCGTCGGCGCGCATCGCGACGAGCTGGATCCGGGTCGAGTAGTCCTGCCGCCGGAGGTAGGTCAGCGCGTACAGCGGGCTGTAGGCGAGGTCGTCGTGGCCCCAGTGGTCGAGGTCGACCGCGACGGACACGGCCGACGTGCCATGGACGGCCCAGGCGTCGGGGGCGTCGAGGTCGGCGGGCACCGGTGCCCGCGTGATGGTCCACGTGGTCATGCGCCACTGTGGGCGCACGACGGCGTCGCGCGCCACGCGTTTTCGAACATGGGCCGGTGCGTGCCGGGGCTCAGTGGCTGAGCAGCCAGGTCAGCACCTCGTGGGCGTGCTGGTCGGGCGGGAAGACCGGGTAGAAGACGTGCTCGGCCACTCCGCCGGTGACCACGAGGGTCAGCCGCTTGAAGAGCCGCATGCCGTCGACCTCGAAGGTCGGCAGAGCGAGTGCCGCGGCCAGCTCGAGGTGGGGGTCCGAGAGCATCGGGAAGGGCAGGTGCAGCCGTGCGACGGCTTCGCGCTGGTAGCGCAACCCCTGGCTCGAGAGGCCGAACACCGCCGCGGCGCCGGCGCGAAGCAGGCTCTCGTGGTCGTCGCGGAAGCCGCAGGCCTCAGGCGTGCAGCCGCGCGCGCCGGGGATGGCTTCCCAGCCCTGCGGCAGCTCGACGCCGGGATGTGCGGTCAGGGGGTAGAGGAACACGATCGTGCGTGGGCCGGGCAGGTCGGCGAGGTCGACAGTGGTGTGGTCGGTCGAGCGCAGGCTCAGCTCGGGCATCCACGCGCCGCGCACGTGGGCTGCGGCGCCGTCGTCGCGCGGCACGGGAAGGCCCGGTGCCGGTGACAGATGGGTCGTCACGTCTGGCCCCCTTCCCCGATGAGCGAAACCGTACCGAACCGGGAGCCCCCGTGGGACCTGTCGCCTCGAGATGCGCGTCGGCGCGGGTCGCCGGTCATCACATGCGCCCCCGGCGGTGCGGTGCCATGCTCGAAGAGCCCACTGCGGCTCACTGTCCGAGGAGGACCCATGTCCGAGAACCGCCGAGTCCTGGTCGACATGGTCCTGGGAGCCCGCGCCGACGCCGTCTGGGCCGCCCTGCGGGAGCCCGATCAGATCGAGCGGTGGTTCGGCTGGGACTACGACGGTCTGGCCGCCGAGATCCGGCAGATCTTCGTCGACGACGTCGAGGCGGACCAGCAGGCCGGCTCGCTCGCCTTCCCGGACGGCGACCGGATCGTGCTCGATCCGCAGGGCGACGACCGGACCGGTCTGCGGGTGCTCCGCAACGAGCACCCGGCGGGCTACGTCGGCGAGTACGACCCGATCGACGAGGGCTGGATCACCTTCACCCAGCAGCTGCGGTTCGGGCTCGAGCGGCACCGCGGCCAGGCGCGGCGCACGGTCTCGGCGCTCGGCGTGGGACTCGGCCCGCAGGACGACCCGCTGCTCGCCCGGCTCGGCATCCGGCTGCTGGGCGACGAGCCGGTCGGTTCCCGGTACACCGTCGACCGCGCGGACGGGACGCAGTTCGGCGGCGAGATCTTCTTCCAGACCGACCTCCAGCTGGGCCTGACCGTCGAGCAGGAGGGTGATGACCTGCTCGTCATCGCGCGCACCCCACCGTCGAGCGCTCCGCCGGACGGTGCGGCGATGTTCGTCCTGAGCACCTACGGCCAGGACGACGCCGGGCACGCGGCGACCGAGGAGCGGTGGACCGGGTGGTGGGGCAACGCCGACGTGACACCGGCTCAGCGCCAGGTGCCGTCCCACTCGTAGAGCGGCGCCGTCGTCTGGTACTCGCGCAACCGGTGGACCCGCCCGCCGGTCGTCGTCGCGAGGGTGATGCCGTCGAACGTGCTGCGGTTGCCGGCCCAGGTGCACTCGAAGGTCCACTCGGCGACCTCGAACCCGTCGCCCAGCCGGTGGGAGGTCGTCTCCCACCGGTGGATCTGCCCGCCCTGGCCGAACCACTGCTCCATCCACCGACGCACTGCCACCGGGCCGCGGTAGACCGGACCGTACGACTCGGTGACGACGCAGTCGTGGGCCAGGGTCGCCAGCACCGCGTCCACATCATCACGTCGCCAGCCGTCGATGTACTCCTCGAGCACCGTCACTGCTCGGCCTTCCCGGCCGCTGCGTCCGGCTCGGGCGAGCGCCGCTGGGGGTACGGCGTCCGACCTTGTGCGAGAGCTGCCACGAACTCGGCGATCTTGCGGGTGCGGGTCTCGGCACGCTTGACCGAGGTGATCCGGTAGATGATCGCGTACCGGTTGGTCCCGGTCAGGACGTCGAACCAGGCCTGCGCGCGGGGTTCGGCGGCGAGTGCGTCGGCCAGGTCCGCCGGCACCTGCGCCCCGGCCTGACCGCCGTAGGCCTGCTCCCAGCGACCGTCCGCCTGGGCCGCGCGGACCTGGGCGCGCCCGGCCTCGTGCATCAGGCCCGCACTCTCGAGGCGGGCGACGTGGCCGACGTTCCGGGCCGACCAACGGCTGCGCGCGCGCCGGGGTGTCATCCGCTGCAGCACGGTCTCCGCGTCCCGTCGAGCGCCCTGACCGTCGATCCAGCCGAAGCACAGCGCCTCGTCGAGGGCCTGGGCGTAGGTCAGGGACGTCACCGTCCCACCCTTCTTGTGCAGCACGAGCCACACCCCGGGGGACGTGTCGTGGTGCTCGGCCAGCCAGGCACGCCACGCGGGCGCATCCGGCAGGAGCAGCTCAGGGAGGTCGACAGCCATGCTGCCATCGTGCCCCTGCGGTCCGACACGCGTCAGGGTCCACGGCCGAGGGAATGCCGGGCGGCCTGTTGTAGTTGAGCCGAGTGGACTCAAGTCTGGGCCCGGCGACTTGCATCGTGCCCGACGACGGCGCAGACTTGAGCGCAGCAGGCTCAACCATCGGTCGGCATCGTCCGTCGACACGCACTGTGTCCACACGCGATGCCGGACCACACGCAACGCAGCTCTCGCGGCGAGACGCGCCGAGGAGCACGAATGATCAAGGAGCGCCTCACATGGCACGTGCAGTCGGGATCGACCTCGGTACCACCAACTCCGTCGTCTGCGTCCTCGAGGGCGGCGAGCCCACCGTCATCGCCAACGCCGAGGGATCACGCACGACGCCGTCCGTCGTCGCGTTCTCCAAGACCGGCGAGGTCCTGGTCGGCGAGGTCGCCAAGCGGCAGGCCGTGACGAACGTCGACCGCACGATCTCCTCGGTCAAGCGCCACATGGGCACCGACTGGCACGTCGCGATCGACGACAAGAACTACAACGCGCAGGAGATCTCCGCACGCGTCCTCGGCAAGCTCAAGCGCGATGCCGAGCAGTACCTGGGCGAGCCCGTGACCGACGCCGTGATCACCGTCCCGGCGTACTTCAACGACGCCGAGCGTCAGGCGACCAAGGACGCCGGCCAGATCGCCGGTCTGAACGTGCTGCGCATCGTCAACGAGCCCACCGCCGCCGCGCTGGCCTACGGCCTGGAGAAGGGCAAGGAGGACGAGCTGATCCTGGTCTTCGACCTCGGTGGCGGCACGTTCGACGTCTCCCTGCTCGAGGTCGGCAAGGACGAGGACGACTTCTCCACGATCCAGGTCCGGGCCACGCACGGTGACAACCGGCTCGGTGGCGACGACTGGGACAACCGGATCGTCCAGCACCTGATCAAGGAGGTCAAGAACACCGCCGGCGTCGACCTGTCCAAGGACAAGATCGCGCTCCAGCGGCTGCGCGAGGCCGCCGAGCAGGCGAAGAAGGAGCTGTCCTCCTCGACCAGCACCAACATCTCCATGCAGTACCTGTCGATGAGCGAGAACGGCCCCATCCACCTCGACTCGAAGCTCACCAGGGCACAGTTCGAGCAGATGACCGCTGACCTGCTCGAGCGCACCAAGGAGCCGTTCCGCACCGTCATCCGTGATGCGGGCATCAACGTGGACGACATCCACCACGTGATCCTCGTCGGTGGCTCGACCCGCATGCCGGCCGTGACCGAGGTCGTCAAGGAGCTCACCGGTGGCAAGGAGCCCAACAAGGGCGTCAACCCGGACGAGGTCGTCGCCGTCGGCGCCGCGCTGCAGGCCGGTGTCATCAAGGGTGAGCGCAAGGACGTCCTGCTGATCGACGTGACCCCGCTGAGCCTCGGCATCGAGACCAAGGGCGGCGTGATGACCAAGCTCATCGAGCGCAACACGGCCATCCCGACCAAGCGCAGCGAGATCTTCTCGACCGCTGACGACAACCAGCCGTCGGTGCTGATCCAGGTGTTCCAGGGCGAGCGCGAGTTCGCCCGGGACAACAAGCCGCTCGGCACGTTCGAGCTGACCGGCATCGCGCCGGCCCCGCGCGGGGTGCCGCAGATCGAGGTCACCTTCGACATCGACGCCAACGGCATCGTGCACGTGTCCGCCAAGGACCGCGGCACCAACAAGGAGCAGTCGATGACGATCACCGGTGGCTCCGCGCTGCCGAAGGAAGACATCGACCGCATGGTCAAGGAGGCCGAGGAGCACGCGGCCGAGGACAAGAAGCGCCGCGAGGAGGCCGAGACCCGCAACCACGCCGAGTCCCTGGTGTACTCGACCGAGAAGGTGCTTGCCGACAACGCCGACAAGGTCCCGGACGACGTCAAGACCGAGGTCACTGCGGCGGTCGCCGCGCTCAAGACGGCGCTCGAGGGCACCGACCTCGAGGCGGTCAAGTCGAAGCAGGCCGCGCTCGCCCACGTGAGCCAGAAGATCGGCGAGGCCATCTACGCGTCGGAGGCCGCCAACGCTCCGGCAGCCGATGCCGAGGGTGCTCCGACCTCCGCCGCGTCCGACGAGGACGTGGTGGACGCCGAGATCGTCGACGAGGACGAGGCCAAGTGACCGACCACCTCACCGCTCAGGGTGGGGCCGACGACGTCGACCCCACCCGGCCGCGGTTCACCGACAAGCGGCGCATCGATCCGCAGACCGGCGCGGTGCGCGAGCCCGCCGCACCCGCAGGCGCTACCGCAGCGGGCCCAGCCGGCGCGTCCGACGCGTCCGACGGGTCCGACGGGTCCGACGAGAGACTGCTCACGGGCGCCGACGCCCCGCCCGAGCTCGAGGCCGCCCAGGCGGTCGCCACCGAGCGGCTCGAGGACCTGCAGCGACTGCAGGCGGAGTACGTCAACTACCGCAAGCGGGTCGAGCGGGACCGTCTGGTCGCCCGTGACCAGACGGTGGTCGCGATGGTCGAGGCGCTGATCGGCGTGCTCGACGAGATCGACCTGGCCCGGAAGCACGGCGAGCTCACCGAGGGCCCGTTCGCCTCCATCGCCGAGAAGCTCGAGGCCACGCTGGGTCGCTTCGGCTGGGAGAGCTACGGCGCCGAGGGTGAGACGTTCGACCCCACGGTGCACGAGGCGCTGATGCACCAGCACTCCGACGACGTCACGGAGCCGACTGTCGTGGCTGTGCTTCAGCCCGGGCACCGGGTCGGGGACCGGATCGTGCGGGCGGCGCGGGTGTCGGTCGCCGAGCCTGAGGACTCCTGACGGTCACTGACCCGCGGACCACGACTGATCGGACGACGACGGACGGAAGGGGGTAGGGATGGCCGGCCAGGACTGGTTCGAGAAGGATTTCTACGCGACCCTCGGCGTGCCGAAGAACGCGGACGCCGCGGCGATCAAGAAGGCCTACCGCAAGCTGGCGCGAACCCTGCACCCTGACCACAACCCCGGCGACGACGCGGCAGAGGCCCGCTTCAAGGAGGTCGGCGAGGCGTACGCCGTGCTCTCGGACGCCGAGCAGCGTCAGCAGTACGACGCCGTCCGGGCGATGGCCGGCGGCGGGGCCCGCTTCTCCGCACCGGGTGGCGCGGGCAGCTCGGCGGGATTCGAGGACCTCTTCGGTGGTCTGTTCGGCGGCGGTGCACCGGGCGGCGGCCAGCGGGTCCGGTACACGACCCAGGGCGGTGGCGGCGGCTTCGACGACATCCTCGGCGGGCTGTTCGGCGGCGGCGGCGGTGGTCAGACGGGCTTCCGGCCGAATCGCGCACCCCGGCAGGGTGCCGACGTCTCGGCGACCACGACCCTGCCGTTCCGGCAGGCCTTCGAAGGCTCGACCGTCTCCCTCCAGGTCGACGGGCGTCGGGTCAACGCCCGGATCCCGGCCGGGGTGCGGGACGGCCAGAAGATCAGGTTGCGCGGCAAGGGCCGGCCGGGCGAGCTCGGTGGGCCTGCCGGTGACCTGGTGATCGCGGTCAAGGTCGAGCCGCACCCGGTGTTCAGCATCGACGGGCGTGATCTTCGGGTCACCGTCCCGGTCACCTTCGCCGAGGCCGCCCTCGGAGCCCAGATCGAGGTGCCGACGATCGACGGTGCCACGGTGCGGGTCAAGGTCCCGGAGGGCACGCCGTCCGGCCGCACCCTGCGGGTCCGGGGCAAGGGCGTCGTGACGTCGCAGGGCACCGGCGACCTGCTGGTCAACGTCCAGGTGGTCGTCCCGCAGCGGCTCTCGGACCAGGCGCGCAGTGCGGTCGAAGCCTTCGCGCTGGCGACGAGCGACGCTGACGTCCGGGCCGACCTGCGGGCCAACGCGGCGACCTAGGCAGGTCAGCACACCGGACGAGCGGCTCACGACGAGCCGCTCAGGACGACGAGGGAGGCGTGATGGGTGTCCCGTACGACGAGCCCGCCTTCGTGATCTCGGTCGCGGCGGAGCTCGCCGGCATGCACCCGCAGACCCTGCGGCAGTACGACCGGCTCGGCCTGGTGTCCCCCGGCCGGGCACGCGGCCGCGGTCGTCGCTACTCGCTGCGGGACGTCGCGACCCTGCGTGAGGTGCAGCGGCTGTCGCAGGACGAGGGCATCAACCTCGCCGGGATCAAGCGCATCCTCGCGCTCGAGTCGCACGTGAGCCGTCTGGAGCAGCAGGTCGAGCTGTTGCGGTCGATGGCCGACCCGGGCCGCCGGGTGTTCACCGCGGGTCCGCAGGGAGAGGTCGTGGCCGTCCCGCGCGGCCACCGGCCCGCCCGTGTGACCTCCACCGGCGCCCTGGTGGTGTGGCGCCCCAGCCCGCCGCGGACCTGATCGACGGGCGGGCTGTGACCGGATGACGAAGAGCGCGACCCGTGGGGGTCGCGCTCTTCGTCGTGGGGGGATGCTGGACTCTCGTGTGCCTACCGACGGAGCTGGTTGAGCAGCTCGACCGCGCGGGCGTGGGTCTCCGGAAGGGGTTCGATCCAGATCCGGGGCGGCTGGCGCAGCAGGTCGGTGATCTGGAGCTTGGCAGCCTGCTCGTTGACCCGCAGGCGCATCCGGCGAACGGCCTCGCCGAGGTCCCAGTCGCGAGCGACCAGGACGGCGAAGGCCCCGCCACCCAGTGCGGCCATCGGGTGACCCGGCGCCATCGCGGACGTCAGTGCCCGGCCCATGGCGGCCGAGCGCGCCATCCGGCGCCACGGCGCGAGGTCCTGGGACGCGACGTCGACCAGGACGAGGCAGTGCGTGTGGAAGGCGTAGTGCGCGTGCTTGCCCGCGGCGCCGTAGGTCTCGCCGAGCCGCACACCCAGGTACTCCGCCGTCGGCAGGCCGGACTCGGGGTCCATGCAGGCGGCCTGGACGGGTGCCGACTCGATCGCGCCGGCCCAGCCCTCGCACAGCGCGCGGACGACGTCGAGGCCGGGGTCACGGCCGATCAGCCGGAAGAGCACGCCGACGTCGTCGAGCGTCTCGGCGATGCCGACACCGGCGGCACCGCGGACCTCGCCCAGCCGTCCGGCGGCTGCGCAGGCATTCGCACCGGCGCTCAGCGCCTCGGCCAGGGCGTCCACAGCAGGGTGGTACCAGTCGCCCGGACGTAGCCACACGGAGTCGACAGTCTCGGCCCGCCACTGCTCCCGCAGGGTCGAGGCCCAGGCGTCGCGCATCTGCTCGGTCGAGGTCACGCCTGATGAGACAGCCCTCAGGCCCGCCTATGACGCGACTTCTGGGGGGAATGTGCCCGAAGTGCACCGATCTCACCCAGGTGGGCGGCGCCCGACGCCCGGCCGACGTGAGACGCTGTGACCAGAGGGCCCGTACACTGGGACGGCTCCCCGCGCCCGGACGCCGTCGTCCGGGCGTCTGCAGCACCCGGACCGCTGGGGCGCGGTGTGCCCGCGCACGCCGACGATCGCCGGAGGGGAGGACGCCGTGAGGCTCGCCAGCGACTGGGAGCTGTCCAGCGACGCTGAGCTGATCACGGCTGTCCGCAGCGGCGTCTCGGAGGCCTTCGGGACGTTGTACGAGCGGCATGCCGACGCCGCCCGGGCGGTCGCCCGCCAGTACTCGAACTCCGCCGCCGACGCCGAGGACGCCGTCGCCGACGCCTTCTCGCGGGTGTTCGTCGCGATCCAGGGCGGCGGCGGGCCCGACGTCGCCTTCCGGGCCTACCTGTTCACCGTGATCCGCCGGGTCGCCCTCGTCCGGGTCGAGAGCGGCCGGCGCGCGCAGCCGACGGACGACCTCGAAACCTTCGAGGAGGCGTTCGGCGCAGGCGAGTCGACCGAAGAGCCGACGATGGCGGGCTTCGAGCGCGGCGTCGTCTCCCAGGCGTACAAGTCGCTGCCCGAACGGTGGCAGGCGGTCCTCTGGTACACCGAGGTCGAGGAGCTGACGCCGGCCGAGATCGCACCGGTGCTCGGCCTGACCGCCAACGGCGTCGCCGCGCTCGCGTACCGCGCGCGCGAGGGCCTGCGGCAGGCCTACCTCCAGCAGCACCTCGCAGCACCGGCCAGCGAGGCGTGCACGATCGTCAACCGCAAGCTCGGTGCCTACGTCCGTGGCGGTCTGGCCAAGCGCGAGACCGCGCTGGTCGAGTCGCACCTCGAGGAGTGCGGGACCTGCCGCCCCCTCGTGCTCGAGCTCGGCGACGTCAACCACGGCATGCGGGTGGTCATCGCCCCGCTCGTGCTCGGGGCGGCTGCTCTGGTCGCGCTCAAGGGGCTCGGCTTCGGCGGTGCGGCGGGTGCCGTCGGCGCTGCAGCCGGTGCCGGGGTGGGTGCCGGGGCCGGGGTGGGTGCGGGAGCCGGTTCGGGTGCTGGTGCCGGTGCTGGTGCGGGAGCCGGTGCCGGAGCTGGTGCGGGTGCCGGGGTCGGTGCGGGCGCTGCCGCCGGCGGGGGATCCCTCGTCGGGGCCGGCAGCGGGGCGCTCGGTCTGGCCGCGAGCGGTCTGGTCGGCGCGAGTGCCGGCGCAGCCGTGCTGGTCGACGCGGTGCACGGTGCCGCGTCGGCGTCGGGCGCCACCTCGTCGGTCGGCGCAGGGTCGATCGCCGGTGCGGGCGCCGGAGCGGGTGCCGGAGCCGCCGGTGCTGGTGCCGCTGCCGCCGGCGGCCTGGCTGGGTTCCTGGCCGGGGTCCCGGTGGTCATCGGGCTGGTCGCAGCCACGGTGGTCGTGGCCGCAGCCGTCGGTGTCGCGGGGCTGCTGGGCGTCTTCTCCCCGAACGACGAGCCCCAGGAGGCGGCGACGCTCGCCGCCGTCGAGGAGCCTGAGCCCACGAGCCCCGCGGGAACCACCGACGAGGGTGCAGCAGGCGAGCCGGACCAGAGCGTGACCCCCGAGGGGACCGACCCGGCGATCGTGCCGGGGCCCGTCGGGGTGCCGGTGGTGAGCACGACGACGCCTGACATGACGACGTCGGTCACGACACCGACCACCACGACACCGACCACGCCGCCGACCACGCCGCCGACGACACCGCCGACGACACCACCGACCACGCCGCCGGAGCCTGACGAGCCCGTGCAGGTGGCGACGGTCGGTGCGCTGGCGTTGGTCTCCGGTCAGCCGACGCCCGTCTCGGTCACCGTCACCAGCGTGATCGACGGCGTGGTCAACGCGGAGTTCGCGTTCGGCGCCGGCCAGATCGGCAAGGTCACGATCGCTCCTGACGCCGCCGACCTCGCCTCCGGCACCGCCCGTGCCGCAGCGGGCCCCGATGACTGGACCTGCCAGAGCACGTCATCGACCGTCTCCGTCTGCACGAACCCGGCCCTCGTCGCCGGGGTCCCGAGCGTGCTCGAGGTGCTCGTCTCCGTCACCGACGACCGCGTCGACGGCGAGGAGGACGTCACGTTCGACATCACCACGTGGATGGACGGGTCCGAGGCGCCCAAGGCATCGGTCCCGGTGACCGGACGGCTCGCATCGCAGCCGGCCCGCATCACGGCACAGGTCGCCGAGGGTGTCCAGCTCACCGGCGCCGTCGAGGGGCCGAGGACCACCACCGTGAGCATCCCGGTGAGCAACGCGGGCAGCACGTCCGTCCCGGTGACGGCGATCGTGACACCGCCGGAGGACCTGCCGGCCGGCGTCACGTTGCGCGACAACGCGACCGACGCGTGGACGTGTGCGCCGACCGGCGAGAGGTCGTTGACCTGCAGGAACGGCAGGCTCCTCCGGGGCTCCAGCCGAGCACTCCAGGTCGACCTCACGGCGGCGGCACCGGATCTCGCGGCGCACACCGGACTGATCGACGTCGACTACGCAGATGCGCTCACGATCGACATCCCGGCCGCCACGATCACGGTTGCGGCTCCGATCGAGATCCGCTCGGCGCCGGCGGACGTGGGTGTCTCGTTCGGACCCGACGGTGACGTGTTCGTCGCAGGGACCTACGACGCCGTCGTCGGGCTCGAGAACCTCGGTGCCACCACGACGGGCGCGCTGACCGCCGAGGTCGACCTGCCGGTGGGCGTCAGCTGGGTCAAGGGCAGCTCCCCACGATGGACCGAGTGCTCCGACTCGGCAGACGACGCTCCGCTGGTCCGGCTGTGCGCGGCCGACATCGTGCTGTCGGCCGGTGCACCGACCGACAAGCCCGTGGAGCTACCGTTGCGGCTGAGCATCTCGGCGCGGTTGGCACCGGGCGAGTACTCGATCACCTCGAGGGTCCGCCACGGAACGACCCCGGTGGCGACCGCCGACCTCGTGCTCAACGTCCAGCCCGCGACGCCTGCGTCCCTCTCAATCGAGGCGGCCGAGGCCGAGGCGATCTTTGAGGCCCGTGTCCCTCGGGCGGTGACCTTCACGGTCGTGAACGATGGCGGGACCACGATCGAGAACCTCACTGCTGAGATCACCCTGCCGCCCGCGGTGACCTGGGCTCGTCCTGCGACTGCGTCGGACTGGTCGTGCACCGGCAAGGAGGGCTCGAACGGCATCGTCACATGCACCCTCGCGGAGCTGTCGCCCGGGGAGCCCACCACCCTCGCAACCGAGGTCTCCGCGACGGGGACAGTCGCGTACCGCCAGATCGCCGCCAAGGTCTCCGGTGGAGGCCTGAGCGACACGGACGTCACGGCTGTGGTCGTGGCGTCGGAGCCGTGCGCTCCCGTGGAGTGGACGGAAGGCGTCTGGTACGCCAAGGACGCGGTGGTCACGTACAAGGGCTGGAACTACCTGCGGCTGCAGGCGGAGGAAGCTCGGTTCCCGCCTGACACCATCCCGGACTACTGGCGACCGATCGCCCAGTGCTACTCCAGCTGATCACGCACGGAGCCACTGTCGGCTGAACGCCCGGGTCGATGCTCCGGCCTGCCATCGTCGCCCCAAGGCGCATCTCCCGACGCCGGCGGCTGCTCAGCCGTGCGCCCCTCCGCTCCCACGGCGGCGCCATCACGGCACGTCGCCGGGCCCGGTGCGTCATCCTTGACCCGCGACGATGACGGAGATCTCCCGGGACATCGCGACCTGGAGGGAATATGTTCAGCATGCTGAGCATTCACTCCGAGAACCGAGCACCATGACCGCGACAGAAGGCAGCCGCGCATGACCACCACCGAGACCGTCGTCCTGCTGGACGACGACGGGACGCGCCTCGGCACCGCCGACAAGGCCACCGTGCACACGACGCAGACCTCGCTGCACCTCGCGTTCTCGTGCCACGTCCTGAACGCCGCCGGCCTCGTGCTCGTCACGCGGCGCTCGCTGGCAAAGGCGACCTGGCCCGGGGTGTGGACGAACAGCGTGTGCGGCCACCCTGCCCCCGACGAGGAGCCGACCGATGCGGTACGCAGGCGAGCACGCTTCGAGCTCGGGCTCGAGCTCACCGACCTGCAGCTGGTGGCGCCGGACTTCCGCTACCGCGCGACCGACGCCTCGGGCCTGGTGGAGAACGAGATCTGCCCGATCTACACCGCACGTGCCGTCGCAGAGCCCGTGCCGAACCCCGACGAGGTCATGGACCACGCGTGGGTCACTCCCCAAGGGCTGCGTACCGCGATCACCGCGGCCCCCTGGGCCCTGAGCCCCTGGCTCGTCAGCTCCGCACCCCACCTCGGCAGGCTCGACGACCGCCTCGTGAGCCGGTCATGAGCGCCCTGACGATCGCACCCGCGCGCGACCTCGAGCTCCAGGTCGAGGACCTCGTCACCACCGCGACCGAGCGTGCACGCCTCCGGGCGGCACCGTTCGGTCCCGAGTACGTGCTGCTGTGGTCCGAGATCGCGCGCAGCGTCCGCGGCGGCAAACGCTTCCGGTCGGCCATCGTCCTGCGCACCCACGAGGCCCTGCGCGGTGAGCACCCGTCAGCCGCGGTGAGCGTCGCGGCGGGCTTCGAGATGCTGCACACCGCCTTCCTGATCCACGACGACCTCATCGACGGCGACACCATGCGACGCGGGCAGCCGAACCTTGCCGCGACCATGCACCGCCAGGCCATGGCCGCCGGGCACGGCACCGAGTGCTCGCGCCGGTGGTCGGACGCCGCCGCCGTCCTGGCCGGTGACCTCGCCCTGAGCCAGGCGCACCGGCTGATCGCGTCCGCGGACGTGTCCCCCGCACGTCGCGAGGCCCTGCTGGACCTGCTCGACGAGACGCTCGTCGTCACGGCCGGCGGCGAGCTCGCAGACACCGCGTTCGGTCTCGGGCTGCACACGCCGAGCCTCCAGGAGTCGCTGCTGGTCGCGGAGACGAAGACGGCGATGTACTCCTTCCGGGCCCCGCTGCGCGCCGGGGCCGTGCTGGCCGGGGCCGGGCAGCGCGTGCTCGACGAGCTCGACGACCTGGGCCGTCTGCTCGGCCGTGCCTTCCAGCTCGTCGACGACCTCCTGGGCGTGTTCGCCCCGGAGGAGGCCAGCGGCAAGAGCAACCTGAGCGACCTGCGCGAGGGCAAACGGACCCCGCTGATCCTGTTCGCCGCGACCATGCCGGTATGGGCGGAGCTCGCCGACCACGTCGGGCGCCCCGACCTCGACGAGGCGACGGCCGCCGGCCTTCGACGTGCCCTGGCCCGCTCGGTGGCGCCGACGATGGTGCAGGACGCCATCCGCGCGGACCTGACGGTCGTGCGCAGCCGCCTGTCGACCGGACGCCTGCCCGATGCGCTCGCGCTCGTCGTCGCCTCGGTGGCCGACCAGATCGGTGCGGCGCTCGGCGATGTCGCGCGGCACATCGACGAGGCCCGATGAGCGGCCGGCTGAGCCTCTACGACACGGTCGCCCAGCGTGCGGCCGACGTGATGGTCCGGGGCTACTCGACGAGCTTCGGCCTGGCCACCCGCCTGCTGCCGCCGATCGAGCGGGTGCACGTGCGCAACGTCTATGCCCTGGTGCGCCTGGCGGACGAGGTCGTCGACGGCGCGACCCAGGAGGCAGGCGCCGACGCCGGCACGGCCAGGGGACTGCTCGACCGCCTCGAGGCGGAGACCTACGAGGCGATGACCACCGGCTACAGCACCAACGTCCTGGTGCACGCCTTCGCGACGACGGCACGGTGGGCGGGGATCGGCACCGAGCTCGTCGAGCCGTTCTTCGCCTCGATGCGCACCGACCTGGACCGCTCCGACCACGACGCCGCGAGCCTGGCCCGGTACATCCACGGCTCCGCCGAGGTCGTCGGTCTGATGTGCCTGCGGATCTTCCTCGCGAGCGCGCCGGCGGCGAACCGGCCGGCCCGGTACGACGCGCTCGCACCAGGGGCCAAGGCGCTCGGCGCGGCCTTCCAGAAGATCAACTTCCTTCGCGACCTGGCCGAGGACCATGAGGCGCTGGGCCGCAGCTACTTCGTCGGGGTCGACCCGCAGCGGCTCACCGAGACCCAGAAGCGGGCGATCATCGCCGACATCGACGCCGACCTGGCCGTGGCCGCCGTCGCCGTCCGTGACCTGCCGCCGTCGGCACGCCGGGCCGTGCGGGTCGCGCACGCGCTCTTCGCCGAGCTGTCGCGCCGGTTGGCGGCGACCCCGGCGCGCGACGTCCTGCGCAGTCGCGTGCGCGTACCCGGGCCGGTCAAGGTCCGGCTCGCCGTCGTGGCGTTGCTGCCGAACCGGCCAGGGGGTCAGTGATGTCCAGGAGCGCTGTCGTCGTCGGCGGCGGGATCGCGGGGCTGGCCACCGCTGCCCTGCTCTCGCACGAGGGGTACCAGGTCACCGTGCTCGAGGCGCGCGACGAGGTCGGTGGGCGGGCCGGCTCCTGGGTCGCCGACGGCTTCCGGTTCGACATCGGGCCGTCGTGGTACCTGATGCCGGAGGTCTTCGAGCACTTCTTCGCGCTCCTGGGGACCACCGCGGCCGAGCAGCTCGAGCTCGTGCGCCTCGACCCCGCGTACCGCGTCTACTACGAGCACCACGAGCCGCTCGACGTCCGGTCGGACCTCGAGGACAGCGTCCGGCTCTTCGAGGGCGTCGAGCCCGGCGCCGGCGAGCGGCTGCGCGGCTACCTGGCGTCGGCGTCGGACGCCTACACGATGGCCACCCGTCACTTCCTCTACACGACGTACGCCTCGCTGCTGCCCCTGGCGAGCGTCGAGGTGTTGACCCGGTTGCCCCAGCTCGGCCGGCTCCTGACGCAGTCCCTCAAGAGCCGCATCCACGAGACGGTCAGCGACACCCGGCTGCGGCAGATCCTGGGGTATCCCGCGGTGTTCCTCGGTGCGGCCCCCAGCCTGACCCCGAGCATGTACCACCTGATGAGCCACCTCGACCTCGTCGACGGTGTGCTCTACCCCCGGGGCGGCTTCACCGAGCTCATCGCCGCGATCCACCGCCTCGCGGCGAAGGCCGGCGTCGAGGTGCGCACCGGGGCGGACGTCGTGGCGATCACGACCGGGCCCACCCGTGGGCCGCGGGAGCGCGGGCTGCTGCGCCGCGCCCGCGCGACAGGTGTCCGGTACCGGGACGCCGACGGCAGGACCTACGAGCTGCGGGCCGACCTCGTCGTGGCCACCACCGACCTGAGCCACGCCGAGCGCGACCTCCTGCCACCGCGTCTGCAGTCGTACTCCCGGCGCTGGTGGCGTGCGCAGCTGCCAGGTCCCAGCGCTGTGATGGTCTACCTGGGCGTGCGAGGACCGTTGCCGCAGCTCGAGCACCACAGCCTGTTCTTCGCCGAGAACTGGGACCGGACGTTCGAGCAGATCTTCGCCCCCCTGACGGCGGACGACCCGCGGCCCATGCCCGACCCGACGTCGGTCTACGTCAGCCGGGTGACCGCCACCGACCCGACGGCTGCGCCCGACGGCATGGAGAACGTCGTCGTGCTCGTCCCGGTGCCGCCGGACGTCCGCCTCGGCCGGGGGGGACTCGACGGTGCGGGCGATCCCTGGGTCGAGCGCGTCGCCGATGCGGCGATCGCGCAGATCGCCGGCTGGGCGGGTGTGGCGGACCTTGCCGAGCGCGTGGTGCTGCGACGCACGATCGGACCGGCCGACTGGGCGCACGACCTGCGTGCGTGGCGCGGTACGGCGCTCGGCCCGGCTCACACGCTGCGGCAGAGCGCCATGTTCCGGGCCGGCAACGCCTCGCGACGGGTCGCCGGGCTGTACTACGCGGGCGGCTCGGTCGTGCCAGGCATCGGCCTGCCGATGTGCCTGATCAGCGCGGAGCTCGTGATCAAGCGGCTGCGCGGGGACACCTCGACCGGGGCGCTCCCTGTCCCGGCCTTCGAGCGGCGCCATGCATCGGTGCCGGTGCCGGTGCCGGTGGCGGCCGAGGTCCGGGCCCCGGCTGAGGTCCCGGCCCCGGCCGAGGTCCCGACGCCGGCTGAGGTCCCGCTGCACCACCCCGGTGCGGGAGCTGCATGAGCGCCGCGTACGGTCTTGCCCTGCTGGTCTCGCTCGCGGGGATGGCGATGCTCGACCGCCGGTTCCGGCTCTTCTTCTTCGACGCGCCGCGTCGCGCAGCCGTGGTGCTGGTGTCCGGGGTGGCCTTCTTCGTCGTCTGGGACCTCGTCGGGGTCGACCTCGGGATCTTCTTCCGCGGCCGGACCGAGTTCATGTCCGGCTGGCTGCTCGCGCCACAGCTCCCGGTGGAGGAGATCGGCTTCCTCGCCCTGCTGTGCTACCTGACGATGAACCTCTACGTCGCGTTCACCCGACTCACCGTCCGGGACCGGGAGCGGGCAGCGCCACGCCCGGGAGGTCACGGGTGACGTACCTGTACCTGGCCATGGTGTTCATCGGCCTCGCCACGACGGTGGCGCTCGTCGCCCGATGGCGCACCGGCGGGCCGTCCGTCACGGCGATCGCCCTGAGCGTCGTCGTGCTCGCCGCGACGACGGCCGTGTTCGACAACCTGATGATCTCCGCGGAGCTGTTCGGCTTCGCCGAGGAGCACCTGATCGGTGCGTTCGTCGGGCGGGCCCCGGTGGAGGACGTCAGCTATCCGGTGGCCGGTGCACTGCTGCTCCCGGCCCTGTGGCACCTGCTCGCCGGACGTGAGCGCGACCGGGCCGAGGGGCGGGCCGAGCCTGACCCAGCCGAGGACGGCCGTTCGACGCACGCCCCGAGCGGGGGCGACCGGTGACCGCAGGTGGCGTCACCGCGACGCTGCGTCAGCTGGCCCTGGCGTCCCGGCCGCTCAGCTGGGTCAACACCGCCTACCCGTTCGCCGCCGCCTACGTCATGGCCGCGCATGAGATCGACCTCCGCCTGGTCGTCGGGACGGTGTTCTTCCTGATCCCCTACAACCTGCTGATGTACGGCGTCAACGACGTGTTCGACCACGAGTCGGACCTGCAGAACCCGCGCAAGGGTGGCGTCGAGGGCGCGCTGCTGGACCGGCGTCTGCACCGGACGACGCTGGCCGCGGCCCTGCTGCTCCCGCTGCCGTTCGTCGCGGTCCTGGTGGCGGTGGGCCCGCCGCTGTCCTGGCTGGTCCTGGCGGTGTCCCTGTTCGCGGTGCTCGCCTACTCGGTGCCGGTGCTCCGGTTCAAGGAACGCCCCGTGCTGGACTCGCTGACCTCCAGCACGCACTTCGTCTCGCCGGCCCTGTACGGGCTGGTCCTGGCCGGACAGCCGATCGGACGCGCGGCATGGCTCGTGCTCGCCGCCTTCTTCGTGTGGGGCGCGGCGAGCCAGGCTTTCGGCGCCGTCCAGGACATCGCCGCCGACCGCGCGGCCGGGATCGGCTCGATCGCGACAGTCCTCGGTACCCGCGGCACCGTCCGGTTCTCGCTGGGCTGTTACCTGCTGGCCGGTCTGCTCCTGCTCGCAACCCCGTGGCCCGGCCCGCTCGCCGCCCTGCTGGTCCTGCCCTATGCCGCGATCGTCTGGCCCTTCCGGTCCGTGCCCGACGCCGCCGCGGAGTCGGCCAACCGTGGCTGGCGCCAGTTCCTCGGCGCCAACTACGCGGTCGGCTTCCTCGTCACGATGCTCCTGATCTGGAGCGCCCGCCTCTGACCCACGGGTGCGTCGCGCGGACGCGCAAGGGGGAGAACGCACTGCCGGGTCGGACACCAGCCCCCTGGTTCGGCCCGACCCGGCAGCGCGAGGTCCTCAGCCAGCATCCCCCGAGCCGACGAGGACATTCTCGGGTGTGGAGTCACAGCGATACCCCACACCCCTGACGGTGGCGATCTGCAGGCAGCCCCCCAGCTTCTCCCGCAGTCGCCGCACATGAACGTCTATGGTGCGCGTGCCCACGGCGGACGCGCCCTTGTGCCACACGGTCTCCAGCAGCTCCTCACGGCTCACCGCGCGGTGAGCGGAGCGCAGCAGGTACTCGAGCAGCGCGAACTCCTTGAAGGTGAGCGTCACGTCGCGCCCGTCGATGGCCAGGGTGCGCGCGTCGGTGTCGAGGACGACCTGCACCGGCTGGGTCGTCAGCCACGCCGTCCTGGCCCGCGTGGCCGCGGTGCCGGCGGTGGGCTGTGGGGCGTCGTCGGGCAGCGTGCTCGACTCCTCGAGGGCCTCGCGGAGCCGGGCGACGACGTCACCCTGGGAGCCGTGCCCGCCGAGAGCGAGGGCCGATCGGGTGGTTGCCTGGGGCGCGACGTCCGACACCAGGCGGACGATGGCCTGGGCCAGATCGGCGAGGAGCGCCCGTCCGGCGACCCCTGCCTCGCCCATCCCGACGTACAGGGCGAAGCCCGGTTCGACCGGGCGTGACTGTGCCCGAGCACGCACCGCGGATGCGGCGGTCACAGGGAACGCGACAGCAGTCATAGGTGCAGTGTGACTGCCCCCGCGGCCACGACCAAGCCCCCGGAGCCGACTGTCTCAGATCGTGGACAAGGATCACCCGGTCGAGGCAGTGCCACGGCTGGTCGACGCAGTGCCACGGCGCGCGAGGACCGCGGTGGGGCGAGGCGGGTCGGCAGCAGGTCGAGAGCAGGTCGACGGCAGGATCGGCGGGCGCCCGTCGGGCACGCGCCGGGGGCGACCTCGGTCAGACCAGGCCGTAGAGCCGGTCGCCGGCATCGCCGAGACCGGGCACGATGTACGCCTTGTCGTTGAGCCGCTCGTCGACCGCCGCCACGACGATCTTGACGTCGGCGCGGTCACCGACGTGCTGACGGACGAGCTCGAGCCCCTCGGGCGCGGCGAGCAGGCAGATGCAGGTCACGTCGCGCGCGCCCCGCTCGAAGAGGTAGTCGATGCTGGCCACGAGCGTGCCGCCGGTCGCGAGCATCGGGTCGAGGACGAAGCACTGCCGGCCGGACAGGTCGTCGGGCAGCCGGTTGGCGTAGGTGATCGCCTTCAGCGTCTTCTCGTCGCGCTGCAGCCCGAGGAACCCGACCTCTGCGGTGGGCAGCAGGCGGGTCATGCCCTCGAGCATGCCGAGGCCCGCCCGCAGGATCGGGACGACCAGGGGCCGGGGCTCGGCCAGGTGGGTGCCGATCGTGCTGGCCACCGGGGTGGTGATCTCGACCGGCTCGACGCGCACCTCGCGGGTGGCCTCGTAGGCGAGCAGGGTGACGAGCTCGTCGACGAGCAGACGGAACGTCGGGGACGTCGTCCGCTCGTCGCGCAGGATGGTGAGCTTGTGGGCGATGAGAGGGTGGTCGGCGACGTGCAGGCGCATGACTGAACCGTACCGGCTGGTAGCCCCTGCTCTGTGGGCTAACGTCCGACGAGGTGGCCACCGGGCCACGCGGCGCGTCCGGGTCGGGTGAGGTGGGCGGTGAGCACGATGCGCGAGGACGACGAGCGGCACATGCAGCTGGCCCTGGCCGAGGCGCGCCTGGCTCCCGCCACCGGGGACGTGCCGGTCGGTGCTGTGGTCGTCGGGCCTGACGGCGCGGTCTTGGCCCGCGGTCGCAATGCCCGGGAGGCGACGGGGGACCCGACAGCCCACGCCGAGATCATCGCCCTGCGCGAGGCTGCGGCCGCCGTCGGACGATGGCGGCTGGACGAGTGCACGCTCGTCGTGACGCTCGAGCCGTGCGCCATGTGCGCCGGGGCGATCGTGCTGGCGCGGATCCGGCGCCTGGTGCTCGGCGCCTGGGACCCCAAGGCCGGTGCGGCCGGCTCGGTGCACGACCTGGTCCGGGACCGGCGCCTCAATCACCGGGTCGAGCTGGTCGGCGGGGTCCTCGAGCAGGACTGCGGAACGCTCCTGCGCGAGTTCTTCGCGACGCAGCGCTGACGGGGTCAGGCCGCGGCGGCGGGGCCACGTCGCGCTGACCGGCGTCCCGGCACGGACGGCAGTCAGCCGACCGCCGGGAGGACCTCCGCGAGGTGGACGAGCGTCTCCGACGTCCCGGCCTCGACCCGGACGGTGGCGAGCTCGTCGCCGCGGGTGGCACCCCGGTTGACGATGACGACGGGCAGCTGCGACCTGGCGGCGTGCCGGACGAAGCGCAACCCGGACAGCACGGCGAGCGACGACCCGGCGACGAGCAGCGCGTCGGCGCCGTCCACGACGGCGAAGGCGTCGGCCACCCTCGCCCTGGGCACGTTCTCGCCGAAGTAGACGATGTCCGGCTTGAGCATCCCGCCGCAGCGCTCGCAGTCGGCGACGACGAAGCCCGCGGTCGACTCGATCACGGCGTCGGCGTCCGGCGCGATCTCCACGTCGGCCACCGCGGCGACCGTCTTGGTGAAGCCCGGGTTGAGCGCCTCGAGGCGACGCGCGAGGTCCGCCCGGCCGGTGCGGGCCTCGCAGGCGAGGCACACGACGTCGACGTAGCTGCCGTGCAGGTCGATGACGCGGCGGCTCCCGGCGAGCTGGTGCAGCCGGTCGACGTTCTGGGTGATCACGCCGAGCACGACGCCGCGTGCCTCCAGCTCGGCCAGGGCGCTGTGGCCGGCGTTGGGCAGCGTGCGGTGGACGTGCTGCCAGCCGACGTGGTTGCGGGCCCAGTAGGTGCGCCGGAAGGCCGGGTCGGAGACGAACTGCTGGTAGGTCATCGGCCGCCGGGGAGGAGAGTCCGGACCGCGGTAGTCGGGGATGCCCGAGTCCGTCGAGATGCCGGCGCCGGTCAGCACGGCCACCCGCCGACCGGACAGCACGTCCGCGGCTCGGTCCACCGCCTCGGGCCGGGCGGCGTCCGCGGTGGAGGTGGAGGTCGACATCACCGCTCCACGGTACGTCCGGCGACCGGACGATTCGGAGTCCGGTGCGCCGACCGGGTATCGTCACCCGCGAGGTAGCGTGTCCGAGCGGCCTAAGGAGCACGCCTCGAAAGCGTGTGAGGGTGAAAGTCCTCCGTGGGTTCAAATCCCACCGCTACCGCCATGGGGTACTGACGGAACTCAGGCTCTTGCAGTGACAGAACCCCTCGTGAGGGGCCCGACAGGGCCTTCGGCGGGGGGTTCGGTCGTCTCGGGGCACGGCTTGCGAACGCGTGCGTCGGCCTCACGATCCCGATGACGGTTGCCCCACACGTCCCGCTGCCGATCTACCACAACAGCGGGCTCTGCACCTGACGGGAGTCCAACATGGTTGCGCTGCTGATCGTGGCCGCTGCGGTTGCCGTGGGAGCCGGCTGGTTCCTGGCAGGACTCAGGGGCGCGCCTGCGACGGTCCTGACGCTGCTCGGCTTCGCTGTGGTGATCGGTGCCGCGTGGGTCACCGACGGTGACGGTCAGAGGGTTGCGACGGCAGCCATGGTCGGCTACGTCGTCGCTGTGACCGTGCGCTCGACGTCCCGGTTGGTCGTGCACCGCAACGCCGTGTAAGGGGGCGTCGCGCGCCCGGTGTCACCGGACGCAGTCACTCGTCCGCCGGGCGCGCTGGCGCACGCGGACCCCCTAGCGTCAAGCCGACGGGAGGGGGCCGACGTGCGACGCACCGCCTGGCTCGTGCTGTCCCCGTGGCTCGTCGTCGCGGTCGTGAGCGGGGTCGCCTGGGCGACGATGCTCATCCTCCGGGAGCTCCTCACCACCGACGGTGGGGGGCTCGGGAACCTCGGGGGCGAGCTCCTCGCCGTCCTCGGCGCCGCGGTCGTGTGGCTCGGCGGATCCGTCGCGCTCCTGCGCGAGGTCGCGCGCCGAACCTTCGCGGCACCCCTCGCGCGCGGGGCGGTCCGCGGGGCCGTGGTTGGCGCGGTCGTGTGCGCCGTGCCCGTTGCCGGCACCATCGGCCTCCTCGACTCCGGCGGTGCGCCGTGGGTGGCGGGGCTCGTGCCCGTCTTCCTGCCCGCCGCCGGCACGGTGGCCTTCCTCGTCACGGAGCGTCGGCTCACGGGTCGTGTGGTGCCACCTCACGACGGCCGGCGACGAGCCGCGCCTGCCGCGCTCCTCGTCGCGCTGGCGGGCGCTCTCGTAGGAGCGACGGCGGGTGTCGTCGTCGACGTCGTCGTGCTCGGGCCGTCGTCGGACGAGCTCGGGACCGCCGCTCGCGGGCTCGTGCCGCCCGGGTACACCGTGGAGGATCCCGTGCCGATCAACGGGACGGTGCTGCTCAGCGCGCACCCGCCGTCGTCGGCGCCCGACGCCGGTGACGTGGAGGCGACGGTCGCTGCCGCGGGGTGGCGCACCGACGACGTCGAGCGTGAACCTTGGGGGACGACGCTGGTGGTCTCACGGGGCGACGTCGAGGGGACGGTCTTGCTGGACGAGGACGGGATTGCGCCGTACACCGTGACGGTGCGGCGACGCCCCGTGGACGGGCGCGGCGCCTTGGCAGGGGGCCTGCTCGGTGCGGGTGCGGGTGCGGGTGCCGTCGGAGCGATCGTCCGGCGCCGCACCTGAGGCTGGTCCTTGCCGCCGGACGCCTTCGCGGGCAGCTGGAGCGGCCGGGTCGGCCCGTCACCGTCGGTGCTGAACGCGCTCCTGGCTTCTGACAACATCGAGATCTTCATCCACGTCCCGAGGACACCATGATTCAGTTCGCGCAGATCTCGTTCGAGCGTGCGGTGGAGTTCCGTGACCACGTGGAGGCGCGTGAGCCGTTCTTCCTCCAGGAGTTGGCGGGGTGGATGGACGCCACCGGTGGCCCGGTGGAGGGGATGGACGCGTCCGCGGAGTCGTTGGTGGAGCTGTGGGCGTGGTTCGTCGGCTTCGTCGATGCAGGGTGTCCGGGGGTGGCGACCGACCTGCTGCCGGCCGACCAACCCGACTCCGAGCCGTGCGAGACGTCGCGGCTGTCCGCGGTGGCGGAGCGGGTGAACCACGACGTGCGGCTGGTGGTGGCCCGATACGATCCGCCGGCCCCGTGGGCGGTGCTCCGCTCGCCGAAGGGCAGGCCACCGCACATCTACCAGAACCACACCGGCATCCAGCGTTCGGACGGGCAGGTGCCGGACTTCGAGTTCGTCGGGATCATCAGTCGAGGGCTCGTGACGGGTCGGGCGCGGACCCGTGAGCCGGACCGGTTGCTCCAGCTCGTGCAGGCGCGTTATCCCGCGGTGGTGCTTGGCGGGGTGCGGGGGGAGTCGGTGCTGGCGCCGTACCTGACCGCGGATTTGGGTCCGGTCCCGCCGCAGGCGGTGTCCCCGGTGCTGCGCTGGCTGGCCGAACCCGAACCCCCGGCACGGCCGGCCCCGGCCCCACCGGCCCCGGCCGGGCGGGGCATGGTCAAGCAGCCGCAGCTGGTGGTGATGCGCGGGCCGGGCGCGGGCCTGGAGGACCCGCGCCTGCTGGAGCCCCTGGACGAGGCAGTGGTCGCGGCCGCGCTGGTCGACCTCGGGTACACCATCGAGGGACGCCGGCCCGCACCCGCGGACCTGACCCTGGACGAGGCGACCTTCACCGCCGGGGCCGACGACATGTGGGTCAGCGAATTGTGCGTCGCGGCGCACGACGGGCGCCTGCGCCTGGTCGACGTCAACCAGACCGTCGCCACCCCCGAGCACTGGGACCGTGTGGTCTCGCGGTTGCGTCGCCTGGCCCGCGACCTGGGCGCCGCCCTCGGCGAACCCGACGACCTCGACACCGACGACTGAGGACGACCCGCGAACCACCCGCCGAACCTGTCTGCCGATCGCGCCACTCGCGGCGGCTCGGCCGGTGCGGGTGGATCATCCAGCAGAGGCAGGTCGAGCGCCGAGCTCGTTCAGTCGGGTGCGAAGGAACGCATGCTCGGCCGGGTTGGTCGCCAGCTCGAGAGCACGCCGGTACGCCGTCACCGCCGCGTCTCGTCTCCCGGCTCGACGGAGCAGGTCCGCGCGGGTGACCTGGTAGGCGTGGTACCCGGCGAGGTCGAGCGTGTCGAGGATGTCGAGGGCCGCCTCTGGCCCGTCCGTCTCCGCGACCGCGACGGCACGGTTGAGTGCGACGACGGGGGTGGGGTCCACGGCGTACAGCTGGTCGTAGAGGGCGACGATCTGGCGCCAGTCCGTGTCTTCGAGACTCCTGGCGTCGGTGTGGACGGCGTTGATGGCGGCGAGGATCTGGTAGCGGCCGGGCTGTCCCCTGCGCAGGCAGGCGCGGACGATGTCGTGGCCCTCGGCGATGAGGGCGCGATCCCAGCGGGAGCGGTCCTGGTGCGCCAGCAGGACCAGGACGCCGTCCTCGACCCGGCTCGGCCGGCGCGCGTCGGTCAGGAGCATCAGGGCGAGCAGTCCGAGCACCTCGAGGTCGTCCGGCATGAGGGCCGCGAGGATCCTCGTCAGCCGGACCGCCTCGACGCACAGGTCGGTCCGGACCACCGGGCGCCCGTCGCCTGCCGGTGCGGCGGTCGGCGTCGAGGGTAGGTAGCCCTCGTTGAAGATGAGGAAGAGCGTCGCGAGGACCGCGCTCAGGCGGTCGGGCAGCTCGGCGTCCGACGGCACCCGGTACGGGATCCGTGCCGCCTTGATCTTCTGCTTGGACCGGGTCAGCCGCTTCGCCATCGCCGCCTCGTCGACCAGGAAGGCGCTCGCGATCTCGGCGACGGTCAGGCCGCCGAGGAGTCGCAGGGTGAGCGCGACCTGGGCGCCGGTCGCCAGCGCCGGGTGGCAGCAGGTGAACATCAGCCGGAGCCGGTCGTCCACGACCGAGGAGACGGGTGCGGTGGCCCAGTCGCTGGTGTCGCTGATCATGGCGGCCTGCGCATGTTTGGCGTCGCGGATCGACTCGCGGCGGATCCGGTCGATCGCCCGGTTGCGGGCCGTCGTCGTCAGCCAGGCCCCGGGGTTCGGAGGCAGGCCGGACTCGGGCCAGCGCTGCACGGCGATGAGGTACGCCTCCTGGGCCGCCTCCTCGGCCACGTCGATGTCGCCGAAGTGGCGGACCAGGGTCGCGACGACCCGACCGTGCTCCTCCCGGAAGACACGGTCGAGATCGGGCGTCCCGCGCGTCGACACGAGGCCGTCAGGCTTGCGGCTCGTCCTGGAACGGGCGCACCTCGACGGGCCCGGCGCAGGCCGCGGACCCCCTGCGGGCCAGCTCGAGCGCGGCGTCGAGGTCGGGGACGTCGACGATCCAGAAGCCGCCGAGGTGCTCCTTGGACTCGAGGTAGGGCCCGTCGGTGACGACCGGGTCGCCCGTGCGGGTCGCATCGACCACCGTGGCGGTGTGCGCCGGGTGCAGACCGCCGGCGAACACCCACGAGCCGGACCGCTGGAGATCGGCGTTGAACCGGTCGACGGCCGCATAGAGGTCGTCGACGTTGTCCGGGACGGGGTCGGCGTCGCTGCCGTGGACCGACAGCAGGTACTGCGTCATGTGTGCTCCTCGTTCTCGGGACCCTGGTCAGGCCTGGTGGATGACTTCCTTGCCGTCGATGACCTCGATGTCGCCGCGGTCGAGCACCCCGGCCGGTTGCAGCGTCAGGGCGACGGCCCCCGTGGACGTCGTCGTCGAGCCGATGAGGGTGAACGACCCAGGGGCGCTGCCGTCGCGGAAGAGCCGCTTCCCCTGGCCGACGACCACGGGGAAGACGATCAGTCGGTACTGGTCGATCAGGCCGGCGTCGTGCAGCGTGTGGGCCAGCGCGCAGCTGCCGTGGACCTGGAGCTCGCCGCCCGGCTTCGCCTTGAGCAGCTCCACCGCCGCGACGACGTCGCCGGCGATGACGGACGAGTTGCGCCACGAGGGCTCGCGCAGCGTGGTCGAGACGACGTGCTTGGGCCGGGTGTTGAGCACCGTGGCCACGACGTCGTCCGGGTCGGTGATCTGGGACCAGAAGGCCTGCATCATGTCGTAGGTCGTCCGGCCGAGCAGGATCTCGTCGGTCTTCGCGAACCAGTCGCCGACGATCGCCCCGAACTCCTCGTCCACGAAGGGGACGACCCCCCCGCCCTGGTCGAAGCCGTCCGATCGGTCCTCGTCCGGTCCGCCGGGTCCCTGCATGACGCCGTCGAGGCTGACGAACGCGTTGAGGGTGAGCTTCATCGTGTCTCCTTGTCGAGGCTGCCTGACAGCCGTGTGAGCTGTCCTTCACCTACTCCACGAACGGGCCGTGCTCCGTAGGACACCCTGCCGGAGACAACACGCGCCGTACACCCGGGGAGCGCCCCGGACGACCACGCCAGGTCGCCGCCGCCGTTGCGCCCGACCTCCTGCCAGCCCCAGACCTCGTACTGCCCGGCCGGAGCGGTCGCCGGCGGCCGTCGGGTCCGCCACGTCAGGCTCGCGGCGGTGCCGTCGACTCGCGGACCGTCAGGGTGGGCGGGATGGGCAGCTCCGGCGGGAGCTCGTTGCCGGTGAGCTGGTCGAGGAGCAACGACACGCATCGACGCCCGAGCGCGGAGAAGTCCGGGCGCACCGTCGTCAGGGCCGGCCAGAAGAACTCGGCCTCGGGGATGTCGTCGAAGCCGACCACGCTGAGGTCCGCCGGGACGCGCACGCCGGACCGGTGGAGGCCCTGCAGGAGGCCCAGGGCCATCTGGTCGTTCGAGACGAACACGGCGGTGACGTCCAGGTGGCGGGCCAGCTCGATGGCAAGGTCGTGCCCGAACCGCGGCGACCAGTCACCCACGACGGGCTCGGGTGCCGGCAGCCCGGCCTGTGCCATCACGGTGCGCCAGCCCTGGACCCGCGCCTGGGAGTCCAGCCAGTCGGACGGGCCGGAGATGTGCATGATCCGGCGATGCCCCAGCCCGACCAGGTGCCGGGTGGCCAGCCGTGCCCCTTCGGCCTGGTCGATCGCGACGGTGCGTCGGCCGCCGCGACCGGCGGAGTCCACGGTGACGAAGGGGAGCTTCAGGGAGAACTCGTCGAACGAGTCGAGCATCGCCGCCTGGGGCGCGATCAGCACGAGGCCGTCGATGCCCTGGTCGACGAGGTGTCCCAGGGCGTCCTGCATCGGCTCGTGCCCGATCGAGGCGAGGTTCACGGTGCTCACGAAGTAGCCGGCGTCCCGCGCGGCCGTCTCGATGGCACGCTGGGTCTTCGGCGGCCCGTAGCGACCGTTGTCCGTCGAGACGATGCCGATCGTGCCCGACCGGCCATTCGCGAGCGCCTGTGCCACGCGGCTGGGCCGGTAGTGGAGGCGCTCCATGCTCGCCTCCACCCGCAGCCTGGTCGCAGCGCTGATGTTCGGGTGGTTGTTGATCACGCGGGAGACCGTCTGGTGCGAGACGCCGGCGGCGCGCGCGACGTCGCGGATGTTGGCTGCCTTCCCGCCCATGGCTCACCCGGTCCCGTCGACGATCACGTCCAGCACGGCTGCGCCGCGAAGCGCCCCTCTCGGACGACCCTCGCGACGATCCTAAGCCCGGTGCGGATTGTCGCGACGTGCTCCCCGCCGACGTGGTCGCGTTCCCACCGGACCTCACCCAGAACACGCCTTGACAACACCGAGATCAGGCGCCTACGTTGGCGGCACGGTCAGATTGTGACCGGTCACAATCTGACAACACATCGGCTAAGACAAGCGGGCGCTCCTCACTGCCGAGGCGTGCGGACGTCCTTCGTGCACAGCCGCTCGAGCAAAGATCGTCCCCCACCTGCCCGGTGCACTCATTCCGGCGCATCGCCCACCCGAACGGGAGCATGACAATGGTTCACAGGAGACTTCTTTCCGGCGTCGTCGGCGCGGGCATTCTTGCTCTCGCCCTGGCGGGTTGCTCCGGCGGCGACGCCGCGCCCACCGCGGACGACGGCACCGCCACCCCGGAGACCACCGCCGAGGCCGAGCCCGCCGAGCCCGTCACCCTGACGATGTGGACCCGGTCGGTCACGGCCGCCCAGTCCGAGGCGCTGGTGGCAGCGTTCAACGACGAGCACGACGGCGAGATCACTGTCGAGCTCACGGTCGTGCCGTTCCAGGAGTACCTGCAGAAGGTCAGTGCCGCTGCCAGCGGGGACAACCTCCCCGACCTGCTCGCGGCCAACGTGATCGACGGCCCGAACTACGCCGAGCTGGGCCTGTGGACCGACCTCACCGACCGGATCGCCGGCCTCGACTACGCCGACGCCCTCGCCCCGGCGCACATCGCCGCCGCGACGACCGACGGCGTCACCTACGCGGTGCCGCACGTCCTGGATGCCTCGGCGCTCTACTACAACAAGGTCCTCTTCGAGCAGGCCGGCCTCGACCCCGAGTCCCCGCCGACCACGCTCGCCGAGGTCGCGGAGGACGCTGCGGCGATCGCAGCCCTCGGCAACGGCATCGGCGGCCTGTACCTGCCGGGCGACTGCGGTGGCTGCCTCGCCTTCACCGTCTTCCCGTCCATCTGGGCAGCCGGCGGCACCGTGATGAACGAGGACGGCACCGAGGCGACGCTCGACTCGCCCGAGGCCGCTGAGGTCCTCGGCATCTACAACCAGATGTGGAACGACGGCTCGATGATCCCCGAGTCCCGCAACGAGAACGGTGCGACGCAGAACGCCGCGTTCGAGGCGGGCACCGCCGGCTTCGCGCTCCTGGGTTCGAAGGCCCTCGGGACGATCGCCGAGAACGACAAGCTCGAGATCGGCGTCGCGCCGATCCCCGGCCTCGACGGCGGCTCGTCGACCTTCGTCGGCGGCGACGTCATCGGGATCTCGTCCTCGTCCGAGTACGCCGACGCCGCCTGGACCTTCCTCGAGTGGACGCTCGACGAGCAGGTCCAGCTCGACATCTACGCCTCGGCCGGCTTCATGCCGGTGCGCACGGACCTCGCCGAGAACGAGTTCGCTGCCCAGGACCCCCGGGTCATGCTCTTCAACACCCTCGTGGAAGACGGTCAGACGCCGTACTCCGCCCGGTTCTTCCAGACGTTCAACGACCCGCAGGGACCGTTCCTCGCACTGGTCCGGGAAGCCGTCTTCGGCTCCGGCCCGGACAGCTTGCCGGCGAGCAACACCCTGGTGACCGAGTCCCTCCAGGACTCCTGACCCAGCGCGGCCCGGTCGCCGTCGTCCCCGGCGACCGGGCCCCTCTGGGCGGCTCGACCTCCCCTGACCCGACCCGACGCTCGACTCCCACGAAGGGCAGAACGATGACCACTGCAGTCGCGACTCCTCGCGCGACGATCGGGTCCTCGGACGCGTCCAGGAAGCGCCGTCGGCGCACCTCGTTGCGGGCGTGGCTCTACGCCGCGCCCGCAACGGCGGTCCTGATCCTGCTGTTCGTGATCCCGCTCGGGCTCGCCGTCTGGATGTCCCTGCACGACTGGCCCCTGCTCGGCGACGCGCCGACCCTGAACTTCCCGGCGAACTACGCCGAGATCCCCGACGAGCGGCTGTTCACCGCCGCCGTGGGCTTCACCGTGAAGTACACGGCGATCATCGCGGTCGTCCTGCTCACGCTCAGCCTCGGTCTCGCCCTGCTGATCCAGGAGTCGAAGCGGCGGGGCACCGGCGTCCTGCGCACGGTGTTCTTCCTGCCGGTGGTGACCGGGCTGACGACGGCCGCGCTGCTGTTCCTCGGGCTGCTCTCGCCGAGCGCCGGTCCGGTCGACGACATCCTGGCGTGGTTCGGGATCTCGGTGGACTTCCTCGGTGACCCGACGTGGGCCCTGATCTCGACGGTCGTCATGATGACGTGGCGGTTCGCCGGCTTCTACATGATCATCCTGCTCGCCGGCCTGCAGGCGATCCCGACCGAGCTCTACGAGGCGGCAGCGATCGACGGCGCCAACAAGTGGCGCGCCCTGCGCTCGGTGACGATCCCGCTGCTGCGCTCGACCCTCGCCCTGTGCACGGTCCTGATCGTCACCGGTGGGCTGGTCGCCTTCGAGCAGTTCTACGTGCTGACCCGCGGCGGGCCGGACAACTCCACCGTGACGATGGTGATGACGATCTTCCGCCAGGCCTTCAGCCAGTTCAACCTCGGCATGGCCGCGGCGATGTCCGTCGTCGTCCTGCTCGGTCTGGTGCTCCTGAACATGCTGCAGCTGCGCCTGATGCGCGACAAGGACGAGGTGGCCTGATGACTGCGACCTGGACACCGACACCTGACTCGACCACACCGGCCCGCCTGCCGCTGTCGATACCCACGACCGCTCGTGCGGCCCGCAGCGGTGCCGGGCGCCGGGCCCTGCGCATCGCCGGCGTCGTCCTCGTCGTCGTGCTGGTGATCTTCTTCGTCGGCCCGATCTTCTGGGTCGTCTGGGGCTCGATCCGCAACGACGGCGCGCTGTCCGGCGCGAACTACGCCCGCCTGGTGACCTATGGCGAAGGCCTCGGGACGTACCTGGCGAACACCGGGGTCGTGGTGCTCCTGACAGTGGTCGGTTCGCTGGTCGTCTCGGTCCTCGCCGGGTACGCCTTCGCCCGGTTGGCCTTCCCCGGGTCCAAGGCGCTGTTCGTCGGCATCCTGGCGATCCTCATGGTGCCGCACACGAGCCTGCTCATCCCGCTCTACATCTGGCTGGACCGGCTGTCGCTCGGCAACAGCCTGGTCGGCGTGAGCCTCGTGATGATCATGTATCAGATGCCCTTCTCGGTCTTCATGATGCGCAACGCGTTCGAGTCGGTGCCGCCCGAGCTCGAGGAGGCCGCGCTGATGGACGGCTGCTCACCGTTCGGTGCGCTGCGGCGGGTCGTGCTACCGGCGGTGGCGCCCGGGACGATCACCGTCGCCCTCTTCGCCTTCCTCGCCTCGTGGAACGAGTTCGTCACACCGCTGATCCTGCTGAGCGACGGCAACAAGTACACGCTCCCGCTGGCCCTCGTGAATCTCGTCCAGGGCGACTGGGGAATGATCGACTTCGGCGCCCTCCAGGCCGGGATCATCATTTCTGCGGCGCCGTGCATCGCATTGTTCTTCTTCCTGCAGCGCGCATTCGTCAACGGATTCACGAATGGCGCGGTCAAGGGATGACCACCCCCGCCGAGACGTACCAGAAACGACCAGGAGCACCGATGTCACACCCTGCACCGGGCGTCAGCCCCGTGATTCCCTCCGTCGGGGCGGTGGCACCCGTCGCGGCGAGCGCCGTGCGGCTCACCGCCGGCTTCTGGCGCACGCGCCAGGACCTCAACACCACGGCGCTGCTGGACCACTGCGACACCTGGATCGACCGCATGGGCTGGTACGACACGTTCAAGACGGCTGCCGGCATCGGTCCGGACAAGCCCCTCCAGGGCAAGCTCTTCACCGACGCCGACGTGTACAAGCTGCTCGAGGCGTTCGCCTGGGAGGTGGCGCAGCGGCCGGACAGCGTTCGCGAGGCCCGGATCGCGGAGATCGCCGGCCTGATCGCCGCAGCCCAGGAGGACGACGGGTACCTCAACACGTTCTTCGGGCCGCGCGGCCGCGAGGCGCGGTACACCGACCTCGCCCACGGTCACGAGCTCTACTGCGCGGGGCACCTGTTCCAGGCCGCTGTCGCGCGACTGCGCGGTGGCACCGAGGACGACCTGACCCGGGCCGCCATCCGGCTCGCGGACCGGATCTGCGAGGACTTCGGCGAGGGCGGCCTGACCGGCTCGGACGGCCACCCGGAGGTCGAGGTGGGCCTGATGGAGCTGTACCGGGCCACCGGGCAGACGCGCTACCTCGACCAGGCCCGGCGATTCGTCGACCAGCGCGGCCACCAGACGTTCGAGCACCACGCGATCGGGCACGAGTACTACCTCGACGACGTCCCGGTCCGCGAGGCGACGGTGCTGCGCGGGCACGTGGTGCGCGCGATGTACCTGACTGCCGGTGCCGTCGACCTCGCCGTCGAGTCCGGTGACGCCGAGCTGCTGGCCGCCCTGGTCACCCAGTGGGAGAACACCTGGGCGCGTCGGACGTACATCACCGGCGGCATGGGCTCGCGGCACCTGGGTGAGTCCTTCGGACGTGACTTCGAGCTGCCGCCGGACCGCGCCTACACCGAGACCTGTGGCGCCGTGGCCGCGATCCAGGTCGCCTGGCGGCTGCTGCTGGCGACCGGCCAGAGCCACTACGCCGACGCGATCGAACGCCTGCTCTACAACATGATCGCGACGTCGCCGAACGCCGAGGGCGACCGCTTCTTCTACGTCAACCCGCTGCTGGCCCGCGAGCCCGGCATCGAGGTGGCCGAGGGGGAGGCGCCGTTCCGCAAGGACACCCTGCGGGCCAACTGGTTCTGGGTCTCGTGCTGCCCGACCAACGTGGTGCGCCTGCTCTCCTCCCTGACCGGGTACTTCGCCACCGTGGACGACGCCGCGCTGACCGTCCAGCAGTACTTCACCGGCGAGGTCAGGACGCGGCTCGCGGACGGCCGTGAGGTCGGCATCGACGTCACGACGGACTATCCGTGGGACGGGCAGGTCGCGGTGCGGGTCGCCGGCTCACCCGGCACCTGGACGCTGCGCCTGCGCATCCCCGCCTGGGCGGCTGGGGCCACCGTCGAGGTCGACGGGCAGACCACGCAGGCGGAGCCGGGCTACGTGAGCCTCACCCGGGCCTGGGCCGACGGCGACGTCGTCCTGCTGAACCTGCCGGTGGTGGCGCGGCTGCAGCGCCCCGACAGCCGCATCGACGCCCTGCGCGGGACGGCCGCCGTCCAGCGCGGGCCCCTGGTCTACTGCGCCGAGTCCGTGGTGGCCGACACCGGGGCCGTGGATCTCGACACCTTCCGGCTCGACACCACCGCGCCGCTGGTGGAGGCCGCGGCCCAGGGGCCGAGCGACGCCGCCGAGGTGGTCAGGGTCCGCGGTGTGCTCGCCGACCCTGAGCCGACCCGTGCGTGGCCGTACGCCGAACCGGGAACCGGCGCGGTGCCGGTGCCCGGGGCCGGCGTCGGTGCCGGAGCTGCGGGCGCTGCGGGCGCTGCGGCCGAGATCGAGCTCGTCCCCTACTACGCGTGGTCCAACCGCGGACCGTCGACGATGCGGGTCTGGATCCCGGTCGACGGCGGCTGACCGGACCCACCGCACTGCGCTGCAGCTCACCGCACCACCCACCGAGAGGAACGCCATGTCCATGCCCGCGGAGAAGACCGCCATCGTGCTCATCGAGCCGCAGAACGACTTCCTGTCGCCCGGCGGCACCATGTACGCCCACATCGCCGACCAGCTCGCCGAGCGCGGTGTGATCGGCAACCTGCAGGCGCTGCTCGCCGGTGCCCGCGCGAAGGGCATCAAGGTCTTCTACGTGCCGTTCCACTCCTACGAGAAGGGCTTCCCCGAGCTCAAGGCCGGCGGCCCGGCGGTCGAGGGGCTGCGTGGCGTCGAGATGGACATGGTGGCGGACTGGGGCACCGGCGCCTGGCTGCGCGGAACGCCCGGTCCGGAGATCATCACCGAGCTGACCCCGGAGCCCGGCGACATCGTCATCGAGGGCAAGAAGACGCTCGACGCCTTCCACTCCACCGCGCTGGACTACCTGCTGCGGGCCAACGAGATCGAGCACGTCGCGATGACCGGCTTCCACACCAACTGGTGCGTCGAGTCGACCGCGCGCTCGGCCTACGACAAGGGTTACCGGGTCACGGTCCTGGCCGACTGCACCGCGACCGACACCGAGGAGGAGCAGTCCTACGCCGAGCGGATCATCTTCCCGCGGATCGGCAAGGTCATGACCTCCACGGAGTTCCTCGCCGGTGTCGTCTAGCGCTCCGTGCGTCCTGCTGGCACCCGACAAGTTCAAGGCCTCGGCCTCGGCGGCTGCCGTGGTCGCGGCCCTGGCCGACGGTGTGCGGCACAGCGCACCCGGGTCCGTCGTCATCGGCCGGCCGATCGCCGACGGCGGCGACGGGACGGTCGACGTGCTCCTGCACGGCGGCTACCGGCCGATGGGGGTGCCGGCCGCTGACGTGCTCGGTCGGCCACGCGTGACGGTGGTGGCGACCCGGGGCGGTCTGGCCGTGATCGAGCTGGCGTCCACCTGTGGGCTGGCCCAGCTCGGCTCCCGGCGCGAGCCGCTGCGCGCGACCAGCCTCGGTCTGGGGGTCGCGCTCCGGGAGGTGCTCGCGGCCGGCTTCCGCGACGTCGTCCTGGGGCTGGGGGGCAGCGCCTCGACGGACGGCGGGCTGGGGCTGCTCACGGCCATGGGCGCGCGCGGGCTGGACGTCCGTGGCCGGGTGGTGCCGCCCGACGGCGCCGGGCTGCTGCGCCTGACCGACCTGGACGTGTCCGGGATCGACCTCCCGGTCGGGGTGCGGATCCGGCTCGCCTGCGACGTCGTCTCGCCGATGCACGGCCCCGCCGGCGCAGCGACGGTCTTCGGGCCCCAGAAGGGCGCCTCGCCCACCGAGGTCGCGTCGCTCGACGCGGCCCTGGTGCGGCTCGCCGGGGTGCTTCGGGAGCGTTGCGGCGCCGATCCGGCGCAGACGCCCGGCGCGGGCGCGGCGGGGGCGGTCGCCGGTGCCGCGATCGCCGCCCTCGGGGCCGAGGTCGTCGACGGAGCGGTGTTCGTCCTGACGGCGACCGGCTTCGACGAGGCGCTCGCGACGGCCGACCTCGTGGTGACCGGAGAGGGGTCGTGGGACGCCCAGAGCCTCCTGGGCAAGGGGCCCGGCGAGGTGGTGCGCCGGGCCCGGCAGGCCGGCGTGCCGGCTGTCGTCGTCGCGGGCCAGATCGACGCCGGATCCCTCGACGGCACCGGCGTCGTCATGGGGGTGAGCCTGGCGGAGGTCGCGGGCTCGGTCGACCGTGCGATCGTCGACGTGCTGCCGCTGCTCCGCGGGGCCGGGGTCGCTGTCGGCGAGCTGCTGCTCCGCGACAGGTGATCCCGCCCGCGCCGCCGGTGTTCCCGCCGTCGACCGGTGATCCCGCCGGCGACGTGGGTACCCTCACCCCGTGCCAGAGGGTCATACCGTCCATCGGATCGCCATGCAGCTGACCGCCGACCTCGTCGGGCACCCGGCCGCCGTGAGCTCACCCCAGGGCCGGTTCGCGGCCGGGGCGGCGCTGCTCGACGGGCGGACGATCACGCAGGCCCGCGCGGTCGGCAAGCAGCTGCTGGTCGCCTTCGACGCCGGGGACGCCGACCTCACCCGCTGGTTGCGGGTCCACCTGGGCCTGTACGGCGCCTGGGACTTCCACGGCCGGATCTCGGCGGTCACCGCCGAGAGCGTCGCGGTCGGCTCGATGGGTGCGCCCCGGCTGCGGCGCGCGGTGCGGATGGGCGAGGGGGAGCACGCGGTCGGGCCCGACGACGGCGCCGCCCCCGCCTTCCCGCCCGCACCGGTCGGCCAGGTCCGGGTGCGCCTGCTGACCGACGAGTCCCTGGCCGACCTGCGTGGCCCGGCGGCGTGCGAGGTGCTGACCCCGGACGACGTCGCGGCCCTGGTCGCCGCGGCGGGTCCCGACCCGCGGGTCGACGCGTGGCCGGACCCTGAGGCGACGGCCGTCGAGCGCCTGACCGCTCGCCGGACCGCCGTCGGCCAGCTCCTCATGGACCAGTCGGTGATCAGCGGGATCGGCAACATCTACCGGGCCGAGCTGCTCTTCCGGGCCCGGCTGGACCCACGCACCCCCGGTCGGCAGGTCCCGGTCGAGATCGCCCGCGGTCTCTGGCGGGACTGGGTCGGTCTGCTGGACGACGGCGTGCGCACCGGGGTGATGGTCACGCGCGAGGGGCTCGACGCCGAGGGTCGGTCTCGGGCGCTCGCCGACCGCTCCGAGCGGCATGCGGTCTACGGCCGGGCCGGCGAGCCGTGCCTGGTCTGCGGGACGCCGATCGCCCGGGCGGACCTGGCGGGCCGCACCCTCTACTGGTGCCCGGCCTGCCAGGTGTGACGGCCGAGCGCCCGGCGTGACGGCCTGGTGTGACGGCGGGGTGGCCGGTCAGAGCTCGTCGAGCGGCACGTCGGGATCGGCGAGCCGGGCGAGGTCGACTGTGCGTCCCGAGACGATCAGCGCCTCGATCCGCTCGCTGACGTCCCAGATGTTGATGGTGGCACCGGCCAGCACCGTCCCGGAGCCGGCTCCGTCGGTCCGTACCCAGAACGCCAGGAGCTCGCGACCTGCGACGTCGCCGCGGAGCACGACCTCGTCGGACCGGCCCGGCTCGACGTGACCGACGTACTCCATGCCCAGGTCGTACTGGTCGGTGAAGAAGAAGGGCAGCCGCGCGTCGACCGCGTCGATCCCGAGGATGGTCCGTGCCGCGACCTCGCCCTGGCGGGTCGCGTTGGCCCAGTGCTCGACGCGCAGCCGGCGGTGCAGCACGGGGTGCAGGGCGTCGGCCACGTCGCCGATCGCGAGCACGTGCGGATCGGCGGTCCGCAGGTGCTCGTCGACGACGATGCCGTCGTCGACCTCAAGGCCCGCGTCCGCCGCCAAGGAGACGTTCGGCACGATCCCGATGCCGACCAGGACGGCGTCGGCCGCGACGGTGCTGCCGTCCGCGAGGCGCACGCCGCTGACCGAGCGTCCGTCCTCGGTGAGCAGCTCGCTGACCTGCACCCCCGTGCGCAGGTCCACACCGTGCTCGCGGTGCAGCTCCGCCAGGATCGTGGCGACCCGGGGGCCGAGCACCCGGAGCAGCGGCAGCTCCGCCACCTCGAGCACCGTGACCTCGAGCCCGGCTCCGCGTGCGGCGGCGGCGGCCTCCAGGCCGATCCAGCCGCCACCGACGATCGCCAGACGGTCCGCGGCGACGAAGGCGTCGGCGAGCTCGTCGGAGTCCTCCAGCCGGCGCAGGTAGTGCACGCCGTCCAGGCCGGCGCCGGGGACGTCGAGCAGGCGCGGGCGCGATCCGGTCGCCAGGACGAGGTCCGTCCAGCCGATCCGTTCGCCGTCGTCGAGCAGCACCTCGCGGGAGTCCCGGTCGACGGCGGTGACCGTCCGGCCCAGCCGTAGCTCGACGTCGTGCTCGTCGTACCAGTCGGCCGGGTGGACGAAGACGGTGCTCCGCTCGGCGGTGCCCTGCAGGTACGCCTTGGACAGCGGCGGCCGCTCGTAGGGCAGGTGCTCCTCGTCGCCGACCAGCACGATCCGCCCGGTCCAGCCCTCGGCGCGCAGGGTCGTGGCCACGGTGGCACCGGCAAGGCTCGCGCCGACGACGACGACGACGGTGGGTCCGGCTGGTGCTGCTGATGACGTCATCGTGTCCTCCGAAGTCTCACGGCCGGGCCGGGCGGCTGCGGGAGCCGCGTCGTCGCGGTCCCAATGGCAGGGTAGGGCCATGGATCTGCGCATCTTCACCGAGCCCCAGCAGGGCGCGACCTACGACGACATCCTGCGCGTGGCCCAGGCCACCGAGGAGCTCGGCTACGACGGCTTCTTCCGGTCGGACCACTACCTGGCCACGGGCGACAGCCATGGCCTGCCCGGACCGACCGACGCCTGGACCACCCTCGCCGGGTTGGCCCGCGAGACCAGCCGGATCCGGCTCGGCACCCTGGTGTCCTCGGCGACCTTCCGTCACCCCGGGGTCCTGGCGATCCAGGTGGCCCAGGTGGACCAGATGTCCGGCGGCCGGGTCGAGCTGGGCCTGGGCGCCGGGTGGTTCGCGCGGGAGCACGAGGCCTACGGCATCCCGTTCCCCGAGAAGCGGTTCGACCTGCTCACCGAGCAGCTCGAGATCGTCACCGGGCTCTGGGCGACGCCCGTGCGCGGGACCTTCGAGCACCACGGTGCGCACTACACGCTGACCGACTGCCCCGGGCTGCCCAAGCCCGTGCAGCGCAGCACCGTCCTGCCCGGCGCCGCCGGTGTGCCGGTGATCGTCGGGGGCAGCGGGCCGCGCCGGACGCCCGCGCTCGCAGCCCGGTTCGCCGGCGAGTACAACGCGTCCTTCCCGCCACTGGCGGAGATCGGACCCCGGTTCGCCCGGGTGCGGGCCGCGTGCGAGGAGATCGGCAGACCCGCGGACGACCTCGTCTACTCGGTGGCCCTGGTGATGTGCGTCGGCGCGGACGATGCCGAGGTCGCCCGGCGGGCCGAGGCGATCGGCCGCGAACCCCAGGAGCTGCGCGCCAACGGGGTCGCGGGCACCGTCGACGAGGCCACCGAGCGGCTGGCGGCCCTCGCGGCCGAGGGCGTCCAGCGGGTGTACCTCCAGGTGCTCGACCTGGCGGACCTCGACCATCTGGCGCTGGTCGCCCAGGAGGTCGCTCCGCGGCTGCGCTGAGCCGCCCGGGCCTCGGCGTCGTACCCGGGCCTGCGTCGACCGCCCCTCGTCGTCCGCCCGGTATGTGACCTGTTCCACATGTCCAGTTCATGCCGATGTCATCCGGTCTTGCTAGGTTCGTGCACCTCACGGAGAGCGCGCACCAGGTGCGCACCGTGCACCGGGCGCCAACGTTGCCGTCGCACCCGGTGGTGACGGCCTGTCGGCCCACCATCGCCCTGAGTCCCCGATCCCGGGAGTCCCAGTGACGACGCAGACCACCTTCGACCGACTCGTGACCGAACCCCGCAGGACCGACCCGACGCGCGCCGGACGGGCGTCCGCCCCGACCGGAGCGCCGACCCGCACCCCGGAGAACGCCGCAGCGCAGAGCCCGTCGCTGATGCTGCTCGTGCTGCTCGCCAGCGCAGGTGTCGTGGTGTACGCGGTCTTCCTGCTCAACCCGGCCAACCGTGGCGACTGGCTGCCGTACCTGCTGGTCATCACCGCGGAGACCGTGCTCGTGAGCCACGCCCTGCTGGCGATGTGGACAGTGCTCTCCAGCGGCCACGACCCCCGCGGGTTCGCCTTCCACCACGCCCAGGACCAGCTCTACGACCTGCCTGGCATCATCGGGGCAGGGGCCGAGAACCAGCCCCACCGGTGGCCGATGCTCCTGCGGGACCGCGAGGTGGGCATCGACGTGTTCATCACCACGTACGGCGAGGACCTGAGCACGATCCGGCGGACCGTCTCGGCTGCCGTCGGGATGCACGGCGAGCACATCACCTGGGTGCTCGACGACGGCCGCTCGGACGAGGTCCGGGACCTGGCGGCCGAGCTCGGCGCCCGCTACGTGCGGCGGCTGTCGGGCAACGGCGCCAAGGCCGGCAACATCAACCACGCGCTGAGCCTCGCCTCGGGCGAGTACTTCGCGATCTTCGATGCCGACTTCGTGCCGTTGCCGGGGTTCTTGCACGAGACGGTGCCGTTCTTCGCCTCCGACGACGTCGCGTTCGTGCAGACGCCGCAGACCTACGGCAACCTGAACAACCTCGTCTCGCGTGGCGCCGGCTACATGCAGGCCGTGTTCTACCGGTTCGTCCAGCCGGGGCGGAACCGGTTCAACGCCGCGTTCTGCGTCGGCACCAACGTCATCTTCCGGCGGGCCGCGATCGACCAGATCGGCGGCATCTACTCGGACTCGAAGTCCGAGGACGTCTGGACCTCGCTCATGCTGCACCAGCGCGGGTGGCGGTCGGTCTACATCCCGATGACCCTCGCCATCGGGGACACCCCCGAGACCATCGAGGCGTACACCAAGCAGCAGCTGCGCTGGGCGACCGGCGGCTTCGAGATCATGCTCACGCACAACCCGATGACCCGACGTCGTGGGCTCACCCTCGACCAGCGGCTGCAGTACACGGTCACCGCCACGCACTACCTGACCGGGATCTGCCCGCTGCTCCTGCTGCTCGTGCCACCGCTGCAGATCTATCTGGGCCTGTCCCCGATGAACCTGCAGATCTCGCCGCTGACCTGGCTGCTGTACTACGCCGGGTTCTACGTCCTGCAGATCGTCGTCGCGTTCTACACCCTCGGCTCGTTCCGCTGGGAGGTGCTGATGCTGGCGACCGTCTCGTTCCCGATCTACCTGCGCGCCCTGGTCAACGCGGTCCTCCGGCGGGAGCAGCGGTGGCACGTGACGGGCAGCACCGGGACGGCCACGTCACCGTTCAACTACATCCTTCCGCAGGCGCTCTTCTTCGCCTTCCTGCTGCTGACCTCGGTCGTGGGCGGCTGGAAGGACCTCGCCAACGGAACCCTGAGCCTCGCGCTCGCCTGGAACGTGACCAACACCGTCGTGCTCGGCGCGTTCATGGTCACGGCGCTGCGCGAGGCACACGCCGCCCGCCGGGTGCGGCGCGTCGAGCGGATCGCGGCGCGCCACCCGCGCCGGAGGCTCGACGGCCCGATCGCGACGGCCGAGGCCCAGCCGGCGGGAGGTGCACGATGACCTGGGGCAACCGGTTCCGGCTGGCCGTCGGGCTGATCGCGGTGTTCGTCGTCGCCGCCCTCGGCACCTACCACCTCAACGAGACGCGCGGCGTCGCGGAGAGCTCGTCCGCGCAGATCGCCGCCGACTCCTACACGGTCGGGGCCGCCTACGCGGGCCTCGTGGTCGACCAGCTGGTCGAGGTCGGGCAGGTGGTCGCCGAGAACGACGCCCTGTTCGTGATCGAGTCGGCGACCCTGCAGCACGACATCGCCGTGGGGCTCGTGCCGTCGGGTGCGATCGGTGAGGATCTCGACGAGCAGGGCCGATTCGTGGTCCGGGCCACGGGCCCCGGGACCGTCACCGAGCTGGACGCCGCCGCGGGGACGTTCGTGCAGGCGTCGAGCGAGGTGGCCACCGTGCAGAAGGCCGCCAGCCTCTACGTGCAGGCCGAGTACGAGCTCGGCACGCAGGAGTACGCGCGCCTCGCGGACGACGCCCGGGTCACCATCGTGCTGCCGGACGAGCGGGAGCTCACCGGGCGGGTCGACGGGCTGTCCGTCACCACGGCCGGCGGCCGCGCCCAGGTCGTGGTCCGGGTGACGTCGCCGACGTTGACCGACGACGCGGACGGCGACCCCCTGGTGGCAGCCGGCACCCCGGTGACCGCCCGGCTGCACCTGCGCAACGACGGGGTGGTGACCCGGGTCTCGGCGGCCGTCGAACGGTTCGTCCGGGAGGTGGCGCCGTGACCGGGCGGTCGACCGGGCGGTCGACCGGGCGGCGGCGGATGGTGCTGATCGGCAGCGTCGGCACTGTCGGCACTGTCGGCGTGATCGCCGTGCTCCTGGCCGCGTCGGCCCTGCGTCTGGGGCACAGTGGGGGAGTGATCTCCGACGGCGGCCCGACCGACAGTCCGTCCGGCAGCCCGATCGGCACGGTGGCCGGTGACGGCACCGCCGACGGTCCGCCCGACGCGCCGCTGCCCGAGGTCGACACCGATGGCCTGGTCGGAGCGATCCACCACGCCGCCGCGGCGAAGGTCGACCCCGCACGGCTGGCACCCGGGCTGGTCCCGCCGACCAACCGCTGGTTCAGCGGGCTGGTCTTCGGCGACGAGCCGCAGCCGGTCTTCCCGCTGCCGCTCTCCGCTGCGCTGACCGGGTCCGGCTTCTCGCTCGGCGTGCCGGAGCCGGTGACGAGCGCGGCGGCGATCGTCGGCCCGCACCAGCCCGCGCTGACGGTCGACGTGGCCGCCGGCGGCGTGCGGGTCGGCGCCTACGACGCCGCGAGCGTGACGGTCGAGCTGCTCGGCGACGACGGCCAGGCGGGCGCCGCCGTCCTCGGCCGGCTGCTGCTGGCCGAGGGTTCGCCGTTCGTGAGCCTGACGGCCGACGAGTCCGGCCCCGGCCTGAGCATGACTGTCGACGCCGTTTTCGAACCGACCCCGGACGGCCCGGCATCCGCGACGGCGGTGATCTCCGGCCGCGAGTGGGCCCTGGTCGTGCCCGACGGCTCGATCACCGACACCGGCGGTCTCCGGCTGGCAGCGGGACAGAGCGCGACCTGGTACCCGCTGCCGGACGAGCCCGGCTCGTCGTCGGGCCCGTCCGGCAGCGCGGCGGAGGTGCTCGCCCGGGCCGCCGCCGACCAGGTCGTCGGTACCGAGGTGAGCTACGGGGTCGGCGAGGGTCACGCGCGCACGACGATCGCCTACCGGACCCGGACCGGTCAGCCCACGGCGGTCGTCACCATGCCGCACCATCGCACCGGGGAGCAGCCGGACCGGGACGGGTGCGGTCTGGGCAGCTACCCGAGCGTCCACGGCACGCTCGAGCTGTGCGCCGGGTCGATCCTCACGTCCTGGGCCCCGGTCATCGAGCCCGCCGGCTCCCTCGACCTGTCAGCGGTACCGGCCGACCGCCGCGCCGCCGTCGTCGAGCAGCTGCGCCTGGACGTCGTGGCAACGCCTGCGTTCCCTTCGGACACCTACTTCGGCGGGAAGGCCCTGTACCGGGCCGCGACCCTCGTCGCCCTCGGCCGCGAGCTCGGGGCCGACGACGTCGTCGCGCCGTTGCGGGAGCAGGTCGAGGCGGCGCTGCGCGAGTGGACCGAGCCCGACGGCTGCGCCCGCCGGGACGCCCGGTGCTTCGTCTACGACGAGGCAGCGCGTGGCGTCGTCGGCCTGACCCCGTCCTTCGGGTCGGACGAGTTCAACGACCATCACTTCCACTACGGCTACCTGCTCGCGGCGGCCGGGATCCTTGCCGCGGACGACCCGGCGCTCGCGCGCGACCTGGCCCCGGTGATGGACCTGCTGGCCCAGGACATCGCCGCCGCCCGGCCCGGTCCGTGGTTCCCGCAGCTCAGGGTCTTCGACGTCTACGCCGGGCACTCGTGGGCCTCGGGGACGGTGCCGTTCGCCGACGCCAACAACCAGGAGTCCAGCTCCGAGGCCGTCAACGCCTGGAACGGCCTGGGGCTGTGGGCGCAGGCGACCGGGCAGGCGGAGCTCGTCACCGAGGCGACCTGGCTGGCCTCGACCGAGGCGGCCTCGGCCCGCACCTACTGGACCGACCTCGACCTGGACGACCCGCTCTACGACGGGTTCGAGCACCAGGTCGTCTCGCTGGTCTGGGGCGGCAAGCGGGACTACGCGACGTGGTTCAGCGCGGAGCCGAACGCGATGCTGGGCATCCTGCTCATCCCGATGGGGCCGGTCTCGCAGTACCTGGCAGGCGACCCGGCGGGGATCCGGGAGCGTGTCGCGGAGGCTGCCCCCGACGGGTACGGCGTGCAGTTCGGCGACTACCTGCTGATGTACCTGGCGCTCGCCGGTCGGCAGGACGCCGAGCAGGCATGGCAGGCCGCGGCCGGCCTGCCCGACACCGCGATCGACGACGGCAGCTCCCGCGCGTACCTGATGGCGTGGCTCGCCCAGCACGCGGCCGCGGCCACGGGCTGAACCCGGTCAGCGCTCGGAGCGCCCGACCGGTGCGCCGCGGACGGCGTGCGCCAGCCCGACCGCGGCGACGGTGAGCACCGCGACTAGCAGCACGTTGCGGGCTGCCAGGGTCAGCGCGGGCAGGGCGTCGCCCGCGAGCAGGTCCATGTACCACCAGGGGAAGACCGCCTGCGTCAAGCCCGCCGCCACGAGTGCGAGCACGGCTGCCCCGACGACCCACCGCGGCCTGCCGCCCCGGTCGACGCCCGCGGTGAGCAGAACCGCGAACGGCGCGGCGAGCCAGGCCAGGAACTGCGGCGAGCCGACCTTGTTGGTCACGATCAGCACCGTCAGAAGGGTCAGCGCCGCAGGGAGCAGCGCAGCCTGCGCCGTCCCTCGGCGCCGGGCGAGGAGCAGCACCGCGGCGAGCGCGGCGACGGCGAGGGCGAGCACGACGTCGAGGGCCGCCGCGGCCGTCGTCGTACCGGGACCGGTGACCTCGTACGTGGTCAGGGCCTCGTTGAGCGTGATCCGTACGTCGTCGCGGGACAGGGTGGCGAGCACCCACGGTGTGGCGGTGACCGACTCGACCTGCAGACCACGGCCCTGCTGGGTGGTCAGGAACCCGGTGAGCCGGGAGAGCCCGCCGCCGGCCGCGACGGTGCACACGACGACCGCGCAGACCGCCGCTGCCGGGGCGACGACGTCGCGCACAGGCCGACGGGACGCCGCGACCAGTGGCAGCAGGAGCGCGCCCGGGGCGACCTTGACCCAGGCCCCGGCGGTGAGCAGCGCGGTGGCGATCGCCATGGCCGGTGGGCTGCGCAGCGCGAGCACCAGCGCGACCACCATGAGCGGTGCGACGATCGCGTCGAGCCGTCCGACGGCCACCGGACCGAGCAGGGCGAGGAAGGCGAGCCACCACCAGGCGCCGGCCGTGGTCGCAGCTCGTCGGACCAGCACGACGACCGCCACCGCGTCGAGGGCCGTCACCAGGAGGCACCAGCCGAGGGCGTAGCCGACGGTGGAGACGGTCGTGCCCACCGCCGGCAGCAGCATCGGGACCAGCGCGCCGACGGGGTACACCCAGGCGTCGTCGAGCACCGGCCACTGGCCCCGCTCCAGGGCGAGGTACATCCACCAGCGGTAGAGGTCGACGTCGTGGAACGCCTCGGCCGGGACGACGAGCACCCCGAGGACCGTCAGCCACAGGTGCACCAGGACGAAGGCCACCCACAGTGCGGCACGGCCCCGTGCCGCACCGGTCACAGCGGTCAGTTGTAGTCGATCGTGCTGAACGAGGCGGCGAAGACACCCCAGAAGAGCAGCATGGCGAGGACGCCGAGGACGGCGAGGCCGATCCCGATCCAGCCGGTGATGACCCCGGCCGTGGCCATGCCCTGGCCCTGCTCACCGGTGCGGGCCATCTCCTTGCGGGCCATCGGGCCCATGATCACGGCGGCGATCGAACCGATGAGGGGCAGGAGCGTCAGGCCTGCGATGCCCGCGATCATGGCGAGCATGGCCATCGTGTTCGTCGGCGTCACCGGTGCGTACTGCTGGCTCGGGTAGCCCTGGTAGGCCTGGCCGGGGTAGGGCTGCCCGGCGTAGGGCTGCTGGGCGCCGTAGGGCTGCTGGGCGCCGTAGGGCTGCTGGGCGCCGTAAGGCTGCTGCGCGCCGTAGGGCTGCTCCGTCGGGTAGGGCTGCTGCTGCGGGTACGGCTGGCCGACGGGTGCCACCGGCGGGTAGGGCTGCGCAGCGCCGGACGGCTGTGCACTCGGGTCGCTGGGGGATCCTGGCTCGCTCACGATGCTCCCTGGTTAGGTCTGGATTCGCGCGTTTCAGCATCCCATAGGTCGCCCGCTCCGGGTCGCGGATCGCTACTCTTCGTGCGGGTCACCGGTGGCGCCCCTACGCCATTCCGGGCAGGCCCGTCACCTGAGGGAGTCGCGGATGAGCAGCATCGGTTGGCGCGTGCACGGAGATGGCCGCCAGGTGAGTCCGGGGACCGTCGTCGGCCCGGACGAGCGCCTGAGCTGGCCCCGCACCATCGGCATCGGCATGCAGCACGTCGTCGCGATGTTCGGCGCGACCTTCCTGGTTCCGTTGATCACCGGCCTGCCGCCGGCGACGACGCTGTTCTTCTCCGCCGTCGGCACCTCGATCTTCCTGCTGATCACGCGCAACCGGCTGCCCAGCTACCTGGGTTCGAGCTTCGCGTTCCTGGCCCCGATCGCCGCGGCCAAGGCGCAGGGCGGGATGGCGGTCGCCCTCGGCGGCGTGATGATCACCGGTGTGCTGCTCGCCGTCGTCGGTCTGGTGGTGCACCTGGCCGGCTCGCGCTGGATCGACATCGTGATGCCGCCCGTCGTGACCGGCACGATCGTCGCTCTCATCGGGCTCAACCTGGCGCCGGTCGCGTGGACCAACGTGCAGGCGTCGCCGATCACCGCGATGGTCACGCTCTTCGCGATCATCCTGATCACTGTCTTCTTCCGCGGCATCGTCGGGCGGTTGGCGATCCTGCTGGGTGTGCTCGTGGGCTACGCCGTCGCGGTGATCCGCGGCGAGATCGACTTCACCTCGGTCGAGGCCGCCGGGTGGGTCGGCCTGCCGCACTTCACCGCACCGTCCTTCGACCTCGCCGTCCTCGGCCTGTTCATCCCGGTGGTCTTCGTCCTGATCGCCGAGAACGTCGGCCACGTGAAGTCGGTCGCCGCGATGACCGGCAAGGACCTCGACCCGATGATCGGCCGCGCGCTGCTCGCGGACGGCCTGGCCACGACGCTCGCCGGCGCGGGGGGCGGCTCCGGCACGACGACGTACGCCGAGAACATCGGCGTCATGGCGGCGACGCGGGTGTACTCGACCGCCGCCTACTGGGTCGCAGCCGCGACGGCGCTGGTGCTGAGCCTGTCGCCGAAGTTCGGGGAGCTCATCGCGACGATCCCCGGCGGGGTGCTCGGCGGGGCGACGACGGTCCTCTACGGCATGATCGGCATCCTCGGTGCGCGGATCTGGGTCCAGAACAAGGTCGACTTCTCCGACCCGGTCAACCTCACGACGGCCGCCGTCGCGCTCATCGTCGGCATCGCGAACTACAGCTGGACAGCCGGTGACGTCCGCTTCGAGGGGATCGCACTGGGCACCGCCGCGGCGATCGGCATCTACCACCTGATGCGTTCGATCGCCCGGTGGCGGGGAACGACGGCCGAGCCGGTCAGCCCGGCGTCGGTGCCCGGCGGCGACGAGCTCGAGCGTCAGAGCGACAGGCACTGACCGGACTGCGTGACCAGCGGGGTGCCCGGGGCGTGGTGCCCTGGGTGCCCCGCTCAGCCCTCGGCCGGTGGCGTCAGCCCTCGGCCGGTGGCGCCGGGGTCTCGGTCGGGAAGCCCTCGCCACCGTCCTGGAACTCCTCGTCGGGGTTCACGGTCGGTGTCGGCGTCGGGCCGGGTACCGCGTCGGCCAGGGCCGTCTCCAGGGCGACGCATCCGGGCACCCCGACCAAGGGGGCGACCGGGTCGATCGTGATCAAGGTCGGGTCGAGGAGGTCGGTGAAGTCCTCGCCGAGCACCAGGTCGACTGTCGCGTCCACCCGGGTGTCGAGCAGCAGCTGCGGGGTGTCGAACTGGGCGGCCAGCGTGTAGGCGGCGGCGAGGCCGGCCTCGCCGAAGCCGATCTGGACCGGGCTCGAGATGCTGGCCGGGTAGTTGCCCGTGCTCAGGACGGCGAACCCCCGCGTCGTCAGCGCGGTGCTCGTGGTGCCCGCCAGGCCTTCGCGACCCGAGCCGTTGAGGACGTTCACCTGGATCACGTTGTAGGCGACCGGCAGGGTGCCCTCGGGTGGGCACGGCGGGTCGGGCATCGCGGCGACGTCCTCGACGTCGGGGGTCGTGAACTCGCGGTCGAGCATCGGGACGGACAGCGTGCCGCTGTAGACGGCGACGGCGCCGAGGCTCGCCACGGCCAGGGCGGCGGCGATGGAGCCGAAGATCACAGCCTGGCGCTCGTGCTTGTGCCGCCGGCGCAGCATCCGCTCGCGGTCGGGGGACGTCGTCATCAGTCGTCCAGCACCAGCACGCGGGCGTGCAGGATCGCTCGCTGCTGCAGGGCGGCGCGGACCGCGCGGTGCAGGCCGTCCTCCAGGTACATCACGCCCTTGTACTGCACGACGTGAGCGAACAGGTCGCCGTAGAAGGTGGAGTCCTCGGAGAGCAGGTTGTCCAGGTTCAGCGTGCGCTTGGTCGTCACGAGGTCGTCGAGACGCACCTGGCGCGGCGGGACCTCCGACCACTGCTTGGGCGTGGTCAGGCCGTGGTCGGGATAGGGGCGTCCGTCGCCCACGGCCTTGAAGATCACGGGTCGAGTCTAGTCGCGCGCGCGCGCTGCCGTCCCGGCCACGCGCGCACGGGGGCGCCCGCGGCGGCGATCGGGCCGTCCGGTGACGCCCGCCGTCCGGTGCGTCGGGTGACGGCGACGCCGATGAGGCAGAGCAGCCCGCCGGTGAGTGCGAGCACCGGTGGGACCTCGTCGAGCAGCAGCCAGCCGAGTCCGATCGCGATCGGTGGCACGAGGTAGGTGGTGGCGCCGAGCCGGCCGGCGTCGCTGCGCGCCAGGGCGTATGCCCAGGTCGTGAAGGCGATCGCGGTCGGGAACAGGCCGAGGTACACGATGCCCGCGGCTGCTTCCGGACCGGCCGCGCGCAGATCTGTGACCAGCTGCGGCGCGAAGGGCAGGCAGACGACCGCGCCGACGGTGCACGCGATCCAGGTGACCTGGAGCCCCGAGGAGCGCGCGAGCAACGGCTTCTGCATGATCACCGACACCGCGTACGCGGCAGCGGCGACGAAGCACAGGACGACGCCCCAGACGTCCGCGTCCGCCGCGTTCGAGGTTGCGAGGCCGATCACCACGACGCCGACGAAGCCGATCACGCTGCCGACGATGAGCGGACGGGGGAAGCCCTCGCCGAGCCGGAGGCCGGCCAGGACGGCGAGCAGGACCGGCGCGACGTTGACGAGCATCGCCGCCGTGCCGGCGTCGATCCGCTGCTCGGCGGCATTCAGCGCGACGTTGTACACGGCGAACCAGAGCACGCCGATCCAGATCAAGGAGGGCCAGTCCGCGCGCGCGGGCCATGCCTGATGCTTCGTCGCCAGGAGGGCGCCGAGGGCGAGGCTGCCGACCAGGAGGCGGCCGAAGGTCAGGGCGCCGGGCGACACGTCCGACCCGAGGATGCGGATGCCGACGAACGCGGACGCCCAGAGCACCACCGACACGCCGATGGCCAGCGTGGGCAGAGCCGGGAGAGCCGACCGGGCTCGCGGGTCCGACATGGCCGGCGGGTCCGGCATGGCCGGCCGTCGACCCGGGTCGGCCTGTCGATCGCTCGTCGTCATGGGCAGACGCTACGGGCAGGCGGCGACATCGTCCGGCAGATTTCGGTCGTGGGCGGCCCTGGTGGGTCGTGGGCGGTTCGTGCGTCGGCGGCCGGTGTGGTCCACAGTGGGCGGATGGCGGACGACGCGCGGCCCGGACCACCGGCCCAGCACCTGGTGATCATGGGGGTCGCAGGCTCGGGAAAGACGACTCTCGCCGAGGTCCTCGCCGACCGCCTCGGCTGGCCTTACGCGGAGGCCGACGACTTCCATCCCCCGGCCAACGTGCAGAAGATGGCCGCGGGCATCGCCTTGACCGACGACGACAGGTGGCCCTGGTTGCGCGCCCTGCGCGACTGGCTGACCGAGCAGTCCCGCGCGGGACGGAGCTCGATCGTCACGTGCTCCGCGCTGCGGTCCGCCTACCGCGACGTCCTCGGCGAGGCCGAGGGCACGGTGCGGTTCGTGCACCTGACAGCGGCGCCGGAGGTCATCGGGAACCGGCTGGCGACCAGGGTCGGACACTTCATGCCGGCGGCCCTGCTGCCGTCGCAGCTGGGCACCCTCGAGCCGCTGCGGGACTCCGAGGACGGCGTCACGGTCGTCGTCGACGCCCCGCCGGACGTCGTGGCCGACCGGGTTCTCGAGGCGCTCGGCCTGGGCGCCGGGCAGTCCTGAGCGGGTCGGCCGCGACCACGACGGTCCGCGGGGGGCGCGGGCGTCGATCAGTGGTCGATCAGCGACAGGTGCAGCGGCTCGACGGCTCGACGCTCGCCAGGACGGCGTCGGCGTGCTGGCCGCAACCGCTCCAGGTGACGTTGCCGCAGAACATGCAACGGGCGGGACTGCACATGGTTGTCTCCTGGTCGTTCTAGGGTCTCGTGCTTCTGGGGTGTGTTCGGGACGCGTGGGCGTGCGGGAGTGCGGGACGTGCGGGCGGTGCCGGCCGGGCGGGTGCCGCCGGGTTCAGCCGACCGGGACGGTCAGTGCGGCCAGGGCGAGCCGCAGGCGTGCGGCGGCGTCCTCCGCCACCTCGGCGAGGGCCGGGTTGCCGGTGAGGGTCACCATCGTCAGCGGGTCGAGGGCCTCGACCCGGGTGCTCGTGTCGCCGAGCGAGCGGACGACGACGTTGCACGGCAGGAGCACGCCGAGGGACTCCTCGACCTGCAGGCCGTGGTGGGCCAGCGGGGGTCGACAGGCGCCGAGGATGACCTGCGGCGCGATGTCGACGTCGAGCTTGGCCTTGAGGGTCGCCGCGAGGTCGATCTCGGTCAGGACGCCGAAGCCCTGGTCGGCGAGGGCGGTCCGGACCGCCGTGACGGTCTGCTCGAACGGCTGGTCGACGGTGGTGCTGATCGCATAGCTCACGGGTGGTCCTCCTGGATGTCGGGGATGGGTGTCGCGGGTGTCGCGGGTGTCGACAGTGCCGGTCAGGAGACCGGCTGCCGGGCGGCGACCTGGGCGTGGACGGCCGCCATGTCGAGGGCGCGCACCTGGCCGATCAGGTCGGCGAGGGCCGGACCGGGAAGGGCGCCGGGCTCGGCGTAGATCAGGATGCCGTCGCGGAAGACCATCAGGGTCGGGATCGACGTGATCCCGGCCTGTCCGGCGAGGGCCTGCTCGGCCTCGGTGTCGACCTTGCCGAAGACGATGTCCGGGTGCTGCTCGGACGCGGCCTGGAAGACCGGCGCGAACGCGCGGCACGGGCCGCACCAGGCGGCCCAGAAGTCCACGAGCACGATGTCGTTGTCACGGACCGTCTGCTCGAAGGTACTGGCGGTGAGATCGATGGTGGGCATGGTTGCCTCCTCGGGTCGGCGCGATGGGGTCCTGGATACCCCGGGGGGTATAACGACCGCAGGACGAGGGTATTCCCGCGACCAGGGAGGCGCATCCGGTGCACCCTGTGGCGCCGTGGGTCAGCGCCTGCTGCGCACCGGCTCTGCGGCCGGGCCGTCCGCCTCGGGTGTGCTGGACGCGCCGCCGTCGAGCGCGCGACCCTCCCAGGTCAGTGCCTGCCAGCCCGTGCCGGGGCTCCCCTCCAGGACCACGACCCCGGTGTTCGACAGCGGGTTGCTCGCCACGTGGTCGACGTCGACGTTCGACACCCGCGCGGCGGTCCACGACCGGATCACGGCTCCGTGGCTGACCAGCGCGGCCGTGCCCGCCCCCGACGCGGCGATCTCGGCCACCACCTGGTCGTAGCGCTCGAAGACCTCCGTCCCGCTTTCGCCACCGGGCATCCGTAGGTCCAGGTCGCCGTCGCTCCACCGGAACGCGGTGTCCAGGTAGGTCTGCACCGAGGCGGCGTCGCCCAGCATCTCGAGCGCGCCCGCGCCGATCTCCCGGATGCCCGCGCGGACCTCGACCGTCAGGCCGAGGGTCAGGGCGAGCGGCTCGGCCGTCTGCTGGGTCCGGACCAGCGTCGAGGCGTAGAGCACGTCGATCGGCTCGGTCCCGACCGACCGCGACAGCGCCGCGGCCTGCGCGCGGCCCAGGCCCGTCAGGTCGGCGCCCGGAGCGCCCGTGTCCAGCAGGCCCCCGAGGTTGGAGGGCGTCTGGCCGTGGCGGATGAGCAGGAGTCGCATGGGTCCCATTCTCGCCGATCGGAGCGCGAGGCCGGCCGGGTGGTCCGGGTGACCGGGTGGCCCTGGACCATGGCCCGGCCGGGCGCCCACCGGTAGGCTCCGCCCGGGGTTCGGGGCCGTCGATCGTCGCCGCTGCCGGCAGGACGGCGCTCGGACCGGCCCGAGGGTCGTCGAGGACGAAGGACGTGCCATGCGCAACCAGGTTCAGCTCATCGCCTACGCCGATCGGTTCGGCGGCGACCTCCCGGGCGTCGGCCGCCTCCTGCGGGAGAAGTTCGGCGAGGCCTTCGGTGGCGTGCACGTGCTGCCGTTCTTCACCGCGTACGACGGCGTGGACGCGGGCTTCGACCCGGTGGACCACACCGCTGTCGACCCGCGCCTCGGCTCCTGGGACGACGTGCGCGACCTGGGACGCGACCTCGACACCGTCGTCGACGTGATCGTCAACCACGTCTCGGCCGACTCCGCGCAGTTCCAGGACGTCGTCGCCAAGGGTGCCGCGTCCCCGTGGGCGGACATGTTCCTCACGATGAGCACGGTGTTCCCGGTGGGTGCGACCGAGAGCGACCTGACCGCCATCTACCGACCGCGGCCGGGCCTGCCCTTCACCCCCGTGACGCTCGGTGGGCAGCGGCGCCTGGTCTGGACGACCTTCACCGCAGCGCAGATCGACATCGACGTCGCCTCGCCGTCGGCCCAGGCGTACCTCGTCTCGGTCCTCGACACGCTGGCTGCGGCCGGCGTCACGCTCATCCGGTTCGACGCGGTCGGCTACGCCGTCAAGACGCCGGGCACCACCTGTTTCATGACACCCGAGACGTTCGCCTTCATCGACCGGCTCACGGCACTCGCCCGGCAGCGCGGCCTCGAGGTGCTCGTCGAGGTGCACTCCTACTATCGCCGCCAGGTCGAGATCGGTCGCTCGGTCGACCGCGTCTACGACTTCGCCCTTCCGCCGCTCGTGCTGCACGCCCTGTACACCGGTGACGGGGGTCCGCTGGCGGCGTGGATGCGGATCCGGCCGGCCAACGCGGTCACGGTGCTCGACACCCACGACGGCATCGGTGTGATCGACGTCGGGCCGGACCAGACCGAGCCTGACCGACCCGGGCTGCTCACCCCGGCGCAGGTCGACGCGCTCGTCGAGGGCATCCACCAGCGCACGGACGGGGCGAGCCGGCAGGCGACCGGCTGGGCGGCGTCCAACCTCGACGTCTACCAGGTCAACTCGACCTTCTACGACGCGCTCGGTCGGGACGATCACCGGTACCTCGCGGCGCGTGCGCTGCAGTTCTTCACACCGGGGATCCCGCAGGTCTACTACGTCGGGGCACTGGCCGGTCACAACGACCTGGACCTGCTGGCACGGACCGGCGTCGGCCGGGACATCAATCGTCACCGCTACACGGACGCCGAGGTCGACGCGGCCCTCGAACGGCCCGTGGTCACGGCTCTGCTCGCGCTCGCGCGCTTCCGCAACACGCTCGACGTGTTCGACGGCGACTTCTCGATGGCTGCCGAGCAGGACGGCCGGGTCCTGACGCTGACCTGGGTGGACGGCGACCGTCGGGCGAGTCTCCGGGTCGACCTCGGTGCGGGCAGGGCGTCGCTGGAGTGGACGGCGGACGGGACGACGCGGCGCACCGACGACCTGCTCGTCTCGCCGCCCGAGTAGACCGGCGACCGCGGAGCGCTCCGCTCGACGGCGGACAGCTCCGCTCGGGCGGTCGTGCGCCGGGTCAGGGGGTCCAGTCGGTGGCCGGCGGCCTGATCTCCCCGGAGCCCCGCTCGATCAGCCGGGTCGGCACGACGGTCCGACACACGGGGAGGTGCCCGCCGTCGATCCGTGCGAAGACCTGCTCGGCTGCCAGGGCACCCATCCGGGCGGGGTCCTGGGCGATCACGGTCACCGCCGGCTCCAGCAGGTCGGCGAGCTCGAAGTCGTCGAAGCCGACCAGCGCGACGGTGTGCTGCACGCCGCGCGCACGCAGGGCACGGATGGTCCCGATGGTGACGAGGTTCTGGCTGGCGAACAGGGCTGTCGGTGGCTCCGGCCCGTCCAGCAGGCGCAGCGCCGCAGCCTCCGCCGCGTCCTCGCTGTGCAGGTCGTCGATCGCCCGGAGCTGGTCGGTGGGTATCCCGGCCTCCAGCGCCGCCGCCAGGAATCCGGCATGACGCAGCCGCGCTGTCGCGATCCGCGAGAGGTCACCGAGGTAGGCGATGCGGCGGTGACCGTGTCGGATCAGGTGCGCCGTCGCCTGCCGCGCGCCCTCGGCGTTGTCCACCACGACGGAGTCGACCTCGAGCCCCTGCGGCGGGCGGTCGACCAGGATGATCGGGGTACCCGACTCCTGCTCGTTGCGGAGGTAGGAGTGGTCGGTTGAGGCCGCTGTCATGATCAGGCCGTCGACGCGGCGTGAGGTGAAGGCTGCGACGAGGTCGCGCTCGCGTTCCGGGTCCTCGTCGATGCTGGCGGAGAACACGGCGACGCCGCGGAGCGCTGCGACGTCCTCGACCGCGCGGTGGACGGCCGCGCAGAAGGGATTGTCGACGCTGGCCAGGATGAGCCCGAGGCTGCGCGAGCGGCGGTCCGAGCGGCGCAGCGTGCCGGCGGTCAGGTCCGGCCGGAAGCTCAGGGCCCGCGCGGCAGCGTGCACGCGCTCGGCCGTGGCGGGCGTCACGCCGGGCTCGTCGTTGATCACTCTGGAGACCGTCTTGATGCCGACACCGGCGAGTGCGGCGACATCACGCATCGTCGGGCGCTGGCGCGGCGGCCGGCCCTGGTTCTCGTCAGACAACGTTGTCATCCTGTGACCATATCGCGATCCAACGCTCTTGACCGGCTACGTGCAGCCGGGTAGACATGGCCGTGACAACGTTGTCAGGCGCCTTGGCGCCGCCGACCCGGGGAGCTTCAACGGTGAACACACATCCGATCACGCGCTCACGCCGACCGCGCACCATGACGACCGCAGCGCTGGGCGCCGCGGTCCTCGTCCTCGCCGGATGCACGTCGTCGCCGTCCGGCGACGAGGCCGGGTCGCCGTCGGCCGGTTCCGACGAGGAGATCGGCGTCTCGCTGATCGTCAAGACCACCACCAACCCGTTCTTCGTCGCGATGCAGGACGGTGCCAAGCAGGCCGCCGAGGACGAGGGTGTCACGCTGACCCTCGCGGCAGGCAAGGAGGACGGCGACGAGGACACCCAGATCCAGGCGATCGAGAACGCGATCTCCCAGGGGCAGCGCGGCATCCTGATCACTCCGAACGGCCCCGCGGTCGTCGACGCGATCGAGAAGGCGCGTGCGGAGGGGCTCTTCGTGATCGCCCTCGACACGCCACCGGACCCCGCCGATGCCGTCGACATCACCTTCGCGACCGACAACTTCGACGCCGGCCTGCGCATCGGGGAGTGGACCGCTGGGCACCTGGACGGCCAGCCCGCCGTGATCGCCATGCTCGACCTCTTCGACGACAAGATCGTCTCGGTCGACTACAACCGCGACCAGGGCTTCCTCACCGGCATGGGCGTCGACGTCAAGGACGCCGCCGTGAACGGTGACGAGGACCCCACGGGCAGCTACAGCGGTGGCACCTACACGATCGTCTGCAACGAGGCCACCAACGGTGCCGAGGACGGCGGGGCGACCGCCATGGAGACCTGCCTGTCGAAGAACCCGGACATCAACGTGGTCTACACGATCAACGAGCCGGCTGCCTATGGCGCCTACCAGGTGCTGCAGAACGCCGGCCGCGAGGGTGACGTGACCCTGGTGTCGGTCGACGGCGGCTGCGCAGGCGTCGGCTACGTCAAGGACGGGATCATCGGTGCGACGTCGCAGCAGTACCCGCTGCGGATGGCCCAGGAGGGCGTCAAGGCGATCGCCGAGCTGGTCCGGACCGGCGCCGCCCCGGAGACCTCCGAAGGGCTCGACTTCTTCGACACCGGCGTCGCGCTCGTGACCGAGAGCCCCGTCGACGGCGTCGAGAGCATTGACGTCGCCGCAGCCGAGGCGATCTGCTGGGGCTGAGCCCGGGTGGTCGGTGGCGCGCCGTCGCGACGCGCCACCGACCACGCCCGGTGACTTGGACGCACAGCCATCGCCACGACGCACAGGAGACACCGTGAACAGCCAACCAGCTCCTGCTGATGCGTCGACCGCGCAGCATCACGACCTCGCGGAGGAGTTCCTCGAGCAGCAGACCGTCGGCCAGCGCATCCAGGGCACCCTGCACCGGTACCCCGCGCTGAGCCCGGCGCTCGTGCTCATCGTCTCGATCATCGCCTTCGGCATCCTCAACGACCGGTTCCTGCGGCCGGAGAACCTCTCCCTGATCACGCAGCAGGTCGCGGTCGTCGGGGCGCTCGCCGTCGGCCAGACCCTGATCATCCTCACGGCGGGCATCGACCTGTCGGTCGGGGCCGTGATGCTCCTCGGCACGATGGTGATGGCGCAGACAGCCACCACCAACGGTGTCCCCGGGCCGCTGGCGCTCGGGCTCGGGCTCGCCGTCGGCCTGCTCGCGGGCCTGTTCAACGGCGTCCTGGTCACCCGCCTCAAGCTGCCGCCCTTCATCGTCACCCTCGGCACGCTCAACATCTTCATCGCGCTGACCCTGCTGTACTCCAAGGGCGCCACCGTCCGTGGTGACGACCTGCCGGGGCTCCTCACCCGGGCCGGTTCGGCGTTCTCGATCGGGCAGGTACGTGTCACCGTCGGCGTGCTGCTGATGCTCGTGATGTACGCCGTGGTCGCTTTCTGCCTGGGGCAGACGGCCTGGGGTCGCCACGTGTATGCGGTCGGGGACGACAAGGACGCCGCGCGTCTGGCGGGCATCTCGGTCAACCGTGTCCTGCTGAGCGTCTACGTCAGTGCCGGTGTGGTCTTCGCGCTGGCCGGCTGGATCCTGATCGGTCGGATCAACGCGGCGAGCCCGAACGCGGGCGCGGATGCGAACCTCGACTCGATCACCGCTGTCGTGATCGGTGGGACCAGCCTGTTCGGTGGTCGCGGCATCGTGTGGGGGAGTCTGCTGGGGGCGCTGATCGTCGGCGTCTTCCGCAACGGGCTCTCGCTCGCCGGCCTCGACGTGCTCTACCAGACTCTTGCCGTCGGCATCCTGGTGATCGTCGCGGTCTCCGTGGACCAGTGGATCCGGAAGGGACGGGCATGAGCACCTCCACGACCCCGATGGCGGCTGCGACCGTCACGCGCGAACCGGTGATCCAGGCGATGGGCCTGGTCAAGACCTTCGGCAGCGTCGTCGGCCTCGACGGTGTGGACCTCGAGCTCTACCCCGGCGAGGTGCTGGCCATCATCGGTGACAACGGCGCAGGCAAGTCGACGCTGATCAAGTGCCTGTCCGGTGCCTACACCCCTGACCGCGGGGAGCTGCTGCTCGAGGGCAGGCCGATGATCTTCCATGGACCGCAGGACGCCCGGGCGGCCGGTATCGAGACCGTCTACCAGAACCTGGCCGTCTCACCTGCCCTGGACATCGCCTCCAACCTGTACCTCGGTCGTGAGGAGCGGTTGCCCGGGGTCATGGGCTCGGTGTTCCGGATGCTCGACAAGCGGGGGATGCGGGCCCGGGCGAAGGACCAGGTGCAGGCCCTCGGCATCACGACGCTGCAGAGCATGACGCAGGCCGTGGAGACCCTGTCCGGCGGGCAGCGGCAGGCGGTCGCGGTGGCCCGCGCCGCCGCATTCGGCTCGAAGGTGGTCATCCTCGACGAACCGACGGCGGCCCTGGGGGTCAGGGAGTCCAACCAGGTGCTCCGACTGGTCCGCGACCTGCGCGACCGCGGCCTGCCGGTCATCCTGATCAGCCACAACATGCCGCAGGTCTTCGAGGTGGCGGACCGGATCCACATCCAGCGGCTGGGCCGGCGGGTGGCCGTGGTGACTCCGCAGAGCCACACACCGAGCGAAGCCGTCGCGATCATGACGGGTGCGATGAGCGTCGAAGGGGACGGCGGGACCTTCGCCCCTGTCTGAGGTGGCACCGGCGGGGCTGTCGACGACCTGCTCGCCTCGCCGCCTTCGCGACCTCGAGCGCCGAGCTGTCCGTGGGGATCGATGCGGCAGTCGAGGGATCGTCGGAGGTCGCCCTGGGTGACGCGCGCGGCAGCAACATCGTCAACGGGCTGCTACCTCACGGTGCTGCTGATGGCGCGGCGAGGGTGAGTGTCACGACAGCCCCGCGGGAGCGGTCGCACTCGTGTGGCGGGGAGTGCGACCCGCGAGTGGAGCGTTCGGATCCTGTGTGGAGCGTTCGGATCCTGTGTGGAGCGTTCGGGTGCGACACGCCCAGCGCGTCGCGGACGGTGCGCTCCACTCGTGGAGGGGTGGACGAGGTCCTGGCGGAGGCGCAGGCGGTCCGCCGCGGGTGGTGGTCGACGCCGCCTCGGGACCTTCGCCCCTTCTGGGACGGCGTGGCCGAGGTCTAGGGCTGGAAGAGCAGGTCTCGACCGAGACGGCAGAGCGGTGCAAGGAGATCACGATGAGGATCGACCGGGGCGAGCGCGAGCCGCAGCTCATCATCGGAGTCCACGGAGAGGTCGCGATGGCGGGCCTGTCCGAGTTCTTCGGACGGGCGTTCGCCGAGGTCACCGCCGCCCTCGACCAGCAGGGGGTCCCACCGGCCGGTCCACCCGTGGCGTTCTACGCCGGTGCGACGGAGCAGGTGGCCGACGTGACTGCCGGGTTCCCCGTGATCGGCTCGGTGGTCCCGGCACGTGGGCTCGTCGCACTGACCCTGCCCGGTGGCCCGACGGTCGAGGCGACGTACGTCGGCGCCTACGACGGTCTGGCGGACGCGTACGCAGAGCTCACGCGCTGGTTCGAGGAGCAGGGACTGACGCCGTCCGCCGCGATGTGGGAGGAGTACCTCGTCGGGCCGGCGAGCGTCGCCGACCCCGGCAGGTGGCAGACCCGCATCGTCTACCCGATGGGCTGACGGTCGGCCGCCCCGTCCGATCGCCCGTCGGTCAGTCGTCGCGCCCGTCGGTCAGTCAGTCGTCGCGCCCGTCGGTCGGTCAGTCGTCCCGCCCGTCGATCAGTCGTCCTCGGCCCCGCTGTCCTCCGAGGCGCCGCCGGTCTCGGTCTGCATGGTCGGGATGCCGTCGGTGCAGGCGGCCCGCACCGTCAGCTCCGACTCGTCGCGGTGGAGCTCGACCTCCACGTTCTCGGGTCCGGAGGCCTTGACCTCGACGGTCCAGCCGTCCAGCGGGGTTGCGCCCAGCAGGCTGATCGCGGCGCCGCGGCAGATGACCTCGACCTGCCCGCCGACGACGTCCCAGGTCCGCGCGACCTCAGCGACGACGGGCTCCGTCGTCGGGGGTGTCGTGGGTGTGGTCGGTGACGGCTCCGAGGTCGGTACCGGGCTGGTCGAGGGCGTCGGCTCGGGCGTCGTGGTCGGTCCGGGTGTCGGTGTCGGGGCCGATGTCGGACCTGCGGTCGGACCGGCCGTCGCCGCAGCCCTCGCCTCGGCGAGCGCCGCCCGCACGTCGGACTCGGTGCGCACGACGTCCCCGGACACCCCGCCGTCGTCCCCGACCACGGCGACGCCCCACCACGCGATCAGACCCGCGAGCACCGAAGCCGTCGCCCACGCGAGCGCGACCATGACCCGTGCACCGTGGACGGTCCGCGCGCCGCTCATCGGCGTCCCGTTCTCCTCATGGCCCCATCGTGCCGCATCCCCACCTCAAGGCAGGGTTAAGGCGAGGAGAAGGTTCACGCCACAGGTCCGCCGGGTGGCCGTCCGTGGCCCCACCGACCGCGTCTATGGCCTACCGTCCGTGATGTGGCCGACGTACTCATCATCGAGGACGACGCGACGATCCGGACGGCACTCGTGCGCGCCCTGTCGGCGCGCGAGCACTCGACAATGACCTCTCCGACGGCACTCGACGGGCTGCAGAGCCTCGTCGCGCACCGGCCCGACGTCGTGCTGCTCGATCTGGGACTGCCCGACCTGGACGGCACGGCCCTGCTGGCGATGATCCGTTCGGTCAGCGACGTCCCGGTCATCGTGCTGAGCGCACGCGACGACGGCCCGGGCATCGTCGCCGTCCTGGACGGCGGCGCGGACGACTACCTGGTCAAGCCGTTCGCGGCCGACCAGCTCGACGCCCGCATCCGGGCCGTCCTGCGGCGCGCCGACCCGGCCCGCCCGGCCGGCCCGGTCACGGTCGGCGGACTCGTCATCGACGCCCGAGCGCGCACCGTTGTCCTGGACGGCACCGTCCTGGACCTGAGCCCCAAGGAGTTCGACCTGCTGCACCACCTCGCCGAACGGGCGGGCGAGGTGGTCAGCAAGCGTGAGCTCCTCGCCAAGGTGTGGAACCAGCCCTACGGCGGTGCGGACAAGACCGTCGACGTCCACCTGCACTGGCTGCGTCGCAAGCTCGGCGAGAGTGCCGACGCCCCCCGCTACCTGCACCGGGTGCGCGGGGTGGGCGTCAAGCTCGCCCCACCGCCGTGAGACGCCTGCTGGTCCGCTACGGACTGGCCATGACCTCGGTGGTGCTGGTGGCCTTCCTGGTGCCGCTCGGCCTGCTCGCACGGTCGCTCGCCCAGGAGCGTGCCCTCGACGCCGGACGGCAGGACGCGCAGAGCGTGGCGGTCTTCGCCGGCGGTGCAGGGCAGGACGACGCACGGCTCGAGGCGGCCGTCCTGGCGGTCAACGGGGGACATCGGCAGACGACCGTCTACCTGCCCGACGGCACGAGCGTCGGGGCGGCGGCGGCACGGACGCCCGCCGTCGAGCTCGCAGGCCTCGGCACCGCGCTGACGTCGCGGACCGACGGCGGCATCGAGCTCGTGCTCCCGGTCGGCGGCTCGGCGGGTGTCGCGGTGGTCCGCACCCTCGTGCCCGACGCCGAGCTCACCGAGGGCGTCCAGCAGTCGTGGCTCATCCTCGCCGTCGTCGGCGCAGTGCTGCTGGCCGGGACCGTCCTGGCCGGCGACCGGATCGCGGCTCGCCTGGCGAGGTCCGTCCTGGACCTGTCGGGGGTTGCCGAACGCCTGGGCGCCGGTGACCTGGCGGCCCGGGTCGAGCCCTCCGGCCCGCCGGAGGTCGCCTCCGTCGGTCGGGTGCTCAACGGGCTCGGAGCGCGGGTCGCGGGTCTGCTGGCGACCGAGCGCGAGCTCGTCGCGGACCTGTCGCACCGCCTGCGCACACCCATCACCGCACTGCGGCTGGATGTCGACCTGCTTGCCGACGCCCAGGAGCGGGACCGGATGACCACGCACATCGACGAGCTCGTCCATGCGGTCGACGCGATCGTCTGGACCGCCCGGCACCCCCTGCACGACGCGCCGGTCAGCCGGTGCGACGCCGTGCAGGTCGTACGCGACCGGGCCACGTTCTGGGGGGTCCTCGCCGTCGACCAGGGGCGCGACCTGCGGCTCGACGTGCCGGACGCGGTCCTCGGCGTCGGCGTCGGTGCCGACGAGCTCGGTGTGGCGCTCGACGTCCTGGTCGACAACGTCTTCAGCCATACCCCCGACCAGACGCCCTTCGCCCTGGCGGTGCGCCCGGCAGGCGACCTCGTCCAGGTGGTCGTCGAGGACGGTGGCCTCGGCTTCCCGACCGGCGACCTCGCCGAGCGGGGCCGCAGCGGCGCGGGATCGACCGGCCTCGGCCTCGACGTCGCCCGGCGGACCGCCGAACGGGCCGGCGGCCGGCTCGTCGTCGAGCCCGGCCGGCTCGGTGGCGCCCGGATCGTCCTCGAGCTGCCGGTGCGGCCTTAACCGAGCCTTAGCGGTCGCTTGCCGCGCCCCGAACCCAGGGGCCGCGATGGTGGGCGCGACGCGGAAGCAGCGTCGTACCGACCAACAAGGGATCGATCATGAGCTGGAAGAGCCGCTCGACCATCGCCATCGCCAGTGCCGTCGTACTCACCGGCGGGGCTGTCGCCGCCGTCGCGAGCACCATGCCGACGTCCGCGGCACCGACCCAGGACGACGTCGCCGCAGTCGCGAGCACCGAGCCCACCTCGAGCTCGTCGCAGGCGGCGGACCTCGAGCGATCGGTCAAGGACCTGCTCGGACAGGTCGACGGCCTCGAGGCAGCGGTGGCCGCGGGTTCAGCAGCGAATGCGCCGGTCGTGACCACGCCGGCCGTGACAGTTCCGGCTGTGACCGCAGCCGCACCCGCCGCACCCGCCGGCGCCGGTTCGGGCGCCGTCGGCTACGACGACGGTGACGACGACTCGTACGACGACCACGGCGACGACGACTCGTACGACGAGAGCGACTCGTACGACGACAGCGACGACAGCCAGGGCGAGAGCCACGAGAGCGACGACGCCAGCGACACGGGCGACGATGACTGAGTACCGGGCCGCGCGCCGGCGTGCGGCCACGCTCGCCCTGATCCCCGCTGCGGCGGGGATCTTCGGCGGGAGCGTGGCGTGGGCCGGCGCGCACGACCCGCTCGCGGTCGCGGCCACCTCGACAGACCAGCCGACAGCCCAGCCGACCGCCGACGCGGCACCGGCCGTGGCGAGCGGCCCGACGGCGGAGGACCAGCGGCTGGCCGATCTCACGGCGCAGGTGCTCGCGGCCCAGGCCAGGATCGCCGCGCTGCAGGCGACGCTCGCCGCGCAGGCGTCGGATGCCGAGAGCGCTCGGGTGCAGGCAGCCGACGCGGCTGCCACGCAGGCTGCGGCAACAGCCCAGGCCGCAGCCGACCGGGCCGCGACGCAAGCGGCGCCGGCGCCGGCTCCTGCTCCGGCGGCGCCCCCGGTCAACGTCACCACCGGGGCGTCCGGATGACCCCGGCCCGCCCGGCCGTCGTCGGCGCCCAGACCTCGGTGGTCAGCCGGTCGCTGCGGGCGATGGCGAGCCCGGTCACCCTGAGCGTCGTCGACCCGGGCCCGCAGGCGCAGGACTGCCTGGACCGCGCCGAGCAGATCGTGCGGGAGGTCGAACGCACCTGTTCCCGCTTCGACCCCACCAGCGCGCTCTCGCGCGCCAATGACGAGCCGGACCGGTGGCACACCGTGCCCGCCACGCTCGCGGCGGCGGTCCAGGAGGCCGGACGCGCCCACCGGGAGTCACGCGGTCTCTTCGACCCGCGGATCCTGGACGTGCTGCTCCGTTGGGGCTACGACCGTTCGCTCCCGTTCGAGTCCGGCTCGGTCGACCGGGACGGCCTCGCCGACGCCGCGGGTGGCGCGGTCCGTGCCGGGTCCGCCGATCCGTGGCAGCCCGAGGTCGTCCAGGACGGCCACGAGTGGCTGCTGCACCTGGGCGGGCGCCCGATCGACCTCGGCGGCATCGGCAAGGGTCTCGCCGTGCGGTGGGCGGCGGCGGCGCTGGACGGCGCCGGCCGTGGCCACCTGGTCGACGCCGGCGGGGACTGCGCGCTCAGCGGGGCCGGACCTGACGGCGGGAGCTGGCGGGTCGGCGTCGAGGACCCCGCGGGCGGGCCGGACCCCGTCCTGGTCCTCGAGGTCACGGACACCGGGTGTGCGACGTCGTCGACCCGCCTTCGCCACTGGCGCGCGGGAGGTGAGCGGGTGCACCACCTCGTCGACCCGCGGACCCGGCGTCCGGGTGGTGCCGGTCTCGCCGCCGTCACGGTCCTGGACCCGGACCCCGCGTGGGCCGAGGTCCTGAGCAAGTGCCTGTTCCTCGCCGGCGCCGCGGAGATCCGCGACCAGGCGACCGACCTCGGCCTCGCGGCCGCCTGGGTCGGGCTGGACGGGACTGTCGGCACGACGACGGCGATGGAGCGTTCGGTGACCTGGAGGCGTGCAGATGTCTGAGTCCCGTCCGACCGCAGCGACCACGGCCGGTGTCGTGCTCGCCGCCCTGGCCGGATCCGCCGCGGTGGGTCTTGCCGCCTGGACCGTCGTCACCACCCTGATGGGCGGTTCGCCGGTGTCCTGGGTGCTCGGCCGCGCGAGCGGGCTGACCTCCTACCTGCTGCTGCTCGCCCTCGTGACCACCGGCCTGGTCCTGTCCCACCCGTGGGCGCGCGGGATGCGACGTCCGTCCCCCGCCGGTCGGCTCCGGCTGCACATCGCCCTCGCGACGTTCACCCTGGCGTTCACGGTGCTCCACGTCGTCGTCCTCGCCACGGATCCGTGGGCCCAGGTCGGCTGGCGCGGTGCGCTGCTCCCGCTCGCCTCGACCTACCGGCCGGTACCCGTCACGCTCGGTGTCCTCGCGCTCTGGGCCGGTCTGCTCACGGGCATCACGGCGCGCCTGGCAGGGTCGATCGCGGCCCGGATCTGGTGGCCGGTGCACAAGGTGGCGGCCGGGATCCTCGTGCTCGTCTGGTCGCACAGCGTGCTGGCCGGCAGCGACACCCCGACCCTCCGGTGGTTCTACGTCTCGACGGGCGTTGCCGTGATCGGCCTCGCGATCACCAGGTACAGCGCACGGACGCCGACCGACCGGGTGGCCGAGCTGAACCGCGAGCTGGGCGCCTCCGTCGCCCGTGCCGTCCCCCACGCCGCCTACCACGACGGAGCCTCGCGATGACCTTCGACACGGTGCGCCTCGACACCCAGCGCCTCGACACCCAGCCCTTCGACCCGGTGCGTCTCGACACGCAGCCCTTCGGCCGGCCGGCCGACGACCAGGTCGCGCTCCTGCTGGGCGGTGTCCGGCTCGGCCGCACCGGAGCCGCCGACCCGCGCTCGCGGGCGATGACCGAGCACCTCGCCGAGCACATCGACCGGGTCGGGCACCGGCCGCGCGGGACGACCGGGCTCGTCGAGGCCCTCGGCCGGGCCGATCTGACGGGGTACGGCGGAGCCCACGTGCCGACGGCGACGAAGTGGCGGTCCGCCCTCGCCGCCGGTCGGCCGCTCGTCGTCGTCGCGAACGGCGCCGAGAGCGAGCCGCTCAGCGCCAAGGACGCCACGCTGCTGCGTCAGCGTCCGCACCTCGTGCTGGACGGGCTGGCGCTCGCGGCCGAGGCGCTCGGTGCCCGACGGGCCGTGCTGTGGCTGCACGCCGGCGACACCGGGGCCAGGGCCGCGGTCGAGCTGGCGCTCGCGGAGCGGTTGACCGCCGGTGCCCCGGACCCGCGGATGGAGGTCGTGGTCGGCCCGGACCACTACCTCTCGGGTGAGTCGAGCGCGATCGCCCGCGCGCTGGCCGGTGGCCCCGCGCTGCCGACCGCACGGCGCCCGGCAGCCCTGCCCCCGGTGCCCCGCGCACTCTGGTGCACAACGTCGAGACGCTGGCCCGGGTGGCCCTGATCGCCCGCGGCTACCCGCCGGTGGCGACACTGCTGCTCACCGTGCTGACGCCGGTGGACCGGCTGGTGCTCGAGGTGCCTCGGGGCACGCGGGTCGCCGAGGTCATGCGCGAGACGGGCTGGTTGCGCGCCGGGCCGCCGCAGGCGCTGCTGCTCGGCGGGTTCGGCGGGAGCTGGGCGCCGTGGCGCGACCTCGAGCACCGGACGTTCGACGAGGACGACCTGCGCGCGCTCGGCCTGAGCGTCGGCGCAGGCGTCGTCGCCCCGATCCCGTCGTCGGCCTGCGGCGTGGCCGAGACGGCCGCGATCGCCGGCTACCTCGCCGCGATGAGCGCCCGCCAGTGCGGCCCGTGCCACTTCGGCCTGCCCGCCCTCGCCGACAGCATGGGCCGGCTCGCCGACGGTGATGCGCCCTCCGGCGAGCGGACGCGCCTGCTCGCGGACCTGCAGGCGGTCGCGGGCCGTGGGGCGTGCCACCATCCCGACGGCGTGACCCGGCTGGTCGCGTCCGCCATCGCGACCTTCGACAGCGATGTGGCCGAGCACGCCGCTGGTCGGCTGTGCGGCGGCGCCCACCGCCGGACCGTGCCGGTGCCCGAGGTCAGGCGATGACGCCCCGCAGCGGTGCCGGTCCGAGGCCGTCGGGCTCGGCGGCCGAGACCCGGCTCCGGGTCGACCCGGTCGCCTGCGACGGCATCGGGCTGTGCGCTCTCCTGGCCCCGGACGTCATCGAGCTGGACCGGTGGGGGTTCCCCGTCGTCGTGCGGCGCGACCTGGCGCCCCGTGAGGTCAAGGCCGCCCGCGGGGCCGTTCGAGCGTGCCCGCGGCGCGCGCTGTGGCTGGAGAGAGTCACGAGCCTGTCTGCGGCGCGGTGAGCCGACGTCGGAGCCTGGCGTACCAGCCGGCGGTGGCGACGGTCGCGGCCACGCCGTCACCGGCAGCGAGGCCGGCTGCCGCGCCCGTCAGCCGGTCGTTGCACGGGTCGCACAGGTCCCGACCGGTCACGGTCACGACGGGCGAGCCGGTCGAGGTACGGCGGCAGCTGTCACAGGTGTAGGCCACGCGGCCATGCTGCCAGCAGAGTCGGGCAATTCGGGCACGATGCGGCGGTCGGCGCGCCGATGGGCTGCGGGGCCTCGCTCGCCGGTGGGACGCTCGGCGCATGACGGTGCGGGGCGACTTCCGGACGGTGCTCGAAGGCCTCGACGCGGCCGCGACCCAGGAGTTCCTGACGGCGCACTCCGCGCTGCCCGGGCCACGCGCCAACCTCGAGCTCCTCGCCGCCTTCGGCGATGTCGCGCCCGCCGATCAGATCCTCGCCCTGGTGGGATCCGACGACGAGTACGTCGCGTCGTGCGCCGCTGCCGCCCTCGGGCGGCTCGCCGGATCCGGGTCGGCCGAGCAGTCCCGGCAGGCCCTCGACCTGATGCGCGCGTCGGCCGCGGACCTCCGCTGGCGGGTCCGGGAGGGCGTGGCGATGGGCCTGCAGCGGCTCGGTGACGCCGACCCGGTCCGCCTGTGCGCCGTCGTGCTCACCTGGGCGGTCGCCGACGACCCGCTGGTCCAGCGCGCCGCCGTCGCGGGGATCTGCGAGCCGCGGCTGCTGCGCGACCCGTCGACCGCCCGGTGTGCGCTCGAGGCCTGCCGCCTCGCGACCGCGTCGATCGCGGCCCTCGGTCCGGAGGTCCGCCGGCGGACGGACGTGCGGGTCCTGCGGCAGGGCCTCGGGTACTGCTGGAGCGTCGCCGTCGTGGGCGACCCCGAGCACGGGCTGCCCGCCTTCGACGAGCTCGCCGCGTCGGACGATCCCGATGTCCGCTGGATCGTCACGGCGAACCGCTCCAAGGCGCGGCTGATCCGACTGCTCGCCGCGGCACCGGGATCCTCGGCCCGGTGACGAGCGGCGCCGGTCCACCGGCGTCCCACGGGCTCCCGGGCGCCGTTCCATGGTCATCCGACTATTCCGCGCGGGGGCATGGATACTGACGCGGTTGCCGGAAGGTCGGCGGCCGAGGGACTCTCGTCTCTCATGATCTCCAGGAGGAGACATGACCGTCAGGCTCCACGCACCGAACGATCGACCCGAAGGATCGACAGTTCTGGAGCAGGATCCGGCGCTCCCACCGGTCGCTCTCGACGCCGCGCTCCTGGACGCCGAGGACCGTAGGTGGACCCCGGCCAAGATCGCCCTGTGGGTCGGCATCGCGCTCCTCGGCGGGGTCAGCTGGGTCGTGATCGCCATCGTGCGCGGTGAGACGGTCAACGCCATCTGGTTCGTCTTCGCGGCCGTCTGCTCGTATCTCATCGCGTACCGCTTCTACTCGAAGTTCATCGAGAAGCACCTGCTCGAGCCGGACGACCGGCGCGCGACCCCGGCGGAGTACAAGGCCGACGGCAAGGACTACGTCGCCACCGACCGCCGGGTCCTGTTCGGCCACCACTTCGCCGCGATCGCCGGGGCCGGTCCGCTGGTCGGCCCGGTGCTGGCTGCCCAGATGGGGTACCTGCCGGGAACGATCTGGATCATCGTCGGTGTCATCCTCGCCGGCGCGGTCCAGGACTACCTGGTGATGTTCTTCTCGATGCGCCGTGGTGGGCGTTCGCTCGGTCAGATGGCGCGCGACGAGCTCGGCGTCGTCGGCGGCACGGCGGCCCTCGTCGCCACCCTCGTCATCATGATCATCATCATCGCGATCCTCGCCCTCGTCGTGGTCAACGCCCTGGCCGAGAGCCCGTGGGGCGTGTTCTCGGTCTCCATGACCATCCCGATCGCCCTGCTCATGGGTGTCTACCTGCGGTTCTTCCGCCCGGGCAAGGTCACCGAGGTCTCGATCATCGGCTTCGTCCTGCTTGTCGCGGCCATCATCGGTGGCGGCCTGATCGCCGACACCGCGTGGGGCACGGAGATCTTCCTCCTGGACAAGGTCACCATCGCGTGGGGGATCATCATCTACGGCTTCATCGCCGCGATCCTGCCGGTCTGGCTGCTCCTGGCCCCCCGGGACTACCTGTCCACCTTCATGAAGGTGGGCACGATCGTGATGCTCGCCGTGGCGATCATCGTCGTCCGTCCTGTGATCGACGTCCCCGCGGTGAGCGAGTTCGCCAGGGCGGGGAACGGTCCGGTCGTCGCCGGGTCGCTGTTCCCGTTCCTCTTCGTCACGATCGCCTGCGGCGCGTTGTCGGGCTTCCATGCGCTCATCGCCTCGGGGACGACGCCCAAGCTCGTCGAGAAGGAGCGTCAGACCCGCTTCATCGGGTACGGCGGGATGCTCATGGAGTCGTTCGTCGCGATCATGGCGCTGGTCGCCGCCCTGTCGATCGACCGTGGGATCTACTTCGCGATGAACTCGTCCGCTGCCTTCACCGGGGGCACCGTCGAGGGTGCTGTCGCGTTCGTCAACGGCCTCGGCCTGCAGGGTGTCGACCTCACGCCGGCGATGCTCACCCAGACGGCGAGCGACGTCGGCGAGCAGTCGATCGTCTCCCGCACCGGCGGTGCGCCGACCCTGTCCGTCGGGCTCGCGCACATCATGCAGCAGGCCATCGGCGGCAGCGGGATGATGGCCTTCTGGTACCACTTCGCGATCATGTTCGAGGCGCTGTTCATCCTCACCGCCGTCGACGCCGGCACCCGCGTCGCGCGCTTCATGCTCCAGGACAGCATCGGCAACGTCGTCCCGCGGTTCCGGGACACCTCCTGGCGCCTGGGGGCCTGGGTGACGACGGCGGTCATGGTCGGTGCCTGGGGCGCCGTGATGCTGATGGGCGTCACCGATCCGCTCGGCGGCATCAACACCCTGTTCCCGTTGTTCGGCATCGCCAACCAGCTGCTCGCGGCCATCGCGCTCGCGGTGTGCATGGCGATCGTCGCCAAGCGAGGCACCTTCCGGTACCTGTGGATCGTCGCGGTCCCGCTGGCGTTCGCCTCGGTCGTCACGATCACCGCGTCGTTCCAGAAGATCTTCTCGCCGGTCCCGGCGGTGGGGTACTTCGCGCAGCACAGCGCCTTCTCGCAGGCCCTGGCGGACGGCAAGACGAGCTTCGGGACCGCCGGCACCGTCGAGGCCATGGAGGCAGTGGTCCGCAACACGATGATCCAGGGTGTCCTGTCGATCCTCTTCGTCGGCCTGGCGATCATCGTGATCGTGACCGCGATCTGGGCGACCTGGAACGCCTTCCGCGCCGGCGGCGGCCCGAGCACCGAGGACCCCGCCCTGCCGTCGAGGATCTTCGCCCCGGCCGGGTTCGTCCCGACCCAGGCGTCGAAGGAGCTCCAGCAGCAGTGGGACGAGCACCGAACCGGTCAGGTGCCTGTGCGGACCGGCGGTCACTGATGGACCTGGCGGGACCCCTGCGCCGGGCGTGGCGAGGTCTGGCCTGGTTCGTCCGAGGCATGGTCCGCGAGGACGCCTACGAGAAGTACCTGGCGCACGTCGAGACGACGCATGCGCCCGGCCAGGAGCCGCGCCCGATGACCGAGCGTGAGTTCTGGCGGGACCTGACGGACCGGCAGGACACCAACCCCCAGGGCCGGTGCTGCTGAGCACCGGGTGAGCACCGGGTGAGCTCAGGGCACCGGTCTCAGGTCGTGACCGGTCTCACGTCGTGGCGGCCTCCGCACGCAGCCCGGCGACGATCTCGCGCACCTGGGCCGGGGTCACCCGGCCCAGTGCCTTCCGGTCGATGAGCAGGGCCGGCGGCTGGTCGCACATGCCGATGCAGTTCACCCAGTCGAGCGTGACGAGGTTGTCCGCTGACGTCCCGCCGACCGTGACGCCCAGCTCCGCCTGGAGCTGCTCGGCGACCCGGCGCATGCCGGCCATCTCGCAGCTGAGCGTGCGGCAGACGTGCACGATGTGCTTGCCGGCCGCCTCCATCTTGAGGAACGAGTAGAACGTGACGACGCCCTGGACGTCGACCGGGGTGATGCCGAGCCGGTCCGCCACCACCTGCATGGCGACGTCGTTGATCTCGTGCCGCTGCTCGCGCAGGCCCTGGAGCACCGGGATGAGGGCGCTGCGCGTCGCGCCGTGCGCGTCGACGAGGGCGTCGATCGCGGCGATGAGGTCCGCGTGCTCGGCGGCGAGCTCCACCGGAAGGGTCAGCATGTCGACTCCTCGCCCCGGGCGTTCACGTCGATGAACGTGCCGCGTGCGGTGTACTCGGTGTGCAGCAGATGGTGGCTGATCTGCCCGCACGGCCCGTCGGTGAGGAACTCCTCGTACAGCCGCAGCACAGCGGGGTTCTCGTGGCTCTTGCGCGCCCGGCCGGTCTCGCCGTAGTGCGCGTCCTCGCCGTAGATCGCCTTGGCCCGCGCCGTGCGGATCGCGGCATCCGTGGGGATCGGCTGGCCACCGCCACCGAGGCACCCTCCGGGGCACGCCATGAACTCGATGAAGTGGCACTCGCTGAAGGTCCCGCCGGCCTTGATGTCCGCCATCACGCGGTTCGCGTTGGCGGTGCCGTGCACGACGGCGACCTTCAGGGTCACGCCGCGCAGCCAGTCCCAGCTCGGTACCAGGTGGGCGAGGATCGGCGGCACCGGGCCGAGCTGGTCGGGCAGCGTCACCTCGGCCATCCGCGCACCGTCGAACCCGCGCACCGGCGTGATGTCCGCATGGCTGAACAGGTCCTCGACCTTGAGCCCCGTGACCAGCTCGATCACGGTGCGCAGGGCGGCCTCCATCACACCACCGGTCGCGCCGAAGATGATGCCGGAGCCGCTCGCGGTGCCGAACGGGTCGTCGAAGTCGCTCTCCGGCAGGTCCGGCAGGTGGATGCCGTTCTCGTGGATCATCCGGCCGAGCTCGCGCGTGGTGAGCGCGAAGTCGACGTCCTGGTACCCGCTGTCGGTCATCTCGGGCCGCCGGGACTCGAACTTCTTCGCGGTGCAGGGCATCAGGGAGACCGACACGACGTCGGCCGGGTCGATGCCGTTCCGGTCCGCGTACCAGGTCTTGATCAGCGCGCCGAACATCTGCTGCGGGCTCTTGCAGCTGGACAGGTTCGGCAGGTACTCGGGGTACTTGTGCTCGATGTACTTGATCCAGCCGGGGCTGCACGAGGTGAACTGGGGCACCGGCCGGCTGCTGTCGCCGAGCACGAGGTTCTCGTACAGGCGCAGGAGCAGCTCGGTGCCCTCCTCGATGATCGTCAGGTCCGCGCTGAAGTTGGTGTCGAAGACCTTGTCGAAGCCCATCTCCTTGAGCGCGGTGTTGAGGTTCCAGGTCATCGGCGTGCCCGGCTCGAGGCCGAACTCCTCGCCGATCGCGGCCCGCGGTGCCGGCGCCGTCTGGATCACCACGTGCTTGGTCGGGTCCTCGATGGCCGCCCACACGTCCTGCGTGCTGTCGGCCTCCTGGAGGGCGCCGGTCGGGCACCGGTTGATGCACTGCCCGCAGTTCACGCAGACGACCTCGGAGATCGGCAGGGTGAGGTAGGGCGACATGGTCGTGGAGTCGCCACGGCCGATGACACCGAGCGCCCCGACGCCCTGCAGCTCGGCGCAGGTGCGGATGCAGCGCGTGCAGTGCACGCACTTGTTCATGTCCCGCATGATCGACGGCCCGAAGGTGTCGAAGAGCCGGGTGGGTTCGGTCCGGTGGCCGAACCGGAAGGTGTCCGAGCCGTACTCCGCGGCGAGGTCCTGCAGCTCGCAGTTGCCGTTGCGCCCGCAGGTCTGGCAGTTGCCGCAGTGCTCGGCGAGCATCAGGTCGACGATGTCCCGCCGGGCCTGCCGGACCCGCGGGCTGTACGTGCTGATCTCCACCGGTGCAGTGATCGGGTAGGCGCAGCTCGCCTGGAGGTTCCGCTGGCCGGAGACCTCGACGACGCACACCCGGCAGACGCCGGCGTCGGGCAGGTCCGGGTGGTGGCACAGGGTCGGGATCCGCCGGCCCGCGCGCTCGGCCGCCTCGAGGATGCTGGACCCCATCGGGACCTCGACCGCGCGACCGTCGACAGTGACGGTGACCATCTCGTCGGTGTTCAGCGGGGTGGCGCTCGCCATGATGCGCATGGCCTGAGCGCGGACTGCCGGGTCCTGGGTCTTCACCACTCGCTCCTTCGTGCTGAGCCGGTAGCCGGTACGCGGCCGAGGACCTCGGTGCGGTAGTTCTCGATGATGGAGAGGAAGACGTTGGGGCTGGCCTGCCCGAGACCGCACTTGGAGGCGACCCGCATGGTGCCACCGAGCTTGATCAGGTCTTCCAGGTGCGCCAGCGAGCACTCGCCGCGCCGGAGCATCCCGATCCCCTCGAGCAGCTTGACGTTCCCGACCCGGCACGGCGTGCACTGGCCGCAGGACTCGTTGACGAAGAACCACTGCAGGTTCTCGGCCACCTCGAGCAGGTCCCGGTACGGACCGATCACGATCACCGCGCCGCCCGTAGAGACGTCCTCGTAGCTGATGGCCCGGCCGAACGACGCGGCAGGGACGCACACGCCCGCGGCGCCACCGACGATGGCCGCCTTGGCGTCCTGCGCGCCGGCCGCCTCGAGCACGTCGGCGATGCTCACCCCGAGCGGGAACTCGTACACGCCGGGCCGGGCCACGTCGCCGGACACGCTGAGCAGCTTCGGCCCGGTGGAGTGGTCCGTGCCGATCCGCGCGAACCAGTCGGCGCCCTTGGCCATGATGGCAGCCGCCCACGCGAACGTCTCGACGTTGTTGACGACCGTCGGGGCACCGTGCAGACCCTTGACGACCGGGAACGGGGGCCGGTTGCGCGGCTCCCCACGGCGGCCCTCGAGGCTCTCGATGAGGGCCGTCTCCTCACCGCAGACGTAGGCGCCGGAGCCGAGGTGGATGGTGATGTCGAAGGTCAGGTCCGCGCGACCGGCCACGCCGGCGCCCAGGAGGCCCGCCTCGCGGCGTCGGGTCAAGCACTCCTCGAGGTCCGCGAGCAGGTACACGTACTCGGCGCGCAGGTACACGATCCCCTCGGTCGAGCCGATCGCGTAGCCCGCGATCGTCATGCCCTCGAAGACCAGGTCGGCGAGCTCGTCGAGGAGCACGCGGTCCTTGAACGTGCCGGGTTCGCCCTCGTCGGCGTTGCAGACGACGTACCGCTGCCCGCCCGGCGCCGGCGCCGCGGCAGCGAGCTGCCACTTGAGGCCGGTCGGGAAGCCCGCGCCGCCCCGACCTTTCATCCCGGAGTCCTTGACGGTCGCGACCACGCCGGCCGGGTCGAGGGCCAGGGCGGCGCGCAGCCCCCGTCCCACCTCCACGCCGGCGAGGGTCATGGGAGTACGCACGCTCATCGGGCAGTCTCCTTGGACCTGAAGAGGTCGCCACGGCATCGAGGCGACACCTCGACCGTAGGTGGCCGTATCACGTCGCCGCATAGGTCCTTTGGGCCCAATGTCCACGGTCCCGTGCCTGTGCTGCTGAGCGCCGGGTCGGTCCGACGCCGTCGCCGACGTCTGGACGTCGCCACCCACCCGGACAAAGGCCGCACAAGGGACTAACGGCCCACTCTTGCGGGGAGGCCGCGGCAGGGGGAATGGTGGGTCGGGGGCAGACGTGCGCCCACCAAGGGGGGTGGACATGGCTGACGTGCTGAGGGTGGCGCGCAGCGTGCTGCCGGCGGGTCACGTGCAGGTGGCGCGCGGCACGCGCCCGGCTGTCGGTGGCGCAGGCGCGGCCGACCCGGTCCGCGCCGCCCGGAACGGGATCAGCCGGGTCACCCTGCTCGGCGGGTTCGGACTGACTGTCGACGGTCGCCCGGTCAGCGTCCCGGTGACCCTGCAACGGGTCGTCGCGCTGATGGCGCTGCGGGGCAGGTGCGGCCGCAGCAGGCTCGCCGGGTCGCTCTGGCCGGAGAACACCGAGGCCCGCGCCCTGGCGAACCTGCGCACCGCCATCTGGCGGGCCAACCAGCTGTGCCCCGGGCTCGTGGTCGCCGACCACGACTGCCTCGCCCTGGACGACGACGTCGACGTGGACGTGACCCGGCTGGTGCGGGCGGCCCATGACGTGATGGACGGCCGGGCCACGACCGACCCGGACCAGCCGACGCTCCGGTACGTCGAGGGCGACCTGCTCCCGGACTGGAGCGACGAGTGGCTCGTGCCCGACCGCGAGCGGCTGCGCCAGCTCCGGCTGCACGTCCTGGAGACGATGGCGGGCCAGCTGTCGGCCGACGGGATGTTCGGACTGGCGATGGAGGCGGCCCTGGCCGCGCTGCGGGCCGATGCGCTGCGCGAGAGCGCCCACCGGGCCGTGATCCGGATCCACCTCGCCGAGGGCAACCTCGCGGAGGCGGTCCAGGCGTACCGGCACTGCTGCGCAGTGCTCTCCCGGGAGTTCGGGGTCGCCCCGTCGGCCGAGACGTCGCGGCTGGTCGGCTCGCTCGGCTGGGCTGTGCCGGCTGTGCCGATCGTGCCGGCTGTGCCGACTGTGCCGATCGTGCCGACCGTGCCGCTGTGATGCCGCAGAGACGTGCGGGAGACGCCACCGCCCGATCCTGGGCACATGTCGGTGGGCAGCGAGCGCCTCGCGGAGCAGCGGGCCCTGTCCGCGGCCCGGCCCGGGGGCCACCGCGAGGAGGTCCGCCTGCGACTGCTCGGCGGGTTCGAGCTCACGGTCGGCGGCAGGTCCTGGGACCTGCCGCCGGCGGCGGCCCGGCTGGTGGCGTTCCTGGCGCTGCAGTCGCGGCCGCTCATGCGCTCGCACGTCGCCGGGGCGCTGTGGGGCGATCGCAGCGAGAACCGGGCGGGCGCGTGCCTCCGGTCGGCGATCTGGCGGGTGAACGGCGGGCGCGCGACGCCGGTGATCCAGGCCGGCCGGACCCGGATCGCCCTGAACGGCGTGTCGGTCGACGCGCACGAGGCGGCGGGCGCCGCGCACACCCAGCTGATGGGTGGCAGCCCGGTGTCGCCGCAGGTCCTCAGCGGTGAGCTGCTCCGCGGCTGGTACGACGACTGGGTCATCGTCGAGCGCGAACGGCTCCGTCAGCTGTGCCTGGAGGGCATGGAGCAGATGGCGCAGTCGCTGCTCCGTGCGGAGCTGTGGCACCGCGCGATCGAGGCGGCCATGTTCGTGGTCGCGACCGAGCCGCTGCGCGAGGCCGCGCATCGGGTGATCATCGAAGCCCAGGTCGGCGCGGGGAACCGGGGTGAGGCGCTGCGTCAGTTCACTGTGTGCCGGGAGCTGCTCGTTCGCGAGCTCGGCCTGGAGCCGGGGCCGGCGTTGCAGGCGGCAGCGGCTCGGGCGCGAGAGGCGTGACGGTCGCGGCCGGTCGCCCGGTTCGAGGCATCACCAGGAACCCGTAGACCGTGAAGCCGACGGCGTACCCGGCCTGGACGAGCACGTCCGCCTTCGAGATGCCGGTCGCGACCGTGCCGTCGGCCGTGATGAACGCGACGGCGTCGATCAGCCCGTGGATGATCACCAGCGGCCAGATCGCGCCGGTGCGCAGGGCCACGGCCGCGAAGGCGAAGCCCATCGCGGCGGCGTACCCCACCTGGAGCAGGGTGGCGGCCGGGTCGGCGCCGACGAGCAGGTTGGCACCGTGCGCGAGGCCGAACAGGACCGAGGAGACGATCGCCGCCCGCCAGGTCCCCCGGGCCATGAGGGCACGCAGGATCAGCCCGCGGAAGAACGTCTCCTCGACGAAGCCGACCAGGGCGGCCAGGGCCAGGTAGGAGGCCAGCCGGCCGGGCTCGATGCCGGCGAGGGACGCGATCGCGGTGCCGAGCACGGGCAGGAACGGGAACAGCGGTATCCAGTACAGGCGCAGGTCCCGTGACGTCCTCAGCGGGCGGAAGCCGACGTCCCGCCACGCGTGCAGCCGGGTCAGCAGGATCGCGGCCAGGGCGGCCAGCGCCGCCTCTGCGGCCAGCTCGAGCCGACCGGTCGGCAGGTCGAACGCCGATGCCGCCGCGTGGGCGGCGACCAGCACGAGGACGACCGTCACCACGATCAGCGCGGTGAACAGGTGCGGCCGTCGGACGTCGAGGGCCTGGAGGTCGTGCCGCTGCTCAGCGGGCGGGGGCGCGTCGTCGTGACGTGGCGGGGGCGTCACACCCCACCGTAGGCATCGGGGCGGATCGTGACCCGGGGTCGAACGTCCCTGTGGCACGCGCCGTGCTGCGCGCCGGCCGAGGTGCCCGCCGGGCGAAGACGACCCGTCGCTGGACCTGGAAGCTGGCCGCGAACAGCGTCGCGTCGGTCACGACCTTCGCCGCCACCAGCGGCAGCCCGACGTGCGTCAGCGCGGCCAGCAGGCCGTAGCCGGCCGCGAGCAGGGCGACGGCGAGGCTCCAGTACTGGGCCGCGGCCGCGCCGACCGGCTTGTCCGACCCCCCGGCGAACACCAGCCGGCGGTTGGTCAGGAAGTTCACCGTCGAGCTGATCACCCGTGCACCCACGACCGACGTGAGCAGCTGCCCGGTCACCGCGTGCAGCGCGAGCAGCGCGACCGCGTCGACGGCGAAGGCGCCGAGCGACGAGAGCAGGAACCTCAGCAGCGGGGCGAGGACCCGCAGCGAGTCCGCCAGCGGCCGGAAGTGCGAGGACGCGTTCTGCTCCAGGTAGATCGTCTCGATCCCGACCTCCTCGATCCGGTAGCCGGCGCCCTGGGCCCGCAGCAGCACGGTCAGCTCGTACTCGAACCGGTCGCCCGGGACGGTCTGCAGCCAGCCGAGCATCGAGGCCGGGTAGCCGCGCAGACCGGTCTGGGTGTCCTGGACGCGCAGGTGGGTGGCCAGCCCGACCAGGGGCCGGGTCATCGCGTTGCCGAACCTGCTGCGCACGGGGACGTGTCCGGTGAACCGGCGTGCGCCGAGGACCATCGCAGTGCGTCCCGACCCGGCCCGCCCGGCGTGCACCTGGTCGGCCACGCGCAGGATGTCGACCGGGCTGTGCTGGCCGTCGCAGTCGGCGCACACCACGTCCTGACCCGGGTGGACCCGGGCGACGTGCTCGAACCCGGCCCGCAGGGCGAAGCCCTTCCCGCGGTTCGTCGGGTGCCCGATGACGGTGCAGCCGAGCGCGCGGACTGCCTCGACGACCGGCCGGTAGGCGGGGCCGCTGCCGTCGTCCACCACGACCACGTGCAGGTCCGGCCGGGTGCCGAGGACCTGCTCGACGAGCCGCACGAGGCGCTCGTCCGGCTGGTAGGCGGGGATCAGGACGATCACGGTCGTGCCTCAACCCGCGATGTAGAGGATGTCGGAGGTTCCCCGTTCGCGACCCTTGCCGAGCGGGTCGTTGACCAGCTCGCCGTCGAAGACCATGGTCGAGGAGCCGCCGCCGTCGAGGTTGTAGGCGGTCGTGGCGCCGAGCCCCTGCATGATCTGCGCCAGCTCGGTCATCGTGGCGCCCTTGCTGTACCCCGGGCTGCGACCGTCGACGACGACGAAGACGAGGTGGTTGGCCTCGATCACGCCGACGGCGGTGCGCGGCTGGTTGCCCTGGATCGAGTGGTTGCCGACGTTCGTGTCGATCTCGACGTCCTCGATACCGGCGACGACCTGCCCGTCGGCGACGATCGCCGGACCGAACGAGAGCGTGTTCCACACCCCTGCGGCGACGAGCTCGGCGGCGGTCGTGGCCGTCTCGTCGTAGACCGCCACGGTGCCGTCCCGGTAGAAGGCGAGCCCGTCGCGGGCGTCCTCGTCGCGGTAGACGACCCCGTTGCGGATGACGATGCCGGTGTCCCGGAAGCCGTAGTAGTCGCCGTTGACGGCGAAGATCGCGTCGTTGTCGGCCGCGATGTCCGAGGTGTCCTCGGTGATGTTCAGCCCGAAGCTGTTCTGGGCGAAGGCCGACCGCAGGGCGGTGGCGTCGGTCAGGACGACGTCGGCGACGTAGTAGGTGACGGTGTCCTGCCCGCTGCCGGTGACCACCGTGGAGATCGTGACCGAGGCGTCGTCGGACACCGCGGAGGTGTCGGTGACGACGGCGGGGGTGGCGGTCCCGGCCGAGGAGGTGGCGGTGTCGGTGGCGTTGGTGGTGTCGGTGGTCCCGCTGGTGTCGGTGGTCCCGGTGGCGGGCTGCTCCGCGGACTGGGCGGCCTCGTACGCGTCGACGTCGGCGATCTGCACGTGCTCGATCACGTAGCGGTCGAGCGCCCAGCCGGCGACCCCGACCAGGGACAGCGACAGGGTCACGATGCCGACGACGACCGCGCGGTGGGCCGGTCGTCCGGGCTTGCGGGTGGCTCGTTGCATGCGCCAGTTCTAGGCGGCGCCGGTGTGCCGTCGATGTGCCTGGGCTGTGGCTCCGCTGAGAGGGCGTGCGCTCGCCCGGCTCGCGCCAGTCCTCAGACGAGCACGAGCGGGTGCGGTCGGCGCGGGCTCCGGGCGGCGCGTCCGCTCGGTCGGCCGACGCGGACCATGGCGATGACCTCCGCGCCGTCGGCCAGGCTGCTGAGGCGGTCCGCGATGTTCGGGCTGCGGCCGGTCGCCTCCTCGCGTTCGGCCACCTCGACGGCCTGGTTGAGATGCTGCATCGCCCAGCCTTCGCTGGTCAGGGCCAGGTGCAGACGCTGGAGCGCGCATCCGGCCCGCAGGCGGGCGGCGACGTCCGTCCGGGGTGCCAGGACGAGGCCGTAGGCGCGGGCAGTCGCGGTGTGCACCTCGCGAGTCATCTGGACCCAGGTGGCGTCGCCGCGTTGCCGGGAGACCGGCGGGAGCATCTTCGCGGCCAGCTCGGTGAGCGCCGGCAGCGCCTGGCAGTCCAGGGTCAGGCCGTCCATCTGGCGACGGACCTCGTCCGGGGTGGTGCGGAACCAGGCGAAGCCGTCCCTGCTCATCGCCTCGTCGGCGACGACGATCTCGGCGGCGTCCACGAGCAGCGCGCCCGCCTCGTCGAGCTGGTGCCCGCCGGTCAGCCATCGGACCTCGACGCCCTCGCTGCCTGCTGACGCGGTACGGGCGAGGTGGTCGAGGAGCTCCTGACCCGGCGCCTCCTCGGGGTAGGGTCCGCGGTCGCAGTGCCGGCTGCGGATCGCGTGGAACAGGGGATCGTCGTCCCGGGCGTCCGCCTGCGTGAGCGCGATGGTGGCGACGAGCTCGGGTTCCGTGGCCGACGGCACGAGGGTGGTCTGTCCGGACAGGCCGGACGGCGGGCAGGCGAGCTCGAGGTTCGCCAGTGCGCACCCCAGGCCCAGGTGAGCCTCGCGTCGGAACGGGTCGACGGCGCCGAGTGAGCGTCGGGGATCGTCGAACAGGTCGGCGCGAGAGCCGGTCAGGTGAAGCAGCCAGTTCTGCATGTTGTGGGCGCTGGCGGCCAGCACGGTTGCCGCCGCGAGCGCACCGGTTCCGGACTCGCCCGAGCTCCGCCACGCCTCGAAGGCCGGGCCTTCGAAGGGCGCGAACACACCCTGGTCGTCGGCGCGCCACACCATGCCACCGGCGACGACGACGGCCCCGGCGAGCGCGCCGCGGAGGAACCTCCTGCGGGTCGGCCCGGAAGCGGGCGCCGCATCGGGCGACCGGTCGACGTCGGAGTCGTCTTCGGTCCCTCGGGTGCGTGCTCTGCCCATGGTCTGTCTCCTCAGGTCGCGCGACCGGTGCTCAGGTAGGGCTCGATCACGGCGCGCAGCAGGTTCTCGCCGACACGGGGGTCCGGGTCGCCTTCCGCTGAGTCCAGCTCGGCGAACGACCACCACGTCTCGGCGAGGATCCACAGCGCCCGGACGACGTCCTCGAGCCGGTCGTCGTCCACGGCCCGGATGACGCCGCTCGCACGCCAGGAGCGCGCGAGCCCCGTGAGCGCCGCCAGTCGATGCTCGCGGTTGGCGACGTACGCGGCGTGGAGCTCTGGGTCCCCGTGGACGAGGGCAAGCATGTCCCGGGCGAGGAACCGGTACGTGCGACTCAGCTCGGTGGCGGCGGAGAGCCGGGCCAGCACCTGGTCCGGTCCGGGCGGAGGGCCTTCCGGCGCCTCCCAGAGCACACCGTGGGCGTCGGCGAACCGGGTCCACAGGGCCCGGATGATCTCCGGCTTGTCGGCGTACCAGTAGTAGAGGTTGCCCGGGCTGATCCCGACGTGTGCTGCGATGTGGTTGGTCGTCACCCGGGCCGTGCCATCCCGGTTGAACAGCTCCAGCGCGCCGTCGAGCACGCGGTCAGCGGTCTGCCGGGCGGTCCGGGTTCGAGGGGTGCGGGCCATGTTTTAGAGCATACACTCCAAAGCACGGCCACTCATCGGTGGATGGCGTCGCAGTTGGTCCGGGTCCAGCAGGCATGGACCGACAAAGCCGGCACCATTCTCGGTCTGTGAGGCCGGCGGCCGTCGACGGACGGCTCGTCGGTGCCGTGCGCCACGATGAGAGCGTGTCTGGTGACCTGACTCTGCTGCCCGACTACGCCGATCTGCTCGCCGACCTCAAGGACCAGGTCCGTTCGGCCCGGCTCCAGGCTCACCGGGTCGTGAACACCGAGCTGCTCACGCTGTACTGGCGAATCGGCGACGCGATCCGCATCCGCTGGTCGGCGTGGTGGACGGCCAGGTAGGCGCGCACGTCGCCGCCGACCGTTGATGCCGCCAGGCTGGCCGCCAGCTGCATGCCCGGTCCACCACGACCCTGCGGCCTCGTCCTGGACTGCCCGCCCGGCGGCCTCGCCTATGCCGCTGAGCACCGCCGCCTCCATACGGTCGTGGCGCCCGGGGTCCAGGACGCGCAGGTATGCGTCCTCGTACTGCGGGACCAGGCGCGCCAGTGACGATGCCCGGCTCCACTCCTCGTCCAGTGTGGTGGTGGCCGAAGGGGCGGCGCTGGACGTGTTCAGCTTCGCGCGGGCGGGCGTGGGCTGGGTGCGCAGGTCGACGTCGAGCAGGTCGCCCGTGACGAAGTGGACCTTGTTGCTCAGGCGACCGCGGGTCACGCCGGAGTACAGGAACACTCATCTGCTCGGCGGGGGCCGCCACCGGCGGCTCGAAGCAGGCCTTCACCACCGGCACGTGGTGAAGGTGACGCCGGCGGAGGAGGCGCTGCTGCTGCAGCTCGCCGCCGCGCAGGGGGTCACGGTTCCTCGTCTGCTGGTCGAGGCGGCGCTGTCCGCGTCGGCCGGCCAGACCCCGACGGAGCGGCGCAACGCGATCGCCGAGCTGTTCCGGATCTACCGGTTGCTGGGGACCATCGCGAACAACGTGAACCAGATGGCGCGGGCGACGAACGCGACCGGCCAGGTGCATCCCGAGCTGACCGAGACGATGCGGGCGGTGCGGCGGGTGGCGGACCGTGTCGAGGGCGCGATCGACGGGTTGGCCCTGCCGTGATGCCCAACGTGGTCCGCGGTGAACGGATGGGTGGGCTGTTGACCTACCTGGCCGGTCCGGGCCGGGCGAACGAGCACACCGAGCCACATCTGGTGGCCGGTGATGCGCCGATGATGGCGTGGCACGGTGAGGACGAGCTGAACCACTCCGCGGCCCTGTCGATCGCGCGCTACCTGGACCAGCCTCGCCGTGCGTTCGACGTCGAGGTGGCCGGCGGTCATGTGTGGCACTGCTCGCTGAGCCTGCGCGCCGAGGAGGGGCAGCTGAGCGATGAGAAGTGGGGGGCGATCGCCCGCGACTTCGTCGACCGGATGGGCTTCGGCGACGAGGGTGGCTCGAAGGCACCGTGCCGGTGGGTGGCGGTCCGTCACGGTGTGTCGACCAACGGCAACGACCACATCCACATCGCGGTGAACCTGGTCCGCGAGGATGGCACCAAGGCCGGGGTCTGGCGCGACTTCCAGCGCGCCCAGACCGTCGCCCGCGACCTCGAGCGCGAGCACGGGCTGCAGGAGCTGGACACGACGTACGCCTCGCGTGGGCTCAAGCCGGGGGAGCGAGAGGCGCACGCGCGACGCTCCGCGCGGGCCACCTACGAGCGGGCCGCCGTGTTGGGCGCGACGCCCTGGGCGGGGCTGAGTGCGGCGGATCGGAACGGGCGGATCACGGCGGCCGCGGCCGGCGACCAGCCACGCTGGGACCTGGCCAGGCGGGTGCGCGCGTGCGCGACAGCGAGCGTCGATGAGGCGGAGTTCGTGCGCCGAATGCGCCAGGTCGGGTTGCTCGCCCGGCCGCGCTTCGCGGACGGCCGCGACGACGTCGTGGTGGGCTACTCGGTCGCGGTGCGACCGACGGCGGGGGAGCGGCCCGTTTGGTACGGGGGCGGGCGCCTGGCGCGCGACCTGACGCTGCCGCGGCTACGCGAGGTGTGGCCCGACACCCCGCAGTGCGCGACCGCGGCCGCAAGTGAGTGGTCCGCTGCGAGGCGCGGCCGGCGGCCGGTCGCACCGGGTCGGGAGGTCGACCAGCCGGGCCCTGAGCTGTGGGCGCAGTACACCCGTCAGGTCCAGGAGCTGCGCGAGCAGCTGCGGGCGGTCCCGATCGAGGACCGTGAGACCTGGGCTCGGGTGGCCGGGCAGACGGCCGGTGCGTTCGCGGCCTGGTCACACCGGGTCGAGGCCACGCCCGGCCCGCTGGCCGCGACCGCCGATGCGCTGGCGAAGTCCGCACACCTGCGGCGCAGTCCCGCGCGACCGACGCGCACCGCGATGGCTTCGGCTAGTGGCGCGGCACTCCTGCTGATCCAGGCCGCTCAAGGCGGGCAGGGGCCGGCCGCCGAGGCCGTCATGCTGCGCCAGCTGGCGAACCTGGCCAAGGCGCTGTACGACATGCACCGCGCCGCGGGCGACGCGCGCCGCGCCGCGGAGGTCGCGGCCGCGGTCCGCGGCCAGCTCGCTCAGGTTGCGGCCCGGATGCCGCAGCCCGCCGGCCACGCGCACGTGGTCGACCAGCGCGTCACGGACGCTACGCGTCGCGCACAGCAGGGCCAGGCGCCTATCCAGGCCGGGTCACCAGTCCCGGCCCGGCTGGACCCGGCCCGACCACGAACACCAGCCGCACCCGGCAACGACCGGGGCGGGCCCGAACGTTGAGCACCATCCGCAGACACAAGGGGGAGCGTCATGTCTGAATCCGACGGGATCGAAGAGGCCTTCGAGGGCACGCTGCGCGTCGCCGTCACCGCTGCAGGACGGGTCGGTGAAGAACTCATGCGGATGCGTGAGGCGCAGCTGGCACGCGCTCGAATCAGCAGCGAGCAGGAAGGCCGCGAGCTCGCAGTGCGCCTGGACGCCGAGCGCGCCGGCGCCAGGGCCCAGCTGGCACCCGTGCGCCGCGACGAGTGGTGGGCCGGTGCCGATGCTCAAGCGATTGGTGCCGCGTACGCCACTGCCCACGCGTGGGCAGGGATCGAGCCCGAAGCTGACCGGGCCGAGCAGCACATCCGCACGGAGCTGCGCACCCGGTACGGCCTTGACGTCGACCACGCCGGCGGCGACCCAGCCGCAGTCAACGAGGCCATCGCCGCCGGCCTACGGGCCGAGGCCCAGCGGCTTGACCGCGCGGCCAGCACGGCGATCACCGAGGCGCACGCCCTGATGGCCCAGGCCGACCGCGCAGACCGTGCCGCGCAGGACGCACGCGGGACGGTCTCGCCCCAGCACCAGGCCGACGCCATGAGCCAGGAGATCGAGCAGCGCGCAGCGGACAAGGCTCGTGCGCAGGACGAACGGGACCTGGCGATCGCTGGCCGCACGTTCCCGACCGAGGAGCACCGCGAGGCCTTCTACGACCGCGAGCCCGAGCTCGCCCAGAGCGAACGCCAAGCCGCGGCAGAGGACTCGCGCGCTGGTGCGGCACGCGAGAGGGGCGCCACGGGCTACGACTCTGCCGATCGCCGCCGGCAGATGGCCGCCGACCTCGACGGCAAGGCTGACGCCGAGACGATCAACGCCCGAGTGGTCGCCGACACCGGCCAGGCGCGGCATCCGCGCGAGGCCGTAGACACCAAGGGCGGCCCCGCAACGGCCGGTCGCCGAGGTCGCGGCGCCACCGCCCGGCAGCGTCAACGCCCGGGACTGGGTCGGTAGGTAGCACAACGAGGAGAGCGCCGCCCTGGCGGCGGAACGGAGTACCACCTGACCAGCTACATCCTCAACGGCTACACCCAGGACCTCCCCACCGGAGCGCCGTCAGTGCCTGGTCCTGAGTCGTCGCGGACCTCAGGCGCGTCCTGGACGCGCCGCGCCGCTACCGTGGGTGGATGAAGATCGCCGCCGTCGTGCTGGCCGCCGTTGGCGCAGCCCTCCCGATCTGGGGCGGCCTCGGGCTCTACCGCCGCGCTAAGACTGCGGCCGCCAAGATCCCGGAAGGCCCCGCTGACATCGCGTCGTTCAACGCGATGATGAACGGTCTTCATGACCGGGCGGTCGAGGACGTCGCCGCTGCTCGCGGAGACCTGATCCGAGTAGGCGCCGGGGTCGTTCTGTCTGCCATCTCGTCGGTGCTCGCAGCGTTCAGTTGAGGCGTCGCGTTCGATGGAGGTCTTTGCGCCTTGTCGTCCGGGCGCGCATCATGCGGGCGAGGTCGCTGATGGCGGCTTCCCGCTGGTCCTAGAACGCCGCGCGAGCGGCATCGAGGTCGCCTTCGAGGTCCGGGTCGTCCACGTCCGACTACCCGCCAGTCGGCACGCTCAGCACGCCGCGTGGCATGGGAAGGACTCCCCGGTGCTCCCTGCACAGCAACAGCATGAGGTCAGGGTTGTAGCGCTCGGGGTTTCGGATGTCAGGGACGGGTGCGGACCGGTACACCACGTCCGTGCCGTCCGACACACCGCACTCACGGCACTTGCCTCCGTCCCGCTCCCGCACGGAGTTGATCACGTCGCGACCGCGCTGGACGTACGCCTCGATGTCCACTCTCTGCTTCCGCTCTTCCTCAGGCGAGCGGGTGATCAGTGCAGCCACGAGCAACAGCGGTCCACCGATGGCGCTGACGAACTTGAGCGGTGTGACCCAGCCTGGGGACGTGTCCACTGCGCACTCGAAGGCGCTACCGACGCAGACGTACTCGGTCTCGGTTGCGGCGAAGCCGACGGAGCAGCCACCCAAGAGCAGCAGTAGTCCTGCAATCGCGAGGGTGATCCGCAGCGCCTTCGCCTGCTTCGTCGTCACTACCTGACCTCTCCTCGTGCGTCTGTCTCCTAGAGCCATCGGCACAGCGAGGTGCCTACTCCACTACACGGTCCACATCGAGCGGGACGACGGCTGCACCCAGTGTCCGGAGCTTCCGCGATGTTGATCGTGCGGAGCGGGGGAGTGACCGTATCGCCCTGGCGCGGCGCGGCCCGGCGAGCTGCGGACCGTATCCGCTCCAAGGCGCTCAAGAGCAGCTGGTGGCAGCCCAACCGTCTTGGGAGCGTCATACAAGGCCCATACCACGCAAGACCCGCGGCTCGGTCGGTCGTCACCAACGACGTCCGTGGTGACTGCTACGTTCGTTGCCGAGCAAGGATGAGAGTCAGGGGGTTTCGGTGCGTCGCGTGTCGCGCACTACCCAGCCGGCAGGCGCACCGTACGAGTGGCATGACTACGTTGCCAGCGACCGCGCGCGCGTCGCGGAGAACGAGTTGGACGCCTGTCTGCAGAACACCTGCGTCAACCAGGCCGACTACGACCTTTGCGTCGAGGGTGTCGACGCGCGCAAGCGGCGGGCCGCGGCCGGACGCCTGGCGCCCTCGAGCGAGGTCACCCCGGTGATGAGCCAGCCTGTCCTGTGGGAGATCAAGTGGGACTTCTCCGACCGCCAACTCCGGCTCTACCATGCCGAGCCCCAGCAGGATCCGCGAGCACTCCTCGCCCTGATGTACCACTGGAAGGACACCTCGGGTCGGACTCCCTCTGAGGTGAACACGGCGCAGAACGCACAGATGGCGGAAGCCGCCGAGCGGTACCGGCGATCACCACTCCACCCGGTCGATGGACTCGACTGCTGAAGCTTCACCCTGCCAACGGACTGGACGACCGAACCGCAACCCTATAGATTTGAGTCTATGGCTGACGCACCGCGCTTCACGCGCGACCGCAACACCCCCTCCCGTCGCCGGGCCGCGGCACTGGTCGAAGCCGACGAGATGCTGCACGCCTCTCTCATCGCCGCTCGCCACGACCAAGGCCTGTCCCAGCAGCACGTTGCCGAGGTCATGGGCGTGACCCAGCCCACCGTCGCCGCGTTCGAGCGATATGACAACGACCCGCGTCTGTCGACGATTCGCCGCTACGCGCATGCGGTCGGCGTCGTGATCACACACGCCGTCTCGCGCGACGGAACGCCGGTGCAGTGCGGCTGGGCGCCCGTGTCGACCAGCTTCACGTTCTCCGTGAACCCCGGGGCTACTGCTCGACAGGTCCAGTTCGCGGCTCCGGACACGATCAAGAGCTCCGTGGCTCTCGCGGCATGACAACAGGCGCTGACGTCAGACAAATCAAGGACGTCGTCGAGCTCCTGCAGGCATCGGAGCTTAGCGAGATCCGCTATTACCAGATCGCCGGCGTACGGGTCGAGCGACCCGACGGTGAGCCCGTGCGGGAGACGGGCCAGGACCTGAAGGTGCAGGTCGGCGGCGACGCAAACGGCCTTGAGACGCGCGTCCTGATGACCGTGTCCACGGAGGAAGCGAACCTTGCAGCCGAGGTAGGTGCCCTCTACTCCTTCGAGGAGCCTCTGGAGATCCCGCAACCCGTCATCGCCGAGTTCATCGAGAAGGTCGGCGTCATGGCTGTCTTCCCGTTTCTGCGAGAGTCCGTGTTCACGACCGCGACCCGGCTCGGCGTCCCCGCGCCTGTCATCGGGCTCTTGCGCGCCGGGGAGCTCCATGTCGAGGCGCCGGACTCGGAAGCGAGCGAGTCAACGGCCGGGGTCGGCGGCGTCTAAGGTCGCCAGCGCCGCGACCAGCAGGATGTGGCGTGCAGGGCGCTCGGGGCTCGCGCACCCCAGGCTCCAACAGCCCGACCCGTGGCACCCGCCTACATCGGAATGCGGGGAAATTGCGATCAGGGCGTCGAGGACGCTGCCGGACTGCGAGAACGCGACCGCGTCGACCTGGTCATGGACGGAGTCCAACGGGGTCCGCTCCATTGGGTGGGATAATGCACGGAATCCCGTGTGATGGCCGCTACGGTCAGGTTCCATGGCGATCGAACGATCCGACCTCGAGCTGGTCTGGCCGGCGCACCTGTTCGTCCAGGAGGCCGGGGAGCTGCTCGGCGCCGGCCAGACCTCCGAGGCGGTCCTGGGGGTGGGGCCGTGGCTACTCGGGGTCGGTGACGTCGGTGATGAGGTCGGCGAGCTCGGCGCTGCTGGGCAGGGCGGCGCGACCCGCCGGCCGACGCTCTCGGCCCGATGAACGATGAACGATGAACGGCGCGCTCGCGTGCCGTAGTGTTGGGCCTGCCATGCCGGGGAGCTCGAGACAGTCGAGCTGAGAGGACGGCCGGGATTCATATCCGGCGCCGTCGACCCGTGAACCTGACCTGGGTAATGCCAGCGTAGGGATGCACTGTGGCCGACGTGTGTCGGTGCCTGCGGGTCGTGAAGCCCCTGGGTGTCCCCGGTCTCGTCGTCGACGTCGCCTCCCGTCGTGCGGTTGACCCCCGGTCCGACGTCCGGAGGATTCGATGCTTGCCGAGATCCAGGTGTATCCCCGCCCTGCCGGGGTTCCCGATGCCCCCTACGCCCATGTCGATGCCGCGATCGCTGTGATCCAGGCATCCGGTCTGACCTATGAGGTCCACGCGCTGGGCACCGTCGTCGAAGGGCCGCCGGACCGGCTCTGGCCGCTGCTGCGTCAGGTCCACGAGGCCACGCTCGCGGCCGGTGCGCAGGCCAGTTCCAGCGTCATCAAGGTGTCCGAGGGTGCCGACGACGCGGGCCCGCGGATCGTGGACCTCGTCGCGAAGTTCCGTGCCTGAGCCGTGGCCGTCGTTGCTCCCGGCGTGACCCGCCGCGTGCTGCTTCCTACGACGTCGGTCCTCGGGCTGCTCCTCGTGTGGGAGGCGGCCGTCCGGGTGCTCGACGTCGCGCCCTTCGTGCTGCCTGCGCCGTCGCGAGTGGCGCAGGCGGCGGTCCGGACGGCCGGGGTGCTGCCGGCCCATGTGGTGACGACGCTCACCGAGGCCGTCCTCGGTCTCGTCCTCGGCGCGGTGGCCGGCACGCTTCTCGCGCTCGGGGCGGTGCTCTGGCCGCGGGCCGGCGACGCGTTGGAACCGCTCGTGCTGCTCACCCAGACGGTGCCGACGGTCGTCCTGGCGCCGTTGCTGATCCTGTGGACAGGCTTCGGCCTCGTGCCGAAGGTGCTGTTGGTGGCGCTCACGGTCTTCTTCCCGGTCTTCATCTCGGCCACGTCGGCGATGCGCTCGGCGGACACCGACCTCCTCGACGTCGTCGCCGGTCTGGGTGGGCGCGCTCGGGACCAACTGGTGGTCGTCCGGCTGCCGGGTGCCGTGACCGGGGCGATGGCAGGCCTGCGGGTGGCCGCGACCTACACCGTCGGGGCCGCGGTCGTGGCGGAGTACCTCGCCGGTCAGTCCGGGCTCGGCGTGTTCATCCAGCGCTCGCGCAAGGCGTACGCGGTGGACCAGATCCTCGTCGGCGTGATCGCTGTGGCACTTCTCACCGCAGTGCTCGTGGGCGCCGTCGTGCTGCTCGAGCGGGCGGCGACCCCCTGGCGGCCGCGCGCTCGGGGCCCAGCACGGGTGCGGTCACGCGCCCCGTCCTGACCCGTTGTCCGCAGCCCGCCCGTCTTGACCCCGCCCGTTTCAGCACCCGATCTTGGAGATCTGATGACCCCCACCCGTTCCTTCCTCGCCGCCACGGCCGGTGCGACGGCGGCACTGGCCTTCCTCGCCGGCTGCAGCCCGGCCACGGCCTCGGACAGCGACTCCGCCGACCGACAACCGGTGACCGTCGTGCTCGACTGGACCCCGAACACCAACCACGGCGGGCTGTACCTCGCCGAGGCGAACGGTTGGTTCGACGACGCCGGCCTCGACGTGGAGATCATCGAGCCGGGGGAGACGTCCGGCCTCCAGCTGCTCGCCACGGGCCACGCGGACTTCGCCTACTCCGTCGCCGAGTCCCTGGTGCCCGCGCGTGCGCAGGGCGTGGACGCCGTGTCTGTCGCGGCGATCGTCGAGCACAACACGTCCAGCCTGATCTTCGAGGCCTCGTCGGGCATCACCCGCCCCCGGGACCTCGAGGGCAAGGTCTACGGCACCTACGGCTCGGACCTGGAGAACGCGCTGATCTCGCAGCTCATCGCCTGCGACGGCGGCGACCCCGAGATGGCCACGGCCCCGTTGGCCAGCGACGACTTCAGGATCGGCCTCAGCGAGCACCAGTTCGACTTCGCCTGGGTTTTTGATGCCTGGGACACGATCCGGCTCCGCGACATCGACGGCATGGACGTGGGCACGCTGCCCTTCCTCGACTACACCCAGTGCATCCCCGACTGGTACACGCCGCTCCTCGCGACGACGGCGTCGACACTGACGTCGGATCCGACGATGGTCAGGGCCTTCCTCGACGTGCTGAGCCGCGGGTACCGCGCAGCCATGGAGGACCCTGCGGCCGCTGCGGACGCGTTGCTGGCGGCGGCGCCGGAGCTCGACCCGACGCTGGTCCGCGCGAGCGCCGACTACCTCGCCACGCGATACGCCGACGACGCCGCAGCCTGGGGCCGGCAGACCCCGGCGACCTGGAACGGCTTCGTCGGATTCCTCGAGGCCAAGGACCTGCTCGAGGACGGCTTCGACACCGATGCGGCGTGGACGAATGACTACCTACCCACGCACTGAGCAGCGCGCACCGAGCGACGTCGTGGTGGCCGAGGTCGCTCGGCTGACCGTGGACGTCCGCGGACCTTCGGGGCCCAGGATCCTCGAGGACGTCGCCCTGTCGGTGCGTGCGGGCGAGTTCGTCGCCGTTGTCGGGCCGTCGGGCTGCGGCAAGTCGACACTGCTCCGCGCCGTCGCCGGCCTCCTTCCGCCATCGCTGGTGGCGTCAGGTGGGTCGAGGATCGACGTGGCGACCGACGGTGGGCGGAGGGACGTCGCGTGGATGCCGCAACGCGATGGCCTGCTGCCCTGGCGCCGGGCGTGGTCCAACGCGATGCTCGGGGCGCAGATCGCGGGCCGGGACGAGGCTGCGGCGAAGGTCCGCGCTACCGAGCTCTTTGAGCGGTTCGGGCTGGCCGGGTCCGAGCGTCGCTGGCCGCACGAGCTCTCCGGAGGCATGAGGCAACGCCTCGCATTGTTGCGCACGGTGCTCGCCGACCGGCGCCTGCTGCTCCTGGACGAGCCGTTCTCCGGCCTGGACGCGCTCACCCGGCGCCGGATGAACAGCTGGCTGCGCGACGTCGACCTGGTGGGGACGGGCTCGCGGGGCAGCGCCGTCGTCCTCGTCACGCACGACGTGGACGAGGCAGTGCTGCTGGCCGACCGGGTGCTCGTGATGTCCGGCCCACCCGGCCGGGTGGTCGACTGCATCTTGACTCGCGCAGGTAGCGAGGACGCCGCGCGCGGGAGGTTGTTGGAACTGCTCGGGGTCTGAGATTCGCCCCGCCTCGCGGCCGGCGAGCGGATGAGCAGGGCCCACTATTCTCGTCAAACTGACATAAGGCAAATTATCGGCCAGCTTCGGTAGCCAGGCCCGGCGGCCCTGTGTGGTCCTCAAACGCCCTTGTCCCGCCGACGCCACCCGCGCCCGCGCCCGCCGACCGTTGCGGGTCAGACGCCCGGTGCCATCCCCACAGCAGGAACAGTGCACCCCGGGATCGGCGCAGTTGACCACGCTGCGCGGAACCGCGCGAAGTACGCAATCACGGTGCACGCCTCGTTCGTCGTGTCCTGCCACCCGTCAACCGTCCAGGTCGTCCCCGCCGACTGGCTTGCCAGGATGACCGTCGCAGCCGCCAGCTCGGCCCGGACCGTGTCCACGTCCACCTCAGGAACCTCGGCGGTGAACGACCACGCGTTGTGGTACTGCACGGTCTCGTCCACCCCCAGCGCAGAGACCCACTCAGGATCACCGTTCGCGCCGTACGCAGGGTCGACCATCGGCATCGCGCACACGTCCAGCTCGTCCGTGCTCATGCCGAGGAAGACATCAGCCAACGCGAAGGTACTCGGCGTGGTGCAGACGTACGAGGCTGACGGGAAGACCAGCCACGGCTCCATGTGAGACAGGGTGCTCTGACGGTCTGCCGTCGTGTTGTGGATCGACATGGTCACGGTGAAATCCCACGACAGGATCGTGTTTCCCGGCCTGGCTGACGTGACGTCGTCAGGCATCGGATCGAGCACCCTGATGTCGTTGACCTCCACGTCCGTTGTGTACCCGTCACTGTCCAGGACGGAGAACGCACCCACCACAGGAAGAGGCTCGGGAGTCGGTTCGGGTGCAGGCTCAACCACGAGAGGCTCCGGGGCAGGGGTGTCCACGACGACTGGTTCGGCACTGGGGGCCGGTGTGCCGCCGGCTCCTTCGCCGGAGCACCCAGACAGCCAGACCGCGGCCGCCACAGCAGCCAGGGCCGCGCGAGGCATTGGACGGGTCAGGCGGCGAGTGAGCGCACTCACGATGTCCTTCCGGGGGGTGCGGTGGTCAGGCGGCGGTGCCAGGGTGAGCATCGAACCAGATGATCATGCCGGTGTACCGGACCATCCTGGCGGACTGGTCACTGTACGGGTGTCGGCGTGAGGGTGAACCCTGGACCGGCGGTCTAGTGCTGAGCCGTGACAGCCGACCCGTCCGAGAGGGCTGCATGATCGGGCGCCGCGTAGTTCGAATCAAGAATCGACTGCGGCGTGTCGGATCACGATTTGAACACTATGCAGATCACCATTGACTGTGAGGCGGGAGAGTTCCGCTCACGCGGCCAGGTTGACCCAGCGGGCGAACGAAGGGCTGATCTTGAAGACTCGCCCCTACATCCGATGCAAGTGCTGCGAGCTTGTGCAGCAGGTTGTGGACCAGACCGGCTACGAGACCTCGAGGGTTTGTCGCACGTGCTACGAGCACAGAGGTGTCGATGAGGTCTCCCAGCGTCGCCGCGCGGAGAGCCACCTTGCGATGGTCACCGAGCACTTCAGCGCCGCTCGGGACTCGGCAGAGAAGGCCTATGCCGACCGCGACCGCTACAGGGAGAAGATGCACGCGGCGTACGGCAGCCGCGAGGTGGCCGTACGCCGACTACGGGCGCTCAGTCGTCTGCACGAGCCGCTCGGCAACGGGGTGTGTCTCTGCAAGAAGCGAGGGTGCGAGTCGCTTGTCATCCTCGACACCCCGTGGGTGCGCGACATGGTGTCGAAGCTTGACGCAATTGAAGCGCAGCGCGAGGCGGAACTGCGCGCGGTCGACCCACGCGACGACTGGTCGATCGTGGCCTGGGACGATGGTCAAGTAACGAGCGAAGGGCAGACGTGGATCGCCTAGCCCAGAGCCAGAGGGCCGACGTGGAGCGGCCTGGCGTTACGCGCGAACACCAGGCGGTCCTTCCGCCAGCGCCCAGGGCTGCCGGGCGGCGGGGACTGTCAACGGCGGACTGAGAGTGACCCCCTGGCGACCTCGATTGGCGGAGGCGGTGCGCTTGATCGGGGGCAGGGGATCAGGAGTCGTAGTCGCCGGCACACTCGCGGGAGTTCGCGCGGTCCGTGACGGTCGGGGCGTGGTCGCGACCGTGCCCTGCTTGGCTGGCGGCGTCACCTCACCGGGGTCGTGTACAAGCGCCCACACCGCGCGACCTACAAGGATCGTGAAGAGGACCCCACCGAGCGCGGCCAATGCAATCACTCGGGTGAGGTGCCGGCTCTGCTGACCGCGGAGCGGCGGCACAGGAACACTCATCGGCTTGGCGGGGAGTCGCCGCCGGCGGCTCGAAGTTGGCCGGTCACAGCCTCAATCAGGTTGCCGAGCCGCTGTGGTCCCGCGGCGCCGTCGGGGGGCTGGGTCTCCGGTTCGTCGGCCGATTCCGGCGACCCGTCCTCGATCGTGGTGGGCACTGGCAGGGTTTCGGTCATCGGTGAGCGGCGCCCGGCACGCTCGGTGCCCTCGAGCATCGGCTGGGAGTGGGCCCGCCAGGTCAGGGTCGCGTCCACGAGCCGCTGGTAGGTCTGGGTGTCTCGCGGATCGGTCAGCCACGCATCGGCCGCCTCGGCGACACGGCGGGCAAGGCGATCGCCCGTACCCTCCACGGCGCTCCTCCCGGTCGTGCGGGCATCGTAGAACGGCGTGCCCGGGCGGCGCACCAGGCTCGGCACTGCTGACGTGCGACCCCTCCACTAACTCTACGAGAGTCTTGTACACTATTGGGTTTTCCTAAGTGTGGCCTAGACTCCCGTAGATGGACTCCGCGCTCAACCCGTTCAGCCCCGGTTCTGGTCGTCGACCGCCCGAGCTCGTCGGGCGCACCTCGGAGCTGGAGGCGTTCGACACGATCGTGGCCCGGTCTCGCAGTGGCCTGACGAGCCGCGGGATCATGCTCGCGGGGTTGCGCGGGGTGGGAAGGACAGTGCTGCTGAACGAGATGTTCACCCATGCCGAGCAGATGGGCTGGTTCGTCGTTCGGCTCGAGGCACGACGCGACGAGGCCGGCGCGGACAGTACTCGCCGTCGCCTCGCTCGTGGCCTGGCCGCCGCGGCCCGCTCCCTGAACAAGCCGAAGGTCTCCAAGCGGATGGTCCGGGCGCTGCAGTCGGTCGCGGCGTTCAACGCCAAGATCGGTGCCACGGGCATCGACCTCGGCGTCCAGCTCTCCCCCGGCAGGGCTGACTCCGGGGACATCGAGGTCGACCTCGGCGAGCTCGTCCAGGACATCAGCGTCGCCCTGCAAGAAGAGCACGGGACATTCGGGCTGTTCATCGACGAGCTGCAGGACCTCGACCCGGCCACCATGAGCGCGCTGGTCACGGCCCAGCACCAGGCCGGCCAACGTGACTGGCCGTTCTACATCATCGGCGCCGGCCTGCCGAACCTCCCTCGTGTCCTGTCCGACGCACGCTCCTACGCTGAGCGGCTCTTCGACTACCGCACGATCGGCCGGCTGCGCCCCGCCGACGCCCAACAAGCCCTGGCCGAACCGGCCACCCGGTTCGGCGCCCACTTCGAACCGGATGCCCTGGCAACGCTCGTGACCGCTGCGGACGGGTACCCGTACTTCATCCAGGAGTACGGGCAGGCGATCTGGAACCTCGCGCCGACGGCCACATTCACCGCCGCAGATGCGAAGGCGGCCGTCATCTTCGGTCTCGAGCACCTCGACCAAGGCTTCTTCCGAGCCCGATGGGAACGCGCCACCCCCGCCGAGCGCCGCTTCCTTCGAGCCATGTCCCAGGACAACGACGCCCCATCGCAAACCAGTGACGTCGCACGACGCATGGGTCTGAAGATCAACAGCCTGGGCCCCTACCGGGCCAACCTCATGGCCAAGGGCCTGGTCTACTCCCCCGAGCACGGCGAGATCGCCTACACCGTCCCCGGCATGGCCGCCTACGTCCACCGCCACCGCGAAGACGCCGACGCCTGACTGCTGGGCACATCCAGCTGCCCCGGGAGGTCGGGTCAGGCGTCCTGACACCGAGGGCAGGCTCGCCTCGGTCTCGGCGCCCTGCGCGGCCTGCCGCTCGTCGTCGACACGCTCGAGGTCCGTGGACCACTGCCCTGGCCACTCACCGGTGGATGGCGTCGCAGTTGACCCGGACGGGACGGATCCGCACGGCGACCCGGGTCTCGGCGGTGCGCAGCCCGTCGGGGGCGACGTGCCTGTCGTCGGCGGGTGCGCCGAGGTACTCCTGGGTCAGCCGGTCCAGCACGTCGATGGCTCCGTCGGTGACGAGCTCGACGTCGCCGCGGACCTCGATCCACCGGGAGCTGTCCGCCGGGTCGACCACCAGGACCGTCGCGCGGGGGTCCGCCAGGAGGTTGCGGCCCTCGCGGCTCTCCATCGTGGTGGACAGCACGACGACGCCCGCGTCGCGGCGGCACCAGGCCGGTTGGGTCCGGGCCGAGCCGTCCGGCATCCGGGTGCTCAACGCTGCGAGCAGCGGCCGGTCGAACAGGTCGAGGTGGCTGGCCGGGAGCGCGACCGCCGCGCGGCTGGTGTCGTGGGACGGCAGGGCGAGGTGCGCGGCCGCGCCTCGCAGCGTCCCGGCCGGGTCAGGCGCGGTCGGCCGGTGACCACGGTGTGCGGGACCAGCCGGAACGAGGTCGGGTGCTCGCTCTGCGCGAGCTCGGCCGGGACCACCGCGCCGAAGTACGGTGACGTGCCGATGTCGCGGACCGCGAGCGCATCGAGGTCGGCCGCCGCGTCGCTCCGCTCGGGCAGGACAGTGCCGCGGACCTCGATCCAGCGCTCGGCACCCTCCGGCTCGAGGACGAGCAGGGTCGCGCGCGGGCGGGCGCGCAGGTTCCGGGCCTTGTGGAACTCCTCCATGGTGCTGAGCAGCAGGTGATCGGCGTCGCGCCAGTACCAGACGACGGGGGACTGCAGCCGGCCGTCGGCCAGGTGGGTCGTCAGGACCGCCGGCAGCGGACGGTCGAGCAGGTCGAGGTGGCCGGCGGGCAGCGTCGCCGTCGTGGCGTTCACACACCTGATTGTGCCGCCGCGCTGACCAGGCACACCAGCCGGGCCGCGGAAGGTCCGGACGCGTCCTGGGCGGGCTACCGTCGGAGTGTGGAGATCCCCGACCAGGGGCCCAGGTCCACCGCACGTCCGGGTGGGACGCTCGACCCATGGCACAGCGATCGACGGTGCGGCGGATGACGCCGCTCGGCGTGGTCCTGGTCGTCGTCCTGGCGGCGGTCGCGACCGTCTGGTTCGGCCAGCGGTCCCAGATGTACCACCCGGACCGCACGACGCCGCCCGCGGCCGCGCAGGTGCTCCCCGGCGCGCAGGACGTCACGTTCGCGACGTCCGACGGCCTCACGCTGGCTGCCTGGTACTTGCCGCCGACCGGGTCGTGCGACGCGACAGTCCTGGTGGCGCACGGGAACGGCGGCAACCGGGCCGGGCGGGTCGGGCTCGCCCGTGCGATCGGTGACCGCGGGTTCGGTGTGCTGCTGCTGGACTACCGCGGGTACGGCGGCAATGCCGGTCAGCCGACCGAGGCCGGCCTGGCGCGCGACGCACGCGCAGCCCGCGCCTTCCTGCTCGAGGAGCAGGGCGTCGCGCCGGAGGGGCTGATCTACCTCGGCGAGAGCCTCGGTACGGGCGTGGTCAGCGCGCTCGCCGTGGAGCACCCGCCCGCGGCGATGGTGCTGCGCTCGCCGATGACGTCCTTCCCCGACGTCGTGCAGGCGCTGTACAAGGTCCCGGTGGGCTGGGTGTGGCGGGACACGTATCCGGTGCGGGACGACGTCGCGCAGGTCACGGTGCCGGTCGCTGTCGTCTACGGCAGCGGCGACACGATCGTGCCGCCCGGGCAGAGCCGCGAGGTGGCGCAGGCCGCACGGGACGGCGGGGCCGAGGTCGTGGAGGTGGAGGTGCCCGGGGCGAACCACAACGATGCCGTGCTGGCCGAGGGCGCCGACCTGACCGATGCGCTCGTCGCCGTGGCCGAGCTGGCCGGCGTGACGGGCTGCGGCTGAGGCGTCTCGTCCAGGCCTCTGCACCCTGTCTAGGCGAGATGGTCCTTGGGTGCCGTGACCTCTCGAACCGCCCTGGCAATGAGCTCGTGGGCTGGCGCGTCGACATCGAGAACGACTCCCGGCTCATCCGGCTCCAGCGGCTCGAGAGTGTCGATCTGGGAGCCGAGCAGGCTGGCCGGCATGTAGTGCCCGGCGCGAATGGAGATCCGCCGCCGGATCAGCTGTGCCGTCCCCCGGAGGTGGACGAAGTCGATCGAGGGCGGTCCGCCGGCCAGGACGTCGCGATATGCGCGTCTCAGTGCTGAGCAGGCGATGACCGTCGACTGGCCCTCGGCTGCCCGCTCAGCCATCCAGAGGGCGAGGTCGTTCAGCCAGGGCCAGCGGTCGTCGTCGCTGAGTGGGCTGCCGGACCGCATCTTGTCGACGTTGGCTTGCGAGTGGAAGTCGTCGGCCTCGGCGAAGAGCAGTCCCGTGGTCAGCGCGATCCCGCGCGCGACGGTCGTCTTCCCGGAGCCTGATACCCCCATGACGACGACGTGACGGGTGCCAAGCCCCAGTGGTCTGTCTCCGTCGTGGATGCGCTCACCCGTCATGGACTGTTGCGCTCCTACTTGGTCGAGCGAGTGGACAGGACTCATCGCACGGTGGTCCCGACCGTCTGGTCGTCGAGGAGGGCCAGCTCGGCCCTCGTGGGAGCGCCTTCCCAGTCACCCCTGGTGGACACGGCGAACGCGCCGCTGGTCACTGCCCGCCGCAGACACGCCTCGGGGGCGAGCCCATCGAGGAAGCCTGACAGGAGTCCGGCGCTGAACGCGTCGCCGGCTCCGATCGGGTCCACAGCGGTGACGGTGAGAGCCGCGAGATCGACGCGGCCCTCGCCGGTGTGGATCGTCGCGCCGCGGGAGCCTCTCTTGACGGCCACGTACCGCACGCCCCGAGCCATGAGCGCAGCCACGGCCTCCGGTTCCGGGCCGGCCGCAACCAGGTCGAGCTCGTCGTCCGAGGCGATGACGATCCCGGCATGAGCGACCAGGGGACGGAGCGCCTCGCGCGCCTCGTCGCGTGACCACAGCCGACTGCGGTAGTTCACGTCGAGAGTGACCAGGACGCCCGCGGCCGAGGCCGATGCTGCCATCGACCTGGTGCACTCTCGGGCCGACGCCGACAGGGCCGGCGTGATACCGGTCAGGTGCAGCATGCGCGGTGCACGGTCGAGGGCGGACAGCATCTGCTCGGCGCTCAGGGCTGATCCGGCCGACCCGCTGCGGCGGTACTCGACCCGGGTCAGGTCGGCGGTGCGCTGTTCGACGAACATCAGCCCGGTCGATCGGGTCGGGTCGATGACGGCGTGAGAGGTGTCGACACCCTCTGCGCGCAGCTGGCGCAGGATCATCTCCCCGAACGGGTCCGCGCCCACCCTTCCGGCCCAGGAGACGGCGTGGCCGAGTCTGGCCAGACCGATCGCGACGTTGGACTCTGCCCCGGCGAGTCGGGTCGTCAACGTTCCCCCGAGGCTGAGCGGACCAGCGCCGCGGAAGGACACCATCGTCTCGCCGAATGTCAGGACCTCGGTCGCGTTCATGCCGAGAAGCCCTGCGCTGCCGCGAGGTAGGAGCGGGCGCGCTCGCGCAGCGCCGCGAGGTCCCCGCCCGCGGCGGCGTCACCGACGAGCGGACCACCCACGCCGACGCCGACAGCTCCGGCCCTCAGGTACTCCACGACGTCGGTCAGCCCGACGCCGCCCACAGCGAGGAAGGGGATGTCCGGCAGCGGGTCGCGCAGGCTCCTGAGGTAGCCGGGGCCCCCGACCGAAGCCGGGAAGAGCTTCACCGCCGAGGCGCCGTGCTGCATGGCGAGCCAGACCTCGGTGGGGCTCAGCGCGCCGGCGACCACGGGCAGGCCCTGTCGCACACCGGCCTCGATCGAGGGAGTCACCGCGGGGGTCACGATGAACTGCCCACCGGCCGCCGCCACGTCGGCCGCATCCCGGGCGGTGAGGACGGTGCCTGCGCCGATGCTGCAGCCGGCCGGTGCGCTCTCGCGAATCACCTGGATCACGTGCAGCGCGTCCTTCGTCGTCAGGGACACCTCGACGTACCGGAAGCCCTCTGCGAACAAGGTGCGTGCGGTCTCGACGGATGCTGCCGCGTCAGACCCCCGGATGATGGCCATGACTCGCGCAGCGGAGAACCCCGCGATGAAGCTCCTGGGCACCGTCACCACTCCGCGAACGAGCCGTCGGTGTGGCGCCAGACCGGCCCTCGCCATGCGTGGCCACGTCTGTCGGCGTCGCGGACGGCTCGCTCATCGACCTCGATGCCCAGGCCGGGCGCGGTCAGACGTTCGATGTGGCCGTCGGCGAACGCCAGCGGTCGTGGGTCGACCACGTAGTCGAGGACCTCCGCGCCCTGGTTGTAGTGGATCCCGATGCTCTGCTCCTGGATGAGGAAGTTCGGCGTCGCGAAGGCCACCTGGAGGCATGCCGCCAGCGCGATGGGTCCCAGGGGGCAGTGCGGGGCGAGCTGGACGTCGTAGACCTCCGCCAGCGAGGCGATCTTGCGTGTCTCGGTGATGCCGCCGGCGTGCGAGAGGTCAGGTTGAGCGACGGCGATGCCGGCCTGCAGGACCGGGAGGAACTCCTGGCGGCTGTAGAGACGCTCACCCGTCGCGACCGGTGTCGTCGTGGAGCGGGTGAAGTCGGCCATGAGGTGGGAGTTCTCGGGGAGCACCGGCTCCTCGAGGAAGAGCGGACGGAACGGCTCGAGCAGCGGTGCGACCCGCCTCGCGTTGGCAAGCGTGAACCGGCCGTGGAAGTCGACCGCCACATCGCCACGGTCACCGAGGACGCCTCTCGCCGCAGCGACCCGCTGCACGACCGAGTCGATCTCGGCCACGGTGGCGATGGGGCTCATCCGGCCACTGGCGTTCATCTTCACCGCAGTGAGGCCCGCCTCCACCTGTTCCCGGATGTGGTCGGCCACCTCGGTGGGCTCGTCTCCGCCCACCCACCCGTAGACCCGGACCCGATCGCGGACCGGGCCCCCCAGCAACTGGTGCACCGGCACGCCGTACCGCTTGCCGGCGATGTCCCACAGCGCCTGGTCGAGGCCCGAGACCGCACTGGCCAGGATGGGGCCGCCGCGATAGAAGGAGCCCTTGGTCATGACCTGCCAGTGGTCCTCGATCCGCAGGGCATCCTTGCCGATGAGCACCTCGCTCAACTGGTGGACCGCGGTCCGAACCGTCTCCGAGCGGCCCTCGCAGGTGGCCTCACCCCAGCCGACGATGCCGCTGACGGTCTCCACGCGCACGAACAGCCAGCGTGGCGCGACGAGAAAGGTCTCGACCTGTGCAACATCGGTCATGGCTCAGCCCTTCGTCGCGCCGGCGGTGAGCCCGGAGACCACGTACTTCTGTGCGAACAGTGCGAGCACCATGATGGGGACGGTCACGACGGTCGAGGCGGCCATCAACCCGCCCCAGTCGATGCTCGCGTAGCCGACGAAGTCGAAGATCGCCACGGGCAGGGTCTTGGTGTTGGCCCCGGACAGCACCAGGGCGAACATGAAGTTGTTCCACGAGAAGATGAAGGCGAGGATCCCGGCGGTCGCGATCCCCGGCATGGAGAGTGGCAGGCTGATCCTTCGGAATGCACCGATGTGCGTCAGCCCGTCGACGAGTCCCGACTCCTCCAGCTCGACCGGCAGGGTGTCGAAGTAGCCCATCATGATGTAGACGATCAGCGGCAGCGCCACGAACATGTGGGAGAGGACCAGCACGCCGAAGCCGCCGACCATCCGCAGGTTGGAGAAGACGTAGTACCAGGGAACCAGCAACGAGACCGCAGGGATCACGCGGGCCATCAGGACGACGAGTGCAGAACGCCTCATCGCGAAGCGGCTCATCGAGTACGCGGCGGGTACCCCGATGATGATCGACAGCGACGTGGAGACGAACGCGAGCCAGAGGCTGTTCCCGATGAACTGCACGTAGTTCGCCCGCTCGAGGACGGTGTCGTAGTTGTCCAGGGTCGGCTCGAAGAAGACCGCCTTGGCGACGTCGTAGATGTCGACGTTGGTCTTCAGGGACGCCGTCGCCATCCACACCAGCGGCGCCAGGAGCGTCATGACGACAACGATCAGGGCGGCGACCCGGAAGACCTTGTACGGCGTGCTGACCCGCATCAGTCTCTCGCCTTCTTCCGCGAGGTGAGGGCCCACATGGAGCCGATGATGATGAGGAAGAAGATGATCAGGACGGTCGAGGACAGGCCGTACTCGTTGTAGTCGAAGCTCAGGCCGTAGGCGTAGACGTTCAAGGTCTCGACCTCGTGGAAGGAGCCGCCCCCCTTGCCCTTGGTGGCATAGAGGATGTCGAAGGTCTTCAGGGCGTCGATGCCCCGCAGGAGGATGGCGACGATCACCGTCGGCATCATCAGCGGGAGGGTGACGTAGCGGAATCGCTGGAACGCGCTCGCGCCGTCCATGAGGGCGGCCTCGTTCGGCTCCTCGGACAACGACGTGAGGCCGGCGAGGAGGATGAGCACCACCATCGGTGTCCATTGCCAGATGTCGATGAGCATCGTCGTCGGCAGCGCCGTGCTCTGCCCGGCCAGCCACGGTTGGGGGGCGATGCCGACCCACCCGAGCATCGTGTTGGCCAGACCGATGTTGGGGTCGAAGATCAGTCGCCACATCATGCCCACGGCGACCGGCGTCGCCACCAGCGGGAGCAGGATCGCGACGCGCACCCACTTCTCGCCCTTGAACGGCCGCCACAGCAGGAGCGCGATGCACATGCCGAGGACGACCTCCACCACGAGGACCACGGCGGTGAACGCGATGGTCCTGGCGGCGGCCGGCCAGAAGCGTGCCGTGTCGGACAGGACCTCGGCGTAGTTGGCGAAGCCGATGAACTCGGACTCCGCACGAACCGAGCCCTGCGCGTCGGTGAGGCTCAAGAACACCGTCCAGGCCACCGGAAAGATGATCAGTACAGCGACAAAGATCATCGCCGGTGCTGCGAAGAGCCACTTGCGGTGCTGGTTCGCCCAGCCGGCGAGCGCTGGGCCGGTGCGGGATCTGGTGAAGGTGCTGGCGTCCACTGTTCTGCTCCAGGTGCGCGCTGCGAGTGGTGTCGGGTGGTCAGGCGGCGCCTTGGTCGCCTGACCACCCGGCGGCGGCCTAGTTCGCGTCGTCCAGGAAGGCCTGGAACGCCGTGTTCGCCGTATCGGCCGAGGCGCCCGCATCCTTGCCTGTGATGGCATCGACGAGCGGCTGGCCGACGATCTCCCGCGCTTCGGCGACCTTCACCACGAGCGGACGATCGTGGCCGACGCCCTGTTCGGTGCTGACTGCGATCGCCGCGACGAGGTCCTCCGGGTAGTCGGCCGTGGCCTCCGGGTTCTCCCACACCGAGGTGCGCCCGCCGGGAACGCCGGCCTGCTGGTTCTCGAGAGTCTGCACCTTGCTGGTGGCCCACTCGATGAACTTCCAGGCGTTGGCCTGATTCTCGGAGGACTCGTTCACTCCGAGGGCCCACGACGGGATGTTGTACGGCTTCGAGCCGGCTGGACCAGCGGGGAAGGGCGCGAAGCCCACCGTCTCCGACACCTTGGAGTTGACCGGGTCGGTCGCGTTCTTGTAGAGGGAGCTCGCCTCCGTGTAGAAGGCGGCCTGGCCCTGCGTGAAGATCGCCATGGCCTCAGGCCAGCCCATGTCGGTGCTCACGTTCTCCGGCCCGTTCTCCCTGATCAGGTCGCCGTAGTAGGCGTACGCCTCCTTGGCCTCGGGGGTGTTGATCGATGCGTTCCCGTCCTCGTCGACGAAGTCACCGCCGAAGCTGTAGAGGAAGCTGGAGAACTGGGTCACGGCCGCGGACTTGGCGGTGCGGGCGACGAAGCCCGCGATGCCGGGGTTCGCGGCCTGGATCGTGGCGGCCGCCTCCTTGAGCTCCTCGAGCGTCTGCGGCGGGTTGGCGTAGCCGGCCTGCTCGAGGAGGTCGGTGCGGTAGTAGAGGATCTCCTGCTCGGTGATGATCGGTACGCCGACCACCTTGTCCTCGTAGGTCGTCGCGGCCACCGGGCCGGCCTGGAAGTCGCTCCACTCCCAGTCAGCACTGCTGCTGACCTCGTCGGTGAGGTCTGCGAGGTAGTTGTTCTCGGCGAAGAGCTTCCCCTCCTGGAGCGGCCGGTACATCATCACGTCGATGTCGCTGGTACCGGCGTTGAGCTTGACGTTGTACTGGTCGGAGAGCTGGTCCTCGCCGAGCTGGGTCAGCTCGACGGTCAGGCCGGTCTCTGCCTCGAACTCGGGCAGGGCGTCCTTGATGTTGTCGGTCCACACGTGGTTGGCCAAGGTCACCTGCACCGTGGTGGACCCCGTGCTTGCCTCCCCACCGCCGCAGGCGGACAGACCCATGGCCGCCACCATGGCCAGTGAGGTCCCGATCGCTGACTGTCGCAACACGTCGGTCTCCAATCCTGTCGCGGGCGTCCCGCCATTGGGCCGCCTCCGCCGACGGAGCGCTTACATCCGCCGAATGCCCACACGCTAGCCATATGATCGGACTTATACAAGACCCATGGCGTATGAGTATGCTTTAGCGTGCCCTGACACACCGACGAGGACGCTCGGCGTGAGACCCACGATGGGAGAACCGGTGGCCGCCGAGAGTGCCACACCGCTGACGGGGCTGCATGCCCAGCTTCTCGACCAGATCGGCCTCGCCGTCTGCGGCGGAGACCTCGCTTCGGGGGTGATCCTCTCGATCGACGACCTCATCGAGCGCTACGGCGTGTCGCGGTCTGTGGTCCGGGAAGCGCTGCGGGTACTTGCATCGATGGGCCTCGTGGAGTCGCGGCGCAAGGTCGGCACGCTCATCCTCGCCGCCTCCGAGTGGAACGTGTACGACCCGCAGGTGATCCGCTGGCGTCTGGCGTCCGTGGGCAGGCTCGGGCAGCTGCGTTCGATCACCGAGCTGCGCGGCGCCGTGGAGCCCGCGGCCGCCTTCCTCGCTGCAGAGCGGGCGACCCCGGAACGCGCGAGTGACATCGTCGGAACAGCGGCGAAGCTCTGGGCGGCGGCGCAGGGCGACGACGAGGAGGAGTTCCTCAGGCTTGACATCGAGTTCCACCGCCTCGTGCTCGCCAGCTCGGACAACGAGATGTTCCTCAAGCTGCACGAGCTCATCGCGGAGGTCCTCACCGGCCGTCACCAGCACGGTCTGATGCCGCACCATCCGCACGAAGACGCCATGCGGCTGCACGCCGACGTCGCGCAAGCCATCCAACGGCGGGACGGCGAGCGTGCCCGGGCGGCGATGCACCAGATCATGGAGCAGGCCCTGGACGAGATGAAGAGCCTGTGGGCTCGGGCGGGTGATGAGGGCGCGCTGTGAAGCCCTCGCCTGTGGACCGGCCGAGCATCCACATCGGGATCCGTCGCAGGCTCTTGTGATCGTCTGACCTGGTCTGCATGTCCCGGGCCGGAGTGCCGTCCGCTGGGCGACCCGCGCTGCGACACTGATGGTGTGGGCGGCGCCGAGGTGCTCGCGTGGGTCCTCGCGTCCGACGAGCCGGCGGCGCGGTGGATCGTGCACGCCCAGGTCCTGGCCGGCCGACGCGTCGACGGGGTCGACCACGCGCAGCTCGCCGAGGACGCGCGGGCGGCGATGCTGGCGGACCCCGCGACGCAGGCGCTGCTCGAACGCCTGCCCGACTGGGAGGTGGCCGCCGAGCTGGGCGGGCACCAGAGCCCGGCCTTCGTGCCCAACCTGCTCGGGCTGCTCGCGGACATGGGTGTCGCGGCCGGCGACGACGAGCGGGTCGAGCGCGTGCTGGACGCCATGCTCCGTCATCAGCTCGCCGACGGCAGGTTCGCGTCCATCGCCAAGAGCCGGGTCACCCCGGTGGCTGCCTGGGCCTCGCTGCTGTGCGACACCCACGCGATCACGGAGGTGCTGCAGCGCCTCGGCCGTGGCGCCGACCCGCGCGTCGCCCGTGCCCTGCAGACCACGATCGGCGACCTGGCCGCGACCGCTCAGGGGCGCAGCTGGCCGTGCCTGCCGGACGAGGTCCGCGGGTTTCGCGGACCGGGACGCAAGGGCGACTTCTGCCCGCAGGCGACGCTCGAGGCGCTGCGGGCCTGGTCCTACGTGCCGCCGGACGAGCGCCCGGCCGAGGTGCACGACGCCGCGCGGGTGTCCCTGCGCGCCTGGCGCGCCCGGGCCGACGAGCAGCCGTACATGTTCGGCCACGGCTACCGCTTCAAGATCGTGAAGTGGCCGACGACCTGGTACGACGTGCACGGCGTCCTGGACACGCTCGGCCGGTACCCGGCGCTGTGGCGCGGAGCCGGCGCCGATCCGGCCGACCGCCGGGCCCTGGCCGAGCTGGTCGCGTGCCTGGTCGCGTACAACATGGCGCCTGCCGGCACCGTCACGCCGCAGTCCTGCTACCGCGGCTTCGAGGAGTACTCGTTCGGCCAGAAGAAGCGCCCCTCGCCGTTCGCCACCGCCCGGCTGCACCAGGTCCTGCGGAGGCTGGACGACCTCGCGGACGAGGCAGCGGAGATCGACGTCGCCGCGCTCGGCAGCTCCAAGGGCGGCAGCGGCACGGCCCGCCCACCGCGCGGCGCGCGGTGACCGGCGGACCCTCCGGGTCGAGCCGGACGAGCCGGCGGGACCGACCGCACCGTGCACTGGTGCGCACCCGCGGAAGAGCGCAAGATCAGAACGGGTCGGTCCGCGCCCGCGACCTGGTAGGGAGCTGACCCGCGATGCCGCGTCCGACGACGAAGGACGAGCTGCTCGCGGCGAGCGAGAGCCGCTACCGGGCCCTCCTGGCGCTCGTCGACGGGCTGCCCCCCGAGGCGCTCGACCGGGAGTTCGGCTTCGAGGACCGCGACCGCCGGGTGCGTGACGTGCTCGGGCACCTGCACGTCTGGCACCTGATGATGCTCGGCTGGTACGAGGAGGGCATGGCCGGCCGACACCCGGCGATCCCCGCGCCCGGTCACACCTGGTCCACCCTGCCTGCGCTCAACGCCGAGATCTGGCAGCGCTGCCAGGCCTCGGACCTGCCGACGACGCGGGCCGCCCTCGAGGCGAGCCACGGCCGCCTGCAGGAGCTGATCCGGAGCCACACGGACGCCGAGCTGTTCACGAAGAAGCGCTACCCGTGGACCGGGTCGACCTCGCTCGGTGCCTATCTGGTCTCGTCGACGTCGAGCCACTACGACTGGGCGGCCAAGAAGATCCGGCGGTACCGACAGACGCTCGGCTGAGAGGCGCACCGCTCGCGCCCGGGACGCCGCAGGCCGATCGGGGAACCCGACGATCCGGCTGCCGGATTCACCCGCGCGGGGACTGCCGAATCGGGCCGACGATGTGCCATCCTCAACCAGAAGACCCGTTGCCGGCCCCCTGCGCAGCGGGTCTTCGCCATGCGGGTGACGCCAGCTCTCACTCGACAGCAGTTCCAGGGTCCTGGGCGCGGGCGCGCACGCACCAGGCCGAGCCGGCCACCTCGAACGGGGCCGCCGGCATGAGCTGGGAGCAGCGGGTCCGCAGCGCCTCGCGCGCATCCCCGGCCAGCCCGGCGACGTAGGCTCCCGCCGGCCCGACGCCCAGCGTGAAGGGTTCCCACCAGTCGGCGAAGGTCGCGAACGGCACCACGACGGTCAGCGAGGTGGGCTCGATGCGGGTCAGGCCGGCCGCCTCGCACAGCTCCACCAGGTGGTGCCGGCGAGTGCCGGCGAGATCGGCCTCGCTGCTCGCACCGGGGTCGACGTCGCGCATCGCGCGCGAGAAGGTGCTCAGCGGCCCGCCGTCCCCGGCGTGGTCCCACACGCACGCAGCGACAGTCCCGCCCGGGCGTGTCACCCGAGCCATCTCGGAGAGGCCCGAGACGGGGTCGGACATGAAGTGCACGACGAGCTGGGCAAGCGCCAGGTCGAAGGTGTCATCGGCAAACGGAAGCCGCTCGGCGACACCGGTCCGCACGTCCACGCCGGGGAAGCGGGATCGGATCGCCGCCACGAATGACGCGGACGGGTCGACGGCCGAGACCGCGTCCGCCCCGAGCCGGTCCACCAGCTGTCCGGTCAGCGCGCCGGGACCGCACCCGACGTCCAGCGCCCGTAGGCCCGGCCGTGCGCCGACCAGCTCCGCGAACTCCGCGGCCAGCGGCTCGGAGTACCGACCCATGAAGCGCGTGTAGGCATCCGCTGCGACGTCGAAGGACATCGCTCGAATGTACGCTCCGGCGCGCTTCGGGCCCACGCCGGCGGGCTGTCGGGCACCTGCGCCGCCACGCGGCATCCGCACGGCGGTGCGGGCGACGACCCGACGTCGCCGCAGGGCCGAGGGCCCTGTCGCCCGACCCGTGCGGAGCGGTACAACGGGGGCGGGTGACTCGCCGCGGCGCGACGCCGTCGTGCGCGACGCGATCGCCCGGAGCGGGAGGGGTGGCCGGATGCCGACCGTCGTCGTGGAGGGTCTGCGCAAGAGCTACGGCACGCTCGCAGCAGTCGACGGGCTCGACCTGACGATCGAGCAGGGCGAGGTGATCGCCCTGCTCGGACCGAACGGCGCCGGCAAGACGACCACCGTCGAGATCCTCGAGGGCTACCGCAAGGCCGACGCGGGCACCGTCTCCGTCCTCGGCATGGATCCGATGACCGGCGGGCGCGGGTACCGCGAGCGGATCGGCGTCGTGCTCCAGGAGGCGGGCTTCGAGGAGCAGTTCAGCCCGCGGGAGCTGATCCGGCTGCACGCCGGCTACTACCCGCACCCCCGTGCCGTCGACGACGTGATCCGCCTCGTCGGGCTCGAGGAGAAGGCCGACGCGCGGGTCAGGACCCTGTCCGGTGGCCAGCGCCGACGGCTCGACCTCGCCCTGGGCATCGTCGGCGACCCCGAGATGCTCTTCCTCGACGAGCCGACCACGGGTTTCGACCCGTCGGCGCGGCGCAAGGCGTGGGAGCTCGTCGACCGGCTCCGTGACCTCGGCGCCACCATCCTGCTGACCACGCACTACCTCGACGAGGCCGAGCACCTGGCCGACCGCGTCGTGGTGATCGACCACGGCCGGATCGTCGCGCAGGGCACGCCGGAGCAGCTCGCGTCGTCCTCCGGGCTCGCGACGGTGATCTCGTTCCGGCTGCCGCAGAGCGTCGTGGCGGACGACCTCCCGGTCATCGGCGAGGACCTGCGCCTGGCGGGCAACCTGGTGGAGGTGCGGACCCGGTCCGCGACGGCCGACGTCAACACCCTCGCCGCCTGGGCGGTCGGCCGCGGCGTCGAGCTCGAGAGCCTCTCGCTCGCGCGGCCCAGCCTCGAGGACGTCTACCTCGACCTGGTCGAGGAGCAGGTCGACCAGGACGAGGCGCAGGTCGGCGCATGAATCGCGACGCCGGCATCCTCCTGCGTCAGGTCGGGCACGAGCTGGCGATGCTGAGGCGGACCCCGATCACGATGATCCTGAGCATCGGGTTCCCGCTGCTCTTCTTCGTCCTGATCGCCGCGCTGGTCGGCAACCAGACCCTCGACGAGCGCAACGGCGTCCGGCTCGCCCAGTTCCTCGCCCCGGGATTCGCCTCCTTCGGTGTGGTCATGGCCACCTTCTCGTTCCTCGCCGTGGGCTTCGCCGAGGCCCGCAGCACGGGTGTGCTCAAGCGGCAGAACGGCACCCCGCTGCCGCGCTGGGCGCTGCTCGGCGGGCGGATCGGCGCCGCGCTGCTCCTCGGCGTGCTCGCCACCGCGGTCGTCGTCACGGCCGGTGTGGTGCTCTACGACGTCCAGCTCTTCAGCCGTTCGATCCTCGCCGTCGTCGTGACCCTCGTGCTCTCGGCGGTGACGTTCAGCGCCCTCGGGCTCGCGCTCGCGGTCCTCCTGCCGACGCCGCAGGCGACCCTCGCGGTGACCAACGGGATCGTCATCCCGATCTCCTTCTTCTCGGACATCTTCCTGTTCGGCGGCGAGATGCCGGGCTGGATGTCGACGGTCGGCTGGCTCTTCCCGCTCAAGCACCTGGTCAACGTCTTCGCCGACGCGCTCAACCCGTACCTCACCGGCAACGGGTTCCAGCTCGACCACCTTGCCGTGATCGTCGCGTGGGGTGTGGCCGGTGCGCTCGTCGCCGCCTGGGGACTGCGGCGGGAGCGCGACCGGGTGACGACGACGGCGCGCGCATCGGCTCGTCGGACCCCGGCGGCGGACGCCGCACCTCGCCGCACCGCGTCGCCGTCGGCGCTGGCCCTGATGGGTGGCCAGGTCAAGCACACCAGCACGGTGCTGTGGCGGGACGCCTCCTCGGTCTTCTTCGCCGTGATCTTCCCCGTCCTGCTGGTGGCGATCATCCCGACGGTCAACGGCGGCGGGGACGTCGTGCTCGACAACGGCCAGCTGCTCGGCGGGTTCTTCGCCGCGACGATGGCGGTCTACGGCGCGGCGGTGACGGCCTACGTCAACATGCCGCAGGGTCTGGCCGAGGCCCGCGACCGTGGCGTGCTCAAACGCGTGCACGGCTCGCCGCTGCCGGCCTGGGCGCTGCTGGTCGGGCGGGTGGCCGGGACGCTGGTGGTCGCCGTGCTGACCCTGGTCGCGATGTACCTGGTCGCCGGGCTCATGTACGGCACCGGCATCCCACCGGCGTGGCCGGGCGCACTCCTGACCTTCCTGCTCGCGACGACCTGCTTCGCGGTGCTCGGGCTCGCGGTCATGTCCCTGATCCGGTCCGCGGAGGCGGTCATCGGCGTCACCCTCGGCACGCTCCTGCCGCTGTGCTTCATCTCCGACGTCTTCGTCTACGGCGCCGACTTCCCACCGCTGCTCGACCGCATCTCGTGGTTCTTCCCGCTGCGGCACGCCACGGGTGCGATGACCACGGCCGCGGCGAACGACGTCGTCGGCTCGGGCCTGTCCTGGGACCACCTCGGGGCGCTGCTGGCCTGGACGGTCGTCGGGCTGGTCGTCGTGGCCTGGCGGTTCAGCTGGGTCGACCTCGAGCCGAGCCGGCGGCGGCGATCTGTCGGGCGGGCACCCGTCAGGTGAGGAAGACGGGCAGGGTTGCGGCGCCGATCATGATCGCGATGATCGCCACCGTGGCGACCAGCTCGAGGTAGCCGAGCACGAGGCCGACGATCGCGAGCGCCTCGCCCGCCTCGCCACGGGCCCTGATCTGGCGCAGTGCGATGTGGCCGCAGATCACCGGGACCAGCGAGAACCCGAGCAGCGACGTGACGAGCGCCGTGACGGCCAGGCCGTTCGTCCGGGGTGCCAGGACCTGGTAGGCGGGCGGGAACTGGGCCGGGTAGGCGGGCGTGCCTGGCTGGGACAGCGGCGGGTTGCTCATGACGTCGACGCTAGGCAGTCGGTGCGGCCCACGGGTCGCAGCGGTGTCGCAGGCTGGTCGCAGCTCTGCGACACAGGTCGCTGAGCTGCGACGACGCTGCGACGACCGGGGGCCCGCCGGTCACTACGGTCGTGCTCGCAGCGATCTGCGCCACACCGGCCGAGCTGCCAGCCGAGTCACCGACCGAGCCAGCGACGCAAGCCCTGGCGAGACCTCTGAGGAGTCCCGGATGTCCCATCTGCGCCCACGTCCTGCCCCCGTCCGCGTGCTCAGAGGTACGGTGCCGGTCGCCATGTGCCTTGCTCTGGTGGTCGGTCTGATCGCGGCCTGCGGCGTCGGGGTGAGCACCAAGGAGCCGCCGCCGTCCGGCAGGTCCGCGCCGTCGCCGGCTGATCCGGCGCCTGCGGATCCGTCGCCCCGGCCCACCCGTTCCGCGGCGGGGGACGCGACCGCGGCCCCCTCGGTCGACGCGGTCGGGGCCCAGGAGCCGGTGCAGGTCCCCCCGGTGCCGTTGATCGAGATCCCTGACCTGGCCGCGCTCGACGACGCCCAGCAGGGCCTCACGGCCTCGCTCGACGCCGCCGTCGCGGACCTGGTCGACCTGACCGACGTGGACCTGTCCGGGCTGACGGTGGTCCCAGCCCGCTGTGACGCCCAGGGCAATCTCGTGCGCGACGACGCCACCGTGCTCTACGGCGACGGGTCCGGCTCGTACTTCGGTGCGGACGGCAACGAGTCGACGTGGAACTACGGTGACGGTTCGGGCTCCGACATCGACGGCGATAGCTCGACGTGGAACTACGGCGACGGTTCGGGAAGCTACATCGACGGCAATATGTCGATCTGGAACTACGGAGACGGTTCCGGCAGCTACATCGACGGCGATGTGTCGATCTGGATCTATGGTGACGGTTCCGGGAGCCATATTGACGGCAGCGCGTCGATCTGGAACTACGGTGATGGGTCGGGCAGCTATGTTGACGGCAGCGCGTCGATCTGGAATTACGGTGATGGTTCGGGCAGCTACATCACCGGCCGCGTGTCGATGCGGAACAACGGCGACGGGACCGGGACGGTGAACGGCGTCGCGACCGCGATGGAGCCGCTGCCGCCGCTGCCGCGCCTGGGGGCGTCCCCGCCGCTGGCCGCGCTGCAGCCGCTTGCGCCGTCGTGCGGCACCCTCGTGACGCTGCCCGGTGGGGTCTTGTTCGACTTCGGCTCGGCCGAGCTGCGGCCTGAGGCGGGTGCGGTCCTGGACGCCGTCGCCGAGGCCCTGGGGGGTCCGCTCGCCCGGACCTCGACCGTGACCGTCGAGGGGCACACCGACTCGGTCAGTGACGACGCGTTCAACCTGGCGTTGTCCCAGCGGCGCGCGGACTCGGTGGTCGACGCCCTGGTCGGACGTGGGGTCGGGGCGCCGCTCGAGGCCGTCGGGTTCGGCGAGACCCTGCCGGTGGCAGCCAACGAGATCGGCGGGGTGGACAACCCGGCCGGACGCCAGCTCAACCGCCGGGTCGAGATCCTGATCCCCCCGGTCTGACCCATCCGCGGCGCGGGTGACACGGTCAGGACGTCAGGACCGTGTTGCCCGCGCCCTCGTCGGTGACGGCGCCCTTGACGGTGTCGAGCGAGAGGTAGTTGTCGGAACCGCTCACGGTGACCTGGCCGACCGCGCCCGCCAGGATGGTGTTCCCGTCGCCGATCACCACGACCGACCTGGCGTCGTCCAGGCTGAGATAGGCACCCGACGCCATGATGGTGACTGTCGCGCACTGACCGTCCATGAGGACTGTCGCATCGTCCTGGGTGACATCGAGGTCGTCGTCCTGACACGTCGAGCTGATGTACGGAGCCGAGTCGTCGGTCGGCGGGCCGGACGTGTCCGCGGGTCGTGCGTGGGGGCCCGGCGTCGGGTCGTCGGCGGGAACCTTGCCGTCGCTCGTCGGTGCCGATCCGGCGGCCTCCGCAGGTTCGATCCCGGCCGAGCATCCGGTGAGCCCGGGCAGCAGGAGCAGTGCGGTCAGGGCGACGGCGGCCGATCGGTGCCCGGGCGTGGCTCGACGTCTCACGTCGTGCTCCTTGGTGGTCGTTGAATGGCGACGGGCTCGGGTCTGGGTGGTCGTGCGGACGGCTCGGGCGCGGGTGGTCGGGCGGACGGTGCGGGCGGTCCGGCGACCGGCAGCCGCAGGCGCACCACGGTCCCGTGCCCCTCGCGGGAGCGCAGCTCGGCCCGGCCACCGTGCCGGCGCACGATCGTCCGGACCAACGGCAGGCCGAGCCCCGTGCCGGGTACCCCGCGCGAGGTCGAGGCGCGGGCGAGCTCCTCCCAGACGGCCTCGACCTCGTCGGCAGGGATGCCCGCCCCGGTGTCGGCGACCTCCACGACGACATGGGTGTCCGACTCCTCCGCGACGCGCAGCTCGATGCGGTCCCCGGGGCGGGAGTACTTCAGGGCGTTGTCGGCCAGGTTGTGCAGTGCGAGGAACAGCAGGTCGGCATCGGCCCGCAGGCGCGGGACGGGCCACGGTGCTTGAGGAACGACGAGCACCCAGGTCCGCTCGGCGGCGCCCGGGCGTCCGGCGACCGACGCGCGGACCTCGTCAAGGACGGCTGCCAGGTCGACGTCCTCGACGTCCAGCGCCAGCCGCTCGACGTCGGTGACCTTGCGCAGGTCGTTCAGCAGCGCCCCGATGCGTGCTGCCTGCTGCTCGACGAGCGCGAGCGCGTCGTCGCTGCCGTCGGCGCGCAGGTTCGCCAGGCCGAGCCGCATCGCCATCAGCGGGTTCTTCAGCTCGTGATCCAGCCGGCTCAGCAGTCGCAGCTGCTCGGCGTGCACGCGCTGCTCGGCGTCGGCCTGCGCCCGGGCCCGCACCCGCTCGCTCTCGTCGGCCTGGTGGCGGCGTGCGTCGTCGGCCCGTCGCCGAGCGCGGCGCACCAGGGCGACGACGACGCCCGTGACCACGCCCGCCTCCGCGAGCAGCAGTGCGGGTGAGGCCGACGCGGTGACCCGAACGGACGGGCCCCACAGCCACCAGAGCGCCGCGAGCACCAGACCACCCGCAACAGGTGCGAGCACCGCGCCGGACCGCGCGACCGAGGGGCCCGGACCGCTCGTGAGCCCGCTCACGGCGCGATCTCCACCACTGCCCGGAACCGGTATCCGGTCCCCGGCACGGTATCGATCCACCGCGGCGCCGTGGCGTCGTCGGCAAGGACGCGGCGCAGCTCGGCGACCCGGTGATCGACGGCCCGGGTCCCCACGGGATGCTCGAACCCCCAGACGACCTCGAGCAGGCGCTCGCGCGTGAACAGCTCGTCCGGATGCGTGAGCAGGAAGTCGAGCAGGGCCGCGGCCTTCGGGGTGAGCACGAGCTCGGTTCCGGCGAGCCAGAAACGGCGCGCCACCCGGTCGACGGTCAGGTCCTCGGCGCGCAGCCGGCCGGAGCCGGTGAGGCTGGGGGTGCCGCGGCCGACGCGACGCAGGATCGCCCGCACGCGCGAGACGAGCTCGCCCGGATCGAACGGCTTGTTGAGGTAGTCGTCGGCGCCCTCGTCGAGCGCCCGCGCCCGCTCGCCGGCCTCGCCGACCGAGGTCAGGAGGACGACCGGGACAGTACGCCCGGCCACCCGCAGCTCGCGCAGCACCCCGCGGCCGTCGATGCCGGGGAGCATGACGTCCAGCACGACGATGTCGGGTTCGCGGGCCGCGATCTCCGCGAGTGCGCGCTCCCCGTCACCGGCGACCGTGACGTCGAAGCCCTCGCGGCGCAGCAGAGGCGCGAGGGCATCGGTGATCGAGCGGTCGTCATCGACCAGCAGCAGACGCTCAGCACGGGGGGGCGTCAGCACCCGGCTGATCCTAGCCTTGCGGTCTCACGGCGGGTGGGGACCTGCGGCCAGGACCGGCACCGACGGCGCCGGTGGCCGGTGGCTTCGGTTGCGGCCCGGCTGCGAGCGGACGCCGAAGGTCGCCTGACGCGCGGCCGGGTTCATCGACCGGTCGTCTCCCCGACCGCCGCCATCTCTTGCCGGTCCGTCAGGTCGGGACAAGCATGGGCGGGCACCCCACCGGTGCACATCTCACATCCCGGGAGGATCCCCGCATGAGAACTCGCATCGCACCTCGAGCCCGAGCGTTCGGCGCCATGGCCGCCGCCGCGGTCCTCGTCGCGGCGGCGGCGCTGCCGGCCGCGGCCGGCGACGACAACGGCGACGGGCGCGGCAACGGTCACGGTCAGCCGCGTACCTACCAGCTCACGATCATGGGCACGACGGACCTGCACGGCAACGCCTTCAACTGGGACTACTTCAGGAACGCCGAGTACGACGACAGCGCCCACAACGACGTGGGTCTGGCCAAGATCTCGACCCTGGTCGACCAGGTCCGCGCGGACCGCGGTGACCGCAACACGCTGCTGATCGACGCCGGCGACACGATCCAGGGCACGCCGCTGGCCTACTACTACGCCAAGATCGATCCGATCACCTCGGGCAGCATCCACCCGATGGCCGCCGCGATGAACGCCATCGGCTACGACGCCGCTGCGCTGGGCAACCACGAGTTCAACTACGGCATCCCGCTGCTGCGCGCCTACGAGTCGCAGCTGGACTTCCCGCTGCTCGGCGCGAACGCGATCGACGACGCGACAGGGCGACCGGCGTTCAAGCCGTACGTCATCGAGACGGTGCGACCGGAGCGTGGCAAGCCGGTCCGCGTCGGCATCCTCGGCCTGACGAACCCCGGGATCGCGATCTGGGACAAGGCCAACGTCGAGGGCCAGATGAGCTTCCCCGGCCTGGTCGAGCAGGCACAGGTCTGGGTCCCGAAGATGCGTGCGGCCGGTGCCGACGTCGTCATCGTCGCTGCGCACTCGGGTGCCGACACGTCGTCGTCGTACGGCGACACGCTGCCGTTCCCGGAGAACGCCGCCACCCTGGTCGCCGAGCAGGTGCCGGGTATCGACGCGATCCTCGTCGGGCACGCCCACAAGGAGATCGCCGAGCGCATCGTCACCAACCAGACCACCGGCAAGGAGGTCGTGCTCTCCGAACCGCTGCGGTGGGGCGAGCGGCTGTCGGTCTTCGACCTCGACCTGTCGTACGCGCGTGGCAGGTGGACCGTCGACTCGGTCGACGCGAGCGTCCTGAACGCCAACACCGTCACGGAGGACCCGGAGATCGTGAACCTGCTGTCCGCGCAGCACGACACGGTCGTCAGCTACGTGAACAGCGTGATCGGCACGGCGACGGAGCCGATGTCGGCAGCGACCGCCCGGTACGAGGACACGGCGGCGCTCGACTTCATCAACTACGTCCAGGCCCGGGAGGTCCAGGCGAACCTGACCGGCGCCGACGCCGCTCTGCCGGTGCTGTCGATCGCGGCGCCGTTCAACCGGGACGCGGCGATCCCCGCCGGCGACGTCTCGGTGCGGGACATCGCAGGTCTGTACATCTACGACAACACGCTGCTGGGCATCAAGCTCACCGGTGCCCAGGTCAGGGCGTACCTCGAGAAGTCGGCCGAGTACTTCAAGCAGGTCCCCGCGGCCGGCAGCTACGCCTCGACCGACGTGACCAACGCACCGACGGCCACGGCGCCGAACGGCACGCCGGACTACAACTACGACGTCATGGGCGGGCTCGACCAGCCGTTGACCTACGGCATCGACCTGTCGCAGGCGGCCGGGGCGCGGATCACCGACCTCGCCTACGGCGGCGTGCCGGTGGCGGACGGCCAGGAGTTCGTCGTGGCGATCAACAACTACCGGCAGTCCGGGGGAGGCAACTTCCCGGGCGTCACGACGGCACCTGTCGTGTACAACCGGCAGATGGAGATCCGGCAGCTGCTCATCGACTGGGTCACGGCTGAGCAGGTCGTCGACCCGTCGACCTTCACGAAGACCAACCCGGACTGGCAGCTGACCTTCGGCGGCGTGCCGCTGACGATCACGCCGTAGCGCTCGGGGCGCGACGAGCAGGACCCCGGGCCCGCGGTCCGGGGGTCCTGCTTCTGTCACACCAGCGAGTCACGCTCCGTTATCGGATCGTGACCTGGCCCTCCTTCTCACCCGAATGGCGGAGTGGTGGGGTGGCAGGGTCGCCTCACGAAGGAGTGATCGTGCGCCGCCCGACCCGAACCCACCGTCTGTCCCGTCCCTCCGTCGCCGCCCTGGCCGTCATCGGCCTCCTCGCACCGCTCGCGGTGCTCAGCGCAGGGACCCCGGCTGCCGCCGCCACCGCAGACCTCGCGCTCAGCGGCGTGGCGACCGCCTCGCAGTCGCAGGACGACGGCGACGGCCGGTTCCCGCCGGACAACGCGGTCGACGGCGACCCGGCGACCCGCTGGGCCAGCGGCAACGGGCCGGACGAGGACGTCGAGTTCACCGCGTGGCTGCAGGTCGACCTCGGCGGCGCGGCCCAGGTCGAGAGCATCACGCTGACCTGGGAGGCCGCCTACGCGACGGCCTACGACCTGCAGGTCGCGACGTCGTCGCCGCAGGACGAGGCCAGCTGGACCACCGTGCACACCGAGACCGCGGGCGATGGCGGCGACGACGCGATCGCGCTCGCGGCCCCGGTCGAGGCGCGCTACGTCCGCGTGGTCATGCTCGAGCGGGTCGGCTTCGACTGGGACCCGGCGCGGACCCACTGGTATGGCTACTCGCTGTTCACCCTCGGCGTGCACGGCACGCCGGACCAGACCGCCGTGCTGTTCGCCCGCGCGACGACGTCGGTCCCGGCCGGGCAGAGCGCGGCGGTGCCGGTCGTCCTCAACGCTCCCGCGACCCAGGACCTCACGGTGCGGGTCACCAGCGGAGGCGGCACCGCCGTGCCCGGGACCGACTACACGCCGGTCGACCAGGTGCTGACCTTCCCGGCGGGCAGCACCCGCCAGGACGTGATCGTCGAGACCGTCGACCGGGGCCCGCTCGCACCGGTGAGCACTGTCGACCTCGCGCTCACCGAGCCGTCGGGCGGTCTGGTGCTCGGCGCGCGCGCCGCGACGACCGTCACGCTCAGCCCGCACGGTGACCTGCCCGACGTCGGCACGGTCGTGGTCCTCGACGACTTCGAGTCCGGCGTCCCCGCCGGCTACACCACGTGGGGCAGCAGCGGCCCGGTCACGCCCGTGCTCAGCACGGTCCCGAGCGACCGGGACGGCGCACCGGCCGGCAACCACGCGCTGCAGGCCACGGTCGGCGCGACGCCTGTCGCGGGCGACTGGTTCGGCTTCACGCATGACCTCGCAGCTCAGGACTGGTCCGCCTCCGACGGCTTCAGCTTCTGGTTCCTCGGCACCGGGTCGGGCGGCCTGCTGCGCTACGAGCTCAAGAGCGGTGGGCAGCTGTTCGAGCGTGCGGTGGTCGACGACACGGCCGGCTGGCGGCTGGTATCCGTCCCGTTCAGCCAGCTCAGGCTCAAGGGCGACCCGGGCTCGGACGCACGGTTCGACCCCAGCGCCTCGACCGGCTTCGCGGTGACCCTGACCGACCTCGGTGCCGGCGACTGGCTGATCGACGACATCGGTCTCTACGAGCGCGTCACGACCGTCGAGGACTTCGAGGGCGACGTGCCGATCGCCGCGCCGGGCACGACCGTGGGCCTGTTCACGTGGGGCTCGGCCGGTGCGACGGTCTCGTTGAACGTCACCGAGATGGAGCGCGAGGGCGGCCCCGTCGGCAACCACGTGCTCTCCGGTGCGTACCTCATCCCGTCCGGCGGCTGGGGCGGTTTCAGCCACAACCTCGCCGCGGCGCAGGACTGGAGCTCCTTCCAGGGGATCCGGTTCCTCTGGTACGCCTCGCAGGACAACCGCCCCGCCTCGCCGACTGCCGGCGGCGACATCAAGGTCGAGCTCAAGGACGGTGGCCCGGACGGTGAGCACTCCGAGCTGTGGGCGGCGACCTTCAAGGACAACTGGTCGCCGGCCGGCAGCCGGTGGAAGCTCGTCGAGCTGCCGTTCAGCGACTTCACCCTCGGTGGCTACCAGCCGGGCGACGCAGCCACCCGCAGCGGCACGCTCGACCTGACGTCCGCGTGGGGCTACGCGCTGACGATGGTGCCGGGCACGGTGGACGCGGTGGGCTACGCGGTCGACGACGTCCAGCTCTACGGCTCGGCGGTCCCCGCGCCGACCGTGGCTGTCGCGCCCGCGCAGGAGGTCTACCTCGTCGACCCGGGTGACGCGGCCCAGGTGGCTGTGCGGGTCACGACGACCGACGGTGCGCCCCTCGGCGCGGCTGTGACCGTCGGCTACGCCGACACCGCGGGCACCGCGCAGGCGGGGACGCACTACCCACCGCTGACCGGCTCGCTGACCTTCGAGGCCGGTGCGGCGTCCGGCAGCGAGCAGGTCGTGGAGGTCGCCACCCTCGCGACGGCGCCGGTCGACGACGCCCGCTCGTTCGAGCTGACGCTCACCGCCGACGGCGCGCAGGTCAGCTCGCCGCGGATCGTGCTCAACGCCGTGGGCGCACCGTACCTGGACGCCTCGCTACCGACGGCGCAGCGGGTCGAGGACCTGCTCGGCCGGATGACGCTCGCCGAGAAGATCGGTCAGATGACCCAGGCCGAGCGGCTCGGCCTGCAGTCGCCGCAGCAGATCACCGACCTCGCACTCGGGTCCGTGCTGTCCGGCGGCGGCTCCGTGCCGCAGGACAACACGCCGGCAGGCTGGGCCGACATGGTCGACGGCTACCAGCGCCAGGCGCTGTCCACCCGCCTGCAGGTGCCGCTGATCTACGGCGTCGACGCCGTGCACGGGCACAACAACGTGGCGGAGGCGACGATCTTCCCGCACAACGCCGGGCTCGGCGCGAGCCGCGATCCCGCTCTCGTCCAGGCGATCGGTGAGGTGACTGCGCTCGAGGTGCGCGGCACCGGCGTGCCGTGGACGTTCGCGCCCTGCCTGTGCGTGAGCCTCGACGAGCGGTGGGGGCGCAGCTACGAGTCCTTCGGCGAGGACCCGGCCCTGGTCACCGCCCTGGCGCGGGCCGCCGTCGTCGGGCTCCAGGGCGAGGACGCCGGCGACCTGTCGGGGCCGTCGCGCGTCCTGGCCACGGCCAAGCACTGGGCCGGTGACGGGGGGACCCGCTACGAGCCGGCGCTCGCCGGGTCCGGCTATCCGATCGACCAGGGGGTGACCTATGCGGACTCGGTCGACGAGCTGCGCCGTCTGCACGTGGATCCGTACGTCCCGGCGATCGACGCCGGGGTCGGCTCGATCATGCCGTCGTACTCGGCCGTCGACATCGCCGGCGCGGGACCGGTGCGCATGCACGAGAACGCTGCCCTCAACAACGACCTGCTCAAGGGCGAGCTGGGCTTCGACGGCTTCCTGATCAGCGACTGGGAGGGCATCGACAAGCTGCCCGGCGGGACGTACGCCGAGAAGGCCGCACGGGCGGTCGACGCGGGTGTCGACATGGCGATGGCGCCCTACAACTTCGGTGCCTTCATCACCGCGCTCACCGAGAAGGTGGCCGACGGGTCGGTCAGCCAGGAGCGCATCGACGACGCCGTCCGGCGCATCCTGACCCAGAAGGTCGCCCTCGGCCTGTTCGAGCAGCCGATGGCGGACCGGACGTACGCGGGTGACCTCGGCTCGGCCGAGCACCGCGCGGTGGCGCGCCAGGCGGCGGCCGCGTCCCAGGTGCTGCTCAAGAACGACGGCGTCCTGCCGCTCGCCGCCGATGCCGACCTGTACGTCGCCGGGTCGAACGCCGACGACCTCGGCCACCAGATGGGTGGCTGGACGATCTCCTGGCAGGGTGGCTCCGGCGACACGACGCAGGGCATCACGATCCTCGAGGGGATCGGCGAGGTCGCCCCGGACGCCTCCGTCACGTACTCGGCGGACGCCTCCGCACCGATGGACGGCGCCGACGTCGGCATCGTCGTGGTCGGTGAGCCGTCCTACGCCGAGGGGATCGGCGACGTCGGCAACAACGGGCGCAGCCTCGAGCTGCCCGCGGCGGACCAGGCGGCGATCGACGCTGTGTGCGGTGCGATGCCGTGCGCCGTGCTGGTCGTGGCCGGCCGGCCCCAGGTCGTGAGCGACCGGCTGCCGCAGATCGACGCGCTCGTCGCGTCCTGGCTGCCGGGGTCGGAGGGTGCCGGTGTCGCGGACGTGCTGTTCGGCGCGGCGCCGTTCACCGGTCGCCTGCCGCTCTCCTGGCCGGCCTCGGTCGACCAGGTCCCGGTGAACGTCGGTGACCCGACCTACGCCCCGGCGTACGCCTACGGCTGGGGCCTGCGCACGGATGCCCAGCGCGGTCGGCTCGAGCAGGTGCGGGACGCCCTCGCTGCGGGTGCGGCTCGCGAGGCCCTGACGGCCGTGCTCGACGCCGACGTGTGGTCCGGCGACGCGCTCTCGACCGAACCTGCGGACGTCGCCCGAGCGGTCCGCCTGCTCGTCGCCGCGTCGGCGGAGCTCGACGGGGCGGGGGACGACGTGCTCTTCGTGCAGGCCGGTCTCGTGGTCTCGGTGGTCCGGGACGTCGCCCAGGCGGCGGTCGTGGCCGGCGCCACCGGTCTGCCGGCCGACGCGCTCGCGGTCACGGCCGACGCCGAGCACGCGCTCATGTCCGGGCGTGCCGGTGAGGCGGCCGAGCTGCTCGCCGGCGTGGCAGGCGTCGACCTCGCCGAACCCGCGACGTCAACCACCCAGCTGCGGATCTCGCCGCAGGTCAACCACTTCGGTCGGCCGACCACGGCCGTGGTGACCGTCCGGGCATCCGCCGGGGTGTCGACGGGCACGGTGGAGATCGAGGTGGACGGGACTGTCGTGGCGACCGGCGAGCTCACCGCCGGCCATCACGGAGGCGGGACCCGTGCCCAGGCCCGGATCGAGCTGCCGGCGGACCTCGCCGTCGGGCGGCACGACGTCGTCGCCGTGTACCGCGGTACGCCGACGGTCGACGGCTCGACATCACAGACGCAGCGCTATGTCGTGCTGCGTGCTGCCCCGGAGGTCCGCACGGACGGGACCGACCGGACGGTGCGACGCAGCGACCCGAAGGTGGTCGAGGTGCAGGTCGGCCCGGTTGCCGGGGTCGTGCCCACGGGCACCGTCGACGTGTACGCCAACGGTGTCCGGGCGGCTTCGGCGGCCCTGCGCCCGGACGGGACCGCCTCGGTCGCGCTGCCGGCGAGGACCCGGACCGCCCTGGTCCTGGTCGTCTACCGCGGTGATGTCACGTTCGCCCCGGGTATGGCGCGGCCGATGGTCCTGTGGGTGCGCTGACCTTGCCCATGCCGTCGCGCATCACCCGGTTCAACCGCCGGTTCCTCAACCCGCTCACCGTCCGGCTCGCCGGGCACGGCTCGATCGTCGACCTCGAGCACGTCGGCCGGACGTCGGGGACGAGGTACCACACGCCGCTGATGGCCTTCCGTGACGGTGCCGACGGTGCGGACGGTGCCGCCGGCGGAACGGTGACGATCGCGCTCACCTACGGCCCGGACGTCCAGTGGCTGCGCAACGTCCGGGCCGCCGGCCGGTGCCGGATGCGGATGGGCCGTCGGATCCTCACGCTGGGCCCACCGAGGACGCTCGACCCGGACGAGGGCCTCTCCCGGGTACCTCAGCCGCAGCGCGCGCTGCTGCGCTGGCCGATCCGCTGCCGGGACTTCATCGAGCTGCCGATACTGGCGCCGCCCGGCACGTGACCGGACGAGCGCGCGCGGCCCTCGGGCCGGTGGACGGCGATATTGGCTGCGTCGGTGTCGGTGCTCGCGCCTAGCCTGGTCGCGTACGTGGGAGCGGTTGCCCGGTCGACGGCGACGCGCGCATCCCCGAGACGAGCATCCGACGGAGGAGACGGTCCCCGTGATCCGGGTCGAAGGGCTGACCAAGGACTTCACCCGTCCGGCACCGCAGACGGGTCGGTTCGCGGGTCTGCGCACGCTCGTCACGCGCGAGGTGATGCGGACGACGGCCGTCGACAACGTCTCGTTCGAGGTGCAGCCCGGCGAGATGGTCGGCTACCTGGGCCCGAACGGGGCCGGCAAGAGCACCACGATCAAGATGATGACCGGCATCCTGGTGCCGACGTCCGGCACGGTCGAGGTCGGGGGCGTCGTCCCTTGGCGGGACCGCCAGCGCAACGCCCTGCAGATCGGGGTGGTGTTCGGGCAGCGCACCCAGCTCTGGTGGGACCTGCCGCTCAAGGACTCCCTCGATCTGATCGCGACGCTCTACCGTCTCTCGCCGGAGACTTACCGACGGCAGTACGACCGGTTCGTCGACATGCTCGACATGACGGAGTTCCTCGACCGGCCGGTGCGTCAGCTCAGCCTGGGCCAGCGGATGCGCGGCGACCTGGCCGCGGCGATGCTCTACCAGCCGCGGATCCTCTACCTGGACGAGCCGACGATCGGGCTCGACGTCGTCGCCAAGGCCACGATGCGTGACTTCATCGAGGAGGTGAACCGGGAGCACGGCACGACGGTCGTGCTCACCACCCACGACCTCGCCGACGTCGAGCGGCTCTGCTCGCGCGTGATCCTGATCGACCACGGACGAGTGCTCTACGACGGGACGGTCGCCGAGCTGAAGTCCCGCTTCGCCCCGCACCGCACGCTCGTCGTCCGGGTGGCCGGCGACGGTGAGACGACGGACCCGATCACCACGGCCGACGTCGCGGCCTTCGGCGCCGAGCTGGTCCCCGACGACGACGGTGCACCGGACACGGTGCGGCTGCGGTTCGAGGGCGGCCGGACCGCCGCGTCCGACCTGATCGCGGCGCTCGCCGCGCGGTACTCGATCGCCGACGTCTCGATCGTGGAGCCGGACCTCGAGGGCGTGGTCCGGCAGATCTACAGCCGGCAGGGGCTCCCGACGTGACCACCGTCGGCGTCAGCTCGACGCTCGCTCCGCCCGGCCCGCCCAGCCGGCCCGCCTCGACCGCGGCCCTCGGCTGGTGGCGGCAGCTGCCGGCCCTGGCGCACATCGCACGGACCCGAGCGGCCGCGATGTACGCCTACCGCAACACGATGCTGCTGTTCCTCGGCGTCTCGGTCGTCCAGATCTTCATGCTCAAGAAGGTGTGGGGGGCGCTGTACGCGGCGCGACCGGGCGTGCTGGCGATCTCGCTCGGCGACCTGATCGTGTACCTCACGGTGGCGAACCTCATCGTCTGGTCGTTCCCGACGCACACCGTCAGCCGATACCTCCGGGAGCGGATCCGGGAGGGCTCGGTCGTGTTCGACCTGATGCGTCCGGTGAGCTTCGTGCCGCAGATGATCGCCCAGCTGGTCGGTGCCCTCGGCGGTGCGCTCGTCATCATCGTGATCGCACTGCCCGTGGTGGCGTTCGCCGGGAGCCTCGCGCTGCCGGCCGACGCGAGCGCCGCCGGCATGTTCCTGGTCTCGCTCCTGTGCGCGTACGCGATCGCCGGCCTGCTGGCGCTCCTGCTCGCGATGGTGGCGTTCTGGACGCTGGAGATCGACGGCCTGACGATGCTCTACGTGCTCGTCTCCGGCTTCCTGTCCGGAGCACTCGTCCCGGTCAGCGTCTTCCCGGGTGTCCTGCGGACGCTCGTCGCCTGGCTGCCGTTCCAGGCGACCACGTACGTCCCGGCCAGCATCTACGTCGGTGCGCTCGACGGCGCGGCCGCCTGGCGATCGATCGGGGTGCAGCTCGCCTGGGTCGCGGTCCTCGGCGTCCTGGCGGCTCTCGTGTGGCGGCGCGCGATGCTCCGCGTCGTCGTCCAGGGCGGGTGAGCGGGATGTCGCAGCAGGCCCGCGTCAGTGCGGCACCTGCGCACCCCACCCTCGCGGACAGCACCCGCGTCACGTGGGCGTTGACCAAGGCGGCTGTCCGCGGTGCCGCTCAGTACCGGTTCAACTTCGTGATCCTCGCGCTGATGGGGATCGCCTACCAGGGCAGCGGGTTCGCGTTCATCGCGGTCGTCCTGAGCCGGTATCCCAGCATCGGTGGCTGGACCTTCCCGGAGATCGCCGTCCTGTACGCCCTGCGACTGGTCGCGCACGCCGTCTACCTCGTGCCGCTGTACATGCTCAACGAGCTCGACGACCTGGTCCGCAACGGCACCTTCGACCGCTTCCTCGTCCGACCTCTCAACCCCCTCGTGCAGGTGCTCACCCGCCGGTTCAGCGTCAACACGCTCGGGGACGTCATCACGGCGGTCGGGATCCTGGTGTTCGCGAGCTCCATCGCCGACCTCACCTGGACGCCGACGCACATCCTCTTCGGCGTCACGGCCGTGGTCGGTGGTGCGCTCATCGAGGGCGGCCTCGCACTGGGGATCTCGGCGATGAGCTTCCGGTTCGTGGAGGTGTGGCCGGCCCGCTACCTGGTCGACAACATCCTGCTGAACTTCGGGTCGTACCCGCTGAGCGTCTTCGGCTTCGCCGCGCAGTGGTTCATGACGTGGATCCTGCCGGTGGCCTTCATCGCGTGGGTTCCGGCCGCGGTGATCCTCGATCGCACCGCCGGTCTCGGGGTGTCCGCGACGGTGGCATGGCTGGCACCGGTCGTCGGCGCGATCTGGTTCGCGCTCGGCTACCAGGTGTGGCGTCGCCAGCTGCGGAGCTACGCGAGCACGGGCAACTGAGGTCCGCTCACGGTGCCGTGCAGCTGCCGGTCAGCCGCCGGTCGCGTGCAGGATGGGCATGTCGAATCCGCCAACGGCCTGTCCCCCAACGTTCCAGGCCGCTCGCACGTCTGGGTCCGAGAAGATGTCGCGACCGATGAGTGGAGGACACGGTGGCGTGGGAGGACGATCTCGACGACCTCGCCCGGGAGCGCGGCTCCGCGCTGGTCGGGTACGCCTACCTGCTGACCGGTGAGCTGGCCTCCGCGCAGGATCTGGTCCAGGAGGCGTTCGTCCGGACCTTCGCCAGGCGGCGGTCCGGGGCGGACGTCGAGTGGCTCGAGGCGTACGTGCGCCGCGCGGTGCTCAACGTCTACCGCGACGGCTGTCGCAAGCGACGGACCTGGTTCGGTGTCCGGCACCTCGTCGCTGAGCACACCGCCGACGGAGCACCGGATGCGATCGCTGCGGACCGTGCCGACGTGCACGCCGCGCTGGCACGTCTCTCACCGCGAGAACGGGCGTGCATCGTGCTCCGCCACTACGAGGACCTGACGGTGCCGGAGGTCGCGGACCGCCTCGCCGTCAGCGAGGGCGCGGTCAAGCGGTACCTGTCCGACGCCCGCGGTCGCCTCGGCCACCTGCTCGGCGACAGCACTGCAGGACACATCGACGTCATCACGACCGAGAGGACGGAGCGATGAGCGGCACCTTCGACGACAGGCTTCGTGACCTGGCGGACCGTGCTGCCGAGGCGCATGCGTCGGGCACCGGCTTCGCGACGACGCCGATCAAGGACCGCGCGCGGCGCAGCCGTCGGGTGCACGACGCCCTGGTGGTCACGGTGTCGGTCGCCGCGCTGGCAGTGGTCGGCGTGGTCGGAGCCGCACTGGTGGACCAGCGCCCCGAACCGCCACCACCGGCGGGGACCGTGGCGCCTTCGCCCCTGGTCACCCCCTCGCCCTCGGCCACACAGTCGCCGACGACCTCGAGTGCCGGCGGCCCGGCCATCGACGGCTGGCAGGACGTCGGCGCCGATCCAGCCGTGTTCGGCGGAGCGACGATCAGCGACGCGGTGTCCGTCGACGGGCGGGCCGTCGTCGTGGGCTGTCCGGTCGATGCCGGAGCCGTCGGTGCCCCGGCCGAGCTCCCGGTGTGGCTGAGCGACGACGCCTCGACCTGGCGTCGCGCGTCCGGTCCGGCCGCCACCAGCGACGGTCAGCCGGTGGGCTGCCTCGACCAGGTCGTGGCGACGCCCCACGGACTCTTCGCGCACGGTCTTGCGCTCCTCCGCTCCGATGACGGATCGGCCTGGGAGCCGGTGACGCTCGACCCGGACCTGGTCAGCGCCGGCTCCGTCGATGCCGTCTTCGCCGTCGGCGACCGCGTCACCGTGCTGGTGAGCCGGGCGTCTCTGGCCGAGAGCACCGTTGCGAGCCTGTACTCGACGACCGACGGCGCCGTCTGGATCAAGGCGCCCGACAGCGCGGCGGCCCTCTTCGACGATGCCGGGGTGGCCGACGTCGTCGCGACGGCGGACGGACTGCTCGCCGTCGGGGCGTCACCGGGCGGGCAGCTCGTCCCGACGGCTGCCGCGTGGGTGTCGGCGGACGGCCTGGCCTGGCAGCGGGTGACTCCGCAGGGTGCAGGCTTCGGTGACTGCTACATGATCGCCACGACCGAGACCGCGAGCGGGTTCGTCGCGGTCGGCTCGTGCCCCTTCGAGACGGGTCTGATGGCCGTCTGGTCGTCGCCGGACGCGGTGAGCTGGACGCGCGAGGAGTCGACGGCGGAGCAGGTCGAGGTGGGCGTCGCCTACCTCGAGGCGACCTCGGTGACCCGCGTCGGCGACGACCTCTATGCGGCCGGCCTCGACTACGACGCGTCCCGGCCCGAGGGGAGCCAGAGCGTTGCGGGTCTGTGGCGCAGCGCCGCCGGTGCGGGCTGGGAGCGGGTCGACGAGGCGTCGACCGGAGCCGTCCCGTTCTGCATCACCGAGCTGGACGGGGCGTCGATCGGCTTCTGGCCCGGTGCGGGGCGGCCCGGCAGCGCACAGGTGCAGGTCCTCACACCCGTGCGGTGAGGCGCCGTCCCGGGCTCTGCGGTCAGCCGACCGTGGAGCCGGGCATCGCGGGGGCCGCCGTGCCGCCGAGGAAGAAGATCCCCGGCTGGGTCTCGAACGCCCCGCTCGGGTTGCGCTGCAGCGTCGAGTCCTCGATCGTCAGCGTGCCCGTGCGGTCGTTGCTGACGAAGAAGATCGCCCCGCCGCCCTCGTCGGCCGTGTTGTCCTCGATGATCGAACCGGCGATGCGCACAGTGAACAGGTTGCCGTCGGCGTAGACGGCCCCGCCGCTGCCGCCGCCGGGCGTGCCGTCCTCGGCCGGGTTGGCCCCGTTGCCGATCGCCTCGTTGTGCGTCATGACGGAGTTGAGGATCACCCACGAGACACCGATGCTGCTCACGGCCCCGCCGTTGGAGCAGCTGCCACCGTCGCCTGCCGCGCCGCCGAAGGTGCTGTCGACCACGTAGACGGGCTGCCCGCCGGACTGGCTCAGCACGCGCAGCGCCGCGCCGCCCAGGTCCGGGCCGGTGGAGTCGCAGCGGTTGCGGACGAACGTGGAGCCGATCACCGTGAGGCGGCCGCCGCGGACGAAGATCGCCCCGCCGCCGCCACCCTCGGTCAGCTCGCCGGTGGAGTTGCCGTCCGCGAACGTCAGGTTCTGCACCGTGAGCCGCGGGTGGTCCTGGTCCTGACAGTGCGAGGTCGTCCAGCCCTGCGCCTGGTCGCACGTGTTCTGGTAGAGGATCCGGCGCTCCCCACCGCCGCTGAGGGTCACCAGGCCGCCGCCGTCGAGCACGACCGGACCGTTCGCATTGACCACCTTCGCGGTCTGGGCCATCAGGATCGTCACCGGTGCCGACCCGCAGGCGAAGGTGATGATGCCGCCGGCTGCGACGGCGTCGACCACGGCCTGCGACGTACAGCTCGCCGGCGTGCCGTCACCGATCACGCGGGTCGGGTCCGAGGTGTCGACCGCCTGCGCCTCCGGCGGGACCTCCGCACGGCCGTCGGGGTTGCCCGCCCTCGCGACGGGTGCGAGCGCCTCGGCCACGGCGGGGACGGCCGGTGCCGCGGGGACCGGCGGGGGCGCCGCCCGGACGGCGGGGACAGCGGCGTCCACGGAGCTGGGGGCGGGGGTGACCGGGGGCGCCGGCGTCGCGCGGCCCGTGCAGGACGAGAGCCCGAGCGCGGCGGTCGCGGCGAGCACCAGCGCGATGGTGCCTCGGCGGGATCTCACGAGCCGATGCTAGGGGTCCCGGCTCCCGCACGGCGTGGTCTCGGGGGGCTCGATCAGGAGCACCGTCCGGCCACTCACGGCCGAAGCGCGACGACTCACGGCCTGAGTGCCACGACGTGACCACTGCCGGCTGTCACCGTGACCCATCCGGCGGCGGCGCCGACCTGGAGCGGCCGCACGACGGCGTCGCCGCCGGCGATGGAGGGCCACTCCCACAGGGTGCCGTCTGTCGTGAGGCCGGCGGTGGAGGTGTTGCCGGCCGCGACGGCGGACCAGTGCGTGTCGCTTCCCACCTGAGCAGGGAGGAGTCGGCCGCCGGTGGTCCCGATGCCGGTCTCGTACGCGCCCCACGCCCACAGGGTTCCGTCGGTCCTGATCGCCGCCGTGCTGCGGAGAGCGGTCGACACCGAGGCCCAGTGGGTGTCGGTGCCGATCTGCACCGGCGTCGACCGCGGGTCGACGGTTCCGTCGCCGAGCTGGCCGCGGTCGTTCAGTCCCCACGCCCACAGGGTCCCGTCGGTCTTGACCGCTGCCGTGCACCCGTCGCCGGCCGCTGCGGTCGCCCAGTGGGTGTCGGAGCCGACCTGCACCGGCACCGACCGCGCGTTCGTCGTGCCGTCACCCAGCTGACCACTGCCGTTGCCGCCCCAGGTCCACAGCGTGCCGTCGGTCTTGACCGCGACCGTGTGGTCGCCACCGGCGGAGACCGAGGCCCAGGTCGTGTCGGTCCCGACGCGCTGGGGAGTGGATCTGAAGTAGGTGGTGCCGTCGCCGAGCTGGCCACGGTCGTTCACTCCCCAGGACCACAGCGACCCGTCGGTCTTGAGGGCCGCCGTGTGTGAGCCGCCCGCTGCCACGGAGGCCCAGTGGGTGTCGGCGCCGAGCTGCACCGGCGCCGGCCGATCGGTGGTGGTGCCGTCGCCCAGCTCGCCGGACCCGTTCCAGCCCCACGCCCACAGGGTTCCGTCGGTCTTGATCCCCGCCGTGCGGCTCGCGTCGGCGGACACCGTGGACCAATGGGTCTCGGCACCCACCATGATCGGGGCGGACTGGTCGGTGCGGCTGCCGTCGCCCAGCTGACCGGACATGTTCCTGCCCCAGGCGAACATCGAGTAGAGGACGGGGCCGGACGCGGGACTCACGTGCAGGACGGCGGTGGCGGCGTCGGCGCGACCGACGGTGGCGGTGACGACGTGATCACCGACCGCGAGGGGCGAGCAGGTCGCGCGCACACAGACCGACGGGTCGCCGTCCACCGCCAACGTGGCGAACTGCGCGAAGTCGCCCTGGGACACGCCCATCGTGCTGAACCCCTCGACGACATACGTCTGCGCGGCCCCGGAGGTGATCACCGACGACGACGGGGTGAGCTCCAGCTGGGCCGGCCTCGTGGCCCTGTCCCAGTACTCGTCGCTGGCGATGATGCCGGCGATGATCGCCTCGTCGCGCCCACCCGCCTGCAGGATGCCGACCCAGGTCTGTTGTCCGTTCGGGTCCAGGCCCCGGCCCAGCAGGTGCTGGTAGTACCCGTCCACCACGGTGCTCAGGTGCTCGGTCGAGAGCAGGAAGCCCATCGAGACGGCCCAGCGGGAGCCGCCGCTGCGCAGCACCCCGGTCCACGCCGCCACCTCGCTCGCCCCGGCCGTGCGGCCCAGGACGTCCGCATACAGCGTCGTGACCCACCCGGTGTCGGTGGCGCCCGCGCGCGCGTAGTACTCGGGAGAGGCGATGAAGCCTGCCTCCATCTGCGAGATCGTCCAGCCGGCCTCCATCGCCTGCAGCCAGGTCGCCAGTCCGACCGGATCCGGCCCGCGGCCGAGGTAGCGGTCGTAGGAGGCACCGATGAGTCGGGCGCGGTACTCCGTGCTGTACGTGATCGCATTCGCGACCGGAGTCCGCGGCGAACCACGGTCCAGCGCGGACACCCAGCCGTTCAGGCCCGCCTGGTCGGGCTCCCGCCCGAAGAGGTCGCTGTACACGAACGTGATGAACCGTACGAGCTCGCTGTCCGAGTTGCCGCTCTGTGGCCGCGCGGGCTGCTGGGTCGTGGCGGCGTGCGGAGCGGCCGCCTCGGGCTGCGCGGGCACGCCCTGCGCGCTCGTCGTCGACAGACCCGTCCCGAGGAGGAGCGCCCCGAGCGTCACGACGATCGCTCGCCGAGTGAGACCTGCGCCGGAGAGTCGCGACACGTCCATGGGAGCCTTCTCGCGCTGGCGGGCAACACCGCCGATGCGTCGCGGGCCGGCGCCACCGTGCGGGACAAGCCGTGGCCCTATGGCAACGAGCGTAGACCGGCGTGGGGGTGTGGCGGGGGTGATCGCGCGGGTAGCCGGACGGCCTACCCGGCGGGCGGCGCGCTACCCGGCGGGCGGGCTGGGCCGGTACCGGGTGTCGTCGTTGGCGTAGGCGTAGTACAGGCCGATCAGCAGTCCGCCGCCGATGAAGTTGCCCAGCAGGGCGATGCCGACGTTCGCCGCGGCCAGCCCGAGGTCGATGCCCTCGCGCAGGCCGACGATGCCGAACAGGACGGTGTTCGCCACCGAGTGCTCCAGGCCGAGGAAGGCGAACATGAAGACCGCCATGATCATGGCGAGGCTCTTCGTGAGGTCGTCCTTGATGACGCCGTTGTAGATCAGGACCATCGAGATGTTGATCAGGAAGTTGCACAGGATCGCGCGGACCAGCAGGTCGGTCCACCCCGTCACGCCGTCCGTGATGAACGCGAGCTTGTGCTCGACCGACGCTGCCATCTCCTCGAACGCCGGGCCGTCGGCGATCGTGGAGAACCTGATCAGGACGGCGACGAACAGCCCGCCGAGGATGTTGCCGCCGAAGCACAGGCTGAGCAGCCGTAGCGCCTTGGTCCAGCTCGTCCGGCGGTGGTAGGCGCCGATCGAGACGATCATCATGTTCGAGGTCAGCAGCTCGGACTTCGAGTAGTAGATGAAGACCAGGGCCCAGCCGAAGGCGAGGGCGCCCGCGATCCGGCCGAGCGGGCGCAGCGTGGACCCGTCGACGGTGACGGCGTCGAACGCCGCGATGATCGCGTAGTTCGTGGCGTAGAAGACGCCGATGATGATCCCCGCCATGGCCGCGCGCTGCAGATAGCGTCGCGCCAGCTCGCCCGACATCGCCGTCTTGGAGTCCAGGGCCTCCAGGATCGTGCTGATGAACAGCTTGCCCGGGAACAGCTGCTGCGGATCGGACGCCATGGCTCTACGGTGCCACGCCGAGGACCTCGAGCGCTCGGCACCCATGTGCGCCGCTGTGACAGAACCTCAGCCCTGCTGCGGCAGCGATGCGGTCCATGCCGGCTCGCCGTCGCGCAGGCCGTAGGCGGTGACGAGCCGACCGGTGCTCGCCCCGTATCCGGCGACCAGGACCCGGACCCCGTCCGTCACGACGCGCGTCGTGGCCGGCGATCGGATCCCGGTCGTCACCGACCAGCGGTCCCTCCCCGAGACCACATCCACGACCCGCAGCACGCCGGACTCCTCGAGCACGACGAGCCCGTCCAGCCGGATCGGCACCCGGTCGCCTCGTGGCCGCTCCCAGAGGACTCCCTCGTAGACGTCCACCGCGCGGAGCACCTGTGCGTCCTGCAGCAGCACGACCCGCGGCACCGAACCGTCATCGACCGCGGTGACCACCGGGCCGCCAGGCAGGCGGGCGCCGGCCGCGCCGGTGCGATCGAGCCAGACTCCCTCCGCCGGTGCGGTCCAGACGGTGAAGCCGATCGACGACAGGTCGACCTGGACCGGTAGCCGACCGTCCCCCGACGCCGTCCAGGTCCCGAGCAGCCTGCCGGTCCGACCGTCCAGGACACCGGCGACCGAGCCGGTGAGCGCCACCAGTCCGTCGTCGGCCGTCAGGGCCATCTGCCGGGCGAGCACGTCGGGCGGCAGCGGCATCTCCGTCCGCCACAGCGACCGCTGGTCGAGGACCGTCGACCGCTCGACGTACGCCGTCGGGCCGTACCGGCTCGCGATGACGACGTCGTCGTCCAGGACGGCCCAACCGATCGTCGTCGGGCCCAGCTCCCGTTCGGTCACGACCTGCCCGTCCTCGGCCCGGAGCACGACCAGGCGGTCGGCTGTCCCACCCAGCACCGCGTCGGTGTTCGGCCCGCCCTGACCCGGCTCGCCGGGTACGTGGCACAGCAGCATCGCCCCGTCCGCGACCGCTGCTGAGCAGTCCGCCCCGCGCCCTGCCGGCTCGACCGACTCCGCGACGACCCATCGGAGCTCGCCGGTCAGGACGTCGCGCGCGACAGTGCGCCGCGTACCGCCCACGTCCTCCTCGGCGATGACGAGTCCGCCGACGAGCTCGCCGGCCCCGGTGAGGCGCCACGGCTCGGCCGGCGGGTCCCGTAGGGACGGGGCGATGCCGGGCACGTCGGCATAGGCCGCGACGAGGGCGTCGTCGCGCCGCTCGGCGTCCGTCTCCGTGCGCAGCGAGCCGAGCAGGACGATGCCGGCGGCGACGAGGACCACTGCCGCCGTCAGCGACCTGCGCCCCCGGCCCGGCGTGGTGAGCGGGCGCACGCCGGAGCCGGCGTCCGGCCCGTCGGTCGAGGAGTCACTGACGAGCTCGACGTCGACCATCCGGTGATCCGGCCGCGTCATCAGGTGAGCGTACGACGGCCAGGTGAGCGTACGGCGGCGCCGCCGCTGTGGCCGCCCGGGACGACCGACGAACCGCGGGCCACTGTTCACGTGCCGGACGTGGTCCGTGCACCCGGCTGCGACGTGTGGCGGGTTGTCTGGCTGAGGTCAGGGCGAACGGGCCCTGCTCTTGGGAGGCAGACGTATGAGTGCATGGCAGAAGACCGGGCTGATCGGTGCCGCGGCGACGCTCGTCGGGGCGGCGTTGGCAGCTGGGCCGGTGGTCGCCTCGGGCGACGCCCACGGCTCCTTCGGTGACGTGGACGGCGCGAACCCGCGGAGCGGCATCCAGGACAACGTCCTGGCGCAGGGCCTGACCCAGACCTCCGTCGCGTGGGGGTCGCTCTCGCTCACGAACCCCGACACGGCCAACGGGGTCACCCACTACGGCTACGTCACGGCGAACGGCGGTCCGCTGACCCAGGACCAGCGCGAGGCCGACAAGACCGAGCCGGACAAGAACGTCTACCTCGTCCTGGGCGGTCACCACTACCTGTACCAGGGTCACGAGGGCGGGCCGCGCGGCTACGTCACCCGCGTCGACCTGGACCAGCCGGACCCGGTCCAGCGCGTGTCGCTCGTCGCGGACGCCGATGCGAACGGCCAGCCGCTGCCGACGTTCGACGGGATCACCTGGGACCCGTTCAGCGGGCAGCTGCTCCTGACGGCCGAGGCGAAGGCGCCGCGGGGTGGCGTGTTCGGCGTCGCGCTCGACTCGGCCGGCGACCCCACCACCGGCGTGGCAGTCGCGCTGCCGGCGCTCGGCTCGGGCGGGTACGAGGGGGTCCAGAACGACTCGGACGGGAACATCTGGTTGGTCGAGGACATCGGCGGGCCGACCGTCGCGGGCGCCAACGGCAAGGCGCCGAACAGCTACCTCTACCGGTTCACGCCGACGGACACAGGCGACCTGACCGCGGGAGGCACGCTCCAGGCGCTGCAGGTCGCACGTGCGGACGGCACACCGGTGACGGCGAGCCAGCTGGCCGCCGACCCCGCCGACCCGGTGATCGGAGCCCTGCACACCTACGGGACGTCGCTGCGCACGACGTGGGTCACCGTGCACGAGGGCACCGAGGCGTTCGACGCCACCGCAGCGGCTGCGGCGGCCGGGGCGACGCCGTTCAAGCGTCCCGAGAACGGCGTGTTTCGCCCGGGCAGCCAGTTCGGCGAGTTCTACTTCACCGAGACCGGCGACACCTCGGCCACCTCGACGCTGCCGGGCGCCTTCGGTGCCGTCTTCCGCCTGACCCAGTCCTCGCCGAGTGCGGCGACCGGGACGATCGCCCCGGTCTTCGTCGGCGACCTGGAGCACACCGGCCTGGACAACATCGCGTTCGCCGGCCGGGACCAGCTCCTGGTCGTCGAGGACGCCGGCGACACCCTGCACGCCCAGCGCAACGCGCTCGACTCCGGCTACCTCATCCGGCTGGGCCGTAACGACCGCCGGGCGCCGGAGGTCACCCGGTGGCTGGCCGAGGGCCGTGACGCCTCGGCGCTGTACGACGCCACGACGAGCCCTGGCTACAACGACGGCGACAACGAGATCACCGGCATCACCGCGTCCGACGGCGACCCGACCGTCCAGGGGCTCCTCGGCGCGAAGGTCCCGAACCTGACCGACGACGCGTGGCGGGTGTTCTGGACCCAGCAGCACGGCGACAACGTCACCTGGGAGCTGTCCCTGGGCCAGACCGGGCACGGCGGCGACCGCTCCGAGCACTGAACGTCCGGAGCGAGCACCGGTCAGCGAGCGTCCCGGCCGATCGCCGGGGCGGTCGCTGACTGCCGACCGGTCTCGTGGGCCGACGAGCGCCGGCGCGCCCCTCAGTCGACGGTGGTGAGCCGCAGGGTCTGCAGCCGTCGCACAGCGAGCACGACAGCTCCCACGGTCGTCACCGCGAGCAGCAGCAGGGCCGCGCTCAGGCTGACGTCCGAGGTCACGCCCCAGACGGTCGCCCGATCGCCGAGGATGCGCTCGGCCGCCGCCAGCGCCCACTGCCGCACGCTGACGTTGCGGACACCGGCCACGTAGCCGCCGAGCACGGTCTCCCACAGCAGCGCGTAGAGCAGGCCGATGATCACCGCGTTCCGGGTCGCGACCGAGAGGGCGAAGAAGATCGAGGTGTAGGCGATGGCAGCCAGCGCGGCTGTGACGCCGTACGCGGAGCCCAGCCGCCCGCCGTCGTCCCCGGCGATCTCGACCGCGGCGACGAGCGGCACGACGGCGAAGACCAGGGCTGCGGCCCACGCGACGACCAGTTTCGACAGGACGATCGTGCGCCGCGGCAGCGGTTTGGCGAGCAGGTAGACGATCGACCCGTCGTCGATCTCCGACCCGATCACCCCGGTGCCGATCAGCAGGCACATCAGGGGCAGCAGCGTGCCCAGCGCGAACTCGTTCGTCAGGTGCACGGAGCCGCTCGGGTCGCTGCCCGTGGCCCAGCGCACCGCCACCGCCAGCAGCAGCAGGAGCAGCGGCAGGATCACGAGCAGGAGGGACCGGCGGCGGCCCAGGAGTCCGCGCAGCGTCAGCTGCATCACCACGGCGTTCATCGGGCCACCAGGTAGGCGAAGACGCTCTCGAGGGACTCGTCCGCGGGGGAGACCTCGAGCAGCCGGATCCCGGTGTCGTGGGCCAACCGGGGCAGGGCGTGCACGAAGCGCCCGAAGTCCGCGGTCTGGACGGCGAGGTCGCCCGTGCTCAGGTCCACCGTGTCGGCGGAGCCGTCGGCGATGATCGCGGCCGCGAGCCGACGGTCGTCGCTCGAGCTGATCGTGTACTGGTGCGGTCTCTCGGTCATCAGCCGCCTGATCCGGCGGAAGTCCCCGGATGCGGCGTGCCGGCCGGCGACGAGCACCTCGATCGTGCCGGCGATCTCCTCGACCTCCTCCAGGATGTGGCTGCTGAACAGCACCGTGCGGCCCTCCTGACCGAGCCGGCGCAGCAGGTCCATCAGGTGCAGCCGTTGGCGCGGGTCCATACCGTTGAACGGCTCGTCCAGCAGGAGGACCGACGGGTCATGCACCAGGGCGGTCGCCATCTTGACCCGCTGCTTCATGCCCTTGGAGTAGGTGCCGATGTCGCGGTCCTTCGCGTCCATCATCTCCACGGTCTCGAGAGCGGTCCGGGCCGCGCCCTCGGGGTCGGGCAGCCGGTGCAGCCGCGCGTTCGCGACGAGGAACTGCCAGCCGGTGACCATGTCGTACATGGCCTCCGCCTCCGGGACGAGGCCGACGGTGCGGTAGATCTCCGGGTTGCGCCACGCCACCACGCCGTCGAGGGTGACAGTTCCTGCCGACGGCGCGAGGAACCCGCCCATCATCGCGATCAAGGTCGACTTGCCCGCGCCGTTCGGACCGAGCAGTCCGGTGACGCCCGGGCCGATCGTCATCGTCACGTCGTTGGCCGCCACCACGTTGCCGTACCAGCGGGAGACGCGATCCAGGACCAGGGTGCTCATACGCCACCGACCTTCCGGTACCGGCGGACCAGGATGCCCAGGCACGCCCCGACCACGGCGACCACCGCGGCGGTGAACACGAACCCGGCCAGCACCCCGGGCGGGTACCTGTTGCCGCCGGCGGGATCGACGCCGAGCAGCCGCACGGAGAACCCGTCGACCAGGCTGAAGGGGTCGAGGAGCTGGAGGTAGGTGGCGACCGTCGAGTACCCCTTCTGGTCGGCGACGGCGACCAGCAGCTCGACGATCCCGGTGACCACCAGCAGGGTGGTGATGATCGCCGCGACGCCGAGGCCGCGCCGCGGGGTGAACGCCGCGAGCACCAGGCCGATCCCGCTCAGCACCACGGCCAGGACGGCCGCGGTGAGCATCCCACCGGCCCAGCCGGCGAGCTGGTCGCCGACCGACAGCTTGGCGAGCAGGGCACCGACCAGCAGCAACGTCTCGGACAGGGCCAGGACGGCGAACAACGCGATGGACAGCCCGGCGTACTTCGCGAGCACGTAGTCGCTGCGCATCATCGGCCGCGACAGGTACAGCGGCATCACGCCGTGACGCAGGTCCCGGGACACGCAGTACGGCGCCGCACCGGCCACGAACAGCGAGACCACCAGCTGCATCGAGTTCGGGTAGGCCGTGTAGGAGATGGGCAGCTCGTCGCCACCGGTCAGCAGGATCGAGAGCGCGATGACCAGCGGTGGGACGAGCAGGATGCCGATCAGTGCCCACGGCATGACCTTGGACCTCGCCGGACGGCCGAGGCCGAACACGCCCCGCACAGTCTCGACCAGGAGCGACCGCACGACCCACCCGCGGCCCAGGCGCTGCCCGGCGTAGTGCCGGAAGCCGATGTCGTGGATGACGTCGCCGGCCGGTGCCGGCGGCGGGGGTGGCCCAGGCTGGGGCGCCGGCGGAGAGGCCGACGCCGCGGCACCGGGGACGGGCTCAACGCCGGACATGTGCGCCCTCCTGCTCCGGTCGGAAGATCTCGGTGAGGTGGTGCCGCCGCCGTTGCATCCGCACCAGGCCGACGCCGAGGTCCGTCGCGCCGTCGCGCACGGCGTCGAGCACCGACTCGTCGGTGAGCTCGACGACGAAGCTGTGTGCCCCGCCGGCGTCGGCCACCTGGGCGCCGATCGCGCGCAGCCGGGCCACGAGCTCGGGTCCGCCGTCGGTCACCTCGACCAGCAGGACCCCGCTGAGCTGGGTCGCGGCCGCCGTGGAGGTCGACCGCTGCAGCACGCCGCTCTCGATCACCACGACGTGGTCGGAGATCCGCTCCAGCTCACCGAGCAGGTGCGAGGTCACCACGACCGAGATGTCGAACTCCGTGCTGATCCGCTGGATCAGGGCGAGCATGTCGTCGCGACCCGCCGGGTCGAGGCCGTTGGTGGGCTCGTCGAGCAGCACGAGCTGGGGGTCGTGCACGAGTGACTGCGCGAGCTTCACGCGCTGCTTCATGCCGGTGGAGTACCCGCCGATCGGCCGGTACCGCTCCTCGTACAGGCCGACATGGCGGAGCGTGTCCGCGGTGCGCTCGCGCGCGACGGCGGTCGGCAGGCCGGACATCCGCGCCAGGTGGACCACGAACTCCGTGGCCGACACGTCCCCGGGCAGGCAGTCGCTCTCCGGCATGTACCCGACGACCTGCCGGATCGCCAGGCCCTGGGTGCTGCAGTCCATGCCGAGGACCTGCGCGCGGCCCGACGTCGGCGGCAGCAGGCCGAGCAGGATCTTGATCAGGGTCGACTTGCCTGCCCCGTTGGCGCCCACCAGGCCGACGACGCCCCTGGGCATCTCGACGCTGAGCTGTGACAACGCCGTGACGGCGCCGAACGTGCGCGTCAGGCCCTCGGTCACCACGGAGGGCATGGGTGCGGGCACGTCGCGCCCCGGTCGGCCGACGGCGGCCTGGTGTTCCATGGTCGTGATCTTGCCGCCTCGCGGGGTCCGCGCGCTATCCGGTACGTCCCTGAGAGGACCCTGAGTCGGTCGCCGGCGGGACCGCCCCGGCGGAGTCCGGCTAGCGCTCGGCCCTGGCGTAGTACTCGTCGCTGGCGACGATGCCGCCGATGATGGCCTCGGTCCGGCCACCGTTCTGGATCGCGCCGACCCAGGTCTGCTGACCGTTCGGGTCGATGCCGCGGCCCAGCAGGTCGAGGTAGTACCCGTTGACGACAGTGCTCAGCCGCTCCGTGGAGTAGACGAACCCGATCGCGACCGACTGGCGGCTGCTGCCCTGGGCGAGCACGGTGACCCAGGTCTGGACCTCGGCCTCGCCGGCGTCGCGGCCGAGCACGTGCTGGTAGAGGCGGCTGACCCAGCCGGCATCTGTCCCGCCGGACTGGATGTAGTACTCCGGCGAGGCCAGGAAGCCCGACTCCATCCCTTGGATGGTCAGGCCACCGGCCATCGCGTTGAGCCAGTTCTGCATCCCGTCCGACTCGGGCTCGCGACCGAGGAAGTCCCGGTAGACCCCGCCGATGAGCCCGCTGCGGTACTCGGTGGAGTAGGTGATGGAGTTGGCGACAGCGATCCGCGGGGTCCCGTTGTTGAGGGCGTCGCTCCACGTCGCCAGCCCGGACGGGTCGGGGCTGCGTCCGAAGAGGTCCTGGTAGACGAGCGTCACGTACCTCCTGGTCGTGACCTCGCTCGGGATCGCGATCCCGGTCCACCACGAGCTGCGCATGTAGGCGCCGTTCCAGCCGAGCGAGATGTGCACGTGGTCGGTGTGCGGACTGGCGCCCGCGTAGGTCTGCCATCCGCTGGTGGAGCTGGAGTTGCTCCAGATCTGCCGGTTCCAGATGATGTACATCACGCCCATGCGGCGGGCGTTGTAGCCGGCCTTGCCGTCGGGGCCCACGGCGGTGAGCCAGTTCGTGAACGCGTCCCCCGCTGCCTTCTCCGCCGGGTTGTCGACGTTGACGCCCCAGTCCAGCGCGCGGCCTTCCTTGTGCTCGCTCGTACCGCCGACGGTGCACGCCCGGGTGATGGAGATGTTGCGGCCGACCTTGTAGTAGCCCAGGACCATCGCCATGACGTACTGCGCACCGGGCTTCGCCGTCGGGTCGCACGTGGTCTGCCCCTGGTAGCGCACGTAGGCGTCGATCGGGCTCGGCGCGGGTGCCGGAGCGCTGGGCCCGGGCGGGAGCTCGTCCGCCTGAGCCGGCGAGGCCCCTGCGCCGAACAGGGCGAGCGTCAGGGCGAGGGCGGCGATCCGCAGCGGTCGAGCCGTGGCAGCACTGGTGAACAAGGACATGAGTCTCCGAACCGGGTGGGCGAGAGGCCGTGCACGTCAGGTGCGGGCATCGCCGCACGACACGTGCGTTATCGGCAGCCGCGGCGCCCCGCTGAAGGGGGAGGAGGCTGCCAGGAGCGACCATCGCACCTCTAGGGTGGTGGCGTCGCATCGCACCGGCCTCGTCGTCCCGGGTGGGTGCCTGCGTTCCGGGACCCAGGGAGCCGCGGGTATGCACGACGTCATCACGACCGAGAACCCGCTCTGGCCTGCTGCGTACGACGGCCTGTGGAACGCGCTCATCGTCCTCGTGTCGGGGCTCATGCTGCTCGCCCTCCTGGACGTGATGCGAACGGCCACCTTCCTGCGGGCGGTGGAGTGGGTGGTCCTGATCGTGCTGGTCCCCGTCGTCGGCCCGGCCATCTGGTTCATCTACGGCCGGCGCCGATTCGACAGCGGCTCCTGACGGTCCAGCAGTGTCGGCCCCGGGGCCTTCGGGCTAGGGTCGATGTGTCTCCCGCCATGGAAGACGGGGGCGGCCACTGAGAGTGCAGCCATGGCAACAGACACCGCAGCACCTCCCATCACCCGACTGAGCCTCACGGCACCCGTGACAGGGGTGCTCGTACCGATCGAGAAGGTTCCCGACCCGGTCTTCGCTCAGAAGATGGTCGGTGAGGGTATCTCGATCGACCCCGTCAGCAACGAGCTCCTCGCACCGTGCGACGGTGAGGTCATCCACATCCACCCGGCCAAGCACGCTGTGTCGATCAGGGCGGCCGGAGGGCTCGAGGTCCTCCTTCACATCGGGCTGGACACCGTCAAGATGCGCGGTGAGGGTTTCGAGGTGCGGGTCGCGGTGGGTGACCAGGTGCAGACGGGCGCCCCCCTGATCGTGTTCGACCTGGACATGGTCGCGACGAGCGCGAAGAGCGTCCTCACGCAGATGGTGATCACCAACTCGGACCTGCTCTCCACCTTCAGGGCCGGGGAGGGCTTCGTCACGGCTGGGCAGGACGAGGTCGCCGAGGCTGTCATGGCGGCCCCGCCGGGTGAGGGCGTCGCGGTGGCCGTCGGGCGGACCGTGACCTCGGATGCGGTCGTCGTGCCCAACCCGGTCGGTCTGCACGCCCGGCCGGCGGCGGTCCTGTCCAAGCTCGCGCAGGGGTACGCGAGCGACATCCGCATCAAGCGCGGGGAGGATCAGGCCAACGCCAAGAGCGTCATGGCGATCATGGGTCTGGAGGTCAGCCAGGGCGACAAGGTCCAGATCATCGCCCACGGGCCGGACGCGGCCGAGGCGGTGCACGACCTGACGACAGCTCTGCGCGACGGGTTGGGCGAGGAGGGCGTCGTCCCGATCGTCGAGGCCCTGCTCGGTGAGGTCGAGCCGCAGCCTGCCGCGGCTCCGGCGGTCAGGGCCCGGCCCCGGTCGGACGACCCGAACCTGCTGCTCGGCGTCGCCGCCTCCCCGGGTCTGGCCATCGGCAAGACCCTGCGGGTGGTCCGCGAGGACATCGAGGTCAAGGAGGAGGCCTCGGACCGGCACCGCGAGCGCCGCATCCTGAACGACGCCACCGACCGGGCACTGGTGCAGCTCGGCGCCCTGGAGAGTCGGCTCGAGCAGGACGCCGACCCGGACAAGGCCGCGATCTTCGCGGCGCACCGCGAGATCCTGCGGGACCCGGACCTGCTGGACATCGCCTCGAGCGCGATCGACAAGGGCAAGACGGCGGCCTTCGCCTGGCGTGCTGCCTACACCCTGTACGCGGACCGGCTCGCCGGCCTCAAGAACGAGCTCCTCGCCGGGCGCGCGACCGACGTCCGGGACGTCGGGCGCAGGGTCCTCGAGGAGGTGACCGGGCAGCGGCACGAGAAGCCGGAGATCCCCGAGGGGACGATCCTCGTCGCCGAGGACCTCACTCCCTCCGACACCGCCTCCCTCGACCGGACCAGGGTCGTCGGCTTCTGCACCGCAGCGGGTGGGGCGTCCTCGCACGTGGCGATCATCGCCCGGTCGCTGGACATCCCCGCCGTGGCCGGGATCGAACCCCGCGCCATGGAGATCCCGGACGGCTCGCTGGTGATCCTCGACGGCGCCAAGGGCACCCTGCGGACCAACGTCACCGAGGACGAGGTCGCCAGGATCCGGCGGCACCAGGAGCGCACCGCCGAGCGGCGGGCGGAGGACCTCCTGCACGCGGAGGAGCCCGCGACCACCACCGACGGGCACCACCTCGAGGTGGTCGCGAACATCGGCGGGCTCGAGGACGCGCAGAACGCGATGACCAAGGGCGCCGAGGGCGTCGGTCTGCTCCGGTCGGAGTTCATCTTCCTCGGACGGACCACGGCACCGTCCGAGGACGAGCAGGCGCAGATCTACACCGACATCGCCGAGGCGCTGCGGCCCGGGCAGCCGCTGGTCATCCGCACGCTCGACGTCGGCGGCGACAAGCCTCTGCCCTACCTGCCGATCCCGCCGGAGGAGAACCCGTTCCTCGGCGTCCGCGGTGTCCGGGTCGGCCTCGACCGCCCCGAGATCCTGCGGAGCCAGGTCCGGGCGATCCTCCGTGCCGCAGGCTCGGGGGCGAAGGTCAGCGTGATGTTCCCGATGATCTCCACCATCGACGACTTCCGTCAGGCGAAGGAGATCTTCGAGGAGGAGCGCGAGAAGCTCGGCGTCCCGCCGGTCCCCGTGGGGATCATGGTCGAGGTGCCCTCGGTGGCGGTCATGGCGGCGCAGTTCGCGGCCGAGGTCGACTTCTTCTCCGTGGGCACCAACGACCTCACCCAGTACACGCTCGCGATGGACCGGGGACACCCGAAGCTCGCGCCGCAGGTCGACGGCCTGAACCCCGCCGTCCTCGGGCTCATCGGGCTGGCCGCGACCGCCGCCCGGGCAGCAGGCAAATGGGTCGGCGTGTGCGGGGGCATCGCCTCCGACCCGCAGGCCGTGCCGATCCTCGTGGGCCTCGGCGTCGACGAGCTCAGCGTGAGCATCCCCGCGATCCCCGCGGTCAAGGCGCAGATCCGGGCCTTGTCCCTCGTGGACTGCCAGGAGCTGGCCGCCCGCGCACTGACCCAGGTCTCCGCCGCGGCGGTCCGTGCCCTCGTGCCGACCGACGACGACGACTGAGTCGACCGCACCGGATCTCCAGGAGAGGACGCACTGATGTCAGTGGCGACGGACACCGCGCCGACCCGAACCGCGTCTGCGGGACCGGCACAGAAGATCAGCATCGGGAGCAGGGTCTTCGGCTTCATGCAGAAGCTCGGCAAGTCCCTCATGCTCCCGGTCTCCGTCCTGCCCGTGGCCGGCATCCTGCTCGGCGTCGGCGGGGCGTTCATCGGTGGCTTCAACCAGCGAGCGCTCGACCTCGGCGTGTGCGCCGTCGACCACGTCGCAGCGGCGTGCGACGCCGCCGGGGCCGTCGGGGACCCCGTCACGGCGGGAGTCGTCGCACAGCCCGTCTACATCTTCCTGCAGATCCTCCAGGGTTCGGGCGAACCCATCTTCTCCGCGTTGCCGCTGATCTTCGCGATCGGCGTCGCGCTCGGGATCGCGAAGAACGACGGTGTCTCGGCGCTGGCGGCGACGGTCGGCTATCTCGTCATGAACGGGACGATGGGGGTCGTCGCGCAGGCGCGCGGGGTCGCGACGAGCAGCATCCTCGGCCAGGCCACCTTGGACACGAGCGTCTTCGGCGGCATCATCATCGGCATCCTCGCGGGCTACGCGTTCAACCGCTTCTACCGGATCAAGCTCCCCTCGTACCTCGGCTTCTTCGCCGGCAAACGGTTCGTCCCGATCGTCACGGCGTTCGCCGCGATCGCGATCGGCATCGTGCTCTCGTTCGTCTGGCCGCCGATCGGTGACCTCATCAACAACGGGGCCAACGGGATCCTCAAGGCGAACACGCCCATCGCCGTCTTCGTCTACGGCCTCGTGGAGCGCTCGCTGCTGCCCTTCGGGCTGCACCACATCTGGAACGCGCCGTTCTTCTTCACGCTCAACGTCGGCGGCTGGTCCGACTGCCAGGGCATCCTGACCTGCTTCTTCGCGGGCCACTCCGCGTCCGGCGTCCTCGGTGGCGGGTTCCTGTTCAAGATGTTCGGCCTGCCCGGCGCCGCGATCGCGATCTGGCGGACGGCCAAGCCGGAGAACCGCACGCGGATCGGCTCCATCATGATCGCCGGTGCGCTGACGTCGTTCCTCACCGGGATCACCGAGCCGCTGGAGTTCTCGTTCCTCTTCGTGGCGCCGCTGCTGTACGTCGCGCACGCCATCCTGGCCGGCATCTCGTTCCCGATCATGTACCTGCTCGGCGGTCGGCTCGGGTACACGTTCTCCCAGGGCGCCATCGACTTCGGCCTCTTCTACGCCAACGGCACCAAGCCCTGGCTGGTGCTGATCGTCGGCCCGATCTACTTCGTCGCGTACTTCCTCGTCTTCACGGGTCTCATCAAGGCCTTCAACCTCAAGACCCCCGGCCGTGAGGACGAGGAGGTCGACCGCGGTGAGGCGATCGAGGACGCCGCCAACCGCTTCTCCCAGCAGCTCGTGCTCGCGTTCGGCGGGCGGAGCAACATCAAGGATCTCGACGCCTGCATCACCCGGCTGCGCGTCGGGGTGCACGACGTCGGCAAGGTCAACCAGAAGAAGCTGAAGGCCCTGGGTGCGGCCGGCGTGCTGGTCGTCGGCGACAACATGCAGGCGATCTTCGGCACCCGGTCGGAGAACCTCAAGACCGACATCGAGGAGTACCTCAAGGTCGCCGGGGACGAGGCCGAGATGTCCGAGGAGCACATCGCCGACGTCTCGTACGAGGCACCCGGCACCGAGCCGAAGCTGCGCGACCCGCAGGCCGCCGAGAAGGCGCGGGACTACCTCGCCGGACTCGGCGGTCGCGCCAACATCGTCAAGATCGAGGCCGCCGCCGAGACCCGGCTGCGCGTCGTCGTGCGGGACCCGGAGGCCGTCGACGAGGCCGTGCTCACGGCGGCGGGCATCGCCGGCGTGGCGGTGCTGCCGGGCGGGACCCTGCACCTCATCGCCGGTCGCAACGCCGATCAGTACGCCGCCGAGATGCGAGGGCAGCTGATGGGCGAGCCTGCCGGCGTCTAGGTTCCGGAGCTCCTGGTGTCCCCGGTGCCCCCGGTGCGGCGGGGCCGGCGGAGGCCGGCGATGGCGGCAGCCCCGAGCGCCGCGATGCCGGCGCGGGCGAGCGGGATGGCGGCTCGGGGCCGACGACGGTAGTCGTAGAAGCCGGCGGCAGCGGCTCGCCGGAAGGAGGCCCGGATCTCGGCCTCGGCCGTCGCGCGGTCGACCCAGTGGGCGCCCTCGACGGACTTGCCGGGCTCGAGGTCCTTGTAGACCTCGAAGAAGTGCTGGACCTCCAGGCGGTGGAACTCGCTGACGTCGTCGATGTCCTGGCGCCACGACCACCGCTGGTCACCGGCCGCCACGCACAGCACCTTGTCGTCGCCGCCGGCCTCGTCGCGCATGCGGAACATGCCGAGCGCCCGGCAGCGGATCAGGCACCCGGGGAAGGTCGGCTCGTCGAGCAGGACGAGCGCGTCGAGCGGGTCGCCGTCGTCGCCGAGCGTGCCGTCGATGAAGCCGTAGTCGTCCGGGTACCGCGTGGAGGTGAACAACATCCGGTCCAGGCGGATCCGCCCGGTGGCGTGGTCCATCTCGTACTTGTTGCGCTGCCCCTTGGGGATTTCGATCGTCACGTCGAACTCCACGAGACTCCCTCTCCAGCCCTCGTACCACCGCGCTGCTGACCCCAGTGTGGCGCACCGTCGGCCCGGGGGACCCGCCGCACACTCGTGCGACGCAGCCGTGGTGGATGGACGAGGGGCACCCGACGTGCCGTCCGGGCGCGGCCACGCCTGGGTACGGGGTCGCGTGAACTCGACGAGGGGACCACCGAACCACTGCGCCTCGGCGAGCTCGTGGGCGGCGAGACGTCCACGCCCGCCGGCGGCGGCACGCCGACTCCGGCCTGAGGCCCGGCGCTCGTCACCATCACCGAGTGACGGGCGCGTCCTCCGGGGTGATGGGCGTGGCGACGTCCGGGACGATGGCGTCGGGAACGGGGGTCGCGTCGACCGCCGGCGATGTGGGCGATGGGCTCCAGTTCCGCAGGGCTCCGGTGAGCGACGCCGCGAGTCCGGTGATCGCCCCGTCGCTGTTCCCGCCCTCGACGAGCACATCCGGCACGATCTTGACGTGGCCGTCGGCAACCGCACCGGCGATGGCGACGGCGGCAGTCGCCTGCTGCCCGATGGCCGCGACCTGCGCGTCGAAGCCGGCTGCCCTGGCCAGACCGAGTGCCTCGATCGCCTTGGCCTGGGCGAGGCCGATCGCGCGGCGCTTGTCCGCCTCTGCCTGACCGGTCAGTCGCACGAAGGTGGCTTCACCTTCCGCCTGCGCGGCACGGGCTTCGGCCGCCGCCTTCTGGATGTCGACGTTCACGCTGGCCTTGGCCAGGTCCTTCTGCATGTCCGCGGTTCCCCGGACGCGCTCGAGGTTGACCCGCACCGCCTGGGCGCGCTGCTGCTCCCCGAACGTGACGCGCTCCTGGTTCGCGATCTCGCGCTGGGTGAGCACCGCCACCAGCTCCGGCGGGAAGATCACGTCCTGGACGTAGACGCCTCTGGTCTCCACGTCGTACTTGCTCAGATAGCCGGTGATGTACTCCTGCGCCTGTGCCTGCACGGTGTCGCGGGTCTCGATGAACTGCACGGCCGGCAGCTGCTGGAGCGCGTTCCGGAAGTAGTTGCCCACCGCGGACTGCAGGACCTCGTTGACCAGGTTCTGCATGGTGCCGACCATGGAGATCACCTTGGGCGCCTTCAGGTCGGGCACGTGGATCTGCACCTGGAGGTCGATCCCGAAGACGAAGCCCTCACGGGACTTGCCGTCGATCGGGCTCAGCCCTTCGTCGAGGTTGTGGGCGATCGACGTGGTGTTGGCCCAGTTCAGGGTCAGGATCGAGGTCGGCACGATCTCCGCGGCGTAGACGCGGGGGTTGATCGCATACTTGCCGGTGCGCAGCGGCTCGTTCCAGATCCCCCGGTGACCGGGACGCACGATCGAGCCGAACTTGAACTCCTCACCGGAGGTGTCCACCGTCGGCAGACCGACGTAGGCCTTGACGACGCCCACCTCGCCCTGGCGCACGACGAGCATCGGCACCAGCTCGACCCTGACCAGGAACGGGTTGAGCAGGTACGAGCCGTAGAGCAGCGGGTCGTGCTGCAGACCGATGCGCCCACCGCTGTCCAGAAAGGCCTGGTAGTCCTGGTAGCAGTTGTGCAGCCCGTTCTTGCTCGACAGGATCGCCTCGATCTTCTCGGCATCCGTCGCGTCGGCCGCTTCGAGAGCTGTGATGTCCTGGAAGCCTCCCAGCCGGCTGGCGATGTCAGCGGCCTCCGGCGCGAAACCCTCGAGGGTGGTCACGACGCCGATGACGTCCTGGTTGGCCTGGGGCGCGATGACCGCTACCCGCAGCTGGTCGGGAACCAGGCCGAGGGACGCGAGCGTCGGTTCTGCGTGGCGCCCGCCCTGGGAGATCGGGACGCCGTACATCCGGCTCGCGGTGAGCACCAGGAATGCCAGCGGGTGCAGCGGCAGCAGCGACCCGGGGGGCAGCACCGGGCGCTGGATACCCTTCTGGCCGCCCTCGCTCAAGAAGGTGGGCAGGTCGGTGAAGTTGGCGAAAGCCGGCTTGTAGTGGGCGCTCTTCGCGCCGACGGGCAGCGGGGCGCCGAGCTGGGAGATGACCACGCCGATCTCGCCGGGCGATACCTGCACCCACGGGTGCTTGGTCACCGAGAACACCGGCCACAGCTTGAACCGGAGCCCGGGCATGAGCAGACGGGCCTGGTAGCCGGCCTCGCCCTGGAAGGCGACCATCTGGTCGCCGCGGAGGCGTCGCCCCAGTCGCTTGTTGACCAGCCCGACCTCGCTGGCTCCGATGAACCGGAGCGACGCAAGGACGATCAACAACAGGATCCCGAGAATGATCCCGACGGTGAGCGCAACCGATGATGACGGCACAACGGCCTCCGGAGATGGTGAGCACCTGGTGGCGCTCGGGCGAGTATCGCACCGGCCCGGGCTCTTCGGACGCGACGTGACGAGGCGGTCGTCCGATCGCGCGGTACCGCTCGGTGGCTGGGAGCCCCCTCGCCGTGATGAGGCCGACCGGCAAGCAGCTCAGTGCCCAGCGGCGGGACGCTTCCCGGCCGCGCGGGCGCCCGGCGTCCGGCTCGTCGGACCGCTCCTCGACGGGCTCGACGTCGACCATCGGGCGCTCCGGCCCCGTCACCGGGTGAGCCTACGTCGGCTCCGGGACGGAACAGTGGTGCGCCTCAGACCCGCCCGTCCAGCGTGAGCTCGACGACGCGCGCCCCGAAGTACTCCGCCTCGGACGGCTCGTGCGTGATGAGGAGCATGGTCCGGCCGGCGCGCCGCTCCCGGACGTAGTCCATCACCACGGTCTTCCCGTCGGCGTCGAGGCCCTTGAAGGGCTCGTCGAGCACGACGAGGTCCGCGTCGGCCATCAGGGCACGCACGATCGCGACCCGTCGGCGCTGGCCGCCGGAGAGGTCGCGTACCGGCTTGGTGAGGGACTCCCCGTCGAGCCCGGCCCGGCCCAGCTCCGCCACCACCGAGGTCGTCGAGACGCTCCGGTCCAGCACCAGCCGCACGTTGCGGACGGCGGTGAGCTGGTCGCAGAGCCGGTCTTCCTGGAAGGTCACCGCGCCGCGCCGGCCCGCCGCCCCGGACACCGCGCCGCCGTCGGGCGTCGTCAGCCCGAGCACGAGGCGGGCCAGGGTCGTCTTGCCGGACCCGTTCGGGCCCATCACCGCCGTGACGTCGCCGTCGGCAAGGTCGAGGTCGAGTCGGTCGAGCACCACCTGCTCGCCGAACCGCTTGGTCACCCCGCGGAGGGTGATCATGCCGCACGCCCCAGCGACAGCCGGGTCTCCGCACGGCGCAGCAGGACCAGCACCACCTTCTCGAAGCCGAAGCTCAGCGCGATGATGACGGCGGTCCACGCGAACAGGTCCGCACTGCTGAGGAAGATCTTCGCCTGGTAGAGCCGCTCCCCGATGCTGCCCGTCGAGAGCCCGATCACCTCGGCCGCGATCCCGCTCTTCCAGGCCAGCCCGACGCCGATGCGGCAGCTCGCGACGAAGAACGGCAGGACGGCGGGGACGTCCATGGCGGGCAGCCGGCGCAGCACGGGCACCCGGAACACCGTCGCGACCTCGAGGAGAGCCAGGTCACGGTGCCGGATGCCCTCGAGCACGTTCGTGTACGTGATGGGCAGCACCATGAGGAAGCTGATGACGAACGCGAGCTGACCGCTGCTGGTCCACATCAGCACCAGGATGATGAAGCTGACCACCGGCGTGCTGCGGATCGCCGTGAGCGCGGGGGTGACCAGCGCATCGACGACCCGAGAGGCGGCCGCCGCGGTCGCACCGAGGACGCCGACCACTGACGCGGCCAGGAAGCCGCCGGCGATCCGGACGAACGAGTGCCAGACGATGCCCCAGAACTCGGCGGTCACGACGAGCTCGCCGAGCCGGGTGAGTGCGCCGGCCGGCGAGACGAGCAGGATCTCCTGGTCGACGACCACCGCGGCCACCTGCCAGACGGCCAGCCAGAAGGCGAGCACGAGCAGGGGGCGTGCGGCCCTCGCCAGCACGCTCCGGTTCGCCGTGTCAGCGGCTGTAGTAGAAGTCATCCCCCGGCATGCTCCCACCGACCGAGGCCGGGTCGGCGTCGAACAGCACCTGGAGGTAGCCGCTGAAGAAGACGGTCATGAGCTCGGTGCCGTCGATGTAGGTGATGTGGGAACCCGGGATGGCGGCCTCGGCGATCGGCGCGGCGGGGACGATGCCGGCCTCGGCGATGAGGACCGCGGCCTCGGCCGGGTGCTCGTTCGTGAACTCGGTGGACGCCTGGTAGTCCGTCAGGAAGTCGGCGAAGGCCTCGGGGTGCTCCTCGGCGAAGGCGGTGCGGACCACGACGACGCCGGTCACGAGCTGGGAGTCCGTGGCCACCTTGGCCCACTCGTCCGTCAGGCTCAGGGCGGTGCGTACGGCCGGGTTCTGCGCCTGCACGACGGTCGCGAAGGGCTGGGGGAGCATGGCGACGGCTCCGGGCGTGCTCGCCAGCAGGGCGGCGACCTCGGTGTGCTCGCTGCGGTACTCGATGGTGACATCGGTGGCGGGGTCCAGGCCGTTGCTCGTGAGGAGGTAGTTCAGGACGTACTCCGGCGACGCGCCCTTGCCGGAGGCGTAGATGGTCCTGCCCGCGAGGTCCGCGATGCTGTGCACGGTGTCGCCGGACTCGAGGATGTCGAGCACGCCGAGGGTGTTGATCGCGGCGACCTGGACCTGCGCGCCGTCGTCGGCGAGCGTCCGGTTGTAGAGCACGGCGGCCAGGTTCGCCGGGATCAGGGCGACGTCCGCCTCGCCCTGCAGGACCAGCGGCAGGACCTCGTCGGGCGTGCCGTACATCGTCACCTGGTAGTCCTGCGCGCCGTCGCCGGCCTCGGCGTCGGCCATCAGCCCGACCAGACCCATCGTGGTCGGGCCCTTGAGGGACGCGATCCGGATCGTCGTCGGGTCGCTGGACGGCTCAGCACTCGGTGACGGCGCACTGGTCGCGGACGGAGTCGCCGATGCGGACGAGACCGCGGGCGCGCTGCTGCCACAGCCGGACAGCAGGGCAACCACCAGCATCAGGCCGGTGGCCGGAGCCACGAGTCGCTTCATGGGGGTCAGGCCTCTCATCGGGTCGGAATGACCGGCCCGTCCCGGAACGGGGCGTAGCTGGTGTGGAGGAGGTGGTGGGCGGCGTCCGAGTTGGGCTCGCCGTAGAAGTCGTCGTACAGCCGCAGGACGTCCGGGTTCTCCTGGGACTTGCGGTACCTCGAGGTCTGGTCGATGTTGACGAGCACCTTCTGGCGGGCCGCCATCTCACCGACCCGGTCGGGTACGGGATGCCCGGCGCCGTTGATGCAGCCGCCCGGACAGGCCATGACCTCGACCAGGTCGTAGCCGACGTCCTCGCCGGCCACGATGCGCCGCACGAGGGGGTCGGCGTTGTTGAGGCCCGAGATCACCGCGACCCGCACGGTCGTGCCGTTCGCGGTGACGGTCGCTTCCTTGAAGCCCTCGAAGCCTCGGACGTCGTGGAAGTCCAGCTGGTCGACCAGCGGCTCACCGGTGAGCTTCTCGACGGCCATCCGCAGGGAGGCTTCCGCCACACCGCCCGAGGCGCCGAAGAGGATCCCGGCACCGCTGACGCGCTTGTACGGGGCGTCGAACTCCGCCGGCGTGATGTCCCGGAGCTCCAGGCGCAGCATCTCCGCCATCTCGAGGAACTCGGTGGTCGTGAGAACGGCATCGACGTCGCGGATGCCCTCGGGCGCGAACTCCGGCCGGGCAGCCTCGTACTTCTTGGCCAGGCACGGCACGATCGACACCACGTACAGGTCGTCGAGGCTGATGCCGGCCTGCTGGGCGAAGTGGTTCTTCACCGTGGCCCCCATCATCTGCTGGGGCGACTTGCAGCTGGACAGGTGGGGGATCATCTCCGGCCACCGGCGCTCGACGAGGTTCACCCAGCCCGGGCAGCAGGACGTGAAGTGGGGCAGCACGCCGCCGCCGGTGACGCGGCCGAGGAACTCGGTGGTCTCCTCCATGATCGTCAGGTCGGCGGCGAAGGTGAAGTCGAACACCTTGTCGAAGCCGATCGCGCGCATCATGCCGGCGATGTGTGCCGACGCCTCGTCGAACGGGATCTCGTACTCGGCCGCGATCACGCTGCGCACCGCCGGGGCGACGAACCCGACCACGACCTTCGTCGGGTCGTTGATGGCCGTGAACACGTCGCCGCGCTCACGCTTGTAGTCGAGTGCGCCACAGGGGCAGGCGCGCACGCACTGCCCGCACGAGACGCAGTCGGTCAGGCCGAGCGGGAGGTTGGTGGTGGTGCCGACAGTCAGACGCCCGCCGTGGAACTGGAAGGCGAGAACGCCTGGTCCCTCGATCTCGGCGCAGGCGGCGACGCACCGCCCGCAGGAGATGCACTTGTTGTTGTCGCGGATGATGAAGGGGTGGTCCTCCACGATCGGCGTGTAGGGGCGGATGTGCAGGGGTGTCGCGAACTCGACGCCGTGGTCGGTCGCCTCCTGGCGCAGCGCACAGTGGTTCTGCTTGGCGCAGCCGCACTTGAGGCAGCGGGCCGCCTCGGCGCGGGCCTGCTCCTCGGTCAGTCCCGTCTCGACCTCGACGAAGCTGTCGATGCGCGCCTCGGGCCGCAGCCCGGGCATGCTCGCGCGGACCAGCTTGGGGATCTCCTCGAACTCCGCACGGGGCAGGTCCTCGAGCGTCCCGCGGCTGCACGAGTAGTCCTCCGTGCTCGGGCGCACGTAGCCACGCGTGACGAACTCGTCGATCGCCATCGCCGCGCGACGTCCAGCCGCCACGGCCTGGATAACTGTCGCCGGACCGGTCACGCAGTCGCCGCCCGCGAAGACGTTCGACTCCGAGGACTGCATCGTGTGGCCGTCGACGTCGATGTCGCCCCACTTGTTGAGGCGCACCGGCAGGTCGTTGTAGAGGAAGCCGGTATCGGTGCTCTGGCCGATGGCGCCGATGATGGTGTCGGCATCGATGACGAAGTCGCTGCCCTCGACGATCACGGGCCGGCGGCGTCCGGAGCGGTCCGGCTCGCCGAGCACCATCTTCGTGCAGTGCAGCTGGTTGTGGCCGTCCTCGGCCGTCGTGATCTTGGTCGGCGCGGTGAGGAAGATCATCTCGACGCCCTCGTGCAGCGCCTCCGCCACTTCGAACGCCTCGGCGGGCATCTCGTCGCGCGTGCGGCGGTAGATGAGCTTGACGCTCTTGGCACCCTTGCGCAGGGCCGTCCGGACGCAGTCGATGGCGGTGTTGCCACCGCCGATGACCACGACGGTGTCGCCGCGCGAGCGGGTGGAGCCCTTGGCGATGTGTCGCAGGTAGTCGATGCCGAGCTCGACGCGCTCGTTGCGGTCCCCGTCGATGCCCAGCGGCGTCGCACGCCACGAGCCGATCGACAGGTACACCGAGTCGAAGTCCCGCTTCAGGTCCTCGAGGCTCAGGTGCGTGCCCAGCGCCTTGCCGGTGACGATCTGGACACCCAGCGCCTGGATGACGCCGATCTCCTGGTCGAGCGTGGCCTTCGGGAGCCGGTACTCGGGGATGCCGTACCGCATCATGCCGCCCGCGTGGTCCTGCTTCTCGAACACTGTGACGGCGTGGCCGGAGATCGCGCTGTAGTACGCGGCCGAGAGGCCGGAGGGCCCGGCGCCCACGACGGCGATCCGCTTGCCGGTCGGCGCGTCGACCCGCGGGATCCAAGGCTCGTCCTGGGCCATGTCCCAGTCGGCGGCGAACCGCTTGACGTAGTTGATCGCGACCGGCTCGTCGACCAGGCTGCGCCGACACTCGGATTCGCACGGGTGCGGGCAGACGCGCCCGCAGACCGACGGGAAGGGGTTGCGGTCCTTGATCACGTGGATGGCGGCCTGGTAGTTGCCATCCGCCACGTGGCTCAGGTAGGTCTGGATGTCGATGTTGGCCGGGCAGGTCTCGACGCAGGGCGCCACGCAGTCGGCGTTGTGGTCGCAGAGCAGCTGCTGGAGCCGCACCTTGCGGTACTCCTCCAGCCTGGGCGAGTGGGTCGTGATGACCATGTCGGGCTGGACCGGGGTCAGGCACGCCTTCACGTCGCGCGGTGCCTCGGTCCCGACCTCGACGACGCACAGGCCGCAGCTGCCGTTGGACCGCTTCAGGCGGATGTCGTGGCAGAGCGACGGGACCTCGATGTCCTCCATCACGAGTGCCTGGAGGATCGTCAGGCCACCGAAGACCTGGATCTCGCGATTGTTGACCGTGATGGTGAAGCGGTCGCTCTCTGACAGTTCGCGCACGTCAGACCTCCGTCGGTGTCTTGTGGTCCCGGGTGCGGGGTGGCTCAGATGAGCCACCCGGTGCACCTCGTGTCCAGAGCGTCTGCGCCGACGCCTGCTCCCGAAATCACCCTAGAAGGGCGCCCGGGGCGAATCTTCGGACTTCGGGCCTAGGTGGAGGTTGCCGCGGTGCGCCACGAGCACTCGGCGCCCGGTCGCGATGCGGTCAACCGACCAGCAGCTCACGCACCAGCTCGGGGAGGGCCACCTGGATCGGTCGGCGGTCCACCGTGTCGGCCAGCCGGTCGTACGGCGTCGGCTCGTCGTTCACGATGACCACCCGCGCACCGGCCTCGGCGGCCACCAGCGTGAGGCTTGCCACGGGCTGCACCGTCAGCGTCGAGCCGACCGCCACGAACACGTCGCACGCGGCGGCGGCCTCGGCGGCGGCGTCGAGCACGTCGCCGGGCAGGGCCTCGCCGAACATGACGACATCGGTGGCCAGCAGGCCACCGCAGCGCGCGCAGTGCGGGTCGGGGTCGGTGTCGAGCCGGGCGAGGATCTCAGCGGTGCGTTCACCGGAGCCGCAGCTCAGGCAGCGCGACCCGGTCAGGCTGCCGTGCAGCTCGAGCACCATCTGCGCGGACGACCCCGCTCGCTGGTGCAGGCCGTCGAAGTTCTGGGTGCAGATGGCGCGCAGCGCGCCGGCGCGCTCGAGGTCGACCAGGCTGCGGTGGGCCGGCGTCGGCTCGGCCTGCCACACCGGGCTCTCGCGCCACATCCGCCACGTGCGCCGTCGGATGTCCGCGTCGGCCACGTACCAGCCGTGCTCCAGCAGCCGTGCCGCCTCCGGGTCGCGCGTCCACACCCCGTGCGGACCGCGGAAGTCCGGGATGCCCGAGCCGGTGGAGATCCCCGCTCCGGCGAGGACCGTGACCCATGGCGTCCGGGCGGTGTTGCCGGTGTTGCCGGTGCTGTCGGTGCCGCCGGTGCCGCCGGCGCTCTCGGTGCTGCCGGGTGCGTGATCCACGTCGTCGACCGTACGCCGCGCGCCGGTGCGCGGCGGGTCTCCGCACCACGACCGGGCGCCCCACGACCGGGCGCCGCGCCGGCAGCCGCGGAGTCGCCCGACGGGACCTTGGCCTCCGCCCGGAGCGCCGTGTGCGCAGGACGCTTGATCCATGTCACCGGCCCACCGTCACTCCTTCGCCATGACGAACCTCGTGACCAGCCGGGTCGTCATCCCGGTGCTCAGCAGCAGGGCAGGTCGGCGGCTCGGAGGCCGGCTCGCTGTCGTCGAGTACGTGGGCCGCCGCACCGGGCGAAGGCACCGCCTCGTGGCGCAGTACGCCACCGACGGGCGGACCGTCCGCTTCGCGGTCGGGATGGCGGAGCGCAAGACCTGGTGGCGCAACGTCCTGTCGCCGCACCCGCCGCACCCGGTGCGCCTGCTGCTGGCAGGTGTCGACCACGACGCCACGGCCCACGTGGTGCGCGACGCGGACGGTGTGTCAGTCGTCGCCGAGCTCGAGGGTCCGCCGATCGACTGAGCCAGGCGAGGCCCCCATCCCCGCATCCCCCCCGGAGTCGGGCTTGTGCGGAGTCTGAGTATCGCCAGGCGTTACTCAGACTCCGCACAACGGGAGGCGGGTGAGCGGGCGGGGGCGCTCGGGGGGTTCGGGCGGACTTGGCCGGCTGAGGGGCCGTGGTCGATGGTGCGGACGGTGGGTGATTGAGCGACCGTGCCGTCTCCGGGGCCCGGGGCGTCGCGGCCGTCGGGGTGCTCCTCGGGGCTCAGACGACGACGACGACCTTGCCGGCCACGCGGTGGGTGGCGACCCGTTCGAGTGCCTGCGCGGCGTCGGCCAGGGCGAAGGTGCGCTCGATCACCGGGGTCAGGGCGCCGCTGTCGATCAGCTCCGAGAGCTCGACCAGGTCGGACGTCGTGGGCGTGAAGCTGAAGGCGCGGATGGTCTGCGGCACGAGCAGCGACAACAGGTACCCGCGTGCCATGCGCGGCAGCGGACCCAGGGTCCGGCCGCCGTTGCCGCTGTTCATCAGGAGCACGCCGCGGGGGGTGAGCAGCCGGCGGAGGCGCCGCAGCGGGACGTTCGCGACGTTGTCGAGGATCACGTCGTACCGCTCGGAGAGCAGGGTCAGGTCCTCGCGGGTGTAGTCGGTGACGTGCGCGGCGCCCAGCGCCGTGACCATCTCGACGTTGCGGGTGCTGCACACGCCGGTCACCTCGGCGCCGGCGGCCGCGGCGATCTGCACCGCCGCGTGCCCGACGCCCCCGGAGGCGCCGATGATCAGCACTCGCTGCCCGGGCCCGACGCCTGCCACGCGGATGGCCCGGTGGGCGGTCAGTCCGACCATCGTGATCGCGGCGGCCTGCTCGAACGTCAGGGCCGCGGGCTTGGGTGCGAGCACGGTGTGCGGCAGGCGGGCGTACTCGGCGAACGACCCGGTGGTCTTCCCGAAGTCGCCCTCGCCGAAGACGTCGTCGCCGGGGCGCAGCGACGTCACGTTCACGCCCACCGCCTCGACGGTGCCGGCGACGTCCTGCCCGCGAGTCGCCGGCTTGGGTCGGCGCAGACCGAGCACGAGCCGCATCATGGCGGGACGGCCGGTGGTCAGGAACAGGTCGGCCGGGTTGACCCCGGCGGCGCGGACCCGCACCAGGACGTCGTCGTCGCCGATCTCGGGGACCGGGACGTCGCGCAGGGCGAGCACCTGCGACGGGGGCCCGTAGCGGTTCTGGACGATCGCCCGCATGGTGTGTGGGGCGACGGCGATCTCGGGCCGGTCGGGGGCCGGGGCGTCGGTCGACATCACTCCACCGTTCGCAGGATCTGCTCGATCGAGGCCGTCCGGGACCGCAGCTCGGCGACGTCGGCGGCCGCCCGCTGCTGGGCGTCCATGGTCTTCTCGGCGAGCTGCTCGTACCGGTCGACGAGCTGGCGCAGCTCGTCGGTCTTCGCAGCGTCGATCTTCATCTTCCGGTTCTCGGAGACGAACGCCGTGGCGGCTGCCACGAGCAGGAAGCCGAACAGGACCAGGCCGAGGATCAGGATGACGTCCGGCCACGAGCGGCTGCTCGCCACCTCGACGGTGCTCAGGTAGATCACGTGTGCTCCTTGGGTGCGGGACCCCGCTCGGAGGGGGTCAGGGTTGTCGCGGCCTGGGCGAGTGCCGCAGGTGTCAGCAGGAGGGCGAAGTCGGCGACCTCGAAGTACTTCATCGCCTTGCCGTCGGTGGAGAGCTCGAGGTGGCCGACGATCAGGCCGACGGCCTCGAGTCGCTGCAGGTGCATGTGCAGCAGCGGGCGGCTCACGCCGATCTCCCTGGCCAGATGACTCACGTAGTCGCGGCCGCCGGCCAGGGTGGCCACGATCCGCAGCCGGATGGGGTTGGCCAGCGCAGACAGCATCCCGACCAGCTCGTCACCGGTCGGCGGGCTTGCCGTCATGCTTCTCCTTCACCTGTCAGGTGTTGCTTACGGGTGAAACGCTAGCGTATGGGGAGGTCGTGCGCCAGCCCTTCGGGTGCACGGCGCTGGACCGGCCGGTGGACCGCATCGGTAGGGTTCGGTCCGAATCGCCCTGTTCCGCCACGACCCGCCCTGGAGAGTCGATGTCCGACGAGCGCCCGACGAGCGGTCCGCAGCACCCGCCGCGCTCGTATCGCGACACCGAGCCGCTGGCCATCTGGGGTCTGGTGCTCACGTTCGTCTTCTGGCCCCTGGGGCTGGTGCTCTCCTACCTCGCCCTGCGCCGGATCCGGCGAACCGGCGACGGAGGCTGGGGGATCGCGATGGTAGGCGCGGTCCTGTCCACGATCGCCACAGTCGTCGGCGTCGGCGGCCTTCTGTGGTTCCTGGCGACGTCGGGCATCGTCGACCAGTGGCAGGACGAGGCCCAGACGCGGGGAGACCGGACCCGGGTGCACGCGGTGGTCACCGACATCGCTCGGGGGCTCGACGAGCACCATGCGGGGACCGGGGAGTGGCTCTCCTCGTTCAAGGATCTGGACGACGTCGATGTCGACGCCGAGGGTGCCGTCCGCGGGGTCGAGGTGCTCGCCTTCCGCAGCGGTGATGCCGTGTGCGTCCAGGGTTCGCGGCCCGGCTACAGCGCCTCCTACGCCGACGGCGAGGTGCAGGCGGCGCAGTGCCCCGACCGCGGCTACGCGCTCACGTTGAGTGCGGCCACGGCCGACGAACGCCAGGCCTCTGCGCAGGCAGACCTCGACGCCACGGTGGCCGAGGTGCGGGTCCGCGGTGAGGAGAAGGCGCGGACGTCGTCCCTCGGGCCGCCGGCCGACCTCGGGGTCCGGCATGTGCCGGAGGTCGACGTCGAGGTCTGCTCGTTGCTCGCCGGCAATCGTGACCATCTGGCTGACCGCTCGGACCGGGAGGCGCTCGTGCTCCTGCTCGAGGAGCCGGTCGGTGCACTGGGTGACCTCGACCTGGAGAACGCCCTCTACACCATGGCCGGCGACCTCGACCTGGAGCAGGACTCCATCTACGCCTTCTGGCAGGGCTATCTCGGTGCCGAGTTCACGTGCTGGTACGGCGGCTTCGTGGACGTCGAAGGCCCACCGGACTTCCCCGAGGCGTGGCAGACCCCGCTCACTGCGGAGGATCGCGCCGAGCAGACGCGGGTGCACGAGGAATGGGACCAGATGTCGGACGAGGACCGGGCGGCCATCAGCGCCGAGCAGGAGGCGGCCTACGACCGGGAACAGGCGCAGATCGAGTCGATCATCGCGGCAGGGTACGGCTCAGGGACCTGAGCCCGTCGACCGACGCGACCGGCCCCGTCCGGCGTCCCTACTCGGGTGGCTCCGTCGCGAGCGCGTCCATGATCGGCTGCAGCTCGAGCCACCACTGGTCGATCGGCCGGCGGAGCTCCATGTCGACGAGGTCGGGCATGGTCTTCAGGGGCACGGTGGACAGCACGCCGTCCGTCAGCCCGACGAAGCCCCACTCCCGCTTGCCGCCCACGATCTGACCGGAGAGCCAGTCGACGCAGTAGGCGGCGAGGCGGGTCGCGTGGACGCGGTCGAAGGGTGTCGGGTTGCCGCCCTGCTGCAGGTGGCCGAGGACCATCGGACGCACGTCGAAGTCCCCGCCGGACTCCTCCGTGAACATCTGGCAGAGGAACTCCGTGGTGTACCCGATGCTCGCGTCCTCGTTGCGGATCGCGAGGTGGAAGCGGCGGCCCGCTGCGAAGCTCGCCACCATCTGCGCGACGTCCGCCGTGAGGTCGGCCAGGTGCACGCCCTGCTCGTGCAGGTAGACCCGCTCGGCGCCGACGGACAGTGCGCCCATGAGCGCGAGGTAGCCGCAGTAGCGCCCCATCACCTCGACCACGAAGCACCGGCGTGACGCCATCGCCGACTGCTTGAGCCGGTCCACCGCGCTGACGATCTCGCCCAGTGCCGTGTCGGCACCGATGGCCATCTCCCACCCGGGCAGGTTGTTGTCGATGCTCGTGGGCAGGCAGATGACGGGCACGTGGAACCCGGGGTAGCGGTCCCGCTCCTGGAGCATCCGGTAGGTGGCCTCGTAGGCGCTGTGCCCGCCGACCACCAGGAGCGCCTCGATGTCGTGGTTCTCGAGCGCGCGGCTCACCGCGTAGTACTGCTCGACGCTGGGTGTCGCCCGGCTGGTGCCGAGCTCCGCCCCGCCCAGACCCACCCAGCCGTCGACATCTCCCCAGGTCATCTCGCTGACCTGGCCGTCGATGAGGCCCTGGAAGCTGCCCCGCACGCCCAGCATCGTGTGCCCGCGGGACAGGCCGAACCGCACGGCGGCCCGCACGGCGGTGTTCATGCCCGGCGCCAGCCCACCAGCGTGCAGGATGGCGATCCGCGAGCCCGTCGGGGCGTCCGTCGGCGCCACCTGGGCGATGCCCTGGAAGACCCGCACCATCTCGGTGAAGGACGAGCCGCGGGCGGCCATCGCACCGTCGTAGTCGCCGGCGTCGATCAGCCCGGGGATCTCCCTGGTGCGCTGGACGGCCGCCATGAGCGGGGTCCGGTGCACCCGGTTGTTGCGCACGCCGATGAGCTGCGGCTCGTGGTCGGGGCCGGCGTTGACGACCTCGAGCGCCGCTGCGTGGCCGACCAGCGTCGGCATCCACCGGTCGTACGCGCTGGGGGTGCCGCCTCGCTGCACGTGACCGAGGATCGTGACCCGGGTGTCCTCGCCGAGCCTTTCCTCGAGCATGTCCCGGACGCCCTGGCTCGTGATCGGCTCTCCTGAGCGGTCCCGGGCGCCCTCGGCGACGACGACGATGCTGTCGCGGCGTCCGGCAGCGCGACCCGCACGCAGCCGGGCGCACATCTCGTCCTCCCAGCCGTCGGCCGGCGGGTTCTCCGGGATGAGCACGTAGTCGGCACCACCGGCGATCGCGCTCATCAGGGCGAGGTAGCCGCAGTGCCGGCCCATGACCTCGACGACGAACGAGCGCTGATGGCTCGCCGCCGTGCTCGAGAGAGCGTCGATCGCCTCGACGATCCGGTGCAGGGCCGAGTCGGCGCCGACAGTCATGTCGGTGCCGACCATGTCGTTGTCGATCGAGCCGACGACGCCGGCGATCATGAGATGGCTGTGCCGCCCGGCCTGCTCCGCGGTGATCTCGCCCTGTGCGACGAGCTCGTCGAGCAGCCCGGTCCACTCGCTGCGGAACAGGTCCGTGCCCGACAGCGAGCCGTCCCCGCCGATCACGACGATCCGGTCGATCCCGTGGTGCACGAGGTTGCGGGCGGCCTTGAGGCGCCCGTCGCGCCGGCGGAAGTCGGCCGAGCGGGCGGTCCCGATCACGGTTCCGCCGCGGTGCAGGATCGACCCCACCGAGCCCCAGTCGAACTTCTTGATCCGCTCGCCGCCCTCGACCATGCCCTGCAGACCCTCGAAGACGGCGTAGACGTCGGCCCCGGCGCCGATCGCGGTCCGCACGACGGCCCGGACGACGGCGTTCATGCCCTGGGCGTCACCGCCGGACGTGAGCACGGCGATCGTGGTCCTCGGGCTCGCCCCGCCGCTGTCGGCGCGCGCTGTGTTGCCCATGTCGGATCCCTTGGTCGGCGGTGGTGCTCTCGGACGAGCCTATTCGCCGCCGCTGTCCAGAGCACCGGGCGCCGCCGCTCCAGGTTCCGATGGTGCCTTCGCGTGATGGTGCGCCGGGGAAACTAGCCTAGGCCGCATGATCTCCCTGCCGTTCGCCGGCCGCACACCCGAGGTGCACGAGACCGCGTGGATCGCGGCGAACGCCGCCCTGATCGGGAAGGTGCGGGTGCACGCCGACGCGAGCGTGTGGTTCGGCGCGGTGCTGCGTGGCGACATCGACGAGATCGAGCTCGGTGCCGGGTCGAACCTGCAGGACAACGTCGTCGTCCACACGGAGCAGGGGTTCCCGGCGATCGTCGGCAACAACGTGAGCGTCGGGCACGGCGCCGTGGTGCACGGGTGCACGATCGAGGACGGCTGCCTCATCGGCATGAACGCGACAGTGCTGACCGGCGCCCGTGTCGGGCGGGACTCGCTGGTCGCCGCCGGGTCGGTCGTCCTCGAAGGCACCACGATCCCGCCGCGATCGCTCGTCGCCGGGGTGCCCGGGAAGGTGCGCCGCGAGCTCACCGACGAGGAGGTCGCGGCCCTGCACGGCAACTCGTCGCGCTACGTCACCCGCGCGAACGACTACCGCGCGCTGGGCTGACCGGCGCATGTCCCGGGTGAGGGCGCGGCTCTGCTCGACGGCGCGCACCGGACGACGCCTGACGCGCGGATGGGCCGCAGAGCGCGAACACTGGTCGACGAGGGTCCGCCCGCGCTGCGCCGCAGCGGGGCAGCCGTCCGACGAGGAGGAACCATGGCGAACGATCATGTTGCGACGTCGACGATCACGATCGACGCGGCACCGGACCGGGTGTGGTCCGTCCTGACCGATCCCGACGCCGTGCGGGAGTTCATGTTCGGCGCCGAGGTCGTGACGGACTGGACGGTCGGTTCCCCGATCGTGTGGCGTGGCGTGTGGGAGGGCAAGGAGTACGAGGACAAGGGCGTGATCCTCGAGGTCGAACCCGGGCGCCGCCTGGTCAACACCCACTTCAGCCCGCTCAGCGGCCAGCCCGATGTGCCGGAGAGCTACCACACGCTGACCTGGACGCTCGAGGGCACGGCGGGGGGCACGCTGCTGACCCTGTCGCAGGGCGGCAACGCGAGCGCCGAGGAGGCCGAGCACTCCGCGTCGATGTGGGACCAGCTCGTGGCGAGCGTGAAGGTGATCGCCGAACGAGGCTGATGCGCGCTGGGTGCCGGCCGCTGCTGGTCGAGCTCGCGCTGGCCCTGACCGACGGCGAGGCCGAGAGCACTCTCGAGCGGGCCGCCCTCGACGATGCGCCCCGCGAGACAGCCGTCGCCGCGGCGTCCTGAGCCTGCCGCGGCGCGGCCCCGCCCGTCGTCCCCGACGGGCTCGCGACCTCGGGCGGCCTCGCGCTCATGGGAGCCGTCACGCGTGGGATACGTTCGGCAGATGCCCGTGCCTGTCCGCCCCGTCGTCCGGTACGGCCGGTGAGCACGGCGAGCGTGATCGGCGGCGGCCCTGCGGGGTTGATCGCCGCGGAGGTGCTGGCCCGGGCCGGCGTTGCTGTGACCGTCTACGACCGCATGCCGTCGGTGAGCCGCAAGTTCCTCCTGGCGGGCCACGGCGGGCTGAACATCACCCATTCCGAGGACCGCGACAGCCTGCTGGCCCGGTACGGCAGATCCGCCGACCGGCTCGCGCCGATGCTCGCGGTCTTCGGCCCGGAGGATCTCCGGGACTGGTGTGCGGGTCTGGGTGAGCCGACCTTTGTCGGGTCCAGCGGGCGCGTGTTCCCGCGGTCGTTCCGGGCGACACCGCTGGTCCGCGCGTGGTGGGCGCGCCTCGCCGAGCTCGGGGTGCGGATCGAGACGCGGCAGCGGTGGACGGGATGGACGGACGACGGCGCGCTGCGTCTGACCGGCGCCGACGGAGCGACGGTCGAGGTCGCCGACGACGTGGCGGTCTTCGCGCTCGGTGGGGCGTCGTGGCCGCGGCTCGGCTCGGACGGCGGATGGGTCGGCCCGTTCTCCGACCGGGGTGTGGCGGTGACGCCGCTGCGGCCGGCGAACGTCGGGGTGCGGGTCGAGTGGACCGGCGCGTTCACCGACCGGTTCGAGGGGACGCCGCTGAAGCAGGTGGGTCTGACGGTCCGCGGCCCCGGTCCGTCGGTGCGCGGTGACGCGATGGTGACGCGGACCGGGCTGGAGGGCGGCCCGGTCTACGCGATCGGCGTCGCGATCCGCGACGCCCTCGACGCCGACGGGCGGTGCGTCCTCGAGGTCGACCTCCGTCCCGACCGCACCGTCCAGCAGCTCGCCGACCGGTTGCAGCACCGCCGTCCGAAGGACTCCGGCTCGACCTGGCTGCGCCGCTCGATCGGTCTGGATCCGGTCGCGATCGCCCTGATGCGCGAGTCGAGCGGCGGGGCGATGCCGAGCGATGCCGCGGCGACGGCCGCGCTGGTCAAGGCGGTGCCGGTGGTGGTGACCGCGACGATGCCGATCGAACGGGCGATCTCGACCGCGGGCGGCATCGCATGGCCGGAGGTCGACGAGTCGCTGATGCTGCGCCGGTTGCCCGGCACGTTCGTCGCCGGCGAGATGCTCGACTGGGAGGCGCCCACCGGCGGCTACCTGCTGCAGGCCTCGTTCAGCACCGGCGTGGTCGCGGGACAGGGCGCGCTGGACTGGCTCCGGCGCGCCGTCTCGCCCGGAACGCGGGAGTGAGGCTCGGCAGCACGTCGTTCAGCGGGATCAGGCTGCGGCCGGCGATCATCGCGGCGGCGGGAGATGCCGCAGGCCTCAGCCGCACTCGTCGCAGACACCCGTCGCCGGGAGGGTCATCAAGCACGTCGGGCAGATCGCGGCCGGAGTCTCGCGGGCGGCGGCGGACCGCGCGACCGGGCTCCGCGGTGCGCGCGTGGTCCGCGGGGCGCGCACGGGCGCCGCGCGCGCTGCCGACACCGGCTCGGACACCTCGAAGCCTCGCTTGCGCAGGATCGCGACGGGCCCCTGCATGCCGCCGCTGAAGTCGTCCGGCGTTGCGAGCCGCCCGGTGGCGAAGCGGTGGGCGACCCCGAGGATCGCCCTCGAGTCGTAGCTGTGGCCCTCATGGACGAGCGTGTAGCCCCGGGACGGCTCGAAGCCGTAGACCTCGAGGAACTCCTCGCCACCCCGGGCGTCGTACTCGGCGAGCGCCTGGAGGACGTGCTGTCTCGTCACAGAGGAGAACGTGGCCACGACAAGGGAGCGTACGTCGAACCGGGGCCGTGGCCGTGCCGCGCCCGCTCCGCCGGGTCGACGTGGAACGGCAGCGAGCTGGTGTTCAGCACGGTCACCGGCCGGCCCACGCGCAGCCCCAACTCCTGATTTCGCGCAGCTCGAACCCCTGATTTCGAGGGACACGAGCCCCTGACCTCGTTGGGCCGTGCTCGCCACTCAGGGCCTTGCGACTCTCGGCCCACGGTTGATCGGGGCGGGGCGCTCAGGCCCGCAGCGACGCCCGCAGGTGGGCGGCGGTGGGCGGTCTACCTGGGCGTCGCACTGCTACCGGGACCGCTACCGGTCGCATGTTCCGGAGCACGCGCCAGACCGGGCTTCAGGTGTCTCGCCCGTAGCCGAAGACGTGCAGGCTGACGACGTCGATCTCGCGTCGTGGGTTGCCGAAGAAGGAGCCCAGCCGGGTCAGGACGCGGGCGTAGGGGTGCTCGCGAGCGACTCCGGCCTCGTTCCAGTTGGCGTTGGGACCACGAGGAACAGGTGCTGGGCGTCGGCTGCGATGTGCGTCTTCCAGAGGTCCTTGAGGTCGTGGCTGTTGGTGGTGGTGCCGCCGCGTTCGACCTCGGCGATGATCCCGCGGCCGGGGCCGAGGGTGTAGACGAAGTCGGGTCGGGCGTGGGTGACGAACCCGTCCTGTGGGGTCAGGACGACCTCCTCGCGAAAGCCGAGGTGCTCGCGGAGCATGGCCGCGACGATCGTCTGGACGGCGCTGGACTGGGCGCGATGGATGTGGACCAGGTCGATCTGCGGCCCGTGGGTGGTCAGGTGCTCCGTGAGCTGGTCGGCGAGCGCGTCGACGTGCTCGAGCTCGGCGGACTCTGCGGAGTCCAGCACGGAGCGCACGAAGCGCGCATGCCGGATGTCCACGGCCGCGAGCTTCGCAGCTGCGGCGGCCAGAAGCTAGCGGCGCTTGCAGCTTGTGCCCTTTGCCGACGCCGCCTGGGAGCGCCCGCTCCAGCCCCTCCAGCGTGGCGACGTCTGTCGACGGCTCGCCGGGCGTCAGCCGGCGCGCCACCACGTCGCCACGTGAGACGAACGTCGGCCCGTGGAGGTGGCGGTAGCTCTCGGCGAAAGCGCCTGGCGTGATCGACCACTGCGCACCCGTCGCGGGGTCGGTGAGGCGGTAGTCGCGGGCCTCGGCCGTGGCCATGTCGCCGTTCGAGGTGCTCCACGTCCACGGTGCGGTCAGGATCTCGGCCGTGACCTCGTGGGGGACCCGTGAGTACCTCACGGCCGGCGGTTCGGCGAGTCGGTCAGGGTGAGTCCGAGGGTCTTCATGAGGGCGGATGTGCTGGACACGCTGTCGACGTCCTTCTGCTTCTCGTCCGGGGACAGGGCACCCCACTCGACGAGGTCGGGATGGAGGCGCGCCTTGTCGCGGGCGCCTGAGGCCAGGTGGCCCCCGACGAGCTGCGGTACACCTGGGTGGCACTGGCAGTCGGAGCCGTGATCCGGGGCCCGTCGTCTGCCGGAACCTGCCGCCACCGTGGCGCGCCTCTGGGGTCGCACCGGCGTGTCGCGGGACGCTCTGACCATGACGTCCGATGACTGCGTCTTCTGCCGGATCGCTCGCGGTGACCTCGCGGCAAGTCGGATCACGGAGTCCGAGACGGTGCTCGCCATCATGGACACCGACCCCGTGACCGCAGGTCACGTGCTCGTCATGCCAAGGGTTCCTCTTCCGGCCCTGAGTGACCTAACCGATGAGCTCGCGGGCGAGATGCTCGCTGTTGCCCGAAAGGTGGCGGCCGCCCTTCGACGAGCGCCGCTGCGCTGCGAAGGGGTGAACCTCTTCTACGCCGACGGCGAGGCCGCGTTCCAGGAGGTCTTCCACTCGCACCTCCACGTGATCCCCCGGTATCCGGGCGACGGCTTCACCATCGACGCGCGATGGGGGTCAGGCCCGAGCCGTGCGCAGCTCGACGCGCACGCCGAGGCGATCAGGGCCGCATGGGGTGACACCTGCTGAGGCGACGGCGTCGTCCGCTGCGGCTGGTCAGCGACCTGCGAGGACCGGGGTGGCTCGGTGTGGACGGGATCTGCGACCCCGGACTGCTACCAGGACCGCTACCGCTCCTTGGCCCAGAGTGGCTGGAACGCGACGGATCGAGGGACGGCAGCGCGACCCGTGGGCGGCGGCTCGGAGACGGCGGACTGGAGGTCTGCCAGGGTCGGCGACTTCCTCGTGCGCCTCTTCACCTCGTCCCCGAGATTCGCGGCCAGCAGGAGCAGGAGCGATCCCGTTGCGTGGGGCAGCACCTGTTCGGCGGACCGCAGCCATCGAACCAGGCGAACGAGCTCCCCACGGTCCGAGAGCGCGGCCTTGAGGTCGACGACCATCGCATCACTGCCCAGTTCCCAGGTCCCCTCGACGTCATCCGTCGAGCCCGGGACCAACCGGAAGCGCTCAGCGGGCTCCGCCAGTCGAGCGGTCGCAACAAGGACGTAGGTGAAGAGATCGTGCCAGCTCTTCACCTGGGTCAGGCCGAGCGTGCTCAGCCTCGCTTCCCGGGTCGAGAGGTCAAGGCCGAGTTCCTCACGAGCCTCACGCCGGACAGTACGGAGCGGGTCGGGGAAGCCTGAGTCGTCACGATCAGCGCGCATGCCCGCACGGTCGACCAGTTCACAGGCATCGCTTGCCGCGCCAGCGAAGCCGTTCCCGTGGCTGATGTCCGGACTCCTGCGGACGAAGACCACCTTGCTGGCGTCGTCGATCAAGAGAAGGTTCACAGACAGACCGCGCGCGCAGTAGGCGAGATCGCCGTGACGTCGGGGATCGCGATCGGCCCACTGAGTGGCCGCGAACGCGAAGAGCGAAGTCTCCGAGATGCTGAGATGGAGGGATTGGCGACCGCGGTGCTCGTCGAGCTCGATCCGGAAGCCAGGTTCGCCATGAGTCGCGACATCACGCCGTCGAAGTGCGGGCCCTTGGGTCGCGACTCTCCTTCTGCCCACGGGATCGGCAGCGTGGAGATGCTCGCCGCTGTCCGCTCGCCGGGCGTCCCAGGTCTGATGACTCGATGGGGAACGTACGACGTCGTCAGGGCCGCGAACCTACTGACCGCTCGACCTTGCTGCCGAATCGGCCAGGCTAGGAGACGCGTCTGTTGGAAGGTCGCGCAACTCTGCGCGGACGAGGGCGGCCTGCCGCCACGGGACGGAGTGCGGCCAACCGGGTGAAGGGCTGATATTGGTTGTGTACTGTTTGTCCGTTTTGCCCACACCCATCCGGATTTGGTGCTACGCCTGTGGTGCGGTCCGTCAGGTCCGTGAGCGAGACGTGGATCCGTCGATCGTGTGGTCGCCCCAGTGGATCGGCGGGGAGTCAAAGGCGAAACCGGCGCTCTGTCATCCCCCAGGAGGCAGCTCATGTCCACCCCGCATCCTTCCCTCGCGTTTGTCGGCGTCGCCCTGGTCGGGATCGCCGCGATCGGTGTCGGCGCCGCCGCCACCTTCACCGAGTCCACGTCGAGCACCCAGACCATCACGGCTGGGACTCTCGACGTGTCGCTGTCGTCGCCCGACATCCCGGGCTGCACGGACGCGTCGAACAAGTGCGACGCCGTCACCCTGCCCCCTGTGGGCCCCGTGGGCTCGACCTTCGAGTCGGATCCGATCACCATCACGCTGAACAACACCGGCACCATCCCGGCGTTCTTCGATGCCATCCAGATCAGCGAGACGCACGGCAGCGCTGCCGCCTCGGTCGCCCTCAGGAACCAGATCAACGTCTGCATCCAGGGCTCCGACCCGAGCGGCACGTGGGTCGAGGGGAACGGTCCGCTGTGGGCTGCCATCACGCTGGTCCCGACGGTCAAGCAGAACCCGGTCAGGCTTGACCCGGGCGACGGCGACGCTACGTACGCCGTGAGCTTCTACGCGGGCCAGGACTCGTCCTACTGCGGCACGACGATCAGCGACGGTTCCAACACCAGGGCCGCCTGGCAGGCCCTCTCCGGTGGCTATGTGCAGCCCACCAGCCTGACCAATGACGCGATGGGTGGTGTGGTCACGCCGACCCTGACGTTCTCTTTCACCGGCTGAGCCGTTGCGCAGTGGTGGGGGGACCGTCGGGATCCCCCCACCACGGCGTACTCCCGTGGCTCACGTGCCGAGGTCTCACACCGACGTATCCCCCCATCTCGCGAACTTGGGCACCTCCCAGGTAGCTGTCGACGTCAGGAGTACTCATGCGTGCACGCCAGCGGTCTCAGCTCGACCGGGCGCGCCAGTGGGTCGGGCGCGCCTTCCTGGCCCTCTTCGTGGCGCTGGTCGGGCTGGCGGTCGTCGGCGTGGCCGTTGGCGAGTATCAGATCCGGCCAGTGCTCTCGGGCAGCATGCGGCCGGGCCTGCCGGTCGGTGGGGTGGTCGTCACCGAGCGGATCCCGCTGTCGGAGCTGCAGGCGCGGGACGTGCTGCTGTTCCACCCTCCGGGCAAGCCGGACGAGTTCACGGTGCACCGCGTCGTCGAGCTCACCCCCAGCGAGGCCGGGCCGGTCATCCGGACCCAGGGCGACGCCAACGACGCACCCGACCCGTGGACGCTGACCCTCCAGGGCACGACGGCGCACCGGGCGGTCCTCTCGCTCCCGTGGATCGGCTATGTCGCCGTGTGGGTCCACGGGCCGCTCGGCCGGAACCTGACGATGGCTGCGGGGGCGCTCATGGTCCTGCTCTCCGTGGCCGGGGGCTTCTCCCGCGCTCGGCGGGCACGCCTGGGTGAGTCCGCGCCCGCTCTCGACCCTGTGCCGCCGGGTCACGAGCCGGAGTCGCGGTCGGACGAGCCGCCCGCCGGGTCGCGCCCCGGCGCGCCTGGCGTCTCTGCCCCGGCGCTCGTCGCAGCGAAGGGAGATGTGGAGGCGCCCGGTGGTTCGATCCGCAGGCGTGACCGGGTGTCGGCATCTCCGGGCGGAGGGCGGACCCGCGGAGGGGCACACCGCGGCGAGCGGGCGGACTGACCGAGCGCCGGCGCGCGCTCCGGCCGGCTGATCCCTGCGTCGTCGTCCCATGGCCCGCTGAGTTCTCCGATCCGACGACGGGCGCCGCCTACGGAGCCGACCAGAGCTGGTCGACGGGCTGCAGGTGAGTCCGGTGTCGGCGACCCTTGTCGTCGGGTCGGCGAGCACGACCTCTCGGGTAGCGAGGTCGTCCAGATCGAGGACCTCGCCGTCGAGCAGGCGGGCGGCGGCTGGGACCGGGCGTCGATGTGCCGTGCCCACATCGTGCCGAAGACAGGAGCGCCGTGCCGCAGCCGGTAGCGCGCTCCGGTCGCCTGCGGGCCGCGGGCGGAGGCTACTCAACCCACCGCCGGAGTCGAGCCGCTACCCAACCCCAGGTCGGGCGCCGTCAGCGGTCTCGGTGCGCCGGGTGTACCGGGCCGCGATGTACTCGTCGACCCAGGTGCGGCTGCTGCGCCATTGGCCGTCGTCGCCCCGTTGGGCGCGCAGGCGGCCGCGCTGGGCGGCATTGCGTAGGGCGACACGGCTGATCTGTGGAGTCTCGAGCGAGGCGAGCGGGACGAGGCGTGCGGGGCCGGCGAGGGCTGGGACCACGAATCGGTAGAGGTTGTCCAGCACGGTCCGGGCAATGAGCTCAGCCAGCGGTCCGGTGTTCCCGGTGTCGGCTGCGCGGAGGGCGTCGAGGTAGCGGGGGCGTTCGCGCTTCTGGATGATCGCGGGCGCGTAGCCGAGCCGGGCAAGCACGAGGTTGAGCAGGAGCCGGCCGGTGCGGCCGTTGCCGTCGAGGAAGGGATGGACCTGCTCGAAGCCGACGTGCGCCTGGGCGAGGAGCTCCATCGGATGGCGGTCGCTGTTCGGGATGGCGTTCACCTGGTCGAGCCAGTCGCGCAGCGTGGGTTCGACAAGAGCGAACCTAGGCGGGCGCATCCCCCCTGGGAAGGGGTGGATGTCGTGCTTGCGGAAGCTGCCTGGCGACTCGTCGGGTGTTGCGTCGGGGTGAGGCGCCGCGTCCCAGACGGGTCCCGTCGCCATCTGGTGGACGCGTCGGACCTCGGTCAGGGTGAGCAGCTCGTCGGGTCCCTGTGCCGAGGGTTCCAGGGCCTGCCCGTAGACCCACCGCGCGGCGTCGGCGTAACCCTTGACCTCCAGGTAGTCCGCCAGCTGGCGGTCGCCGACCGCGCGGCCCTCGAGCAGGAGTTGCTCGACCTCGCGAAGCACCAGGGTGTTCCCCTCGATGGCTGTGGAGTTGTGGGCCTCGTGCACCCACAGCTCGTCCCAGATGGCGCGCGCCTGGTCAGGCGTGGGCAGCCCGCCGAGGCGGTCGCGGACCTCGGCGATGGCCGCGTCGAGCCGGTCGTAGACGTCCTGGCGGGACGGACGCCCTGGCCCCCGTCGTGAGATGTTGCTGCGCTCGGCCACATCTAATTGGAGCACAGCAACTTCGCGGTGTCCGCTGCGCCGCGAAGTTGCTACGTTGTGCCGCTTCGAATCGAGGCAGAGCAACATCGTGATCCTGGGAGGGGGTGCACGCGGACCCTGGCGGATGCGTCCGCGCAGGTCAAGCCCCTGGGCGACGAGGCCACGCGCGCCGCTGTCGGCCAGACGCTCGCGTTTGTGTCTGGTCGGGACCGATCTCCGGGCGTGGGTCGCCAGGCGAGCTTGCGCGCAGAGCGATCGCCTCGAGCGCGAGCTCGTGCAGCAGGGCCAGGAACTCATCAGCGGCCTCGTCCTCCACCAGGATGACGTCGACCATGTCGACGTCGCCGGCAGACTGCGACCAGGGCTGGCGCATGCCGCCAGACTAGTTCGCGGCACCCGTCGGAGTCCCGGCGAATGCCCGCCGCCGGCCGGCCGGCGCGAGGCCATCGAAGCCCGTGTGACCATCGTGGTCGCCCCTCTGGCGGTGGCCCGCTACCTGCAGGACACCACCGGCGTCACGATCAAGAAGCTCGTGCAGACCCTGCGGCCTCTGCGCTCGGTCGTCATCGCGATCGGCGACCAGACCATCCCCGCTGACCCCACACCAGGACCCGACGCCCGCACCATCCTCGACCAGCTACCCGCGATCACAGTGGGGCACTAGACCTGTGGGAGTCGGGTCGGATGACGACTGCTGCCAGAACTGCTACCTCCCATCCCCACCCACGTCAAAGGACCCGCCACCCACGTCACCGCAGGTCACGGGCACTTCCACACGCGGAGGATGGGGGACTCGAACCCCCGAGGGCTTCACCCAACACGCTTTCCAAATGCCCTGGAGGGGTCGCGGGTGGGCGTGGGTGGATGTGTTTGGGCTGGTCAGCGGGCTGCCCGGACGGGGGCGGACTGGCGCGGCAGGTTTGATCTGAGGGCAAACTGCTACCGAGACTGCTACCGCTCGGGTCGCTCTCGCGGTGGCTCCCATGCGGAACGCTCCGATGACCAGCGACGCCCGGTCGCTGAACCGTCAAGGGCCGGGCCGAGGAACTCGCTGACGAACTCCACCGCGGCTGCGTACATGGTCAGGCCCTCGCATGCACGGACCTTTCTTGCGACGGGCGGGTAGAGCCGATCCCAGTTCGCCGGCGGCGCGAACAGCGGGTCACCGTCGAGGCCACGGTGGACCCACTCGGCGCGGATCGCGCCGATGAGAGAGTCGCCGTCGATGTCCTGCGACCGGGCGAGCACCACGAGATCGACGAGGTCACGCACGCGGCTCGACGGGCGATCGCCGGCCGAGCCGTACGTGGCCTGTGTCGCACACAGCTTGTCAGCGACATGGTCAACCACGGGGTACAGGCGCATCGGCGGGGATGACAGACCCCGCAGTTCCAGAACCGTGTCGGTCATGACCTCCGGTTCGCTCGTCATCAGCGACCCGGTCACCAGGTCCACGCCGAAGCTGCCTCTGCGTGCCGTGCCGCAGTACGCGTCCACGTGAACCCGGTACCCGTCGATCCGGGGCTGGCCGCCGCCCGCGAGGCTCGCCTCATGGCCGGTGATCACGAACCGGCAGTGGTCGTCGAGGTCGATCGCGATCGCAGCGCGGAGGCGCTCAAGAGCGGCGTCGATGTCCTGCAGCTCGTGGAGCAGGTCCACGTCCTTGGTGGTCCGTGCGTCGTTGACCCGGGCGAGGACGGCGGTACCTCCCTTGAGCACCCACTGTCCCTCAGGGTCGTGGAAGACCCGGGCGAGGAACCGTTCGTTCACGAAGCGGCGCAGCAGCGTCGAGACGTCGGCGCCGGTGGCGCTCGCAACTGCCTTGGCGCGCGCGGATGCCGCAGCCCATAGGGCCGTGCCGTCGCGGTACCCGTCCGTCTTGCTCACCCTTCGGCCTCCGCGCTCTCTGTGCGCCTGGCTCGTGTTGCTGCCCGGTAGGCCTGCTGGCCCTGGCTGGACTCGAGCCACCGTCGCGCCGCATCCCCTTCTGGGGACTTCGCTGCGGTGATCGCCGCCTTCACGCCAGGGGACTGCGTCGCGGCGATGGCAGCCTGCATGGACGGCGACAGCGCAACCTTGCTCAGTTCCTGGAGTTGCGTGATGGCCGGGTAGATCGGCTGCATGCGCGCGACGACCTCGCTCAGGCCTGAGATCCGGCCGAGGTCGAGCTTGTCCAGCCCGAAGAGCTGGGCGATGTCGATCTGCGGAAAGATCGGCCCGAGCATCTCCCCGATCGCGCTGAGGCGTCCAGCGGCCACCAGATCCTGACCGGCGGGGCTCTGGGCAAGCTCGCGGGCTAGCGCGGCGCGGCTCAGCCCGACGAGGTCCAGGAAGTACTCGACCAGCGCCCCCCCGTCGGGCTGGTTATGGCGGCGGGCGAGGGGGTCGAGGTGGACGGCGAGGTCGGAGAGGTCGACGACACCGCGACGCACGCCCTGCCCGATGATCTGGGCGACGTGCTCGGGGTCGTGCCCGGCACGGAGCAGATCAGCGATCGTGCGCTCTTCCGTCGTGACGGGGAGCCCCTCCACGATCGTCACGTCCTGCTCGGTCAGGTCACCGCGGTGCACCCGGATGCCCTCACGCCGGGTCTGCTTTCGCTGCGGCAGCGTGAACTCATGCTCGTCGTCCAGGAGGTCGCCGAGGTTGTGCAGACCTGCAGCCGAGGCGTGGGACACCACGCCAGTGGTGGTCGGACTCTTCAGCCTCTCCTCGGCGGTTCGGGTGGGATCCAGGGCCAGCCACGCGGCACGAAGGCTGAGGTGCTCGTCCGCGGATGAGGTGGTGGCGTAGACCCCTCGGCCGAGGCGTTCGAGCACACCGGCGTCGGCGAGGCGAGCGAGCTGCAGGCGGGTGATGCCTTCACGGGCGGCCTGGGCGGTCGTGAGTAGCCCCCACTGCCCTGCGGCGAGCTGGGAGGCTCGCGCCACCACGTCCGTCATCATGACTGCGATTGTAGCCTGAAGATGCTACTAACGCAGCAGCCAGCTCGGATCCACTTCGATCCTGGGACTATATCGGTATCAACTACGAGATACGAAAGCAGCGCCTGCGGGTTGTCACAGCGCAGGGCGAGGTCCGCAGGCGACCCCCCGGAGGCCGAGCAGGCACGCCTGTCGCCCGACGTCGGTGAGCCGGGGTGCAAGGTCCCAGGCCCCGCGCTCCGTGGGCGCGAACCACGCGAAGGTCTGCGCCGCCGTCCGCAACTGCCCGCCCGCCCCGCGCACGTCGTCCACGGCCAGGGCTGTCGTGCCGCGCCGCCAGCGCGCTCGCAGGTGGCGGTGCAGCGCGGCGTCGAGGTCGGAGCTGGCGAACCGTTGCGTCAGGTCGGCGCAGACGAGGGCGACGGCAACGCCAATCGCCGCGTCGCCCCGCCACGTGGTGGGGTCGAAGAGCTTGGTGAGCACGACGCGAGGGAGCAGTCTCTCGTCGTCGAGCGCCTTGCGTCCCCGTGCCGACACCGTGAGCCGGCGACCGCGCAGCGTGACGAGCCGGGCGTCACGGGCGAGGCGATGGACGAGCATGAGCTCGGGCAGGTCCCGCTCACCGCGCACGGTGAACTTCGGCTTGAGGCCGAACCAGTTATAGCGCTCGTCGGCATCGAGGGCGAGCGGGCGGGGGAGGTAGCCGGCCTCGGTCATGGTGACGCCATCGCCGATCCTGCGCAGGAACCAGGTCAGCGGCTCCAGTGACGCCCCCACCGCGCCCAGGTCGGCGTCCGACGACGGCGCGACGCTCGCCATCAGCGCTGCGGCGTCGTCGTCGGACATAGCGGTCCGGCGCCGGAGGTCGGAGAGCCAGTCCTTGCACCGCGCGGCCTCGACGGCGTCAAGGAGGCGGGGGTGCTCCCCGTGCGGGTCGGGCCCCTCGAGCGTCCGCTCCGTGACGGAGGTCGCGACCGATCGCCAGCCCCGTCGCCCGGGCACGAGGGAGCCGGCATCGACGGCGGCCTCGAGAGCCGCGCTCACGTGGAGTGAGGCCGCATGCTCGGTAAGGCTCTGCAGCTGGCCCCAGATCAGGAGACCGATGTCTGGGGGATCGACCCCGGAGTCGGCCATGAGTGTGTGGAACTGGGCGCGCGCCGCCTCCGGGTCGGTCTCCCACCGGCCGATGAGCTCGTGGGTGGCAGTGGACCGGCACAGGCCTGCGTAGCGCTCCAGACCCGCGGCCGCGAAGAGGTCTCCGAGCGCCCAGGCGACCTCGTGGTGATGGGCGCTGTCGGTGAGCCACTTCATCGGCAGCGAGTACCAAAGGAACCCCTGCAACGTGAGCTGGAGCAGGCCGTCCCACTCGTCGTCGTCCTCGGGGAGCAGCCACTCGATCGCTGCCCGCGCCTCGTCGCGGGTCGCGTCGGGCAGCTCCAGCAGCGCCCGCTCGACACTTGGGCCGGTCACGGCTCGAGAAGGCTTCGAGCGTTCTGCTCGGCGTTGTACGCGCCGATGACCCGGTCGACGGCGTGGCGGTCTTGGAGATCGACGCCCTCGGCGAGGATTCGGGTCAGGATCTCTTTGGCCGGGCCTCCGGCGCTCCCGTCGGCGCTCAGGGCGTGGAACTCGCCGGTGGCCTCCGCGACCGCGTCGACCACCGGTGCGATGTCCTCGACCGCCAGCCCGCGGCGGTGCAGTGCGAACCGCACCCACGCGGCCAGGACGGCCGGGACTGCGTCGATGCACTCAGGCTCCAAGAGGACCTTGCGGTGCACCCAGTCGAGCATGAAGCGCTCGACCTCGCCGGGGCTCCATGCCAGGACGCCACCGTGCAGGTACCCGTCGCCGAAGTCGATGAAGGTGTCGGCCAAGACCTCAACGATGCTCGCGTCGACCCCGACCGCCTTCTCGGCGGCGAAGTCGTCGATGAGCCGACGCCGTTCGTCATCGGGCAGTGGCTGCCACTCGACCTCGCGACGGTGCCCCCGGGTTCGCCAGTGGGCGAGCGCCCGGGTGAGGACGTAGTCGGCATCGTCCTGAGGCGGCCAGTACATGTCCGTCTGCCACAGCGCGTCGGCGAAGTCGGCGAGCGCGTCGACCGGGTCCACCTCGGCCACGGTCAGGGCGTCGACGACCGGGTCGGGCTCGGCGTCCTGGACACCCACCTCCAAAGCCTGCACGTACCGCCCGCCGACCGTTGTCTCCTTCATGATCAGCGAGTGCTCGATCGGTTCGGTGAAGCGGAGCAGGTGGACGAGGTTCGAGCCCCACGGGTCGGACCAGCGTTGCGCGCGGTACGGCACCTCAGGGACGCGGGCGCGGGGGTCGACGGCCCAGGCGGGGGCCGTGTCCGACGGCGCGCGGTCCAGTGCGGCGGCGACGTCGCGCTGCCAGTCCTCGAGGGGGATCGTCGCCAGGGCGTGCAGCGCCAGGAATGCAAGGTCCGCCCGCGATCCGTGGGTGGCACCGACGACCGCGCGCACAAGGTCACCCTCGGCGTCCTGCTGGCCGAGGGTGCGCTTCTGCCATGCCCCGCCGAGCCAGGCGCTGGCGACGGCCTCCGCCTCCAGCAAGCTGCACTCGCGCAGGCCTCGGGCCTCCTTCAGGACGTGGTCCAGCTCGGTCAGCTCCCGGACCGGCGGGCGGCGGCGCACAGGAGTGCGGCCGCGCCCCTTGGGTCGGCCGTGGCTCTTCGGACTCATGGGCGACAGCACACCACAGGGGACTCCCGCGGGTCACGCCTCGTCCGCCAGAGCGACGGTGCAAGAGGCCACCTGCGGCGAGACGGCTACCGAAACTGCTACCACTCGCGCGGGAGCGCCCTCGGACGTGGCTTGAGTTGGTCCATGTCCAGCATGACGAAGGGCCCGCCACCCAGGCGGGTTCACGCGGTCGGTGCAACACCTCGATCTGAGGAGTTGCAGCGACCGTGGTCGTTTCTGGGCATCTGCGGGATCTGTTCTTCGTCGAGCTGGATCGTGTGGGTTCGGTGACGTTGGCCGCGCGTGCGGTCGGGGTGAACCCGAACACGGCGTTCGGCTGGGCGCGGGCGGCGGGGCGACGTTCGGTTGTGCCGGCTCGCCCGGGCCGGGCGCCGCACCCGGGTCGGGCGGAGTACGACAGGCTGCGAGCAGAGGGCGTGTCGCGTGGTCGTGCGTCCGAGATCGTCGGGGTGAGCGGGCGCACCGCGAGGGACTGGGACCGCGGGGTGCGCAAGAGCAATGGTCGACGCCTGTATCCCGATGGTCGGTTGGTCGACTATGCACGGGGCGTGACCACGATCATCGATGTTGCGACGCCGCTGAACCTCGTACACGTCGAGCGGGTGCTCGACGCTCGGTTCGTGTCGCTGAGCGAGCGTGAGCAGATCGCGGACCTGCGTCGATCGGGGCTGTCGGTGCGGGCGGTCGCGGCCCGGCTGGGTCGGGCGCCCTCGACCGTCAGCCGGGAGATCCGCCGCAACGCCTGCGCTGATGGACGCTATGCGCCGTTCGCTGCGCACCGGGCTGCGGCGGCTCGTCGACCCCGCCCCAAGACCGCCAAGTTGACCGTTGACGGGCCGTTGCGCGCCTACCTGCGCGGCAAGCTCGCGTTGCGGTGGTCACCGGAGCAGATCTGCCACGCTCTGGTGACCGACTTCCCTGACGATCTCGAGATGCGCGTGAGTCACGAAACGATCTACCAGGCGCTCTACCTGCAGGCCCGCGGCGGGTTGCGCCGCGAGGTCGCGGCCGCGCTGCGCACCGGGCGGGCGCGTCGGCGCCCCCGACGTGACCCGAACACGCGCACCAGCCGGTTCGTTGACCCGATGGTCATGATCTCCGAGCGCCCGTCCGAGGTCGCCGACCGGGCGGTCCCTGGGCACTGGGAAGGTGACCTGATCATCGGCGCGGACGGCGGCTCGGCGATCGGGACCCTGGTCGAGCGGACCACCCGCTACGTGATGCTGGTCCACCTGCCCCATGGGCGCACCGCCGAGCAGGTCCGCGACGGGCTGGTCACGACCATGGCGACCCTGCCCGCGCACCTGCGCGGTTCGCTGACCTGGGACCAGGGTGCCGAGATGGCCGCCCACCGCTCGTTCTCCCTAGCCACCGACATCCAGGTCTACTTCTGCGACCCGGCCAGCCCCTGGCAGCGCGGCTCGAACGAGAACACCAACGGCCTGCTGCGCCAGTACTTCCCCAAAGGCACCGACCTGTCGGTCTTCGGGCCCGAGGACCTCGAGCACGTCGCCCAGGAGCTCAACGGCCGCCCACGCAAGACGCTCGGCTGGAAGAACCCAGCCGAGCGCCTCGGTGAACTACTGTCCGCCTAACCAACCAGCGGTGTTGCAGCGACCCCTGGAATCCGCCCCACGTCACCGCAGGTCACGGGCCCTTCCACACGCGGAGGATGGGGGATTCGAACCCCCGAGGGTGTTACCCCAACACGCTTTCCAAGTGCCCTGGAGGGGTCACGGGTGGGTGTGGGTGGACGTGTTTGGGCTGGTCAGCGCGGTGCGCGGACGCGGGCGGCTGGGCGCGGCAGGGTCGGTCTGAAGGCAAACTGCTACCGAAACTGCTACCGCTGGGCCGCCGGAGTTCGCCTACCCGACGTACTGGGCCGCCATCGGGGTCGCTGCCCGCCGCGTGCTCGAGGTGCCCGCGGTGACAGAAACGGGAGTCCCCTCCCCCGGTAGTCCGGGAGCCCTTCCAGGCCTGCCCCGCCGTCGCCGACCGCTCAACGGCAACTGCGGCAAGCGATCCACGCCGCGTTGGCTGCTCTGCCACTATGCCGGTATGCCCTGGTTCAGCCACCGACCGTCGACATCGGGCCCGACGTCTGTGCCCCGGCCCGCCACGCTCGTCCGTCTCGGGCCCGTCACCCCCGAGATGCTGGCGGCTGAGGCGGCGAAGCATCCTGGTCGCCTGGCGGCGTCAGCCTGCCGAGACGCCGCAGGAGGACAGATGTACCGCAGAGCCGCCGCTGCGGTCGCCGTCGTTCTCGTCGGCCTCGTGGTCGGTTGTGCCCGTCAGGCCGAGCCCCAGCCCGTTCCCAGCCGCGTGCCGGGACCGGCGGAGGCCTACCTCGAGGCGGCTCTCGGGGTGACCTCCGACGACGCGGCCGCTGGCGCCTTGCACATGGAGGAGGCCGTCGCTGCATGCATGGCCGAGCAGGGCTTCGAGTACGTCCCGGACACCTCCGGCTACCACTACGTCGACGCCGCAGCGATCGATCCGCCGCCGGGTTCCCGCGAGTTCGCCGAGCTCTACGGCTACGGGTTCGCCGCCCTGCCCGAGGAGATGCGCGCCGAGAGCACGCCGGGTGTGAACCCGAACGACGCGATCCTGGGCGCGATGAGCCCGGAGGAGCTCGAGGCCTATCAACAGGCCCTCTGGGGTGACGCGGTCGGTGCGGACCCGGATGCCGGAGGGGAAGTTGACCTTGCCGGGTGCTTCGGTGCAGCCCGCGAACAGGTCTGGGGCGACCGCGAGGAGGATCCCGTCCGACTGGCGCTCGAGGAAGAGATCACGCGGGTCGACGCCGAGGCGGCGCCGACGGACGCCGCCGTCTCCGCTGCCGCCGGCCGGTGGTCCGCGTGCATGTCGGACGCCGGGCACCCGGGGTACGGGACCTCACCCGATGCGGAGGAGGCGGCGTGGGACAGATGGACCGCGTTCAACGACGCCATCGCCGCTGACCCCGCGCTCGGGCAGGAGGGGCCAGACGGGCTGATCCTCGGGCAGGCCGGGCTGGCGGACGATGAGGCGGCGCTCGCGACGGCCGACTGGGACTGCCGGGCCGAGACCCGGTACGACGATGTCTGGCAGGAAGCGCGCGACCGGCTCCAGCAGGAGTACGTCGACGCGCATCGCGCCGAGCTCGACGCGTGGGTGGAGACCTTCTCCTGACGTGGCGTGGAGGGTCGGCGCGCGCTCGCCGGCGGGTTCGAGGTCGGCGTCGGACTGCTGCCACGACGCCGGTGCAGACGGGGATGGGCTCCTTCGACTTCCCGGGAGGCCGGCTCGTTCCTGACCTGGACGTCGCCGTGTGGCCGCTCACGATCGTCGTACTGCTCGCAGGGCTCGCCGCGGCGACACGGGCAGGAGCGCGTCTGGCGTCGGACACCGAGGGCCTGGTGTGAAGGGGCGACGGGGCCGGAACTCACCGAGTCGTCGCCCACTTGGGTGAGCTACTCGATGCCCGCGGCATGACGCTCGTGCAGCTGGCCGCCCTGAGCTGGATTACGGTCGCGAACCTCTCGGTGCTGAAGAACGGTCGGGCCCGAGCGATTCGCTTCAGCACGCTCACCGCGGTCTGCGATGTCCGCGCGAGGCAGCCGGGCGGAGTGGCGTCCCGCAGAGTGGTGTGCGATCAGCCCTCGTCGGTGAGGGCGTCGTAGACGAAGTGGCGGCCACCGCGTGATTCTTCGAGAGACCTACCAAGTCGACTCGAGAGAAGGACCCGCGATGACCGCCGTTCCCAGTCTGGACCCTGCCCGTTTCTTGCACGAGCACCTGGCCAACGCCAGCCCCGACCTGCTGCGTGACCTGTTGGCCACGTTCATCGAAACGCTGATGGGCGCCGAGGCCGACGCGATCTGCGGGGCCGAGTACGGCGCCCGCAGCCCGGAGCGGGCCAACACACGCAACGGCTACCGGCACCGCGACTTCGACACCCGGGTCGGGACGATGGACGTGGCGATCCCCAAGCTGCGCGCGGGCACCTACTTCCCCGACTGGCTGCTGGAACGTCGCCGCCGCGCCGAGGCGGCCCTGACCTCGGTGGTTGCGACCTGCTACCTGCTCGGGGTGAGCACCCGGCGGATGGACAAGCTCGTGGAGTCGTTGGGGATCACCCGGTTGTCGAAGTCGCAGGTCTCGCGGATGGCGGCGGACCTGGACGAGCAGGTCGCCGCGTTCCGGACCCGCCCGCTGGACGCCGGCCCCTACACCTTCCTCGCGGCTGACGCCCTGGCGGTGAAGGTCCGTGAGGGTGGGCGGGTGGTCAACATCGCGGTGATGGTCGCCACCGGCGTCAACGCCGACGGGCACCGCGAGATCCTGGGGATCGACGTGTCCACCGCCGAGGACGGCGCGGGGTGGTTGACGTTCTTCCGGGACCTGACCGCACGCGGCCTGACCGGGGTCAAGCTGGTGACCTCTGACGCGCACTCCGGGCTGGTCGCCGCGATCGGCGCCACCCTGCCCGGCGCCTCCTGGCAACGGTGCCGGACCCACTACACGGTCAACCTCAAGGCCACCTGCCCCGCGGCGTCCTGGCCCTGGGTCAAGACCATGCTCCACTCGGTCTTCGACCAGGTCGACGCCGACGCCGTCGCAGCCCAGTTCGACCGGCTCCTGGACACCGTCGCAGACAAGCTGCCCAAGGTCACCGACCACCTGGAGACCGCCCGGGCCGACCTGCTCGCCTTCACCGCCTTCCCCAAGGAGGTCTGGCGCCAGATCTGGTCCAACAACCCCAACGAGCGCCTCAACCGCGAGATCCGTCGACGCACCGACGTCGTGGGGATCTTCCCCGACCGCACCTCCATCATCCGCCTGGTCGGGGCGGTCCTTGCCGAGCAGCACGACGAATGGGCCGAAGGACGCCGCTACCTCGCCCTGGACGTCCTAGCCCGCTCACGCATCACCGCCGTCCCCGACAACGCCGCGGAGGTGACCACGCCCCAGTTCCCGGCGCTCAGCGCCTAACCAACGAAGATCACGCGACAGCCGTCACACACCACGCCCCGGGACTTGACCGCCGGGCGGCATCCTTGAGCTCTCACGTTCATTGAAGTGATCGCCCATGAAACGTGCCGACGGACCCCGGGAACTCGAGATGACCCAGGAGCCGACTCTTCTTGCATGTCATGCGGGCGTGGTCGGCCCGTGCGGCCGTCATCGCTCAGAACGGTGGCATCTGCTCGATGACGCGCCTGGCGATGTCGACGATCTTCTGGCATCCGGGGTGGTCGGCACGGACGTCGTCCGCGACGGCCGCGTACTCCTCCCGGTAGTCGCCAGCGTTCCGTGCTCGTCGTACACGGTGGTACGTCGCCAGGTCGCGGCCCCGGGGCGGTTCGAGCTGGGCGTGCACGGCGTCGTAGATGGCGATGTGGCCACCGGCTCGGGTGGGGCGTAGGCCTTGGGCGAGCAGGATCGCGGTGAGCGCCTTCCGGTTGGCGCCGTGCAGGGCGTCGTAGGCCAGGACGGTGTCGGTCTCGGCGAGCGTGAGCGCCGAGGCGAGGTGGGTCACGGCGGCCTGGACCAGCGCCTGGGCGCCGTCGAGGTTCGGCGGCACCCGCTCGAGCATCCCAGTTGCGATCAGTCGCTCGATCGTGGCTCGCCCTTGCTCCCAGGCCATCAGGCAGCCTCCCCCTTGTGCTCGCCGACGCCCAACCGTACGAGCGGGCGCTGACGCAGGGTGGCGAGGAACGGCTCGTCACCGGAGGCCCATCGCTCGGGGGAGACGAAGGTGACGTTGACCTCCCGGCCGAGTGCCGAGTCAATGCCGTCCAGAGCGTCATAGACGGCACTCCGGTCCGGCGTGCCGACGACGAGCAAGTCAACGTCGCCCGGTGCGTCGCCCGCCTCGCCGTGCCAGCGCGCCGCCCACGACCCGTAGACGTACGCTTCCTCGATCCCCACGACGTCGGTCAGCGCCCGCTCCAGGTACGCGGCAGGGCCGTACGTGACCACAAGGAGCTGGCGGAGAGGGCCGGTGGCCGGGTTGTGGTCGGCGGGGCGCAAGACGACCGAGCGCCCCACCCGCGTCCCGGTGAGGAGGTCGGCCTCCATCAGCCGGCGGACCTCCCGGTGGACGGTCGGTACGGGCGCGTCGAGGAGACGAGCGAGGTCCGTGGTCGTGTGGCCAGCGCCGTCGGTGAGCACCCGGAGGAGCAGCCGCGCCTGCAGGCTTGACCGGAAGATCGGGATGAGTGCCGGCGCCTCAGTTCTCATATGACGCAAGATATCTTCCGCCAAATGAGAACGCAACGATGGCGAGCGGTCTCCCTGTCCCGCCCGGGCGCGGGTTCGACAAGCCGAGGCGAGCGATCAAGACGTCGAGCCGCGATCGATGGGTCCTCTGCGACGAACCTGCTCGATGCCTCCGTCGACGGGACGACGTCCCGAGGAGTTGGCGTCGGCCGCTCGCGCCTCTCGTTGGCGACCCTCTCTCGCCGGGCGTCGAACTCGCGTCGTTCCTCAAGGTCGGCCTCGTCTCCGTCTCTGGCAACTACCAGAACTGCTACCCCGCCCCGCCAGCCGGCTCCAGCCGATCATGACGAAGGGCCCGCTACCTGCATCTCTGCAGGTCACGGGCCCTTCGCACCGGCGGAGGATGGGGGATTCGAACCCCCGAGGGCTTCCACCCAACACGCTTTCCAAGAGGTTCGATGGGGGTGGGAAGTGTTCGCCGCTGTACGTTTCCGCAGGTCAGGGAGTTTCGCGAGCACTTCGCATGGCCCCTGGATCGGGCTGGATCGGGAAGTACTGCTACCAAAACTGCTACCGGATGACTCACGACTCACCGGGGTCGACGGGCCTTGAGCCTGCGTGCGACGGGTTAGTCAAGAGCGTCGGCGTCCGGGACTCCTTCGGGGTCGCCAACATCCGATTCCTCGATCGGTACGTCTCCCTGAATCAGGCTAGACGCCGCGGGGTCCAGCAGCATCCAGCCCAGGGCGGTGCCTCGCTCCTTGAAGACCGAGAAGTTCAGATGAATCGCACTCGAAGCCTCGACGAGGAGCGCTTCGAGGTCCTGGGCGTTGATCTTCGTCAGCCCGGAAACGGGCAAGACATCGCGATGGGGCTCGACCGACTGCCAGGTGCTGAGGGAGGACACCCCATCTAGGAACGGGTCTGGCCAACCAGACAGGTCTGTGATCAAGGACGTTACGGCCGCTAGGGCTCGGGGCGTTGTGTTCCTCAGGTTCCACTTGCCGTTGAGGTTCGGACTCGTCTCCGGGTACTCGTACCGAAGCCTGTGGTCGGCGTCGACGAACTCGTTGGGGCGCTGGGTCGTCGCCAGGCGGTATAGGGCCTCGCTCTGGCTGCTCGGACCTACCACGGCGGCGAGTGCCGACCACCACACCTCGGCGTTCCAGGCATAGGTCCGGATCGTGTCGACGCCGCCGTCGCAGTTGGCGACGAGCCAGGGAAGGAACTGACGATCGAAGAAGCGCGGAGGCCGACCGACGGCTTCGAGGACGGCAAGCAGGACCTGCGCGGTGCCGAAGGGATACTTGTACGGCATGCCGAGGGCGTGTGCGGATCCAAGCCTTGCTTCCGTGCCTACCCACAGCGAGGGGTTCACCATCGGCAGGTCGACCGACGCGGCGGCGACGCGTTCGTCGTGGCGTCGTAGGGGCGCGGCCTGCGCGCGGCTGACGTCGCCGCCGTAGAGGACGGGATGATTCGCCGCGCTGGGGAACCGGAGTGAGAAGACGTCGACCCCGACTGCGGTCGTCGCGAGCGAGTCGGGATTCAGGAACGGGCTGCGGTGCGGATGGTGAAGGTAGCCCCTCTTGTCGATGATCGCGCCGACGCGCCACTGACTGACCGAGGCCAGCATCATGCTGGAGACCAGGCCGTCGATGTCCGCGTTGGCCACGATCACGCGGGGCTCGTCAAGCAGGGCGCCGAAACGCCGCACCGCCGACCGTTCGTCCTTCAAGTTGAACTGTCGGTCGAAGACCTCGATCACCCGCCGCCGTCTTTCCGCAGCCGTGGCGCGACGGTCGTCATGCACTCCCATGCGACCCCCTCTTGTCCTGCTCCACACAGTAGCTCGCGCGGGCCGGTCTTGGCCGGATCGGGACATCGCCCCCGTAGGCTTGACCAGTGGCCAAGGACTATGGCGTGGAGTACCCGGAGCGACCGTTGATGTCGGTGATCTCCGACCTTCTTGGGATCCCGCACTTCACTACGAGCCGCGGTTCCACGGTGCGGTCCGACTTCCTCAGGGGTGTCGCAGGCGGGCTCGGTATCCCCCATGCACGCGCGGACGGCCTGCTCAAGGACGACCTGCTTGCGGCCGTCGTCGAAGCCGCGACGCACGAGCCGATGGACCCCACGCTGTACTCCCCCGGTGGAACCGTCACCGATCGCGCTCTCCAGCGGATCATTGACGGGCTGATCATCCACGGTTCGCCGGGCCGGGCACCATCACTCACTCCACCGATCGAACAGGAGGTGCCGGATGGCGACGCGGAGGAGTTCGATCCGCTGGAGCTGAAGGATGAGCGAGATCGGCGCTTGGTCGAGATCGCTACCAGGGAAGGTCGCGACCGGTTCCGCTCGGCGCTGATGGAGGCCTACGCGTCTGCGTGCGCGATCACGGGATACACCGCGGTCGAGGCACTACAGGCCGCGCACATCTACCCCTACCGTGGCCCAGCCACGAACCACGTCTCCAACGGGCTGCTCCTGCGAGCCGACATTCACCTTCTGTTCGACCGAGGCGCGATCGCCGTGCACGAGACGTCGTTGCAGGTGTTGCTGAAGCCACACCTTGAGGTGACCCAGTACGGGGCGCTAGCCGGAGAGTACGTCCGCAGACCCCATCGGCTCGCGGATCGCCCGTCGGCTGCCGCCTTGCGGAGCCATCGCGAATGGGCGGGCCTCTAGCGCCCCATCGGGGTTCGGATCAGAGGCGAGAACGGCCTCGACCAAACCCGGAGCGAGTGCCGCGATGTCGTCCTTGTCGCGCATGACGTGCTCACGAAGGATGTAGTAGGCCGCTCCGACGTTGACGCCGTTGCCCAGCTGCTTGTAGCTCGCCGCGTCAGGCTGAGCCCCGAAGTCGAACCAGTTGGGTAGGCCCTGGAGCCTCGCAGCCTCGCGAGGCGTGATCCGACGTCGGCGGTGCCCGATGATGCTGGTCTGGGTGATCGCGACCAGCGCCGGCAGGTAGGTGGCCTTCTTCGCCCGGATGCCCGAGGGGCGAAAATGCATCACTGTGTCCCACAGTGTCGCCGCGTCCTGCGCCTGCCACTCGAGCTTGCGCCGGGACGGTGGCAGCTCCTCGAGGTCGTTGTGGCGGATCTTCCACTCGTCGATGGCCTCCTGGTGCTGGCGATAGAAGTCGCTGTTCTTGCGCAGGAAGTCGGCCTTCCACGAGGGCGTCGATGCGTCAATCTCAGGCACTGACTTGAACTCGTCGGCCCAGATAGGGAACCCAGGGAGCTTCCCTCCCGCCAGGTGGGGCTTCAGCTCGACGAGCAGGTCTTCCCATGTCGCGATCCACGACGTCTCGGCGGCTGTGAGTTCGTAGCGGTGCACCCCCTCGATCACCGCATCGGCGTCGAGCGGCAGGTCCTGCTCGACGTCCCACCCTTGGGGGTCCCAACCGGCGACTGGGCGGTTCGGCACAAGGGGCTCATCGGTCGCCTCGGCCCACGCCCTGGCCCGACCGACGTAGGTGCCCGTAATGAACACCCGCTCCCGGACCTGCGGTCGACCACCGAGGCTCGGCGGGAGAAGGTGGGGGGAGAAGACAGTTGGCGTGCCAGACACTCGATAGCCGAGGTCCCTCAGGGACCTGACGATGGTGCGCCAGGTCTCCTTGTGCCGAGGGCCAGCGAGGTTGCGGACGTTCTCCAACAAGATCACGGGGGGCTTGCGTTCGTCGAGGATCCTGCAGATGTTCCAGAAGAGCGTGCCGCGCGTCTCATCCATCCCGCGCTGGAACCCAGACTTCGAGAAGGGTTGGCAGGGGAACCCGGCCGCGAGCACGTCGTGGGGCGGAACGGCCATCTGGTCCTCGGTCAGGGCGACGATGTCGCCGGCGACCTCGGTGTGCCAGTTCCTCTCGTAGACGGCCTTGGCCTGCAGGTCGATCTCTGACGCAAACCAGCACTCTCCGTCGAGTGCGCCGAGGGCGGCGTGGAAGCCGCCGATACCCGAGAACAGATCAACGAACGAGAACGACATGCGGGTCAGCTTACCTGCCCGGTGCGACATTCCCGGCCCTCGTCCCGGGTGAGTCCTTGGAGCCGGGCCGCCGATGGCTGACCAGTCGATCGCGAGCGCTGGTTGGATGGTGCGCATCCTCGTCGCCTCGTCTCATGCCAGTGGAGAGACGACAGTACGAATATGCAAGGGGCGGGGAGGGCGAGGGGCCGCCCCTCCTGTGGATCAGGATGTTCGACGAGAACCTGTGAGTGGAGCCGAGGGCTGTGAGCCGCAGCCAGGGAGGAGGCCTACATGGTCGGCGGTTTCGGGGTCCCGCCTCACCCGGGCTCGTCTGGCGAGGCCGTCTCCCGCAGGATGAGCGCATTGCGCCGCCGCGACAACGAAGGCGAACTCGCGGTCAGACGACTGCTGTACGCGGCCGGCTACCGCTACCGGGTCGCGTACCCGGTGCCTGGGCATGCTCGCCGGACGATCGACATTGCCCTCACACGGCGCAAGGTTGCGGTATTCATCGACGGCTGCTTCTGGCACGGATGCCCACGGCACGGCACCCGTCCTCGATCGAACGCCGAGTGGTGGTCGGTGAAGCTCGCCGCCAACCAAGCCCGCGACCAGGACACGACAAGTCAGCTGCTTGATGCCGGGTGGAGCGTCGTGCGGGCCTGGGAGCACGAGGACCCCGCAGTCGTGGTTCGGAGGGTCTTGGAGGCACTGCAGTGCGAGGGCCCCGCCAACTCGTCGACGGGGCCCTCCGAGAACTGAGGTCAGCCCTTCCCGAGGGTCGAGCCGGCCTTCGACTTGGCGGGCTTGCTCGATCCGCTTGACGCCAGTGTGCTGCCCGCCTTCGACAGCGCGCCCTTCGACGGCTTCGCCATGTTTCACACCTCCCTTCACGGAGCCGACGGTACGGACAACCTCCGACATTCAAGATCAGCACCGACTCGTCTTGCGCGGGACGTCACCTTTAGGGGTGCGCGCGGCCGGACGCGTAGGCGCCTGGAAGGGGCCGCACAGCACAAGACCGCTACCAGAACCGCTACCGCGCGGGCATCAGGTTCATCGCCTCGTGACCCCGATGACGTACTCGGTGCGTCCGGCGCCGAGCATGGAACAGGGAGCGTGACTCCGGCGATGGTCTGTCGTCGCCGCGGTGTCCGCGGGCTTCTGTTCGAGCAGTGTCTCGCGGGAGACGACCTCCGGCGCGCCCGCAGAAGAGGAACGTGGCCCACTGCGGACCGTCCCCGGCCCGCAGAGCTCGGTTAACTCACAGGACGTTCACGTGGGAATGAGCGCTGTAGCTAGTTCGATCCGTGGTCGTAGCTTGCCGAACTTGCGCCAATCGCCGGTGTCATGTCCGTATCGTCCAGCGACTATTCCGGGGTGGACTCCAGCCCGCTCCGCGAGGGCGACGAGCTCGTCGGTGTCCTGGAGCGATCGGACCAGCTGGCGTTCCCAGGGTCCCAGGAAGGCGTTCTGCGCGAAGTCGTCGGCCGCCGCCTCCAGTGCGTCGCGGTCGTCGTTCACGACAGTGTCACTCCCGTCCACCTCCAGATACGTTGCACGCTTCGGATGGAGGATGACGTGGGCGACTTCGTGCAGCAGCGTGAACCAGAGGATGTCCAGGTACTTCTGCCTACCGCTGAGCGCGATTATCGGGTGACCGGTGTGGGTCCATCGGGAGACGCCGCAGATGCGGGTGTTGTCCACCTCGGGGATGAAGACGAGGAGAACTCCGGACGTGAGCAGCAGCGACACCGCCTGTGGAAACGCCTGGGCGACTGGCAGTCGCGACAAGCCCGGGATCAGCCGAGCCACCTCGCGGAGCCGCTGTGCGTCGTACTCGGCGGCATCCGGAGCGAGTTCCTCGGCTGCTTGCTCGGCCAGGCGGAGCCAGAGCGCGGTCGCATAGGGGTCGATGGCGAACTTCTGGCTGCGACGGTAGCTCGCCTGGGGTGTCAACCAGACCCGCTGGAAGGCTTCGACGTCAGCAACGCGGAAGAAGCGCAAGAGCTGCTCGACGCGCGTGGCGACCGGCGCGGTGCCGTCGAGCACGTTGCGAGACTCGAGCACATTGCCTGGGAACCGGTTGAGCCACCCAGCCAGGTCGGCGAATGACTCCTGCGATGATCGGCGAAGGCGCGCCGCCTGCCAGGTGGCATCCATCCGCAGCCACAGGTCCGCGGACACGTCGAGAACCATCTCGAGGGAGACGGCGACGTCCGGGGATAGCGGGACGTGGCCGTGCAGCACCTGGTTCAGGTGCTTGGCGCTGATGTTGGTTCGTGCAGCGACATCCGTCTGCGTGAACCCCGCAGCGCTCAGTTCACGCTGTATCAGCCGCCCTGGCGGAACCGCCCAGTCAGGCGCGAACTCACTGGTGAGGTAGCGCTGGTCGCCCTGCTCCCGCTGCCCCGACATCAGCCAGCCGCTCGAAGGAGGCCGACGCCGTTGGCCTGCAGGTCATTGATGAGTAGGGCAGTAGCGGAGCCGAGCTCCTTGCGCAGGTTCGCCGGCGCCACCATGGGCAGCCTCTGACCCGTCTTGCTCAGTACTGCGGCGTGCATCGAAACCTCCTCCAGTTGTACTACGGCCGCGGCACGTCCACCGTCATCCAAGATCCCGATCCGGATGCAGCGCAGCTGCATCAGCGAACCGAGGGTCTCCGCATGCGCCACCGCGCCAAGCAGGTCCTCGGCTGCGCCTGCGCTCGCCGGCCACCGGGTTGCCAGGGCCACTTGCGACCGGCAGATGTCCCGCAGCTCAGGCGACCACCACGCGAGAAGCACCTTTACCTCCCAGGTAAAGCAGTTCATGGGGTACGATCGGTGCTACCAGATAGGTAAAGCCTAACTCGGAACTGAGCGGGCTACCGATCGCGACACGAGGAGCACTCATGAAGATCTTCCTGCAGGACTCGGATACCAGCGCCGTCGTCGAGATCGACGAGAGCGCCGTGCTCGCCGACAGCATCGCCCTCGCCGAAGACGAGGAGTTGTGGGAGGAGGACGCCGATGAGACCCTCGCCCGCGGCGCGACGGCGGCTCAGCTTGCGCGACGTGGTCTGCACCGTGGCCGTCACCGCGTGGACGTGCGGGTGCACTACAACGGGGACGAGAGGGAGCGGCGCTTCGCGCCCGGGACGACCATCGAGCGTGTCCACCGCTGGGTCGTCGGCCACGACGGGTTCAACCTGAACCCGGCCGATGCTGGTGATCTCGTCCTCCGCGAGACCGGGAGCACCGACGAGCTCGACGTGGGTGCTCACGTCGGTCGGCTCGCCGGGCGGGACCACAAGCTCGACCTCGACCTAGTCGTCGCCGACCGCTTCGCGGGCTGAGAGTGCAGAACCGCAAGGGCACGGCTGCGGTCTAGACATGAAGGAGGAGGACTGTGGCGCCTGACGAAGCCGCCCTCGCATCCGATCTAACCTCGGAGCGGTTCGAGATCGGCGTTGACCGCGGCTGGTGGACGCTGCATGACCGGTCGGGCACCACCGCGACGTTCCGCGTGGTCGCGGGAACCGGTCGGAGCGTCGACATGATCCTGGACTGTGCCGGCTACCCCGGCTGCGCGCCGGCAGGCGCCCTGTGGTCGATCTCAGAGGGCTCCGCGCTGCCGACTAACCTCTGGCCACAAGGCGGCCGGGCGAGCGAGGTCTTCAGCCTGGCTTGGTCGGTCGGGAACGGGGGATCTCCGTACATTCCCTACGACCGCAGAGCGCTCGTTGGCCATGACCCCTGGCGCACGGACCATCCGCGACACCTGTGGGGCCCGGACAAGTCCATCGTGGACTACCTGCAGCTCATCCGTGACGTCCTGCGGACGGCGACTCAGCCGACGATGGTCGAGGTCGCGGCATGAGCACAACGCGAGCGCTCCCCGCTCCCAGGCTGCGCATCTCGCGGCGGCTGTGGCGGGGCCTGACCCGGGAGCTCCATACGCGAGGAAACGCCGTACGCGAGTCCGGGGCTTTCCTGCTCGCCTCCAGGCTTGCGCCGGAGCGGATCTCTGCGTTCGTGATGTACGACGACCTCGACGCAACTTGCCTGACCGGTGGCATCTCCTTCTCCGGGGCTGGCTATACGGAGTTGTGGCGGCGTTGCCGGGAACACAACTTCAAGGTGGTCGCGGACGTCCACACCCACCCGTCCTCCTGGGTCCACCAGAGCGACATCGACCGCAGGCACCCGATGATCCCGGAGGCCGGGCACGTGGCTGTCGTCGTGCCCCAGTACGCGTACCGCGCTCGTCTCGACGATTGCGGTGTTTACGTCTACCAGGGCGGCGGCAGCTGGATGGGTGCCGATCGATCCGCCGAGCTGCGAGCGCTGCGACTCACGTCGATGCCGGCCTGGCCGCGTCTGGCCCATCTGTTCCGCCGACCGATCGCGAGGGTGGACCCGTGACTGTGCACAGCGCGGAGAACTTCGATCGCACCGCCAAGATCTTCGTCGACTGCGGCGTTGCGAGGACCCTCGACGAGGCGATCGAGATGCGCGAGAACCTGGTCGCCCAGGTGGTCCTCGGCGAGGACGCAACACGCCACTCGCACCAGGTGGCAGCGCTCATCGCCGTCATGACGGGCGTCCGGGCGTTCGGGACGGTGCGCGTCTGCGCCCCACGTGAGGTTGCCGCCACCGCGTGCCGCGTGGCTTGGCACGCCGACAAGTCGCTCGGAGCAGCCCTAGCTGCCGAGGGAGCCGAACTCGTCAACCTCGAGGACCTCACAGACGCGCCGACCATTGCAATCGGGGCTGCCGATCCTCGGCTCGCCGAGCCGGTGTTCCAGATCACCTGGGAAGGGTGGACCGCCATGGTCGCGACGGACGGCGCCAGGCTTGCCGAGTCGGACCAGATGCCGCTCGCGCCGGCTGCAGCGGCGGCCCTCGGTGTCGGCCAACTGTTCGCCCTGGCATCCGGTCGGGACGACGTGGGGCTTGAGAACATCTCCCTGTCCCTGTGGGCACCCGGCTGCACGTCCGAGGACTGCGAGACCGGACCGGACCTCGCTTACCTGCCCAAGGGTGTGTGGATCGTCGGCCTGGGACATCTCGGCCAGGCCTATAGCTGGTGCTGGGGTCTGCTGCCGTTCGTCGACCGGTCGGCCGTCACCGTGGTCCTGCAGGACGACGAGTCTGTGTCGGCGGCGAACGTCAGCACCGGCCTCCTTGTCGCTGAAGACAATGTCGGCACCCTCAAGACGCGACTGGTGGGTGATGCCCTGGACCACCTCGGCTTCAGCGTTCGGCTCGTCGAGCGGCGCTTGATCGAGGGGCAAGTCCGTCAGTCCCACGAGCCCGGACTCGCGCTGATCGGCGTCGACAACGTTATCGCGCGACGCGCGATCACCGCGGCCAGATGGACCATGGCCGTCGACGCAGGGCTGGGGCGAACTGACCGATCGTTCTCGGAGATCGCCGTGAAGACCTTCCCCGCCGCGGGTGACTCGACTCGCATCCGAGCGTGGTCGGCGGAGCCGGCAGAAGCTGGCGAGGTGCTTGCGAACCGCGTCGACGCCTACCGGGACGCCGAACTCCGGGGCGCGGACCGGTGCGGGGTCGTGCAGCTCGCAGGCCGAGCTGCCGCTGCTTCGTTCGTAGGCGTGGTCGCTGCGTGCCTCGCCCTCGCCCAGCCTCTCAGAGCGCTGAATGGCGGGATCGTGGACGCGCACCTTCATCTGAATGCTCGACGACCGCACCCGGCCCACCAGGTTCCTGGCTCCGCCGAGCCCACCCGACTGGAGTTCCTGCTGGCGGAACCCAGACCGCCTGGCGGCTGAGGCGCCCCGTCGGTCCGCTCCATATTGGTTAGTCAATCCGAAGGGCTGCGAGATCGGCCGGATGGAGGCGACGGCTGGAGCAGCGTCTCGTCGCGGCCATGTGGTCGTGCGAGGCAGGAAGGCGCGGGACTCTTCTTGCACCACGTGCTGGACGGAGGACTTCGCCCGCACCGCGGCCTTCTTTCGGGCTGCGTCAGCCGGCCGAACCGCGCGAGCCCGACCGCCCCGAGGCGGTCCACCTCGGCCTCGAACGCGGCCACGGGCGACGACGACACCCGTCGACGCCTGCGTGACCGTCGCCAGCCCCGCGTCCATGCCTGACGCACCCACGGCCGTCCCGACTGCCCAACATCGCCACCCCGCTGACCTGCGCACCTACCGCGTCAGGCCAACCCACGGCACCCAGTTCTGCTCCAACCGTGCGTCTTCTCCCCCGGACCGCACTCAGGCCCAGTGAAGGGGGAGTGCGCTGCCAGACGAGGTAGAAACGGCGGACCCCCTCATGTTGGTCGTCCTGGCGCACCCCTTTCTGTATGGGCATGTGCGCAGAGCCAGGGCTCTCTAGTGCAGGAGTGGTCGCGGGCCGGCGCCGGCCAGCAGGTCCGGCAGGTCCCGGAGGGGAGGTGTCTCGCTCGTGATGTCGATGCACAAGCTCGGCGCGGGCGACGGGTACGCGTACCTCACGCGTCACGTCGCAGCCGGCGACCTGGGCCTAGCCGCGTGCGACTCGCTGGTCGCCTACTACGAGGCCACCGGCAACCCGCCGGGGCGGTGGAGCGGTAGCGGGCTCGCCGGTCTCGGGCACGAGCCGATCGGGCGGGTCGCCCCTGGCGCGGTGGTCACCGAGGAGGCGATGGCCGCGGTCTTCCGCGACGGCCACGACCCGGTCACGGGCGAGCCGCTCGGGCGCCAATACGCCGGGCAGCTCGGTCGTCCGGTGGTCGGCTACGACCTGACGTTCACCGTCCCCAAGTCCGCCTCCGTGCTGTGGGCCCTGGGCGACGACGCCACGCGAGCCGCCGTGCACGCCGCCCACCACGCCGCCGTCGCCCAGACGCTCGCGTTCGTCGAGGAGAAGGTGGTGCGCACCCGCGTCGGGCACGCGGGCTGCCGACAGGTGCGGACCCGAGGGATGATCGCGGCCGCCTTCGACCACTGGGACACCCGCGCCGGCGACCCGAACCTGCACACCCACGTCGTGCTCGCGAACAAGGTCCAGGGGCCCGACGGGCTCTGGCGGTCCCTGGACGGCAAGACGGTCCACGCCGCCGCGGTGACGGTCTCTGAGCTGTACGACGTGCTCCTGGCCGACGACCTCGCCCGGCGCCTACCGGTTGCGTTGTCCCTGCGCGACCGCGGCCCGCGCCGCAATCAGGCGTTCGAGATCGACGGCATCGACGACGCTGTCCTGGCGCACTTCTCCTCGCGCTCGGAGCAGATCCACTGCGCCGAGGCCGAGTGGGCGGCCCAGTTCCAGGCCGACCGCGGCCGCGAACCGACCCGGGTCGAGACCACCAGGGCGCGGCAGCACCTGACGCGGGTCACCCGCCCGCCCAAGGTGGTCCGTCCGCTGCGGGACCTGCTGACCGACTGGGCCAACCGCGCCCGCGCCCTGACCGGTCGGGAGCCGCAGGACCTGGCCGCGCGAGCCCTGTCCGGTGCCTACGGCCGGCCGCTGCACGCGCACGACGTCGGGCCCGAGGTTCGCGCCGCGATCGTCGCCCAGGTGGTGCAGGACGTCTCGACCAGGCGGTCGGTGTGGACCGACTGGAACGTCGGGAGCGAGACGCTGCGCGCCTCGAAGTTCCTGCGGATGGCCTCCCCGCAGGAGCGACTGCGCCTGACGAGCGCGATCACCGACCAGGTCCAGGCGGCGTGCGTGCAGCTGGACGACACGCGCGAGCCCGAGCGCCGCCGGGTGGGCGAGAGGCTGTTCACCTCCACCGAGCTCCTCGCCGCCGAGAGGGTCCTCGTCGACGCGGCCGAGACCAAGGGCTTCCCGTTCATCAGGCGGCACTGGCTGGGTGACGCCGAGCAGCAGAGCGCCGACGTCGGCCGGTCACTGGTCGCCGATCAGACCGCCGCCATCCGGGCCATCCTGACGTCGGAGCACCTGCTCGACGCGCTCGTCGGGCCGGCCGGGTCAGGTAAGACCACGACCCTCAAGGCCCTGACCACGATCTGGCAGCGCTACGTCGGCCCCGTCGTCGCGCTGGCGCCGTCGGCCACGGCTGCGCATGCCCTGAGCGCATCCCTGGGTGTGCCGTGCGAGACCACGGCGAAGTGGCTGCACGAGTCCATCGGCGACGGGGCGCGCGCCCGCGGCGTTGCGTTCGATGCCGCACTGAGTGCCCTTGGCGGAGGCCCGGGCACCGATTGGGAGCGGGAGCGTCGCCGGGCCCTCGGACTCCAGGCCGAACAGGGCCGATGGGCGATGAGGACCGGGCAGCTGGTCATCGTCGACGAGGCCTCGCTGGCCGACACGCGAACCCTGGCGGCGCTCGTCTCCCAGGCCCGCGACGCCCAGGCCAAGGTGCTGCTCGTCGGCGACCACCTGCAACGCGGATCAGTCGACGCCGGCGGCGGGTTCGCGATGCTCGCGCGCCGCGGCCCGACCGCCGAGCTCACGTCGCTGTTCCGGTTCAGCCGGCCGTGGGAGGCCCGGGCCAGCCTCGAGCTGCGCCGCGCCCACCCGGCGGCCCTGGACGCCTACGAGGCCCACGGTGCGTTCACCGGTGGCAGTCGCGAGGAGGTGCTCTACGCCGCACTCGACGGCTTCACGGCCGCCCAGGACGAGGGCCATGTCGCCGTCCTGCAGGCCGCCGACAGTCGCACCGTGCGTGACCTCAACCGCCTCGCTCGCGCCCACGGCGTGCAGTCGGGGACCGTGGAGCGCGCCGGGATCGAGCTGCACGACGGCCTGACAGCGGGCGTCGGTGACCGGGTCGTCACCCGCCGCAACGACCGTCACCTGCGCACGGCGAACGGGTTCGTGCGCAACGGCGCGCTGTGGGACGTCGTCGCGATCGAGCGCGACGGGGCGCTGCGGGTCCGCCCGGCGGGTGGGCCTTGGCGCCGCGACGACCACGGCGCTTCGGTCCGTCTCCCGTACGCGTACGTCGCCGATCACGTCGAGCTCGGCTACGCGACCACCACCGCCCGCTCCCAGGGCATGACGGTGGACCAGTCCCACACCGTCGCTGGGCCGGGCATGGCTCGCGAGGACCTCTACGTCGCGATGAGCCGCGGTCGGCACCTCAACCGCACCTACGTGGTCACCGAACCCGTGGGCGACGACTGCCTTCCCGGCCAGGTCCAGTCGCCGCCCTCCACCCGGGACGTCCTCGACCGAATCCTGGCGACCAGCCACGCCGAGCGGAGCGCCACCGAGACCTGGGCCGACTACCACCCGGACGCCCCGGCCCCGGTCCGGCCACTGCACGAGCCCTACCGGTTCGGGCTGCCCGATCCACAGGGTCTCGACCGGTCGCCCTCTCCACAGTTCTCCCGACCCATTTCGTCCTACCCGCCGACACCAGCACGCGATGGACCTGTGCTCGGCATCTGAGCCGCATCACCCGCATCCGCATCAGCACCGAGGAAGGATCACCATGAGCCAGAACCCCGAGCACGACGAGGCCCCGCGCCTCATGCTCACCGTCCCCGAGGCCGCCCGACGCCTGTCGATCGGCCGCTCCTACGTCTACCAGCTGATGCTGCTGGGCGAGCTAGAGACCGTCCTCCTGGGCAGGCTGCGCCGAGTGCCGGCCGACTGCCTGGTCGAGTACGTCGAGCGGCTGCGGCGCGAGCAGAACCCGGACCCCGACGAACCTGTCGGTGAGTGATGGGCACCCGCGCCGCCAACAACCGGTCCTCGGTGTTCCAGAGCACCGACGGCCGCTGGTACGGCTTCGTCACGATGGGCACCAGGCCCGACGGCTCCTCCGATCGGCGCAAGCGCAGCGGCGCCACCCAGGCCGAGGTCGCCCACAAGGTCCGCGCCCTGGAGCGGGAGCGCGACGACGCGGCGAAGGTACCCGCCGGCCGGTCGCCGCGTCTGGCCGACTGGCTCGAAGACTGGCTCACCGCCTCGGCCCTGCGCGTGCGCCCGAACTCGCTGTACGGGTACACCACCGACGTGCGGGCGCACATCGTCCCGACGATCGGCAAGCATCGGCTCGCCGACCTCGAGCCGGAGCACGTCGAGTACCTCTACACCGCGCTGCTGGCCAAGGGCCTGAACGTCGGGTCGGTCCACCACGTGCGGACGACGCTGAACAAGGCGCTCAACGACGCCGTCCGACGTCGCCGCATCCCGCGCAACCCCGTCGCCCTCGCGCACACGCCCCGCTACGACGCCCCGGAGATCGACCCCCTGACGGTCGTCGAGGCGCGCACCCTGATGGCCGCGGCCGACGACGAGCCGAACGGCGTCGCATTCATGCTGGCGATCTCCCTCGGGCTGCGCAGGGGAGAGGCGCTCGGGCTGTCCTGGGCCGACGTCGACCTGGAGCCGGGACGGCTGCGCGTGCGCCAGCAGCTGGAACGCCGCCGGTACCGCCACGGCTGCGAGGACCCGACCCGGTGCGACGAGAGGCCCGCGAAATGCCCGAAGCGGCGCGACGGCGGGCTCGTTCTTGCGGAGCCGAAGACGAGGCAGAGCAAGCGGACCCTGCCCATGCCGCGCCCGATGGTCGACGCGCTGCGCCGTCACCGACAGGCCCAGCGCAAGGCCCGGATCTACGCCGGCTCCGAGTGGCACGAGTCCGGCCTCGTCTTCACCACCGTCACCGGCCGCCCGATCGATCCAAGCGACCACTCCGTGCACTGGGTCAAGTTCCTCGAGGGTGCTGGGGTCCGCCCGGCGCGACTCCACGACGCCCGCCATTGGGCATCTGCTTGAGTCCAGTAGATTCTGGGGTATGGACGAGCGGATTCCGGTGGCAGGGGTGGACTACCCGCGCACCCATCAGCAGTTGGTGGCGTGGTTCTCCACGGAGGCGGACTGCCTGGCGTACCTGGCCCGGTTGCGCTGGCCGGGCGGGTTCGTGTGTCCGGGGTGCGGGTCGGACCGGGCGTGGCGCACCGCCCGGCGGGGGATGTGGATGTGCTCGGGGTGCGGGCGTCAGACGTCGGTCACGGCGGGCACGATCTTCCACCGGTCCCACACACCGTTGACGACGTGGTTCGCGGCGATCTGGTTCGTCTGCGCGTCGAAGAACGGGGTCTCGGCCAGCACGTTGCAGCAGGTCCTGGGGTTCGGGTCCTATGAGACCGCCTGGGCGTGGATGCACAAGCTGCGCCGGGCGATGGTCCGCCCCGAGCGTGAGCTGCTGGCCGGGGTCGTCGAGCTGGACGAGACGATGGTCGGTGGGCGCGCGAAGAAGGCGTCGAGCGTGGTGATCACCAAGGTCCCGGTGATGGTCGCGGTCGAGACCCCCGGGGGCCGCAAGATCGGCCGGATCCGTCTGGCCAGGGCCGATGCACGCAACTCCAACCAGCTCGTGGACTTCGCCCACCGGGTGATAGCCCCCGGCGCGCACATCCGCACCGACGGCGCCCGCAACCTGCGCCAGCTCGGCGAGCAGGGCTTCACCCACGAGTACCGGGTCCTGATCTCCTCGGTCGAGCCGGCCCACGAGTACCTGCCCGGGGTCCACCTGGTTGCCTCGCTGCTCAAACGCTGGGTCGCCGGGACCCTGCACCACGGGATCTCCAAGCGCCAGCTGGACTACTACCTCGACGAGTTCACCTTCCGGTTCAACCGTCGCTCCTCACGCTCACGCGGCCTGCTGTTCTACCGCCTGCTCCAACAAGCCGTCGCCACCGACCCCCACCCCCTGACTAGCCTCATCGGCGGCACCGAAAACAGCGTCTGACCTGCACACTTGACTCAAGCAGATACCCAATCGCCCGCCACACCGCGGCGACTCTGCTGCTCGTCCAGGGCGTCGACCAGCGGGTAGTCATGGACATGCTCGGCTGGACCTCTCCGACGATGACGGCTCGGTACCAGCACGTGGTGCCCGAGCTCGTCGAGGAGGCGAACCGGCGGATGAGCGAGCTGTTGTGGGGCGTTCAACCCGGACTATCAAGCCCTGACAGTGCCGTATGAACCTCGCGTGACCTGGACTGATGGGCGCCGGCGGGGCAGCCGCGCCGAGACGTGTCGGTGCGGTGCGGCATGATGACCTCGAAGCCGTGTTGACCGAGGAGATGGCGTGGGGGACGAGAGCGAAGACGTGTGCCTTAATGGGGCGTCCGGCAAACATGTGCACGTGCTGGTGTTCACCATTACCGACAAGGAGTTTCCACGGGCGCAAGAGGTTTTCGAACGGTTCAGCCCTCTCGCGGAGGTCGCGGACACCGGAGCGTACGCACCGGCCTCGTGTGTTGACACCAGCCATATTCCCTTCGCGCTAGTTCAGTCCGACGGCCTCACGACTCTTGTCGCAGCCGGTTCCCTGGCGGAGCGAATTCGGCAATTCCGACCGCAGATCGTCATTGTTGTCGGCACGGCGGGGGGAGTGCACAGGCCGATTGAAGGCGAACCGGGCCATTTCAAGGGACCCGATCGCGGCGATGTTCTCGTGTCGGAGTATGTGCATCACACCAACTTCATCAAGTCGGAGCCGCATCGCTACCTGATTCGCTATCTGGCTCTAGACCAGCCAAGCATGCAACTCATCAGCGATGCGAAACAGGTGAGCCGGAAAACAACCTGGCTGGAATATCTGGGTCCCTCTTGGGAGGGGGCGGGCGTTCGTCCCGCAGTCCATTTCGGCGAGATTGTCTCTGGAGACACTTTGGCAGACGATCCGCTGGAGCCGCGACAGCAGACGCTGATGAAGCATTTCGACAAAGCCATCGGTATTGAGATGGAGTCGAGCGGGATCGCGCACAGCCTACATCGGGTCCGTACTCAGACTCGTTTGGCAGTTCACTACAATCCTACCTTCATTACGGTCAGAGGCGTCAGCGACATCGTCTACGGGCGCGGACAAGAGCGTGAACTCGTGCAAGCTGACATCGATGCGACCCTGGAGCGGTCTGGAATTGGAGTCGGCAAGACTGACGAGCGAGCTACTTGGTCTCCTCGCGCCGCGTCGTCGGCCGCAGCGTTCGCGGCTGCCTTAACTCGGCGCGTGGTAGCGAATGCCAGTCCCCTGCATCGAGGGCACCCCATGATCCCCGCCTACAGCATGAATTTGGCGACCGACCCGGAGGTGCAAGAGTGACGGAGGCGAGAACCCAGGAAGTCTCGTTTGGCTACGAGATCCTCCTCGCGCGCGACTTCGACAACGTATTGGCCGGCACGGGCACTGCGGTTGGGCCGGACGAGCTGCTCGATAAACTGCTTGCATCGGGTCGCTTGCTTATCCAAGGACGTGGAGGTGCCGGGAAGACCCACACGGCGCGCGCAATTCTTGAAATAGCGAGGCAACGCGGACTTGGAACTGTCTTCATCCGGTCTTGGAATTTGCGCGACCTGGACGCAAATAGGTCTCTCACCCTTTCGGATCTTCTCGAAGTCGCGAGTGAAGTCGATTCCTATGGTCGCGTCCTCGATGGACACGGCGTCATCGTAATAGACGGTCTTAACGAGGTGCCGAGGGCAACGTCTGACTGGCTCCTCGCTGAGATCCCCTATCTCCTTGCCTCTACATTAGGGCTCGCATTCCTCGCGACCGATAGGTTGACGCGGCGCCCAGCTGCGACCCTCTGGACGCTAGCGACGCTCGGGCTGGTTCCTTCGGAGGTGATCAGACGTCTTGTAGTTCAAGATTCCGGGGCGCTCGCAGAGCACCTGCGCGTTCCGTACTACCTGAACCAAGCGATCGCTCAGGGGGTGGAGCGGAGTCGCGGCGAGGCTATCGAAGAGTTCCTTTCCGTGCATGGGGGGCTGGCGGAGGGTGCAATAGAGGCCTTGGCAGAGGTGGCGTACGAGGCGTATCGGTCAAGCCGCGACCGTGTCGTTGACCTAGAAGCTCTTCGTGCGGGCATTGGATCGGAGCAGGTGTCCTCGCTAATCGATGCTGGTGTCCTCGTTGCCTCGGAGTCTTGCAGATTCGCGCACCAACTTGTCCACGACTATCTCGCGGCACGGCACCTCGCTGCAAACCCGGACGCGTGGGGTGAGGGGGGCTTCGATGTCGTGACGCTCGACGCGAATTCGTTCGACTCCCTCGGGCTCGTGCTGACATTGCTAGATGACGCGGTGGTCGATGAATTCGTCCACAGAATCTACGACTGGAATCTGTACGGAGCCGCGGATGTGCTCGAGCAGGACTCCGTAGGCCCTCGCCGGGTTAGTGCGAATATGCGGCTTGTTCTTCTCGCGATGCTTGCTGAAAAGCAGTTCGACCGGATGCGCCCGACCGCGCAACGAGCGGTCGATTCGCTAATGCTTCAGCGTGACGAAGTCGCCGACGAGATGCTCTCAGCGACATCGCGCGACGATCTGGTCGCGTTGGTTTCTCGCTCAATCTCCTGGACGTCTCCCGCAGATTGGCTCTCCGAGTGGTTCGCAATGTTCGGGCGGGCCGACGGTGAGGTCGCCGAACAGCGCGAGATTGATGCTCTCGGATCGGAGTTCGCGGCGATCGGATGGGCGGCGAGTAACGCGCTACGACGGGCGGCGCTGAACACGTCCCAGCTGCAGCATCTCTCCGGCCTCGCAACGGGGACTGCCGGTGAAGTCGTTCGGTGGCGCGCGGTTCACGTCCTCGGGGCGTCGGGCGACCCCGATGTTCGAGAGTCGCTCTTCGCGGTGCTCGATCGCGCGGACGGGAGCAAGTGGGTGCGGTACGGCGCTCTCCGGAGCCTGCTCGAGATCGCATCACGGTCCGAGGACTGGGTTATGGCTGAAGTTCTCGCTCGCCTCGGCGAGCCCGCCCGGGCCAGGGAGATTGCGTCCACCCCGTACCTCCACCGAGAGGCATTGAATGGATTGGATCTGGTCGATCCGCCGGCCATCTGGCTCCACGCCGCGGAGGGGCTCCTGGGTGAGTTGTGGAGGCACGACGAAGGCGTGGGCTCCGGCCACAGAGTCGTTGAACTTGCCGAACGAATAAGGGCGGCATCGAAGAAGGAGTTCGGATGAGTGCGGTTCCTCTTAGCGATTCCACGATCGATCTAATGTCGGACCTGGCCTGGCGTGCGCGCGAACGGGCTCGCGTGTACGGACGGACGCGGGTCGGTTGCGGCGTCGTAACCGACCTTGACGAATTGTTCTCTGGGTGCAATATCGAGCACCGTTTTCGAAGCCATGACATACATGCAGAGGTCAGTGCGCTTTCGAGAGTCGTTTCGGAGGGTGCTCAAGGGCAGGTTATTGCGATACTTGTAGTCGCTGAGCGGGACAATTTCACGCCCTGCGGAGCCTGCACAGACTGGATTTTCGAGTTGTGTGGAGGCGCGACGTTGGTCGGGTTCCAGCGCGAACCTGGCGCGCCTATTGCGTGGCGAAGCGCGGCCGAGTTGATGCCGTTCTATCCATCCTGACGGGTTCATGGGTAGAGCTTCTTGTGCGCGAACGCGATACTTTCGATCGAAACGTCCACGCATGCATTCGCCGCTTTGTGTAGTTGCCCATGAGGCTGGGGCCTAGCGGTTCTTTTCAGGCGCCGGAGACGGCCGTGCGGCTTTCACGCGGGATCCCCAGGGGGTGGCGAGGCTGGCGAGTGTAGGTGTCGGCGGCAGGCGCTCGCACTCGGCCGGGCGACAGTAGCCGGTCGATGGTTCGGAGCGCGGTGTCGCGGTGCGGGCGGCTGGGGTCGGAGTCCGGCGGTGTTGAGCAAACTGCTACCACAACTGCTACCACGCACCGCCACCTGACCCGCCCCCACCCACGCCAAAGGGCCCGCCACCTGCGAACTCGCAGGTCACGGGCCCTTCGTCACGCGGAGGATGGGGGATTCGAACCCCCGAGGGCTTTCACCCAACACGCTTTCCAAGCGTGCGCCATAGGCCACTAGGCGAATCCTCCCGGCCGAACGAGGATAGCGGACCACCTCGCCCAGGCCGAACGCCGTCGTCGGGCGGTCGCTTCCCCGGTCAGCTCGTCGCCGCCAGGCGCGGGCGGGTCAGCCGCCGGTGGTGCCGGCCCACACGGCCGTTGCGCCGCTGTGGCCGATCAGGATGGCTTGGACGATCGTGCCGGTGCCCACCGAGATGGCCGCCACGGCGAACACGACGGCGATCAGGCGTGCCGACGCCGGTCGGCGCAGCGCGCCCACGACGCCTGCCGTACCCTCCGCTGGCGTGGACGCCTCGGCGGTGCGCGCCTCGTTCCGCCGCCGACGGTCCAAGGCGAACATCGCGGCAGAGACGAGGACCAGGCCGATCACCCACACCTCCAACCCCTCGCCCATGTTCACGTGCCGCTCGACCGCAGACGTCTCGTTGACGCGCTCCTCGAGAGCCTCGCCCGACTGCGTCGAGAGCAGCACCAGCACCAGCGAAGCGACGCCGAGGCCGAGCGGGGCCCAGCCGGCCCAGCGACGGAACCGGGGCCACAGGGCTGCGAGGACCAGCGCCAGGGCGGCGGCGGGGACGATCACCTCCGTCGCGTGCACGACGAGCGGGTGCAGCGGCAGACCGGCGATGGTGTCGAACATGGCGCGTCCTCAGGGAGCGTCCCGCCGCGCCGGCCGGCACGATGGCCGTGCCGTAGCCTGCCCGGTCTGGGGTCCTGGGAAGTCACAATAGCGAAGCCAGGTCACGTTGCTCCAACGGCGAACTCCACCGTCGCCGAGCGCTCAGGCCGCGTTCTGCCAGCGGTGCACGACGCCGTCGGCCAGGACGAGCATGCCGCTCGTCCGTGCAGCGAGCCCACCCAGTTGACGGCCTCGCGCCCGAGCGCGACCGCCGCCGTGGCGTAGACGTCCGCCCACAGCAGCGACGGCCCGATGACCGTTGCCGAGCGGACGTTCGCCGCACGCTCGCCGGACCTCGGGTCCACGATGTGCAGCCCGCGGGCCGCGGTCCCGGACGTCGCCACCGCGCCGTCCTGCACGGGGACCCGCGCCTGGATGCGGCCGCCGTCGCGCGGGTCCTCGATCCCGACGGTCCAGGTCCGCGCAGCGGCCCCCGGCCGCACGAGGATGTCCCCGCCGCCGCCGCCTTGGCGTCGGTGATCGCGAGCGCGACGGGTAGGCCCTGCAAGGTCGCGACCAGGTGTGGGCGCAGGCCCCAGAACTAACGGGAGTGGCTGGCGCAGTACCCGTGCTGCGCCCATCCGGCCAGGTCAGAGAGGCGCACGGTGTCCCGGGACCGGGCGCACTCGATCGGGGTGGAATCGACCACCCACACGTCGTCGGTCCACATGCTGGTCTCGCGGGCCAGCACCGCGATCAGCCAGTTCAACGTCCCGGCCGGCCGGCGCAGTCGCTTGTCGTAGCCCGGTTGGCGGGGCAGATACGGGAACAGGCCGCCCAGGTGCGCGGTCGCGTAGCGCAGCCAGCGCGCCTCGCTGGTGAACCCCAGCAGCGCCTGCATCACCGCCAACGTCACCAGCTCCGCATCAGTGATCCGGGGCGCCAGCCCGACCGGCGGACGCCACGGAGTCCGATCAGGTGACCCCTTCAGAAGATCGTCGGTCCTGACGTAGATTGCGGTCGCGAGGGTGTCCAGGTCGGCGTCCACGAGAGCCTCCGGGTTCGACGTTGGTCAGCAACGCCGATGCTGGAGGTCGCGGCCCCCGCCGGCCCCCGACGGTCGCCGCCCGCGGCGAGCGCGATCGAGCGAGGTTCTGGGGGTGGATCACCCCAGAGACCTCGCCGGATCGTGGAACCGGCCGCGGAAGGGCGGAAGGGCGGAAGGGCAGCGCGGCGGCACGTGGGGTGCGGGTCAGCCCATCGACGCGAGCTGGATCAGGTTCCCGCAGGTGTCGTCGAGCACGGCCGTCGTCACCGGGCCCATGGTCAGGGGCTCCTGGGTGAACCGGACGCCGAGGTCGCGCAGCCGCGCGTGCTCGGCGCGGACGTCGGCGACGGCGAACGAGGTGAACGGGATGCCGTCGGCCATCAGCGCCGCCCTGAACGGGCCGACGGCGGGGTGGCCGCTCGGCTCGAGGACGAGCTCGGTGCCGTCGGGCTCGTCGGGCGAGGACACGGTGAGCCACCGGTGCTCACCCATCGGGATCTCGGTCTTCTTCACGAAGCCGAGCACGTCGGTGTAGAAGGTCAGCGCCTTGTCCTGGTCGTCGACGAAGACGCTGGCGAGGTTGATGCGTGGCATGGGTGGCTCATTTCTGGAGCGGCCAGCGCTCGGCGATGGTGCCGAGCGGGCGCGTGTCGAGGTGATGGAACTTGTATCGACCCTCACGACGGGTCGTGATGAGCCCAGCCGCCTCGAGGACGTCGAGGTGCTGGGAGACGGCCTGCCGCGACGAGCCGAGGTCGTGCTTCATGGTCAGGCGGGTGCACAGCTCGAAGAGGGTCTGGCCGTCGCGCTCGACCAGCTCGTCGAGGATGGCGCGTCGCGTGGGATCTGCGATCGCCTTGAACACGTCTCCCACGATGTCGACGTTAGGCAAGGAGCCACTTGCCTGTCAAGGCTCGCAGCAGGGCCGGCCGCGTCGGGCTCCCGTGCTGTGACGTCGCACACAGGCTGTGCTGGCAACCGGTCCACGCGTGCCCGCTATGTGAGACGCGGGCCGAAGCGGCTTGGGCGGCACGTCCGCGAGGGGCAGCATGATCGCCATGACTCGCTCCGGCATCACGGCCCAGCACATCGACGCGGCACCTGCCCGCTCGATGATGTGTTGCCGAATGCTGCAGCGGGACGCCGCAACCGCCTGAGCCCAGACTGACCGCTCGCACCGCGAGCCCGCTCCAGTCGCTCGGTCCGACCGACGGCCACCGGCACCTCAGCTGCCGGGCCACCCCGCCCTCCCCCGCCGCATGCCGCGGCGCGCGGCCTCGCGCCGACCGTCGTGACGTCACGCCCTGACCTGGTCGGGGGTGCGCGTCGCGGTGGCCCGCCGCCCGCCGTCGTGCCCGTCGCATGCCTGCGCGCTGCTGAGCGCGCGCCCCGACGAGACCGCACCACACCGAACGCACCCGCCGCACCGGCCGCACCGGCCGCTACCCGAAGGAACCCTCATGAGTCGCACCGCCAGCACCGCCAGCACCGCCAGCACCACGAGCGCCACCAGCTCGACACGCACCACCAGCACGCTCCGCGCGACCCGAACCGCCGCCGCGGTCCTGACCGCGAGCGCCCTCGTCGCGGGCCTCGCCGCCTGCTCCTCGCCCGCGGCCGGCAGCGACGAGGCCACCTCCGACGACACCGCAGCCGCCACCGAGACCATCACCATCGGCGTCGTCGGCGCGTCCGACGACACGTGGCGACTGTTCGAGGAGAAGGCCGCCGACGCCGGCTACGACGTCGAGATCGTCGACTTCACCGAGTACTCGCTACCCAACCCGGCGCTGAGCCAGGAGCAGCTCGACCTGAACCAGTTCCAGCACATCCTGTATCTGGCCCAGTACAACGTGGAGGCCGGCGAGGACCTGGTCCCGGTCGGCGCCACCGCCATCTACCCGCTCGGCCTGTACTCCACGCAGTACGAGTCGGTCGAGGCCATCCCGGACGGCTCCGAGGTCGCGGTCCCGAACGACCCGACCAACCTGGCGCGGGCGCTGCTCGTGCTCCAGGACGCCGGGCTCATCGCCCTGCGCGACGGCGGTTCGGCGTTCTCCACCGAGGCCGACGTCGTCGCGGAGGACTCCCGCGTGACTGTCACCCCGGTGGACGCCCAGCAGACCGCACTCGCCCTCGACTCGGTGGCGGCCTCGATCATCAACAACGACTTCCTCGAGGACGCCGGCATCGACCCGGCCGACGCGCTCTACCAGGACGACGCCGAGGCCGAGGGCGCCCGTCCGTACATCAACATCTGGGCCGCCCGCGCGGAGGACAAGGACGACCCGACCCTCCTCGCGCTCGTGGAGATCTACGAGGACCAGGAGATCCAGGACGCGCTGCTCGACGCGTCGGGCGGCACCGCCGTCCTTGCCGACCAGACGGTCGACGAGCTCCAGGGCTACCTGGCCGATGTCGAGGCCGACGCGCGCGGCTGAGCAGATCGGGGCGGTGCGGCCGCAGGGGGTCCGCACCGCCCCGACGCCGGGCAGGCGCCCGGACGACGGACGACCACTGAGACGAGGACCCCATGACCACGACCACCGCCGCGATGGTCAGCTTCCGCGACACCGTCAAGACCTTCCCCGCGACCTCGGGGGTGGTCCGTGCGGTCGACGGGGTGACCCTCGACATCCACGCCGGGGAGATCTTCGGGGTGATCGGCTACTCGGGGGCGGGGAAGTCCACCCTCGTGCGGCTGATCAACGCCCTCGAGCCGGTGACCTCCGGCCAGGTGCTGATCGACGGCCAGGACATCACCGGCCTGGCGGAGCACGAGCTGCGCCGGGTGCGCGCCGGCATCGGGATGATCTTCCAGCAGTTCAACCTGCTGTCCTCACGCACCGTCGCCGGCAACGTGGCCTACCCGCTGGCGGTGGCCCGCTGGTCACGGCACGCGCGCGCCGCCCGCGTCGCCGAGCTTCTCGAGTTCGTCGGGCTGACGGACAAGGCGCGGCAGTACCCGTCGCAGCTCTCGGGCGGTCAGAAGCAGCGGGTCGGCATCGCCCGGGCGCTCGCCACCAACCCGCGGATCCTGCTGGCCGACGAGGCGACGTCGGCGCTGGACCCGGAGACGACGCAGGACGTCCTCGACCTGCTGCGCCGGGTCAACGCCGAGCTCGGCGTCACCGTCGTCGTCATCACCCACGAGATGGACGTCGTGAAGTACACCTGCGACCGGGTCGCGGTCATGGAGGAGGGCAGGGTCGTCGAGCACGGCGACGTCTACGACGTCTTCGCCCGCCCGCAGCACCGCGCGACGCGGCGCTTCGTCGGCACCGCGCTGCGCGACCGGCCGAGCCCCGCGGCCCTCGAGCGCCTCCGCCATCGACACCCCGGTCGCATCGTCACTGTCGCGATCCGCGAGGACGGCGCCGCGACCACCGACCTGACCCGCGCCCTGCGCGAGCACCCGGTCGACGGCACGGTGGTCTACGGCGGCATCACGGAGATCGCCGAACGGCCCTACGGCTCCCTGACCCTCGAGCTGGCCGGGGCGGTGCCGGACGTCGACGCCTTCATCGCGGACCTGTCCCGCAGCACGACGGTGCTCGACCTCGGCACCGCCGACGCCCCGCTCGTGGACCCGGACGCCGTCGGGCCGCGGGCAGCCGGGCCGCGGGCAGCCGGGTCGGCACCGGGCCGGGGGGAGCAGCGATGAACGGCGACACCGACTGGGACTACCTGCGCCCGCTGCTCGTCAAGGCCTTCGGCGAGACCCTTCAGATGGTCTCGGTCGCGCTCCTGGTCGCCGGCGTCGTCGGCCTGGCGATCGGCATCGGGCTCTACGTCACGCGGCGCGGCAGCCTGCTCGCCAACCGCGCCGCCTTCACGGTGCTCAACGTCCTGGTCAACCTCGTCCGGCCGATCCCGTTCGTCATCTTCATCGCGGCGATCGGCCCGGCGACGATGGCCGTCGTCGGCAAGACCATCGGCACCGAGGCGGCCATCTTCCCGATGGCGATCATGGCGTCCGTCGCGTTCTCCCGGCTCGTCGAGCAGAACCTCGTCGGCCTCGACCCGGGTGTCGTCGAGGCGGCGCGCGCGATGGGTGCGTCGCGGTGGCGGATCATCTGGTCGGTGCTGGTCCCCGAGGCGCTCGGACCGCTGATCCTGGCCTTCACCTTCCTGGTGGTCGGCGTGGTCGACATGTCGGCGATGGCGGGGCTGATCGGCGGTGGCGGGCTCGGCGACTTCGCCATCCGGCACGGCTACCAGCGCTTCAACTGGGAGGTCACCGCGGTGACCGTCGTGGTGATCGTGCTCCTGGTCCAGGCCGTCCAGCTGCTCGGCAACCACCTCAGCCGCCGGGTGCTCCGCCGGTAGCGCCCGATCGGGCGAGGTCTCCGGGGCGGATCACCCCGGAGACCTCGCCCGACGTGGCGCCCCGACGTGAGGCGGGGCCTACGGCTCGTTGCTCCAGCGGCGGATCGTGCCGTCGGCGAGGACGAGCATGCCGCTGGTGCCGTGCAGCGTGGCGACCCAGTCGACGGCCGCGGCGCCGCGTGCGACAGCCGTCGTGGCCCAGACGTCGGCCCACAGGAGCGACGGCCCGATGACGGTCGCCGACAGCACCTCGGTCACGGCCTCGCCGGTGTGCGGGTCGAGGATGTGCGCACCGCGCGCAGCGATCCCGGACGTCGCCACTCCTCCGTCGGACAGCGGCACGGTGGCCAGGATCCGCGTCCGGTCCCGCGGGTCCTCGATGCCGACCCGCCACGCATACGCGTCGGCACCGGGCCCGATCAGGGCGCCGGGCCGGATCAGCACGTCGCCGCCGGCACCGATCGCCGCGGACGGTCCAGGCAGGTGGTCGAGCATCCGGGCTGCGCGCCCGACGGCCCAGGTCTTGACCAGGCCGGTCGGGTCGAAGACCCCTGGCCGCCCGGGCACGGCGTTCCAGGCGTCGAACCACCCGTCCGTGCGGATCAGGGCGACCTCGCACAGCCGGTGCACCTCGCGGACGGCCGGATCGGCGTCGGCCAGGTCGAGCTCACCGCGCTGGATCCGGCTGATCTGCGAGTCGTCCCGATAGGTGCTGAACATCGCCTCGGCGGCCCGGAGGTCGGCGAACAGCGCGGCGACGGCGGGCTCGGCCGCGGACCCTCGAGCGCCTGCACCGCGCAGGTGCACGCTGATCGGCATCCCCATGATCTGCTCGACCCACGCCCGGTGCTCCGGCTCGGTCGCCGGCTCGGTCGCCGACGCCGACGCGGGCGCCGGCGCCTCGTGCACCCCGGTCGTCATCACAGACCGGCCTGGTCGAGGGCGTCCTGCAGGGACTGGACGTAGCCGCGGCTCGTGACGGTCGCACCGCTGACCATGGAGATCTGGGCGCTGCCGGCCGACGTCGCCTCGTCGTTCAGGATCGGGATCGCGTACGCGTTGATCTGCTCGTTGTGCCGGTCGCCGCTCGGATACGCGATCGCCTCGGCCGAGGTCAGCACGCCGTCGGTCACGGTGATGCGCACCTGGACGTCCCCGTACCGGGTCGAGGCGGCCGCGCCGTCGTACGTGGCGACGACGGGCGTCGCGGCGGCCGTGGTCTCGGCGCCCGAACCCGCGTCGGCGGTCGCCGTCCCGCTGCCGGTCGTCGACGTCCCGCTGCCGGTGGTGGTCGTGCCCGTCGCCGGGGTCGTCCCGCTGCCCACGACGGCGCGGTTGAGGCTCGTCGGCCAGGAGAAGAGCAGCACGAGGCCGGTCAGGGTGGTGCCGATGGCGATGGCGATGCGACGCATGATGAACCTTCCGTTACCAGGTGAATCGTTCGACGTGGAGCTGGGCGGACGGCACGCCGGCGGCGTGCAGGTCGGCCGCGACGGCCTCCGCCCAGGTGGCCGTACCGCAGACGAAGACGTCGGTGTCGGCCAGGTCCGGGACCAGCCACCGGGCGGCCACCGGGCCGGGGTGGTGACCGAGCTGGGCGGGCAGCCAGGAGGTACCGGCGGCGCTGCGGGGCCCGACGAGGTCGACCACCTGGAGCGCACCGGACTGCACGAGCCGATCGATGTCGGCCTGCAGGGGCTGCCGTTCGGCGGACCGGACGCGGCGCACGAGCGTGGCCGGACGCCCGCCGAGGGCCGGGTCGAGACGGCCGTCGAGGGCGGCGTCCTGCAGCAGCGAGATGAGCGGGGTGATGCCGAGCCCGCTGCCGATCGCGACGATCCCGCGCCGCGTGCGGACGTCGGGGGTCAGCCGCCCGTACGGGCCCTCGACCAGCACCCGGGTCCCGGGCCGCATCGTCGCGATGCGTGCGCCGTCGTCGCCGCGGACGCTCAGGGTGATCCGCAGCGACGTGCCGTTCGGTGCGGCGGACAGCGACAGCGGGTGCCCGCGGGTCCAGCCGCGCCCGGTACGGAAGCGCCAGACGAAGAACTGCCCGGCCGCGACGGCCAGCTCGTCGAGGCGACGGCCGGTGACGAGGACGCTGACCACCCCGGGTGCCTCCGACACGACGCCGCTGACGACCAGGGCGTGCCGCAGGGACGTCCGCAGCGGCAGGGCCACCCGGAACACCAGGACGCTGACCAGGGCGAGCGCGTAGAGGGTCCACCAGTAGACGGTCGCCACGGGGGAGGCGAGGAAGTCGGCGCCCGTCCAGAGCTGGTGCGGCAGGGCCAGGCCGGCGCCGAGGTAGGCGTACAGGTGCAGCAGGTGCCACGACTCGTACCGCAGCCGGCGGCGGGCCGCACGGATCGAGGTCACGGTGATCAGCACGAACAGCCCCGTGCCGGCGGTCGCGAGGAGCATCCCGGGCGCCGTCGTGATCAGGGACCAGAGCTCGGCCAGGAAGCCGGTGCTGTCCAGGGCCGCGTAGCCGAGCGTCGTGAGGACCGCGTGGGCGAGCAGGAGGTTGACCGAGGTGAAGCCCAGCAGCCGGTGCCAGCGGGTCACCCGGTCCTGGCCGATCGACCGCTCGACCCACGGGATGCGCGCCATCGCGACCACCTGCAGCAGCAGCATGTCCGAGCTGACCAGCCCGGTCAGGCGGCCGAGCGACGTCAGCGCCGCACCCGTGCCGGCCGTCAGGTTCGTCACGCCGCCGTTGGACACCCACAGGCCGATGACGACGAGCGCTGTCGCCCAGACGATCAGCCCGACCGCGTCACCCCACCACCGTGGGCGAGCCGGCATCGGCGGACGCCGACCGGGGGCGATGGCCACCGGTGCGGGGCGGGTCAGTGTCGTCATGGCCGGAACGGTCCTCCACCCACCTGCGGGGAACCTGGACGCTCCCTGTGCGTCACCTGTGCAGGCTCGACGGCGCCGGCCTGCGTTACGCTTGTGGCGACCCCTCGTGCGGCGTCATCTCGCTGAACTCCCCCAGGGCCGGAAGGCAGCAAGGGCAGGTGAGCTCTGGCGGGTGTGCGAGGGGTCCTCGCATGCCCGGACGCGCCCCCGCACCCCGACCGGTCGTGCGACCGTGGTCGTACCGTCGGGCCACCCCAGGTCGCAGGTCCGACCGGGCCCGACCGTCCCACCGTCCGACGCGGAGCGCGACGTCGGGCCACCACCCTGAGGGCATGAGCACCGTGCCCGCACCCGTGACCCTCCCACCGGCCCCGGCCCCGGCCACGACCCCGCGCCTCTCGTCGCGCGGGCTCGTCAAGACCTTCGGCCCGACGACAGCGCTCGCGGGGGTGGACGTCGACCTCGCCGACGGCGAGTCGCTGGCCGTGATGGGTCCGTCGGGCTCCGGCAAGTCGACCCTGCTGCACTGCATGGCAGGCATCCTGCGGCCGGACACGGGCACTGTCGCGCTGCGTGGCCGTGAGGTGGCCGGCCTCGGCGAGCGGGAGCGGTCGCTGCTGCGCCGCCGGCACTACGGCTTCGTGTTCCAGTTCGGCCAGCTGCTCTCCGAGCTGCCCGCGCAGGAGAACGTCGCCCTGCCGCTGATGCTGCTCGGCACCCCGCGGGCCCAGGCCGTCGCCCTGGCGCGGCAGTGGCTCGTGGCGCTCGGTCTGGCCGGGATGGAGACACGCCGACCGGGCGAGATGTCCGGTGGGCAGGCGCAGCGGGTCGCGGTCGCCCGGGCGCTGATCACGGGGCCCGACGTCGTCTTCGCCGACGAGCCGACCGGGGCGCTCGACCAGGCCACCGGGACCGACGTCATGCGCATCCTGACCGAGACGACGCGCGCGGCCGGTGCCTCCCTGGTCGTCGTGACGCACGAGGAGTCGGTCGCTGCCTGGTGCTCGCGGCGGATCGAGATGCGTGACGGGCGGGTGGTCCGCGCGAGCGCGACCGTCGAGGCGGCCAGGTGAACGCCGTCCTGGCCCTGTCGTCCGGGCCGTTGCGCGCCGGACGGGTGCCCGGCCGCGGCATCCGCGGGCTGCTGACGCCGGCTGGCCTCGCCGTCCTGGCGTTCGCAGTCATGACGACGTTCGGCCTGAGCGTCGTGGGCGGGCTGATGGGCTTCATGGGTCGCGCCCAGGACCCGTCGTCCGACCTGGTCGCCGAGCTCGCGCCGACGTACGTGATCCTCGCGTGGATCGCCGTCGTGCTCCTGCTCGTCCCGCTGGTCTCCCTCGGTGGTGCGGCGGCGCGGCTCGGGGTCGCCCGCCGCGACGCCCGGCTGGCGACGCTGCGGCTGCTCGGCGTGACGCCGCGGGAGGTGATCGGGCTGACGGTCGTCGAGACCGCCGGCCAGGGTCTCCTCGGTGCCGCGCTCGGGTTCGTCGGCTACCTGGGGCTGATGCCGGTGTGGACGCGGATCCCGTTCATGGATCGGACCTTCACGGTCGGGGAGCTGTGGGTCGGACCGTTCGCCGTGCTGGTCGCGCTCGCGGCCGTCCCGCTGCTCGCCGCGGTCAGCGGCATGGTCTCGCTGCGCCGGGTGGTCATCTCACCGCTCGGGGTGGCGATGCGCCAGACCCCGGCCCGGATGCGCTGGCTGCGGATGCTGGCGGTCCTCGCGGCACTCGGCGCGTTCGTGGCCTACACGCAGGTGAGCGTCGGGTTCGAGGAGGCGGTCGCCATCGGGTTCCTGCTCGGCCTGCTGGCCGTGGTCTTCGGCACGCTCAACCTGCTCGGCCCGTGGACGATCAGCGTCCTGGGCCGGGTCATGGCCCGCACCGCCCGCACCGTCCCCTGGCTGCTCGCCGCCCGGCGCCTGCTCGACGACCCGCGCGCGGCGTGGCGCGTCGTCGGCGGGCTCAGCCTGGCGAGCTTCGTCGCCGGCGTGCTGTCCGTGCTGCCGGGGATCGTCTCGGCCGAGGACGGCGGGCAGGACGCGCAGGGGGCGATGCTGCTCGCGGACCTCGTCACCGGCGCCATCCTGACCCTGGCGATCGCGTTCACGGCGGCGGCCTGCTCGGCGGGCATCGTGCAGGCCGCGACAGTCCTGGACCGGCGGCGTGAGTACGCGTTGCAGCAGCTGGCCGGCGTCCCGGTCGAGCTGTTCGACGCGGTCCGGCGGCGCGAGGTGCTCACCCCGTTGATCTTCGTCTCGGGCACCTCCGCGCTCGTCGCGATCGTCGTGCTCGTGCCGCTGTTCGGCACGGCGGCCGCGACGGCGCCGCAGGGCCTGCTGGCGCTCGCGGCCTGCCTCGGGGCGGGCGTCGTGCTGGTGCTCGCGGCGACCGAGACCAGCCGTCCCCTGCTGCGCTCGGTGCTCCGCGAGACGGTCGTGCGGGCGGACTGAGCCGCCCGCACGACCAGCCCGCCGACAGTGCCCGGTGCCTCAGCCCCGGGCGACCGGCTGCCGCAGGATCGTCCGCATCGCCGCCGGTGCGACCCGACGAGGGTCGTTGAGGTACACCTCGTGGTGCTTGCCGGCGCGTTCCAGCCCGTGGTCGGCGATGAACGCGTGCAGTGCGGCGATGGTCGGACCCTCGTCGGCGTACGGGCCGTGGTGCATGACCTGGACGACGTCGCCCTCGTCGAGCACCTCGAGCCGCAGCCGGTCGGCCGAGGGGGCGCGACCCTTGGCGACGGCCGCCGACACAGCCTGCTCGACCAGGTCGGCGGTCACCACCTCGGGCTGGGCGATCATCATCGTCCAGAGCCAGTCACTGCGGCTCCCCGCTGTGAAGGCGGACATGTCGTCGGCCCACCACAACCCCTCCAGGGGCAGCACGGTCCACGGGGAGCCGCCGGCCTGCTTGACCAGGCCGCGCACGCCGTAGCTCGCCGCGTAGAGCGTGCCGACGGCGTCCGCGTAGGCCGGTGCGGTGCCCGGATCGCCCGAGCCGTCGACCATCACGAACCGCAGCGGTGGGACCGTCAGGCGCACCGGTGCGTCCGGGGCCCGGTACAGCCCGGGATGGTCGCGCCGCAGGTCGTTGTTGTCCGCGGTCATCGGGCGTCGGGTGCGGCGACCTCGGGGGCGTCCGGCGCGACGCGGGCGACCGGCACGCACACCTCCGTCACCCAGTGACTGGGCTCCGGGTCCTCGTGCGGCGAGACGAGGTAGACGTTGAACATCGGCCCGGCGAACCGGTACCCGTTCTCCGGCACCCAGTGGCCGACGGCCTCCATCACGGCACCGATGCCGTCGTACGGGCCGTCGAGGACGGCGACCGCGACCTCCTGCGCCGGCACCTCGACGCAATGGACGTCGCCGGAGCCGGCGAACGGCGCGGCGACGTCGAGCTGGACCTCCACGTCGCAGTCGGACTCCTTGTAGTCCTCGTCGTGGAAGACGGCGACGGACCGTGCGTCGGGCGCGATGGCGGCCCCGGCGGTGAACAGCGCCGGCATGAGGCGCTCCCACAGCCGGCCCTCGTCGGCGTAGGTCGGGATGATGTCGCGGACGGACGCGGTGATGCGTGCCGGGTTGGTGCGGTGGGTGATCGTGACGGACATGACAGGTCCCTCCAGTGCGGTGATGAGGTGGTCCACCTCCCGGACCCGGTCGACGACGTCGGCGGCCTCGGCGATGAGTCGCGTCCGTTGCCGCTCGAGCACCGCACGCACGGCACGCGGGTCGTCGAGGATCGGCACGCAGGCAGCGATCTCGTGGACCCCGAGCCCGACGTCGCGCAGCTCGCGCACCCAGCGCGCCACGGACAGCAGCGCGGGGGAGTACGAGCGGTAGCCCGAGTGGTGGTCCACCCGGGACGGGCGCAGCACGTCGTGCTCGTCGTAGTACCGGAGCATGCGGACGCTCAGCTGGGACAGTCGCGAGAACTCGCCGATCGTCAGCAGTCGCTCGCCGTTGGGAGGCATGCCCATAACCCACACTCTGACACCGTGTCAGACGCAAGGGGTGCCGGACGCCAGGGGTGTCAGGCGCAAGGGCTGTCAGACGCAAGGGCACGAGACGGGGCGCCGTCCGGCGTCCCGGGACGGGCCAGGGCCGGGTGACCGATGTCCGGCGCGGCGCATAGGGTTCGTGCGTGACCACTGCGCTGTACCGCCGCTACCGGCCTGACACCTTCGCCGAGGTGATCGGTCAGGAGCATGTCACCGAGCCGCTCATGCAGGCGCTGCGCGCCGATCGCGTCAACCACGCGTACCTGTTCTCCGGGCCGCGCGGCTGCGGCAAGACGACGTCGGCCCGGATCCTGGCGCGCTGTCTGAACTGCGCCGAGGGACCGACGCCGACCCCGTGCGGGACGTGCGACTCCTGTGTCGAGCTGGGCCGTGGCGGACCGGGCAGCCTCGACGTGGTCGAGATCGACGCGGCCAGCCACGGCGGCGTGGACGACGCACGGGACCTGCGCGAGCGGGCGACCTTCGCCCCGGCCCGGGACCGGTACAAGATCTTCATCCTCGACGAGGCCCACATGGTCACGCCGCAGGGCTTCAACGCGCTGCTCAAGATCGTCGAGGAGCCGCCCGAGCACGTGAAGTTCATCTTCGCCACGACCGAGCCGGACAAGGTCATCGGCACCATCCGGTCCCGCACCCACCACTACCCGTTCCGGCTCGTCGGGCCGGACACCCTGCAGCCGTACCTCGAGCAGATGTGTGTCGCCGAGGGTGTGGCCGTCGGCTCCGGCGTGCTGCCGCTGGTCGTCCGGGCGGGTGGTGGCTCGGTGCGGGACTCGCTGTCCGTGCTCGACCAGCTCGTCGCAGGTGCCGACGCCTCGGGGATCGACTACGGGCGCGCCGTCGCGCTGCTCGGCTACACGCACAGCGCCCTGCTCGACGACGTCGTGGACGCGATCGCGGCGCGCGACGGCGCGAGCGCCTTCCGGGTCGTCGACCGGGTCGTCTCCTCCGGCCACGAGCCGCGTCGCTTCGTCGAGGACCTGCTCGAGCGGCTCCGCGACCTGATCGTCATCGCCGCGTCGGGTGACGCGGCCCGCGCCGTGCTCCGCGACCTGCCCGCCGACCAGCTCGAGCGGATGTACGCCCAGGCGGGGGTGCTCGGTGCCTCGGAGCTCTCCCGCTCGGCCGACCTGGCCAACGCAGCGCTCAGCGAGATGACCGGCGCGACCTCGCCCCGCCTGCACCTGGAGCTGCTGGTCGCCCGGCTGCTGCTGCCCGCCGCCGACGACGGCGCGGTCGGGCTCGGGGCGCGCCTCGACCGGGTCGAGCGCGAGCTCGGTCCGGATCGCGTCGGTGGTGCCCGGGCGGCGGCGCCCGTCGCGGCCGCCCCTGGTGTGGCAGCGCCTGCTGTCGCGCCCGTCGCTGTCGCGGCCGTCCCGGTCGTGCGGGCCGACGCGGCCGTCGTGCCGGAGCCGGTTGTGCGGGCCGAGCCGGCCGTCGTGCCCGAGCCGGCGGCTGTCGAACCGCCGGACACCAAGGTGCCGGACGCTGAGCCGCCGACCGACGAGCCGCCGACCGACGAGCCGCCGACCGACGAGCAGCCGACCGACGAGCAGCCGACCGACGAGCAGCCGCAGAGCGAACCACCCCGTGACGAGTCGGTCGCCCACGAGCCGGCCGTCCCCGTGGTGTCGTCCGGGCTGGATGCCGAGGTCGTCCGGCGTCGCTGGCCCGAGGTGCTGCAGACCCTGCGCGGCCTCCGGATGGCGACCTGGGTGCTCGTGAGCCAGAACGCGCAGGTCGCCGAGGTCACCGCGGACAAGGTCCTGCTCGGCTTCACGACCCCGCAGCTCGCGACGACGTTCCGCACCGGGCCGCACCCGGAGAACGTCCAGCGTGCGCTGCACGAGACGCTCGGCCTCGACGTGCGCGTCGAGACGGCGCTGGCCGTGGCCCCGAGCGAAGGAGGTCGGGCGGCCGGCGGCTCTGCGGACGACGATCGCTCCGCCGAGGGCACCGTGGGATCGGCGGCGTCGACCGACCCCGGCCGCGTCTCGACGAGCGACGCCGAGGCGTCCTGGTCCGCCCCCGCGCGGCCGGTCGCGTCGCCGACCGCGCAGAGCCCGTCGTCCGGCACGAGCGGCTCGTCGTCCGGCACGAGCGGCCCGTCGTCCGGCACGAGCGGTCAGCAGCCCCACGCGCGCGGCCCGGAGCCCGAGGATCGGGCGCAGCGGTCCGCGGGCCGACCCACCGGGAGCTCGCGGACCGGGAGCGGTGGCCCGCGCACGGGCAGCGGCGGTCCGCGGTCCGGCGCCGATCGAGGTCGAGCTCCCGCCGCACCCACCTCGGTCGACGAGGGCGAGGACGCCGACCCGGACGACCCCGATCTCGCGTCCACCGGCCTGGTCGGCGCACCGCTGATCGCGCAGATGCTCGGCGGCACGGTCATCGACGAGATCCCCGACGGAACAGGCTGAGCGCGGCGGACGGAGCCGACGTCCGCCGGACCCCTTAGGCTGGACGGGTGTACGAGGGCGCGGTCCAGGACCTGATCGACGAGCTCGGGCGACTGCCCGGCATCGGTCCCAAGAGCGCGCAACGGATCGCCTTCCACCTCCTTGCAGCGGACCCGGTCGATGTCCGTCGGCTGGTCGACTCGCTCACCGAGGTCAAGGCCCGCGTCCAGTTCTGCACCATCTGCGGCAACGTCTCGCAGGAGGAGCTGTGCCGGATCTGCCGTGACCCACGGCGTTCGCTGGCCAGCATCTGCGTCGTCGAGGAGCCCAAGGACGTGGTCGCGATCGAGCGCACCCGTGAGTTCCGGGGCCGGTACCACGTGCTCGGCGGCGCCATCAACCCGATGGACAACGTCGGCCCGGACGACCTGCGGATCTCACAGCTCATGACCCGGCTCGCCGACGGCACCGTCACCGAGGTCATCCTCGCGACCGACCCGAACGTCGAAGGCGAAGCCACCTCGACCTACCTCGCGCGCCTGCTGGTCCCCATGGGCCTGCGGGTCACGCGGCTTGCCTCAGGGCTGCCGGTCGGGGGAGACCTGGAGTATGCCGATGAGGTCACGCTAGGGCGTGCCTTCGAAGGACGGAGGCAGATCAGTGCCTGACAAGCCGATTCACCACGTGGGCGACGCACTCGTCGACACCCCGGCGGACCTGCGTGACGTCGCAGACTCCGTCGCACGGGACACCCGGAGCTTCCTCTCGACGGTGACGGAGGTCGCCGCGGGCTCGAACCCCGAGGTGGCCATCCCCTTGCTGCTGCTGGCCGTCTCGGACGTCCTGGCGGCCGGAGCGCGCCTGGGCGCCATGGTCGACGTCCTGCCGGCCGAGCGCTTCGAGCCCGACGTCGGCCCCGATGCCGACCTCGACCCGCTGCGGGCAGCCCTCGAGAACGTGCTCGACGGGATCGACGACTACACCGAGATCGACGACCCTGTGCTCGGCGTCGAGGTCGTGACGTCGTCGGTGTCCGGGGACCTCGTGATGGTGGCCGGTGCGCTCAGCCAGGGGCTCCGGCACTACGAGGCCGGACAGGTGATCGAGGCCCTGTGGTGGTGGCAGTACTCCTACCTGGCCAACTGGGGCGAGCGCGGCTCGGCCGTGCTGCGGGTGCTCCAGACGATCCTGGCCCACCTGCGACTCGACATCGACGAGGACACCGTGGCCGAGGCGGAGTTCCACGCGCTGCACCCCTGAGCGCCTGCTCCCCTGATCGGCACACCAGGAGCCGGCGTACGTCTGACCGGCGGACCGGCGTACGTCTGACCGGCGAACTGAGCGTGTCCGCCTACGCCCCGCCCGCGCTCCCGAGCAGTGGTGCCAGGGCGTCCCAGCGGGAGATCTCGCAGCCGTTGGTCCGGCTGAACCGCGCCCGGACCCGGGTGCCGTCGACGGTGCCCTCGACGGTCGCGACCTGCGGGCCACCGTAGATCTCGGTGCACATCTCGTCGCGCGGCGGTGCGACGAACGCGTCGGCGCCGCCGGCTGCCGCCAGGGCGGCGCAGGCCGCGTCGGGATCGGGGTGGTCGCCGCCCGGCGGGTCGCACGTGAGCATGAAGGTCCGGGTGGTCCCCAAGCCGGTCTCGTCCAGGGTGATCGTCAGGCTCGTCCCGTCGTCCGACGAGGACGGCGTGCTGGTCGGCTCGGCGGTGGGGCTCGCGGGGCTCGTGGGCGGCTCGGTCGTGGTGCCCGACGTCGTCGGGCCGGACCCTGACGGCTCGCCACCCGGCTCCGGGACCTGGCCGCCGGCACAGCCGGCGAGCGCGAGCACCGCCGTCAGCGCCACAGCCCACCGCGAGATCCGCACCCCGACCTCCCCACCCCAAGCGTCCGAGCCGACAGCGGAGACCGATCGTGACGCCGTGCGCCCCGGACCGTCCCCGTGCCGCGTCTGCGACCATCGTCGCACGCCCGCCCGGATGTCGGACGTCCCGATGTCCGGACTCTGGGCAGGACTATTCTTCGTCCTCCGACCGCCACACACACCCGGAGTGCTCACCGTGGGCCTGATCGTGCAGAAGTACGGAGGCTCCTCCGTCGCCGATGCCGCGAGCATCAAGCGCGTCGCGAAGCGGATCACCGAGGCCAAGCGCGCCGGTGACGACGTGGTCGTCGTGGTCTCCGCGATGGGTGACACCACCGACGAGCTGGTCGACCTCGCCCACCAGATCTCACCGATGCCGCCGTCGCGCGAGATGGACATCCTGCTCACCGCGGGTGAGCGGATCTCGATGTCGCTGCTCGCCATGGCCATCGCCAACCTCGGTGTCGAGGCGCAGTCCTTCACCGGCCAGCAGGCCGGCGTCATCACCGACGAGGCGCACGGCCGGGCACGGATCATCGACGTCAAGGCCAGCCGGATCCGCAAGGCCCTCGACGCCGGGGCGGTGGCGATCGTCGCCGGCTTCCAGGGCGTCACCGAGCACACCAACGACGTCACGACGCTCGGCCGCGGTGGCTCCGACACGACGGCGGTGGCGATCGCCGCGGCCATCGGCGCGAACGTCTGCGAGATCTACACCGACGTCGACGGCGTCTTCACCGCCGACCCGCGCATCGTGCCGAACGCCCGCAAGCTCGACCGCATCACCTACGAGGAGATGCTCGACATGGCGGCCAGCGGGGCCAAGGTGCTCATGCTGCGCTGCGTCGAGTACGCCCGCCGCAACAACGTGCCGATCCACGTGCGCTCGTCGTTCTCGGGCCACCTGGGGACGATGGTGACCGACGACCCGATCGAGGGAGACGTACCGATGGAGCAGCCGATCATCTCCGGCGTCGCGCACGACCGCAGCGAGGCGAAGATCACCGTCGTCGGCGTCCCGGACGTGCCGGGCACGGCCGCCCAGATCTTCGAGATCGTCGCCGGTGCCGAGGTGAACATCGACATGATCGTCCAGAACGTGTCGGCCGCGGCCACGGGGCTGACCGACATCTCGTTCACCCTGCCCGCGGCCGACGGCCAGAAGGCGATGGCGGCGCTGCACGCCATGCAGTCGACGGTCGGCTTCGCATCGCTGCAGTACGACGACACGATCGGCAAGCTCTCGCTGATCGGCGCGGGCATGCGGTCCCACCCCGGGGTCTCGGCCAAGCTCTTCGGCGCCCTGCGGGACGCCAGCATCAACATCGAGATGATCTCCACCTCGGAGATCCGGGTGTCGGTCGTCACCCGCGCCGACCAGCTCGACGACGCGGTCCGCGCGGTCCATACGGCCTTCGGGCTCGACTCCGACGAGGACGAGGCCGTGGTCTACGGCGGGACAGGACGGTAGTCATGGGTGCTCATCCGGACGTCTCCGGGGGCCTGCGGGTCGCCGTCGTCGGCGCCACCGGCCAGGTCGGTGGCGTCATGCGCCGCCTGCTCGCCGAGCGGGACTTCCCGGTCGCGTCGATCCGGTTCTTCGCCTCGGCGCGCTCGGCCGGCACGAGCCTGCCCTGGCAGGGCGGCGAGGTCGTCGTGGAGGACACCGCGACCGCTGACCTGAGCGGGATCGACATCGCCCTCTTCTCGGCCGGCGGCGCGACGTCGACGGCCCAGGCCCCGCGCTTCGCGGCTGCCGGGGCGATCGTCATCGACAACTCCTCGGCCTGGCGGATGGACCCCGACGTGCCGCTGGTCGTCTCCGAGGTCAACCCCGAGGCGATCGACGACGCGCGCAAGGGCATCATCGCCAACCCGAACTGCACCACGATGGCCGCGATGCCGGCCCTCAAGGCGCTCAGTGACGAGGCCGGCCTGCTGCGCCTGATCGTCACGACCTTCCAGGCCGTCTCCGGCAGCGGACTCGCCGGCGCGCAGGAGCTCGACACCCAGGTGCGAGCCGCTGTCGCGCAGGACACCACGGCCCTGGTGCACGACGGCTCGGCGGTCCGGCTGCCCGCGCCCGTGAAGTACGTGCGCCACATCGCCTTCAACGTGGTGCCGCTCGCCGGCAACCTGCTCGACGACGGCTCGTTCGAGACCGACGAGGAGCGCAAGCTCCGCGACGAGTCGCGCAAGATCCTCGGGCTGCCCGAGCTGCTCGTCTCGGGTACGTGCGTGCGCGTGCCGGTCTTCACGGGCCACTCGCTGTCGGTCAATGCCGAGTTCGCCCGCCCGCTGAGCGTCGCGCGCGCCCTCGAGGTGCTCGCCGACGCCCCCGGTGTCGAGCTGACGGACGTCCCGAACCCGTTGCAGGCGGCGGGCGCCGATCCGTCCTTCGTCGGACGGCTGCGTCAGGACCCGGGCGTGCCGGACGGCCGCGGGCTCGCGCTGTTCATCTCGAACGACAACCTGCGCAAGGGCGCGGCGCTCAACGCGGTGCAGATCGCCGAGCTGGTCGCCGCCCGACGGCTCGCCACCACCTGACTCCGGCCTCACCAGGGTCGCTGCCGAGCCCGTGCTGGTCAGGGCCGGGCGAACCAGGGTTGGGGATCCCCGCCGCCGCCCGCCGCCGCGACGTAGGCCAGCGTGCGCCTGATCCGCTCGACCGACGACGGCGTGAGATCCGCCGGCAGTGCGTCCCGCGCGAACCAGCCCACCTCCGTCGACTCGTCGTCGGCCACGTGCGCCTCGCCACCGACCGGGCGGCACCAGAAGCAGATGTCGAGGTACTGCGCGACGTCCCCGTTGTCGTACTGAACGACAGAGCCGCTCGAGACGGCGGTCAGCGCGACGACCTCGGCCTGCACGCCGGTCTCCTCGAGCACCTCGCGGACGGTCGCGACGGCAGGCTCCTCGCCGGGTTCGAGGATGCCGCTGACCACGGCCCACAGCCCGTTGTCCGCACGCCGACCGAGCAGGAGACGACCGTCCTCGTCGATGACCACACCGGAGACGCCGGGCAGCCAGAGCAGGTCGTGGCCGACGCCCGCCCGCAGGCGCGTGATGAACTCAGGGATCGGCACGGTTGGACCCTAGCGTGAGAGCGGTGGTCGGGGCAGCCATGACGAAGACTGTCGGAGCACCCATGACGAAGGCCCCCGACCTGCGTTTCCGCTGGTCAGAGGCCTTCGACTCACGTCGGGTGACAGGATCTGAACCTGCGCCCTCTTCGTCCCGAACGTGGTGTGGAACGATTCCGCCGGCTCTTCGGGGCGGCCAGGCGTATCCGGGACCGTCCGGTGCGCCTTCGGGTGATTTCGGGGCGAGCGTCAGGAGGCCGCGATGACGAGCCGCCGGCCGACTACGAGGCCCCGAAGCCGCCCTCGCCCCAGGACGCCTCGACCAGGTCGCCGGCGCTGAGCTGCACCGCGGAGCAGCCGGCGACGAACCCGAACTCGGTGTTCGACCAGGCGTAGCAGAGGACCCAGTCGCCGGGCTCGACCGGGAGGTCGAACCGACCCCAGCGCCCGATGGGCTGCACGCGACCGCCGGCGGCGGCGACGTCGCCCTCGTCGAGCGAGGCGCCCAGATTCTCGAAGTCCGTCGCGCCCGGCCGCGCACCCAGCAGGTCCCAGGTGGTGTCGGCGGATGGCAGGACGACGATCCATCCCTCCTCGATCGGGCGCGAGGGCAGGCCGGTGTCGTCGACGGAGATCATGCGGCCGCCGGTCTCGTGGCGCAGGTGCCCGACGACGGGGATCGCCACCACGAGCAGCACCAAGACGGTGGCCGCGACGCCGCGCGAGCGAGTGACCGGCCGGCTGAGCACCAGAAAGGCCGCGGCGAGCAGTAGGGGGGCCGCGACGAGCGGAGCCCACGGCAGCCACTGGACGACGCCGGCCGCGGCAGCGATCGCACCGAGCAGCGCGACGGCGCTCGCGACCGCCAGCACCACGCCGAGCACGACGGGGAGGGCGCGGTTTCGGTGGAACTCCACGGTGGAGATCCTGCCAGGCGCCGCCCGCACTCAGCCGGGATCACGCGCCAGGCTGCTCGCACACCGGTCCTGTTCAACGCCCCGCTGTGCGGCGCCCGGCCCTGCGGGAGAACTCGTCGATCGCGGTCAGGACACTGGTCGCCTGCCAGGCGCGGTTGCGACGGGCGTCCGACGTGGGTGTCAGGACCCCGGCGTCGACCAGGGTGGCGATGGATGCTCGAGCGGCCGGTGCGGAGACGCCCAGGTCCGTGGTGGCACGGTCGGTGTTGATCACCGGCTGGGCGAACAGCCGGTCGGCGAGCCGCCACGCTGACGAGTCGGTGCGAGCCTTGATCTGGTCCCGCCACTGCTGGCGGATCTGCAGGATGTCGTCGGCGAGCTGACGGCCGTTGGCGACGGCGGCCAGCGCCGCGGCAGACATCTCGGTGACGATGGGGCTGGGGTCGCCGTCACGGTAGGCGCCCAGGGCGGCGAAGTACCGGTCGGTGGCGCGCAGCAGCCCGGCAGACACCGGCACGGTGGTGTGCCGGGTGATCCCGTGGCCGCGCAGGACGGTGTGGACCAGGACCCGACCGGTGCGACCGTTGCCGTCGAAGAACGGGTGGATGGTCTCGAACTGGGCGTGCACGAGCGCGGCGTGCACCAGGGGTGGCACGTCGCTGCGTCGCCCGAACGCGCTGAGGTCGTCGATGAGGTCGGGGACCCGGTCGGCGTGCGGTGGGACGAAGTCGGCGTCGTGCGGCGAGATCGGTGAGGACCCGATCCACACCTGTTGGTCGCGCCACGTGCCGGCGTGCTCGGGTTCGGCAGCCTGGAGCAGGGCGGCGTGGATTGCCAGGATGGTGGCGGGGGTGACGGTGCCCCCGGCGTTCAGGGCGGTGGTCATGGCGCGGGCGTTGGCCACGATGAGTGCGGCGTTCTCCTTGCCGGGGGCACCGAGCTCGGCGAGGGCGATGTTGCGGGCGTTGGAGGTGAGGTGCTCGATCTGGGAGGAGGACGCTGACTCGGCGCGCAGTAGGACTGCGGGCATGGGGACGGGAAGGCCGGCCATCTCGGTGTCGAAGCGGGTGACCTCGTTGGTGGCGTCCAGCGCGGCGGTGAGTGCTTCGGGTCGTAGCCGAGGGTCGAGGTTGGCGATGAACGGTGGGACGGCGGCCTTGTAGGGGCGGGCGGTCTTGAGCCGTTGCCACACGTCGAGGTGGCCTTCATTGATGGTGGAGGTCCAGTCGCGGTCTTCGTAGGCGATCGGCGGCCAGCCGGTGGTGGGGTGCGGGCCGGGTTCGGTGCTTGCGGTGCTGGACCGTTGACCGCCGTCGGGCCGACCGGCTGGTCGGCGTGGCTGGGTCATGGATCCTCCGGAGTGTTCAGAACCTTGCCCCCGGCGCCCAGTTGGGGAAGGCTCGCTCAGGAACCTTACTCAAGAGCGCCGGTTAAGAAAGCTTAGCACCATATCATTGCGTACAACTGTGGCTTGGCAACGTGTGTTGGATCCCATCCTCTTGAGCGGTGGGTCGGGCCGGCTACAGGCTGGGCCCGAGGCCGCGTTCGGGGTGGGACGGGTAGACCGTGGCCGGCGACTGCCAGCGGCCGGGATCGGCCCCTCGTGCCAGCCTCGCGGCCTCGGCGAACCGCTCGGCCACGGCTTCTGCCGCCCGGTCTCGGATGAGCTGGGCGGCCGCGGTCACGGGTAGCGCCTCGATCTCGGCGAGGATGCCGCGCGCCTGGTCCACGCCACTGCGCAGCTCCGCGGCGCGCGCTGAGGTCTTGGCCGGGCAGTGGGCGGGCCCTGCCCAAGGCCCAGCAGATCACCTGCCGCCTGGTCGTGCGCCGGGTCAAGCGCCAGCAACCACGCACCTCGCCACGGGCCCGTGCAGGGCGAGCTGTTCGCCGACTGGCGCCACCACGCCTTCGTGACCAACTCGACTCTGACCACCGTCCTGGCCGACCAACGCGGCCGCGACCACGCGATCATCGAGCAGGTCATCGCCGAGCTCAAGGACGGTCCCCTGGCCCACCTGCCCTCGGGCCACTACGCCGCCAACGCCGCCTGGGTCGGGTTCGCGGCCCTGACGTTCAACCTCGCCCGCGCCGCGAGCATCGCCCCTGGCATGGTCACCGCCCGCTGGGCAACCCTGCGCCGCCGCCGCATCATCACCGTCCGCGCCCGCCTCGCCTCCACCGGACGCCGCATCGTGCTGCACCTGCCAGCACGCTGGCCCTGGGTACCAGCCTGGGCCGCACTCTGGGACGCCGCGATCGGACCCCCGCCCGCCACCACCTGACCACTCGCCCGAACGGGCCCGACCGCAGAACCAGTGGAAGAGCCGGTGCAGACCGGCGACCCCGCCACGCCCTCCGCTCGGCAACTACCGACAATCCCGAAAACCACGCCCGACCGAGAAGGACCGGTGGATCAGGGCTCAGCCGGCGTAGGGCCCCACGACGGACGCCCGATGGTCGATTCTGCCCAGGTGATCCTGGGAGCAGGCTGGATGCCGCCTGGGAGATCGGCGGGTCTCAGCCAGCGCGCCCGCCGTAGTGCCGCGCGACGACCCACCGGGCGCCACGGTGTGACGTAGGTCACTTGTGTCAGCGTGATGTGCGCGTGTGTCTTCGGCATGTGTGGGTGCGGGGTTCCCCGCGACCGAACTCACGATGTGGAGGGCAATGTCATGCGAACTGCCATCAGGGTTGCTGCAGCCGGCCTGATCGCTCTCGTGCCCACGGTGCTGGCAGCTGCCAGCGCGACGGCGGCCACGGTCACGCCGTCGGCCGTCACGTGCGGGGCGTACGAGGCGCGGGACACGTCCGGTGCCCACGCGATGGTGCGCGAGTGCAAGGACGGGTCGAGGATCCGGGTGAACGGCACGGTGACGGACACCGACGCGGACGGGCAGTGCGCGCGGGTGTACGCCTCCTACAACGTCTACCAAGGCACGGACTACAGCCCGACGGCGTGTCCGAAGGGTACGACGGTCACGTTCACGCTCCCGTGGCGTGAAGGATCCGATGCGTACATCTACCTTCAGGAGATCGACGCGTAGGGAGCAGAAGGGGCGGGAGGCGCGTCCGGGCGGGCGCTCCTCCCGCTCATGCTCTTCCAGCTCACTCCGTACGCGTCTGCTCGGTGCGCGTGAGGGGCTCGACCAGGAGAGCGCTGGCCGCAACGACCAGTGCTCCCGCGGTGATGCTGCCGAGGAGCGGCAAGGCGACGCCTCGCAGTGGATAGCTGTGGCCCTCCGCGAGCAGCAGGCCGAGGGCGATACCGGCCCCGGCGGACAGCGTCGCAAGCATCACCAGTGGGGCGAGCCCCTCGATCATAATCGATGTGCGCAGCGTCCGTAGCGGCGCGCCGGCGATCCGCAGCGTCGTCAGCGACCGTCGGCGTTCGATCACCGTGGCTGCCGTCGACGCGAGGAGGGCAGCGCCGCAGACCAAGGCGAGCGTTGCCGCCCCGATATTGACCGCGGTGTAGAGGCGGCGGACGTCGAGGCTGAGCCCGTCGAAGGTGGTTGCCCGGGTGGCGACCGTGGCGTGAGGGCTGCTCTGCTCGATCACCGTCCGGGCGCCCTCCAGCGCTTCGGCTGAGTCGTAGGCGAACACCAGCAGCGTGGGCCGCACGGCGGCGGGGTCGAGATCGACGAGGGTGGGATCGATGACGATGTCGGGCATGTCGATGCCCGGCTGGGATGCCATGACACTCCATCGGGCGTCGTCGTGCAGCATGGCTATGTCGGGGTCCCCCTGCTCCGGTATCGCGTCCCACGCCCGTACCTGGGCCGGCGCCAGGTCGTAGAGCTCAAGCGTGGAAGGGTCGCGGAGCGCGGCTGTCACGTCGCGGCCCGCGACCATGCCCGTCGTGCAGTCGGCATCGTCCAGGCGGGCGAGCGTGATGATCGCCGAGCAGTTCCCTATCCACGCACGGTAGGCCCCTTGAGGGGCGCTGACCTGTGCGGTGATGACGAGCGTGGCCCCGTCGATCCCGGCGCGGTCGTCGATGGTCTCGGCGAGTGAGGACGCATCCTGTGGGCTGACGTACTGGATGACCGCTTGAGCCGTTCCCTCGGCCTGTCCCACCTGCGCGCTGCGGTCCAGGGTGGCGGCCGCGGCGGGTGTGATGGCGGCGAACATGGCGGTGATCATGAGGGCGAGGCCGAGGCCCGCCGAGGCGCGCACCCCTGCCCGGGGGTTGTCCCGTATGCGACGTCCGGCCAGGAGCGCGGCAGCCCCGGGTGCGGCCTCGAGCGTGCGCCCGACATAGCCGAGGATCCGCGGTGTCGCGAGTACAAGCACGATGAGCGTGCCCACGAAGGTCACCACGGCGAGGGCCGGGGACCGGTCGGCGCCCATGAGGACGGATGCGATCGCGATGGCGGCGGCCGACATCGACGCCACACCTCTGCCCCAGCGCCGGTGCGCGCCCGCGGCGCGAGGCGCCGCCGTCCCCGGCACGATGGCACGGGCACCCACAGCGACCGCGCCCAGGCACAGGATGAGCGCGAGGACACACACGGCGACCAGGGCCGGTGTGGCGATGATGAGGTCGTCCACGAAGAATGCGGCGCCGTCCAGGGAAACGGATGCTGCCAGCCCTCGGAGCGCGTGTGCAGCGGGTACGGCCAGGAGCACTCCGGACAGCACGGGAACCGCCATCTCGCCGACGGCGATGGACGTCAGCTGGCGAGGTGTCGCACCGGCCAGGTCCAGGATGTCCCGACGTCGGCGGCGGGTCGTGGCGTTGAGCTGGACCGCGATCGCGACCAGCAGGAGCACTGGGGCGATCAGGGCGACCGCTCCCACGGTGAAGGTCAGGCGCTCGACCCCGCTCAGCGCGGGCAACAGCCCCCGGTCGGCGATGTGGTCGACCGTCACTCCCGACAGAGCGACCTGCTCCACGGGCGCCCCGCGCACGACCAGCAGGTCGCCCGGGCCACGCAGGCCTTCGTCGTCGATCGTTCCCACGACCGTGCCGAAGCGCCCGATCGCCTGTGGGGTTTGCTCGAGCAGATCGGTGACAGCAGGGCTCAGGTAGGCCTGCCCGGCCGCGGGGAGCGCGCCGATGCCGGGTGGCACAGGGGCGTCGTCGTCGCCGGCGACGGTCATCACGGTGATGCGGTGGGTGCCGACGTAGCTGGGCGACCGAGCGACTGTGAGGCTCGCGGGGATGCCGGCGGTCAGCTCGGGCATGTCGAGCGTGGTCCAGGCGACGCGGTCAGCGCGTTCCTGGATGGCTGGCCCGACACCGAGCCCGACGATCGTGACGCCGAGACCGAGGGCGATGGCGAAGGCCACCAGAGCGCCGGCCAGGAACCCCGACATGCCCGATCCCCACCACAGTCGCGTTCCCAGGCGCAGCATCAGGCGTCCGTCGGGGTGTCCGTGCGCCCGTCGCGCACGGTGACGATCCGGTCGGCGTACTCGGCGACCTCATCGTCGTGGGTGACCAGCACCATCGCGGCGTTCTCCTGGCGGACGCCGGCGACGAACTGCTCCATCACGGCTCTCCCCGTCACGGAGTCCAGGGATCCGGTGGGCTCGTCCGCGAAGATCACACGTGGCCCGGTCACCAGTGCGCGGGCCACGGCGACCCGCTGAGCCTGCCCGCCTGACATCGCGCCCGGTCGCTGGTCGGCCACATCCGCGACACCGAGACGGGTGAGCATCTCGTGGGCGGTGACTCGCGCGAACCGCCGAGGTGTCCCGTTGAGCAGGAGTGGCAGAGCGACGTTCTCCACAGCGGTGAGCTCGGGGACGAGCTGACCGAACTGGAAAACGAACCCGAAGGTCGTGCGGCGGGCACGAGCCCTTTCGGTCGTTGTGGCGGCGACCAGGTCGTGCCCGTCGAACCGTACGGCCCCGGAGTCCGGCCGGAGCACACCTGCCGCGCAGTGCAGGAGGGTGGACTTGCCCGAGCCGGACGGACCCATGACCGCGACGATCTGTCCGGGCGCCACGCTGAGCGAGGCGTCCAGAAGCGCCACGCGGTTGCCGAAAGACTTGGCGACGTGGTGCACCTCGAGCCCCGCGCGTCCGGCGACGGGCTCCTCGAGTCCGTCGCCCGCCAGGTTGGACCACAGGTCAGTCATCGTCTCCGCCTTCCGGCCGCTCGCCGACTGCGTCCACCCACGTCGACGTCGTGAAGGTGGTGAACGCGGTGACCGTGGGGTTCGTGATGCCCATCTGCTCATCCCGCAGCGTGATGTTCTCGGTGCCCAGCAGGTCACCGGTCGTCGGGCTGATGAGCAGCACGACGACGCCGCTCGACCGAGGGTCATCGGTCGTCTGGACGGCGACTGCGTGCGCGGGCCGTCCGAACCGGTCCTCGGTCGAGCCCAGGTCCTTGACGCCGGGATCGTCGGCCAGCACCAGCCAGAGGCTTGCGCGCAGCTCAGGAGGCACGACGTACTGGGCGTACAGGTCCTGCACGGCGGTCAGGAGGCACTGCGTCGTCCACGCGGCGCTCTGCCCGCACGGCAGGGCGTCGTACCGGGCGAGCAGGGTCGCCCGCAGGGCTGCACGGTCGAGGGGCAGCTGTTGGGGCAGGGCGGCATCCTCCGTGCCCGGACCCGCGACGTCGCTCGATACACCGGGCACGGAGGCGGGTGCGTCCGTGCTGAGCCGGCCGTCCAGGTCCAGTGCCGGGGCCCGGGTCTGGTCGACGCGCGCAGAACCGTCCGGAGCGGTCCATCGACGTGTCAGGGTCGGGTGGACGCCGACCGTCGTCGAGGTGTGGTCGACATCCACCGCGAGCAGCCACCCGTACTGGGCGACGTACTGCACGTCGGCGGTGTGTGTGGCAGTGGTGGCCGCCTCGGTGGCGGCCGCGATCGCCGCGAGCGCCTCGCTGGCCGACGCGGCTTCTACGAGGTTCACCGGAGACGCCAGGGAGTACCGCAGGCTGGGCGGTGTGCTGGCAGTCGCGGAGGGGGTCGACGCCACGAACGCGTACCCCGAGCCGACGACCAGGAGTAGCACGAGCACCGCGGCCCAACCGACCGGCGGTCTGTGCTGGCGGTCGGTCGACGTGGTGAGGACCCGCCGCAGCAGACGGCTGGCCCGCTCGCCGTCGCCTGGATCGTCCGGCACCGGGGGGAGTAGATCGTGCGCCGCCATGAGCGCGCGCAGGGCCGCGACCTCGCTCTCGCCGCGATCCGCACTCACTGCTCACCTCGCTCGTCCTCGAGTAGGGCCCTCAGTCGTGTACGTGCCCGGTGCACGCGACTGGTGATGGCGCTGGTCGAACATCCCAGGATCCGACCCGCCTGGTCGCAGGTGAGGCCGGCCAGCACGGTCAGGCTGACTGCGTCACGCTCGGCGCCTGGCAGCGACGCGAGCAACTCGCGTGTGCGTTCGAGGGCGACCATGGCGTCTCCAGGGTCCTGATGCTGTCGGGGAAGGACGTGCGTGAGGCGATCCTGCAAGCGTCGGACCCGCAAGGACGAGCGGGTCGACTCCTGCAATTTGTGGTGCGCGATGCCGAAGGTCCACGCGCGCCGCTGGTCCAGGTCGGTCGGTGCGTCGTCCCAGCGTGCCCACACCGTGGTGAACGTCTCGGCCACGACATCGTCCGCGCCGTCGAGACCGACGTGTCGAACCACGAAGGCGCGCACGTCACGGTGTGCACGGGTGAACAGTTCGGTGAACGCGGCGACGTCCTCGCCGGTCAGCAGGTCGTCACGGTCATGACCTTCACCGAGCGTGCTGCCACGCTCGTGCTGGCCAGCTGCCCCCCTGGCGCGATACACGTCGACGATCCACTCCCGCCCGCTGCCGAGTACACACGCACTGCCGTCGACGTGCGGTTCCATATCGATCCCGCGACCGTCATGCCGGACACGTTGCCCGACACTGTCGTGCTGAAGATGGTCCCGGTGTACAGGGTCCCGCTCCACAGGCACGCGCGACCTGCGGAACACTGCGCGCTGCTCGCGGGTGCCACATCCACCGCCGAGGCACCCGGAATCAGCGGACCGGCAACCAGCGACACTGTCAGCGCCAGGACCGGCGCACCACGCCATGACGGACGGAACGAACATCTCATGCCCATGACATGTCGCCGACCGCACTGCATGTCATGCGCAGGAGGGTTTCGGTCTAGTGATCTCGATCACACTGAGCCCTGATCGACCGGCCCGAGGCTGGTGATGGTGCGTGGCGGTGAGCGAGAATGCCTTCCTGAGCAGCGAGGATGTGGATTGCGACGTCCCATCCGAGCGGCTCACGAAGGGCATCTCGTAAGTGAGAGCCTGCCACAGCATCGTGCCGGTCTTTGATGACCCGAATCTCGTGTCGTCCGCCGGGTTGGTGCCGCTGCTGGAGTTGGCCGGGCGGGCTGGCCTGGACGGCTTGCTGGCCGAGCACCTGAGCGTGCCGAGCGCGAATGCGGCGGACAAGTAGCGCAGCGTGGGCTGGGATGCTCGCGGGCGCGGACAGCATCGATGACCTGGATCTGCCGCGCTCGGGCGGCATGGCCCGGGTCATTGCGGGGGGGCCTCGACGTTGGGCACGTTCTTGCGCACGTTCACCCACGGTCACGTCCAGCAGGTCGACAAGATCTCCGCCGCTGTCCTTGCCGGGCTGACCGGGCAGGTCCCTGGCCTGCTGGCCGGCGGGCGCGAGGACGACGGCATGGTCTTCATCGATGTCGACGACACCATCCGCGCCGTTCACGGGTATGCCGAGCAGGGCGCCGGGTTCGGGTACTCCCGGGTCCGAGGCCTGAACGTGCAGCTGGCCACGGCCTCGACCCCGACCAGTGCGCCGGTGCTGGTCCGGGCCCGGCTGCGCCGGGGGAACATCGCCTCGGCCACCGGTTCACCGCGGCTGCTGGCCCAGGCCATCACCACCGCTCGCGCCGCCGGCGCGAGAGGGCGGGTCCTGGCCCGTGCCGACTCGGCGTACTACCTGCGCGCGTTCCTGGCCGCAGCGGTGCGCCATGACGCGTGGTTCTCCGTCACCGCGCGGATGAACCTCCAGGTCGTCAAGGCCATCGCCGCGATCGACGATGACGCGTGGACGCCGACCCACTACCCGAACGCGGTCTTCGACGAGCAGGCCGGCGCCTGGGTCTCCGACGCCCAGGTCGCCGAGGTCGCGTTCACCTCCCTGCCCAAGGCCCAGCAGATCACCTGCCGCCTGGTCGTGCGCCGGGTCAAGCGCCAGCAACCACGCACCTCGCCACGGGCCCAGCGCCGGCGGCAGCGGCGAAAGGAAAGGCCCCCGGCCGCGTATCCGCAGGCCAGGGGCCTTACTCACTCTGTCGGGGTGACAGGATTTGAACCTGCGCCCTCTTCGTCCCGAACGTCCCGTCGGGGGTGTTTGCCCAGGTCGCGGCGGTTCGGGGGCGCCTCCGGGGCCGTCCAGCTCGCAGTGGGGGTGATTCTGGGGTGAGCGTCTGGGGTGCTGCTCACGTCCCGCTCCTCAGTGGTAGACGTCGCGGCGGTGGTCGACCGTCATGATCGTGACGGTGGCTGTCTCGTCGTCGATGGCGTAGATGACGCGGTACTGGCCGCGGCGGGCGGACCAGTACCCGGCGAGCTCACGCGCGAGACGCTTGCCGACGCGCTGCGGGTTCTCGGCGAGGGCTCCGTTGGCGAACTCCCAGACCGCTGTTGCTACGCCTTCCGGAAGGGTGATCTCGATCGCTCGCCGCGCCGGTGACGCCCAGCGGATGAGGTAGGTCACCGCCGGCGCAGCGCAGCCAGCTCGACGGTCTCGCCGGAGTCGATCTCAGCTCGTGCCTGGGCGACCTGTGCCATCAGCGCCCTGTCCGACAGGATGTCCAGGGTCGCCTCCAGCGATGCCAGGTCGTCGGGGGACACGAGGACAGCGGCCGGCTCGCCGTTGCGTGTGATGACAACCCGCTCGTGGGTGTCGTGCACGGATCCAACGATCGCGGACAGATGGGCCTTGACGTTGGCCAGCGATGTTGTGGTCGTCATGACCCGAATTCTAGTCACCGGCGGACCTGATGTACAGGCCAGGGACTGCAGTCGGGATCCGCGAGTAGCGGGATCCCTCGACGGCTCGGGTCAGGAGCCTTGTCGCCGACGGCAGTTACGAAAGGCTATTGCAGGATCCTTGCTTACTGCGGCGGCTTGGCCCTCACCAGTAGCACCTACCGACCCATCCCGTAATCGCGATCGGGAGCCGACGGGTACACCGGTCCCGAGAAGTCCGAGCGACTCCGCTCGGCCGCTCGTGCCAGCCGCGCGGCCTCGGCGATCCGCTCCGCCTCGGCCCGTGCCGCGCGGTCGCGGATGAGCTGTGCGGCCTCGCCCACGGGCAGGGCGTCGATCTCGGCAAGCTCGCGGCGTGCCTGACGCACGTGGCCGCGCAGATCGGTGACGCGCTCCGCCAGTCTGCTTGGCCAGTGCCCGCCCGCGACCTCGTCCATCAGGTTCGACCGCTCCTCCTGGTGGGTCGCCTTCAGCTCCCGCTGCTCGAGGTGGGCGCGGTCGACCGCCTGCTGTGCCGCGACCACCCGCGGGTCGGCGACGGCCTGTCGCTCAGCAGCGGCCTCGGCCCAGAGGGGGAGGTGGGTCGTCGTGTGCGGGACGTCACCCCAGCGTCGGCGCACGGAGTTCTCCGCCATGCGGTGCGTCGCGAACGCCTCCCGAGCGGTGTGGGCGGCCGACCGCCTGCCGAACCGCCCCGCGACGCTCAGTGCGCGGTGCGCCTGCCACGCCCGCTCCTGCGCACTGAGGTAGTCGGCGCCGTCGGTGTTGGCCATCTCGATCAGGGGTGCGGCGACCGTTGCCCGGACGTCGGCGAGGCGCGCGTCGGCGGCCGTGACGACGTGGACCTGCTGCTCCGCCTCGACGCGGTGCTGGGCGCCCTGCCGAGACAGGGCGCCCAGGGCGTTCTCCCACCGCGCTGCCTCGTGCTCGGCCCTCGTGATCTGTGCGCGGAGCAGGGCCCGTTCGGCGTTGACGAGCGCCATCGGGCCGTCGGCGACCAGGCCGCTGACCGCGTGATGCGCGGCGTGGGTCGCGTCGGTCAGCCCGCGATCGGCGCGGTCGCGCTGGAGTGCTGCGGTGAGCTGCGCCCGGGCCTCGTCCCGGTCCGCCGCGACGACGTGCAGGGTGTCGCTCTCCCGCCCTCGGGTCATGCCGACATACAGGCCGGCTCCGTCCAGTGCGTCGCTGAGGATCGTGTGCCCCCCGGGTGTGGTCGCGCCCTGGGCGCCGTAGGACGTCGCGGCGTACGCCAGGTGCGTGTGCTCGGCGACGTACGGCGCCGGGAGCCTGACACTGCGACCGTGCGCGCCGCCGGCCGCGGTTGCCCTGGCCCAGACGTCGCCGTCGTCCGTGACGTGCTGGACGGTCCAGGTCTGGCGGTTCGCCACGCCGAGCTCGCTGTTGTTCAGGCGGGTCTGGACGACGTCGCCGGCGCCGATCGGCAGGCCGTCGCTGCCGTACGTGGTGTGGGCGTCGTCGACGTCGCCCCGCCGCACGCGCACCTCCCGGATGGCTGCGTTGAGGGCGCGGGCCTCGTCGTTGGTCGCGACGGTGACCGCGTCGCCGTCGCGAGCGGTGCGGGCGACCGCGTCGTGCGCGTCCTCGATTCTCGGGTGCAGCACGACCAGGCCTAGGGCCTCCAGGCGGTCGAACAGCACCGCCAAGTTCTCGCCCCGGCGGATCTGCACGGTGAGGTCGGCGTACTCGGGGTCGGCGAAGCGGTGCACCGTCGCCATGTCGAACGTGCGCTGCGAGACCTGGGCCGCGATGTCGAGCACGCCGCCCCGGCCGACCGCCGCCAGCTGCGCGCGGTCTCCGACCAGCGCGAGGCTCGCTCTGGCGTCGTCGGCGATCTCCAGCAGGGCGAGGGCGGTGTCCTGGTCGAGCATCCCCGCCTCGTCGACCACGACTCGCTCTCCCGGGTGCAGGCGGGCCGCCGCGGGCGGCCCGGCGTAGATGGTGCCCGTGCGCGGGTCCGGTTCGCCGACGGCGAGGCGCGTCCACACTCCGTCCTCGTCCCATCGCCATCCGTGGGCATGGACGAGCTTTGCGACGGAGTCGGTCGGCACACCGAGCTCGCGGGCGGCAACGTCGGCTGCCTTCTTCGTCGGCGTCACGACCCTGGTCGCGCGGCCCTCGGCCTCCGCCGCGGCGATCGCGACGCCGAGCATCGTGGTCTTGCCCGCACCTGCGGCCCCTTCGACCACGACCAGCGGAGCGCTGGAGGCGACCGCTGCGGCCGCGCGTTCCTGTTCGTCGTCCAGGCCGCGATCACGCGCCAGGCTGCTCACGTCCGGCGTGGCACCTGACGGCTGAGCGGCGCGCGCCGTCAGCAGGTCGCGCAGCTGCGTGTCGGCTGCGATGACCCGCACGCTGGTCAGGTGCGCGACGTGCTCGGGGTGGGCGATGACGGGTGGGAGCACGGACAGACAGTCCTCGGCCGCCAGCCGGGTCGTCATCGCGATGACGTCGCGGAGCTCGCCACGCTCGGCCCGCACGCCCGCCTCGGCGATGATCCGGGTGACGTGTTCCTGGATGCCGTGCACGGTCCACGTCGACGCGCCCGCGGCGCATCGGTCCAGGGCGCGGTTGGCGATCTCCTGCACGCGCAGCTCGTCGAGGACGACGGGGTCGCGTCTGGGCGCGCGGGGGAGGTCGGGGGTGTAGCCGGCGTCGTCCAGCTCGCGCCGCCAGCCCGCTTCGCTGCCGAGCCGTGACGGCTTCTTGTGCGGGCGTTCGTGGTTCCAGGCCTTGGCCTGCAACCGTGCGCTGACCACGGGACCAGGCTCTTGGCCGGGGTTGGCGGCCGCCCACTGCGCCTCGAACATCGCCAGGTTGCGCGCGACCTGGCTGGCGCGCTTGCTCATCGCGGCGTTGAACGGCTGCAGCTCGGCCACCTCGCCGGTGACGTGATCGAGCGTCAGGGCGTGCGCGTCCAGCACCGAGGCGAGCCCCGGGTGGGCAGCCAGCACGGCGGTGCCGAGCGCGCGGATGGCGCCCTGCTGCCGGAACAGCGCCGCGGTGTCCAGCCCTCGCCACGCGCCGGCGGCCCACACCCGCGTCCCGATCTGCAGGTGGATGTGACGGTGCGGATCGCCCGCCCGCGAGGTCCTGTGCGAGATGGCGACCGTCTCCAGACGCTCGACCGGCACGACCTCCTGCCACCCGCGCGGGCCGACGCGGGTCACCGAGTGCAGGCCGAGCCAGGACCGGATCTCTGCCACGGCATCCCGCTGCGCCGCGTCCAACGCTTCGGACACTTCCGGGTGCAGGGCGGCGGCGATCGACAGGGACTTGGGGCTGTTCACGACCATCTCCGCGAACCGCGGCGAGCTCTGTCGAGCCTCGCCTGCCTGACGAGGAGTCCCCATCGACTCCCCGGTGATCGGGTCGCCCCAGTCGACCCAACCTGCGTACTGGATGGGCGTCAGGGACCTCTCGCCGGTCACCCTCCCGGACCCGTCGACGACCGACAGGTCCGCCCGTGCGACGCCGCCGTCGAGGTAGTACTCGTCAGCCCGTGACCGATCCGCCTCGAGGTAGCGGCGCGCGGCCGCGCCGGCCCCTCGGTACAGGAGCACGCCTCCTCTCACGCCGACTCCCGTCATCGCGTGTACTTGCAACTATCGAAGGTAGCATACGTCCATTCGCGTCAGGTTGGCAGAGTCGACATCAGGAGGATGCTCGCCTACGCGCATGAGCGCGAGATCCCGCGCACGAGGCAGATCGAGCCGATGACCAGTGACTGGCGTCCGTCCTGCGGTGACGTCGAACGCATCAGACAATGGAGGGCCAGCGCCGAATGGCGGCTACCCGCGCGCCCCGCCCTGAGCGGAGCCGCTTCGTCCAGCGCGGCTGCCGACGAGCGTCGCCGCCGTTCGAGCACCCGAACCGATCGACCTGGCCGGATCAGTGGACCTCAGGTCCGGGGCGGCCGTCGACGGCGGCCGCGAGGAGCCCGACGAGCGCCGCAGCGACGATCGCGGGGAGGTGGTGCGGCGGGGTGGCGCTCATCCCGTGGACCGGCTCGAGCCGGGCCAGGACCGACGCACTCGCCAACCACGGAAGCAGCGGCCCGACGTAGCCACCGACGAGCACGCAGAGCGCAACCATGCGCAGGCGACGTGCAGTCCCCGCGCCGGGCGGGCGTGACGTCGTGAACGCTCGCAGCACCGGGAGCAGCGCGATCGCTGCCACGAGCACTGCCGCACCCCGCACCAGCACGTCGGCGGGCGAGAGCAGCCGCTCCCCCAGCGAGGACCCGGCCGCGTGGATCGTGACGATCCCGAGCGGGTCCGAGTACGGGTCAGTGTCGGGCAGACCTCCGGCCGCCATCCCGCTGACCCAGGCCCCACTGAACGGTTCGGCCGCTACGTTCAGCTCGACGCCCGCGCCGATTCCGTCAGAGGCGACGAGGCGCATCGGGACAGCGACCTCGCCGAAGAAGTCCGTGCCGGCGTCGACCACGTGCAGGACGCCTACCAGGGTCGAGAGGACCCCAATCGCCACGAGCCCCGGGCCGAGCGCCGCGGCAACCCGCCGCCAACCACTACTCACAGTCGCCACGTCCACCCCCGCCGTGCAGCGTAGCCAGTGGCTTCAGCGATGCCCGTATGGGGATCCCTCAACGGGACGCCCAGCCCGCTCCGCTCGACGACGAGTCCGCGGCACGTCCCACGGTCCCACGAGGTCCGCCCGCGCGAGGCGATGGGCCGGCTCGGCGTCGAGGCGGACCGGGTCTACGGCGGCCACGGCCTGGCCGGAACCAACCAGCGGCCAGGGCTGCGGGAGGCGCTGGGACGTGCTGGTGGTGACCAAGCTCGACCGCCAGGCCCAGTTGCTGCCGACGCGCGCGAGATCGTCGCCGAGCTCACCGGCCGCGGCGTCCCGCCGAACATCGGTGAGTTGGTGCACGACCCGAACGATCCGACGGGGCGGCTGCCGTTAACCTCTTGGCGATGGTCGCCGAGTTCGAGGCCGAGCTCGCCCGCGCCCGGGGCACCGTGAAGCCTAGCCAGCGCCGAATGGCCGATGCCCGCGGCGCTCAGCCCTGAGCGGAGCCACTAGGTCCAGCGCAGGGTGTCGTGCCGGGTCCAGGGGCCTTCGATGATTGGTGGTGGCAGGCGCCGTTTTTGATCCAGGCGGTGGTGGGGTCGTGCGGGCCGTCCGCGTCATCGGTCCTTGGCGTAGAGGAACAGGTCGCGTTCGCGGGTCGTCAGAAGGGCGACGCCAACGCCGACGATTGCTCCGGCAATGATCAGCGCGGCGATGCGAGCGCCGAGAACGACGCCGACGTGGAGCTCGCCCTCGCGTGCGAAGTAGGTTGTGCTCGCCACCATCGTGAAGAGCACTGGCGGTGCCGTCCAGGTCAGAGCCTCGAAGAACGCAATAGCCGCTAGGTCGAGCCTAGACATGCGATCGTGCAGCGCAGAAGCGAGCTCGACGCGCCGTGCGCGCAGGGTGATGAAGCCCACCATCGCGGTCAGTGTGCCGAGTGCCACTCCGGCCCAACGCGTGATTCTCTGTCGGTAGTTCGTGTTCCCGTCGAACTCGAGACCATGCGTCAGGTTCAAGGGCGCGACCTCTGGCTGCTCGTCGCCGGACGGGTTTCCGCGAAGGACCACCGTGAGCAGTAGTGACCTCAACGCCGGGTTCTGGGGCCAGGCGTCGGCCCAGCACTCGTCGAAGGCCTGCGCTGAGTCCACTTGCGCGAGCGCCATGTAGCCGAATCCGTTGCGCCGGCCGTCGCGCGGGTACTCGTAGACGCCGGATACTCGGGTGGTTCCGCCCGTCGTCCGGAGGTCGCTGCCGATGTACGCGCCCAGCAGCTGCGCGGCGTCGCTCGACAGAAGCAGCCCGGGGCCGCCGTCGGTCTCCACGCGCAGGACTGTCGCGAATCCCGAGGTTGCGTACCCATATGGCAGGGGGGCGCCCGGGAGCGCTACGGCAGTGATGCGCTGGTCGGAAGGCACGGTGACGGCTCCCGCGGCCCGCACCCCGGGGACCTTCGACAAGCTCTCGCAGCGATCGCCGTCGATCTGGCCGGGGGCGACCACTGTCAGGACTGAACCGCCCGAGCTCTTGAACGCTTCCGCCTCGCGCTCGAGCGCCGCGACGACCGCGACCTCCGAGGCGACGGCCGCCAGCCCGAGCACCGAGAGAGTGATCGAGAGGAAGACCGCTCGGGTCGTGCCGGAGGTGACGTTCCGCCGGGCCTCGCGGAGGATCGCGCTGAGCTTCATCGGGTGATGGCAGGCTGGTGCGTCGCCAGCTCTATGAGGTCGGTGCACGACTCTTGGGTCTCGGCGCTGTGGGTGGCTATGACGATGATCGTGGCCGGTGACGTCAGTTGAGAGATCGCCTGGTTGACCTCGCGGGCCGTCGAGAGGTCGAGCTGTGCCGTGGGCTCGTCGACCAGCAGGAGTTGTGGCTGGGCGGCGATAGCGCGAGCAAGCATCAGTCGTTGCGCCTCGCCTCCGGACAGGCGACGGAACTGCTGGTGCGCGACGTCGTCCAGCTTGAACCTCTGCAACAGGCTCATGGCGTCGGTCTCGGCGTCCTGGATCGCGGCCCCTCGTACCAGGAGCGGCAGCGCAACGTGGTCGATTGCCGTCCGTCGCGGTGTTCCGTGCGGGTTCTGGAAGACCCAGCCGATGTCCTCGACTTCCGGACGGTCGACGGTCCCTTCGCACGCCGTCAGCCAGCCGGCGAGGATGGCGAGGAGCGTGCTCTTGCCCGAGCCCGACGGCCCGGTGAGTGCGTAGACGTGGCCCGGCAGCAGTGTGCAGTCGAGGTCCCGGAAGAGCCACGGTCGATCGGCGAAATGGTGCCCCAGGCCCGAGACGGCTACGCGCATTCCGCCCCCTCGGACGGAGTGACGTCGACGACTGTGGGCGGGGTGTCGTCGAAGATGACGAAGGTTTGCCCCAGTTCAGAGCCGACCACTCGAACGCTTGCCGGGTTTCCGCCGGACTGGACACACGACTGATCGTCTCGTCCGATGACGGCCGACGGAGGGACTACGGAGACCTGGATTGGCGTAGTCAGCTCGAGTCTCGCCGTCACCGGCTCGTCGCCTTCCTCTTGCTCTTGGAGCGAGGGAAGGGTCTCGAGCGACTGCAGTGTCGTCGGGTCGGTGATGGGCGTCGCCGGATCGACCTGGATGCGTGTCCCATCGATCGACAGCGTTCTGGGTCCGTCGACCAGATCGAGCGGGGTGTCGACGATTGAGATGCTGCTCAGCGTCCCGGGAACGACCGCAATCTCGTCCGTTGCGGCGACCGTGCCGCCCACCGAGACCGAGCAGGACTCGACATCTGTGGTCGCAGCGGGGAGCCACAGGACATGGTCGACCACAATCGTCGTCGTGAACTGCGATGTTTCCCCGACTGTCCTGCGCAATCGGTTGAATGCTCTGATCGTCGCCGCGTCCACCTTGCCGCTGACCGCCGCGAGGTGACCGAGCCGTTCGAGCTCCTGCTGGAGTCCCACGACGTCGTCGCCTTTGTCCCCACGCGCGAGGTCGCGCCACAGGGGGGTCTGCGTCGCTAAGGCGATGACCGGCGCACCGTCGATCGAGAGCGGCGATGTGCCTGAAGCGATGGGCATACCCGGGCTGCAGGCATATCCCGTGACCCGACCACCGAGGGGCGACGTCAGGCTCGTCGACGAGCGATGAGCCACCGCAAGCCTGACCGAACGGGCGTCGTCGAAGGCTGTCTCGGTGACGGGGAACGTGGAAGCTTCCGTGGCCGACTGCAGAACTGTCGGTACCGCCGGATCCGTGTACGCGACACCCGCCAGGAACCCTGTCGCGACGAGGGCAGAGGCGCCGAGGAAGGCCAACCCGACCCGCGTCGGCGTCGTCTTCGTCACCCGATGCCGAGGGGATCGTCAGAGCAGGTGACGAGCGCTTCGCGGACTTCCGTTGGGAGCCCATCCAAGTCAGCAAACCGACCCTCGATGTCCGCGACGTAGTCGTCAGCCCCGTACCCAGGCGGCGCTGCACCTTCGCGAACGAGGCACTCGGCCATGATCGTCGACGCATCCTGATTCGTGGGATTGGCGGCCATGATGTCGCGGAGCATCCCGATGGCGTCCTGCCCACTGGAAGTGACGCACTCGCTGACCAGATCGTGGGTCTCGTCGGAGTTCGGTGCGAGGGACGTGCTGTAGGAGCCGTCGCTGTTGAACCCGTTGAACGTGATGCCAACCTCGTCCAGGCACGTCCGGAACCGCTCGGTCATCTCTGCGTACTCTGCGTCCGAAATCTCCTCGTCGGCAAGTGCCTGACGTACGAAGTCGGAGTCTGCAGACCGGTAACTCTCGGCGAACTCTGCGGCGTAAGGCCCCGAGAAGTCCGGAACGGCCACCGCCGTCTCGGGATCGGCGGGTCCTTCTTCGGGGCCGTCGCCGGAACCGGCGCAACCAGCCATGAGCAGTGACAGCGTGAGCAGAAATCCGGCCTCGAACTTGCGTGGCATTGCGACCTCAAAGGGATAGATGCGTGGTGTGCCGGCCGTCGTGACGGGTCTGGCGCCAGAGCCTGGCGCCAGACCCGCCCGCGATATGCCTACCGGACGTCCCAGTACGCCTTGTTCCCGGTCAGGGCGGTCCCGACTTCAGCGAACGCCCAGACGTTCACCCCCCGCCACTGGCTCGACTCGTAGGTGCGCCCCTGGACAGAGGCGCGGTGCGCCTTGCTGGGGTGCAGGTACTCCGACCAGACCGAACAGCAGTCGGCTCCCGACTCCCATGTGCCGCCGCCGGGGTAGGTCAGCGCGGCACTGCTAGCACTAGCCGTCCCGATACCCATTCCCCCCGCGAGAACAGCAACCATGGTACGTCGCACTAGCTTCTTCATCGAGGCCCCCGGCCAGTTCGTTTGCCAGGATCGCGCACTGCGCCAAGTGGCTTGGTCGCGCGATCGCGTGACTTGAGTCACGCGGTTCGAGACTAGCGTCGAGCGGATCCCCGAGGGGCTGCTTTCCAAGGTGGGATCGGCGTGGAGTGATTCATGGGGAGGTGGACGTCCTCGACGACGCTTACGAGTCCGGATCGGACCTGCGACCCTTCTTGACCCGGCCGAACCAGGACTCGAGGAGTGGCTGGGACTCGGGGTCGCGGTGGCCGCCGCGGCCGTGGGTGATCAGGCCATCGGTCGCCGGCTCGGGGTCTCGAGGAACGCGGTGCGGCGGGCGCTGGCCCGTAACGTGCCGCCGAAGTACGTCCGGCCACCGAAGGGTTCGATCGTGGACACGGTCGAGCCGGCAGTGCGGGAACTGCTGCGCAAGACCCCGGACATGGCGGCGACGGTGATCGCAGAGCGGATCGGGTGGACCCGGTCGATCACGGTCCTGAAGGACCGGGTTCGGGAGATCCGCCCCCGTACTACCTGCCGCCGGACCCGTCCACGCGCACCAGCTATGACCCTGGGCACCGGATGCAGTGCGACTTGCGGTCCCCGTCCGCCGAGATCCCGCTGGGGGCAGGGCAGGTCGGTTCTCCGCCGGTGCTGGTGATGAGCGCGGGCTACTCCCGGATGCTGTTCGCGGTGATGATCCCCACCCGGCAGGCCCCGGACCTGATCTTGGGCCACTGGGAGCTGCTGACGCAGATGGGTGCGGTCCCCCGCGAGCTGGTCTGGGACAACGAGGGCGCGGTCGGGTCCTGGCGGGGCGGGGCGCCCAAGCTCGCCGAGGAGTTCGAAGCCTTCCGCGGGATCCTGGGTGTCGCGGTGCATCAGTGCCGCCCGCGCGACCCGGAGGCCAAGGGCCTGGTTGAGCGCACGAACGGGTACTTCGAGAGCTCGTTCCTGCCCGGGCGCACGTTCACCTCGGCGGCGGACTTCAACGACCAGCTGACGACGTGGCTGGTCAGGGCGAACGCCCGTCATCACCGGTCGTTGGGCTGCCGGCCGGCCGACCGGTGGGCCGTCGACGCTGCCGCGATGGTCGCCCTGCCGCCGGTGACACCGGCGCTGGGATGGCGGTTGACCACCCGGTTGCCGCGGGACCACTACGTGCGGTTGGACGCCAACGACTACTCCGTGGACCCGGCCGCGGTCGGCCGCAAGGTCGAGGTCACCGCGAACCTGACCTCGGTCGCGGTCACCTGGGCCGGGCGTCTCATCGCGCGTCACGAGCGGTGCTGGGCAGCGCTGCTAGGCCATGCTCAAGCACCACGCTGTCGGTTCGCCAGCCCGCCCGACCCATCCCGGCATACCACGGCCGTTGCGTCCACGGCCTGCGGAGCCGCCACGTTCGGGTGGGACGTCCCCAGTCGGAATGCGTGTCGGGGGCGACGGCTGGAATCTGAGCAGGTATCGACGACTACGGCCCAGTCTTCACGCGTCGTCGACAGAGCGCGCCCCCGCGATTGTGGCTGGGTCTGCTCAGTCCCCGGGGATGGGCACACCAGCGTCTTGGAGGTAGGCGCGGGCCTTGGTGATGACTGACTGCTGGATGGGTCGGATCTGTTGCAGGTAGTCGCTGGCGCGCTCGATGTAGGCGAGTTGTTCGGCAGCGTCGATGTCGGCGATGCGTTGGACGAAGTCGGTCTGTTCCTTGCAGTCGACATCGATGAGACCGATGCGAATCTGCTCCTCGAGCGGCGCGCCGAGCGCGTCCCGTGGGAGGAGTGAGGCGTCATCGACGGGCGGCGCGACGTCGTTTGCCCGCAGGCACTGCCGCCACTCGTCCATGACCACCTGGCCCTCGGGTAGGTCGGCGGGCAGTTTGTGCCCGACCGGAGCCGTAGCGTCAAAGTCGGTCGGCTCATAGGTGAGACCCGACTTCAGCGCGCTCAGGTAGCACTCGGTCTGGGTGCTGATCCTGGGGTCGTTGCCCCGCAGCCCGCTGCCGGGCCGGCTGGTGTCCGGCCCAAGGCTTCGGTATCCGGATTCGAGCACCACGGCTCGTACCCACACGCCGTAGTACACGTCGTCCGGTTGCACCGCGTAGGGGCCCTGGAAGGTGTACTCGGCGCCGAGCCCGGCGTCCGCCATGCACCGCGACACGTACAGGTCGACGGCGGCCTGCATCGTTGCGACGTCGGCGGAGCTCCAGATCCGCTCGTCCAGCGGAAGGGAGATCGTCCCGGCTTCCTTGTCCACCACGGCGCCTACCGCGGTCACCGAGCGCTCAGGGGATGGCTCAGGCGTCGGCGTCGCCGGAGCGACCATGTGGTCTTGCACCCGCGGAAGGGCAGCGACGACGCCGCCGTAGAGACCCGCCACACCTACGGCGATCATCACGCTGACGCCTGCCGTGCGCGCCGCGCGGCGGCGCCTGCCAAGCCGAAGAACGGTGTGGCGGTCGACCCTGATCAGCGGGGTCTGGTCAGCCATGGTCCGCAGGGCCGCGGTGAACGACTCGTTGTGGTTCATTTCGATCCCTTGCGGTCATGGGCGCGGGTTGCCTATGGGGGGCTTGCTCGCCGAGGAGCGCACGCAGCTGATCGAGGCCGCGCGAGGCTGTGGACTTCACCGTCCCGACGGAGATGTTCAAGTCGTCGGCCACCTCGCGTTCGGACAGGTCCAGCAGGTAGCGCAGGACGACGACGCGGCGTCGGCGCTCGGTCAGCTGGAGCAGCGCTCGGACCAGGGCATCGCGTTCGGCGTGGTGCTGGGCAGCTGACGCGATCGTGCCGGAGAAGAACTCATCCGTGCCGACCAGCACCTCGTTTCTATGCTTGCGCCAGGTGTCGATACGCAGGTTGGCGAGGGTGCGGCGAGCGTAGGCCGAGGGTCTGTGGCCCGTGCGCGCGGCCAGGCGGCGTAGGTGCGGACCAATGTCTGCTGGACCAGTTCCTCAGCGCCGTGGATGTCCCCGCACAGGAACCACGCCATCCGGCCCAGGAGAGGCTCTGACTGAGCCATGAACGCGGTGAACTCAGCGTCCCGGCCGACGGCCCCTGCTGACGTAACCGCGACGATGACGTCCTCGCACGGTTCTTCGGGAGTCACCCGGTCCCCCTCTATAGACGTCAGCACACATAGAACACGGCTCAGCCCCTCGGAGAGTTGCCTTGAGGGCGCGTGTTCCCGCCTGTGTGCAGTCGCGATCGCCTGGATCCGACCGCAAGGTCCCGAGCAGCATGACCAACGCCAGCTATCCGGCGCGTCCCCGGCGCCCCGGCGGGAGCAGCCCACGAGCACGAGCCTTCGCGACCCACCCCTGCGCCGTGCTGAGCGCCACGCCACTGATCTCGGCCATCGTCGCCGACGGGTTCGAGTCGCCATTCACGGTGAGCCGCCCGTGCTGGAGCGCGACGAGCTCGTAGAAGTCGGCCGTCTGCTTGGGGTCGCCGAGCGGCTTGAGGAGGTCGCGCTCGGCGACCTTGCGGCCACTGGGAAGCTCGATCTTGCCGCCGGTGATGGTGCTGGTGCGCGTCATGGCGAAGAGTCGCTTGTTGATTGAGGCCTCGATCCGAGCGGTCGGCAGCTCGCGCAGCAGTTGGCTGGTGATCGGGTCGCCGGGCCGCCAGGGCAGGTACACGACGCCGGTGATGCGGATTTCCTCTGGGATGGCGTAGAGCTGGCGCTGGAGCCTGATAAACACGCGCGTGTGCGTCGCGCTGTGCTCGAGGTAGCGCCACCGGCCGTCGATCGTCTCGTTCTGCTCGGACTCGAGCTGCGCCGCGCGCTCCTCGTCCTCGACGGTCTGGTCGTCGTAGCCGAGCAGGGCGTCGATCGCTGCGCTGGCGTCGTCGGGGCGTTCACCGGGAAACCGCCGTGGCAGGTACCAGCCGGCCGGCAGGTCGCCCGGGACGAGCAGCCCGTCGTAGGTCTGGTCGCCGGGCAGGCGGGGGGCTGTCGACATGGCGCCAGGCTACGCGAGAATCCGCCCCAACTCATGTACTTGCCGATACGCCTTTTGCCGTGGTTCAATCGCGTGTATCCGCGAGAACGCGAGGTGTAGCGATGAGCGAAGCGCACACGGTGGATGCAGGCGACAGGCTCCTGCGCACGCAGGAGGTGGCGGCCTGGCTGGCCGTCTCCAAGTCGACGCTGGTGCGCTGGCGCCAGTCGTTCGAGGGCCCGGACGTCTACTGGCTCTCGGAGGGTGTGCCGCGCTACCGGGCGTCGGACGTCGAACGGTGGCTGGCTGGGCGCTCTGCGGCCCGCCCCCGTGGGCTGAAGCGAGTGGGTGCCCGTGCCGGTGCGACGAGGTGACAAATGGGAGGGCCGCCTGAAGATCGGCGGCCTGGTCGTCAGCACCCGCCGGTTCGAGACCAAGCGAGCGGCGACCGAGTGGGAGCGTCGGCAGCGCGGCGCGTTCGACGAGCACGGTTACGACCCGAGCCGCGGCAAGGTCGCCGTCGAGGTGCTCCTCGCCGACTGGCTCGAGGAGCGAGAAGGGCGGGTCAGCCGCACCACGCTGAACACCGACCGCTACCTGCTGCCCACCTCCGGCCAGCGGTCCGGCAGGACCGGGACCGAGACGATCCTGCCGATCTGGCTCCGCAAGCTCCACGTCGGCAAGGTCACCAGCACGGCCATCAGCGCATGGCAGGACGGCCTTCTCGCGCGCGGTCTGGCGCCGACTTCGGTCAAGCGTCACCGCGAGTCGCTGTCGTCGTTCTTCGCCTGGTGCGTCGCCGAGGGCTACGTCGCGGTCAACCCGGTCAAGTCGGCCCCGCCGCCGAAGGACCGTCGCGCCCGTGAGGACATGCGCCCCCTGCCCGCCCTCGAGTTCGAGGAAGTGCTGGCGAAGGTCGGCGAGGCCGGCCAGGTCTACGCCGACCTCGTGAGCGTCCTCGGGCGCACCGGCATCCGCTGGGGTGAGGCCAGGGCGATGCTCGTCAGCGACTTCATCGAGGTGCCGATGCCCATGCTGCGCGTCGTCCGGAACCAGCCGGAGGGGACCGCCGCGGCCAAGACCCCGAAGTCGGGCAGGGGCCGGCGGGTTCCCGTTCCGGACGCGCTGGTGCCCGTGCTCCGGCGCTTCGCCGCGGGCAAAGGTCCGGGCGTTCTGCTGCTCACCGGTCCTGGCGGCGGACAGCTCCACCGCTCGACGTTCGTGCGGCAGACCCACTGGAGCGAGGCGGGCCAGGGTCGAACCCTGCACGACCTGCGCCACACCGCCGCCTGCGAGTGGATCCTGCGTGGCGTCCCGCTGACCACCGTGCAGGCGTGGCTCGGTCACAGCTCCGTCGAGATCACCGCGCGCTACCTGCACCACCTCGGCGACTCCGCCGACCGCTCAGCGCTGCAGCTGCTCAACGACTCCGCCGCACCCGCCCCGACGCGGGGGGTGATTTCGGGGTGATTTTCGGCCCCCTGAACCCTCTCCACACCAACAATGCGAAAGGCCCCCGGCTGCGTCTCCGCAGGCCAGGGGCCTTTACCACCGTGTCGGGGTGACAGGATTTGAACCTGCGCCCTCTTCGTCCCGAACGAAGCGCGCTACCAAGCTGCGCCACACCCCGGTGGAGCCTGACAAGGATAGCCCAGCCGCGGGGTACCGGTGAAACCGTCGGTCCCGATGAGACGGCGGAGCCCCGGCGACCCGCCGACGTCATGGCCGGTGCGGCCGGCCGGACGGTGCGGTCTCAGCGCCCGACCAGGGTGAGCAGGGTCGCCTCGGGGCGGCACGCGAAGCGCACCGGGGCGTACGGCGAGGTGCCGAGGCCGGCCGAGACGTTCAGCCAGGTGGAGCCGTGGCCGCCCGGCTCGTCCGGCCGTGGTCCGGGCCAGCCGTGCAGTCCCTTGGCGCGACTGGCGTCGAGGTCGCAGTTGGTCACCAGCGCGCCCCAGAGCGGGACGCACAGCTGGCCGCCGTGGGTGTGGCCGGCGAGAACCAAGTCGGCGCCGTCGGCGTGCATGGCGTCCAGGACCCGGCGGTAGGGCGCGTGGGCGACCCCGAGCTTGAGGTCGACGGTCGACCGGTGGCTGCGGGTCAGGACGGGGAAGCGGTCACGGTCGAGGTGCGGGTCGTCGACCCCGACGAGCGAGACGTCCTGGCCGTCGACGACGGCGACGTCGCGCCGGTTGGTCAGGTCCTTCCACCCCGCGTCCCGCATAGCGGTGGCGAGGTCGTCCGCCGGCAGGCGCGTGTTCTCGGTGATGCGCTCGTGCCGGGCGTCGTGCGTCAGGTACCGGGCGGGGTTCTTCGGCATCGGGGCGTAGTAGTCGTTCGAGCCCATCACGAAGGCGCCGGGCACCCCGAGCAGGGGGTCGAGGGCGTGCAGCACGGCAGGGAGGGCGTCGACGTGCGCCATATTGTCCCCGGTGTCGATCACGAGATCCGGCTCGAGCCGCGCGAGCGACCGTACCCAGGCGATCTTGCGGTCCTGGTCAGGGGTCAGGTGCAGGTCGGACAGGTGCAGGATCCGGATCGGTCGCGCGGCCGGCCCGAGCACGGGGACGGTCACGCGTCGCACCGTGAACCACTGCGCCTCCACCGTCGCCCAGGCCAGGCCGGTCGCACCGACGAGTGCGGCGCAGCCCAGCGCGCGTCCGAGGGAGGCGCTCACCGGTCAGCCGTTGCCGCCACCGTTGCCACCACCGTTGCCACCACCGTTGTTGTTGTTCGGTGGCTCTACCGGCGGCGGTGGCTGGGGCTCGGGCCCGTTGGACATCACCAGGGTCACCAGGGAGCCCTTCGTCAAGCTGCTCCCGGATCCAGGGTCCGTCCAGGCGACCGTCCCGGCCGGCGCCTGGGAGTACACCGCGTCGCCCGTCCGGACGTGGAAGCCGACGCCTTCGAGGATCGCCTTGGCGTCGCCCGGCGAGCGTCCGGACACGCCGGGCACGGACACCTTGACACCCACGACCTGCGCCGCGTTGGGCTCGGCGAACCCCATGACCGGCAGACCCTCGTGCGCGCCCGTCATGAACCGCTTCCAGGTCGGTCCGGCGATCGTCGAGCCGTAGGCGTTGCGCACCCATCGACCGTTGATCGTCATGTTCTGGACCGGGATCATCGCGTCCGGGTAGCCGACCCACACCGCGGAGGCGATCTGCGGGGTGTAGCCGACGAACCACGTGTACTCGTTGTGCGACGTCGTGCCCGTCTTGCCGGACGACGGACGCCCGTCGGGCAGCGCGCCGATGTCGCGACCCGTGCCCTGCCAGACGTGGCCGAGGGCGTAGTTCATCGCTGCGGCGATCTCGGGGGAGATCACCGCGCGGCAGTTGGCCGGTGGCACGGCGATCTCGTTGCCGTCGGTGTCCACCACGCTCGTGATCGCGATCGGCTCGCAGAAGGTGCCGCCCGACGCGAATGCTGCGAACGCCGCCGCCATGGTCATCGGTGCGATCTCGGTGCTGCCGAGCACGTTGGACGGGTACGCGTCGACCGGGTTGCCGTCGGCCTTGTGCACGCCGAGCGCTGCGGCCCCTTCGAAGATCGCGCACAGGTTCAGCTGGCTCGCCATCTCGATGTACCCGGAGTTGACCGAGTTCTGCGTCGCGGCCTGCACAGTCATGACGCCGCCGCGGCCCTCGGCGTTGCCGAACTTGTAGGGCCCGCCGACGTAGCCGGTGCACCCGGGTGAGTTGAAGGCGTCCATCGGGTACGGGCGCAGGTTGGCGTCGATCATCTCGCCGAGGGCGTGGCCCTCCTTGAGCCACTCCAGGAGCGTGAAGGGCTTGAAGGTGGAGCCGGGGTGGAACCCGCCCGAGGAGCCGTACGCCTGGTCGGTGTTGTAGTTGACGGCTGTCTCACCGGGGCCGACGGTCTCGAGGCTGTTGTAGATGCGGTTCTGCGCCATCGCCAGGATCCGGCCCGTGCCCGGCTCGATGACCGAGATGGCCGAGGCGACCCCCGACGGGTCGTCGACCGGGATGCCGGCCTTGACCTCGGCGTCCGCGATCCCCTGCAGGCGCGGGTCGAGGGTCGTGGTGATCGTCAGGCCGCCGCGGTAGAGCAGCCGGCCACGTTCGGCCCTGGTCTCGCCGAAGGCGGTGTTGTTGGCGATCACCTTGGTGACGTAGTCGCAGAAGTAGCCGGAGTTGGCGACCTGGTTGGCCTCCATGCAGCCCAGCCGGTTCTGGCCGATGGCGAGCGTGGCGGCCACCGGGGTGGCGACCCCGGCGTCGTACTCCGCCTGGGTGATGTCGCCCTCGCGCAGCATCAGGCCCAGCACGATGTTGCGGCGCCCCTCTGCGGCCTCCGGGTTGCGCTCCGGGTCGTACTCGCCGGGCGCCTTGGTGATGCCGGCGATCGTCGCGGCCTGCAGGTAGTTGAGGTCTGCGGCCGTCACCGAGAAGTAGTGCTGTGCCGCGGCCTCGACGCCGTAGACGGACAGCCCGAACTGGGCGATGTTCAGGTACGCCTGGAGGATCTCGTCCTTGGACATCCGCTGCTCGAGGGCGATCGCGAGCTTGGCCTCCTGCAGCTTGCGGGCGTAGCCGGCGACGCCGTCGGTCTCGCGGGCGGCCGCGATCTCTGCGGCGCGCTCGGCCGGGTCCTCGATGTTGAGGGCTGCCTGGATGAGCGCGTTCTTCACGTACTGCTGGGTGAGCGTCGACCCGCCCTGGTTGTCCTCGGTCGTCACGTTGCGGATCAGCGCGCGGGTCATGCCGAGCACGTCGACGCCGCCGTGCTCGTAGTAGCGCTTGTCCTCGGTGTCGATGACGGCGTTGCGCATGTGGACGGAGACCTGGTCGAGGGTCACCACGATGCGGTTCTGGTCGTAGAAGGTCGCGAGCAGCGTCCCGTCGGCCGCCAGGATCCGCGAGCTCTCGGAGAGCGGCACCTGCTCGAGCTCGGTCGGCAGGTCGTCGAACAGCCGGACGGACGTGTCCGTCATCGTGCTCGTCGTCGCCACGACCGGCATCAGCAGGCCGGCGGACAGGACTCCCCCGAGGCCGGCGATCAGGACGAAGGCGAGCAGGAGGGCCAAGGCCTGGAGGGCGTTGACCTGGCGCCCCGGACGCGGGCGCGCGGCGACAGAGGACACCATGGTGCTCAGCCTACGGGAGGGTGCTCACGGCGCCCGCCGAACCGGGGCCGGGCGATGTGGAGGCTCTGTGCCCATCGGCTCCGGCGCCCGCCGGAGGTCGTCGGTGTGGCTGGTACCTCTACGGGGTACCCGAACGGCCCATCCGAGGACCCCCGCGGCGGTTCTAGGCTAGAACAGAGTGCGAGACGAGGGGACGTGGTGAGCACAGACCAGCACTGGACCGCATACGGCGCATGCGCCGGCGCATGCCCCGACGACCTCTTCGTCGAGGGTGCAGCCCAGCGGGTGGCCCGTGAGGTCTGTGCGTCGTGCCCGGTCCGGCTGGAGTGCCTCATCGATGCGCTGGACAACCGGGTCGCTTTCGGGGTCTGGGGCGGCATGACCGAGCGCGAGCGACGTGCCCTGGTCCGGCGGTACCCCGACGTCGCGTCGTGGCGTGAGCTGGTCGAGGCGGAGCCCGGGCTCGTCTCGTTGCCGCACGCGTACCGCGCCGGGGGTGTCCGCTCCGAGCACGCGCCGGCCGGCGGACGGTAGCGTTCGGGGATGGCCACCACCTGGGAGTACGCAACCGTTCCGTTGATCGTGCACGCCACCAAGGCGATCCTCGACCAGTGGGGGGCCGACGGGTGGGAGCTCGTCCAGGTCATCACCGGACCGGACGGCAACGGGCTCGTCGCGTACCTCAAGCGTCCCAAGGGCGAGGCCGGGGCATGACGGACAGCATCGGCCAGCGTCTGCGCGAGCTCGGCATCACGCTGCCCCAGGTCGCGGCGCCGGTCGCGGCCTACGTCCCCGCTGTGCGCACCGGGAGCTACGTGTGGACGTCCGGGCAGCTGCCCTTCGTCGACGGCGTCCTCGCGGCCACCGGGAAGGTCGGCGTCGGACCGGGTCTCGTCGACCCGGCGACAGCCGCCGGACTGGCCCGGACGGCTGCGCTCAATGCGCTGGCGGCGGTCGCCGAGCAGGCCGGCAGCCTCGACCGCGTGCGCCGGGTGGTGAAGCTGGTCGGCTACGTCGCGAGCGACCCGTCCTTCACCGGCCAGCCGCAGGTCGTCAACGGGGCGAGCGAGCTTCTCGGACAGGTCTTCGGCGAGGCCGGTGTGCACGCCCGCAGCGCCGTCGGCGTCGCGGTCCTCCCGCTGGACTCCCCGGTGGAGATCGAGCTCGTCGTCGAGCTGGGCTGAGCTCCGGCGTCGGCCGACGTCCGGCGCAGGCCGCGGTCGGCCGCACGCTGACGTCCGGCGCAGGCTCGCGCCCCGGGCAGACCGACCGGTCGGGTCAGCGCGCGCGGCGTTCCAGGCGGTCGAGGTCGAGCAGGACGATCGCGCGCCCTTCCCTGCGGACCCAGCCACGCGCCGCGAAGTCGGCCAACGCCTTGTTCACCGTCTCGCGTGATGCGCCGACCAGCTGGGCGAGCTCCTCCTGCGTCAGGTCGTGCGCGACCCGGAGCCCGTCGTCGACCTGCTCCCCGAACCGGGTGGACAGGTCGAGCAGCGCCTTCGCGACCCGGCCGGGCACATCGGAGAAGACGAGGTCCGCGAGCGCCTCGTTGGTGCGGCGCAGCCGCCGCGCCAGGGCCTCGAGCAGGTGCTTGGCGACAGCGGGGTAGCGCTCGAGCCACCCGATGAGCTCGGCGTGGCTGAGCTCGTACAGCGTGGCGTCGGCGACCGCCGTGGCGGTCGCGGTCCGCGGCCCGGGGTCGAACAGCGAGAGCTCGCCGAACATCTCGGCCGGGCCGAGGATCGAGAGCAGGTTCTCCCGCCCGTCGTTGGAGCGCCGGCCGAGCTTCACCTTGCCCGAGCCGATGACGTACAGCCGGTCCCCGGGCTCGCCCTCCTGGAACACCGCGTGGCCGCGGGCCAGGTGCATCGGCCGCATGGAGGCGAAGAGCGCCTGCGCAGCCTCGGAGTCGATCGCCGAGAAGAGCGGCGCCGAGAGCACAACGTCGTCGTCCACGCCGTCCCGTCCTTCGTCTACCGTGCCGGCCGCCTGAAGGTGACGCGCTCCATCCTGCCGCATGCGGCCGGGCGCAGCGAGTAGCAGCAGGCCTCAGGGCAGACTCTCGGTACCCGCCAGCTGGTCGAGGACGGACTGGATCCGGTTCTCGAGCTCGCAGTCGAGCTCGGAGCCGTAGGCCGCGAGCTCACGGTCGAGGAGTCGCAGGTGCTCCATCAGGGCCACCGGGTCCGACGGTGCGGGGACGGTGACCGCGTGGATGAGGTCCCGGTGGGTCGGCAGCCCGAGCTGCGCGTCGGGCAGCAGCTCCCAGCTCATCCCGCCGAGCGCCTCCGGCGGGGCGAACGCCGCGACGGCGAGGTCGAGCCGGGCGCGCAGCAGTCGGCGCCAACGGAGCACCTGTGCCTTCTCCGCCCGCAGGATCCTGCGGGCCGCGCGCGCGTCTCCTGGGTCTCGCGTCCCGGGGACAGCCGCCTGGGTCAATGACATGCCGCCAACCTTGTCTGTGGGGAGCCATCGCCGGCTCTCTTCCCCCATGAACTCGACGCCGACCGGGCCGACCTTGAGCGCGCAGGGGACAGTTCACTCCAATGGTGCACTGCCGCGCATCCCACCGGGACGGTGTCGGATCGGCCACCTAGGCTCACTCCCATGGTCGAAGAAGCCGCCCTGGCCCGGGTGCGCAGGGCGCGCCGGATCGACCGCGTCCTTGCCGAGCGGTATCCCGACGCGCGCTGCGAGCTCGACTTCCGGACCCCGCTCGAGCTGCTGGTCGCCACCGTCCTGTCGGCCCAGACGACTGACGTGCGCGTGAACCTCGTGACCCCTGGTCTCTTCGCGCGGTACCCCGACGCCGCCGCGTACGCAGGTGCCGACCGGGCCGAGCTCGAGGACCGCATCCGGTCCACCGGGTTCTTCCGAGCCAAGGCCGAGTCGCTGATCGGGCTGGGCCGCGGGCTCGTCGAACGGTTCGACGGTGCGGTCCCGGCCCGGATGGTGGATCTGGTGACCTTGCCCGGCGTCGGGCGCAAGACCGCGAACGTCGTGCTCGGCAACGCCTTCGGCATCCCAGGGCTGGCCGTCGACACCCACGTCGGCAGGGTCGCGCGACGGCTCGGCCTGACCGACCTGGCGGACCCGGTCACGGTCGAGGAGGCGCTCGGGGCCCTGATCCCGAGGCGGGGCTGGACCCTGTTCTCGCACCGGCTGATCTTCCACGGCCGGCGGACCTGCCATGCGCGCCGCCCGGCGTGCGGGGCGTGCCCGGTTGCGCGGCTGTGCCCCTCCTACGGCATCGGCGAGACAGATCCCGAGCTCGCTCGCGCCCTGGTCAAGGACGGTCCACCGGTCAGGGGCGAGCCGCCGGCAGCGTCGCCAGCCACTCGACCAGCAGGTCGGTAGTCCGCTCGGGTGCCTCCTCCGGCAGGAAGTGCCCGGCGCCCTCGACGGCCTCGAAACGGTAGGGCGCCCCGGTGCCGCCCTGGGCCACCCGCAGCGGTATGCACCGGTCGGCGGTGCCGTGCAGCTGCAGCACGGGGACACCGATCGGATCGCGTAGGGCGGCGAGGAACCGCTGACCGTCGACCCGAGGGGTCGAGCGCACCAGCCAGCGCAGCGACTCCATCGCGCTGTGCGAGGCGAACGGGATCTGCCCGGCCCCGCGGTACGTCGCGGCGACGTCCGGCTGCAGCCAGCCGGGAGCGCCCCACTCGGTGAGCACCCGGACGGCGAGGTCGCCGCGGGTCAGACGCCGCTCGGGGAAGTAGGGCAGCTGGAAGAACGCCAGACGTCGCGCGGTCGTCCGCATCAGCAGCGGCCCGACCATGGCAGCGGCGTGCATGCGCCTGGGGTGCGGTGCCGACACGGCGGCGATCGCGCGGGTGACCCCGGGCTGCAGCGCGGGCATCGACCACGCGACGGCACCGCCGAGGCCGTGCCCGACGACGACGGCCTCGGCGGCACCGAGGGACCGGATCACCCCGGCGACGTCGCGGGTCAGCGTCGGGACGTCGTAGCCGTGCGGCGGCTTGTCCGAGGCCGCCGTCCCGCGCAGGTCCATCGCAGCGACCCGGTAGCCGGCCGCGGCCAGGGCGGGGATCTGGTTCCGCCAGGCCCACCACATCTGCGGGAAGCCGTGCAGCAGGACGACCAGGGGGGCGTGGTGCCCGTCACCGCCGTCCGGCGTCTGCTCGGCGACGTGGAACCGTGCGCCGTTGGCTGCGACGAAGAGGTGCCGCCAGGGGCCCTCGAGCAGCACGGCGGACGAATCGGTCACGCGGCGAATCTACCCGGCAAGAGGACGACCGTCGGCCCCTTCGGCCCGACCTGTCGCTGCGGCACCGCTCGCCTCCTCGGCGTCGACCCCGACCCGCCGGTCCCGCGGGGGGTCGAAGCGGTAGCCGACGTTGCGCACCGTGCCGATGAGCTGCTCGTGCTCGGGGCCGAGCTTCGCGCGCAGCCGCCGCACGTGCACGTCGACGGTGCGGGTGCCGCCGAAGTAGTCGTAGCCCCACACCTCCTGCAGCAGCTGGGCGCGCGTGAAGACCCGCCCAGGATGCTGCGCGAGGTACTTGAGGAGCTCGAACTCCTTGTAGGTCAGGTCGAGCGGCCGTCCGCGCACGCGTGCCGTGTAGCCGCCGGCGTCGATCGTCAGGTCCCCGGAGGAGATCTCCTCCGGGTCGGTCTCGGGCGCCTCGACACCGGCCCGTTCGATGACCAGGCGCAGCCGCGCCTCGACCTCGGCGGGGGAGGCGTCCTCGAGCAGGATGTCGGCGGCGCCCCACTCGGCGGTCACCACCGTCAGCCCGCCCTCGGTGAGCACGAGCACGAGCGGGACGGTCAGGCCGGTGGCACGCAGCAGGCGGCAGGTCGAGCGGGCCGTGGCGAGGTCGCGGCGGGCGTCGAGGAGCAGGACGTCGGAGTCGGGGGCGTCGAGCAGGGCGGAGGGCTCGACCGGCAGCACGCGGACCCGGTGCGCGAGCAGGCCCAGTGCCGGAAGCACCTGCGCGGAGCCTCCGGTGGTGGGTGTCAGCAGCAACAGGTCTGCCACGGGGGTGCGCCTCCTGCGGACGGGTTGGCTCACGGTACCGCCGTCGGGTGGGTCTCCGTGGCCGGTGCGCGATCTGCGAGACTCTGCTCCGTGCCCACTGCTGCCCACACCTCCTGCGAGCGTTGATGGACGTCTCGACGCGAGCAGTCATCACGGCAGCCGTTGCGGCTCTCGTGGCCGTCGCCGCCTTCCTCGGTCAGTTCCCGGCCACGGCCCACCTGGGCGAGCTGCCCGTGGTCGGCATGGCCCTGGTGCTCACCCTCGTCCTGGCCATCGGGTGGCCGGTGCTCCTCGAGCTGCCCAGCGTGCTCGGCAGCGCGGTCGTCATCGCCCTGGGCGGTGCGGGCGCCGTGATCGCGGTGACCGCGACCCGCGGGCAGCCGTTCCTCCGTGAGCTGCCCGTCGTGGTCGCGCTCGCGGTGCTGCTGGCCTTCGTCAACGAGCTTGCGCGTCAGGACGGTCGGCTCCGCCTGGTCGAGTCGGTCACCGGGACGGTCACCGGCGTGCTCGTCGCGACGGCGGCCGCCGGCTGGGTCGCTGCGGGCCGGGCGCCGGGTGGTACGTCGCTGGTCGTGTGCGGCGCCGTTGCGCTCTTCCTCGGGTCGGCGGCGTCCGCCGTGCGACTCGGCGGGTGGACCGGTGCGGTCGTCACCTCTCTGGGTGCGGTGCTCGCCGGTGGTGCGGCCGGAGCGGTCATGCCGTCGATGGAGCTGCTCCCCGGGGCGCTGATCGGCCTGGCGACGGGCATCCTCGTCGCGGCGCTGCACGTCCTGTTCGACCGGCTCCCGGCCCTCGACCGACGCCTGGCGTCGTTCGCGGTGATCGTGCTGCCGGTCTCGGTGAGCGGGATCCTGGTCTACGTCGTCGGGCGGGTCCTGGTCGGCTGACCAGCGCACCACCTGGCACGCGGATCAGTAGACGAGAGCCTGCGCGCCGTCGGTGAGGCACTCCTCGACGAAGACCGCTGCCCCCGCGATCCGCACGCCCGGGACGACGTCGTCGGCCGTGATGCCGCGGCGGACGGCGCACTGCGTGCACAACGTCACCTGGCCCTCGGCCAGCACCACGGCGAGCAGCTCGCCGAGCGGCGCCGCGTGCTCGAGACGGATGTCGGCGGTCCGACCCGGCAGGGCCAACCAGGACGCCTCGCCGGTGAGCCACAGACTGACCCGGACACCGGCCGCCACGCCGGCGGCGGCGACCGTGAAGGCCTGGTTGCACGCCTCCGGGCGGTCGACGCCGGAGGTCGTCTTGACCACGAGGGACCGGGTCACCGATGGCGTCGCGCTCATGGCTGCAGCCTAGGCGACGGTCCGGCGCGTGCCGGGTGAGGGCCCGGCGGGACGCACCGTAGGATCGGAGCCATGGTCGCCCTGGAGGTCTTCTTCATCGGACTGCTCGTCGCCGCGTCCCTGACGATCGGCTGGTTCGCCTTCTACGTCGTCTTCAAGCTCTACAAGGGTCAGCAGTAGCCGATGCCGTTCACCCTGCCCGAGGGCCTCGCCCCCGAGGTCTACCCGCTCGCGTGGCTCGTCGGGCGATGGCGCGGGCAAGGCGTGGTCGGGTACCCGCAGATCCCGCAGGCTGCTGTCGTGCAGGACGTCGTCGTCGGCCACGACGGCGGGCCGTACCTCAGCTGGACGAGCACGCTGCACCTCGCCGGTGACGCGCCGGACCGGGACCTCGCCGGTGGCGAGCCGGACCGGGTCTGGGCGACGGAGTCCGGGTACTGGCGCGTCCCGCCGGACCGCCCGGCCGACCTCGCGCCCGGGCGGCACCCCGTCGAGCTGTTGCTCGTCGACCCGGCCGGCCACCTGTCGCTGTATGCGGGGGAGGTCGGCAACGGCCGGATCGACCTCGCGAGCGACCTGGTCGTCCGCACCCCCGACGCCGTCGAGCTCACCGCGGCGACCCGCCTGTACGGCCTGGTCGACGGCGAGCTGATGTGGACCTGGGACATCGCCGCCTTCGGGCAGCCGCTGCAGTCCTATGCCTCCGCGCGGCTGAGCCGGGTGGACCCGTGAGCGCGGCGCGTGGCACGGTGACCCGATGACCAGCCCGCTCCTGCAGCGTCACGGGGCCGTCGCCGCCGGCGGGGCCGACGCCGGTGTCGGGTGGCACTACGGCGACCCGACCGCGGAGCAGCGGGCGCTCGCGGCGGGCGGCGCTGTCGTCGACCTGTCGTACCTCGGGGTCGTCACGGTCACCGGACCGGACCGGCTGAGCTGGCTGCACAGCATCACCTCCCAGCAGCTGGTCGACCTGCTGCCGCGCACCTCGACCGAGACCCTCGTGCTCAGCCCGCACGGTCACATCGAGCACGCGGCCGGTGTGGTCGACGACGGCACGACGACCTGGCTGGTCACCGAGGCGGCCGGCGCAGCGGGCCTCGCGTCATGGCTCGGGTCGATGCGCTTCATGATGCGGGTCGAGGTGGCCGACGTGACCGACCGGTGGGCGGCCCTCGGTGAGCCGATCGACGCCGAGGGAGGGCCCGACGAGCCGGTGACCTGGCGCGACCCGTGGCCACGGACGCTGCCGGGCGGCACCCGGTACGGCCCCGCCGACGACGAGCACCCCGGCGCCGAGCGTCCCTGGCGGATCGTGCTCGTCCCCCGCGCGGACCTCGCCGCGGCCGTCGCCGAGCGCGAGGCGACCGGTTGGCGGCTGGCCGGGACCTGGGCCAGTGAGGCGGCCCGGGTCGCCGCGTGGCGTCCGCGGATGGCGGCGGAGGTCGACCACCGCACGATCCCGCACGAGCTCGACTGGTTGCGCACCGCCGTCCACCTGCACAAGGGCTGCTACCGCGGGCAGGAGACGGTCGCGCGCGTGCACAACCTCGGTCGCCCGCCGCGGCGCCTGGTCATGCTGCACCTGGACGGGTCCGGTCACCTGCTGCCGCGTCCCGGTGCCGAGGTGAGCCTCGCCGGCCGCGTGATCGGCGCGGTGGCGAGCGTCGCGCGGCACCACGAGCTCGGGCCGATCGCGCTCGCGGTCGTCAAGCGCAGCGCGGACACCGAGGCCGATCTGCTCGTGGCCTGCGACGGCGGCGACGTGGCAGCCGGTCAGGAGGTCGTCGTCCCGGGGGAGGGGTTGTCGGTCGACCGACCCGCTGCGCGGGCACCCGTCGCGCGGGGGCTCGGACCGCGGACTGCCCTGGGTCCCGGACAGCTCTGACCCACCCGGGCGAGCCCGTTCGTCCGAGCCCGTTCGTCCGGGCCCTGAGGCCGCCGAATCGGGCTGCGTCGTGACTCGCGATGGGTACCGTGGGGTATGCGTCTGGCTGGGATCAGCGAACCCCGGGACAGGGTCGACGCCGGCCGGACGGCAGTGATCCTGGCGGTCGTCGGGACGGTGATCACCGTCGCCTCGGAGGCGTACGGCATCGTCGTCGGACTCCCCGACCACACGGTTCCCGACCTGATCTGGACCAGCCTGGCGCTCGTACCGGTGGTGGCTGCAGGCGTCACGGCCGATCGGGCGCCGAACCTGCTGCCGGGCGTGGCCTACCTGGCGTTCCCGCTCGCGGCGATCGCCGCGCTGGCGTTCGTCGACCTGAACTCCGACCGCGCCGGCGCGGCAGCCCAGGTCGGGCTGCTCTACGGCGTGGTCTTCGCCGGCATCCACCTCCCCGCGGGCGGCGCGTGGCTGGTCGCGGCAGCGGCGCTGGTCGCCGATGCCGTCGTCGTGCTGACGGCGCTCGAGCCCGCTGACGCGCTGCGCGACCTGGCGGTCGTCGGCACGGCGATCGTCGTGCTGACCTCGGTCCTCGTCCGGGGCGCCGGGTACCGCGAGGCGATGCTCGAACGGCTGCGGGTCCTCGCGTCGGCCGACCCGCTGACCGGCCTCGCGACGCGTCGCGTGCTCACCGAGCACGCCGAGAGCGTCCTGGGCCCGGCCGGCGCGCGTCCGATGGTCCGCAGCGCGTCGCCGACCCGCGAGGGCACCGGACTGGTGCTGGTCGACCTGGACGGGTTCAAGGCGCTCAACGACTCCTACGGGCACCCGGTCGGCGACGCAGCGCTGATGCACGTGGCGCGGATCCTGAAGAGCCGGGCCCGGCTGGGCGACACCGTCGCGCGGATCGGCGGCGACGAGTTCGCGATCCTGCTGCCCGGGGCCGAGCCGGCGGATGTCCGCCGCTGGGCGAGGATGCTGCAGAAGGCCGTCCGCCGCAGCCCGCTCCCGCACGGCGACGGTCTGATCGCGCTGAGCCTCACCGCCGGCGTGGCGCACGCCGGGCCCGACGGCTTGACGCTCGAGGACCTCTACCGGGTCGCCGACCGCGAGCTGTACGCAGCCAAGCGGGGAGAGGCGTGCGCGGCGGACGCGGACGGCGACGCGGACGGCGACGCGGACGGCGACGGTGGCGCGGACGGCGACGACGTCTCATAGGCTCATGCGGTGATCCGGAACACGCAGGTCCTCGTCGTCCTCGCCCTGTATCTCGCCGTGTTCGTCACGTGCCTCGTCGCGTTCGTCGACGTGGCCCGACGTCCGCCCGCGGCGTTCGTCAGCGCGGGGAAGCGCACGAGGAGCTTCTGGCTCCTGGTGACCGGGGTGGCGACGGCTGTCGCGTTCGTCGCGATCCCCTGGCCGCTGGGCATCGGTGCGCTCGCGTTCCTCGCGCTGGGCAGTGCGGTGGCCGGGATCGTCTACCACGTCGACGTCAAGCCGGCGGTCGCGTCGCAGTCCGGTGGCGGACGTCGGGGTCCACGCGGTGGCAGGCCGGGTGGATGGTGACAGCAGGGACGCTCGCCCAGGTGGTGCGCGGAGACCTGGTCGAGTCGGTCCACGTCGGGCACCTGGTCGTCCTCGGGCCCGACGGAGAGGTGCGGTTCGCGGTCGGTGATCCGGGCAGGACGATCTGGCCGCGGTCCTCGCTCAAGCCCGTCCAGGCGGTCGCGATGCTGCACGCCGGGCTCGAGGTCGACGAGGCCGGTCTGGCCCTCGCGTGCGCGAGCCACTCCGGGACCGCCGCGCACCTCGCCGTCGTACGCGGCGTCCTGGCCGGTGTCGGCCTGACCGAGGCGGACCTGCAGAACACCCCCGACCTGCCGCTCGACGCCGCCGCCGCGCTCGCCTGGCAGCAGGCGGGGCGCACGGCGTCGTCGATCACGCAGAACTGCTCGGGCAAGCACGCCGCGATGCTGGCGACCTGCGTCGCGGCGGGCTGGGACCCGGCGACCTACCGCGACCCTGGGCATCCGCTGCAGCAGGCCATCCGGGTGACCGTCGCCGACCTGACCGGGCTGCCGGTCGACCACGTGACGGTCGACGGCTGCGGCGCGCCGCTGCTGTCCACCACGGTGATCGGGCTGGCGCGCGCCTTCGGGCGGATCGCAGCGGCCGGCGGCTCGCACGTCGGGCCCGGACCGGCGACGCACGAGGCGCGCGTGGCCCGGGCCATGACCTCGCGGCCCGAGCTGGTCGGTGGTCCGGGGCGGGATGTCACCGCCTTCATGGTCGCGGTGCCGGGGCTCGTCGCGAAGGACGGGGCCGAGGGGGTCTACGCGGCCGGCCTCGCCGACGGGTCGGCGGTCGCCTTCAAGGTCGCCGACGGCGGGGCGCGGCCTCGGCCGGCCGTGCTGGCGGCTGCGCTCGAGATCGCGTTGCGTACGGCGGTCGATGCGGGAGGGCACGCGGCGCAGGTCGTCGATGCGGTGCGCGCTGTCGGGCGCACCCCGGTGCTCGGGCACGGGCGCCCGGTCGGTGCCGTGACCGCGGTGCTCGGCGACGTGGGTGGTGTGGTGGGCGGTGCTGTGACCGCGGTGCTCGGCGACGTGGGTGGTGTGCGGTGAGGGCTGTCGTTCAGCGGGTCACCCGCGCGTCGGTCACGGTCGACGGTGTCGTCGTCGGGTCGATCGACGGGCCCGGCCTGCTCGTGCTCGTGGGGGCGACGCACGACGACGGTCCGACGCAGGTCGAGCTGATCGCCCGCAAGGTGGCCGAGCTGCGGATCCTGCGCGACGAGGAGTCGGCTGTCGACGTCGGCGCACCGGTGCTCGTGGTCAGCCAGTTCACGCTCTACGCCGACACCCGCAAGGGCCGCCGGCCGACCTGGAACGCGGCGGCGCCCGGGTCGGTGGCCGAACCCCTGGTCGATGCGGTGGTCGAGGCCCTGCGGGCACGCGGCCTGCGGGTCGTGACCGGCGTGTTCGGCGCGGACATGGCCGTCGAGCTGGTCAACGACGGGCCGGTGACGATCCTGCTGGAGGCCTGATCGCCGCCGATCCCGGCCAGGACCGGCGGTTCGGAACGCCACGCGGCCTGTCCCCCCGAACCCCATGCTGGTGTGGAGCGTTCGGATCCCGACACGCCGGCGTGTCGGGGACGGACCGCTCCACTTGGGGAAAGGCCGCTCTACTCGGGGTCGGACCGCTCCACTCGGCGGCGGACGGCTCCACTCGGGGGTCGGACCGCTCCACTCGGGGACGGACGGCTCCACTCGGGGCGGGGACGCCGGATCGGGGGCGTCAGGCGTCGAGGCGGGCGAGCTCCTCGGGGGTGAGGTCGAGCTCTGCGGCGCGTACGGAGTCGCGGATCGTCTCCGGACGGCTGGCGCCGGGGATCGGGATGACGACCGGGGCCTTGGCGAGCTCCCAGGCGAGGGCGATCTGCTGCGGGCTCACCCCGCGCTCGGCGGCGACCTCGGCGAAGGCCGCGTGCCGGGAGCCGAGCTCGCCGGCCGAGGAGATGCCGCCCAGCGGGCTGAACGGGATGAACGCGATGCCGAGCTCGGCGCACAGCTCGAGCTCCGGCTCGCTGCTGCGGACGTTGGGGGAGAACTGGTTCTGCACCGAGGCGAGCCGGCCGCCGAGGATCTCGCGGGCGAGCCGGATCTGCTCGGGGTCCGCGTTGGAGATCCCGGCCATCAGGATCTTGCCCTCGTCGAGCAGGTCACGGATCGCACCGACCGACTCCTCGTAGGGCACCGCAGGGTCGGGCCGGTGGAACTGGTAGAGGCCGATCGCCTCGACGTCCAGCCGCTGCAGCGACGCCTCGCACGCCGTCTTCAGGTAGGCGGCGTCGCCCTGCACGTACCAGGAGCCGTCGCCCGGGCGACGATGACCGCCCTTGGTGGCGACCAGGACGTCGTCGGCCGAGCGCCCGGCGAGCCGCAGCGCCTTGGCGATCAGCAGCTCGTTGTGCCCGACGTCGGTCGGGTTCAGGTGATACGAGTCCGCGGTGTCGATGAGCGTGACACCGACGTCGAGCGCCGCGTGGATCGTCGCGATGGAGCGTGCCTGGTCGGGCTTGCCCTCGATCGACATCGGCATCGCACCGAGGCCGATGGCGCTCACGGTCCGGTCCCCGATCCTGCGCTGCTGCATGGGTCACTCGCTCCTTCGTGCTGGTGGTGCCGTTGGTGGTGGTCGTGCTGGTGGTGCTGCTGGTCGAGTCGTCGTCGTCGTCGTCGTCGCCGGCCGGCCGCTTCCCTGCGGAGGTCCGACGCGAAACGATTCGGCCTCTAGCCTGCTCCTCATGGCGTGGACGGTGCAAGGCGGAGGTGCGCCCGCGCGAAGCGCACCGGAGGGGACCGGATGCTGATCGAGGCTGTGCGAGGTGACATCACCGCCGAGCGGGTCGACGCGATCGTCAACGCCGCGAACTCGTCGCTGCTCGGCGGGGGCGGGGTGGACGGCGCCATCCATGCCGCGGCCGGCCCTGCCCTGCTGGCCGAGTGTCGCGAGCTGCGCCGCACGACGCTCCCGGGTGGTCTGCCGGTCGGCGAGGCGGTCGCGACCGGGGCGGGCGGGCTGCCCTGCCGGTGGGTCGTCCACACCGCCGGACCGAACCGTCATGCCGGCCAGACCGACCCGGCCCTGCTGGCCTCGTGCTTCACCCGGTCCCTCGACGTCGCGGCCGGCCTGGGTGCGAGGTCGGTGGCCTTCCCGGCGGTCAGCGCCGGTGTCTACGGCTGGGACGCGTCCGACGTCGCGCGGATCGCCGTCGCCGCGGTCCGCGGCTGGTCCGCGGCCGGCGTCGGCGCGTCGTCGGTGCGATCGGTGCGGTTCGTGCTGTTCGGCCACACCGTCCACGCCGCCTTCGTCGCGGCCCTCGACGAGCCGGTGTCGGGCCGAGCCGGGGATTGACGTCGAACGGCACGACCGTGCTATTTTCGGCCGGTGACCGCGACCGGGACGACGACCAAGGGTGACCGCACGCGTGAGGCGATCCTTGCGCGGGCCCTCGACATGGCCTGCCGGGTCGGGCTCGGCGGTCTGACGATCGGCGACCTCGCGGCCGGGACGGGCCTGTCCAAGAGCGGCCTGTACGCGCACTTCGGCTCCAAGGAGGCGCTCCAGCTCGCCGTGCTCGACGCCGCAGCCCAGGAGTTCGGCGACGCCGTGGTGGTGCCGGCGCTCGAGACGCCCCGGGGCGAGCGGCGGGTGCTCGCACTGCTCGACGGCTGGCTCGCCTGCGGCCGGTTGCGCCTGCCGGGCGGCTGCCTCTTCGTCAAGGCCAGCGCCGAGCTCGACGAGCAGCCCGGACCGGTGCGCGACCGGTTGGCCGAGCTGCACCGGGAGCTCCTGCGGACGATCGCACGGGTCTTCGCCGGGGGCATCACCGAGGGGCAGCTCCGACCGGACGCCGACCCGCACCAGTTCGCGACCGACCTGTTCGGCGTGATGCTCGGCTACTACCACGCGCACCGGCTGCTCGCCGATCCCGGTGCCGAGGCGCGGGCCCGGGCCGCCGTCGCCGCGCTGCTCGACGCCGCACGCATCGAACGGACGCACCAGGCCGACCTGGGGAGCGTCCGATGACCTCCGCCCGACCCGCCCCAGCACGCCGGCCTGCGCCCCGGCCGGCGCGGCGTCTGGCCGCCCGCGTGGGTCAGGTCGCCCGGCTCGCTGCCCTGCGCGCGACCTTCGCGACGCTCGACGTCGCCGCGCCGTCCACCGCGGCGGCCCGGGCCATGCGCCTGTGGTGCACGCTGCCTGCCGGCTCCGGACGCCGTAAGGATCTGCGGCCCGGTCCGGGCGAGGTCCGGCTGGTCCCGGTCCCGCGCGGCGGCCAGGTGGTCGCGGAGTCGTGGGGTGACGGACCGGTCGTCTACCTCGTGCACGGCTGGGGTGGCTGGCGCGGCCAGCTCGGCGCCTTCGTCGCGCCGCTCGTCGAGGCGGGCTACCGCGTCGTCGGCTTCGACGCACCGAGCCACGGCGACTCGGAGCCCGGTGTGATGGGACCCGGCCGCGGCAACGCCATGGAGTTCATCGAGGCACTCGAGGCCGTCGGGGGCGAGTTCGGACCGGCCGACGGCGTCATCGCGCACTCGATGGGCTGCACCACGGCGTCCCTCGCGGTCAGGAGCTCGCTGCCGACGCAGCGCCTGGTGCTCGTCGCACCCAACCACGACTTCGTCGAGATCATCGCGGACTTCGCCCGGACGGTCGGGTTCGGTGAGCGGACGAGGTCGCTGCTCCAGCGTGGGATCGAGGACTTCTGCGAGCGACCGATCGGCTCCTTCGACCTGGTGCCCCTCGGGGCCGACGGCGCCATGCCGCAGACCCTGGTCGTGCACGACCGCCGCGACAAGGAGACGCCGTACCAGGTCGGGGTCGACCTGGCCGCGGCCTGGCCGAACGCCGCCCTGGTCAGCACCGACGGTCTCGGGCACCAGCGGATCCTGACCGACGCCGGCACGATCGCCCTGGCGGTCGGCCACATCACCGACCGCGTCGGCGCGGCGCCGCCGGCCTGACGCCGCCCGTCGCCCTGCCGTCACCTGCCGTCACCTGCCGTCACCTGCCGCCGCCCGACCGCCGCCTGTCGGCCCCTGCCGCCACCCACGGGTTGTCACGCCTGCGGCGAACACGGGCAGTCCCTGGGGCAGGCCGCGGTTAGCCTTGCGAGACGACGTCCTTGTCAAGGAGCGCAGATGTTCGAGAGATTCACCGACCGAGCCCGCCGAGTGGTCGTCCTCGCCCAGGAAGAGGCGCGGATGCTCAACCACAACTACATCGGTACCGAGCACATCCTGCTCGGGCTGATCCACGAGGGCGAAGGCGTCGCTGCCAAGGCGCTGGAGTCGCTGGGGATCTCGCTGGACGCTGTCCGGCAGCAGGTCCAGGAGATCATCGGCGAGGGCCAGCAGGCCCCGTCCGGTCACATCCCCTTCACGCCGCGCGCGAAGAAGGTGCTCGAGCTGTCGCTGCGCGAGGCCCTGCAGCTGGGCCACAACTACATCGGGACCGAGCACATCCTGCTCGGCCTGATCCGTGAGGGTGAGGGCGTCGCCGCCCAGGTCCTGAACAAGCTCGGCGCCGACCTCAACCGGGTTCGCCAGCAGGTCATCCAGCTGCTCTCGGGCTACCAGGGCAAGGAGCCGGTCGCCGCCGGCGGGCCCGCCGAGGGTCAGCCGTCCGGCTCGGCCGTGCTCGACCAGTTCGGCCGCAACCTGACCCAGGCCGCCCGCGAGGGCAAGCTCGACCCGGTCATCGGTCGCGGCAAGGAGATCGAGCGGGTCATGCAGGTGCTGTCGCGCCGCACCAAGAACAACCCCGTGCTGATCGGTGAGCCCGGCGTCGGCAAGACCGCCGTCGTCGAGGGGCTCGCGCAGGACATCATCCGTGGTGACGTCCCGGAGACGCTCAAGGACAAGCAGCTCTACACGCTGGACCTGGGTGCGCTCGTGGCCGGCAGCCGCTACCGCGGTGACTTCGAGGAGCGCCTGAAGAAGGTGCTCAAGGAGATCCGCACCCGCGGCGACATCATCCTGTTCATCGACGAGATCCACACCCTCGTCGGGGCCGGTGCCGCCGAGGGCGCGATCGACGCCGCGAGCATCCTCAAGCCGATGCTCGCCCGTGGCGAGCTGCAGACCATCGGCGCCACGACGCTCGATGAGTACCGCAAGTACGTCGAGAAGGACGCTGCCCTCGAGCGCCGGTTCCAGCCGATCCAGGTGGCCGAGCCGACCCTGCAGCACGCGATCGAGATCCTCAAGGGTCTGCGCGACCGGTACGAGGCGCACCACCGGGTGTCGATCACCGACGGCGCGCTCGTCGCGGCCGCCACGCTGGCTGATCGCTACGTCAACGACCGGTTCCTGCCCGACAAGGCGATCGACCTGATCGACGAGGCCGGCGCCCGGCTGCGCATCCGCCGGATGACCGCCCCGCCGGAGCTGCGTGACCTGGACGAGAAGATCGCCGCGGCGCGCCGCGACAAGGAGTCGGCGATCGACGAGCAGGACTTCGAGAAGGCCGCGCGGCTGCGCGACGTCGAGAAGCAGCTCGGCGTCGCCCGCACCGAGAAGGAGAAGGCCTGGAAGTCCGGTGACCTGGACACCGTGGCCGAGGTCGACGAGGAGCTCATCGCCGAGGTGCTGGCCATGTCCACCGGGATCCCGGTGTTCAAGCTGACCGAGGAGGAGTCCAGCCGCCTGCTGCACATGGAGGACGAGCTGCACAAGCGCGTCGTCGGCCAGGAGCAGGCCATCAAGGCGCTCTCGCAGGCCATCCGGCGCACGCGTGCGGGTCTCAAGGACCCCAAGCGCCCGGGTGGGTCGTTCATCTTCGCCGGGCCCACCGGCGTCGGGAAGACCGAGCTGGCCAGGGCGCTCGCCGAGTTCCTGTTCGGCGACGAGGACGCGCTCATCCAGCTCGACATGAGCGAGTTCTCCGAGAAGCACACCGTCTCGCGGCTGTTCGGCTCGCCTCCCGGGTACGTCGGCTACGACGAGGGCGGCCAGCTCACCGAGAAGGTCCGCCGTCGGCCGTTCTCGGTCGTCCTGTTCGACGAGGTCGAGAAGGCCCACGCGGACATCTTCAACTCGCTGCTGCAGATCCTCGAGGACGGTCGCCTGACCGACTCGCAGGGTCGGGTCGTCGACTTCAAGAACACCGTGATCATCATGACCACGAACCTCGGCACGCGGGACATCGCCAAGGGCCTGATGACCGGCTTCCAGGCCGGCGGGGACCTGTCGACGTCCTACGAGCGGATGAAGGCCAAGGTCGGTGACGAGCTCAAGCAGCACTTCCGCCCCGAGTTCCTCAACCGCGTGGACGACGTCGTGGTGTTCCCGCAGCTGTCGCAGGAGGAGATCGTCAAGATCGTCGACCTGATGATGGCCAAGCTCGCGGGCCGGCTGCGCGACAAGGACATGGGCATCGAGCTCACGCCCGCCGCCAAGCAGCTGCTCGCCGAGAAGGGGTACGACCCGGTGCTCGGTGCGCGTCCGCTGCGTCGTGCGATCCAGCGGGAGATCGAGGACGCCCTGTCGGAGAAGATCCTCTTCGGCGAGCTGCGCCCCGGTCAGACGGTGGTCGTGGACGCCGTCGGCGAGGGTCTGCTCGGCGAGTTCCTCTTCAAGGGGATCGGCAAGGACGCCCCGGCACGGGGCGACGCCGAGCCGGTCGCGGTCGCGGTCTCCGCGATGCCGCCTCTGACGACGACGGACGAGGCTGCCGCAACGGACTGAACGGTCGAAGGGTGACGGTGCGGCGTGCCAGAGTGATGGCATGCCGCACCGTCGCCTTGTCCGGAGCACCCCCGAGGAGCAGGGCGTCTCGTCGCGCGCGCTGCTCGCGTTCGTCGACGACGTCGAGAGCGCGGTGCCCGAGCTGCACAGCCTCATGGTCGTGCGGCACGGCTGTGTCGTCGCCGAGGGCTGGTGGGCCCCCTACGCGGCCGATCTGCCGCACGAGCTCTACTCGCTGAGCAAGAGCTTCACGTCCGCAGCCGTCGGGCTGGCGCGGGCCGAGGGCCTGCTCGCGCTGGAGGACCTCGTGCTGGCGCACTTCCCCGAGCACGCACCGGTCGAGCCGGACGAGAACCTGGCCCGGATGACCCTGCGGCACCTGCTGACCATGACGACCGGCCACGACGACGACCCGTCCGACCGGGTCTTCGCGCAGCACGACTGGGTCCGGGCCTTCCTCGCGGAGCCGGTCGAGCACGAGCCGGGGTCGCACTTCGTCTACAACACGGCGGCGACGTACCTGCTCAGCGCCATCGTGCAGAAGGTCACCGGGCTGCGGGTCCTGGACTACCTCGGACCGCGCCTGCTCGAACCGCTCGGGATCACCGGCGCGACCTGGGAGCAGTGCCCGCTCGGCATCGACACCGGCGGTTTCGGCCTGTCGCTGCGCACCGAGGACGTGGCCTGCTTCGGGCAGCTGTGCCTGGGTGACGGTCTCTGGCAGGGCCGACAGCTGTTGCCGATCGGCTGGGTTGCCGAGGCCACCCGGGCGCAGACCCTCTCGACCCACTCCGCGGGTGACCCCGACTGGGTCCAGGGCTACGGCTACCAGTTCTGGCGCGGACGTCACGGCACCTATCGCGGTGACGGCGCCTTCGGCCAGTTCTGCCTCGTGCTCCCCGAGCTGGACGCCGTGGTCGCGATCACGGCCGGTGTCGCGAGCATGCAGGGTGTGCTCGACCGGGTCTGGACGCACGTCCTGCCGGCGATGCAGAAGGTGGCCCTGGCGCCGGACGACGCTGCGTGCGACGCGCTCGGCTCCCGGCTCGCCGACCTGCGGCTCGACCCGCCGGTCGGTCTGGACGCCGTCGACGCCGCCGCACGGATCTCAGGTCGCACGGTGACCTTCGAGCCGAACCCGGGCGAGATCCGCTCGGCACGGCTCGACATCGGCCCGGAGAGCACCCGCGTCCGGGTCGTCGCCGAACGCGGGACGCTCGTCCTGGAGGCCGGCCACGGGCGGTGGGAGTTCGGTCGGTCCGCCGTGCGCGGCGAGGGTCCCGAGGCGGTGGCGGTGAGCGCCGTCTGGACCGCGCCGGACACGCACGTGCTCACCGTGCGGCTCTACGAGACCCCGTTCGTGGTGACCGTGACCTCCGTCGTCGACGGTGACCAGGTGCGCGCGGCGGCCGTGGTGAACGTCAGCTTCGGTCCGACCGAGATCGCGTCGCTCGTCGGCACCGTCACCGGCTGACGCGGTCCGTCCACGATCCGGCGAGCATCACCCGCAGCGGGCGGAGGTCCGCGTCGACGACCACCAGGTCGGCGCGTCGCCCGGCTTCCAGGGCCCCGATGTCCGGCCGGCCGAGCACGCTCGCCGGTGTGGTCGACGCCGCCCGTACCGCGTCGATCAACGGGACGCCGATCGACACCGACCAGCGCACGGTGTCGAGCAGATGGGCCGTCCCGCCGGCGATCGCACCGCCGTCGGTCAGCCGCGCCACGCCGTCCCTGACCTGGACGCTGACCGGACCCAGCACGTAGTCGCCGTCGGGCATGCCCGCCGCTGCCATCGCGTCGGTCACCAGGGCGATCCCGGCCGGCCCGACCATGTCGAACACCGCCCTGACCGTCGCCGGGGCCAGGTGCACGCCGTCGGCGATCAGCTCGACGACGGCTCGACCGCGGGCCGCCGCACCGAGGCAGGCCGCGACCGCGCCGGGGTCCCGGTGGTGCACCGGCCGCATCCCGTTGAACAGGTGGGTCACCGTCGGGCGGGCCGACCGGCTGCCCGGAGCGGCGAGTGCCGAGCGGGCCGTGTCGAGGGCCGTGTCGGTGAGCTCGGCCGAGGCGTCGGTGTGCCCGATCGACGGCAGGGCGCCGGCCTGGGCCAGGGCCACAAGCGCACCGTCGGCGCCGAGGACGCCCGGAGCCTCCGGGGCGAGGGTCATCGAGACGAGGTGCCCGCGAGCGGCGGCCGCCAGCTCACGGACGAGCGCGGCGTCGCCGGGCACCATGTGGGCGGGGTTCTGGGCGCCGCATCGTGCCCGCGACAGGAACGGCCCCTCCAGGTGGATGCCGGCGAGCTGACCGGCATCGGCCAGGTCCGCCAGCAGCGCGGTGGAGGTGAGCAGCGCCGTGCGGTCGGCGGTGACGAGCGAGGCCACGAGGCTCGTCGTCCCGTGCGCGAGGTGCTCGGTGACCGCGACGCGGGCCTGCGACGCGTCGGTCGCGTCGGGGAAGCTCGCACCGCCACCACCGTGACAGTGCACATCCACCAGGCCCGGCAGGATGATCGGCGGGACCGGGGCGGCCGCGGGCACGGTGACGCCGACCGGGGCGGCCGAGGCCGGGCCGACCCAGGTGATCCGCTCGCCGTCCACGACGACCAGTCCGTCGTCGTGCACGGCGTCGGGTGTGACGACCCTGCCCCGGAGGGTCACGGGTGCTGCGGTACCGGTCATCGGCGGCCTCCTACGTGCATGGTCACAGTGTTATCACGACCGCGGGCAGATCTTGACAGAAGAATGTAAGGAAGGTCTACTAACAAATGTGACGGACATGTGGCAGCGGCGCAGCTGGGGTCGGTCGCTGCGCCCGACCGGCAAGGTCCTGCCGGAGCATGCGCGTGCGCACAACCGGTCGATGGTCCTGCAGCACCTGTTCCACTCCGGGCCCGGCTCGCGGGCCGACCTGGCCCGGGCGACCGGCCTGACCAGGGTCACCGTCTCCGACCTGGTCGGCGACCTGATGTCGGAGGGACTGGTCACCGAGCTCGGGCTGCGTCCGCAGGGCAAGGTCGGCAAGCCCGCCACCATGGTCGGCCTGCGCACCGACGCGTACCAGATCGTCGCGGTCGACCTGACCGACGACGAGCACATGCACGGCGCCGTGCTCGACCTGTCCGGAGCCATCGTCCAGCGGCGCTCTGCCGCCCTCGAGGGCCGCACCGGGCAGGCTGCCGTCGATGCCCTGACCGCCTTCTGCCGCGAGCTCGTCCAGGTCACCGCCTACCCCGTGCTCGGGGTGGGCGTCGGCTCGCCGGGCATCATCGACGACGCAGGCACCGTGCTCGAGGCGCCCAACCGCGGCTGGTTCGGGGTCCCGCTCGCGGCCACCCTGAGCGAGGTGCTCGCCCTGCCCGTGCACGTCGCGAACGACGCGAACACCGCAGTGCTGGGCGAGTTCACCTACGGCGGGGCGTCCGGCAAGGGGCTCCTCGTCCTGACCGTGGGCCAGGGCGTCGGGGCCGGCATCGTGCTCGACGGATCGCTCGTCCAGGGGCACACCCACGCGGCCGGCGAGCTCGGCCACGTGACAGTCGTCGACGAACGCGACGACGTCGAGGGCTCACCGCTCGGCCCGGCGCGGGTGTGCGCCTGCGGTCGCAGCGGATGCCTGGAGACCGTGCTGTCCGTCCCGGCCCTGCGCCGACGGATCGCCGGCCTCGACCACCAGTCAGCCGACGCCGCCCTGGCGTCGGTCGGCCGTCGCCTCGGGGTCACCCTTGCGCCGGTCGTCAGTGCGCTGAACCTCTGTGAGGTCGTTCTCAGCGGTCCCCCCGAGCTCCTGGCCGGTCCCCTGCGCGATGCCGCGCTGGTGACCCTCCAGGAGCGAGTCATGCCGGTCATCAGCAGTGATCTCGAGCTGCGGATGTCCGCCCTCGGCGAGGACGGAGCCCTGTCCGGGGCTGCGGTCCTCGTGCTGTCCGGTCAGCTCGGGGTCACCTGACGGCCCCGAGCCGACCAGCCTGCAAGTCGGAGCACAACCCTGTGACGACGCTGTCCGGCGTCGTCCGTGCAACGGGAAGGAACCCCAACGTGAGAATCGTACGTACTGGAGCGATCACCGCCGTCGGCCTGCTCGCTCTGACCGCGTGCAGCGGCGCGACCGGCGACGACAATGCACCGGCCGACGACGCTGCCGAGTCCACCGAGATCCGGCTGTGGGTCAACGGTGGCGACACCCCGCAGGAGCTGCGGGACTACCTGATCGACACCTTCGCGGCCGAGAACGCCGGCTCGACCCTCGTGATCGAGGAGCAGGACTGGAACGGCCTGGTCCCCCGCCTGCAGACCGCCCTCGCATCGGCCGAGCAGACCCCCGACCTCGTCGAGATCGGCAACACGCAGGCCCCGACGTTCACCTACGCCGGCGCCTTCACCGACATCACCGACCTGTACTCGGAGCTCGGTGGCGAGACCCTCCTGCAGGGCTTCGTCGAGGCCGGCTCGGCCGACGGTGCGGTGTACGCGCTGCCGTACTACTCGGGAGCCCGGGCGGTCTTCTACAACAAGGACGTGTTCGCTGCGGCCGGGGTCGAGGTGCCCACCACGCTCGACGAGTTCACCGAGGTGGCGGTCGCGCTGCAGGCAGCCAACCCGAACGGCACGGCCAACTTCTCCGGCTTCTGGCTGCCCGGCCAGGACTGGTACAACGGCACCGCCTGGATCTACAGCCACGGCGGGGACCTCGCGGTGCAGGACGGCGACCAGTGGGTCGGCGCGCTGTCGAGCCCCGCGTCGCAGGAGGGCCTGGCCCAGCTCCAGACCCTCTTCACCGAGGCGACGAACGCGCCGCGGGACGCCGACTCGAACGAGCCGTGGGTGCCGTTCAACAACGGCGAGGCCGCGATGTTCTCCGCACCCACCTGGGCGCGCTGGAGCATCGACCTGCCCGAGTGCAACAAGGGTGTCGACCCGGAGGACACGTCCGACGAGGCGACCGCGCTGCGCGGTGAGCAGCAGGCCTGCAACGAGGAGAAGACCGGCGTGTTCCCGCTGCCCGGCCTGACCGCAGGGGAGCCGGCGACGGTCTTCGCCGGCGGCTCCAACATCGCCATCCCGGCCAAGTCGGAGAACCAGGACCTGGCGAAGAACCTGCTCCGGATCATCTTCAGCGAGACCTACCAGACGATGCTCGCGGAGAACGGTCTCATCCCGGCCAACAGCGAGTACGCCTCGGCCATGGGTGACGACGTGTATGCCACGGCCGCGATCGACGCCGCCCTCGGTGCCCGTCTGACCCCGGCTGCGGAGAAGTGGGCCGACGTCGAAGGAGCCCGGATCCTCGAGGACTTCTTCCAGCAGGTAGCGAGCGGCGCAGACCTGGTCGACGCCGCGGCGCAGGCCGACCAGCTCATCGCCGACACGCTGAACTGAGGTCGGGTGGGGCACGCGCTCTCCTCGCCGCGTGCCCCACCTGCCCTGCTCGCCCGTCCCGGCCGCCGGACGTGCCCGCCGGACCCGCCTGCCCACCCGCCCTGCTGATCCGACGATCCGACAGCTCCCCCGGAGACCTCATGCCCGCTTCCCGCACCGGACCACCCGCCGTGGTGGCCGCAACGGCACCGCAGGGTCCCGCGCCGGCACCGGCGCCGGTGGCCGCGCGCCCGGCCCGCCGTCGGCCGCTGCGCACCCGGCTCGGCGTCTACCTGCTGCTCGTCCCGGCAGCGGTACCCATCCTGGTCGGGCTCGGCTACCCGCTGGTGCGCCAGTTCGTCATCTCCTTCCAGGAGTACGGCCTGGCCCAGCAGTTCGGTCGGCCCGCTCCGTGGGTCGGGCTGCGCAACTACACCGAGCTGCTCAGCGACCCGTACACCTGGGGTGTGATCGCGCGATCGGTCGCGTTCTGCCTGGTCAACGCGGGCGTCACGATGGCGGTCGGGATGTCGCTCGCGGTCCTGATGGCCAAGGTCGGGCGGGCCGCCCGGATGACTCTCCAGGTCGGCATGCTGCTGGCCTGGGGGACCCCTGTGCTGGCGACGATGACCGTGTGGCAGTGGCTGTTCGACTCGCAGTACGGCGTGATCAACTGGCTGCTCGCCGAGCCGCTCGGCATGGACGGCATGCGGTACCACTCCTGGCTCATCGAGCCGTTGTCCTTCTACTTCGTGGCCACCGTGATCGTGGTCTGGATGAGCGTGCCGTTCGTCGTCTTCACCGTGTACGCCGGCCTGCTGCAGGTGCCGGCCGAGACGATGGAGGCTGCTCAGCTGGACGGTGCCAACGGCTGGCAGCGGTTCTGGCTGATCACCATCCCGATGGTCAAGCCGGTCCTCTTCGTCGTCGCGCTGCTGCAGATCATCTGGGACCTGCGGGTCTTCACCCAGATCTACGTCCTGCAACGGGCGGGCGCGCCGACCCGGGACACCCACCTGCTCGGCACCTACATCTACTCGCTCGCCAAGGAGTTCTCGATGGCCGGGGCGATGGCCACGATCATGCTCGCCCTCACGCTGGCCCTGACGGCCTTCTACATCCGCCGCATGCTGCGCGAGGAGGAGCTGTGAGCCTGACCGCACGGGCCGTGCCCGCCGCAGCCGCCGGTCCGGACGCCGTCGCCCCGCGATCGTCCGCGGCGAACGCACCGCGTGCCGTCGTCGGCCGCTGGCTGCTCGGGCTCCTTGCCGTCGTCGTCTCGGTGGTCTGGGTCTTCCCGATCTACTGGATGGTCAGCAGCGCCTTCCTGCCCACCAACCGGCTGCGCACACCCGAGCCCACCTTCTTCCCGACCGACGGCACGCTGTCGAACTTCCGCCGCGTCTTCGCCGACCCGACGTTCCTCGCCTCGTTCCGGGTCTCGCTCGCCGTCACCGGGCTCACGCTCGTCGCCGCGATCCTGTTCGCCTTCCTCGCGGCGCTCGCGGTCAGCCGCTTCCGCTTCCGCGGTCGCAAGCCGTTCATCGTCGCGATCCTCGTGGTGCAGATGATCCCGGCCGAGGGCCTGTTCATCTCGCAGTACCAGATGCTCGACGGCTGGCGGCTGGTCAACACCGTCCTCGGGCTGTCGATCGTGTACGTCGCGGCGATCCTGCCCTTCACGATCTGGATGCTGCGCGGCTTCGTCAGCGGTGTGCCGATCGAGCTCGAGGAGGCCGCGATGGTCGACGGGCTCTCGCGCACGGGTGCCTTCTTCCGGGTCACCTTCCCGCTGCTCGCCCCCGGCCTGGTCGCCTCGGGGGTCTACGGGTTCCTGCAGGCCTGGAACGAGTACACGCTCGCCCTGGTCGTGATGACCGACCCCGCGCAGCGCACGCTGCCGCTGTGGCTGCAGGGCCTCGTCGAGGCCAACCGGGCGACCGACTGGGGCGTCGTCATGGCCGGCGCGACCCTCATCGCCGTACCGGTGATCCTGTTCTTCCTGTTCGTCCAGAACAAGATGACCGCCGGGCTCGTCGCCGGGGCGGTGAAGGGCTGATGACCGGGTGGACGGGAACCGGGACCAGCGGCTGGTCCGTCGGGCTCGACATCGGTGGGACCAAGGTTCACGGGGTGCTCCTCGACGCCGACGACGCGGTCCGCGGTACCGCACGCCTGCCGACCCAGCACGGCATCGACGGTGTGGTCGGCTCGGCCGCCGAGGCGGTGCGGCAGCTGTGCGGTGCGGCCGGTCTGGCCCCTGGCGACCTCGTCGGGGTCGGCGTGGGGGTGCCCGGGGTGGTCGATCCGCTGACCGGCGCCGTGTCGCACGCCGTCAACCTGGGTGTCCACGCACGCGACGTCCCGCTCGGCGCGCTGCTGTCCGAGAGGCTGCCAGAGCGGTTGTCCGGGCGGGCGGGCGAGCACCCGGCGCAGCACCCGGCCGAGCGGGCCGCCGTCCGGGTCGCTGTGGAGAACGACCTCAACGCCGCCGCGCTCGGTGCCGCGTCCTTGCTGGACCGCAGCGACCTCGCCGTCCTCGCCCTGGGCACCGGCCTCGCAGCCGGGCTGGTCCTGGACGGCCGGCTCCGCCGTGGCCATCTTGGCGGCGCCGGCGAGATCGGGCACCTGACCTACGTGCTCGACGGGCCGCTGTGCCCCTGCGGCCAGCGCGGCTGCCTCGAGCTCTACGCCTCGGGCTCGGCGATCGACGCCGTCTGGCCGAGTCGCTCCGGGCGTCCGGCACCCGCCGAGGTCTTCGAGGCAGCGGCGGCCGGTGACCCTGAGGCCCTGCGGGTGCGGGACGGCTTCGTCGACGCCGTGAGCGCCGCCGTGCGTCTGCTCGTGCTCACCTGTGACGTCGAACGGGTCCTGCTCGCCGGCGGCGTCGCGGAGATCGGCGCCCCGTTGCTCGAGGCCGTGGCGTCGACCCTCCGGCGGCAGGCGCAGCGCTCCGAGTTCCTGAAGAGCATGCGGATCGCCGACCGGCTTGGGATGATCCCTACGGGTGCGCTCGTCGCACCGATCGGCGCGGCACTCGCGGTCCGCGAGCGTCCACGGGCATCAGCGATGACGGAGGCAGTGCCATGGAGGTCGTGATCAACTCGTCCGCCCAGTACCTGGCGGACCTGGCGGCGGAGGCAGTCGACACGCTGCTGCGCAGCCGCCCGGACGCCGTCCTCGGGCTCGCGACCGGCACGAGTCCGCTCGCGGTGTACGAGGCGCTCGTGCGGCGGCACCGGGACAGCGGCCTGTCCTTCGCGGAGGCTCGCGCCTTCCTGCTCGACGAGTACGTCGGGCTCGCCGCCGACCACCCCGAGCGCTACCTCACGGTGATCGAGCGCGTGCTCGCGTCACGGGTCGACTTCGCGCCGGGTGCGGTGCAGGCGCCCGACGGCGGCGCGGAGGACCTGGTCGCGGCCTGCGCGCAGTACGAGCAGGCCATCGCGGAGGCCGGCGGGGTCGACCTGCAGATCCTCGGGATCGGTACGGACGGTCATGTGGCCTTCAACGAGCCCGGCTCGTCGCTGGCGTCACGGACCCGGGTCAAGACCCTCACCGAGCAGACCAGGCAGGACAACGCCCGGTTCTTCGACTACGACATCCGGCAGGTGCCGAAGCATGTCCTGACCCAGGGGCTCGGCACGATCATGGCGGCCCGGCATGTCATCCTGCTCGCGTTCGGGCCGGGCAAGGCCGAGGCGGTGCACCAGCTCGCCGAGGGTCCGGTCAGTGCCTTGTGGCCGGGCAGCGTGCTGCAGTACCACCCGCACATGAGCCTCCTGGTGGACGACGCGGCGGCGAGCCGGCTCCAGCTCGCGGACTTCTACCGGCACGCGTGGGACAACAAGCCGTCCTGGCAGGGCCTCTGACCGGTGGGTCCCAGAGCACTGGCAGGGCCGCCCGCCGACGGCGTGGGCCGGGTGCCGGAGGCAGCGACGGACGGCCTGCTGGGTCGCTGGCTCAGGTGGGTGACCGCGGGCGAGCTGCTCGGCTTCCTCGTGCCGTCCCTCGTCGTCCCGCTCGTGCTCGACAGTGCGGCACCTGTCGTGCTCGCGGCTGCGGTCGTCGCCGGCCTGGGCGAGGGCACGGTCCTCGGCCTGGCCCAGGCCCGGGTCCTGCGCGGGGTGCTGCCGGCGCTGTCCGGCCGCCGCTGGGTCGTCGGCACCGCACTGGCGGCCGCCCTGGCGTGGGTCGTCGGCATGCTGCCGAGCACCCTGTACGACACCTGGTCCACCTGGCCGGTCGGCGTGGCGATCGCCCTGGGTCTCCCGCTCGCACTGGTGCTGCTGACGTCGATCGGGGTCGCGCAGTGGTACGAGCTGCGTCGGCACGTCGCGCGCGCCGGCGCGTGGGTCGCAGCGACGGCGCTCGCCTGGGGGGTCGGTCTGACCGCCTTCGGCCTGGTCACCACACCGCTGTGGCAGCCGGGGCAGGGCACCGCGCTGGTCCTGGCCATCGGGTTGCTCGGCGGGCTCACGATGGCCGCGGCGATGGCCCTGACCACCGGGTTGGCCCTGCGTCGATTGCTCAGCGAGCCCCGCGACCGCTGACCCGCACCCGCGACCAGCGTCCGGGGTCCGTGCCGATCGATGCGTCCCGCGGGGGTGCCTGGCGTCGGGCCGACGGAGACACGACGGGCATCCGACGGCCGAACCGCGTACGGACGCTCGACCGACTTGGGATGATCGACGCAGGTGCGCGTGCTGCACCGGTCGGCGCGGGTCTCGCGGCCCCTGACCGTCCTGGGGATCCTGCGATGACGGAGGAAGTGCCATGGAGGTCGTGATCAACCCGTCCGCCCAGTACCTGGCGGACCTGGCGGCAAAGGCCATCGACGAGCTGCTGCGCAGTCGAGGCGATGCGGTGCTCGGGCTCCTGTCCGGGTCGAGCCCGCTCGCGGTGTACGAGGCCCTCGTCCGGCGACACCACGAGACGGGGCTGTCCTTCGCCGGAGCCCGAGGCTTCCTGCTCGACGAGTACGTCGGGCTCCCCCCCAACGCCCCTGAGTCGAACCTCGCGGTGATCAACCAGCAGCTCGTCGCGCGGGTCGACTTCGCACCTGGCGCGGTGCGGGCGCCCGACGGCGGCGCGGAGGACCTGGTCGCGGCCTGTGCGCAGTACGAGCGTGACATCGCCGCCGCGGGTGGGATCGACCTGCAGCTGCTCGGGATCGGCATCGACGGCCATGTGGCGTTCAACGAGCCCGGGTCGTCGCTGGCCTCGCGGACCCGGGTGAAGTCCCTCACCGAGCAGACCCGGCGGGACGACTCGCGGTTCCTCGACGAGTACGACATCGACTCGGTGCCCAAGTACATGCTCACCCAGGGCCTCGGCACGATCATGGAGGCGCGGCACGTCGTCCTGCTCGCGTTCGGGCAGGGCAAGGCCGAAGCGGTGGAGCACCTCGTCGAGGGTCCGGTCAGTGCGCTGTGGCCGGGCAGCGTGCTGCAGTACCACCCGCACCTGACGGTCCTGATCGACGACGCGGCAGCGAGCCGGCTCCAGCTCGCCGACTTCTACCGGCACGCGTGGGCGAACAAGCCCTCATGGCAGGGTCTGTGACGGCAGGGTCGCGCCGTGCTCAGACGGCGCCGTCGAAGCCGAGCTGGCGCCAGGCCTCGTAGCTCGCGATCGCTGCGCAGTTCGACAGGTTGAGGGACCGGCGGTCCGGCAGCATCGGGATCCGGACCTGGGCCGTGATCCGGGGGTGCGCCAGGACGTGGTCGGGCAGACCGGTGGGCTCGGGGCCGAAGAGGAGCACGTCGTCGGGTCGGTAGGAGATGTCGGTGTGCCGCCGTGTCGCCTGCGTCGTGAAGGCGAGGACGCGTGCGCCGGGGCACGCGGTGAACGCGGCCTCGAGGTCCGGGTGCACGACGACGTGCGCGAGGTCGTGGTAGTCGAGACCCGCGCGGCGCAGCTTGGGTTCGGACAGGTCGAAGCCGAGCGGCTCGACCAGGTGGAGCTCGGCCCCCGTCGCGGCGGAGAGCCGGATCGCGCTTCCGGTGTTCCCGGCGATCCGAGGCTCGAAGAACATCACGCGCAGCACGCGCCGAGTCTGCCACCCGGGCCACATGATCGGCGTGAGTGACTAGCGTTGCCGCCATGACGCACTCACCCTGGACAGCGGCCGACGACCGCTACGACACCATGACCTACCGCCGGACCGGTCGCAGCGGCCTCGACCTGCCCGCCCTCTCGCTCGGCCTGTGGCACAACTTCGGTGCCGGCCACTCGTTCGAGAACCAGCGCGCCATCCTGCGCCGGGCCGTGGACCTGGGGATCACGCACATCGACCTGGCCAACAACTACGGGCCACCGCCCGGCTCGGCCGAGGAGACGTTCGGTACGGTCCTGGCCAAGGACCTGCGCCCGTACCGCGACGAGCTCGTGATCTCGTCCAAGGCCGGCTACGACATGTGGCCGGGCCCGTACGGCGACGGTGGCTCGCGCAAGTACCTGCTGAGCTCGCTGGACCAGTCCCTGCGGCGGATGGGGCTGGACTACGTCGACATCTTCTACTCCCACCGGCCCGACCCCGCCGTGCCGATCGCCGAGACGATGGGTGCGCTGCACACCGCGGTCACCAGCGGTCGGGCGCTGTACGCCGGGATCTCCAACTACTCCCCGGCGCAGACCCGGGTGGCGGCGCAGGTGCTGGCCGACCTCGGCACGCCGCTGCTGATCCATCAGCCGAGCTACTCGATGTTCAACCGCCACATCGAGCTGGTCGCCGACGGGCAGCAGGAGTCGCTGCTCGACGTCGTCGGTGACCTGGGCATCGGAACCATCGTCTTCTCACCGTTGTCCCAGGGCCTGCTCACCTCGCGCTACCTGACCGGCGAGGTGCCGGCCGGGTCACGCGCGTCCGTCGGGCGCTTCCTGCAGGCCGAGCGGATCTCCCCGACGTACCTGGCGCGCGCCCGGGCGCTGCAGGAGATCGCGGCCGGCCGCGGCCAGTCGCTCGCGCAGCTCGCGCTCGGCTGGGTGCTGCGCGATGCGCGGGTCACCTCGGCGCTGGTCGGTGCGAGCAGCGTCGCCCAGCTCGAGGACAACGTCGCCGCGCTCGCGGCCGGGCCGCTGTCCGACGACGAGCTCACGGCGATCGAGGAGTACGCGGTCGACGGCACGGCTCGATGATCGGCGCCGGGCGATGAGCGGCGGCATCGGGCGATGAGCGGCGGCCCGGGGGCCGACCACCTGGGGGCCTACGGCGACTGGGTCGACGCGGCTGCGCGGCGTGGCGACCTGTGGCCGGTCGACCTCGACGGGGCGGCGCTGCGTGGCGCCGTGCGCGGCATGCTCACCTTCGGTGACGACCCGGGTCGCCGCGACGGCCCGCTCGGTGTGCAGGTCGGGCGGACCTGGGTCACCGACGGGCTGCGTGGCGAGGAGGTCTCGTGGAGCGTCGGGTACGGGCCGCGGACCGCAGCGTGGGTGCTCCGCCCGGACACCGACGAGGTGCTGCCCGGCGTCGTCGCCCTGCACTGCCACGGCCGGGTCAAGCGGTACGGCAAGGAGAAGCTGTCCGACGGGCCGGACGGCCCGGCCGTCGGCATCCCGACCGTCCGCGACGACCTGTACGACGGTCGGGCCTATGCCGACGACATGGCGCGCCAGGGGTACGTCGTGCTGGTCCACGACGTCTTCCTGTGGGGGAGCAGACGGTTCGACGCCGCGACGATCGGTGCCGCCCTCGGCCGCGCGCCGGTGCCGTCGGAGGCGGCAGAGGCGGCAGAGATGGCCGAGACCGCCGAGACGGCTGAGACGGCTGAGACGGCCGAGACCGCCGAGACGGTCGAGACCCTCGCGCAGTACGAGGATCTCGCTGCCGCGCACGAGCATCTCGTCGCCAAGTACTGCACCGTGCTCGGGACGAGCCTTGCGGCCGTCGTGAGCCACGAGGACCGCGTTGCCACCGCGTACCTCGCCGGGCGTCCGGACGTCCGCCCCGACCGGATCGGCTGCGTCGGCCTGTCCGGCGGAGGCGCGCGCGCCGCCTTCCTGCTGGCCACCTCCGAGCACATCCGCGCCGCGGTGGTCGTCGCGATGATGAGCACGCAGCGTGCGCTCCTGCCGCAGCACGTGGCCCCGCACACCTGGATGTTCTTCCCGCCGGGCCTCGCGCGGCTCGGGGACTGGCCCGACGTCGCGGCCAGTGGCGCGCCGGCCCCGCTCCTGGTGCAGTACCGGCGCCACGACGAGCTGTTCCCCCCGCAGGGCATGGCCGCGGCGCACGAGCGTCTGATCGCCCGGTATGCCGCGGCGGGTGGGCCCGCCGCCTACACCGGCGAGTTCTACGACGGCGGCCACGCGTTCAGCCGCCCGATGCAGGACCGCGCCTTCGCCTGGCTCGGCGAGCAGCTGGCCTGAGCTGCCGGACCCTCGGAGCGGCACCGCGCCCCGGCCGCCGGAGGTGTCGCTCGGCGCGAGGCGCCCGGGGTCGGCGGAAGGGACCAGTGACACTCCCGCCCGATCGGCGTCCCGCGTAGGCCCCCGGTTGCTCTGGAGGAACGATGCGCACGACTGTCGTCACGGGCTCGGCATCAGGGATCGGCGCAGCCCTCGCACAGCTGCTGACGTCACGCGGGGAGCGCGTGATCGGGGTGGACATCCACGACGCCGACGTCGTGGCGGACCTGACCACCGCCGAGGGGCGCGATGCCCTGGTCGCGGGTGTCACCGAGCTGTCCGGCGGGCACATCGACGCGGTCGTCGCGAACGCCGGCCTGGCCCACCCGATCCCCGCGACCATCGCGGTGAACTACTTCGGCGCGATCGCCACGCTCGAGGGCCTGCGGCCGCTCCTTGCCGGTTCGCCCGCGCCGCGCGCCGTGGTGACCTGCTCGATGGCCAGCCTGATGCCCAACGACCCGGAGCTCGTCGAGCTGTGCCTCGCGGGCGACGAGACGGGTGCGCTGGCCAGGGCCGCCGTGCTCGCCGATGGCGCGGAGACGGGCGGGCTGATCTACGGGAGCAGCAAGGCAGCGGTGGCGCGGTGGCTCCGCCGCAACGCGGCGACCCCGGCGTGGGCCGGCGCAGGCATCCCGATCAACGCGATCGGCCCCGGGATCGTCGTCACCCCGATGACCGCCGACCTGGTCGACACCGAGGAGAAGCGCGCGGAACTCCGGCAGGTGGTCCCCATGCCGCTCAACGGCTTCATGGGGCCGGAGGTGCCGGCGGCACTGCTGGCCTGGCTCGTCAGCGTGGAGAACTCGCACCTGTGCGGCCAGGTCGTCTTCGTCGACGGCGGCTCGGACGTCGTGATCCGCGGCGAGTCCACCTGGTGAGGTGACCGGGTGGGGTGCCCCCGGCCGGGTGCGTCTGCGCGCCGGGCCGGGGACCGATCACGTGGTCCTGCGTCTGGGGCCGGTTCTGCTCAGGCCAGGACGGCGGTGATCACCAGGAGGACCGGGACGGCGAGCACCGTCGTGACCAGACCGGCGTCGCGCGCGAGCGGCTGCTGCCGGCCGTACTGCATCGCGTAGACCAGGACGTTCTGCGCCGTCGGCAGCGCCGCCATGGCGGTCACGGCCAGCAGGAGCTCGCCGGTCAGGCCGAGGGCCGTGCCGATCAGGGCGGCGAGGACCGGGTGGACGACCGATCGCAGCAGCACGACGAGCACGAGCTCGCGGCGGACCGGCTGGACGTCGGTGGTCCGCGGCACGGCCAGCGCCATGCCGAAGGTGAGCAGCGCGAGGGGTGCCGCCGCGGCGCCGATCATGGCGAACGGTCCGAGGACCACCTCCGGCAGGCGCCACGGCAGGGCCGCGAGCACGAGACCCGACAGCGCCCCGACGATGATCGGATTGCGCAGCGTCCGGCCGGCGACGCGCCGCGCGAGCAACGCCCCGCGGACGGACCTGCGCCGAGGTCCGGGCAGTGCCGCACCGTCGTCGTCGTCGGCCGTCCGTGGCTCTGGCGGGACCGCGCGTGCGTCGAGCACCGTGAATGCGACCGGCGCGAGGATCAGCAGCTGGTAGAGCAGCGGCGGCACGACGGCGACCGCATCGCCCAGCAGGTACACCGCCAGCGGCAGGCCGAGGTTGCCCGCGTTGACGTACGACGACGCGAGGGTGGCCACGGTGACGTCCGCCGCGGGCCGCCGCCACATCCCGCGCAGCACGACGAGCGCGATGAGCACGACCGCCGACGTGCTGAGCGCCGTGACGAGGGCCGACCGGGACAGCAGCAGGTGCAGGTCCGCACGGGCGACCGTGACGAGCAGGAGGCAGGGCGTCGCCACCGTGAACACGACCCTGGCCAGGACCGCCGGACCGGCCGGCCCGAGCGTCCCACGGCGACCGAGGACCCAGCCGAGTGCGACGATCGCGCCCATCGTGCCGAGTGCCGTGACGATGGCCCCCATCAGCGCCGGCACCCGGCGTCGGTGGGGGCCATGGTGCCCTCAGGTCCATGCCGTGACGGAAGCATGGCCCGATCCTCCCAGAGGCGACGGCTGCCCGGGTCGGGCGGCGTCCCTCGCACCGGGTTCACGAGCTGCAGCTGCCGGCAGGAGTCAGGGGCCCGGGCGCGGATCGGGTGGGTGCGGGCGTGACCGCGGCCGCAGGACCAGCGCGACGGCGGCGGTCGCGGCCAGGGCGAGCGAGCCCGTCACTGCCAGGCCGAGCCGGACGCCGAGCTGTTCGGCCAGCCACCCCTGGAGCAGCCCGCCGCACGCGTGCCCACCGAGCAGCGCCGGGGAGTAGATCGCCATCACGCGGCCGCGGACCGACGGCTCGGCCGCCAGCTGCACGTAGGTCGCGGCGCTGGTCAGGAAAAAGAGCGTGGCTGCCCCGACGACGACGAGCATGGCCAGGAAGGCCCCCTCGGTGGGCATCGCGGCGGCGACGACCTCGGCCGCGCCGAACAGCGCGGCACCCAGGACGACCGTGCGGACCCTGAGCCGGCCACGACGTGCGGACAGGACGGCGCCGACCACGGCCCCGACCGCTCCCGCCGTGTTGTACAGGCCGAAGCCGCGTGCGCCGGTCTCCCAGACCTCCTCGGCGAAGGTCGACAGGACGACCGGGCCGTTGAGCCCGAGCGCGCCCATGAACCCTGCGAGGGCCACGACGCCCAGCAGGTGCGGTCGACCTGTCACGTAGCCGAACCCCTCGCGCAGCTGACCGCGGGCACGGCCGGTGGTGGGGACGTGACGGAGCGCGCCCGGGCGGATTGCGGCGATGAGGGCGATGACCGCCACGCCGACCAGGGCGTTGATGCCGAAGGCCCAGCCCTGACCCACCTCGGCGATCACCAGGCCGGCCAGGGCCGGGCCCGCCAGGCCGCCGCCCTGGCTGACGGCGTTTGCCAGGCTGATCGCCGGGCGCAGCAGGGAGTCCCCGACGACCTCGTTGACCAGCACCTGGCGCGCCGGCATCTCGATCGCGGCGACCAGTCCGAGCGCCACCGCCAGGGCGTAGAGGTGCCAGACGGCGACGGTGCCGGTCAGGGTGAGCGCGGCCAGGGTCACCGCCACGAGCACCGAGGCGGTCTGGGCCCCCAGGACCAGGTGGCGCTTGTCGTGCCGGTCGGCGATCACCCCGCCGAGCGGGCCGACGACCAGCAGGGGGAGGAACTGCAGCGCGACGACGACGCCGACGGCGGCCGGGCTGCCCGTGAGCTCGAGGACGAGCCAGTCCGTCGCCATCCGCAGCATCCACATGCCGCTGCCGCCGAGCAGCTGGGCGGTCAGGTAGAGCCGGAAGGGGCCGCTCCCGAACAGCGCCCGAGTCTGCCCCGACCCGCCCCTCACGCCGTCGGCCCCGGGTTCGGTGGCGGGAGCGGCGAGGGCGCGGGCGTCAGGGGAGGCGGACGTGCTGGGGACCGAGCTCGGTCACGGTGCGGACGCCGAGCAGAGCCATCGTGCGGCGGACCTCGGCGGTGAGGATCTTCGCGGCGCGGTCGACGCCCCGTTCGCCACCGGCCATGAGCCCGTAGAGGTAGGCGCGGCCCACCATCGTGGCGTCGGCGCCGAGGGCCAGGGCGGCGACGATGTCGGTCCCGTTGAGGATGCCGGTGTCCGTCCACACCTCGGCGCGGCCCTCGAGCGCGTCGACGACGTCGGGGAGCAGCCGCAGCGGCACCGGGGCGCGGTCGAGCTGCCGCCCACCGTGGTTGGACAGCACCACGACGTCGGCTCCGGCGTCGACCACGCGACGGGCGTCCTCGACCGTCTGGATCCCCTTGATGATCAGTGGCCCGTCCCAGCTCGCCCGGAGCCACTCCAGGTCGGCGAGGGTCATGCTCGGGTCGAACAGCTGGTCGATGAGCTCGGCGACGGTGCCGTCCCAGGAGGACAGCGAGGCGAAGGTCAGGGGCTCGGTGGTGAGCAGGTTGAACCACCAGGCCGGGTGGGTCGCCGCGTCGAGCACGGTCTTGACCGTCAGCGACGGCGGGATCGAGAAGCCGTTGCGGACGTCGCGGAACCGCGCACCGGCGACCGGCACGTCGACCGTGAGCATGAGCGCCTCGAACCCGGCTGCCTTGGCCCTGGCCATGAGGTCCACACCGGCGGAGCGGTCCTTCCAGACGTAGAGCTGGAACCACCTGCGCGCGTCGGGTCCGGCGGCGGCGACGTCCTCGATCGTCGTCGTGCCCATGGTCGAGAGCGTGTACGGGATCCCGTGGCGCTGCGCTGCGCGCACGACGGCCCGCTCGCCGTCGTGGTGCATGAGCCGGGTGAAGCCGGTGGGGGCGAAGGCGAACGGCACGCTCGCCGGCCGCCCGAGCATCGTCGTCGTGGTGTCGACGACCGAGACGTCGCGCAGGACCGAGGGCCGCAGCTCGAGCCGGCGGAACAGGCTCCGCGCCCGCCGCAGGCTGATCTCGGCATCGGCCGCACCGTCGGTGTAGTCGAAGACCGAGCGTGGCGTCCGGTGCCGCGCCGCCCGGCGGAGGTCGGCGATCGACAAGGCTCGCTCGAGGCGACGTGTGGTCGGGTCGAGCTCGATCGGCCGACCCCGCAGCAGGGGCTTGAGCTCGGACCACCGGGGAAGCTGTCGGTCAGTCATCGTGGCTCCGTCGACACGCGAGGGCTTTCGGTCGGCACGAGGTTATAACGTTTCAAACCGTGACGCACCGCAGTCGGCCAGATGGCCCGATCGCGCGTGACGTACCGAGCCACGCGCCACGGGCGGTCGGGTGCCCACGAGCGACCTGGGCTCGGAGGCTCCAGACGGTCGAGATGCTTGTAACGATTCAATCTCGCCGCCCGGCGGTCTTGACGTGCCTCGGAGGGCGTCCATACGCTGGGGAAGCGTTTTCCGACGAGCAAGGAGGCTCACGACGATGAAACGATCCATCCTCAAGCTGGCGGGACTGGCTGCTGCCGCCGCACTCACGCTGACGGCCTGCAGTGGCGCTGACACCGCCGAGGCCCCGGACGCCGCCGACGGCACGGCCGAGGCCACCGAGGCGAGCAGCGACGAACCCGTGACCCTCACCGTCACCTGGTGGGGCAACGACGACCGTGCCGCGCGGTACGAGGAAGCCCTGGCGCTCTTCGAGGCCGAGCACCAGAACATCACGATCCAGCCCTCCTTCACGGACTGGCCCAACTACTGGCCCGCGCGGGCCACCGAGGCCGCAGGCGGCAGCCTCCCCGACGTCGTGCAGATGGACCTGTCCTACCTGCGTCAGTTCGGTGCGACCGGTCAGCTGTACGACCTCGACGAGCTCCTCGGGGCCGGCATCGACGTCTCGGGCATGGCCGAGACGCTGCTGCCGTCCGGGCAGATCGACGGCACGACGTACGCCGTCCCGATCAGCACGAACGCCTTCGCGATGTTCTACAACCCGGCGATCCTCGCGTCCGCCGGGGTCGAGGCGCCCGGCGAGATGCAGACCTGGGCGGAGTACAACGACTTCCTCCGCCAGGTCAGCGAGGCGGGTGTCACCACCGCGGACGGCAACCTGGTCCACGGGGGCGCGGACTACACCGCCACGTTCTGGATCTTCATCCACTGGCTCAACCAGCAGGGCAAGGACGTCTTCACCGAGGACGGCCAGCTTGCGTTCACCGAGGACGACCTGCGCGAGTGGTGGAACCTGACGGCAGACCTGCGGGCCGACGGCGTCACGTTCCCGGCCGATCGTGCCACGCAGCTGCTCCCGCTGGGTCCGTTCGACTCCCTGGAGACCGGCTCCGAGATGAGCTGGGACAACTTCATCGCCGGCTACCTGACGAACTCCGGCGCCGAGTCCCTCGAGATGATGCCGATCCCGTCGGACGACCCGGGCAACCTCGGGCTGTTCCTCAAGCCCTCGATGCTCTACTCGATCGGAGCGAACTCCGAGCACCCCGCGGAGGCCGCACTGCTGATCGACTTCCTCGTGAACGACCCGGCCGTCGCCGAGGTCTTCGGCACCTCGCAGGGCCTGCGCGCCTCGAGCCTCCAGCGGGACGCGGTCACACTCGAGGGTGCCGACGCCCAGGTCGCGGCCTACGAGGAGTCCATCGCCGAGTACCTGCAGGAGTCCCCGCCGCCGCCCATCCAGGGCTTCGGCACCCTCGAGACCCGCTTCCGCGAGATCTCCGAGGAGATCAACTACGGCAGCACCAGTGTCGACGACGCCGTGAGCCAGTGGTTCAGCGAGGCTCAGCAGACCATCGCCGACAACAGCTGACCCGAGGGTCATTCTCGAACGGACAACCGCGATGACCCCCGACAAGCTCTTCGTCGACCGGATCCACAGCGGGGACGTCCAGTCCCCGGCGGGACCGACGCCCGCGCGGCGTCGGCCCCGCCGGGGCGAGGCCCGCGCCGGCTACGCCTTCCTCGCCCCCTGGCTGCTCGGCTTCTTCCTGCTGACCGCCGGGCCGATGGTGGCCTCCCTCGTGCTGGCCTTCACGGACTACGACCTGTTCAACGCGCCGACGTTCGTCGGCATCGACAACTTCACGCGCCTGTTCGCCGACCAGCGCTACCTCGCCTCGCTCAAGGTGACCGGCCTCTATGTGCTCCTCGGCACACCGATCAAGCTCGCCTCGTCCCTCGCCGTGGCGATGCTGCTCAACAACGCCTTCAGCGCCAAGGGCTTCTACCGTTCGGCCTTCTACCTGCCGTCCCTCGTCGGTGCGAGCGTCTCGGTCGCGATCGTCTGGAAGGCGATGTTCATCGACGGCGGGATCGTCGACCGGATCGGCCAGGGCTTCGGCCTCGAGGCCGGTGGCTGGGTCGGCGACCCGGGCAAGACCATGCCGATGTTCGTCCTGCTGACCGTCTGGCAGTTCGGCGCTCCGATGGTGATCTTCCTCGCCGGTCTCAAGCAGGTGCCCGCCGAGCTCTACGAGGCGGCGGCCGTCGACGGCGCAGGCCCGGTACGGAAGTTCCTCGCCATCACGCTTCCGATGCTCTCGCCGGTGCTCTTCTTCAACCTGCTCCTGGAGACGATCCACTCGTTCCAGATCTTCGCGTCGGCCTTCATCATCTCGGGCGGCTCGGGTGGCCCGGCCAACTCGACGCTCTTCTACACCCTCTACCTCTACATCCGCGGGTTCGCCGACTTCAAGATGGGCTACGCCTCCGCGATGGCCTGGATCCTGGTCATGGTCGTCGGCCTGGTCACGCTGGTGTTCTTCAAGTCCTCGAAGCTCTGGGTCCACTACAGCGGGGAAGAGAAGTGAGCGCCGTGAGCACGCCGACGACTGTGAGCACCAACCCGCCCCGGCGGGCGCCCGCGAAGGCACGCCCGACGGGGCTCCGGGGCCGAGGTCCGCGGCGTGCGCTGGTGTTCCACGTGCTGTCGCTCGCCCTGCTGGCGGTGGTGCTCTACCCGGTGATCTGGATGCTCGTGTCGTCCTTCCGGCCGACTGCCGAGATCATCGGCAACGTCAGCCTCTTCCCGGACGAGGTGTCCTTCGACAACTACGCCAGGGCCCTGAGCGGGATCGGCGGGGTGTCCTTCTGGACGTTCTTCAAGAACTCGCTCATCCTCGCGGTGGGCTCCGTGGTCGGGATCACGATCTCAGGCTCCCTGAGCGCGTACGCGCTGGCCCGGATCCGGTTCCCCGGTCGCAACCTGTGGTTCGGCCTGATGATCGCGACGCTCCTGCTGCCGTTCCACGTCGTGATCATCCCGCAGTACATCGTCTACAACAGCCTCGGCCTGGTGAACTCGTTCTGGCCGCTGCTGCTGGGCAAGTTCCTCGCCGCCGAGGCCTTCTTCGTGTTCCTCATGGTGCAGTTCATGCGCAACCTGCCGCGTGAGCTGGACGAGGCGGCTCGCATCGACGGCGCCGGTCACCTGCGGATCTACCGCTCGATCATGCTGCCGCTGATGAAGCCGGCGCTCGTGACGTCCTCGATCTTCGCCTTCATCTGGTCGTGGAACGACTTCTTCGGGCCGCTGCTCTTCCTCAAGGACCCGGCGCTGTACTCGTTGCCCATCGCGCTGCGGCTGTACGTCGACCAGACCAGCACGTCCGACTACGGCGCGCAGATGGCGATGGCCGTCCTGGCCCTGGTGCCGGTGATCCTGTTCTTCATCATCTTCCAGCGGCACCTCGTCGAAGGCGTCGCGACCCAGGGTCTGAAGGGCTGAGCGATGGCGCGGGTCGACCCTGCAGCGCCCGCCGGTCCCCGGTCCGGGCGGGTGGCACCCGAGCGGGTGCGGCAGCCGGGCAACCGCCGGACGCCGCTGCCGCACGGTTCGTCGTCGTTCGCCCTGCTCGCCGAGGTCCTGCTCGTCGGGCTGGTCGTCGCGATCCTGAGCATCCCGGTCCTGACCATTCTGCCGGCGCTCGCCGCGGGCGTGGTGCACCTGCGCCGGCACCTCGACGGGCGCGGCGACCGGGTTGCGGACCTGCTCCGGCTGTTCGTCGTGGCCTGCCGAGGGGTGTGGCTGGTGTCGATCGCCGGGGTCGGGGCCGTCCTCGTCCTCGGGTTCAACATCTGGCTGCTCCGGACGGCGGCCGCCGACGCGTTCCGGCTTCCCGGCGTCGCGTCGGGGGTCGTGCTCGCGGCACTCGCCGTGGTGCTCCTGCGCAGTGCGGGCGGATGGCGACCGGGGTCGGCCTGGTGGCCCGCCGTCCGGGCGGCCGCGCGGCGGAGCCGGGACGACCTGCGCGGTACCGGGATGCTCCTGATCGCCCTCGTGCTCGCCGGCGTGATCGTGTGGATGCTCGTGCCGCTGGCCCTGGTCGTCGGCGGCCTGCTGGCGCTGGCGGTGCTGGCCGTCGAACGGCATGCGGACGGCGGTAGTCTCGCCCCGACGGAAGGCGCTTTCCTGACCCGAACACCGACACGCACTGACACCCCTGACACGCCTGACACGCACTGACGCTCACCACCGAGGACGACCGTGACCAAGATGCCCGTGACCAGTACGCCCGTGAGCAGCACGCCTGTGACACAGCGACGACGCTACGCAGTGGCCGGCACCGGCCACCGTGCCTGGATGTACATCGACGCGATCCTCGGCGAGCACGCCGACGTCGCCGAGCTCGTGGCCTGGTGCGAGCCCAACCCGACCCGCATCGACTACTACGACGCCCTGGTCGCCGGACGCGGCGGTGCGGCAGCGCTGCCGCGCTACACCCCGGACGCCCTCGAGCAGATGATCGACGAGCAGCGCGTCGACGTCGTGGTCGTGACCGCACCGGACCACACGCACGCCGACCTGGTCTCGCGCACCCTCGCCGCCGGCGCCGACACCGTGGTGGAGAAGCCCCTGACGATCGACGCCGCGGGCTGCCGGACCATCACCGGCGCCGTCGCGGCCACCGCGCGGGACGTCGTGATGACCTTCAACTACCGCTATGCCCCGCGCAACAGCTCGCTCAAGGAGGTCATCGCCTCGGGTGTGATCGGCACGGTGAGCTCCGTGCACTTCGAGTGGGCGTTGGACACGGTGCACGGTGCGGACTACTTCCGGCGCTGGCACCGCGAGAAGGACCGTTCCGGTGGCCTGCTGGTCCACAAGTCGAGCCATCACTTCGACCTGGTCAACTGGTGGCTCGCCGACACCCCCGAGCGGGTCTACGCGAGCGGAGCCCTGCGGTTCTACGGAGCCGACGCGGCGGCGTCGCGAGGCATGGGCCCGCGCCCGGAGCGCGGGACCGGCCATGCCGAGGACCCGTGGTGCCTCGACCTGAACCAGGACCCGCGGCTCAAGGCCCTGTACCTGGACGCCGAGCACCACGACGGCTACCGGCGTGACCAGGACGTCTTCGGTCCCGGCATCACCATCGAGGACACGATGTCCGTCCTGGTCGACTACCGCGGTGGTGCGACCCTGACCTACTCGCTCAACGCGCACTCCCCGTGGGAGGGCTACACGGTCACCGTCAACGGGACGGCGGGCCGGGCCGAGCTCTCGGTCGTCGAGCGGGGATCGGTCGAGCTCGACGAGGACGGCCGCGCCGTGCTCGACCCGAGCGCGACCCCGGGTGCGTTCGCCGGCGACGTGCTGCGTCCGATCGGCGACCACCTCCTGGTGCAGAAGCACTGGGAGCGCGCCACCGAGCACGCCATCCCGGCGGGGATCGGCGGGCACGGTGGTGGCGACGCGATCCTGCTCGCCGACGTGTTCCGTGGACCGGGCGCCGACGCGCTCGGGCGCCCGGCCGGGTACCTCGACGGAGTCCGCGCCGTCGCCGTCGGCATCGCGGCGAACGAGTCCATGCGCACCCGCCAGGCCGTGGCGATCGCCGACCTCGACCTCGGTACCGTCCTGTGACGCGCCGACTGACCGTCCGGCACGACCTGGACCGCTCGGTCCAGGTCGCCTGCGACGGGCAGCCGCTGCTCACCTACGTCTACCGACCGGACGACGTGCAGCTGGAGTCCCCGCGGCCCTACTTCCACCCGCTGCACACGCTCGGCGGCGACCTGATGAGCCTGTTCCGTCCGCACGACCACGTCTGGCACAAGGGCATCGCCTGGTCGCTGCCCGACGTCGGGCCGCACAACTTCTGGGGTGGGCCCAACTACGTCCACGGGCAGGGCTATGTCCAGCTCGAGAACGACGGGTCGATGGATCACGACCGCTTCACGGCCATGGCGGTCGACGACGACGGCGTCCGGGTCGCGCACGACCTCGTGTGGCACGCCCAGCCCACCCCGGGCCAGGCGGTCGGTGACGAGGTCGTCCGCGAGTCCCGATCCTTCGGCGTGACGGTGCCCGCGGCCGCCGAGGGCGTGTGGGTGCTGACCTTCGCGTCGGCGATCACCAACATCAGCGGTGCGCACCTCGACATCGGCTCGCCGACGACCAAGGGGCGCGAGAACGCCGGCTACGGCGGACTGTTCTGGCGCGGGCCGCGGTCCTTCACCGGTGGCACGATCCTCGCCCCGGGGCACGCGGGGGGCGAGGAGATCCGCGGGACGCGCGCCGGGTGGATGGGCTTCACCGGTCAGCACGACGGGACCGCGAGGCACTCGACGCTCGTCATGGTCGACGACGCGGCCAACCCGCAGCACCCGCCGCAGTGGTTCATGCGCAACGAGTGGTTCGCGGGGGTCAACCCCGCACCGTTCTTCAGCGCGGAGGTGCCGTTCGGGCCCGGCGCGGCGCTGACGTTCCGGTACGCCGTGGTCATCGCCGACGGCGGAGCCGACCCGGACCGTGGTGCGGAGCTCGCCGCGCTCGGCCGGGTGGCCCTGGCCGGGCTGATGGGTGAGGAGCACTGATGGGTGCGGAGCGCTGATGGGTGCGACGGGACCGTCGACCGGTGGGTTCACCCTTCCGGGCGAGGCGGGCCACGAGGACTACACCCTGGCGATGGCCGAGCGGTGGGGCGCCGACGTCATCCGCGACTCGGACGGGACGAGCCTCTCGCGCGAGATCCTCGACTCGGGACTCGGCATCTACTCGACCCTGTGCCTCGTCCGCGAGGACAACGAGTGGGCCACGGCCCATCCCGACAAGCTCCAGCAGAACTTCCTCATGACCACCCCGGTGACCGCAGACAGTGACGAGGTCACGATCGACCTGCTCGCCGGCTACTCGCGGGACCAGTTCGTGGTCGACGACCGGGACGGGCTCGAGCTCTGGCAGGTCTTCGACCGGACGACCGGCGTCGAGGTCCGGCCCGAGCGGTGGGAGCTCGTCGAGGGTGGCCGCGTCACCGTGCACGGAGCGGAGGCCTGGCACACCTACACCGTCAACTTCCTCGTGACGCGGATCTGGGAAGAGATCTCGATGTACAACCACGTCACCAACGGCTGGGGCGATCGCGAGCACCTGCGCGCCGTCGAGCCCCGCGACCCCGAGGTCCGCGAGCACCTGCTCGCCTGGCTCGAGCAGTGGTGCGTCGACCACCCCGACACCACCGTGGTCCGGTTCACCTCGCTGTTCTACAACTTCGCCTGGTTCTGGGGCGACGACCCGCAGCTGCCGCACGTGTACGCCGACTGGGGCTCCTACGACTTCACGGTCAACCCTGTCGCCCTGCGGGAGTTCCGCGCCACGACGGGCCTGACGATCACGTCCGAGGACTTCGTCAACGCCGGCCGCTACACCTCGACCCACAACCCGCCGTCGGGCGTCTACCGCGCCTGGATGGCCTTCGTGCAGGACTTCGTGCTCGACCTCGGTCGGCAGTGTGTCGAGATCGTGCACCGGCACGGCAAGCAGGCGTACGTCTTCTACGACGACTCGTGGATCGGTCTCGAACCCTTCTCCGGGAGGTTCGCCGAGTACGGCTTCGACGGGTTGATCAAGGCCGTCTTCTCCGGCTACGAGGCGCGGCTCTGTGCTGCGGCGGACGTGCCGACCCACGAGCTGCGGCTGCACCCCTACCTGTTCCCGATCGACCTCGAGGGCCGGCCCACCTTCGCGCCGGGCGGAGACCCGACGTCGGACGCGCGCGCCTGCTGGACCACTGTGCGCCGCGCCCTGCTCCGCGCACCGATCGACCGCATCGGGCTGGGCGGCTACCTGAGCCTGACCGAGCCGTTCGAGGACTTCCAGGACTACGTCGCGCAGGTCGCCGCCGAGCACCGTCTCATCCGCGCCTTGCACGCCGAGGGCGCGCCGCACGCGTCGCCCGTGCGCGTCGGCGTCGTGACGGCGTGGGGAGCGCTGCGGACCTGGAGCACCTCGGGGCACCTGCACGAGAACCCCGACCTGCTGCTCACCCACGTGCTGGAGTCCCTCGCCGGGCTCCCGCTCCGGGTCACCTTCCACTCGCTCGCCGCGGTCGCGGCCGACGGCGTGCCCGGTGACATCGACGTGCTGGTCAACGCGGGCGACGCCGGGTCGGCGTGGTCGGGTGGCGACGCCTGGGCCGAACCCGCCCTGGTCAGCGCCGTGACCGCGTTCGTCGCGCGCGGCGGCGGGCTGGTCGGCCTCGGCCAGCCGTCGGCCACGGCCTTCTCGACCCGGTTCTTCCAGCTCGCCGACGTGCTGGGCGTCGACCAGGACACCGGCGACCGGATCCGCGTCATGGCGCGGACCTTCGACGTCGCGCCGACGCACCCGGTGCTCGACCACGGGGCCGACGTGGCGGGTCTGGCCCCGCGACCGGGGGTGTTCGTGACCCGCAGCGACGTGACGGTCCTCGCGGCTCACGGGACGAACCCGCTGGCCACGGCGGCCCGCTTCGGGGACGGGCGCGCCGTCTACCTCACCGGGCACCGCCACGGACCCACGGCCGCCCGTCGGCTGGAGAACGCGATCCTGTGGGCTGCGGGCACGGACCGTGGCGGGTGGTGGGCCCAGGACCCGCGGGCCGACGTGGCCGCGTTCCCGGCCTCGGGCCGCCTCGTCGTGGTCAGCGCCGCGGACGAACCGATCACGACGACGGTGCACGGCGGCACCCCCCGCACCGTGACCGTCGCACCGGGCGGGATGGTCACGCTCGCGATGTGAGCTCAGGTCCCGCCAAGGTCCAGCTCGACGTCCTCGTCACGATCGCAGACGAGCACTCCGTCGACCACGCGCAGCAGCGCCGCCTGGATGACCGAGCAGCGCTGCCACCACTCGTCGCCGCGGCGTACCACGACGGGGTCGGTGCCGCCCTCGTGCGCCGGGTCGACGAACAGCGGCGCTGGGATCACGTCGGGGTCGGCACCGCCGTCCCGGGGCGCAGGTCGGTGATGTCGGCGCGCAGCGAGGTGCGGAAACGTGCGTCGGTGTCCAGGCTCGTGGGTGTGACCGGGCGGCGGTGGGTCGCCGACGCGTAGATCGCCGTCACGAGCTCGAGCGGGCGGCGCGCGTGGGTCACCAGGTCGGGCATCGGCGTGCCGGCGACCAGGGCGTCGACCACCGCGCGGACCAGGGGCTCGTGACCGCTCGGCTCGTCCTGGCTCGGGAAGGCCCAGGACGCCACCTGCTCCTCGCCGACGCCGCGGGCCGGCGTGATGCGCCAGCTGTCGCCGCTGTGGCCGTACAGGTGCTCGACCTCGACCGTCGCGAGCTCGGTGTCGAGCCGCACGTAGCTCGTCTCCCGGGGCGACAGGACGCTCGAGACCGCCGTCGCGACGACCCCGTTCGCGAAGCGGATCACCGCCGTGGAGGCGTCCTCCATCTCGATGTCCCGGGCGAGGCGCCAGACCCGTGCGTCCACCTCGGCCCAGTCGCCGAGCAGGTGGGCGAGCAGGTCCATCTGGTGGATGCCGTGGCCGAGCGTCGTGCCGCCACCCTCACCGTCCCAGGTGCCGCGCCAGTCGACCGCGTAGTAGTCGTCCTGGCGCAGCCACAGCGTCTGGCACTGGGCCAGCAGGGGTCGGCCGAGCGCACCCGTGTCAAGCAGCCGCTTGACGTGGGCTGCGGCCGTGCCGGTGCGCTGCTGGAAGACGATCGCGAAGGCGAGCCCGCTGGCGTCGGCGGCCGACTGCATGTCGTCGAGCTCGGCGAGCGACAGCGCGGGGGGCTTCTCGCACAGCACGTTGACCCCGGCGGCGAAGGCGTCGAGCGTCTGCTCGCGGTGCAGGTCGGGCGGGGTGCACAGGATGACCAGGTCGAGCGTCTCGGCGGCGAGCAGCTCGGCGTGGGTCGCATACCGGCCGCGGACGTCGTACGTGTCGGCGAACGCCGTCCTGCGCGAGGCGTTGCGGTTGCTCACGGCAACCAGGTCGATGCGCGGATCGGCCGCCAGGGCTTGCGCGTGCAGGTGCGCGACGGCCCCTGTGCCGACGATCGCGGCTCTCAGGGTGACCGCTGCGGGGGTCGTGCTGGGGGTCACGACGGGCTCCTTCGCTGCGCAGGTGAGGATGCGCAGACTCCGACCCTAGCCACTCGACAGCCGTGCCGTAAATCGTTTCAATCCGGCGTCCCGAGGATCGTGAGGGCCGGTCAGCGGTGCGGGCCCGAGGAGGCGCGGATGACGAGCTCGGGCTGGAACTCGATCTGCTGCGGCGGTGCCGCGCCCCGGCCGGATGCCCGCAGCAGCAGGTCGGCTGCGACGTGGCCGAGGCGGCGCTGGGGCTGTCGGACCGAGGTCAGGGGCGTGGCCAACATCGAGGCGAAGTTGACGTCGTCGTACCCGACGACGGCCATGTCGCCGGGGATCTCGAGGCCGTGGGCACGCAGGGTGCGCATGGCGCCCAGGGCCGTCAGGTCGTTGACGCAGAACACGGCGGTCGATCCCGTGCGGCCGGCCAGGAGCTCGGTCACCCCGGCCTCGCCGCCTTCGGCGTTGAGCGCGGAGACGGTGATCTCGATCATGGCGTCGTCCGGGTCGAGCCCGGCGCCGGCCAGGGCACGCACCATGCCGGCGCGTCGGTCGACGCACTGCCTGATCGTCGGCGGGCCGTTGATCAACGCGATCCGCCGATGACCGAGGCTCAGCAGGTGGTCGACGGCCAGGGCGGCGCCGGCGACGTCGTCGACGGCGACCGAGGAGAGCTCCGCGACCGGCGAGGTGCGGTCGAGCAGCACGATCTCGATGCCGCGGCGGTGCAGCTCGATCAGGTGGTCGATGTCGGGCCCGGCGGGTGTCACGAGGATGCCGAGCACCCCGTGCTCCTCGAAGAGGCGCAGGTAGCGTGCCTCGCGCTCGAGGTCCTCGTCGGAGCTCGCGAGCATGAGGGTGTGGTTGGCCTGCCCGAGGCGGTCCTCGATGCCACGCGCCACCTCGGTGAAGAACGGGTTGGCGATGTCCAGCAGGATCGCCCCGACGGTGGTGATCGTCCCGGCCCGCAGCTGACGGGCCGAGCCGTTGGGCACGAAGGACAGCGCCTCGATCGCGAGCAGCACCTTCTCGCGGGTGGCGGGCGAGACGCGCTCGGGGCGGTTCAGGACGTTGGAGACGGTGCCGAGCGAGACGCCGGCCTCATGGGCGACGTCGCTGATGCTCGAGCGCCGCGGGCTGCGCCCCGGACCGCGCCCCGACGTGGTGACCACCGTGAGTCCCTTCGCTGGACGACCGCGTTGACGCGTGCTTGATCGACTTCTCGGATCATTCTGCCCCTGAAGCGATTCAACACATGACGCGGCGCGCGTGGCCTGCTCGGTCGGCCGAGCGCGCGGGCACCCCGAACGTCCTGGTCTACGACGCCATCTAGATCCCGGACGGCGCACGGCTGCCCTGAGTCCCGGCCTGTCCTGACCTCTCGCCTGCTCCGTGGGTCAGCCGAGCAGCGCCTCGAGCAGGTGCGGACCGTACCGCTCCTGCTTGCTGACCCCGACGCCGGTGACCGTACCGAGCTCCTCGAGGGTCGTCGGGACGCGGGTCGCGATCTCCCGCAGGGTCGCATCGTGGAAGACGACGTACGCCGGCACGCCCTGCTCCTTGGCCGTCGCAGCCCGCCAGGTCCGCAACCGCTCGAAGACCAGGCTCGCGGCACCGTCCAGGTCCGCGGCGGGGGAGACCGCGCCGCGCCTCCCGGTCCGTGGTGTCCGGGCACGGGCCGCCTTGGGCGCCTCGCGGCGGAGCAGCACGCTCCGGGACCCGGACAGGACCTCGGCACTGGTGGGGGTGATCCGCAGCGTCCCGTACCCGTCGGCATCCACCGCGAGCAGACCCTGCGCGAGCATCTGCCGCACGACACCGCGCCACTCGGGCTCCGTCAGGTCCGTCCCGATGCCGAAGACGCTCAGCGACGTGTGCCCGAGCTGCTCGATCCGCGGGGTCGGTTTGCCGAGCAGGACGTCGACCAGGTGGCCGGCGCCGTACCGCTGGTTGCGCTCGCGGTCCAGGCGCACGACGGTCGAGAGCAGCTTCTGAGCGGGGACCGTGCCGTCCCACGACTCCGGCGGCGCCAGGCACGTGTCGCAGTTGCCGCACGCCTCGCTCGTCTGGCCGAAGTACGCGAGCAGCTGCACACGCCGGCACTCGACGGTCTCGCACAGGGCGAGCATCGCGTCGAGGTGCGCACCGAGACGACGCCGGTGCGCGGCGTCGCCCTCGGAGGTGTCGATCATGCGGCGTTGCTGGACGACGTCCTGCAGGCCGTACGCGAGCCATGCGGTCGACGGCAGGCCGTCACGACCTGCCCGCCCGGTCTCCTGGTAGTACCCCTCGACGGACTTGGGCAGGTCGAGGTGCGCGACGAACCGCACGTCCGGCTTGTCGATGCCCATCCCGAAGGCGATCGTCGCGACCATCACCAGACCGTCCTCGCGCAGGAACCGCGCCTGGTTGGTCGAGCGGACCCTGCGGTCCAGCCCCGCGTGGTACGGCAGCGCCGGGATCCCGTTGGCCGTCAGGAAGGCCGCCGTCTGCTCGACGGACTTGCGGGACAGGCAGTAGACGATCCCGGCGTCCCCGGGGTGCTCCGAACGCAGCAGGCCGAGCAGCTGGGTCCGCGGGCTGTCCTTGCCGACGATGCGGTACTGGATGTTGGGGCGGTCGAAGCTCGCCACGAAGTGGCGTGCCCGGGCCAGCTGCAGGCGCTCGGCGATCTCCGCGTGGGTGGCCTCGGTGGCGGTCGCGGTCAGCGCGATGCGCGGGACCGTCGGCCACCGGTCGTGCAGAAGGGAGAGCTGCAGGTAGTCGGGGCGGAAGTCGTGCCCCCACTGGGACACGCAGTGCGCCTCGTCGATGGCGAACAGGGCGATCCGCCCACGGTCGAGCAGGTCGAGGGTCTCCGGGACACGCAGCCTCTCGGGGGCCAGGTAGAGCAGGTCGAGCTCGCCGGCGAGGAAGGCCTGCTCGACGCGCCGGCGTTCGGGGTAGTCCTGGGTCGAGTTGAGGAACCCCGCCCGCACCCCGAGAGCCGACAGGGCGTCGACCTGGTCCTGCATGAGGGCGATCAGCGGCGAGACGACGACTCCGGTGCCCGGGCGTACCAGCGCGGGGATCTGGTAGCAGAGCGACTTCCCGCTCCCGGTCGGCATCAGGACGAGGGCGTCGCCGCCGCCGACGACGGTGTCGATGATCTCGGCCTGCTCGCCACGGAACGTCGGGTACCCGAACACCTCCGCGAGTACCGCCAGGGGTGCGCGAAGGGGCGCAGCCGGCGAGCCGTCGGCGGCCGCCGTGGCCGGCGCCTCCCGGGTCACCTGCATCGCCCGTGCCGCGGCCGCCCCGGCCGTCCCTGCCGCCCCGGTCGGCCGTGCGACAGCGTCCGGCGGGGCGTCGTCGTACGCAGGGTCGTACGGGGGCTCGTCGTCCGCTCCGGTCCAGGCTGCACTCACCCGCACACCCTACGAGCCGCCCCTGACGTCCCGCGCACCGTCCACAGCGGCGAGGCGGGCCGCACCGCGCTGGCACTCGGCCGTCCGTTCGGCGGGCCGTGTGCGGGAACGTGCTGGGAAAGCGCTTGCCGAATGGCTCTCGGCATGTCACTGTTCAGGGCAGACGGAGACGGACGCGAGGAGGGCAACCATGCCGGCTGTGGCGCTGGTCACCGGAGGCAACCGTGGCATCGGCCTCGGCATCTCCCGACGTCTGCTCGCCGACGGGTACGCCGTCTCGATCCTCGCCACGCGCGAGGAGCCCACCGAGGTCCTGGCCGAGCTGCGCGAGCTCGCCGGCACCGCCGAGCGGGTGCGCTACGTGCAGGGCTCCGTCGCCGAGCCGGCGGACCATCGCCGCTACGTCGACGACGCGGTCGCTGCGTGGGGCCGCCTCGACCTGCTCGTCAACAACGCCGGCGTCGCCCCCTCGGTGCGGGCCGACCTGCTCGAGGCCACGACCGAGAGCTTCGACCGGGTGCTGGGCATCAACCTGCGCGGTCCGTACTTCCTCACCCAGGTGTTCGCCAACCGGGTCATCGAGCTCCGGGGGGACCTGCCGGTCGCCGGCGGCCGCGTCGTGCTGCCGGACGCCCCGGTCGCCACGATCGTCAACGTGTCGTCGATCTCGGCCGTCGCGGTGTCGACGAACCGCGGTGACTACTGCGTGTCGAAGGCCGGGGTCGCCATGGCCACGCAGCTGTTCGCCGTGCGGCTGGCTCCCGAGGGCATCGTCGTCCACGAGGTGCGTCCGGGGGTGATCGCGACGGACATGACCGCAGGAGTCACGTCCCGGTACGACGCGCTGCTGGCCGACGGGCTGGCCCCGATCGCCCGCTGGGGTCGCCCGGCCGACGTCGCCGGAGCGGTCTCGCTCCTCGCCTCGGGCCGGACGCCGTACTCGACCGGCGAGGTCTTCCACGTCGACGGCGGCATGCACATCCCCCGCCTGTGAACCCCACCCGGCCCGCTCGAGCGGGCGGCCGGCGACGCGAAGGAGCGACCCGATGAGTGAGCCCGAGGTGCTGCGGATCGCCGGGCAGGACGTGCCGGTGGTGACGGCGAACACCGTCGTCGTCGGCACCGGGTCGGCGGGCTTCTGCGCGGCGGACCGGCTCTGGGAGCTCGGCCAGGACGACGTCGTCATGGTCGCCGACAAGGTCAACGCGGGTGCGAGCCGCAACGCGGGCTCGGACAAGCAGACCTACTACAAGCTGACCCTCTCGGGGGGTGACGGCGACTCGGTGCGCGAGATGGCCGAGACCCTCTTCGCCGGTGGTGCGATGGACGGGGACAACGCCCTGGCCGAGGCGGCCCTGTCGGCGCGGGCCTTCCTGCACCTGTGCGACCTGGGCGTGCCCTTCCCGCAGAACAGGTACGGGGAGTTCATCGGCTACAAGACCGACCACGACCCGCGTCGCCGGGCCACGTCGGTGGGCCCCTACACGAGTCGCAGCATGGTCGAGCAGCTCGAGAACAGGGTGCGCCGCAACGGGACGCGGATCATCGACGAGTGCCGGGTCGTCGACCTCATCACCCGGGACGGCGCCGACGGGCCCGAGGTCGCCGGCCTGCTCGTGCTGCGCACCGACATCCCGCACGACGGCGAGCAGAACCCGTACCTGCTGTTCCGTTGCACCAACATCGTCTACGCGACAGGGGGTCCGGCGGGGATCTACGCGACCAGCGTCTTCCCCCACGGCCAGTGGGGCGCATCGGGTGCGGCCTACCGGGCGGGGGTGCGTGGCAAGAACCTCACCGAGTGGCAGTTCGGCCTGGCGTCGACCAGACCCCGGTGGAACGTCTCGGGGACGTACATGCAGGTCATCCCGCGGTTCGTGTCGACCGATGCCGACGGCGGCGACGAGCGCGAGTTCCTCACGGAGGTGATCGGTGACTACGGGCGGTTGCTCTCGCTCGTCTTCCTCAAGGGCTACCAGTGGCCGTTCGACATCCGCAAGGCCCTCGACGGGTCCTCGCTGATCGACCTGCTCGTGTACCGCGAGACGGTGCTGCGCGGCCGCCGGGTCTTCCTCGACTTCCGGAGCAACCCGGTGCGCGCCGAGCTCGACCCGAGCGCCCTCTCGCCCGAGGCCCACGAGCACCTCGACCGGGCCGGGGTGCTCTTCGGGACGCCGATCGAGCGGCTACGCCGGATGAACGAGCCCGCGTACCAGCTCTACCTCGGCAAGAACCCGTACGTGGACCTCGAGCGGGAGATGCTCGAGATCGACGTGTGCGTCCAGCACAACAACGGCGGGCTGCTCGTCGACCCGTGGTGGCAGTCGAACGTCGGCGGCTTCTTCCCGGTCGGCGAGGCGGGCGGTGCGCACGGGGTGTACCGGCCCGGCGGCGCGGCCCTCAACTCCGGGCAGGTCGGAGCGACCCGGGCCGCACAGTTCATCGCCGCCCGCCGCTCCTGGGCCCCAGCGCCGATGGAGGCGTTCATGGCGGACGCCGGCCCGGTGCTCGACGGAGCGCTCGACCTCGTCGCCCGGGCCACGGCGCGTGCGGCGTCCGGCGTGCCGGACAACACCGGTGACCTGCTCCACGACGTGGGCGTGCTGATGAGTGCCAAGGCCGGGCCGGTGCGCTCGGAGCAGTCCATCGGTGAGGCACTGGTCCAGGTGCACGACTGGCTCGCCGGTTACCAGGACCTCGTCACGGCCGACCGGGGCTCGCGCCGGGCGATCAACCGCACGTTCCTGGTCCGCGACATCCTCACCACCGCCTACGTCTACCTGTCGGCGATGGCCGACTACCTGGCCCATGGCGGCCGGTCCCGGGGCTCGGTCCTCTACACCGACCCGGCGGGCTCGCTGCCCCGGGTCGGGTACGGCCCCGACGCCGCACGCGAGCTCGACCTGCCCGACCTGTTCCGCTTCCGGCTCGACGGCGGTGCGCTCGACGACCAGGTGCAGGAGGTCGCGTGGAGCGGCCCCGAGCCATCGGGGGCAGCCGAGCGGTCGGGAGCCGAAGACCCGTCGCCGGCCGCCGACCGGGCCGGTCGCGTGGCCTTCCGGTGGCGTCCTCGCCGGCCGATCCCGCAGGAGGACGACTTCTTCGAGAACGTCTGGCGTGAGTTCCGTGAGCACCGCAACATCTTCTGAGCCGGGACCCGGGTCGTCGTCCGAACGGAGCCGGCGCCGACGCCGGCTGTGGCGCTGGTGACGGCCTGGATCAGCACACCGGTGGTCGGCGGACCGGTGCGGGTGCTCGGCGCCGCTGAGCTCGAGCAGACCGCTGACGGCGTCGTGGTGCACCGGTTGCCGGCCGTGGCGCGGGCACAGCTGCCCGACGGCTTCATCCGGATGTGCGAGGAGCAGCCCTCCGGGGTGCGGCTGGCGTTCCGAACCGCGGCCCGGCAGGTCGAGCTCGACGTGCGGGCCCTGCGCACGGCGATCGTCGACCGCCCGGTCCCGGACGCCGGACGGTACGACCTCGTGGTCGACGGCGTCGTGGTCGGCCACGGTTCGGCCGACGGCCACGGCGTCATCGTGCTGGACCCGATCGCGGCGATGACGATCACGCACACCGGTCCGGTCGCGACCGTGGTGTTCCCCGTGCTCGAGGCCGGGGACAAGGAGCTCGAGATCTGGTTGCCGTACGCCGAGGTGACCCGGCTCCTGGCGGTGCGGACCGACGCGCCGGTGGCGTCGGCGACGGATCACGCGTCGGGATCGGTCCGCCGGCCGCGCTGGGTGCACCACGGCAGCTCGATCAGCCACGGTGCGTCGGCCGCGTCGCCGACCGGGATCTGGCCGGTCGTCGTCGCCCGCCTCGCCGGGCTGGACCTGGTCAACCTCGGTCTGTCGGGCAACGCCGTGCTCGACCCGTTCATCGCGCGCACGATCCGTGACCAGCCGGCCGACCTGATCACGCTGAAGCTGGGGATCAACGTGGTCAACCACGACTGCTTCCGGCGCCGCACCTTTCCCCCGGCGGTCGAGGGGTTCCTCGACACGATCCGTGAGGGTCACCCGAGCACGCCGCTGGTCGTGGTCTCGCCGATCCTGTGCGCGATCGTCGAGGACCGCCCCGGCCCGACGTCGATCGACCCTGACTCGCCGCCCGACGCGCCGGTGTTCCGCACCGTCGGACGGTCCGAGGAGCTCGCCACGGGCAAGCTCAGCCTCGAGGTCATCCGCGAGGTGCTCGAGGGCGTCGTCGGCCGGCGGCGGACCGCAGGGGACGGCTCCATGCACTACCTGGACGGCCGCGAGCTCTACGGACGGCCCGAGTGGGCCTCGATGCCGTTGCCCGATCTCCTGCACCCGACGGCCGCCGGTCACCGTCACATGGGTGAGGCCTTCGCCGCTCTCGTCCCCGGGTTCCTCGCTCAGTCCTGAGGCGCTCGCTCGACCCTGAGGCGATCGCTCAGCCCTGAGGCGCTCGCTCGACCCTGAGGCGATCGCTCAGCCCTGAGGCGCTCGCTCGACCCTGAGGCGATCGCTCAGCCCTGAGGCGACGGGGCCAGGTGGGGCTGGACGTGCCGGGCGTAGCGCGCGGCGACGGTGGCGACGACCTGGTCGCCAGGGGTGTCCCAGACCTCCTGGTTGAAGATCTCGACCTCGACGTCCCCGAGGTACCCCGCTGCGGTGACCCACCGCGTGATGGTCGCGAAGTCCACGTACCCGTCGCCCATGTACCCGCGCGAGAGCAGCGGGTCGGCGGCCAGCGGCAGGATCCAGTCGCACACCTGGTACGACGCGATCCGGCGCTCGGCACCGGCCCGGGCGATCTGGCGCTCCAGGTCCGGGTCCCACCACACGTGGTACGTGTCGACGACGACTCCGACGACGTCGGCCGGGAACGGCGCTGCCAGGTCGAGGGCCTGGCCGAGCGTCGAGATGACGGCGCGGTCCGCCGCGAACACGGGGTGCAGCGGCTCGAGCACGATCCGCACGTCGTGCTCGGCGGCGAAGGGCACCAGGTCGGCGATCCGGTCCGCGACCCGCCGGCGGGTCGCGACCAGGTCCCGTGCCGGGTCGGCGAGCGGGTGCCGGGCAGTGCGGTCGGCGCGGGACGGGTAGGGCAGTGCGCCGCCGCCGGGTGCTGACGCCGCCGGCAGGCCGCCGACCACGAAGACCAGCTCGTGGGTGCCGAGGGTCGCCGCCTCGACGATCGCGGCCCGGTTGTCCTGGAGCGCCGCCGCGATCCCGGCGTCGTCGGCGGCCGTGAGGAAGCCCCCGCGGCACAGCGACGAGACACGCAGCCCGGCATCGGCCACGATCCGCGCGGCCTCGCGGAGGCCCGCCTCGGCGACCCGGTCACGCCAGAGCCCGACGGCCGGCAACCCGGCACGCGCGGCGCCGTCGACGGCCTCGCGCAGCGTCCAGGCCTTGGTCGTCGCGGTGTTCAGGGAGAGACGGGACACGTCGGCCGGTGCACCCTGCGGTGCGATCGGCACCGGCGCGCCGGCGCTCACAGCGTGATCGCCGGGATCTCGAGCCGGCGACCCTGCGCGGAGGACCGCAGACCGAGCTCGGCGAGCTGGACGCCGCGAGCGGCCGAGAGGAGGCCGAACCGGTGCTCGCGGCCTGCGACGACGTCGCGCAGGAAGTCCTCCCACTGGAGTCGGAAGCCGTTGCCGAGCTCGCCGTTGGCGGGGACGTCGAGCCACTGGTCGCGGAACCGGTCGGTCACCGGGAGGTCGGGGTTCCAGACCGGCATGGGCGTGTGGGCGCGCTGCTGGGCGACGCACTTGTTCAGGCCGGCGACGGCCGACCCGTGGGTGCCGTCCACCTGGAACTCGACGAGCTCGTCGCGGTAGACGCGGACCGCCCAGGAGGAGTTGATCTGCGCGATGACGGGGTCGCCCGCCGGGGTCTCGACATCGAAGATGCCGTACGCGGCGTCGTCGGCCGTCGCGTCGTACTGACGTCCGTGCTCGTCCCAGCGGACCGGGATGTGGGTCGTCGTGCGGGCGGTGACGGCGCGGACGGTCCCGAGGATGCCCTCGAGCACGTAGCTCCAGTGGCAGAACATGTCGACGGTCATCCCGCCGCCGTCCTCGGCGCGGTAGTTCCAGCTGGGGCGCTGGGCGGGCTGGACGTCTCCCTCGAAGACCCAGTAGCCGAACTCGCCGCGCAGGGACAGGATCCGGCCGAAGAAGCCCTCGTCCACGAGCCGCCGGAGCTTGACCAGGCCGGGAAGGTAGAGCTTGTCGTGCACGACGCCGGCCGTGATGCCCGCGTCCCGTGCGATCCGGGCGAGCTCGACGGCCTGGTCGAGGGTCTCGGCCGTCGGCTTCTCGGTGTAGATGTGCTTGCCGGCCTTCATGGCGGCGGTGAGCGCGGCGGCGCGCCTCGAGGTGACCTGTGCATCGAAGTAGATGCTCACGCTCGGGTCGCCGAGCACCGCGTCGACGTCGGTGCTCCAGTGCTCGACCCCGTGCCGCTCGGCGATCTCCCGCACCCGGGCCTCGTTGCGGCCGATCAGGATCGGCTCGACCTGCACGCGGCTGCCGTCGGCCAGCTCGACACCGCCCGCATCGCGGATCGCGAGGATCGACCGCACGAGGTGCTGCCGGTAGCCCATCCGGCCGGTGATCCCGTTCATCGCGATACGAAGGACTGTCGACGCCATGGTTTCTCCGGTTCGGGTCGGGTGAGAGTGCGGGAATGCGCTTTCCGAGCGTAGGCAAGGAGCACCGGTCCCGTCAAGGTCGCGGGTCCGCGCCGGGTGGCCGACTCTCGTCGCGCAGGGGTCCGCACCGGGTGGCCGACTCTCGTCGCGCGGGTCCTCGGAGCAGGACGGCGCGGTCAGACCGGGACGGGCGCGGTGGAGTCCCGGACGACGAGCGACACCGGGACGGTCTGCGTGCGCCCGGCTGCGGGGTCGTCCGGTGCGTGCCCGTGCGGCTCGAGCAGCACGTCGACCGCGGCCCGGGCGAGCAGCTGCAGCGGCACCGAGACGGTCGTCAGGGTCGGGGAGACCTGGGTGGCGGCGGGCACGTCGTCGAAGCCGACGACCGACACCTGCTGCGGCACAAGGGTCCCGCGCGAGCGGAGCCGGTCGAGGATCCCGAGCGCCATGAGGTCGTTGTGCGCGATCACCGCCGTCGCCCCGCTGGCGGCGACGAGGTCGGCGGCGGCGACGCCACCGGCGAAGACGGTCGGGAAGTGCCCGAGCTGGATGAGCTCGACGTCGGGCAGGGTGTGAGCCGCGAGCTCGAGGCCGCGTCTGCGCTCGCGGTCCGACCACGAGCCCCACTGCCCGCCGGCGTAGGCGATGCGGCGGTGCCCGAGCGCGTGCAGGTGGGCCAGCGCCTGCCGGATGCCGTCCTCGTTCTCGATGATCACCGACCGCAGGTGCTCCGCCTCCCGGTTGACCAGGACGATCTGCGGGCTGCTCGGCATCCTGGCGAGCGCCTGGTCGGACATCCGGGCCGAGCAGAGCACGATCCCGTCCACCTGGGTGGCCATCTGCGCCAGGATCTCGGTCTCCATGCGGGGGTCCTCGTCGGAGTCGGCGACCACGACGGACAGGCCGGCGGCCCGGGCCCGGAGCTGGACGCCCTTGGCGATCCCGGCGAAGAACGGGTTCTCCATGTCCGGCACCACGAGTCCGAGGACGCCGCCGGGGTGGGTCGCCGTCCCCGGTCGGCGATAGCCCAGCTCTGCCGCGACGCGCTCGACCCGTTCGCGACGGTCGACGGTCACGAGACCTGGCTGCGCGAGGGCTCGGGAGGCTGTCGCAGGCGAGACACCGGCGGCGCGTGCGACGTCGCGCAACGTGACCATGGGCGGTCCTTCCGCGTCGGTGGGGACGTTCGGGAGCAGTACGTGAGATGCCAGTGAACCAGATCCCACTGCGTCTCATCGCGTTTCACCAGGGACCGCGATGGATGGCACCGCGTTTCAGGCGGCGCTCGGTGGGGTCGGCCAGGTGGCACCCGGACGCGTGGACGTCATGGCCCCGGTGACGCGGTCGTCCGGCCATCGCCCGTCGGCGACCACGAAGGTGAAGGCGCGGCGCAGCGGGCGGCCGTGGCTGACCTCGACCGGTGCCGACCACGCGAGGGCCGAGCCGATCGCGGGGTACGAGCGGACCCGGACGAACCACGGGTCGGCCGCGGTGGCCTCGTCCACCGGTGCGACCATGACCGTGAACTCGCCGCCCTGCCCGTTCGGCCCGGCCGGACGGGCGCGCGCGCTCCACGCCAGCCACCGGGCGCCGTCGTCCGGCCGGCTGCCGTGCACGGCGTCCTCGCCGCAGGCCGACGGGGTGCGCAGGTCGACGTCGTCGCACGGTGGCAGTCGCCAGAGCATCCCGCCGTAGCCGGCCAGCGGCCTGCCGTGGGAGCCCGGGCTGCCGAGCTCGACCGGGGTCGTGCGCGCGGCCGGCAGGGTCAGGGTGAAGGAGACCTCCAGCCGCCAGGACTCGTCGTCGAGCAGAGCCCAGTGCAGTTCGCGGACCTCGTCGAGCAGCACCTCACCGGTCGGACCGGTCCAGGCGAGGCGGTGGCGCACACCACCCGGTGCGCGCCGCAGCCACTCGCGGTGCTCGATGTGACCGTGGTCGTGGCGCCAGGTGTACCCCGGTCCCGGCAGGTAGGTGCGTCCGCCCCACAGGTTCGCGCCGTCGACGTCCTGCACCGCGACCCCGAGCCCGGCGTGCCAGGTGTGATCGGCCGGGCTCGCGTCGGTCACGATGATCCCGGTGCGGGTCCGCACCGGGTGCAGGTGCGGGCGAGGGCTGTCGAAGGCCGGGCTGCCGGCGCCGTCGACATACCTGGCCACCTCGGTCGCGCCCACCTGGACCCGCAGCAGATCAGCGTGCTCGCCGCGGTGCGGTGCCGGGTCCCACGGGGGCGTCTTGCCCGGCGGCGCGTGCTCCGCCGGGGTCGTGGCGCTCATCCCGCGGTCCCGGCCGCGGGCCGCGCCCATGGCGCGCCCAGCTCGGCGAAGGTGGCGTGCTCGGCGGCGGCGCGGGCACACCACCGGTCGACGTCCCGCACCACGAGGTGGGTGCCGTCGTCGGACGTCGTCGTGTCGTCGGTCACTGCCGTGATGTGCCCGGGATCGATCCTGGTCGGATCGGGGCCCGCCCGTACCGCGTCGAGCACCCGGGTGAACGCGCCGGTGTCACGCAGCGGGCACAGCAGGGCCACCGACGGGTCGGAGCGGTGCCGAAGGAGGTTCGTCAGGAGGTCGGTGCGCCCGGCGGTGATGGTCCGGATGCCCGCCGTACCGGTGACCTCGACGATGTCGGCGTAGTAGTCGAGAACCACCTGGCCCCGGCTGCCCTGCACGGTCACGTGCGGCGTGGTCTGCGTCGCGGCACACAGCGTCAGCGCCGCGGTGACCGGGATGCCGCGGCTCGTGGTGACCCGGACGACCGAGGTGTCGTCGACCTCGATCGGGTTGGCCCGGTACTGGTCGAGGTCGACCGAGGCGACGTCGTCGACCGTCCGGGCACCGGCCAGGCGCAGCGCGGTCACGACGGCATGCGCCAGCGGGTTGGTCACGACACCGTCGACCACCGGGCGCCCGCCGAGCGAGCGTCGTCCGGTCCAGGACGAGCGCGTCCAGTAGCCGGTCGTCCGGACCCAGGTCCCGACCGCGCCGACGCCGGTCAGCTCGCCGATCTCACCGGCCGCGACGATCTCGTCGATCGCGGCGAGGGCCGCCGAGCCGAAGGTCTGGAAGCCGACCTGGACGACGCGACCGGTCGCCGACTCGGCTGCGAGGAGCCGGTCGAGCTCGCCGAGCGACGCCGCCGGTGGCTTCTCCAGGAGCACGTCGCAGCCGGCCTGGAGGGCCCGGGTGGCGAGCGGGCCGTGGGTGTGGATGGGCGTGCACAGGACCACGACGTCCGGCGCGGCTCCCGCCGCCAGCATCGCGCCGAGATCCGGGTACCACGGCACGGTGGCGAGATCGGTGGCGAGGTCGCGGGTCGGTGCGCCCGAGGCCGCCGTGACCTCGTCGACCGCGTCGGGCCCGAGTGGACGGGGGTCGACGAGCGCCGTGAGCCGCAGGTCCCCACCGGTCCAGGACCGGAGGATGCGGACCAGGTGCGAGCGCCCGTGGCCGTGGATCCCGACCAGCGCGACGGACGGTGCCGGTGGACCGTGCCGCGGGTGTTTCGTCACGTGCTGCTCCGCTTCGTCTGGGCCGTTCCGGGCTGCTGGAACGGGGCTCGCGTGGTTGACATCACATCAGAAGGCCTGGTATCCAGTTCTATCAGAAGTTGGATAGCGCTTTCCACCTTCGCCAGTCCCCAGCTCGGTCCATCAAGGGCGATCACCGAGGAGTGCGCATGACCGACGTCCGGCCATCCGCGGCGGCAGCCGCGCGGGCCCCGTACGACACCCGACGAGGACGCCATGTCTGTCGTCGGTGAGCTCACCCAGCTGCGGCGGACCAAGGGCGGCAGGCCCACCCCGAGCCCGATCGAGCGGGGCGACAACAAGGCGGCTCTCGTCTTCCTCGCTCCGTGGTTCATCGGGCTCGTGCTGATCACGGTCGGCCCGGTGCTCGCGTCGCTGTACCTGTCCTTCACGGACTACAGCCTCCTGGAGCCGCCCGGCTGGATCGGGCTGGACAACTACGGCCGGATGCTCGAGGACGCCCGCCTGCACAACTCGCTGCGGGTCACGTTCACCTACGTCTTCGTCTCGGTGCCGCTCCAGCTCGGCGCCGCCCTCGGTCTCGCGCTCCTGCTGGATCGCGGGCTGCGAGGGCTGGCGATCTACCGATCGGTCTACTACCTGCCGTCCCTGCTCGGCAGCAGCGTCGCGGTCGCGATCCTGTGGCGCCAGATCTTCGGCACGAACGGCCTGGTCAACCAGGGTCTGGCGATCTTCGACATCCAGGGCGAGGGCTGGGTCTCGCACCCGGACTACGCGCTCGGGACCCTCGTGATCCTGAACGTCTGGACGTTCGGTGCGCCGATGATCATCTTCCTCGCCGGGCTGCGGCAGATCCCGGAGATGTACTACGAGGCCGCGTCGATCGACGGCGCGGGCAGGTTCCGCCAGTTCCGGGCGATCACCCTCCCGCTGCTCACCCCGATCATCTTCTTCAACCTGGTGCTGCAGGTCATCCACGCCTTCCAGTCGTTCACCCAGGCGTTCGTGGTCAGCGGCGGCACGGGCGGCCCGGTCGACTCGACGATGTTCTACACGCTCTACCTCTACCAACGGGGCTTCGCGGCCTTCGACATGGGCTACGCCTCGGCGATGGCGTGGCTGTTGCTCACGATCATCGCGGCGCTGACCGCCGTCAACTTCCTGCTCTCGAGGTACTGGGTCTTCTACAATGACTGAGCGCGACGCCGTCGAGACGGCCCCCCTTCCCGCGGACCCCGACGGCTCGGGCGTGCGGGCGACCGCTACCGCCCGACGCCGGACCGCCACCCCCTCGGTCGGCTCGCCGGCCCAGCGCCGGAAGTCGCCGCCGCGGCGGCACCGGCGGACCTGGCCCGCACGCGTCAGGTCGGTGCTCAAGCATCTGATGCTGATCATCTGCGGGCTCGTGATGCTCTACCCGCTGCTGTGGATGCTCTCGAGCTCCTTCAAGCCGACGGCGCTGATCTTCCGCGACCCCGCGCTGATCCCCAGCGAGATCGACCTGAGCAACTACACCTTGGGCTGGAACGCTCTGCTGCACCCGTTCAGCCACTACCTGCTGAACTCGCTGATCATCGTGGCCGGAGCGGTGCTGGGAAACCTGATCTCCTGCTCGATGGCCGCCTACGCGTTTGCCCGGCTCAACTTCCGGGGGAAGCCGCTGTGGTTCGGCGTGATGCTCATGTCGATCATGCTGCCGATCCACGTGATCATCGTCCCGCAGTACGTCCTGTTCTCTCAGCTGGGCTGGATCAACACGTACCTGCCGCTGGTCGTGCCCAAGCTGTTGGCCACCGACGCCTTCTTCATCTTCCTGATGGTCCAGTTCTTCCGCGGGATCCCGCGCGAGCTCGACGAGGCGGCCAGGCTCGACGGCGCAGGGCATGCGCGCATCTATCTCCAGATCATGCTGCCGCTGTCCGCGCCGGCCCTGGCGACGACGGCGATCTTCACCTTCATCTGGACCTGGAACGACTTCTTCAGCCAGCTGATCTTCCTGACCAACCCGGACATGTACACCGTCCCGGTCGCCCTGCGCACGTTCGTCGACTCGACCGGGGAGAGCTCGTGGGGCCCCTTGTTCGCGATGTCGATCGTGTCGCTGGTCCCGGTCTTCCTGGTCTTCCTGTTCGGCCAGAAGTACCTGGTCAAGGGCATCGCCACCACCGGGATCAAGTGATCGACGTCGTCGACGCACGACCGCACCACCGCCATGGACGGCACCGCTGAAGCATCGACCCTCAACCGCAAGGAGCACGATGTCCCACCGCATGCGCACCTCGACACCCTCAGTGCGGGGAGCACGCCGCACCTCCCGACTCGCTGCGGTCGCCGTCGCCGTCGCCGCCGGCCTGGCCCTGACCGCCTGTGCCGGCGGTGAGAGCGACCCCGAACAGACACCCGCTCCGGCGGGCGGTGACCAGACGGCAGCCGCCGAGCAGGAGCCGGAGGAGGCCACCATCAAGTTCTCCTGGTGGGGCTCCGACACGCGTCATGAGCTGACCCAGGAGGTGCTGGACAACTTCATGGCGAAGTACCCGCACATCACGGTCGTCAGCGACTTCACCGACTGGGGCGGCTACTGGGACAAGCTCGCCACGACCGTCGCCGGCGGAGACGCGCCGGACGTGATGACCCAGGAGGAGCGGTACCTGCGCGACTACGCCTCGCGCGGTGTCCTGGCCGACCTCAACGAGTACCCGGACGCGATCGACCTGTCGATGATCGACGAGTCGATCATCGCCTCCGGCCAGATGGAGGGTGGCCAGTACGGCATCCCGACCGGCGTCAACGCCTACGCGATCATGGCCGACCCACAGGTCTTCGCCGACGCGGGGGTGGAGATGCCCGACGACTCGACCTGGACCTGGGCGGACTACGTCGACATCGCGACGCAGATCAGTGCGAGCGCAGGGGACGGGATCTACGGCGCCCAGGACTACGGCTTCAACGAGCCCGGCTTCGCGATCTTCGCCCGCCAGCACGGTGAGGCCCTCTACAACGAGGACGGCTCGCTCGGCTTCAGCGCCGACACGCTCGCCGCATGGTGGGAGATCTCGCTGCAGCTGCGCGACCAGGGCGGCACGCCGCCGGCCTCCGCAACCGTGGAGATCGACGCAGGCGGACCCGAGCAGTCCCTGGTCGGCACCAACAAGGGCGCGATGGCGTTCTTCTGGACCAACCAGCTCGAGGCGGTGTCCAACGCCTCGGGCCGCGAGCTCACCCTGCTGCGCCACCCCGGCGAGTCCGAGTTCGAACGGACCGGCATGTACTACAAGCCGGCGATGTTCTACACGATGGCTGCGGACACCGAGTACCCGGAGGCGTCGGCCCTGCTCATCGACTACCTGCTCAACGACCCCGAGGCGGCCGAGATCCTGCTCTCCGACCGCGGCCTGCCGGCGAACACCGAGATCCGCGCGGCGGTCTCCGACAAGTTCTCCGCCGTCGACAAGCAGGCCGCGGAGTTCCTGTCCGACCTCGACGACGAGATCGTCGACGGTCTGCCGGTGCCGCCCGTCGGTGCCGGTCAGGTCGCGGAGATCACGCGGCGGATCAACGCCGAGGTGCTCTTCGACCGTCTGACCCCGCAGGAGGCTGCGGAGCAGTTCATCGCCGAGGTCGAGACCGCAACCGGTCAGTGACCACCCGCGTCGGTCCGGCCCCGCCAGGGCCCGGACCGACGCGCGACGTCGACCTGTGTCCGGCCGTGCGATCAGGAGGAGCATGCGTGGGTGACAGGGCCAACGCCCGACGGCGGTACGCCGTGGTCGGTACCGGGCACCGCGCGCAGGTGTTCGTCGAGGCGCTGCTCGGCCCGCATGCGGACGTCGGCGAGCTCGTCGCCTGGTGCGAGCCGAACCCGGGCCGGATGGACTACTACGACGAGCTCGTCGCCGCGGTGCCCGGGGCGTCCCGGCCGGCCCGCTACGTCCCGGACCAGATCGAGAAGATGGTGGACGTCGAGCAGGTCGACGTCGTGATCATCACCAGTCCTGACCACACCCACGCCGAGCAGACGGCACGTGCCATGGGCGCCGGGGCCGACGTCGTGCTCGAGAAGCCCATGACGATCGACCTGGCCGGCGGCCGGCGCATCGTCGAGGCGACCGAGCGAACCGGTCGCTCGATCGTGCTGACCCTCAACCACCGCTACGCACCACGCAACCTGGCCCTCAAGCAGGTGGTGGCGTCCGGGGCGATCGGCGAGGTGACCTCGGTGCACTTCGAGTGGCTGCTCGACACCGTGCACGGGGCCGACTACTTCCGGCGCTGGCACCGCCGCAAGGACCTGTCCGGGGGCCTCCTGGTGCACAAGGCCGCCCACCACTTCGACCTGGTCAACTGGTGGCTGGCCGACGTCCCGTCGAGGGTCTACGCGAGCGGTGCGTTGCGCTTCTACGGCGCGGCCAACGCGCGCCGCCGTGGACTGATCCGCCGCCCGGCCCGTGGCTCGGAGCGGCCCGGGTCGACCGACCCGTTCCTGCTCGACCTGCACGCGGACCCGAGGCTGCGCGCGCTCTACCTCGACGCCGAGGTGCACGACGGCTACCTGCGGGACCGGGACGTCTTCACGTCGGGCATCACGATCGAGGACAACCTCGCGGTGATCGTCGACTACGCCCGCGGGGCGACCCTCACGTACTCGCTCAACGCGCACAGCCCGTGGGAGGGGTACCGGGTCGCGATCAACGGGACCCTCGGCCGCGCCGAGCTGGACGTGGTCGAGCGCGGTGCCGTCCTGCTCGGGGCCGACGGGCGTCCGGTGACCGACCCGGGCGTCGCCGACCTGCCGGACGGGCCCGGCGGGGACGTGGCGCGACCCCGGGGCCGACGGCTCGTCGTCCAGCGGCACTGGGACCGTGCCCATGAGGTCGAGATCCCCGAAGGGGCCGGGGCGCACGGTGGCGGCGACGAACGCATGCTCGACGATCTCTTCCGGGGTGCCGACCACGACCCGTGGGGACGGTCCGCCGGGCTGCTCGACGGCGTCCGGTCGGTCGTCGTGGGCATCGCCGCCAACACGTCCCTCGAGACGGGCCTGCCGGTCCGTACGGCCGACCTACGGCTGGGCCTGATCTGAGGGCTCTCGCCCCGGCGTGGACGCGCGCAGCACGACGGTGCCCTCCACGTGCACGAGCCGCGGCTCGGCAGCCGGGGCCGCGAGGGCGAGCTCGGTCGCGGCGATGCCGATGTCGACCAACGGCACCCGCACCGTGGTCAACGGCGGGGTGATGTCGCGCAGCGTCACGATGTCGTCGAACCCCGCGACCGCGATGTCGTCCGGCACGGTGCGGGCGGTCTCGCGGACGGCCGCCATCGCCCCGACCGCCATGACGTCGTTCACGGCGAAGACGCACTCGACGTCGGTGCCGCCGCGCAGCAGCCGGTGCATCCCCTCGTGGCCGCCGTCCCGGGTGAACGCGCAGGCGATCGCATCCTGCTCGCGCAGCGGACAACCCAGCTCCGCGAGCGCCGTGGCGAAGCCGGTGAACCGGTCGCGCGCGGTGAAGTGGTCGTCCGGCCCGGCCAGGACGGCGAACCGGCGGTAGCCCCGGGCGTGCAGGGCGCGGGCTAGTGCCGCGGCGCCGCTGGTGTTCGCCACGACGACGGTGTCGACCGAGAGCAGGGGCTGTCCGATCACGGCGACCGCTCCGCCCGAGCGCCGGTAGTCCGCGAGGGCGCGGCGCATCCGGTCGTTCACTGTCTCGTCGTCGCGCCGACCACCGGCCACGATGATCGCCCGTGCGCGCTGGCTGGTCAGGACCTCGACGAACCCGGGTTCGCGCGAGGGGTCGTGCTGGGTGCTGGCCAGGGTCACGACGAGGCCGGCGCGTTCGGCCGCGAGCGTCACGCCGGAGGCGATCGACGAGAAGTACGGGTCGGCGATGTCGTGCACGATCAGGCCGATCGACATGGTCCGGCCACGGGCCATGGCCTGGGCGTTCGCATCCGGGGAGTAGTGCAGCTTCTCGGCTGCGGCCAGCACGCGGTCACGCAGGTCGGCGCGCACCGTCCGGTTGGCGCTCCCGTTGAACGCGCGCGAAGCCGTGGCCAGAGAGACGCCCGCCTCGCGGGCGACCTGGCTCAACGTCACGAGTCCGGCCACAGCACCAGGGTAAGGGCTTACCCCCAGCGCAGGACGCGTCCGCGGTGCATTCGGCTACCGTGCGTCCGGCTCGAGCTCCTCCTCGAAGCCGTCGAGGTCCTGCGCCAGCTCGCGCGCGAGCTCCGCTTTGAGGTCCGCTGTGAGGTCCGCCGTGACGTCCTCGATGAGGTCGTCCGACAGGTCGAGGTCCTCGGCCGTGATGTCCGCGAGCCGGGTGTGCACCCGGGTCCGCCAGGTCAGCAGCGCTCCGCCGAGGGCGGCGGCCGTGAGCGACCCGATCAGGACGGCGGCCTTGACGTGCTCGCTGTGCGGCGAGGTCTCGGCGAAGGACAGCTCGCCGATCAGCAGAGAGACGGTGAAGCCGACCCCGGCGACGACGGTCACGGCGAACAGGTCCGGCCAGGTGACCGAGCGGTCGAGGGTGGCTCTGGTGAGCTTCACGAGCAGGAGCGTCGCGAGCAGGATGCCGATCGGCTTGCCCAGCACGAGCCCGAGCGCGACGCCCTGGGCTGCCGGATCCCGGGCGGCGCCGGCCAGGGCGTCCGGGCTCATGCTCACGCCCGCGGCGAACAGCGCGAAGACCGGCACGGCCAGGCCGGCGGAGACCGGCCGCCACAGGTGCTCGAAGCGCTCGGCGACGCTCCGTCGTTCGCCGGGCCGGGCCAGGGCCGGCACGGTGAAGCCGAGCATGACGCCGGCGATCGTCGCGTGGATGCCGGACGCGTGCATGCAGTACCAGGCCGCGAGCGCGAGCGGGATGAGCACCCACGCGGTCATGCCGCGGCGGCGCACCAGCACGCCGAAGACGGCGATCGTCGCGAAGGCCGCGCCGAGCCAGGCGAACTGGAGACCGTCGGCGTAGAAGATCGCGATCACCACGATGCCGAGCAGGTCGTCGACGACCGCGAGCGTGAGCAGGAAGGCGCGCAGCGCGGTGGGCAACCGCTTGCCGAAGAGGGTCAGGACGGCGACCGCGAACGCGATGTCGGTCGCGACCGGGATGGCCCAGCCGTCCATCGAGCCGCCCGAACCGGTCGCGTTGATCAGCACATAGATCGCTGCCGGTGCGGCCATGCCACCCACGGCGGCGAGGATCGGGACGATCGCGGTGGCGGGCCGTCGCAGCTGGCCGTCGACCATCTCGCGCTTGAGCTCGAGGCCTACGACGAAGAAGAAGATCGCCAGCAGGCCGTCGGTCGCCCACTGCGCGACGGTCAGGTCCAGGTGCAGCGCGCTCGGACCGACGACGATCTCGCTCAGCGCTGTGTAGCCGTCCCGAAGGGGTGAGTTCGCCCAGGTCAGAGCGATGACGGCGCCGGCGAGGAGCAGGATCGCGCCGGTGTTCTCGGCACGCAGGTCGTCGGCGAAGTTGCGGCGGCCACCGGGCGTCAGACGGCTGAACGGGCTGGTCGGTCGGTCGGTCATGGCGTCCTCAGGTGGGAGCGGGATGCACCGCACTGCGGTGGACGGGCGCATCGCGGTGAACCGTAGCCCACGTCCCGAGCGCCTCCGGGGCCCGGACGTCCCCATTGACCCGGGGTCCCCCGGTGGTATCCGCGGGCGCGTGCGTCGCGCGTGCACGACGCATGCGCGAGGGCCCGGCATCCGACGGCTCGACCCTCGACGGAGGCCCGGGCCTGCGGTGCCCTGCCCTGGACCGGGCGTGACGTCGGTGCCCCGGTGCGGTAGCACTGGACCTGCGGTGTCCGCCGCGCCGACGGAGGGAACGCCACGATGGACCACGGTCAGCGGCTACGGATGGTGCTCGCCACACCGCTCGACGAGGACCTCTGCGTGCGGCTCGAGGAGCTCGAGCCGCGGGTCGAGCTGGTGCGCGACCACAGCCTGCTGCCGCCCATGCGGCATGCCGGGGACCACAGCGGCGACCCGACCTGGCGCCGGACGCCCGAGAAGCAGGCGTGCTTCGACACCCTGGTCGACTCGGCTGACGCGCTCTACGGCATCCCGGACGTCTCGTCGGCCGCGCTGGCGCGGACGGTCGCCGCCAACCCGCGGCTGCGGTGGGTTCAGACGATGGCGGCCGGTGGGGCGTCCCAGGTCGCCGCGGCCGGCCTGTCGCAGGCCGACCTCGCACGGGTCGGCTTCACGACCTCGGCCGGGGTGCACGCCGGGACGCTGGCCGAGTTCGCCGTCTTCGGCCTGCTCGCAGGTGCGAAGAGCCTGCCGCGGCTGATCGCCCAGCAGCGCGACCACGACTGGTCGGACCGGTGGGCGATGGGTCAGCTGCACGAGCAGACCGTCCTGGTCGTCGGCCTCGGCAGCATCGGTCGGCAGACCGCACGGCTGCTCAGCGCACTCGGCGCCCGGGTGGTCGGAGCGAACCGGAGCGCCGTCGAGGTCCCGGGCGTCGAGCGCACGGTCCGCCTCGACGCGCTCGCCGAGGGCGCGCGGGGCGTCGACGCGATCGTCGTGACCCTGCCAGGTGCCGCGGCGACGACCGGCCTGGTCGGCGCCGAGGTCTTCGCCGCGGCCCGCCGTGGGGCGAGCGTCGTCAACGTCGGCCGCGGCACGGTGATCGCCGAGCCCGCGCTCGTGACGGCGCTGCGCGACGGCGCGGTCGGGTTCGCCGCCCTCGACGTCACAGCGGTCGAGCCGCTGCCGGCGGACAGCCCGCTGTGGGACCTGCCGAACGTGCTGATCAGCCCGCACACCGCGGCGCTGAGCCCGGCCGAGGACCGGCGGATCGCCGAGCTGACAGCCGACAACGCCCGGCGGCTGCTCGACGGCGAACCGCTGCGCAACCTGGTCGACCCGGCGGACCTGGACTGACCGTCAGCCCGCCGCGCGGGCGGTCGCGACGAGGTCGAGCGCGGCCCGGGCGACGGCGAGCCTGGTGGCGACGTCGGCATCGGCCGGCCGCACGGAGACCTTGACCGCGACCAGCGGCTCCGGCCCGGCGGCGGCGAGCGTCGCGGCGATCTCGGCCGCTCCGAGCAGCGAGGCGTGGGACGCGGCGAGGGCCGGGTCGGCGCCGCGCGGCGGGATGTGCGCGTCACCCCACGGGGCGCCCCAGGGCGTGGCCGCGTCGGTGGCCCCGGAGAGCACGACGGCGCGCAGCAGCCCCGCCCCGGCTGCTGTCGTCACGTGCTCGAGCGCAGTGGCGGCGCTCCGGCCCTCGATCGCCGACCGGCCCCAGTTGATGCTCAGCCCGGCGTGGCCGACCCGACCGATCGCCGCGATCTCGTCGGCCAGGGACCAGAAGCCCTTCGCCGCCGGCTGACCCGGGACGCGTGCGTCGCAGTGCTCGACGAGCGCCTCGGCGCCGGCCAGGTCCCAGCCGAGGATCTCCTCGAGCGACCGGGTGAACGCGTCGAGCGAGGCGAGCCCCGGGCCGGGCGCGCTGTGCACCTGGATCGCCACGACGCGACGTCGGCCGTGCTCGTCGGCCAGCCGGACCGCCAGGTCCCGGGCCCGTGCGACGTCGTCGAGCGCGTGGCGGCGGCCGTCGGCGTCTGATGAGGACAGGCCGTAGGCGGCATCGGTGCCGAGCCGACCCATGACCGCCGGGATGCAGGTCACCAGCAGGTCCCAGTCCGGCTGGACGTTGCGGGTGAACCAGGCCGGCTCGAGGTTCGCCGAGCCCGCCGGGCCGAGCGGCAGCTCGAGGCCGCCGACGTCGAGGCCCGCGACGCCTGCGTAGAACGCCTCCGCCGCGGTCGGATCGGCAGGAGCCATCGCGTAGGCGCCGAGCAGTGGGCTCGGTGCGGGCGGCTGTCCGGGCGTCGGCAGCGCGGGGATCGTCATGGTTCCTCCGGTCGTCGGCGGCACGGGTCGTGAGGCCTGTGGCTCGACACGGTATCGACCCGCCCGTGGACCTAGGTCCCACACACGGGGGCATCCGTTGGCTAGAGTTCCGCACACCGGAACTTAGTTCCATCCACGCTACGCTGACATCGCGGTCAGTTCGATCGCGACGCAGCGTTCCGGTTGCCCAGCAGGGCGCGGGACACCACGCACTGGCTGCACGTCCCCGTTGTACCGATGTGCTCACACCCGTGAGCCGAATGAGGAGTCCTTCCATGAGGCGAAACAAGGCCGTTTCGATCACCGCCCTGATCGGGGCATCGGTGCTCGCGCTGACCGCGTGCAGCGCCGGCACGAGCCCGGTGACCGAGCAGACCGCTGCCGGCGAGGAGACCGGGGCTCCCCAGGCCTCGGCCGACACGCTCGTCATGAAGGTGGCGTTCAACCAGCCCGAGACCCACCCGCAGTACATCGTGATGGACGAGCTCGGCGACAAGCTGTTCGAGGCGACCGACGGTGCGTACGACATCGAGGTGTTCCCGAACGAGACCCTCGGTGCCCAGCGCGAGACGATCGAGCTGGTCCAGGCCGGCACGATCGAGATGGCGTACGTCGGCGGGCCGCTGCTGGAGAACTTCAACCCGGACTTCGTGGTCTTCAACCTGCCGTTCGTCTTCGACTCCCCGGAGCACCAGAGCGCTGTCACCAACGACCCGGCGATCGTCTCCGACCTGTACTCCTCGCTCGAGGACCAGGGGATCAAGATCCTGTCCGCCTTCCACGGCGGCGTCCGGTCGGTCTACAACTCCGAGAAGCCGATCGTGACCCCCGCGGACCTCGCGGGCATGAAGATCCGCGTCATCGAGTCGGACACGAACATCGAGATGATGTCGCTGATGGGCGGCACCGGGACCCCGATGGGTCAGGGTGAGGTCTACACCGCCATCCAGTCCGGCATCCTCGAGGGCGGCGAGAACAACGAGCTCATCTACTCGAACCTCAAGCACGCCGAGGTCGCGCCGTTCTACAGCTACACGCGGCACCTGATGTTCCCGGACTACCTGATGATCAACCCGGACGTGTGGGACGCGATGTCCACCGAGACCCAGGACATCTTCACCGAGCTCCTCGCCGAGGCCCGCGTGCGCGAGGCCGAGCTGTGGAAGGAGCAGGTCACCGAGGGAATCGCTGCTGCCGAGGCGGCCGGTGCCACGTTCAACGAGGTCGACGCCGAGGCCTTCGCCGCGGCCATCTCCCCGCTCACCGAGGCGAAGCTGACGACCGACGTCACGCGCGCCATCTACGACCAGGTCCGCGCCGCGGCTGAGTGATCAGCCACCCGAACCGAAGAGGTCCGAACTCATGACATCAGTCAAGAACGTGCTCGACCGCGTGCTGACGTGGGTGTGCGTGGCGCTGTTCGCGGTGCTCGTGGTCGACGTCACCTGGCAGGTCTTCGCACGGCAGGTCCTCGACCAGCCCAGTGGCTGGTCCGAGGAGCTCGCGAAGTACCTGTTCATCTGGTTGGGCCTCTTCGGTTCGGCGCTCGTCTTCGGTGAGCGCGGCCACATCGCTGTCGACTTCGCCGTCAAGAAGCTGCCCGAGAAGGTCAAGATCGCCATCACGGCGGTCGTCCAGCTCGCCATCCTGGCGTTCACCGGGCTCGTCCTGATCTGGGGCGGCTTCCGCGTGGTCGACCTGGCCTGGGACCAGAACCTGACGGGGCTGCCGACCAACGTCGGGCCGCTCTACCTGGCGCTGCCCATCTCCGGGATCCTCATCGCCTTCTACACCGTCTACCACCTGGTCCGGATCCTCGTCGGCGCTGAGAGCGCCGTCGAGGACGCCGAGCCGGACGTCCTGTGAAGGAGGGCTGACACATGGATCCAGCAGCACTCGCAGCACTCATCCTGCTCGGCGGCATCGCCCTCTTCTTGATCATGGGCGCGCCGATCAGCATCGCGGTCGGGCTCTCGTCCCTGATCGCCATGTTCACCACGCTCGGCGTCGAGAACGGCGTGCTCACCTCGGCGCAGCAGGTCTTCCGGGGGATCAACTCGTTCCCCCTGCTGGCGATCCCGTTCTTCGTCCTCGCCGGCGTGATCATGAACCAAGGCGGGATAGCACTCCGGCTGGTCAACGCCGCCAAGGTGCTCGTCGGCCGGATGCCGGGCTCGCTCGCCCAGACCAACATCGCCGCCAATGCGCTGTTCGGGGCCGTCTCCGGCTCCGGCGTCGCGGCGGCCGCGGCGATCGGTTCGACGATCGGCCCGATCCAGGCCAAGGAGGGCTACGACAAGTCCTTCTCGGCCGCGGTCAACATCGCGTCCGCACCGTCCGGGATGATCATCCCGCCGAGCAACCTGATGATCGTCTACTCGCTGGTCTCGAGCACCTCGGTGGCCGCACTGTTCGTCGCCGGGTACGTCCCCGGGGCGATGTGGGCCGCGGCGTGCATGATCATCGTGTATCTGTACGCCCGCAAGCGTCCCGAGCTCAAGGTGACCGAGCGGATCGGCTTCGCCCAGGGCGCCAAGACGCTCCTGGCTGCGGTGCCCGCACTGCTGCTCATCGTCGTGGTGATCGGCGGCATCCTGCTCGGCTTCTTCACGCCGACCGAGGGCTCGAACATCGCTGTCGTCTACTCGCTGGCGCTGTCCTTCGTCTACCGGACGATCAAGGTCCGGCAGCTGCCGACGATGCTCATGGACGCGGCCCGCACGACGGCCGTCGTCATGTTCCTGGTGGGCGTCTCGTCGATCATGGGCTTCGTGATGTCCTTCGCGCGGATCCCGGCGATGGCGTCGGAGGCGATCTTCTCGGTGAGCAGCAACCCGATCGTCATCCTGCTGCTCATCGCGGTCATCCTGCTGATCCTCGGGTGCTTCATGGACCCGACGCCGGCGGTGCTGATCTTCACGCCGATCCTGCTGCCGATCGTGATGGCCATGGGGATCCACCCCGTGCACTTCGGGATCATGATGGTCTTCAACCTGTCCATCGGGACGATCACCCCGCCCGTGGGTCCGATCCTGTTCGTCGGGGCGAAGGTGGCGGACATCTCGATCGAGGACGTCGTCCGCAGGCTGCTGCCGTTCTTCGGCGCCCTGATCCTCGTGCTGATCATGGTGATCTTCACACCGGCCCTGTCGATGTGGCTGCCGACGCAGCTCGGGCTGGTCACGCCCTGACCGTGGTGCCGGCCGGCCCGGTGACGGGTCGGCCGACACCCGGACGGCGGCCACCGCCGGCCGGATCTGCACAGTATTACTAGGGGGCTGCCGCATGAAGCACCGCTCAACCGCACCACCGACGTCGGAGAGGCCTGACATGGAACAGCGTTACGCGACCAGCCCGGAGCACCTGCCCGGGATGGACACCGCCGAGCTGCGAGCCCGTTACCTGGTCCCCGGCCTCTTCGCCGCCGACCAGGCGAACGCGGTCTACACCCACCACGACCGGGTCGTCCTGGTCGGCGTCATGCCGGTGACGACGGGCGTCGCCCTGCCGACGTTCCCCGAGATCCGCAGCGACCACTTCTTCGAGCACCGCGAGGGCGGGATCGTCAACGTCGGCGGTCGCGGCACCATCACGGCGGACGGCACCACCTACGACGTCGGCCACGGGTCCTGCCTGTACGTCGGTCGGGGCGCCCAGGAGGTCACCTTCGCCTCGAGCGAGGCCGGGACCGAGGCCGGCCCCGCCCGCTTCTACCTCGTCTCGGCCCCCGCGCACACCGCCTACCCCACGACCTTCGTCGAGGCGGGCGCCGGGAACATCCGCGAGCTCGGTGACGCGCTGACGTCGAACCGCCGCACGCTCAACCAGTACATCCACGAGAACGGCGTCCGGAGCTGCCAGGTCGTGATGGGTGTGACGACGCTGCACCCGGGCAGCATGTGGAACACCATGCCCGCGCACACGCACGACCGCCGCATGGAGGCGTACCTCTACTTCGACCTGCCGGCCGACGCGCGCGTCATCCACCTCATGGGTGAGCCGACCGAGACCCGGCACCTCGTGGTCGCCGACCAGGAGGCGGTCATCTCCCCGAGCTGGTCGGTGCACTCCGGCGTCGGCTCGGCGAGCTACAGCTTCGTCTGGGCGATGGCGGGGGAGAACCAGTCCTTCGACGACATGGACGGCTTCGCCATCGCCGACATGCGCTGAGACCGCACCACTCCCTACCACCGCGTCCTGAGGACAGACCATGGCCATCGAGACCACGCCCGGACCCGTCGTCGAGCCCATCGGCAGCGGTGTCGCGGGTGCCGACGTCCGCGTCGCGCCGAGCGCCAACGCGAGCGAGAAGACGTTGCTCGTGCTCGAGGCGGCCCTGACCCATGCCCGGTTCATGGACGTGGTCGAGGCGACCGGACTGGCCAAGGCGACCACCCATCGGATCCTGTCGACGCTCGTCGACCGGCGGTTCGTCGCCGTCGCGGCCGACGGCAGCTACCTGCCCGGCCCCAAGATCCTGTCCCTCGCGGGCCAGGCCCTGGCGCGGATCGACATCTCGGCCATCGCGCAGCCCTTCGTCGACGCGCTCGTCGAGAAGGTGCACTGCACGGTGCACGTCGGCGTGGTCAACGGGGACGAGATCGTCTACCTGATCCGCAGCGACTCCGACAAGCCGTACCAGATGCCCTCGCGGGTCGGCCACGCCATCCCGATGCACTCCTCCGGCATCGGCAAGGTCGTCCTGAGCAGCTACACGGACGACGGCCTCGAACGCTTCGTCGCGCGCGCGGGCCTGCCGCGCCGGACCGAGCACACGATCACGAGCATCGAGGGCCTGCGGGCCGAGATCGCGACGGTCCGTGAGCTGGGCTACGCCCTCGACCGCGAGGAGAACGTCCCCGGGGTCGGCTGCGTGGCGGCCCCCATCCGCGACCACACCGGGTCGATCACGTACGGCCTGAGCATCTCGACGCTCACGCTCGAGCACACCGTCGAGCAGATCGAGGCGATGTCCGTCCTGGCCGTCGAGACGGCCGACAAGATCTCCGCCGCCCTCGGCTACACCCCGGACCCGACGACCTGACACGACCTGACCTGACCTGACCTGACCGTCCCGAACGCCCCGAACTCCCCGAACGAAGAGAGCAACGCACCCATGACGAACGCAGCCATCACGCCTGCCGCGTATGCGGAGAGTCTCCTGAGCCTCGAAGGGCAGCTGGCGGTCGTCACGGGCGCCAGCCAGGGGATCGGCCTGGCCATCGCCGAGTGCCTCGCCTCGGCCGGTGCGGACGTCATCGGGGTCAGCCACGACATGCCCGAGGGTGCCAGCGCCGTGCGCACCGCCGTCGAGGCGACCGGACGCACGTTCACCCCGCTGCGTGCCGACTTCTCCGACCGCGGGCAGGTCACCGCGCTCGCGGCCGACCTCGCCGGCCGCGGCGTCGACATCCTGATCAACAACGGCGGCACCATCCGCCGTGCCCCCGCCGCGGTCCACACCGACGAGGACTTCGACCACGTCCTCGACGTCAACCTCCGCTCGACCTTCGTCCTGTCCCGCGAGGTGGGCCGCACGATGATCGAGCGCGGCCACGGGAAGATCGTCAACACCGCGTCGATGCTCAGCTTCCAGGGCGGCATCAACGTCCCCGGCTACACATCCTCGAAGTCGGCCATCGCCGGACTGACCAAGGCGCTGGCCAACGAGTGGGCCGAGAAGGGCGTCAACGTCAACGCGGTCGCGCCCGGGTACGTCGCGACCGCCAACACCCACGACCTGCGTCAGGACGCCGCGCGCAGCGACGCGATCCTCGCGCGCATCCCGGCGGCCCGCTGGGCGCAGCCGTCGGACATCGCCGGTGCCGTCCTGTTCCTGTGCTCGCGCGCGGCCGACTACGTCAACGGCGCGATCCTGCCGGTCGACGGTGGCTGGCTCGCCCGATGAGGATCGTCATCACCGAGTGCGACCACGACTCGTTCGACCGTGAGCACGAGGTCACCGACCCGGCGGGTGCCGAGCTCGTCCTGACCCAGTCCCGCTCGGCGGCCGAGCTGATCGCCAACGTCGCCGGCGCCGACGGGATCCTCGTCCAGTACGCCGAGATCACCGCGGAGGTGATGGACGCGCTGCCGAGCCTGCGGGTGATCGGCCGGTACGGCGTCGGGGTGGACTCGGTGGACGTGGCCGCGGCGACCGAACGCGGCATCGCGGTCTGCAACGTGCCGGACTACGGCACCGAGTCGGTCTCGGACCACGCGATCGGGCTGACCCTCGCGACCGCCCGTGGCATCCCGCGGCTCGACCGCGGGATGCGTGACGGCTCGTTCGACCTGGTCGCGGTCCGTCCGCTCTACCAGACCTCCGGGCGGGTCTTCGGCATCGTGGGGATGGGCCTGATCGGCACCGCGACCGCACGCAAGGCGGCCGGTCTCGGGTACGAGGTGCTCGGCCACGACATCGCCGCCGAGCCAGGCTCGGACGCGTTCCACGGCTTCCCCCTGGTGAGTCTGGACGAGCTGCTCGAGCGTTCCCACGTGGTGTCGCTGCACACCCCGCTGAACGAGAGCACCCGCTCGCTGATCGGTGCCCGGGAGCTCGCGGCGATGCGGACCGACGCGATCCTGGTCAACACGAGCCGCGGCGGGGTCGTCGACACCGGCGCGCTCGTGGCGGCCCTGAGCTCCGGCTCGATCCGCGGTGCGGCGATCGACGTCCACGAGACCGAGCCGCTGCCCCCGGACCACCCGCTGATGGGCTTCGACTCGGTGGTCCTGACCCCGCACCTCGCCTGGTACACCGAGGAGTCGTACGACGAGCTCAAGCGGCGCACCGTGGCGAACGTCGTGGACGTGTGCGCCGGCCGGGCGCCCCGCGACATCGTCAACCCGGAGGTGCTCGGGGCGCCGGGCCGCAACGCCGCGTGCGCCGTGGCGGCCCCCGCCGTGCGCGCAACCACCGCAACCCCCGCAGCCCTGCCGACAGGAGCATGAGATGAGCACGATGAAGGCAGCCGTGTGGACCGGCACCGACCAGGTCGAGGTCACCGACGTGCCGCTGCCGGACGTCCCGGCCGGCTGGGCACTGGTCAAGGTGGCGTACGACGGCGTCTGCGGGACCGACCTGTCGATCGTGCACGGCAAGCACCCGCGTGCGACGGCCCCGCTGATCATGGGCCACGAGATCTCCGGCTGGGTCGAGGTCGCCGGTGCGACCGGCCCGACGGCGGGCGCCCTGGTCACCGTCGAGCCCCTGATCAGCTGCGGCGGGTGCCGGGCCTGCCGGGACGGTCACCCGCACGTGTGCCGACGCCTGGGGCTGTACGGCATCGACGCCCCCGGGGCGATGGCGCAGTACGTCGCCGTGCCGCCCGAGGTCCTGCACGAGGTGCCGGCCGGCGTCGACCCCCGGACCGCGACCCTGGCCGAGCCGCTCGCCGTCGCGGTGCACGCGGTGGCCCTGTCGGGGATGCATCCGGGTGACACCGTCGCCGTCTACGGCGCCGGTCCGATCGGCGTGCTGACCGCGATGGTCGCCCGGCACGAGGGTGCCGGCACGGTCGTCATCACCGAGCCCAGCCCGTGGCGCCGGCAGGTGGCCGAGGACCTGGGCTTCACCGTGGTCGCCGACGGTTCGACGATGGTCGAGACCCTGGCCCCGCTGACCGATGGCGAGGGTGCGGACACGACGTTCGACTCCGCGGCCCACCCCACGGTGGCCGCCGAGCTCACCGCCGCGACGCGGGTGCTCGGGCGGATCGTCGTCGTCGGGGTCTACAAGCAGCCGACGCCGCTCGACCTGCAGGCCGTGTGCTTCAAGGAGCAGACGGTCGTCGGGGTGCGCGTCTACACGTCGGCCGACATGACGCGGGCGATCGAGCTGATCGCCGCCGGCGCGCTGGGGCTCGACCGGTTCCCGACCAAGGCCTTCGCGCTGGCCGACGTCGGCGCCGCCCTGGCAGCGGCGACCTCCGGCCAGGACTGCCTCAAGGTCCTGATCACCCCCCTGGACGGAAAGGCAGACGCATGAGCAGCCCCTTCGACCTGACCGGCCGCACGGCCGTCGTCACCGGTGGCGGACGCGGCCTCGGTCTTGGCATCTCCCAGGCGCTGCTGGCGGCCGGAGCCGACGTCGTCGTCCTCGGCCGCAACCCGCTGCCCGACGAGCTCACCGGGCAGGCGGCCGACCTGGGCCGGGCGGTCCAGCACTACCCGCTCGACCTGGCCGACAGCGATGCCATCGCGGCGACGTCCGCGCAGGTCCTGGCCGACCACCGGATCGACATCCTGGTCAACAACGCCGGCACCCAGGACCGCCACCCCGCGGTCGACTTCCCGTTGGCGGCCTGGGACCACGTCATCGACGTCAACCTGCGCGCCGTCTTCCAGCTCTGCCAGCTCTTCGGCCGGCCGATGCTCGAGCGCGGGCACGGGGCGGTCGTCAACCTGGCCTCGCTGCTCTCCTTCCAGGGCGGCATGACGGTCCCGGCCTACGCGGCGAGCAAGGGCGCTGTCGCGCAGCTGACCAAGGCGCTGTGCAACGAGTGGGCAGGCCAGGGCGTCAACGTCAACGCCGTCGCGCCGGGCTACATGGCGACCGACATGAACGTCGCCCTGCTGGCCGACCCGGTACGCCTCGAGCAGCTGTCGGTGCGGATCCCCGCCGGCCGGTGGGGCCTGCCGCAGGACATCGGCGACGTCGTGGTCTTCCTCGCGTCACCGGCAGCGGGCTACGTGCACGGTCAGGTCCTGGCCGTCGACGGCGGCTGGCTGGCCCGGTAGGTCGTCCGGCCTCCTACCCTGGGCACATGCCGCACCGCAGGTCGGTGGCCGCGGTCGAGCACGTCGACGATCAGGAGAGCACGATGGCGCAGACCTCCTCACCGGTGGAGAGCGTCGACCGCGCGCTGCTCGCGCTGCAGACCCTGGCCAGGGCCGGTGCGCACGGGATGACCCTCGCCGAGCTCGCGGCGGCGCTCGACCTGAACAAGACGACTGTCCATCGCGCGCTCGCCGCCCTGCGGTTCCGCGGCTTCGTCGCCCAGGACCCGTCGTCGGGCGCCTACACGCTCGGCCCGAGCGCGACCCAGCTCGCCGACGACTTCTTCAGCGACGAGAACCTGCCCGTCCTGCTGCACCCGGCCCTGATCGCCCTGTGCGGCGCGGTCGACGAGCTCGTGCACCTCGGGGTGCTCAGCGGGACGCAGGTCGTCTACCTGGACAAGGTGGAGCCGGACCGTTCGGTGCGCGTGTGGTCCTCGATCGGCCGACGGAGCGCGGCGGTGACGACCGCCCTGGGCCGCGCCCTGCTCGCGCACCGGGGGACCGACCGGTCGATGCTCGCCGGCTACGCGCGCGCCGCGGACGGCGACGGCCGGATCGACGTCGAGCACGTGTGGGAGGTCGTCGAGCGTGCTGCGGCCCGCGGCTATGCGACCGAGGAGCAGGAGAACGAGCCAGGCATCAGCTGCGTCGCCGTCCCGCTGCTGCGCTCGGGCGTCGCGATCGCCGCGGTCAGCATCACGGCGCCGGCGGAGCGGATGACCACCGAACGGATCGCCTGGCTGCACCGCCAGATGCTCGAGGTCCTGCCACCGCTGCTGCCGGACGGGCTGGCGCTCCCGCCGGAGCCGGTTCCGGCCACCCTGCGCGACTGAGGTCCGGCGCGTCCGAGGTCGCTCCCGCCGTCGTGGGTGACCGGCAGGGGTTGAGTTCGGCGACGAGTCGTGGCATCCTTGGTTCCGGAGAGCGATACACACGTTTCGCCTAACGGAATGGATGCTGTGATGGACACCTTGTCAGCCCTGAGCGCGGCCCGCCTCGTCCCGGTCGTCGTGCTCGACGACGCGGCCGACGCCGATGCGCTCGCCGGTGCCCTGGTGGCCGGCGGCCTCCCCGTGGCCGAGGTCACCTTCCGCACCGCAGCCGCGCAGGACTCGATCCGCGCGATGGCTGCCCGCGGCGACATCCTGGTCGGTGCCGGGACCGTCCTGACCGTCGAGCAGGTCGACCAGGCGGTCGCGGCCGGCGCCGCCTACGTCGTCTCGCCGGGCCTGAGCCGCGCGGTCGTCGAGCGCTGCCGCGAGCACGGCGTGCTGGCCCTGCCCGGTGCGGTGACCGCGACCGAGATCCAGGCGGCCCTCGAGCTCGGGCTGAGCACCGTGAAGTTCTTCCCGGCCGGGACCTCGGGCGGCGCCGCCGCGATCGCCGCCCTCGCGGCGCCCTTCGGCGGCGTGAGCTTCGTGCCGACCGGCGGCATCGGGCCGAAGAACCTGCACGACTACCTGAGCATCCCGGCCGTGGCCGCGGTCGGCGGCTCGTGGATGGTCCCGCGCGACCGGGTCAAGGCCGGCGACTTCGCGGGCATCACCGAGCTCACCGCACAGGCCGTCGCCCTCGCGGCGCGCTCCTGACCGACACCTCACGACGAAGGACCACGACGATGACCGAGAGCGCCCTGACCATCCGGCCCGCTGCCGAGTGCCGCTACGACGCGGTGTCCCTCGGGGAGGTCATGCTCCGGCTCGACCCGGGTGAGGGGCGCATCCGGACCGCGCGGTCGTTCCGTGCCTGGGAGGGTGGCGGTGAGTACAACGTCGCCCGTGGCCTGCGCCGCGCCTTCGGTCTGCGCGCCGCGGTCGTCACCGCCCTGGCCGACAACGAGATCGGTCGTCTGGTCGAGGACTTCATCCTGACCGGCGGGCTCGACACCCAGCTCATCCGCTGGGTGCCGTACGACGGCATCGGCCGCAGCGTGCGCAACGGCCTCAACTTCACCGAGCGGGGCTTCGGCGTCCGTGGCGCGGTCGGGGTCTCGGACCGCGGGAACACCGCCGCGTCCCAGCTCAAGCCCGGCGACATCGACTGGGACCACCTGTTCGGCGAGCTCGGCGTCCGCTGGCTGCACACCGGCGGGATCTTCGCGGCGCTGAGCGAGTCGGCGGCGGACACCGTCGTCGAGGCCGTGACGGCGGCCAAGAAGTACGGCACCGTCGTCTCCTACGACCTGAACTACCGGCCCAGCCTGTGGAAGGCCATCGGCGGCCAGGCCAAGGCTCAGGAGGTCAACCGTGAGATCGCCACGAGCATCGACGTGATGATCGGCAACGAGGAGGACTTCACCGCGAGCCTCGGCTTCGAGGTCGAGGGGGTCGACGGGAACCTCTCCGCGCTCGACGTGGGCACGTTCGCCGCGATGATCGAGACCGCCGCGGCGGCCTACCCCAACTTCAAGGTCATCGGGACGACGATGCGCACCGTGCGCAGCGCGAGCATCAACGACTGGGGCGCCATTGCCTGGTCCAGGGCCACCGGCGTCGTGCAGGCCACGCATCGCGAGCGGCTGGAGATCATGGACCGGGTCGGGGGCGGCGACTCCTTCGCCTCGGGCCTGATCTACGGACTCCTCGACGGTCAGCCGCTCGCGACAGCCGTCGAGTACGGCGCCGCGCACGGCGCGCTGGCCATGACTACACCGGGCGACACGACCATGGCGACGAAGGCCGAGGTCCTCAAGCTCGCCGGCGGCGGGGGCGCACGCGTCGACCGCTGACCGCTGACCGCTGACCGCCGGCCTGCAGGGACCTAGGTCCACGCCGACGCGCCGCGTCCGTTCCTAGCGTTGGGGGCGGGCGAACGCTCGACCCGGCGATGGAGGCGTGATGCGCACGGTTGTGATCACGGGATCGGCATCGGGTATCGGCAAGGCCCTCAAGGACCTCCTGCACGGACGCGGTGACCGGGTCATCGGGGTCGACCTCTCCGGCGCCGAGGTCGAGGCGGACCTCGCGGTCAAGACCGGACGCCGCGACATGGTCGAGCGGGTGACCGAGCTGACCGGTGGCCGGATCGATGCGATCGTCGCCAACGCGGGTCTGGTCAGCCCGTGCGCGTCGACGATCGCCGTGAACGTCTTCGGCGCGATCGCCACCCTCGAAGGACTGCGCCCGCTGCTCCGGCACTCCGATGCACCGCGTGCGGCGCTCACCGGTGCGATGGCGTGCCTCCTCCCGGCGGACGCCGAGCTCGTGGACCTGTGCCTGGCCGGCGACGAGCGCGGGGCGCTCGAACGGACCGCGAAGCTCCTCGAGGCCGGCAGCGGCGACCAGGTCTTCCCGAGCAGCAAGGCCGCGCTGGTCCGGTGGATGCGCCGCACCGCGCCGAGCCCGGCCTGGGCCGGCGCCGGCATCCCGCTCAACGCCGTCGGCCCGGGTGTGGTCGCGACGCCCCTGACGCGGGGCGTGATCTCCACCGAGGGCGGCCGCAAGGCGGCTCTCGCGCGTGCGCCGATGCCGACCGGCGGGATCATGATGCCCGACGTCCCGGCGCGGCTCCTCGCGTGGCTCGTCAGCGAGGAGAACACGCACGTCAGCGGTCAGGTCGTCTACATCGACGGCGGCACGGACGCCATCATGCGGGGGGACTCCGCCTGGTGACCTGGTCCCTGCGTGGGGCTGTTCCCGCAGGTGGGCGCTAGCGTGAGAGCCGTGCTCAGCATCTGCAGCGGACGAACCGGACGTGTCGCGTGGGACCTGCACGGTGACGGCCCGGGTGTCCCGGTCCTCGCCCTGCACGGTGTGACCGACTCGGCCGAGTGCTGGCGCCCCGTGCTGCCCTGGCTCGCCGACGGCCGGGCGGTCCTGGCGGTCGATGCCCGCGGTCACGGGCGCTCGGACCTGCCTGCCGAGCCGTTCACGATCGCCGCTCTTGCCGCCGACGCGGCCGCCGCCGTCCGGGATGCCGTCGGCCGGCCGGTCGTGGTCGTCGGTCACTCCATGGGCGGCCTGGTCGCCCAGGAGCTCGCCCTGACCGCGCCTGAGCTGGTCGCTGCCGTGGTCCTGGAGGAGCCGGCCTGGAACCGGGCCCGTGAGGTCGACGACGCCGGGGTGCCCCGGTGGCTGCGCGGCACCCTGAGGTCCTTCGTCGGGCGGACGCAGGCCGAGCTCGAGGAGCGCTCGCAGCGGGAGAACCCGGGGTGGCCGGCCGACGAGCACGGTCCGTGGACGTCGTCGAAACGTCAGGTCGACCAGGGCCTGGCCGACGTCCCGCACGACTGGGCCGGGCGGGTCTGGTCCGAGGCCGTCGGGCAGATCGGTGTCCCGGTCACGCTCCTGACCGGCGAGCCGGCCCGCGGGGCGATCGTCGACGCGCAGCACGTCGAGCGCGCGCACGAGCTCCTCGGCCCGCTGCTCACGCACGTCCCGCTGATCGGCGTCGGGCACAACGTGCGCCGCGAGGGCCGGGCGATGTTCGTCGCAGCAGTGCGGCGCGTGGTGTCCGCCGCCGACTCAGCCGCCGGCTGAACCGCCAGCTGAACCGGGTCAGTCGACGTCCTCGTCGACCCAGTCGAACGTCTTGGTCACGGCCTTCTTCCAGTTCCGGTACGTCCTGGCGCGTGCGGCGTCGTCCATCGACGGCTCCCAGCGTCGGCCCAGGGCCCAGTTCGCCACGACGTCCGCCTCGCCGGACCAGAAGCCCACCGCGATGCCGGCCGCGTAGGCCGCACCGAGCGCCGTCGTCTCGGTGACCTGGGGACGGATCACCGGGACGCCCAGGATGTCCGCCTGGAACTGCATGAGCAGCTCGTTGGCGACCATGCCGCCGTCGACCTTGAGCTCGGTCAGGTCGACGCCCGCGTCGGCGTTCATCGCATCGAGCACCTCACGCGTCTGGAAGGCCGTGGCCTCCAGCGCGGCCCGCGCGATGTGTCCCTTGGTGACGTACCGGGTGAGCCCGACGAGCGCGCCGCGGGCGTCGGACCGCCAGTACGGTGCGAACAGGCCCGAGAAGGCGGGGACGAAGTACGCCCCGCCGTTGTCCGGCACCGATGCTGCGAGCGCCTCGACCTCCGCCGCGTCCGTGATCAGCCCCAGGCTGTCCCGCAGCCACTGCACGAGCGACCCGGTCACGGCGATCGAGCCTTCCAGCGCGTAGACCTGCGGCTGGTCGCCGATCTTGTAGCAGACGGTCGTCAGCAGGCCGTGCGTCGACCGGATCGGCGTGGTCCCGGTGTTGAGCAGCATGAAGTTGCCGGTCCCGTAGGTGCTCTTCGCGGTCCCGACCGCGAAGCAGGCCTGGCCGAACGTCGCCGCCTGCTGGTCCCCGAGGACCCCGGCGATCGGCACCCCGGGCACCATGCCGCCCGGCCGGCCCGTTCCGTAGATCTCGCAGGACGAGCGGATCTCGGGCAGCAGCGACAGCGGGACGCCCATCTCGGCCGCGATCTCCGCGTCCCAGGTCAGCGAGTCGATGTTCATCAGCATGGTGCGCGAGGCGTTCGTCACGTCGGTCGCGTGCACGCCGCCGACGATGCCGCCGGTCATGTTCCACAGCACCCAGGCGTCCGTGTTGCCGAACGCCAGCTCGCCCCGCTCGGCCCGTTCACGGACGCCGGCGACGTTGTCCAGGATCCAGCGGATCTTCGGACCGGAGAAGTACGTCGCCAGCGGCAGACCGACGCGCTCCCGGTAGCGGTCCGCACCTCCGCCGAGCGCGGCGAGCCCGTCGCAGATCTTCTGCGTGCGGGTGTCCTGCCAGACGATCGCGTTGTGGACCGGCTCACCGGTGAGCCGGTCCCACACCACAGTCGTCTCGCGCTGGTTCGTGATGCCGACGGCGGCGATGTCCCGGTGGCTCAGGTTCGCGCGGGTCAGGGCGAGGCCGACGACCTCACGGACGTTGGCCCAGATCTCCATCGGGTCGTGCTCGACCCAGCCCGGCCTCGGCAGGATCTGGGTGTGCTCCTTGGCGCCCATCGAGACGACCGAGCCCGCGTGGTCGAAGACGATCGCGCGGGTGCTCGTGGTCCCCTGGTCGATCGCCAGGATGTGGTCAGCCACGGGCGGTGAGCTCGTGCAGCGGTGCGACGTCCGCCGCCCGGAGGCGGGCCTTCTCGGCGGCGGCGTCGTCGGGCTCGTGGGACGCGGCCTCCTCGGCCTCGCAGCGTGCGGTGTAGGAGGCGATCTCGTGCGCGCGCCGCTCCGGCGTCCAGCCGAGCCGATCGCCGACCAGGACCGCGATCTCCTCGATCGCACCGAGCCCGCGGTCCCGTTGCTCGTAGGCCAGGCGGGTGCGACCGACCAGGACGTCCTCGAGGTGCAGCGCGCCCTCGTGGCTCGCCGCGTAGACCACCTCGGCGCGCAGGTAGGCCGGCGCGCCGGTGAGCGGGCGGGCGAGGGACGGGTCCGCGTCGACCAGGTCGATCACCTCGGTCAGCAGCGAGCCGTACCGGTGCAGCAGGTGGTCGAGCATGGCGCGGTCCCAGCCGTAGGTCGCCCCGATCCGACGGGCCTGGCGTTGCAGCACCGCATGCCCCTCCGCCCCGGCGAGCGGGATGCGGTCGGTGATCGACGGCAGCGCCGCGGCCCGGTCGCCGAGGGCGAAGTCGACGGCGTCCTCGGCCATCACGCGGTAGGTCGTGAGCTTGCCCCCCGCGATCACCGTCAGGCCGGGTGCCGGCGAGGCGACGGTGTGCTCGCGTGACACCTTGGCCGAGGAGGTCCCGGCCTTCGTCCCGGGCTGGAGCAGCGGCCGCAGCCCGGCCCAGGTCCCGATGATGTCGTCGCGGGTGAGCGGGTCGGCGAGCACGGCGTTGGCGTGCTCGAGCACGTAGTCGATGTCCGCCGCGGTCGCGACCGGATGCGTGAGCTCGTGCTCCCAGGGCGTGTCGGTGGTCCCGATGACCCAGTACCGGGACCACGGGATGACGAACAGCACGCTCTTCTCGGTCTGCAGGATCAGCCCGACGTCACCGCGGATCCGGTCGCGCGGCACCACGATGTGGATGCCCTTGGAGGCCAGCACGCGCAGGCCGCCCGCACCGCCGGTCAGTGCCTCGGTCTCCTCGGTCCAGACGCCGGTGGCGTTGATCACCTGGTCGGCGCGGACGGTGATCCGGCGCCCGGTCTCGAGGTCCGCCACGACCGCGCCGTCGACCGCGCCGGTGCTCCGTCGGGTCAGCTCGATCACCTGGGTGCGGCTCGCTGCGTGCGCGCCGTAGCTCGCAGCCGTCCGGATCAGCATGGTGACCAGGCGGGCGTCGTCGACGCTCGCGTCCCAGTACCGGATGGCGCCGACGGCGGTGTCGTGACGCAGGTCGGGGAAGAGCTGCGACATCGCCGAGCGGCTCAGGTGCCGGTGCCACGGCAGGGCGCGGTTGCCGGGCACGATGCTGGCCAGGACGTCGTAGAGCGCGACGCCGGCACCGACGTACGCCCGCTCCCAGACCTTGTGCTCGAGCGGGTAGAGGAACGCGACCGGCCGGACGAGGTGTGGTGCCAGGCGCTTGAGCAGCAGGTCGCGCTCGGTCAGGGCCTCGTGCACCAGGTGGAAGTCGAGCATCTGGAGGTAGCGCAGCCCGCCGTGCACGAGCTTGCTCGAACGGCCGGACGTCCCGCTCGCCCAGTCCTGCGCCTCGACGACGGCGACCCGCAGCCCGCGGGTGACCGCGTCGAGCGCGATGCCTGCGCCCGTGACGCCGCCGCCGACGACCAGGACGTCGAGCTCGCCGCCGGGCTCCGTCGATCGCTCGAGCGTGGTGAGCGCATCGTGCCGAGCCGCGGGCGTCAGTGCTGCTGTCCTCACGCTGTCCTCCTCGCGCACCGGTCCGACCGGTGCCGTCGGCCACGCGGCAACCCGGATCCGGGTGCCCTGGTCTGTCCAGCCGTCGGACGCGCGACAGTCCCATGGTCACGACCGACGGACGGCGCCGCAAGGGCGCCGCGCGGACCGGCACCGGCCAGTGGGTCGCCCTGACGTCGCGCTGACCTCGCACTGTCCTCGCACCGGCCTCGCGCGTTCGAGCACGACGCACCCGGGCCGGCGTCCGCCGGGGACGGGCCCCGTCGGTGCCCTAGCGTGTGCGGGGTGAGCGCACCCACGGCGACACCCGACCACCAGGACCGCCCCGAGCAGCCGTACTCCGTCCGGTCTGCCCTGCCGCGCGACGTCCGCGAGATCCGCGACCTCGTCGCGCCCTACGCCGACGAGCGGATCCTGCTCGCCAAGGAGATGGTCGGCTACTACGAGGCGGTCCAGGAGTTCGTCGTCGCCCAGGACGCGACAGCGGCGCTGATCGGCTGCGGTGCCCTGCACGTCATGTGGTCCGACCTCGCCGAGGTGCGCACGCTCGCCGTCCATCCGGCCTGGCGCGGGCACGGCGTCGGGCATGCCCTGCTCGGTGAGCTGCTCGACCGGGCCAAGGCGCTCGGCCTGCAGCGCGTCTTCTGCCTGACCTTCGAGATCGCCTTCTTCACGCGGCACGGCTTCCGGGCGATCGCCGGCACCCCGGTGGACACCGACGTGTACGCCGAGCTGTTGCGCTCGCACGACGACGGCGTCGCGGAGTTCCTCGACCTGGCCCGGGTCAAGCCGAACACCCTCGGCAACACCAGGATGCTGATCGAGCTCTGAGGGGCCGCGACGGCGTCAGGTGGGCAGGCGGTAGGTGGTGCCGGCGACCCCGTCGGGCTCGGCCACGAGAAGCCCGTCGGCCGCGAGACCGGCGAGTGCGCGCTCCCGCTGCTCGTCACCGGTGACGACCTCGGCGAGCGCCGCCGCAGGCACGGACCCCGACGCGTCGCGCAGCGCAGCCATCAGCCGTCCGCGGGCCTGGCGGTCCGTCCCGGCCCACGCCTGCGACCGGCGGCGATGCCCCAGCGTGTCCGGCGGCATGCCGGCCGCCCGCCAGGCGCACAGCTGCTCGACCGGGCAGTCCGCGCACCGGGGCGAGCGCGCGGTGCACACCAGGGCACCCAGCTCCATCACCGCAGCGCTCCAGCCGGCGGCCCGTGCGTCGTTCAGGGGCACGATCTGCTCGGCCCGCCGCAGCTCGCCGACGCTCAGGTGCGGTGGCGGCAGAGCCGTGCCCTGGACGGTCCGGCCGAGGACCCGCCGCACGTTGGTGTCGACGACGACGGCGCGCCGACCGTGCGCGAAGGCCAGCACCGCAGCGGCCGTGTACGTCCCGACGCCGGGCAGCGCGAGCAGGGCGTCCGGTGCGGTCGGCAGCACCCCGCCGTGCCGCTCCACGACGACGCGGGCGCACGCCTGGAGCCGCAGCGCACGCCGCGGGTAGCCGAGGTGGTCCCAGGCCCGCAGCACGTCCGCGGTGCTCGCCTCGGCGAGGTCGGCAGCGGTGGGCCAGCGGAGCATCCAGGCACGCCACAGCGGCTCCACCCGCACGACCGGCGTCTGCTGGAGCATCACCTCGCTGACCAGCACGCCCCAGGCGGTGCGGTCGGGCGCACGCCAGGGCAGGTCGCGCGCGTGCTCGTCGAACCACGCCAGGACCGGCGCGACCAGCGGGTGCTCCACCGTCCGATCATGCCGGACGGCCGGCGGCCCGCGTCCGGCCGACCGGGGACCGCGGTGGCCCGGTCCGGCCGCGTGGACCTCGTCGCACGACCCCCGGCGCGGCTCCCGTCCCCGAGCCGCGGGCGGTCGTAGCGTGAGGCGAGGGATGGAGGCGTCGATGAGCACCGTGCTGCACCCGGTCGGACCGCAGCCGGAACGGGTCTACTGGATCCGCCGGCTCGTGATCGTGCTCGTCGCCGTTGTCGTCGTCCTGGTCGTGTTCGCCCTGCTGCGTGGCGGTGCGGACCCCGACGCCGATGCACCCGCCGACCCGGCCGGCTCGGCGGACCCGGCCGCGGCCGACGGCGCGGTGACGGACGACGCCGCGGCGACCGACCCGGGCGGGCCGGCTGCCTGCACCGCGGCCGAGCTGGCCCTGACGCTCACGACCGACGCGACGACCTACGCCGCCGGCGTCCTGCCGATCTTCACCGTCGCCGTCACGAACACCGGGACCGTCAGCTGCACCGTCGACGCCGGCGATCCGGGCCGGGAGATCCTGATCACCTCGGGCGCCGATCGCATCTGGTCGTCGCTGGACTGCCCCGCCGAGGGCGGTGAGCGGATGCTGCTCCTGGAGCCCGGTGCCCGCGACGCGGTCGACGTCGGCTGGTCGCGCATCCGCTCCGCCGAGGGCTGTGCGACCGGGCTGCCCGAGCCGCGGCCCGGCACCTACAACGCGGTCACCAAGCTCCTCGGCGCCGAGAGCGCGCCGGTCGTCTTCGACCTGGGCTGATCCCGTCGGCGCTGGCTGATCCGCCTAGCGCCTGGGCTGATGCCGCCGGCGGTCAGCCCGCTGCGGCGGACTCGGCGGGGGTACCGCGCAGCAGGCAGAACTCGTTGCCCTCGGGGTCGGCGAGCACGATCCACGGCACGGCGCCCTGGCCGACGTCCACCCGCGTCGCACCGAGCACCACCAGGCGATCGAGCTCGGTCGCCTGGTCCGAGCCGTTCTCCGGGCGCAGGTCGAGGTGCAGCCGGTTCTTGACCGTCTTGCCCTCGGGGACGCGCAGGAAGAGGATCCCCCGCTGGGCGTCGCCGTCCGGCGCGACCCAGACCTCCTCGGGATCGTCGTCCTCGATCGCCCAACCGAGCGTCTCGGCCCACCACCTGCCGAGGACGACCGGATCGGCGCTGTCGATGCAGAGCTGGCTGATCACGACTCCCATCCGGGCACGGTAGCGCGCCCGGCGGCGCGCGGCGAGGGCCTGGACCTCAGAGGTTCGGACGACCCGCCTCCGGGTCGCCAGGACTCAGGCGGGCGTCAGGCCCGGCCGACGGCGGGCTCAGACGTAGCGCTCGAGGATGCTCGACTCGGCCAGCCGGGAGAGGCCCTCACGCACCGCACGGGCCCGCTGCTCGCCGACGCCCTCGACGGCCATGAGCTCGTCGATCCCGGCCGCGAGCAGCTTCTGCAGGCCGCCGAAGTGTCCGACCAGGCGGTCGACGATCGTCGCGGGCAGGCGCGGCACCTTGGACAGCAGCCGGTAGCCGCGCGGCCCGACGGCACCGTCGAGCGAGTCGTCGACGGTGACCAGGCCGAGGATCCGAGCGATGTAGCCCAGGTCGAGCAGCTCGTTGGCGTCGAGGGTGGCCAGCGCCGCCTGCACCTCGGCCAGGGTGCGCCCGGTCCGCGGCGTCTCGGTGTAGTCGCGGATCACGAGCTGCCGGTCCGACCCGACACCGCCGATCAGCTCGTCGAGCTGCAGCGCCATCAGTCGGCCGTCGGTGCCGAGCTCGACGACGTAGCCCGCGATCTCCTCGGAGATCCGGCGGACCATCTCGAGCCGTTGCACGACGGCCGCGACGTCGCGCACGGTGACCAGGTCCTCGATCTCCAGGGCGGAGAGCGTCCCGGCGACCTCGTCGAGGCGCGACTTGTACCGCTCGAGGGTCGCGAGCGCCTGGTTCGCGCGGGACTGGATGATGTCGGAGCCCTCGAGCACGTAGCGCGAGTCGCCGACGTAGAGCGCGATGATCCGCATCGACTGGCTCACCGAGACGACCGGGAAGCCGGTCTGCTTCGCCACCCGTTCGGCCGTACGGTGGCGGGTCCCGGACTCCGTCGTCTCGATGGTGGGGTCCGGCAGCAGCTGGACGGCAGCGCGCAGGATCCGGGTCGCGTCGCGGTCGACCACGATCGCGCCGTCCATCTTGGCGAGCTCACGCAGCCGGGTCGCCTGGAACTCGACGTCGAGGCTGAAGCCGCCCGAGCAGATCGACTCGACGACCTTGTCGTGGCCGAGCACGATCAGGGCGCCCGTGCGGCCCCGGAGGATGCGTTCGAGACCGTCGCGCAGCTCCGTCCCGGGCGCGACGGCGGCGAGGGTTGAACGCAGCATGTCCTCGGCGGAGCGCTCGGTGGTGACCACGTCCGAATCGTACGCGAGCGGCACCTACGCCGGTCGCAGGCGGGGCCCGCGGGCAAGGCGCAGTGCCTGGCCGACGTCGGTCGCCTCGAGCAGCTCGAGACCGTCCGGTGCCTCGCCGGTCTCGACAGTTCCGGCCGGGACGACGGCCTTCGTGAAGCCGAGGCGTCGCGCCTCGTTCAGCCGCCTGCCCAGGCCGACGACCGGCCGGATCTCACCGGCCAGACCCACCTCGCCGATCGCGACCAGCTGGTCGACCAGCGGGACGTCCTCGCTCGCGCTCGCAGCGGCCAGGGCGATGCCCAGGTCGGCTGCCGGCTCGACGAGGCGTGCGCCACCGACGGTCGAGACGTACACGTCGCGGTCGGCCATCGGGACGCCCGCCCGGCGCTGGAGCACCGCGAGCACCATCGCCAACCGGCTCGAGTCCACGCCGCTGGTCACCCGTCGTGGGTTGCTCAGGAGGGTCGGGACGACGAGCGCCTGCACCTCGGTCGCGAGCGGGCGGCGGCCCTCGAGGGTCACCGTCACACAGGTCCCGGCGACGTGCCGCACGGTGTGGGACAGGAACAGCCCGCTCGGGTCCGGCAGCTCGAGGCAGCCCCGCTCGGTCAGGTCGAAGCAGCCGACCTCGTCCGTCGGCCCGTAGCGGTTCTTGGTCGCCCGGAGCATGCGCAGCCTCGAGTGCCGGTCGCCCTCGAACTGGCACACCACGTCGACGAGGTGCTCGAGCGTGCGCGGCCCGGCGACGTTCCCGTCCTTGGTCACGTGCCCGACCAGGAGGGCGGGGATGTCGCGTGCCTTGGCGGCGGCGATGAGTGCGGCGGCGACCTCGCGGACCTGGCTCACGCCGCCCGGGGCACCGTCGACGAGGCTCGACGCGATGGTCTGCACGGAGTCGACGACGAGCAGGACCGGGTCGTGCGACTCGAGGTGCCCGAGCACGGCGCCGAGATCGGTCTCGGCCGCAAGGAGCAGGCCGGGCGCGAGCGCGCCGATCCGCTCCGCGCGCAGCCTGACCTGCCCCGTCGACTCCTCGCCGGTGACGTACAGCACCGTGCGCGGGCACCCGGCGGGACCGTTCGAGCCGGCCGGCCCGTGACCGGTCGCCACCCGGCTCGCGACGTCGAGCAGCAGCGTCGACTTGCCCACGCCGGGCTCGCCGGCCAGCAGGATGACGGCGCCGGGGACGAGGCCGCCGCCCAGGACCCGGTCGAGCTCGCCGATGCCGGTGGCCCGGGCCCGCGCCGGCTCGACGTCGATGTCCGTGATCGGGCGGGCCGGGCCACGGGTGGGTGGCGTCGCCGCGGTGCGTGGTCCGGCGCCTGCCGGGCTGTCCTCGACGACAGTTCCCCACGCCTGGCACTCGCCGCACCGGCCGGCCCACTTCGAGGCGGTCCAGCCGCAGTCGGTGCAGGTGTAGCCGGGGCGCAGCGAGCGGGGCCGGGCGCTGCGTGCTGTGGTCGTCGACACGCGGTCGACGGTAGTGCCCTGGTCCGACACGACCCGTCCGGCAGGCCGCACGGCGGGTGCCGATGCACCGGCGCACCCCGATCGGCTCGCCGACGGCCGTGGCCTTCTAGGCTGCGGCCATGGGTGAGCAGCGGCAGCGCGGACGCCGGGCCGGTGGTGCGCGGGCGCGCGCCGAGATCGTGGCCGCCGCGCGTGTCGAGTTCGCCGAGCGCGGGTACGACGCGGCGAGCGTCCGAGGCATCGCCCGGACGGCGGGGGTCGACCCTGCGCTCGTGCGGTACTACTTCCCGGGCGGCAAGCCGGAGGTCTTCGCGGTGGCCGTCGCGGATCGGCCGACCGACCCGTCGCAGGTGGTCGCCGGGCTCCTGGCCGGCGGCATCGACGGCCTGGGCGAGCGGCTCGTCGCGAGCGTCCTGGACATCTGGGACGCCCCGGGCGGGCGCGAGCAGTTCCGCATCGTCTTCGGTGCCGCGGCCGCCGGCCAGGACACCCTGGTCCGCGACTTCCTGGTCCGGGAGGTGTTCGTCCGCGTCGCTGCGGCGATGCCCGGGCCCGACGCTCCGCTCCGGGTGAGCCTGGTCGCGTCCCAGGTGGCCGGGCTGCTGGTGGCCCGGTACGTGCTCGAGGTCGAGCCGATCGCGAGCGCGGACGCCGCCGAGCTGGTCCGCCGGGTCGGCCCGGTGCTCCAGCACTACCTCGAGCCGTCCGGCTGATCCGGCGGCCGCCTGGTCCGAGCACCGACGACCGGCCGGCCGTCCCTTGTGCCGGTGGCCTGGCAGGTGTCAGTATTCCCCGCATGGGGAATACTGACGAACCGGTGATCCGGATCCGCGGGCTGCGCGTCGTGCGCGGTGGTCGGCACGGGGTCGAGGTGATCACCGGCATGGACCTCGACCTCCCGGCGGGCCGGCTGATCGGGCTGCTCGGCCCGAGCGGGAGCGGCAAGACGACCTTGATGCGTGCTGTCGTCGGTGTGCAGGAGGTCGCCGAGGGGACCGTCGAGGTGCTCGGCCGACCTGCCGGCAGTCCCGTGCTGCGGCACCGGGTCGGGTACGTGACCCAGGCGCCGAGCGTCTACACCGACCTCACGGTCGTCGAGAACCTGCGCTACTTCGCGCGGCTGCTCGGTGCGGTGGAGGACGACGTCGTCCGCAGCCTGCGGGACGTCGACCTGACCGCGCTCGCCGGCCGTCGGGTGGGCAACCTGTCCGGCGGGGAGCTCTCGCGCGTCTCGCTCGCCGTCGCCCTGCTCGCCTCGCCGGACCTGCTGGTGCTCGACGAGCCGACGGTCGGGCTCGACCCGGTGCTGCGCCGCGACCTGTGGAGCCTGTTCCGCGAGCTGAGCGACCGGGGGACCTCGCTGCTGGTCTCGAGCCACGTGATGGACGAGGCGGTGCGGTGCGACCGGCTCGTGCTCCTGCGGGACGGCCGGGTCCTGGCCGACGCGACCCTTGCCGAGCTGCTCGCACGGACCGGCGCGGACGACGTCGAGGGTGCCTTCCTGACCCTCGTCGAGGGCATGACGACCGAGGGGACCGCACGATGAGCGCGAGACTGACCCTCGCCGGCGCCGAGCGGGTGCTGCGCCAGATCCGCCACGACCCACGCACGATCGCGATCCTCATCGTCCTGCCCTGTCTGCTGACGGGGTTGATCGCGTGGATGTTCGACGGCACGCCGGTGCTCAACATGCTCGGCCCGCTGCTCGTCGGCCTCTTCCCGCTGATCGTGATGTTCCTCGTCACGAGCGTCGCCACCCTGCGTGAGCGGCAGTCCGGGACGCTCGAGCGCCTGATGGCGACCCCCGTCGGCAAGGCCGACGTCGTGCTCGGCTACGCGCTGGCGTTCGCTCTCGTCGCGGTCGTCCAGGCGCTCGTGCTCGCCGCGTTCGCGATCTGGGTCTGCGGCATGGAGGTCCTCGGCGAGCTCTGGGTCGTGCTGCTGGTCGCCGTGCTCGACGCGATCCTCGGCACCGCGCTGGGCCTCGCCGGCTCGGCGGTGGCCAAGACCGAGTTCCAGGCGGTCCAGCTGATGCCCGTGATGATCTTCCCGCAGCTGATCCTCGGCGGCCTGGTCATGCCGCGCGACCAGATGCCGGACGTGCTCGAGGCGATCTCGCGCGTGTTCCCGCTCACCTACGGCATGGAAGCGCTGCAGCAGCTGGCCGCAGGTGCGGGGTTCGAGCAGGTCCGCGGCGCGGTGGGCGTGATCGTCCTGTTCATCGCCGGTGCACTGCTGCTCGGGGCCCTGACCCTGCGCCGTCGGACGCCCTGAGCGCGAGCCCTCCGGGTGCCACGTGCGGGCAGGCCATAGGCTGACCGCACAGCACAGGCAGGGAGAGACGGATGAGCGACACCACATCAGGCAAGGGCCCCGGCGAGGACGAGACGCGCAGGTGGCCCTTCGGCGGGGTCGGCGGCGGTGCCGATGCCGCTGCTCCCGGCACAGCGCCGTCGGACCCGATCGGCCGTGGCGCGCGTCGGCCGGGCGGGCCTGGCGCCTCCCCGACGCCTGCGCACGGTGCGGTCCCCAGCCACGCCGCCGGACCGTCGACCGGACCGGACGACGAGGAGCCGACCGGCCGCCGCCGCCCGCCGCTGTGGATGCTGATCACCGGCGGCGCTGTGCTCGTCGGCCTCGTGGTCGGCGCCGTGCTCGTGCTCGGCAACGACCCCGAGCCCCGGGCGGCCGCCGAGACCCTCGAGGCCGAGGTCGTGACGCTCCCGGTCCCCACGCCGACGGTCGACCCGATCGCCCGCGACGCCGGCACGCCGTTCTTCGAGGCCCTGCCGTCGACGGTGCTCGCCTACGCACTGAGCTCGGTCGAGCAGAACCCCCCGATGGTGGCAGCCGGTGCGCTCGAGGGCTACCGCCTCGGCTACACCGACGGCAGCCAGGACCTCGTCGTCCTGGCCGGCCAGTGGGCGACGCCCGAAGCCGCCGCGGCCGCCTACCAGGTGATGGTCCAGGAGCAGACGGCTGCGGTCGCTGCCGCCGGCGGCTCCGACGCCGGGGACGCGACCGAGGCCCCCGACGCGTCGAGCACCGACGTCGAGGAGGGTTCCGTCCAGGTCGCCGGCACCGAGGTGGGCCGCTACCTGGTCGCGCCGCGAGGTGACGGCACCGGTACCGTCACCTGGACCAACGGCACCGCCGTGCTCCAGGTCGACGGACCCGTCGAGGCCCTCCGGGACGTCTACACCGCGTACGCCCTGTGATCGTGACAGGCTTGTGATCGTGACACTCTTGTGACGTGACCGTGACAGTCCCGTGATCAGAAGAACAAGGAGCGTGCGATGACCGGACCTGCGACGTACGGACGCGTCGCGGTGCTCGGTGGCGGCGTGATGGGCGAGGCGATCGTCGCGGCGGTGCTGCGGGCCGGTGTCGCGATCGACGACCTCGCCGTGAGCGAGCGGTTCGCCACGCGGGCCAACGAGCTCGGTGAGCGCTACGGCGTTCGCGCGGCGGACGGCAACGCGAAGGTCGCGGCGAGCGCCGACGTCGTCGTGATCGCGCTCAAGCCGAACGACGTCGCCGGCGCCCTGGCCGAGATCTCGCCCGCCCTGCGTCCCGGCGCGATCGTGGTGAGCGTCGCCGCCGGCCTGCCGATCTCGTTCTACGAGACGCGTCTGCCGGCCGGTGTCCCGGTCGTGCGCGTGATGCCGAACACGCCCGCCGTGATCGGCGAGGGAGCCGCGGCGATCAGCGGCGGCACGTCGGCGACCCCCGAGCACCTCGACCGGGTCCAGGCCCTGCTCGCGGGCACCGGGCTCGTGATCCAGGTCGCTGAGCACGACCTGGACGCGGTGACGGCGATCTCGGGCTCCGGCCCGGCCTACGTGTTCTACCTCGTCGATGCGCTGGCCGAGGCCGGCGTGCTGCTCGGGCTGACCAGGGCGCAGGCGCTGCAGCTCGCGACGGCGACCTTCCGCGGCTCCGCGCTGCTCCTTGCCGCGTCGGGTGAGCATCCCGTCGTGCTCCGCGAGCGGGTGTCCTCCCCGGGTGGCACGACTGTCGCCGCCCTGCGCGAGCTCGATGCGCACGGTGTGCGGGCTGCGGTCCTGGCCGCGGCGGAGGCGGCTCGCGACCGCTCGCGTGAGCTTGCCGCAGAGCTGGACGGGTGACCATCGCACGACCCCCTGCCATGAGCGACGTCGCGGCCGTCGCAGGGGTCTCGCACCAGACCGTGTCCCGGGTCCTCAACGGGCACCCGAGCGTCCGCCCGGAGACCCGGCAGCGCGTGCTTGATGCGATCGCCGCCCTCGGCTACCGCCGCAACACCGCCGCCCGGGCGCTCGTCACGCGGCGGACGGGAACCATCGGCGTCCTGACGTCCGGTTCGGCGCTGTTCGGCCCGACCAGCACGCTGATCGCCGTCGAGGGTGCCGCGCGTGACGCCGGCATGTTCGTCAGCGTCGCGACGGTCGCGCGGTGGGAGGCGCAGGGCATGCACGAGGTGCTCGAGCACTTCATGTCCCAGGGCGTCGAGGGTGTGGTCGTCATCGCGGCGCACGACGAGGCGATCGAAGCCGTGCAGGCGTTCGACGCGCCGATCCCGGTGGTCATGGTCGGTCCCAAGGACCTGCCGGGGCGGCTGCACTCGGTCGCGGTCGACCAGTACGCGGGCGCCCGGCTGGCCACCCGTCACCTGCTGGACCTCGGCCACACCCAGGTGACCCACCTCGCCGGGCCCGTGGACTGGCTCGACGCGCGGGCGCGCGTCCGCGGCTGGCAGGACGAGCTCGCCGAAGCAGGGATCACCGCCGGTGACCCGATCGGAGGGGACTGGACAGCCGGCCGGGGCTACGACGTCGGGCTCCGGCTGCTGGACGGGGTGCTGCCGACGGCGGTCTTCGCCGCGAACGACCAGCTCGCCCTCGGGCTGCTGCGCGCCTTCGCCGAGGCCGGTGTGCGCGTCCCGGGCGACGTCTCGGTGGTGGGCTTCGACGACGTCGACGGGTCGGCGAACTTCTTCCCGCCGCTGACGACCGTGCGTCAGGAGTTCGGGGCGCTCGGTCGTCGCTGCATGAAGCTGCTGCTCGGGGCGATCGCCGGTGACGCGGTGCAGCCGGAGCTCATCGAGCCACGTCTCGTCGTCCGCGCGAGCAGCGGCGTGCCGCGCAGCTGACAGCGGCGTGCCGCGCAGCGTGCAGCAGTGCGGGGCCGACCCCGGATCAGGCGCCGATCGCCAGGTCCCGCCGACGGAACGCCGCGAACCCGACGGCGCCCAGGGCGATGGTGACCGCCACCAGCCAGACCACCGGCGTCGCCGAGAAGGCCTCGGCCGGGACCCGGGGGACGTGCGTGAACGGTGAGACGTTCAGCAGCCACTGGGGCAGGTCGAGCAGGGCGCCGAGCTGGCCCATCACCAGGGCGACGGCCAGCGCGGCCCAGGCGAGCGAGCCGGCCCACCGGGGCAGCAGGCCGAACAGCGCGAGCACCAGGGCGCCGAGCGCCAGGGCGGCGGGCACCTGGACGAGCGCGGCTCCGAGCAGGTCGCTGACGCCCGCGGCCCAGCTCCCCGTCACGCTGCCGTAGACGAGGCCGCCGGCCAGACCGCTCAGGACGAGGATCGCCGTCGTGCCGCCGGCAGCGATGACGACGTGACCGGCCAGCCAGCGGGTGCGACCGGCGGCTGTGCTGAGCACGGGCTCGAGCCGACCGGTCGCCTCCTCGGCGCGCATCCGCAGCAGGGCCTGCACCGTGTACCCCGCGGCCGCGACGCCGATGATCGCCATCAGCAGGGTGAAGTAGAGGTCGACGATCCCGCCCTCGGGCGCGAGGCGCGCGAGCATCTGCTCCATCTGGTCGTTGTCGGCGACGAGGTCCTCGGCGCTCTTGCCGACGGCACCGAACGCGGCGCCCGCTCCGACCAGTCCGATCAGCCAGGCCAGCAGGACCCCACGCTGCAGGCGCCAGGCCAGCCCGGTCGCCGACCTCAGCCCGCGCGGGGCGTAGGCCGGGCCGGAGCGGGCCGGCACCATGCCGGACCCCACGTCCCGGTGCGCGGTGAGCACGAAGGCGACGGCGACCAGGACGGCCGTGAGGCCGACGAAGAGCCCGGCGACCCACCAGTTGTCCTGGTCGAACGGGCGCACCTCCTGGCCCCAGCCGAGCGGCGACAGCCAGGCCGGCCAGGCGGTGACCAGCTCGACGCCACTGTCGGTGACCTCGCCGAGCAGGTTGCCGACGGCCCGCACGACGAACGCCACGCCCAAGGCTGCCGCGGCCACGGCGTTCGCGCCCCGCGCCGTGGTCAGGACCTGTGCGGCGACCGCGGCGATGCCTGCGAAGACCCAGCCGGTGCCGGCGACGGCGACGCCCGCAGCGAGCGAGCCGGACACCGGCAGGTCGGTGCCGACCAGCGCGCCGGCCACGGCTGCGCCGAGCACGAGGTCGGCGCTCAGTGTCACGACCAGGGCCGCGGTCAGTCGCGCGTGCCGACCGACGACGGCGGAGCCGAGCAGCTCCGCGCGGCCGGTCTCCTCGTCCTGCCGGGTGTGCCGGACGACGGCCTGCGCACTCATCAGCGCGGTCAGGATGGCCAGCACCTTGTAGCCCTCGACCAGCGACATCGCACCGAGCGACGTGCCTGACGCCGCGCCGTCGAACACCCTCGTCATCGGGTTGCTCGCGCTGAACGCCGCCGTGACGGCTCGTTCGGCCTCGTTCGGCAGGGTGGCGGCGTAGCTGGCGACCACGGCTCCGGCGATCCCGCTGATGGCGAGGATCCAGACCGGCAGCAGGATCCGGTCGCGGCGCACGGCGAGTCGCACCAGGCGGCCGGTCCCGGTGAAGGTTCGCGCGGCGGTCGTCGCGTTCACCGTGCCACCTCGTCGCTGCGGGCCCGGTGCCTGCCGTGGGCATCCGCGTCGCGGCTCCCGTTGCTGGTTCCGTTCCCGTTCCCGTTCCCGGTTCCGTTCAGGGCCGCCAGCTCGTCGCCGTAGTGCCGGAGGAACAGCTCCTCCAGCGTGGGCGGGCTGCTGGTCATGGTGCGGACGCCGTGCGCCCCGAGGTGCTCGACGACCTCGCCGAGGTGCTCGGCCGCGACCTCGAAGTGCGCGGTCCGGCCGGCGTCGGACGTTGCGAGGTCGTGCACGCCGGGCAGTCGGTCGAGAGCGTCGAGCGGACGGGTGGTCGTGACGTGGATCGCGGTGCGCGTGAGGTGGCGGAGCGCGGTGAGGGTCCCGGACTCCACGATCCGGCCGGACCGGATGATCGAGACCGTGTCGCACAGGGCCTCCGCCTCGGCCAGGATGTGGCTCGAGAGCAGGATCGTGGCACCGCCTTCCCGCAGGTCGCGCACGACATCCTGGAAGACGGTCTCCATCAGCGGATCGAGACCGCTGGTGGGCTCGTCGAGCAGGAAGAGCTCGACGTCGGACGCGAGCCCCGCGACGATCGCGACCTTCTGGCGGTTGCCCTTGGAGTAGGCGCTGCACCTCTTGGTGGGGTCGAGCGCGAAACGTTCGAGCAGCTCGTCACGGCGGCGTCGGTCGCTCGAGCCGCGCAGCGACGCGAGCAGGTCGATCGCCTCGCCGCCGGACAGGTTGGGCCAGAGGTTGACGTCGCCCGGGACGTAGGCGAGCCGTCGGTGCAGCGGGACGGCGTCCCGCCAGGGGTCGCCGCCGAGCATGACTGCCTCACCGGCGTCCTTGCGCAGCAGGCCGAGCAGGATCCGGATCGTCGTCGACTTCCCGGCGCCGTTCGGGCCGAGGAACCCGTGCACCTCACCGCGCCCCACCGTGAGGTCGACCCCGTCGAGGGCCTGGGTCCGGCCGAAGGCCTTGACCAGTCCGCGGGTGCGGATGACGTTCTCCACGGGTCCTCCGTCCGTCGGGCCTGCGGGGGACCGCCCCCGCAGCGTCCGACCGCTGGTGTCGGTGCCGGCCGTCCGGTGGGTTCCGAACGGGCTGACAGTGACTGTCAAATGACGGTAGATGTCTGTGACAGTGACTGTCAAGTGAAAGTGGCAGTCACTGTGGTCTACGATGACGGCATGGCTGACGGCGGACTGCGAGAACGTAAGCGGCTGGCCGCGATGCACCGGATCCAGAGCGCGGCCCTCGACCTCTTCGACGAGCGGGGCTACGACGCGGTGACGATCGAGCAGATCGCCGAGGCGTCCGAGATCTCCCCGAGCACCGTGTACCGCTACTTCGGCACCAAGGAGCAGCTGATCATCTGGGACGAGCTCGACCCGCTGATCCTGCAGCGCCTGCTCGCACAGCTCGACGACGCTCCGCCGCTGATCGCCGCGCGCCGGGTGATGATCGCCGTGATGACCGGGCTCGCGAGCGCGGACGAGCAGCGCCTGCAGCGCCGCGTGCGGCACATGATGTCCCACCCGGCGCTCGAGGCCGCGTCGGCCCGCGAGGTGCTGGCCACGTCCGAGGTGCTCGGGGAGGTCGTGGCCGCACGGCTCCAGCGGCCGCACACGGACCTCGAGGTCCAGGTCTTCGCCCATGCGGTCGTGGGCGGCCTGCTCGGAGCGCTGCACCACTGGCACGGCAGCGGTTTCGCCGAGCCGCTGCGTGACGTCCTCGAGCGGTGCTTCGACATGTTCGAGGCCGGCCTCGACGTGCGGACGGGCGAGTCGCCGGGTCAGCGGGGCGTTCGCGCGAGCCGGGGCGGGACCGCGCTCCCGACGGTCGTCCCGGTCACTTGACAGCGCGCATGTGAGCGCTAACATCATCCGTAGGCCAGACCAGGAGCGAACAGCTCGCAACGAGGCGATGAGGAGTCACCATGGCGGTCGACCCGACCAGAGCGCTGGTCGTCGGGGTGGACTACGGGACGTTGTCGGGTCGGGCGGTCGTCGTGCGCGTCGCCGACGGCGCCGAGCTCGGCAGTGCGGTGTACCCGTACCCGCACGCGGTGATGGACCGGGTCCTGACGGCCGGTCCCGCTGCCGACGCCGGCTCACCGGTCCCGTTGCCACCCGACTGGGCGCTGCAGGTGCCGGCCGACTACGTCGACGTCCTGAAGATCGCCGTGCCCGCCGCCCTGCGCGAGGCCGGCGTCGACCCCGCGGACGTGATCGGCATCGGCACCGACTTCACCGCCTGCACGATGGTGCCGACGACGACCGACGGCACCCCGCTGTGCGAGCTGCCGGAGTACGCCGACCGGCCGCACGCCTACATCAAGCTGTGGAAGCACCACGCGGCGCAGCCGCACGCCGACCGGATCAACGCCCTCGCCCACGAGCGTGGCGAGTCGTGGATCACGCGGTACGGCGGGCTGATCTCGTCGGAGTGGGAGTTCGCCAAGGGCCTGCAGCTCCTCGAGGAGGACCGCGAGGTCTACGACGCGACCGAGCGCTGGGTCGAGGCCGCCGACTGGATCGTCTGGCAGCTCTCCGGCCAGTACGTCCGCAACGCCTGCACCGCCGGCTACAAGGGCATCCTGCAGGACGGGCACTACCCGTCCCCGGAGTTCCTCGCGGCGCTCAACCCGGGCTTCGCCGACTTCGTCGCCGACAAGCTCGAGCACCCGATCGGGCAGCTCGGCGCGGCGGCGGGCCGGTTGAGCGCGCAGGCAGCGGGATGGACTGGCCTGCCGGAGGGCATCGCCGTGGCCGTCGGGAACGTCGACGCCCACGTGACGGCGCCGGCGGCGAACGCCGTGCAGCCCGGCCAGATGGTCGCGATCATGGGCACCTCCACGTGCCACGTGATGAACGGCAGCGCGCTGCACGAGGTGCCGGGCATGTGCGGTGTGGTCCAGGGCGGGATCGTCGAGGGTCTCTACGGCTACGAGGCCGGGCAGAGCGGCGTCGGCGACATCTTCGGCTGGTTCGTCGAGCACGGGGTGCCGCCCATCTACCACGCCGAGGCGATGCGCCGCGGCGAGTCGGTGCACGAGTACCTGACCGAGCTCGCCGCCCAGCAGGCGATCGGCGAGCACGGCCTGATCGCGCTCGACTGGCACTCGGGCAACCGCTCGGTCCTCGTCGACCACGAGCTCTCGGGCGTCGTCGTCGGCCAGACGCTCGCGACCCGGCCCGAGGACACCTACCGCGCACTGCTCGAGGCGACGGCCTTCGGCACCCGCGTGATCGTCGAGTCCTTCCAGGACTCCGGCGTGCCGGTGACCGAGTTCGTCGTGGCGGGGGGGCTGCTCAAGAACCGGTTGCTCATGCAGATCTACTCCGACGTGACCCGGCTGCCCCTGTCGACGATCGCCTCCGAGCAGGGCCCGGCGCTCGGCTCGGCGATCCACGCGGCTGTCGCGGCCGGCGCCTACCCGGACGTCCGCACGGCGGCGGCCGCGATGGGCAAGGTGGACCGTGCGGTCTACCAGCCGATCGAGGAGAACTCGCGCGCCTACGACGCGCTGTTCGCCGAGTACAAGACGCTGCACGACTACTTCGGTCGCGGTGCGAACGACGTCATGCACAGGCTCCGCGCGATCCGGCGGCAGGCCACCGCCCAGCGGCCGCCCGAGCCCGGTGCCGCGGAGCCCGAGACGCCGGCCGCGGACCAGGAGGCGTGATGGCGCAGCCGACCGGCCTCGACGGCTACGGCCCCGAGGTCGTCGAGGAGATCGCGCGCGTGCGTCAGGTCGTCGCCGACCTGCACGCCGAGCTGCCGCGCTGGGAGCTGGTGGTCTGGACCGCCGGCAACGTCTCGCAGCGGCTGACCACCGCCGGCCTGTTCGTCATCAAGCCGAGCGGGGTCACCTACGACCAGCTCAGCGCCGAGTCGATGGTGGTCTGCGACCTGGACGGCACGCTCGTCGACGGCGACCGCTCGCCGTCGTCGGACACCGCGGCGCACGCCTACGTCTACCGGAACATGCCGGCGGTCGGCGGCGTCGTGCACACCCACTCGACCTACGCGACGGCATGGGCCGCACGGGGTGAGCCGGTGCCGTGCGTGCTGACGATGATGGCCGACGAGTTCGGCGGTGACGTGCCGATCGGGCCGTTCGCGCTGATCGGCGACGACTCGATCGGACGCGGCATCGTCGAGACCCTGCGGGGGAGCCGCAGCCCGGCCGTCCTGATGCGCAACCACGGGCCGTTCACGATCGGCAAGGACGCCAAGGCTGCGGTCAAGGCCGCCGTGATGGTCGAGGAGGTGGCCCGGACCGTGCACATCTCCCGGCAGCTGGGCGAGCCGCTGCCGATCGCCCAGGCGGACATCGACCACCTCTACGACCGCTACCAGAACGTCTACGGCCGCTGACCGGCCGTCGAGCACCCAGGACCACGACGAAGGAGTCCAGATGACCAAGCCCTACGCCGACCGCGAGGTCTGGTTCCTCACCGGGAGCCAGGACCTGTACGGCGACGAGACGCTGCGCCAGGTGGCGGAGCAGTCGCAGGCGATCGCGCGCGAGCTCGAGGCCGCCGACGCCGTCCCGGTGCGGATCGTGTGGAAGCCGGTGCTCAAGGACGCGGGTGCGATCCGCCGGATGGCGCTGGAGGCCAACGCCGCGGACCAGTGCATCGGTGTCATCGCCTGGATGCACACGTTCTCACCGGCCAAGATGTGGATCGCCGGGCTCGACGCGCTGCGCACGCCGCTGCTGCACCTGCACACGCAGGCCAACGTCGAGCTGCCGTGGTCGACGATCGACTTCGACTTCATGAACCTGAACCAGGCCGCGCACGGTGACCGGGAGTTCGGGTACATCCAGACCAGGCTCGGTGTCCCGCGCAAGACGGTCGTCGGGCACGTGTCGAACCCGACCGTCCAGGAGCGGGTCGGGACCTGGGTCCGGGCCGCCGCCGGCTGGGCCGCGACGCACGAGCTCAAGCTCGCCCGGTTCGGTGACAACATGCGCAACGTCGCGGTGACCGAGGGCGACAAGACCGAGGCGGAGCTGCGCTTCGGCGTGTCGGTCAACACCTGGGGCGTCAACGACCTGGTCGCCGCCGTCGAGACGGTCGACGACGCGGCGATCGACACGCTCGTCGCCGAGTACGAGGACACCTACGACGTCGTCCCCGAGCTGCGGGCCGGCCGTGACCGGCACGACTCCCTGCGCTACGGCGCACGCCAGGAGCTCGCCCTGCTGAGCCTCCTCGGCGAGATCGGCGCGACGGCGTTCACGACCACCTTCGAGGACCTCGGCGCCCTCCGGCAGCTGCCCGGGCTGGCCGTCCAGCGTCTGATGGCCCGTGGCTTCGGCTTCGGGGCCGAGGGTGACTGGAAGACCGCGATCCTGGTGCGGGCCGCGAAGGTGATGGGCCAGGGCCTGCCCGGGGGTGCCTCGCTCATGGAGGACTACACCTACAACCTGGTCCCGGGCGACGAGAAGATCCTTGGCGCCCACATGCTCGAGATCTGCCCGTCGCTGACCACCGCGAAGCCGACCCTCGAGATCCACCCGCTCGGCATCGGCGGCCGGGAGGACCCGGTCCGGCTCGTCTTCGACACGGACGCGGGGCCGGGTGTGGTCGTCGCGTTGTCGGACATGCGGGACCGGTTCCGGCTGACGGCCAACGTCGTCGAGGTCGTGCCGCCCGACGAAGAGCTTCCGAACCTGCCCGTCGCGCGGGCGGTCTGGAAGCCGGAGCCGAGCCTCGCGACGTCGGCCGAGGCCTGGCTGATGGCCGGTGCCGCCCACCACACGGTGCTCTCCACGCAGGTCGGCATCGACGTCTTCGCCGACTTCGCGGACATCGCACAGACCGAGCTCCTGACCATCGACGCGACCACGACATCGCGCGGATTCGCCCAGGAGCTGCGCTGGAACCAGGCCTACTACCGCCTGGCCCAGGGTTTCTGAGCCTGCAGCGTAGGGCTTGCGGGCGCAGAGCGGGATTCTTCGGCTGGTGAACCAAGCCTTACGAACCTTTCGAATAGACAAGTCGAGACCAGGTCAGGAGACCTCCCGCGCAGGGAGGTCTCCTGAGCATGCGCGGACCCGATCTGGCAATCGGGTGACGGCGCCTGGGGACCTTCGACCTACCCGTCGGGCTTGCTCGCGAGTCGTTATTGTTTCGCAATCAAAAGTTGGCTTCAAGAAGTTGACGCATCGACTCGGCGTCCTCGACAGTAGGGGCGTGCTCAAGGAAGAGACCGAGCAGCTGCCCGTGACAGTCCGTCGCGGTCGGATGCTCCAGCTGATCGGTGACCGCGAGTTCGTGCGCGTCACCGACCTTGCCGAGACCTTCGGGATCTCGGATGTGACCGTTCGCGCCGACCTGGCAGCGCTCGCGACCTCCCATGCGGTCCGACGCGTCCGTGGCGGGGCGATGGCCCCGGCGCGCAGCGGTCGCACCGAGCTGTCGTTCGAGGAGTCGCTCGTCGAGTTCGCCGGCGAGAAGCATCGGATCGGTCAGTACGCGGCTTCCATGGTCACCTCCGGGATGAGCATCCTGCTCGACGTCGGCACCACGACGACAGCTGTCGCCCGGGCGCTGGTGGCGCGGCAGGACCTCGACCAGGTCGTCGTGATGACCAACGGGCTGAACATCGCCCTCGAGCTCGAGCCGGCCATCGGCCGGTTCACCGTCGTCGTCACCGGTGGCACGCTGCGCCGGCTGCAGCACTCGCTGGTCAACCCGATGGCCTCGCTCATGCTCGACCACCTGCATGCGGACATCGCGTTCATCGGCTGCAACGGGGTCGAGGCCGAGCACGGCGTCACCAACCTGAACCTGCCGGAGGCCGAGATCAAGCAGCGGATGATCGCCTCGGCGGGCCGCGCCGTGATCGTCGCCGACGGCTCGAAGCTCGGCCAGGTCCACCTGGGCCGGATCGGCCGGATCAAGGACGTCCACACCATCGTGACGGGCCCGTCGGGTCCGGTCCACGAGATCGGCCAGCTGCGCCACACCGGCGTGCAGGTCGTGCAGGTCGAGTAGCACCCCACAGACTTCCTGACCGGTCCGAGCACATCAACGGTCAGGTCGCCCGGGCCGGTCTGGAGAGCCCAGAACAGCCCGAATCAGGAAGATGCACGTTCTCGAGGAGGAGAAACATGAGCACACGTAAGTTCGCCGCAGCAGCGGCGGGCATCGCCCTCGCGCTGACGCTCACCGCTTGCGGTGGCGGCGGCGCCGGTGACACCACCGACGACACCACCGACGCCGGCACCGACACGGCCACCGAAGCGCCGGCAGAAGGCGGCCTGATCGGCGTCTCGATGCCGACGCAGACGTCCGAGCGCTGGATCGCCGACGGCGACGCCGTCAAGAAGGGCCTGGAGGAGGCCGGCTACACGGTCGACCTGCAGTTCGCCGGCGACGACATCCCGACCCAGTCCCAGCAGATCGACTCGATGATCACCCAGGGCGCCGACCTGCTGATCATCGCCGCGATCGACGGCACGGCCCTCTCGGGCCAGCTGCAGGCTGCTGCTGACGCAGGCATCAAGGTCATCGCGTACGACCGCCTGATCCGTGACAGCGCGAACGTCGACTTCTACGTGACGTTCGACAACTACAACGTCGGCGTGCAGCAGGCGACCTCGCTGCTCGTGGGCCTGGGTCTGCTCAACGCGGACGGTTCCGAGGGCACCGCCACCGGACCGTTCAACATCGAGCTGTTCGCCGGTTCGCTGGACGACAACAACGCGCACTTCTTCTGGAAGGGTGCGATCGACACCCTGCAGCCGTTCATGGACGCGGGCACGCTCGTCGTCAAGTCCGGCCAGACGAACATCGAGCAGGCAGCCATTCTGCGCTGGCAGCAGGAGACGGCCCAGAAGCGCATGGAAGACCTGCTGACCGCCGCGTACAACGACGGCAGCACGGTTGACGGCGTTCTCGCTCCGTACGACGGCCTGTCCCGTGGCATCATCACGGCGCTCCAGAACGCTGGCTACGGCACGGCTGACAAGCCCATGCCGCCGGTCACCGGCCAGGACGCCGAGATCGCCTCGGTCAAGCTGATCGTCGATGGCGTGCAGTTCGCGACCATCTTCAAGGACACCCGCAAGCTGGCTGAGCAGTCCGTCGTGGCTGCCCAGGCCTACCTTGCCGGTGGCGAGCCGGAGGCCAACGACACCGAGACGTACGACAACGGTGTCAAGGTCGTCCCGTCCTACCTGCTGGAGTCGGACATCGTCTACGCCGACAACATCCAGGCACTTCTGGTCGACTCGGCCTACTGGACGGCCGAAGAGGTCGCCAGCGGCGTCGCCGAGTGATCTGATCGGTGCATGATGCCGGTCCGGCGGGGACCAACCCCGCCGGACCGGCATCAGTTCGAACATCCGTGGCCCACGAAAGAGCGAGGTAGAGGCCGCATGAGCAACGACATCTTGGAGATGCGCTCCATCACGAAGACGTTCCCTGGCGTGATGGCGTTGCAGGACGTCTCGATGAGCGTGAGCCGGGGTGAGATCCACGCCATCTGTGGCGAGAACGGCGCCGGCAAGTCGACGCTGATGAAGGTTCTCTCCGGCGTGTACCCCCATGGCACCTACGAGGGCGAGATCGTCTTCGAGGGTGAGCCCGTGCGTTTCGGGTCGATCAACGACAGCGAGGCTCGTGGCATCGTCATCATTCACCAGGAGCTTGCGCTGGTGCCCTACCTGTCGGTGGCCGAGAACATCTTCTTGGGCAACGAGCAGCGTGGCCGCGGCGGCCTGATCGACTGGAACCACACCAACTCCGAGGCCGCCAAGCTGCTGGCCCGGGTCGGTCTGGACGAGAACCCCACGACCCCGGTGGGCACGCTCGGCGTCGGCAAGCAGCAGCTGATCGAGATCGCGAAGGCACTGTCGAAGAAGGTCAAGCTGCTGATCCTGGACGAGCCCACAGCGGCGCTGAACGACCAGGACTCCGAGCACCTGCTCGGGCTGCTGCGGCACCTCAAGGGCCAGGGCATCACCTCGATCATGATCTCCCACAAGCTCAACGAGATCGCCGAGATCGCCGACGTCACCACGATCATCCGCGACGGCAAGACCATCGAGACGCTTGACATGAGCAAGCCCGAGGCCACGCAGGACCGGATCATCAAGGGCATGGTCGGGCGTGACCTGGAGCACCGCTTCCCCGAGCGGACCCCGGACATCGGCGCCGAGGCGCTGCGGGTCGAGGACTGGACCGTCCACCACCCCACCCAGATCGGCCGGATCGTGGTCGAGGGTGCGAGCTTCGACGTGCGTGCCGGTGAGGTCGTGGGGATCGCGGGTCTGATGGGCGCCGGGCGTACCGAGCTGGCGATGAGTGTGTTCGGGCGCAGCTACGGGCGCGGCATCACCGGGCAGCTGTACAAGAACGGCAAGGAGATCAAGGCCCACACGGTCAGCGACGCGATCGCCCACGGCATCGCCTATGCCACCGAGGACCGCAAGAAGTACGGCCTGAACCTCATCGAGGACGTCAAGCGGAACATCTCGGCGGCCGGCCTGCACAAGATGTCCAGCCGGGGCTGGGTCAACGGCAACGAGGAGCTCAAGGTCGCCGAGGAGTACCGGGCGTCCCTGAACATCAAGACCCCGACCGTCCTGGCGCTGACCGGCAAGCTGTCCGGCGGCAACCAGCAGAAGGTCGTGCTGAGCAAGTGGATCTACACCGACGCGGACGTCCTGATCCTCGACGAGCCCACGCGTGGGATCGACGTCGGTGCCAAGTACGAGATCTACACCATCATCAACCGACTCGTGGCCGCGGGTAAGGCGGTCGTCGTGATCTCCTCCGAGCTACCTGAGCTGATCGGCATCTGCGACCGCATCTTCACCCTGGCCTTCGGCCGGATCACCGGTGAGGTACCCGCGGCCGAGGCCACCCAGGAGCGTCTGATGCAGCTCATGACCAAGGAAAAGGAATAGGGACGACTGCTATGACTGGCATCGCGAATCTCCGGGAGCTCATGACCCGGAACCTGCGGCAGAGCGGCATCTACATCGCCTTCGTGGCGATCATCGCGTTGTTCTGGGTCATGACCCCGAACCACGCGCTGCTCAGCCCCGGGAACATCTCGAACATCGTCCTGCAGTACTCCTACATCCTGATCCTGGCGATCGGCATGGTGATCGTGATCATCGCCGGTCACATCGACCTGTCGGTCGGCTCGCTCGTCGCGCTCACCGGCGCGGTCTCGGCGATCCTGGTGATCAAGAACGGCATGCCCTGGTGGGTCGGTATGCTCGCCGCCATCGCCGTCGGGCTCATCGCGGGTGCGTGGCAGGGCTTCTGGGTCGCCTTCGTCGGCATCCCGGCCTTCATCACGACCCTGGCCGGCATGCTCCTGTTCCGTGGGCTCACCCTGCAGACGCTGAGCAACATCTCGCTGTCGCCGTTCCCGGCCGAGTACCAGAAGGTCGCCAGCGGGTTCATCAACGGGCTGCTGGGTGGCCAGGGCGTCGACGTCTTCACGCTGCTCATCTTCGCGCTGGCAGTGGTCGGCTTCGCCGTCAACTCGTGGCGCAGCCGGCGGGCCCGCCTGCAGTACCAGCAGCTCGTCGAGGCGCTCCCGCTCTTCATCCTGAAGATCGTGGCGGTCGGCGCGGTCGCGATGGCGTTCGCCTACCGGCTCGCGCAGAGCCGTGGCCTGCCGATCGTGCTGATCATCCTTGCCGTGCTGATCATGGTCTACACGCTGATCACCAGCCGCACGGTCTTCGGTCGCCACGTCTACGCGATCGGTGGCAACCTGTCCGCCGCCCAGCTGTCCGGCGTGAAGGTGAAGTGGGTCAACTTCTTCATCTTCGTCAACAACGGTCTGCTGTCCGGTATCGCAGGCATCGTGTACTCGTCCCGCTCGAACGGTGCCCAGCCGGGCGCCGGCAACATGTTCGAGCTCGACGCGATCGCCGCCTGCTTCATCGGTGGCGCCGCGGTCACCGGCGGTGTCGGCAAGGTCACCGGCGCGATGGTCGGTGGTCTGATCATGGGTGTGATGAGCAACGGCATGCAGCTCATGGGCATCGACCAGTCGATCCAGCAGGTCGTCAAGGGCCTGGTGCTTCTGCTGGCCGTCGCCTTCGACGTCTACAACAAGCGCCGCGCCGGTGCGGCTCGCTGAGCTGACGCTCGTACGGGTCGCTGACGAGGCCCGGTCCGCCGCTGCGGACCGGGCCTCGTCGCGTTCCGGCACCCCCCGCCACCCTCCGGGACCGGCGTTCGGTAGCAGTCGTAGGAGCGTTACCAAACCGTGACTCGTCTCCCTTGACCGTCGATGTGTGAGCGTTAACATCGGGTATAGCGGGTCGAAGACGACTCGCCCCCGCACCGCTGTGGGGACGGCGACAGCCGGGGGCTCCACGATGTACTGACCGCATCACCGCCGTGTCGCCGGCGCTGTGCGCCGCGTCGCCACGGGGGTCGACGTCGGCGGACGCCTGAACCAGGGCGAGCGCCGCGGCCCGGTGCGCTCGGTCCTCGCCGTCCCTCGGAGCACCGCCCTTCCGGGCGAGGGGACGCGCGACGAGGAGGTCGTTGAGATGGGACGAAAGCTTGCGGCAGCAGCCGCAGCCGTGGCAGTACTGGCACTGGCTGCGTGTGGCGGGACGACGGAGCCGGCGGACGATGCCACAGCCGCCGCCGACGGAGGTGGTGCCACCAGCAGCGGGGACCTGGTCGTCGTCGGGTTCTCCCAGGTGGGCGCGGAGAGCGGCTGGCGGGCGGCGAACACCAAGTCCATCCAGGACACGCTGACCGCCGACAACGGCTTCGACCTGAAGTTCTCCGACGCGCAGCAGAAGCAGGAGAACCAGATCCAGGCGATCCGTTCGTACATCGCCCAGGACGTCGACGTGATCGCGTTCTCGCCGGTCGTGGAGTCCGGCTGGGACGCCGTGCTCGAGGAGGCCAAGGCGGCCGGCATCCCGGTCGTCCTGACCGACCGGGCGGTCGACTCGCAGGACGAGTCGCTGTACGTCTCGTTCATCGGGTCCGACTTCGTCCTCGAGGGCCAGATGGCCGGCGAGTGGGTCGTCGAGAACCTCGGCAGCGAGCCCCTGAAGGTCGTCGAGCTCCAGGGCACGACGGGCTCGGCCCCGGCGATCGACCGCAAGGAGGGCTTCGAGGCGGCGATCGCAGGCAACGACAACATCGAGATCATCGCCTCGCAGACCGGCAACTTCACGCGCACCGAGGGCAAGGCGGTCATGGAGGGCTTCCTCCAGGCCAACCCTGAGATCGACCTGGTGTTCGCGCACAACGACGACATGGGCCTCGGTGCCATCGAGGCCATCGAAGCAGCCGGTCTCGTCCCCGGCGTGGACATCAAGATCGTCACGATCGACGCCGTGCACGACGGCATGCAGGCCCTTGCCGATGGCAAGATCAACTACATCGTCGAGTGCAACCCGTTGCTCGGGCCGGACCTGGCCGACATCATCGACAAGGTGATGGCCGGCGAGTCGGTCGAGAAGCGGATCGTCGTCGAGGACCTGGCGTTCGACCAGGAAGCTGCGATCGAGGCGCTGCCGACTCGCGAGTACTGATCGACGACCGGATCTGGTCACGACCGTCGGATCTCCCGCCGGTCGTGACCGCCGGCCCCGGCCCCGGCCGTGCACCCGCCTCCGCGGGGCACGGCCGGGTCGGGCCCGTACCGCCCGCACGGAAGGTCAACGATGACAGCGCCCACCCCGGTCGTGCAGATGACCGGCATCTCGATCGAGTTCCCGGGGGTCAAGGCCCTGCAGTCCGTGGACTTCCGGCTCTTCCCCGGTGAGGTCCATGCCCTCATCGGTGAGAACGGGGCCGGCAAGTCCACCCTGATCAAGGCCCTGACCGGTGTGTACGCCACCGACGCCGGCACGATCACCGTCGGTGGCGCACCGGCGGTGTTCAACGGGCCGGCACAGGCCCAGGCGGCCGGCATCAGCACGGTCTTCCAGGAGGTCAACCTCTGCGAGAACCTCTCCGTCGGCGAGAACATCATGCTCGGCCACGAGCCACGCAGGCTCGGCGGCATCGACTGGCGCACCCTGCGGCGCGACGCCAGCGGGTACCTCGCCCGGCTCGGCCTGACGATCGACCCGGCCTCGACGCTCGGGATGCACTCGCTCGCGGTCCAGCAGCTCGTGGCGATCTGCCGCGCGATGGTCGTCGACGCCAGGGTCCTGATCCTCGACGAGCCGACCTCCTCGCTCGACGCCGACGAGGTCGCCCGGCTGTTCACGGTGGTCCGCCAGCTGCGTGACGACGGCGTCGCGATCCTCTTTGTCTCGCACTTCATCGACCAGATCTACGAGATCTCCGACCGCATGACCATCCTGCGCAACGGGCAGCTCGTCGGCGAGTACATGACTGTCGACCTGCCGCGCCTCGAGCTGGTCTCGAAGATGATCGGCAAGTCCCTCGAGGTCCTCGAGGCCCTCGAGGAGGCGCCCAAGCGCAGCACTGCGCACGGCACGGATGCCGTGCCGCTGATGCGGGCCATCGGACTCGGCCGACGCGGCTCGGTCCAGCCGGTCGACCTCGACCTGTACGAGGGCGAGGTCGTCGGGATCGCCGGCCTGCTCGGGTCCGGACGGACCGAGCTGGCCCGCCTGCTGTACGGCGCGGACCACGCCGATGCAGGGCACCTGACGATCGAGGGCGAGATCACCCGGTTGCGCAGCCCGCGGGTCGCCATGAAGAACGGCATCGCGTTCTCCTCCGAGCACCGCAAGGCCGAGGGGCTCGTCGAGGACCTCACGGTGCGCGAGAACATCATGCTGGCCCTGCAGGCCGACCGCGGGTGGGGACGTCGGATACCCCGGCGCCGCGCCGACGAGGTCGTCGGCAAGTACATCGAGCTGCTGGGCATCCGGCCGACCGATCCGGACGCCATCGTCCGCAACCTCTCCGGCGGGAACCAGCAGAAGGTCCTGCTCGCGCGCTGGCTCGCGACCGCGCCGCGGATCCTGGTGCTCGACGAGCCGACCCGGGGGATCGACGTCGGGGCCAAGGCGGAGATCCAGCGCCTGGTCGCGGAGCTCGCGACCGACGGCATGTCCGTCGTGTTCATCTCGGCCGAGCTCGACGAGGTGCTGCGGCTGAGCCACCGGATCGCGGTGATGCGCGACCGCAGCAAGGTCGCCGAGATCGTCAACGGCGAGGACGTCGGCCTGGACGACGTCGTCGAGCTCATCGCCAGCGGGAAGGCCGCGTCATGACCCTCGTCCGGCACCGCCTCTTCTGGCCCGTCCTGGCCCTCCTGGTCCTCATCGTCGCGAACACGATCAACACGCCGTCGTTCCTCGAGATCCGGGTCCAGGACGGGCACCTCTTCGGCAGCCTGATCGACATCCTGCGCAACAGCGCGCCGCTGCTGCTCGTCGCGCTCGGCATGACGCTGGTCATCGCGACCCGGGGCATCGACCTGTCCGTCGGGGCCATCCTGGCGATCTCGGGCGCGGTCGCGCTGAGCTACATCGGCTCCTCGACCGAGCCCGGTGCGGTCCCGACAGTGCTCGTGGCGATCGGCCTCGCCCTGGCGCTGTCCTTCGTGCTGGGCGTCTGGAACGGCTTCCTCGTCTCGGTGCTCGGGATCCAACCCATCATCGCGACCCTCGTCCTGATGATGGCCGGACGCGGGATCGCGATGCTCATCACGGGTGGTCAGATCACGACGGTCAACAGCGCCCCGTACAAGACCATCGGCTCCGGCTACTGGGTGGGGCTGCCGGTCGCGATCCTCATCGCCGGGGCCCTGTTCGCGGTCGTCGCCCTGCTGACCCGGCGGACGGCGCTCGGCATGCTGATCGAGTCGGTCGGCATCAACCCCGAGGCGAGCCGGCTCGCCGGGGTGCAGTCGCGCAGCATCATCTGGACGGTCTACGCCCTGACCGGCGTCTTCGCCGGGATCGCCGGCCTGATGGCCAGCGCGAACGTGATGGCGGCCGACGCGAACAACGCGGGCCTGTTCATCGAGCTCGACGCGATCCTCGCCGTCGTCATCGGTGGCACGTCCCTGGCGGGTGGCAAGTTCTCCCTCGGCGGCACCCTGATCGGTGTGTTCATCATCAAGACCTTGACGCTCAGCGTGACGATCCTGGGCATCTCGCCGTCGGTCACCCCGCTCTTCAAGGCCATCGTCGTGATCGCCGTGGTCATCATGCAGGCGCCGATCGTGCGCTCGAAGCTCGCGGCGCGTCGTCGACCCGACGTCCCGGCAGCCGTGGAGGTGGCAGCCTGATGGCCGCGGACCAGATCGTGCACTCGCAGGAGACGGACGGCAGCACCGGCCGCCGCGCCGCGCGCCGCACCGGCCGGCCGGCGGTGGGCCGGATCACCGGACCGCGAGGACCTCGTCATGGCCTGGACCGGCGCTACCTGCCGGTGGTCGGCACCCTCGTGGTGCTGGTCCTGATGTTCGTGATCGGCGAGACCCGCTACGGCAACTTCCTGTCCGGCCGGGTCATCTCGAACCTCTTCATCAACAACTCCTTCCTCATCGTGCTCGCCGTCGGCCTGACCTTCGTGATCATCACCGGCGGGATCGACCTGTCGGTCGGTTCGGTCGTCGCGCTGTCCGGGATCCTGGCGGCCTCGCTGCTGCAGTCGGGGTGGCCGGCCGCCGTCGTCATCCCGCTGGTCATCCTCGTGGGCTCGCTGATCGGGCTGGTCGTCGGCCTGATGGTGCACGTGTTCGAGATCCAACCGTTCATCGCGACGCTCGCGGCGATGTTCCTCGCGCGCGGGCTGTCCTACGTGATCAGCCTGTCCTCGATCCCGATCATCGACCCGACCATCGTGTGGCTCTCGAGCTACCGCATCCCGATCGGCGAGACCTGGACGATCACGCCGAGCGGCATCATCGCCCTGTCGGTCGTGGTGGTGGCCTTCTACCTGCTGCACCACACGCAGTTCGGCCGCACGGTCTACGCGATCGGCGGCGGTGAGCAGTCGGCGATGCTGATGGGCCTGCCGGTCGCCCGGACCAAGGTGCTCGTCTACGTGATCAGCGGCACCTGCGCCGGGATCGGTGGCTTCCTCTTCTCGATCTTCTCCCGCTCGGGCTACTCGCTCACGGGTGTCGGCATGGAGCTCGATGCGATCGCGGCAGTGGTCATCGGCGGCACGATCCTGACCGGTGGCAGCGGCTTCGTCCTCGGGTCGCTGCTCGGTGTCATGGTGCTCGGCCTGATCCAGACGATCATCACCTACGAGGGCACCCTGAGCTCGTGGTGGACCAAGATCGTCATCGGCGGCCTGCTGCTGATCTTCGTGGTGCTGCAGCGCGCCCTGGTCGTCCGGCGCAGGTAGCGCCCCGAACCGCCCGTCAGAAGGTTGCAGCCTTCTGACGGGCGGCATTTCCATCGATGGAGACCGCTCAGGAGGGAGGTCCGGAACAGCGCCCGTCAACGGGCTCCCGCACACCCTTACCGAGTGCTTGGAGCATGATGATTCTCTCTCGACGGCGGTCCCTGGGGACCCCACTCGTAGCCTTCGTGACCGTTTTCACCCTCTCTGTCGCCGGGGCGGCCGGCGTGCTCGTCGCAGGTCCTGGTGCCGCACCCGCCGAGGCGGCCGCACCCGACGGCGTGCTGCCCGACGGGGCCTGGGTCGACGAGTTCGACGCCGGCACCCTCGACCCACGCTGGTCGATCCACAACGAGGCGGCGGAGCAGTGGCACCTCGACGACGCGACCGGCGCCCTCGTGCTCACCTCGCAGGCCGGTGACACCTACCAGGGCGACAACTCGGCCCGCAACGTCTTCCTGCTCGACGTCCCGGTCGGTGACTTCACCGTCGTGACCTCCGTCGAGGCACCCGTCTCGGCCGACTTCCAGGGCGCCGGCCTGATCGCCTGGCAGGACCCGGACAACTACGTGCGGGCCGGTGTGACCCACGTCAGCTTCGCCGACGGCGGTCCGGTCGTCATCGAGAACGGTGTCGAGACCGGCGCCGTGTACTCCTCGACGTTCACGGCGCGCCCCGGGTCGACGGGCGAGACGCTGCGCCTGCAGCGGGTCGGCGACCTCATCACGACCAGCTACTGGGCCGACGGTGCCTGGGTCCAGGCCGCGGCCGCGGCCGTGACCTTCGACACGATCCAGGTGGGCCTCTACGCGCTCGCGGCCGGTGGCGCACCGCCGCACCAGGCGGTCTTCGACTACGTCGGGCTGGTGGCCGCACCGGGCCAGGACGTGGTGCCGGACGGCACGTTCACCCTGAACGGCTCCGGCGACCTGCGGTACCTGACGGTCGCCGACGACGGCTCGCTGGGCCTGCGTGCGGAGCGTCCGTCGACCACCGTCGCGCTGACCGCCCAGGCTGCCGCGGACGGCGCGCTCACCCTGCGCACAGCGGCCGACGACCGGCCGGTCCGGGTCGTGGACGGGCGGCTGACCCTCGGGGAGCCCGGCTCACCGGCCGATCTGCTGCGCCTGACCGACGCGGGTGGCGGACGCCTGTACCTGCGCACCGGTGACTCCACCGTTGACGCCGGCTACCTGGGCGTCGTCGACGGCACCCTGGTCGTCGGGGTGCTCGCGGATGCGGTGCGCCTGACTCTCGCCGTGGTGTCGGAGCAGCAGGCTTCGGTGACCATCGACGGCGACGCGACCAGCATCGAGATGAGCCCGGATCTCTACGGGCTCTTCTACGAGGACATCAACTACGCGGCCGACGGCGGCCTGTACGCCGAGCTCGTGCGCAACCGGTCCTTCGAGTTCGCGGCGACCGACAACGCGTCCTTCACGGGTATGACCGCGTGGGAGACGGTGACCCGCTCCGGGGCGACCGGCACCGCGACGGTCGTCGAGGACGACGGCCGGCTGAACGACAGCAACCGCGCCTACCTGCAGGTTCAGGCGTCCGGGCCGGGCGTCGGCGTCCGCAACGCCGGCTACAGCACGGGTCTGGCCGTCACCGAGGGCGCGGCGTACGACTTCACCGTGTGGGCCCGCTCCGCGCAGGCGCAGACCCTTGCCGTGCAGGTCGAGTCGGCCGACGGCGCCACCGTCCACGCGGCCGGGACCGTCGACGTCGACGGCTCCGACGAGTGGAAGCAGTACGCGGTCACCCTCGCCGCGACGTCGACGACGACAGCGGGGCGGCTCGCCGTCCTCTCGGGTGCTGCGGGGAGCCTCGCCCTCGACATGGTGTCGCTCTTCCCGGCGGACACCTGGGACGGCCCCGTCAACGGGCAGTACGGGCTGCGGGCCGACATCGCCGAGATGATCGCGGCGATGGAGCCCTCGTTCCTCCGCTTCCCCGGTGGCTGCGTCACCAACGTCGGCACGTTCGACACGTACGCGGACTCCGGCTACACCGACCGTCGCCGCACCTACCAGTGGAAGGAGACGATCGGCCCCGTCGAGCAGCGGCCGACGAACTGGAACTTCTGGGGCTACAACCAGTCCTACGGCATCGGCTACTACGAGTACTTCCTGTTTGCCGAGGACCTCGGCGCCACGGCGCTGCCGGTGCTGTCCGTCGGCGCCAACGGGTGCGGCAGCACGATCCCCGAGATGACCGATGACGAGCGGATCGAACGCTGGGTCGCGGACACCGTCGACCTGATCGAGTTCGCCAACGGTGACGTCTCGACCGAGTGGGGCGCTGTCCGGGCCGGCCTCGGCCACCCCGAGCCCTTCGGGATGCGCTACATCGGGCTGGGCAACGAGGAGAACACGACGACCTTCGAGGCGAACTTCCCACGGTTCCGGGACGCGGTCGAGGCCGCCTACCCGGACATCACCGTCGTGTCGAACTCCGGGCCGGACGACACCGGTGCACGGTTCGACGCCCTCTGGGAGTTCAACCGCGAGCAGGGCGTCGCGATGGTCGACGAGCACTACTACAACGACCCCTCGTGGTTCCTGGCGAACACCGGCCGGTACGACGACTACGACCGCGACGGCCCGCACGTGTTCCTCGGCGAGTACGCGTCGCGCGGCAACACGTTCTGGAACGCCCTGGTCGAGGCCGCGTACATGACCGGCCTGGAACGCAACTCCGACCTGGTCGAGCTGGCCTCGTACGCGCCGCTGCTGGCCAACGAGGACTACCTGCAGTGGTCGCCGGACGCGCTCTGGTTCGACAACGACGAGGTCTGGGGGTCGCCGAGCTACTACGTCCAGAAGCTCTTCTCGACCCAGCGCGGCCAGCAGGTCGTACCGAGCACGGCGCAGGGCGGTGAGGTCGTCGCCCCCGACATCAGCGGTGGGGTCTTCCTGTCCACCTGGTCGACGAGCGCGGCCTACGACAACCTCACGGTGACCTCGAACGCGACCGGTGAGGTGCTGTTCGCCGACAGCTTCGACGACGCCGGCCAGTGGTCGCCCCAGCAGGGCAGCTGGGCGGTCGCCGACGGTCAGTACGTGCAGTCGTCGACGTCGGTCACCGACGCCCGCAGCATCGTCGCCGACGCGTACACCCGAGGCTGGACGGACTACACCCTCGAGCTCGACGCGCGGAAGGTCGCCGGCAGCGAGGGCTTCCTGATCGGCTTCGGGGCGACCGCGCCGAACTCGTTCTACTGGTGGAACCTCGGCGGGTGGAACAACACCCGGTCGGTGCTGCAGAAGGCCGACAACAGCTCGGCCGGAGAGGTCGCGGCGATCGAGGGCCACACGATCGAGACCGGGCGGACCTACCGGGTCACGGTCGAGGTGAGCGGTCGCACGGTCCGGCTCTCCCTCGACGGTGTGCTGCAGATGGAGTACACCGACCCGGTGCCGACGTCCGCGCTGCACCAGGTGGTGACCAGGGACACCGCATCGGGTGACCTCGTCGCCAAGCTCGTCAACACCTCGGAGCACACCCTGCGCACGGCGATCGAGATCTCGGACGTCGTCGTCGGGTCGACCGGTACGGCGATCGAGATGACCGGTGCGCCCGGCCAGACCAACACGAAGTCCGACCCGACCGCCGTGGTCCCGGTCGAACGGACGGTCACCGGTCTGTCGAACAGCTTCGGCTACGACCTGCCGCCGTACTCGATCACCTTCCTGCGGATCCGGACCAGCCCGGTCGTCCCCGACACGGTGGCGCCGGAGGTCTCGCTCGCGCTGGACCCGGCCGAGCCGTCGGGTGCGAACGGCTGGTACACCGGGCCGGTCACCGCCACGGCGTCGGCGACCGACGACAGCGGGCTGGCGCCGACCGTCGAGGTGGACGTCGGCACGGGCTGGGTCGCGTACACCGGTCCCGTCGTCCTGGACCAGGACGGCAACGTCGACGTGGCCGCACGTGCGACGGATGCCGCGGGGAACGTCTCGGAGCCGGTCGTCGCACCGGTGCGGATCGACGCGACGCCCCCGACCTCGACGGCGACCGTCGACGAGGTGGCTCGGACGGTGACCCTCACCGGTCAGGACGAGACGTCGGGGCTCGACCGGCTCGAGTACCGCGTCGACGGCGGCGCGTGGGCCGTGGCCACGGGGCCGGTCACCGTCGGTGCGCAGGCGACGGTCGTCGAGCACCGCGGGGTCGACGTGGCAGGCAACGTCGGGCAGGTCGGCACTGTGCAGGTGCCGCCCGATGCGGACCTGGTCGGCACCCGCGTGCTGGGGGTGGCGATCCCGGGTGCGGTGCGGGTGGGCTCACCGGCGCTCGTCGTCGCGACGGTGCGCCCGGTCAGCCCGCGGCCGAGCGGTGCGGCCGTCCGGCCGTCGGGCACTGTCGAGGTCGTGGCCGGCGGGGCGGTGATCGGCTCGGCGACGATCCGGTACGGCGTCGCCCTGGTGGTCGTCGACACCTCGGCCCTCCCGGTCGGCCGGCAGTCGCTCGTCCTGGCCTACAGCGGGGACGACCGGTACGCCGCGTCGAGCGGAGCGGTGTCGCTGACGGTCCTGCGAGCCCGGAGGTGACCGGTGCATGACCGGTGCACAGTGACCGGTGGGGTCCTGGCTGCGACGCACGCAGGCAGGACCCCACCGGCTGTCGCCGCGGTGGTGGCCGCGCAGTGGTGGCGCGCAGTGGTGGCGCGCAGTGGCGGCGGTGCCGGTGCCCGGGCGTGTCAGGGCCGCGCGGCGAACCGTTCGAGCAGGTCGGCGTGGCCGGAGACGATCAGCAGGTCGTTGGCGGAGATCCGGGTCTCCTGGGTCGCGTAGACGAAGTCCTCGCCCGGCGGCTTGACGCCGATCACGGTGACGCCGTACCGCTTGCGGATCTGGGACTGGGCGATCGTGAACCCCTGCGTCTCGCGCGGGGGCCGCATCTTGACGATCGTGAAGCCGTCCTCGACCTCGATGTAGTCGAGCAGCTTGCCCGAGACGAGGTGGGCCACCCGGCTGCCCGCGTCGGACTCGGGCAGGACGACGTGGTGCGCGCCGATCCGCTGCAGGATCCGCGCGTGCTCGGGTGTGGTGGCCTTGGCCCAGATCTGCGGGGTCTCGATGTCGACGAGGTTGCCCGTGATGAGCACGCTCGCCTCGAGCGAGGTGCCGACACCGACGACCGCCACCGGGAAGTCGCGCGCGCCCAGCTGCACGAGCGCCTCGGGGTTCGTCGCATCCGCCTCCACGAGCGGGAACCGTCCGGTGTAGTGGTGAACCAGAGCGGCGGACCGCTCGACCGCCAGGACGTCGTGCCCGAGGCGGTCCAGGGTCAGGGCGATCGCCGAGCCGAACCGGCCGAGACCGATGACGAGCACGCCCGCGTCGCGGGGATGGCGGTCCGCGTCGGCCCTCGAGCGGCCGGTCGTCCGGCCCGTGCCCGGGTCGGTGGGGTGCAGGCGGTCCGTGCCGCCACGTCCGTCGGCCGGGATCTGGCCGTTCGCGTCGCGGCCCTCCGGTGCTGGTGTGTCAGCCAATGATCGGCCTCTCCTCGGGGTACCGGATGACCCGGCGCCGGTCTCGCAGCGCGAGGGCGGCTGCGAGGGTCATGGTTCCTGTGCGCCCGACGAACATCAGGGCGGACAGCACGTACTTGCCGGCCTCCGGCAGCTCGGCGCTCAGCCCCGTGCTCAGACCGACCGTCCCGAACGCCGAGATGACCTCGAAGAGCACGACGTCCAGCCTCGCTCCGGTGATCTCGAGGAGTACGAGGGCGGCGACCAGGACGATGGTGGCGCCGATGAGGAAGACCGCGACGGCCAGCCGAAGCGTCTCCCGCGGGATGCGCCGACCGAAGGCCTCGACGTCGCGGTCGCCGCGCGCCTCGGAGATGATCGCCAGCATCATCACGGCGAGGGTCGTGACCTTGATACCGCCCGCGGTCGACGCGCTGCCGCCACCGACGAACATCAGGGCGTCGGTCATCAGCCACGAGGACTCGTGCATGTCGGCGACGTCCACCGCGGAGAACCCGCCCGACCGGGGCATGACGCCGGCGAAGAGGGCGGCCAGGAGCTTCGACGGCCAGCTGAGCGGCCCGAGGGTGTCGACGTTGGTCCACTCCATCGCGCCGATCAGCACAGCGCCGACGACCACGAGTGCGGCCGACGTCGTCAGGGTGAGCTTGGTGTGCAGGCTCCACCGGCGGACGTCGCGCCGTCGCCGCGCGATGTTCAGGATGACCGGGAAGCCGAGCGAGCCGATGAAGACCCCGATCAGCAGCGGGAGGCCGAGCCACCAGTCGGCGACGTGCGGGGCGAGCCCGTCGGCCGTGGGGACGAAGCCCGCGTTGTTGAACGCCGAGACCGCGTAGAAGACACCGTGCCAGACGGCCTGACCGATGTTCTCGCCGAGCATGGCGAAGCGGGGGATCAGGGCGAGGGCGATGACGGCCTCGATCGTGGTCGAGGTGATGACGACCACGCGGAGCAGCGATCCGACCTCACCGAGACCGGACCGGGTCTCCGATGCGGTGAGCAGCTTCTGGGTCAACCCGATGCGCCGCGAGACGGCCATCCCGAGCAGCGACGCGAGGGTCATCACCCCGAGGCCGCCGATCTTGATCCCGACCAGGATGACGACCTGCCCGAACAGCGACCAGTAGGTCCCCGTCGACACGGTGGTCAACCCGGTCACGCACACGGCGGAGACCGCTGTGAACAGGGCGTCCGCGACGTGCGCGGAGTGACCGTCGGCGGTCGCCTGCGGCGTCAGGAGGAGGGCGGTGAAGACGGCGATGACGCCGGCGAAGACGATGAGCACCAGACGAGCCGGTGAGCGGCGGGCGATCTGGTCGACGAGCTCGCGGCCGAGGACGAGTGGGCGTGGGAGCTCCATCTCCACCCTCCCGCACCTGTGCTGACCCGGTCGGTCGGCGTGGGCCGCCGACGGCATCGATGAGACGACATCTGACCTGCCAACTCTGGCACGTCGGCCCGAAGGCTACCGCCCGGCGCGCTGCGGCGCCGGGACGCACGGGCGCACCGGCTCACCGGCGCACCGGTTACGGTGAGGCATGGCGCAGACACACGTCGTGTGGTCGACCGCGATGCTGGGCTACGACTTCGGCCCGCAGCACCCGATGGCGCCGCTCCGCCTCGACCTGACGTTCCGGCTCGCGCGTCAGCTCGGCGTGCTGGATGCGCCGGGCGTCGAGCTCGTCGAGACCGCGCCCGCGTCGGACGAGCTCCTCGCCACGGCGCACGAGTGGCACTACATCGAGGCCGTCCGGCGTGCGGAGGCCACCGGCGAGCCGGATCTCGACCACGGCCTGGGCACCGAGGACGACCCGATCTTCGCCGGCATGCACGAGGCAGCCGCCCGCGTCGTGGCAGGCAGCGTGACTGCGGCGACGGCGGTGTGGCACGGTACGGCGGCGCACGCGGTCAACCTCGCCGGTGGCATGCACCATGCGATGGCCGACCACGCCTCCGGCTTCTGCGTCTACAACGACGTGGTCGCGGCCATCCGCGCGGTGCTCGCCGAGGGCGCGCACCGGGTCGCCTACGTCGATCTCGACGCCCATCACGGCGACGGCGTCGAGCGCGCGTTCTGGGACGACCCCAGGGTGCTGACGATCTCCGTGCACGAGAGCGGGCACACGCTGTTCCCGGGGTCGGGCCATCCGACGGACGTCGGCGGGCCGCACGCGCGCGGCTCGGTCGTCAACGTGGCCCTTCCGGCGCGCACGGCGGACACCGGCTGGCTGCGGGCCGTCGGCTCGGTCGTCGTGCCCCTGGTGCGGGCGTTCGCGCCGGAGGTCGTGGTGAGTCAGCACGGCTGCGACGCCCACGGGCTGGACCCGCTGACCAACCTCGCCGTGTCGGTCGACGCCCAGCGCGAGGCGATGATCCTCGTGCACGACCTGGCGCACGAGGTCGCCGGCGGGCGCTGGCTGGCCGTCGGCGGTGGCGGGTACGCGGTCGCCCAGGTGGTGCCCCGGATCTGGACGCACCTGCTGGCCATCGCGGCCCACGTGCCGCTGGACCCGGTGACACCGGTGCCGCGGGCGTGGTGCGAGCACGTCGAGGAGGTGCTCGGCTTCCCGCCCCCGGAGCTGATGGGCGACGAGGGCGATGCCGCGCCGCCGCGTCCGTGGAGCGCCGGCTACGACCCGGGGGACGACGTCGACCGGGTCGTCCTGGCCACCCGGCAGGCGGTCTTCCACTGGTTCGACCTGGACCCGCTGTACGACTGATCGACCCGCCGACCGGCCGATCGGGTGCGCCGTCCAGGGCTGCCCGGACTGATCAACTTTCACTCTGTTCACCCCTTTCACTCCAGTCCCATCAGGCCCTAGGGTTGGCAGCGCGCGGCGAGCTGCCGTGCGTCGACGCCGACCCGGCGCCCCTGCGGTGCCCGGCTGTGCCGTGCCAGGAACGAGGCAGCATGACCAGTGGTCCGGAGCGACCGCGCCTGCGATACCTCACGGTCGCCGAGGTGGCCGAGACGATGCGGGTCTCCAAGATGACCGTCTACCGGCTGGTGCACGGCGGTGAGCTGCCGGCCGTCCGCGTCGGACGCTCGTTCCGGGTGCCGCAGGATGCGCTCGAGGCCTATCTGGCAGCCTCCAGCGTCGAGGTCGGGGACGCGGACCGCCTCACGTCCTGAGGGCAGTGACCGGTGCCCTGGTCTGCGCCCGGGAGAGCCGCCTGGCACAGCCGGTCGCGGAACCGAGTAGAGTTAGCGGCGGACTTTCCCGAGCGCGGGTACTGCGATGGCCGAGACGGCATCGTCCGACCGTGCGCAGCACCCGATCACATCTGCGAGGACCCGTGGGCTCTGTCATCAAGAAGCGTCGCAAGCGCATGGCGAAGAAGAAGCATCGCAAGCTGCTGCGCAAGACGCGCCACCAGCGCCGCAACAAGAAGTGACGTCGCGCACCCCGGCGCGCCGACTCTCCGACGACTGACCCTGTGGGCCCGGCCTGGTGCCGGGCTCGCAGTGTGTCCGGGGTTCCGGACGGCACCGTGGACAACGACGGTGCTTGGTACAAAGACATAGCCTGGTACAACGGCGTCGCCTGGCTGGCGACGCCCCGAGCGCCGCGGACGGCGGAGGCTGCTGGGCAGGGAGGGGACCGCCATGGCTGCGACGATGCATGACGTCGCGCGGCTCGCAGGAGTCTCGATCAAGACCGTCTCGAACGTGGTCAACGGCTACCCGCACATCCGCGACACGACCCGCGCCCGCGTGCTCGCCGCGATCGAGGACCTCGACTACCAGCTGAATGTCGCCGCGCGGAACCTGCGCACCGGACGGACCGGGATGATCGCGCTGGCCGTGCCCGAGCTGAGCCTGCCGTACTTCGCCGAGCTCGCCGACTCGATCATCGAGGCGGCTGATGCCCAGGGCCTCACCGTCCTGATCGAGCAGACCGGCAGCCGGCGTGCGCGTGAGCTCGAGGTGCTCTCCGGCGCGCGCAGGTACCTGACCGACGGGCTGATCTTCAGCCCGCTCGCGCTCGGCCCGGGCGACGAGGCGCTGCTCAAGGTCGACGCCCCGGTCGTCATCCTCGGCGAGCGACTCTTCCCGGAGACGGTCGACCACGTCACCATGCGAAACGTCGAGGCGGCCCGCGCCGCGACCGAGCACCTGCTCGGCCTGGGGCGCCGCCGGATCGCCGTCGTCGGGGTGCACACCGGCGAGGTCGTCGGGTCCGCCGGGCTGCGCCTGGCGGGCTACCAGCAGGCGCTCGACGCGGCCGGCATCCCGATGGACGAGGGGCTCCTCGGTGAGGCCGGCCTCTGGCACCGGGCGACCGGGGCGCAGGCGATGGCCCGGCTGCTCGACGCGGGTGCGGAGCCGGACGGCGTCTTCGCGATGAACGACGCGATGGCGCTCGGGGTGCTGCACGAGCTGCAGGTCCGCGGGCTGCGGGTGCCGCAGGACGTCGCAGTGATCGGCTTCGACGCCGTGGACGAAGGGCAGTACTCGAACCCGTCCCTGACCACCGTCGACCCGGGCCGCGAACAGATCGCCAGGACGGCGGTCAGGCTGCTCCGTGACCAGATCGACCACCGGGAGGGCGTGCGGGTGCCGCAGCGCGTCTACGCCGACTTCCGCATCCTGCAGCGCGGCTCGACCCTCGTCGACGGCCCGGCCGGCTGGCTCCCGACCGTGCAGGCCGTGCAGGCCGTGCCGACCGTGGGCCGGCACAGCCCGCCATCGTGACCATTCCGTGACCCGGGTCGCCTTGACCGATGACCGAGTCGAGCTACATCGTTGATGTACAACGATGTAGAACGACCGATCACGGGGGATTCGTATGCGAGGCACTCGTCGCGATGAGTCGTAGGACGCGCCTCCTGCTCGCGGCGGTCACCGTGGTGGCCGTGCTCGCGGCCGGGGTCACCTGGTTCGTGCGACGGCCCGACCCGTACGCGGCCGCGCTCGACCTGAGCGGCGACCTGGCCGCGCACGACCCGGCGCTCGTCGTCGGGCAGGACGGTGAGCCCTGGTACGTGTTCTCGACGGGTGACCAGCGGGAGGCCGGCGGGTCGATCCAGATCCGGACGTCCGTCGACGGTCGCGAGTGGACCTACGTCGGGACGGTGTGGGACTCCCAGGACGAGCCCGCCTGGGTCGCCGAGCTCGTCCCGGGCGTGCGCAACTACTGGGCCCCCGACATCTACAAGCACGACGGCACCTACTACCTCTACTGGGCCGCGTCGACGTTCGGCAGCAACACCTCGGTGATCGGGCTGCACACCAGCGGCTCGCTCGACCCGGACGATCCGGGCTACGGGTGGGTCGACCGCGGGATGGTCGTGTCCTCGACGCGGGGCGACGACTTCAACGCGATCGACCCGGGTGTCGTGCAGGACGCGGACGGCACGCCGTGGATGGCCTTCGGCTCGTTCTGGAGCGGCATCCGGATGGTCGAGCTGGGCTGGCCGGACGGGCTGCGGGCCGACCCTGCCGCCGAGCCGCTGCGTCTGGCGGACCGGGGGAGTCCACCGAACGCGATCGAGGCGCCGTACGTCGTGCCGCGCGGCGACTGGTACTACCTGTTCGTCTCGCTGGACTCGTGCTGCCAGGGGCTGATGAGCACCTACCGGATCGCCGTCGGCCGATCGCACGACGTCACCGGGCCGTACGTCGACCGTGACGGGACGTCCCTGCTCGAGGGCGGGGGACGGTGCTGCTCCAGTCCGACGGACCGGTGGTCGGTCCGGGTGGGCAGTCCTTCTCGGCCGGTCACCTGGCCTTCCACTACTACGACGAGCGGCTCGACGGGGCGTTCCAGCTGGCGGTCCGGGAGCTCGCCTGGATCGACGGCTGGCCCGTGGTGCGGACCGGCTGAGCGCGCGCGGGAGCCGAACCGCGTCGGGCAGCGGGTCGGCGGTCCGTCAGCGAGCCAGCACGCGCCGCAGGGTGCGCTGCACCGAGCGCAGCACCAGGCCGGCGACCCAGGCGCCGCCGGCCCAGCTCGCCGCGTTGACGCTGCGCCGCGCGGCCACCCGGCGTCGGCCGCGGAACTCGCGGACCGGCCAGCCCTGGGCGCGGGCGTGCTTGCGCAGCCGGGAGTCGGGGTTGATCGCCACCGGGTGGCCCACGGACGACAGGATCGGCAGGTCGTTGATCGAGTCGCCGTACGCGTAGCAGCGCGCCAGGTCGAGGCCGTGCGCGTCGGCCAGGGCCGCGATCGCGTTCGCCTTGGCCGTGCCATGCAGCATGTCGCCGACCAGGCGGCCGGTGTAGAAGCCGTCGACGTGCTCGGCGATCGTCCCGAGTGCACCGGTGACACCGAGCCGACGCCCGATCAGCCCGCCGATCTCGATCGGGCTCGCCGTGATGATCCAGACCTGGTGGCCGGCATCGAGGTGCTTGGTCAGCAGAGCCTGGGTGCCGGGGAAGATCCGCAGCGACAGGACCTCGTCCCAGACCTCCTCGCCGATCGCGGCCATCTCGGCGACGGACCGCCCGGCCACGATCGACAAGGCCCGGTTGCGCACCTGGTCGATCTGGTGCAGGTCCTCGCCGAAGAGCAGGTAGCGCGCCTGGTGGAACGCGAACGTGATGAGGTCCCGGAACCGGAAGAAGCCGCGACGGCGCAGGCCGACAGCCAGGTGGAACGCGCTGGCACCACGGATGATCGTGTTGTCCAGGTCGAAGAAGGCGGCCGTCCCAGGCGCCTCGGTCGGTGCGCCGACGACGGCGGGAGTCGGCTCAGCCACGCTTCCACTGTAGCCACACCCCTAGGGTTGGCCCATGAGTGCGCAGGGTGCGGACCGAGTGGTCCTGTACGGCCGCGCGGGGTGCCACCTGTGCGAGCCGGCCCGTGCGGTGGTGGCCGCGGCCGCCGCCGAGGCCGGGGTCGGCTGGCTCGAGGTGGACATCGACACGGCACCCGACAGCGAGGCCCTGGTGGACCGGTACGGCGAGCTCGTCCCCGTCGTCACTGTCGACGGCGTGCAGCAGGGCTACTGGCGGCTCGACCGGTCACGCCTGCTCAGGGCGCTCGCCGGCGGGCCGGCATGAGCCCCCGCGCCGACATCGGCCCTCGCGCCGACATCAGCCCTCGCGCCGGCATCGGCCCTCGCGCCGACATCAGCCCTCGCGCCGGCATGAGCCCCCGGGCCGTCCCCGCGACCACTGTCGCGCGGCTGCCGATCTACCTCCGGGCCCTGGACGGTCTGGCCGCCGACGGCGTCGAGACGACGTCGTCGGGGCAGCTCGCCGCGCTGGCCGGTGTCGGTCCGGCCCAGCTGCGCCGTGACCTGTCGTTCCTCGGCTCGCACGGCACGCGCGGGGTGGGCTACGACGTCGAGCACCTCCAGGTGCAGGTCGCCGCGGCGCTCGGCCTGACCGGGGACCTCGCGGTCGTGATCGTCGGCATCGGCAACCTCGGCCATGCGCTCGCGAACTACGTCGCGGTGGCGGGCAAGGGCTTCCGGGTCGCGGCGCTGGTCGACGCGGGCGCTTCGGTCGTCGGCTCGACAGTGGCCGGTCTGGTCGTCGAGCACGACCGCGACCTCGTCCAGATCGTGCGCCGCGGGGAGGTGCGGCTCGCCGTGCTGGCCACCCCTGCCGACGTCGCCCAGGAGCTGTGCGACCGGCTCGTCGCCGCCGGGGTGACCGGCATCCTCACCTTCGTCCCGCGCGTCCTGACGGTTCCGGCCGGGGTCGACGTCCGGTCGGTCGATCTGGCGACCGAGCTGCAGATCCTCGCCTTCCACGAGCGCCGCAAGACCTCAGCCCGCGCGCTGGCCGGGCGTCCCTGAGCCGCCGCCGCGGGAAGCGGCACGTCACGCTCCGGCGGTCGGCGCTCCTGCTGGGGGCGCTGCGATGCCCGACGGGCACAGCGATGCCGCCGGCACCGAGGTGCCGGCGGCATCGCGCCGTGCCCGCGCAGGGGGATGCTGGGCACTGGTCGGTGGCAGGTCCGAGCCGAGCGGCCGGACCCACGGAGGGTCAGACCTGGGCGACGGCCTCGATCTCGAGCGAGATCTTGACCTTGTCGGACACCAGGACGCCACCGGTCTCCAGCGCGGCGTTCCAGGTGAGGCCGAAGTCCTTGCGGGAGATCTCCGTGCGGGCCGAGAAGCCGATCCGGGCGGCACCGAACGGGTCGGTGGCCGCGCCGTTGAACTCGGTCTCGAGCTCGACGGACCGGGTCACGCCGTGGATCGTGAGGTCGCCGGTGATGACGTAGTCGGCACCGTCGGCACGGATGCCGGTCGACGTGAACGTCCAGGTCGGGTAGGTCTCGACCTCGAAGAAGTCGGCGCTCTTGAGGTGGCCGTCGCGACCCGCGTCCTTGGTGTCGATCGACGCGGGGTCGAGCGTCGCGGTCACTCTCGAGTCCGCGAGGTCCGCGCCGATCGTGATCGTGCCCTGTGTGATCGCCACGGTGCCGCGGGCCTTGGAGATGCCGGCGTGGCGGACGGTGAAGGTCGCCGTGCTGTGCGAGGTCTCGATGGCCCAGGTGCCGGTCGTGATGCCGGCGGGGAGGGTGGTGGGCGTGGTGGTGGTCATGGTGACTCCTCGTGCTGGTCGGTCGTGCCGGTCGTGGTGGATGTCGTGCTCCGGCGGGCCGAGCGGCTCACCGGGTCCCCTGCTGGTCTCGGTCGGTTGGTGATTGAATGCTCAACAACCTGATAGTTGACAGTTCTACTACAGTGGGATGCAGAGCGCAACCCCAACCCCCACACCAACCCCCACCCGGTCGTGGGAACCTTCTTCGCGACAGGCAGGAGACATCGATGTCGAACACCCGGACGGTCGAGACCGAGGCAGCGGTCGCGCCGACCCGCGCCGACGAGCCCGTGCAGTGGCTCACCGAGGACCAGCAGCGCCACTGGCGCGCCTTCCTGCTCGGCTCCGCCCAGCTCACCGAGTCGCTGACCCGCCAGCTCGAGACCGAGGCCGGCCTGTCGCTCAGCGAGTACGAGATCCTCGTGCGACTCTCCGAGTGCGAGGACCACACGCTGCGGATGTCCGAGCTCGCCGCGTCCCTCGTGCACTCGCGCAGCCGGCTGACCCACACGGTGAGCCGGCTGGAGACCCGCAACCTGGTCCGTCGTCAGACGTGCCTCGACGACGGCCGCGGGGTCAACTGCGTGATGACCGAAGTCGGCTACGCACTGCTCGAGGCGGCCGCTCCGGGGCACGTCCGTGCGGTCCGCGCGCACCTGGTCGACCTGCTCACGCCCGAGCAGTTCCGGGCGCTGGGCGAGGCCATGGCGATCGTCGCCTACGGGCCACCCGCCGCTGGACCCGCCCTGCCGTGACGTGCGGGAGACTTGTCCCATGTCGACCACGACCGTCCACCTGCTGCGCCACGGTGAGGTGCACAACCCCGACGGCGTCCTGTACGGGCGCCTGACCGGGTTCCGCCTCTCCGACCGTGGCCAGGCCATGGCCGTCCGGGTGGCCGCCCACCTCGGCGGGACCGGGCCCCTCGGGGCGCAGCGGCGCGACGTCGTGCACGTCGTCGCCTCGCCCCTGCAGCGCGCCCAGGAGACCGCCGCCCCGATCGCCGCGACCTTCGGCGTCGAGGTCGTCGCGGACGAGCGGTTCATCGAGGCCGCCAACCATTTCGAGGGCCTGACCTTCGGCGTCGGCGACGGCTCGCTGCGTCGTCCCGCGCACTGGCGCTACCTGTGGAACCCGCTGCGGCCGTCCTGGGGCGAGCCGTACCAGGTGCAGGTCGCCCGGATGCTCGCCGGGATCGTCGCCGCGCGCGACGCGGCAGCGGGTCACGAGGCTGTCGTGGTCAGCCACCAGCTCCCGATCTGGGTCACCCGGCGGGCCATGGAGGGCAACCGGCTGTGGCACGACCCGCGCCGGCGCGAGTGCTCGGTGGCCTCGTTGACCTCGCTGCACTGGGAGGGCGACCGCCTGGCCGGCATCACGTACACCGAACCCGCCGCAGACCTGCTCCCGGCCACCCCCACCGTCCCGGGCGCATGAGCCCGGTCCCACGGTTCGGCCGGCGTGCGCCGGGCGCGCTGGCCGTCGTCCTGGTCGCCGTGCTCGCGGGGTGCGGGTCGGGTGCCGGCGGTGGCTGGACCGACGACGGCGACGAGGCCGGCTACGTCTCCGGTGACCGGTCGGTGACGACCTGGGACGGTGACGAGCGGACCGGGCCGGTCGAGATCGTCGGGGTGGACTTCGCCGGTGCCGCGGTCGACGTCGCCGCCTGGCAGGGAGACGTCGTCGTGCTCAACACCTGGTACGCGGCCTGCCCCCCGTGCCGCGCCGAGGCGCCCGACCTGGCCGAGATCGCCGACGAGTACGCCGACCAGGGCGTGCACCTGCTGGGCATCAACTCCACCGACGAGCCCGGGGCCGCCCAGGCCTTCGAGCGCACCTTCGAGCTCCCCTACCCCTCGGTGCACGACGTCGACGGCGCGGCGGTCGCGGCGCTGCAGGGCATCGTGCCGGTCGCTGCCGTGCCCACCACCGTGCTGCTGGACCGCCAGGGCGACGTCGCCGCACGGATCCTCGGCCTCGCCGATCCCTCCACGTTGCGGACCCTGATCGACGACCTCCTGGACGAGCCGGCGTGACGGGCATCGGCGACACGTTCGCGGCGACCGTCCTGAGCGGGTCGATGCTGCTGGCCGTCCCGCTCGCCCTGGTCGCCGGGCTCGTGTCCTTCGCATCACCCTGCGTGCTGCCGCTGGTCCCCGGCTACCTCGGCTACGTCACAGGCATGGCAGGCACCCAGGCGGCGGCGTCGGGCACGACCTCCCTGCGCGAGGTGCACCGTGGCCGGATGCTCGCCGGGGTGCTCCTGTTCGTGGCCGGCTTCACTGTCGTCTTCGTGCTCTTCGGGGTGCTGGCCGGCTCCCTCGGCTCGGTCGTGCTGCGCTGGAGCGACGTGATCACCCGGGTGCTCGGCGTCGTCGTCGTGCTGATGGGTCTGGTCTTCATCGGCTGGGTCCCGTTCGCCCAGCGCGAGCGGCGGCTCCGGTTCGCGCCGGCCGCCGGCCTGTGGGGCGCGCCGCTGCTCGGCGTCGTCTTCGGCCTCGGCTGGGCGCCGTGCATCGGGCCGACCCTCGTCGCGGTCTACACGCTGGCGCTCGACCAGGCGTCGGCCGGACGCGGCGCCCTGCTCTCGGTCGCCTACTGCCTCGGCCTCGGCCTGCCCTTCGTGCTCATCGCCCTCGGCTTCGAGCGGTCGGCGCGGGCGCTGGCCTTCCTGCGCACGCACCGGGTCGCGGTGATGCGGGTCGGCGGCGGCGTGCTCGTCCTGGTCGGGCTCGCGCTGGTCACCGGGTTGTGGGGCGTCTGGACGCAGTCCCTCCAGGGTCTCGTCGGCGGCTTCGAGCCGGTGGTGTGATGGCTGCCCGCGACCACCGCCCCGAGGGTCTGACGGACGACCCGTACGCCGCGGCCACGACCACGGCCGAGCCGCCCGTCCTGCCGCGCCTCGGCGTCACCGGGACGCTGCGCTGGGTCTGGCGGCAGCTGACCAGCATGCGCGTCGCACTGATGCTCCTGATGCTGCTCGCCGTGGTCGCGGTCCCCGGATCGGTGCTGCCGCAGCGTCCGGTGAACCCGGCCGCCGTGGCCCGGTACCTCCAGGACAACCCGTCGCTGGGGGTGTGGCTCGACCGGCTCGGCTTCTTCGACGTGTACGCCTCGGTCTGGTTCTCCGCGGTGTACCTGCTGCTCTTCGTCTCGTTGGTGGGCTGCATCCTGCCCCGGCTCCTGGTGCACCTGCGGGCCGTGCGGGCCCGGCCGCCGCGCGCACCGAGCCGGTTCGAGCGGTTCGCGGTGCGCGACGAGGTCGTCACGTCCGCGTCCCCCGAGACGGTGGTCGCCGCCGCGCGCGCGGTCCTGGTCGGACCGCTGCGCGCCCTGCCCCGCTTCCGGGTCGACGACGCCGTCGAGCCCTCCGGTGCGCAGACGGTCTCGGCCGAGCGGGGGTACCTGCGGGAGAGCGGCAACCTGGTGTTCCACCTCGCGCTGCTCGGCATCCTGGTCTCGGTCGCGACCGGGCAGATGCTGCACTACCGCGGGCAGGCGATCGTCGTCGAGGGCAGGGGGTTCGCGAACGCGGTCACCGACTACGACACGTTCGAGGCAGGGACCGCCTTCGACCCGCGCTCGCTCGTCCCGTTCACGTTGACCCTGGACAGGTTCACCGCCGAGTTCAGCCAGGACGCCGCGGCCCGTCCGCGCGACTTCACGGCCGACGTGACGGTGCGGGAGCCGGGTGGCGAGGCCACCGCCGAGACGATCAAGGTCAACCACCCGCTGGCCATCGGTGGGGCGCACGTCTACCTTCAGGGCAACGGGTACGCGCCGGACGTCACGGTCCGCGACGCGGCCGGCGAGATCGCGTTCGCCGGGCCGGTGCCCTTCCTGCCGGAGGACCCGCAGTACCTCTCGCGGGGGGTGATCAAGGTGCCCGACGTCTCGGTCGGCGAGCAGATCGGCATCATCGGGTACCTCCTGCCCACCGCCGTCGTCACCGAGGCCGGTGCCTCGTCGGTGTACCCGCAGCCGGACAACCCGCTGCTGGTCCTGACGGTGTGGCACGGTGACCTCGGGCTCGACGGCGGTGTGCCGCAGAACGTCTACCAGCTCGACACGACCGCCATGACGCAGGCCGTCGAGACGGACGGGACGCCGACCACCTTCTTCGTCGAGGCCGGGCAGACTGTCGACCTGCCCGACGGGCTCGGCACGATCACCTGGGACGGCCTGCCGCGGTTCGTCGCCCTCGACCTGCGGCACGACCCGGCCCTCGGTGCGATCCTCGCGTTCGCGATCGCCGCCATCGTCGGGCTGGCCGTGTCGTTGTTCACGCCGAGGCGCCGGTTGTGGCTGCGGATCCGCCGTGTCGACGGACGTACAGTGGTCGCCGGTGCGGCCCTGGCCCGTGGCGACGACGTCGGGCTCGATGGTGAGCTCGCCCGGGTCATGGATGCCGTACGGGCGCTGGACGAGAGGCACGACGCATGAGTCTGGGAGAGGTCAGCACGATCCTCGTGTGGGGGGCGGCGACGGCCTACGCCATCGCGCTCGTCGCGTTCTCGATCGACCTCGCGCACCTCGCCGACCGGTCGGCCCGGCCCGCTGCCGACGCAGCCCCCGCCGCCGCCGATGTCGTTCGTGCGTCGGCCGCGGCGTCGGCTCGCGGGTCGGCTCGCGGGTCGGCCGGTGCCTCTGCCGCCGCCCCCGGCATCGTGCCGGAGGTCCGTCGTGGCGCCCGCCGGGCGGTCGGCATCGCGATGGCCACGACGGTCCTCGGCGCTGCCCTGCAGGCCGTCGGGCTCCTGCTGCGCGGCCTCGCGGCCGGTCGCGTGCCGTGGGCGAACATGTACGAGTTCACCCTGGTCGGCAGCTTCGTCGCCGTCGGGACGTTCCTGGTGCTGTGCAGCCGCCGCGACCTGAGGTTCCTCGGCACGATCGTCGTCGGCCTGAGCGTGATCGCCCTCGGCCTGGGTCTGACGGCGTTCTACATCCCCGCCGACCCGGTCGAGCCGGCCCTGCAGAGCTACTGGCTCGTCATCCACGTCTCGATCGCGACGATCGCCACCGGCCTCCTGACCGTCGCGTTCGCGGCCAGCGTCCTGCAGCTGCTCAAGGACTCGCGGGACGGCGGGTCCCCGATGCTCGCGAGCAGCCGGTGGCGTTCGCTCGACGTGCTGCCGTCCCCGCGTGAGCTCGAGGCGCTGTCGTTCCGGATCACGGCGGTCGGCTTCGTGCTGTGGACCTTCACGGTGATGGCGGGAGCGATCTGGGCGGAGCACGCCTGGGGCCGCTACTGGGGCTGGGACCCCAAGGAGGTCTGGAGCTTCGTCGTGTGGGTCGTGTACGCGGCCTACCTGCACGCCCGGACGACCCGCGGCTGGTCGGGCCGGCGTGCGGCCTGGTTCGTCCTGGTCGGCTACGCCACGGTGATCTTCAACTTCACCGGCGTCAACCTCTTCTTCCAGGGCCTGCACAGCTACAGCGGCCTGCCCACCGAGTAGCCACACCCGCCCCCGCGGGGATGCGGGGTCGGGGCGTCAGGGGGTCTCGTCGGTGGGTGGCGGGGTGCTGTCGGTCGGGTTGGTGGGGGTGTCCTCGACGGTCGGGCCGGTGTCGGGGTCGAGCGGGGACGCCGGCTTCTTCCGGCCGCCAGGACCCGTCCCGCGACGTCGCTGCTGCTGCTCGAGGCGCCACAGGAAGTCGGGGTCGTCGTCCGGGGCGAGGGGACCGGGCCGGCGGACCGGCCAGGTGCGTCCCGCGGGACCCGGGCGTCGGCCGTTCGGCGGTACCGGACGTGTACCAGGTGCCGGACGAGCGTTCGGTCCGGGCCGCGCGCCCAGGGTCGGGCGCGCCTCGGGAGCGCGTCGGCTTCGGCTGACCAGGATCCAGGCGATCGGCCCGACGACGGGCAGCAGGATGATCAGGGCGACCCAGGCGACGGGGTGGATGTCGGCGCGCTCGACCGGCTTGCTGCGCTGCAGGTCGATCAGCGCGTAGAGCGCCAGGGCGATCGGCACGACGTAGAACAGGGCCTTGAGCATGCGTCAAGACTAAGCGGCGCGGCCTAGGGTGGCAGCGTGCGCCTGATCGTCTACTCCGTGCTCCGCCTCGGCCTGTTCGGGATGGCGCTCCTGGGGCTGTGGGCGGTGGGCATGGGCGGGTGGCTGCTCGTCGTGGTCGCGGCCTTCGTGGCGTGGGCGTTGTCCTACCTGGTCCTCGCCGGTCCGCGCGATGCCGCTGCGCTGTGGCTCGCCGAGCGCGCCGAGGGCCGGCGCACGTCGGGTGCGCGGTTCACCGCGGGCGTCGAGTCCGACGCGCTCGCAGAGGACGCCGAGGCCGAGGTCGCAGCGCAGGACGCCGAGACCGAGACCGAGGCCGGCCCCGGCACGGACACCGACGCCAGTCCGGAGACCGACACCGACGCCAGTCCGGACGCCGGCGCCGACGCCGATGCCGAGACGGACGCCGACCCCACGGTCAGCGGACCGACTCAGAGCGCCAAGCCGAGTCCCAGCAGCACGCCGTAGGCGAGCTCGAGCGCACCGGTCCCGGCGAGCACGGGCTTGAGCAGGACGCCGCGCGCACCGAGCATCACCGTTGCGGACAGGATCCCTGCGGGGACCGCGAGCAGCAGCACCATCAGCGACCACGGGGCGACCAGCGCGCAGCCGGTCCCGAGCAGGATCGCCGCCCCGAGGAACACCGCATAGAGCCGCCGCGCACGGTGCTCACCGAGCCGCACCGCGAGCGTGCGCTTGCCGGCGAGGACGTCGGTCGGCACGTCGCGCACGTTGTTCACCATGAGCAGCGCGCAGGCGAGCAGCCCGACCCCCACCGCTCCGGCGAGCGTCGCCCAGGAGAGCCGACCGGCCTGGGTGTACGTCGTGCCGAGCACGGCGACCAGGCCGAAGAAGACGAAGACACCGACCTCGCCGAGCCCCCGATAGCCGTACGGGTTGCGGCCACCGGTGTAGGACCAGGCAGCGGCGATCGCCAGTGCCCCGACCGCGAGCAGCCACCACTGGCCGGTGAGTGCGACCAGGGCCAGGCCGAGCAGCGCGCCGACCCCGAAGGCGGTGAAGGCGGCCGCCCTGACCTGGCCGGGTGTCGCGGCGGCCGACGCGGTGAGCCGCAGCGGGCCGACCCGGTTGGCGTCGGTGCCGCGGACACCGTCCGAGTAGTCGTTCGCGTAGTTGACGCCGATCTGGAGGGCGAGCGCGACGCCGGCAGCGAGCAGGGCCCGCCCGACCGAGGCCTCGCCGAGCTGGGCGGCAGCGCCGGTGCCGACCAGGACGGGCGCCGCTGCCGCAGGCAGCGTGCGCGGGCGTGCACCCTCGATCCACTCGGCAGGTGTCGCCATCGTGCTCCGTCCAGGTCGGTGCGCCGGAGAGTGCGGGCGCAGGTCGTTCGTCGGTCGGGCCGTCGTCCGGCCCTGGTCCTAGGTGTCGCGGTCGAGTGCCACCGCAGCGCGACGGCTGACCTCGGCCCGGTCCACCTTGCCCGGTCCGCGCTCGGGGAGCGATGTGACGAGCAGGAGGTGACGCGGTGCCGCGGCGCCTCCCAGGCTACGGGTCACGGCCTCGCGCAGCCGCTCGAGCGTCGGTCCGGCGCTGGTCCCGGCGCCGGTCGCGGGCACGACGACGGCCGCCAGCACGTGTCCCCACTCGGCGTCCGGCACTCCCACGACGCAGACCTGGCCGACGCCGGCGACCCCGGCCAGGGCGGCCTCGACGGCAGCCGGTGCGACCTTGTGCCCGCCGGTGACCACGACGTCGTCGCTGCGCCCGAGGATGCTCAGCACGCCGTCGTCCAGGTCGCCGAGGTCGCGCGTGCGGAACCAGCGCACGCCGTCGGCATCGGTCGTGAACGCGACGTCGTCGGGGTGCGCCGGGCCGGCGGCACCGTCCGGGAGCCCGATGCCCTGGCCGTCTACCCGGCCGGTGCCCTGCGGACCGTCGGGCAGGTAGCCGCGGGCGAGCACCGGGCCGGCGAGCCGCACACCGTCGGCGTGCACCGCGACCCGTACCCCGGCCAGCGGACGGCCGTCGTACACGCAGCCACCGCAGGTCTCGGTCATCCCGTACGTCGTCACGACCCGTAGTCCCGCGCCGCGTGCCCGGTCGAGCAGGTCCGGGCTCACGGCCGCGCCACCGAGCAGGACGGCGTCCAGGTGGCGCAGCGGTGCGAGCTCCGCGGGCAGCCGACCGTCGCTGCCGCACGCCACCAGGACGCGGTGCAGCTGGGTCGGCACGAGGGACGTGTAGAGCGGCTGCCCGCGCGGGCGGTCGGCGTGCGCCTGCGCCACGGCGCGCGCGAACCCGGCCGGGTCGAAGCCGCCGACCGCCGGGACGACGACGGGCCGGGTAGCGGCCAGGATCGACCGCACCAGGACCTGGAGCCCGGCGATGTGCCCGAGGGGCAGGGCGAGCACCCAACGGCCCGGGCCGTCCAGCCGGTCGGCGGTCGCGGTCGCGGAGGCCCGCAGGGCGTCGGTGTCCAGCATCACGTCGCGGGCCTCGCCGGTCGAGCCCGAGGTCCGCACGACGAGCGCGACCGCCGCCGGCACGACGCCGGCCCGCGACGGTCTCCCGCGTGTTGTTGCTGCTGCTGTTGCCGCTGCCGTGGCCGCCGGCGCCGCCGGGATCGGCGCGAGGGCGGGTCCGGAGCCGTCGATCGCGGCCCGCAGAGCGACGGTGAGCCGGTCCGCGGCCACCGCCGAGGTCGGCCCGATCGGCAGGCGACGGAGCGATCGGTCCACCGCCCCACCCTAGGTGAGGTCGTAGAGTGATCCGGGCGCTCGCCGCATGGCGGGTGCTGCACGACGAGACAGGACTGCGTCGGCCGCTGGCGCCGGCACGAGAAGGAGTTGCCCCGTGGCGTCTTGGACCACGACCGTTACGTCCGTCCCGACCCGCGGAACCCTCGCCAGGGCTGCTGCTGCGGGTGTCGCCCTGCTCCTCGGTCTCGCGGCCTGCAGCGCCTCGCCGCCACCGTCGCCGGTGACTCCCGACCCGGTCACCATGACGCCGACCGTCGACCCGTCGCGGGCGGCGCCGCCCGAGCCCGTCGTGCCCATCGTCTGGCCGCTGACGGGTGTCGCGGTGGCCGAGGTCGCCCAGCGTCCGGCCGTGGCCGTGAAGATCGAGAACACCAACGTCGCGCGCCCGCAGTCCGGCCTCGAGGCCGCCGACGTCGTCTGGGAGACCATCGTCGAGTTCGACGTCTCCCGGTTCGTCGCGGTCTTCCACTCGCAGGTGCCCGACGAGGTCGGCCCGATCCGCTCGGTGCGACCGATGGACCCGCTGATCGTCGCGCCGCTGCACGGTCTGCTCGCCTACTCCGGCGGTCAGCAGGGCATCCTCAACCTCGTCTACGACAGCGGCGTCCAGTCGATCAGCCACGACGCGGGCGCCGCGGGCCTGTACCGGGTCAGCTTCCGGGCGGCCCCGCACAACGTCTACGGCAAGCTCCAGACGTTCATCGACGCCGCCGACGGCGATCATGTCGCGCCGCCGCCGCAGCAGTTCGCGTTCGCGCTGCGCGCCGAGCAGGCCACTGCTCCGCTCGCCGGCACACCGGCGTCGAGCCTGTCCTTCACGCTCTCCGGTGCCTCGCACCCGTCCTGGGCCTGGGATGCCGCGAGCGGTACCTGGCTGAGGTCGGAGGGCAGCGCACCCGCGACGGCGGCGAGCGGCGCCCGGCTGTCGGCCGTCAACGTCGTGTCGATCACGGCCGACCACCCGGGTACCGGGTTCGGCGCCCAGAACGGCGCCGTGGTGCCGACCTACAGCCTGGTCGGCGAGGGTGACGCGATGGTCGCGACCGGTGGCACGACGGTCGCCGGCCGGTGGAAGAAGGCGGCGCAGGACGCCCCGATGCAGCTCTTCCTCCCGGACGGCCAGCCCCTGCTGCTCGCCCCCGGCAACACCTGGGTCGAGCTCGTCCCGGCCGGCCAGGGATCGATCACCGTCGGCTGACCCGATCGACAGGGACCCGCCCGGCACCTGCCGGGCGGGTCCGCGTACGACCTGGGGATGAGTGCGTGCCGCCCGTGAGCGACCTTCGGCTGACCTGCGTCGCCCGGACGTGAGCCGCCAGACCGATCCGCGACCCGGGTCGTCCGCGGCAGGCTCGTGCCATGGCCCAGATCACCGTTCACGACGACGTCCAGGACCCCATCGAGCACGACGCGCTGACCCGGGAGCACCTGCGGTCGGCCGTCCCCGTGCTGATCGCGGTGGTCCTGCTCTTCGGCGTGGTGATGGTCTGCGCCCTGGCGCTGCGCGACATGGTCGACTTCGGCGTCTGGTTCGTCAGCTCGACCTGACCGGCCGCTCCTGACCGGCCGACTCCTGGCCGGCCCCGCGGAGGGCGGGGCCGGTCAGAAGTGGTACGGGAACGGCGACCAGTCGGGTTCGCGGCGCTCCAGGAAGGCGTCGCGACCTTCGACCGCCTCATCGGTCATGTACGCGAGGCGGGTCGCCTCGCCGGCGAAGACCTGCTGACCGGCGAGGCCGTCGTCAGCCAGGTTGAACGCGAACTTCAGCATCCGGATCGCCTGCGGTGACTTGCCCGCGACGGTCCGCGCGTACTCCAGGGCCAGCGGCTCGAGGTCGTCGTGGTCGGCCACCTCGTTCACGGCACCCCATCGCTCGGCGTCGTCCGCCGAGTACTCCCGGGCCAGGAAGAAGATCTCCCGGGCGCGCTTCTGGCCCACCTGGCGCGCCAGGTACGCCGAGCCGTAGCCACCGTCGAAGGACCCGACGTCGGCATCGGTCTGCTTGAAGCGTCCGTGCTGGCGGCACGCGATCGACAGGTCGGCGACCACGTGCAACGAGTGACCGCCGCCGGCCGCCCAGCCGTCGACGACCGCGACCACGACCTTGGGCATCGTCCGGATCAGGCGCTGCACCTCGAGGATGTGCAGCCGGCCGGCCCGCGCCGGGTCGATCGCCTCGGCGGTCTGCCCCTGCGTCGTGTCGGTGTACCGGTACCCGTCACGTCCACGGATCCGCTGGTCGCCGCCCGAGCAGAACGCCCAGCCGTCGTCCTTGGGGCTCGGCCCGTTCCCGGCCAGCAGCACGACGGCGACGTCGGGGCTCATCCGTGCATGGTCGAGCGCGCGGTAGAGCTCGTCGACCGTGTGCGGGCGGAAGGCGTTGCGCACCTCCGGCCGGTCGAAGGCGATCCGGACGACGGGCAGGTCGCGGACCGTGCCGTGCGTGCCGTGCGCGTCGGGTGCGTCGGGTGCGTCGGGTGCGTCGGGCGCGTCGGGCGTGCCGGGCGAGAGGTCGCGGACGACGCCGCGGTGATACGTCAGGTCGGTCAGGTCCTCGAAGCCGACGACGGTCCGCCACCGCTGCGGGTCGAAGGTCGCGGAGACCTTGGCGGGCAGGTCTGCGGGGTCGCTGGTCACGGCTCGACTGTAGCCAGCCGGTGGCCGGCCGGCAGCGCACCGGGCACCGGCACCGGCGCTCGGCGGGCACTACGGTGGCCCGGTGACCACGCACGTCTACCGGGTCGGTCTGCGGACCCGCTTCCGCGGCCTGACGGCGCGGGACGGCGTCCTGCTGCGCGGTGACGCCGGGTGGGCCGAGTTCTCGCCGTTCTGGGACTACGACGACGCCGAGTCCCTCGCCTGGTGGCGTGCTGCGCGCGAGGCAGCCGACGTCGGCTGGCCCGCCGCGCTGCGCGAGACGATCCCGGTCAACGTCACGGTCCCCGCTGTCGACGGACCGGCCGCCCGCCGCATCGTCGAGGCCTCCGGCGGCTGTCGGACGGCCAAGGTCAAGGTCGCCGAACCCGGTCAGACCGAGTCGGACGAGATCGAGCGGCTCGAAGCCGTCCGGGACGCCCTCGGCCCGGGTGGCCGGATCCGGATCGATGCGAACGGGGGATGGGACACCGCGACCGCCATCGCCCGGCTGCGTGTTCTGGACCGCGCCGCCGGTGGCCTCGAGTACGTCGAGCAGCCGTGCGCGAGCGTCGCGGAGCTCGCCACCGTGCGCCGTGCGGTCGACGTCCCGGTCGCTGCGGACGAGTCGATCCGGCGCGCGCAGGACCCGCTCGCTGTCGTGCGCGCCCAGGCGGCCGACATCGTGGTGCTCAAGGTCGCGCCGCTCGGCGGGGTGCGCGCCTGCCTCGACCTGGCCGAGCAGGTCGGTCTGCCGGTCGTGGTGTCCTCGGCCCTGGAGACCTCGGTCGGGCTCGCGGCCGGGATCGCGCTCGCCGCCGCGCTGCCCGAGCTGCCCTTCGCGTGCGGCCTGGCGACCGCCCAGCTGCTCTCGGACGACGTCGTCGCCGAACCCCTGCTGCCGGTCGGCGGTGCGATCCCGGTTCGTCGGCCCGAGCCCGACCCGGCCCTGCTCGCGGCGCACCGCGGCGATGCGGACCTGACCGGACGCTGGCTCGCGCGGACTGCTGCCGTGCGAGGACTGCTGTGAGCCCCGCGAGCCCGGCGAGCGCAGCCGCCCGGGTGCTGCTGCAGGCGCTCGAGGACCTCGGGGTGCGCGAGGTCGTGCTGGCGCCCGGCTCGCGGAGCTCCCCGCTGGCGCACGCCCTCGCCGACGCCGCGCGGGTCGGCCCCGGGCGGGACCCGAACGCACCGGGTGTCGACCTGCACGTGCGCATCGACGAGCGGGTCGCCGGCTTCCTCGCGCTCGGCCTGGCCCGGGGCGCCCTGGCCGCCGGGTCGGCCCGGCCGGTCGCGGTCGTCACGACCTCCGGCACAGCCGTCGCCAACCTGCACCCCGCCGTGCTCGAGGCGCACCACAGCGGACTGCCGCTGCTGCTGCTGACCGCCGACCGTCCGCACGAGCTGCGCGGCACCGGGGCCAACCAGGCGACCGAGCAGGTCGGGCTGCTCGAGCCGGTGCGGCTGACCCTCGACGTCCCGGCGCCGACCGGTCGTGCCGGCGAGGACCGGGACCTGCGCAACCTCCTGGCGCGTGCCGTCGCCGCCGCCCGGGGCTCGCGGACCGGTGACCCGGGGCCGGTGCACGTGAACATCGCCTACCGTGAACCGCTCGTGCCCGACGACGTCCCGTGGCCGACCCGCTCGCGCGACGGTCTGACCGAGGTCGTCCGGCGTGGCGGTGCCGGGCCGGCGACGCCCCCCGGTGCCGCGTACGCCGGACCTGCTGCGCCGACCGCTCCTGCCGCGCCGACCGCTCCTGCCGCGCCGACCGCTCCGGCCGCGCAGGCCGTTCTGACCGCGCAGGCCGTTCTGACCGCGCAGTGGCTCGCGCCGCCCGACGGCGTGCGCACGGTCGTCGTGGCCGGTGACGGTGCCGGGCCCGATGCGGAGCGCATCGCGGTGGCCAACGAGTGGCCCCTGCTGGCCGAGCCGACGTCGGGCGCCCGGTGGGGACCGAACGTGATCGGGGCCTACCGGCTGCTGCTCGACGAGCCGACCCTCGGTGGGGCGGTGCAGCGCGTCGTCGTGCTCGGACGGCCCACCCTGAGCCGCCCGGTCCACGCCCTCCTCGCGCGACCGGACGTCGAGTCGCTCGTCATCGCGCCGCTGGGTGCGCGGTGGCCGGACGCCGCGCGCAACGCGACCCAGGTGCTCGCCGAGGTACCGCCCCTGCTGCTGACCGGCAACCTCGGCGCCGGGTCACCGTGGCTGGCCCGCTGGCAGCGGGCCGGGTCCGCAGCTGCCCGCGCCGTGGCGGCGGTGCTCGCCGAGGGTGCGGGCGGGGACGGGCCGGCGGCCGGTGGGCGCCTCACCGGTCCGGAGATCGCGACCCAGGTGGCGGCCGCGACCGGTCCGGACGACGTCCTGGTGGTCGGGTCGAGCAACCCGGTCCGTGACCTCGACCTGGTCGCGGCCTGGGACCGGGCGCCGACGGTGCTCGCCAACCGGGGCCTTGCCGGGATCGACGGAACCCTCGCGACGGCAGCGGGTGTCGCCCTGGCCATGGGCCGACCGGTCCGGGTCTACCTCGGCGACCTGACCTTCCTGCACGACATCGGCGGCCTGCTCGTCGGCCCGCTCGAGCGGCGGCCCGACCTGAGCGTCGTCGTCGCGAACGACGACGGCGGGTCGATCTTCGCGACCTTGGAGCACGGTGCCCCGGCGTACGCAGACGGGTTCGAGCGCGTGTTCGGCACGCCGCACGGTGCCGACCTCGCCCGGCTCTGCCTCGGCTACGGCGTCGCACACACCCTCGTCACCGACGCGGCCGGCCTGCGCGCAGCGCTCGCGGCTCCGATCGACGGGGTCGGCGTGATCGAGGTGCGCACCGATCGTTCGGGGCGCCGCGAGCTCTCCGCGCGGTTGTCGCACGCTGCGCGGCTCGCCGCCCGCGAGGCCCTGGGCGGCTGAGCGCAGCTCTCGGCCGGCCGCGGGTCCCGTCCCCGCCGGCGCTGGTGCCCGGGCACAGTTCTCAGCGAACTCCCAGGCCCGGTCCAGCAACCGCCCAGGCGGGCGGACTGTGATGGGGGCCAAAGGGAGGTCACCATGAGCACCGAGCACCGCGACCCGTTCGCAGCGCAGCCGGTTCCGCCGGCACCACTCGTCCCGACCGCTGGGGTCCCGACTGCTGGGGTCCCGAACGCTGGGCCCCCGACCACGGGCACGCCCGTGCCGGGAGTGCCCCCGACGGGGTCCCCGGCCACCGGCGCCCCGGCCACCGGCGCCCCGGTCACCGGGGCGTTCGGCGCGCCACCCGTCGGTCCGCCGATCGCCCCCGCGTACCGTGAGGCCGACCTGCCGCGCCCGACGCCGCGCACCCGGTGGCTGCCGCTCGCCGGCACGGCTACCGCGGCCGCCCTGGTGGCGAGCCTCGCGACCGCGGGCCTGACCGGCGCGTTCACCGCCGACCAGCCGACGACGGCGACCCCGTCCACGGCCACGATCGAGCAGCAGGAGTCGACGACCGTGCCGGTCTCCGGCTCGACCGCCGAGCAGCCCGACTGGCAGGCGGTCGCGGCCGCCGTGCGCCCGTCGGTGGTGGCGATCGACGTCCAGACCGCGACGGCGTCGGGCAAGGGGTCCGGCGTGATCCTCGACCGCAAGGGCAACATCCTGACCAACGACCACGTGGTCGGTGACGCGGTCGACGGCGGCCTTCAGGTGACCCTTGCCGACGGGCGGGTGTTCGAGGCGACCCTCGTCGGCACCGACCCGACGACCGACCTGGCCGTCATCCGGCTGACCGACCCGCCGGAGGACCTCACCCCGGCGGTGCTCGGTGACTCGGACGCGGTCGCCGTCGGCGCCCCGGTGATGGCCGTCGGCAACCCGCTGGGCCTCGACAGCACCGCGACGACCGGGATCGTCTCCGCACTCGACCGCCCCGTGTCGACGTCGGACGGCTCGGACGAGACGGTCGTGACCAACGCGATCCAGATCGACGCCGCGATCAACCCCGGCAACAGCGGTGGACCCCTGTTCAACGTGTCCGGCGAGGTCGTCGGGATCACCTCGTCGATCGCGTCGTTGTCGGCGTCGAGCGGTTCGATCGGGCTCGGCTTCGCCATCCCGGTGAACCTCGCCGACCGGGTCGCGGCCGAGCTGATCGCCGACGGCTCCGCCGACCACGCCTTCCTCGGTGTCGCGATGAGCGACGGAACGGCCGCCGTCGACGGCACGACGCGCCGCGGGGCGGCCGTCGAGCAGGTCACCGACGGCTCCCCGGCATCGGACGCCGGGATCGAGGTCGGCGACGTGATCGTCGCGATCGGCGACGACCCGGTCAGCGGCGCCGAGGCGTTGACGGCCTTCGTGCGGGAGCGCGCGGCGGGCTCGACCGAGACGCTGACCATCGTGCGCGACGGATCGGCGCTCCAGGTCGACGTGACGTTCGCGGTGCGCGCCGAGACGACGACGGCGAGCGACTCGCAGGGCTCCGACGGGACCCAGGGCTCCGACGGGTCGAAGGACTCGCAGACCCCCGGCAAGGACGTCGTGCCCGGCAGTGCCGACTCCGCCGTCCCCGACCCGTTCGGCTGGTTCGACCAGGGCTGATCCGACGCGTCGGGCGCAGCGCCGGCCGGTGAGGTCCCCAGGGCCTCCCGGCCGGCGTCGTCCTGCCTGCGGGTGGTCGATCAGGCGTCAGGCGTGAGCAGCGCGTGCCGCATCGGCTCGAGCTTCGCCTCGGACTCGGCCAGCTCGGCGGACGGCACCGACGCAGCGACGATGCCGCAGCCGGCGAACAGCCGCAGCCGGTGCGGGTCGGCCGGGTCGAGCGCGGCCGACCGGAGCGCGATGCCCCACTCGCCGTCGCCGTCGGCGCCGAGCCAGCCCACCGGACCGGCGTAGCGCGCCCGGTCCATCGCCTCGAGATCACCGATGAGCTCGCAGGCCGCCGCGGTCGGTGTGCCGGCGACGGCCGCGGTCGGGTGCAGCGCGGCGGCGAGGTGAAGGCTCGACGGCGCCGGGTGCACGCCGTCGGTGGCCAGCACGCCGGTCACGTCGGTCGCCAGGTGCAGCACGTTGGGCAGGTGCAGGACGAAGGGCGTCTCTGGCACGTTGGTCGACGAGCAGAACGGCCCGAGCGCATCGGTCAGCGACGAGACGGCGTACTCGTGCTCCTCGAGGTCCTTCGAGGAGTGCGCCAGGATGGCTGCGCGCGCCAGGTCGGCGTCGTCGTCGCCGGTCCGCCGGATCGTCCCGGCGAGCACGCGCGAGGTCACCAGACCTTTCTCGCTGCGCACCAGGAGCTCCGGTGTCGCGCCGAGCATCCGGTCGACCATGAACGTCCAGCACGAGCCGTAGTCCGCAGCGAGCCGGTGCAGCACCCAGCGGGGGTCGAGCGGCAGCTCGGTGCGCGCCACGACGTCCCGCGCCAGGACGACCTTGTCCAGCCGACCCGCACGGATCTCGCCGACCGCCCGGGCGACTGCCTCCTGCCAGCCCTGCCGGCTCAGCGCGCCGTCGTCGAACGTGACGGCGCCGGGCGACTGCGGGGCCGGGTGCGTGACGAGCACGTCGGGGCCGGGTGCGCCGACGGCGCCGGCGTCGAGGGTGGTCACCCATGCCGTGTCGCCGCGGCGGCCGACGACGACCTGCGGCACGACGAGCGCTCCGCCGGCCGGCGAGCCGTCCGCGAAGGCGAACGACCCGAAGGCGACCGGCCCGGTACCGGGCACCCGGACCTCGTCGCGTACGACGGCGTGACGCACGATCGACCGCCAGGTCGCCTCCGCCTCGGCGAACCGCTGCGGCCCGGTCGTCCCGACCCGCAGGAGCTCGCCCCACGCCACCAGGCCGTCGCCGCGGCGCACCCACGCCATCGCGCCGGTGCGGGGGAGCAGGTCGAGGAGGTTGGCCGGGAGGTCGGCGACGTCGACGGCGACGGTGCGCGACACCAACGGCAGAGCGCGGGTGCCGGCCGCGTCGGCGGCTGCACCCGCAGCCGCGTGCGGGTCGGGGATCATCGCGGTACAGCGTAGGACGGTCAGCGTGCGCTCGCCGCCGCCGACCGTGCAACCTCGGCCGTCCCCTGCTCGGGACCCCGTCGGTGTGGAGCGTTCGGACCTCGACACGCCCGCGTGTCGAGGTCGCGACGCTCCACACGGGGTCCGATCGCTCCACACGGGGTCCGATCGCTCCACACGGGGTCCGATCGCTCCACACGGGGTCCGATCGCTCCACTCGGGGCAGGGGCGGCCGGGCTCGCGCGGGATGCGAGACTGTCCACATGTCCCGCGCGAGCCTCGACAAGCAGCCGCACGACGTCGCCGCGATGTTCGACGGCATCGCGCGACGCTACGACCTGACGAACGACGTCATCTCGCTCGGCCAGGACCGCCGATGGCGCTCCGCGACGATCCGCGCCGTCGACGCGTGGCCGGGCGACGTCGTGCTGGACCTGGCGGCCGGGACCGGCACGTCCAGCGAGCCATTCGAGGCCGACGGCGTGCGGGTCGTGCCGTGCGACTTCTCGGTCGGCATGCTCGAGGTCGGCAAGGCGCGGCGTCCCGACCTGCCCTTCACCGCCGGCGACGCGATGCGGCTGCCGTTCGCCGACGCATCGTTCGACGCGGTGACGATCTCCTTCGGTCTGCGCAACGTGGCGGACACCACGGCGGCGCTCGCGGAGATGCTGCGGGTGACCAAGCCGGGCGGCCGTCTCGTCGTCTGCGAGTTCTCGAGGCCCACGTGGGCGCCGTTCCGCACGCTGTACACCGAGTACCTGATGCGCGCGCTGCCGCCGGTGGCGCGCGCGGTCTCCAAGGAGCCGGACGCCTACGTCTACCTGGCCGAGTCGATCCGCCAGTGGCCGGACCAGGCGGGTCTCGGCCGCCTGATCCGTCGGGCCGGCTGGAGCGAGGTCGCGTACCGCAACCTCAGCGGTGGGATCGTCGCGCTGCACCGCGCAGTCCGTCCGGACCCACCGGCAGGCGACAGCGACCCAGCACCGGGCGACAGGACATCTAGGACGTAGGTCCGACGTCGGGCGGGCCGTTGATCGGCTCCGGCGTCCTGCGTCGGTAGACTGACCCGGTTCCGTTCGTGAAATTGTTCACAAGGATTCACAAGGATGAGGCAGGCGTGACGACTGGGTCGCAGCACGATGACGCCGACGTCATCGTCGTGGGTGCCGGTCCCGCCGGATCCACCGCTGCCTACTACCTCGCCGTCGCAGGTCTGGATGTCCTGGTCCTGGAGAAGACGGCCTTCCCGCGCGAGAAGGTCTGCGGCGACGGCTTCACGCCGCGCTCGGTCCGTGAGCTCGTCGCGATGGGCGTGCCGATGCGCGCGGAGGACGGCTGGATCCGGAACAAGGGTCTGCGCGTCTACGGCGGTGGGCACCGCCTCGAGCTGCCGTGGCCCGAGCTCGACGCCTTCCCCAACTACGGCGTCAGCCGCACGCGCAAGGACTTCGACGACACCCTCGCCCGGCACGCCAGGGCGGCGGGCGCCCGGATCGTCGAGCAGATGAACGTGACCGGCCCGGTGCTGCACGAGCGCAGCGGCCGCGTCGTCGGGGTGACGGCCCGCCCGGTCGACGCCGAGGGGCGGCGCGCCGGTGACGAGGTCACCCTGCGCGCCCCGGTGGTGATCGCTGCCGACGGCGTCTCGTCCCGGCTCGCGCTGTCGCTGGGCATCGAGAAGAACCCGAACCGGCCGATGGGCGTCGCCGTCCGGACCTACTTCAAGACCCCGCGGCACGACGACGACTGGATGGAGAGCTGGCTCGAGCTCTGGGACGGCCGGCCCGGCAAGTCCAACCTGATGCCCGGCTACGGCTGGATCTTCGGGCTGGGCGACGGCACGGCGAACGTCGGCCTCGGCAGCGTGAGCTCCCGTGCCACCACCACCAAGATCGACTACAAGGACCTCCTGCGGCGGTGGGTCGCCAACACCCCGCCGGAGTGGGAGTTCACCCCGGAGAACCAGGTCGGGCCGGTGCGCAGCGCCGCTCTGCCGATGGGCTTCAACCGCAAGCCGCACTACACGCGTGGGCTGATGCTCGTCGGGGATGCCGGTGGCATGGTCAGCCCGTTCAACGGCGAGGGCATCGCGTACGCGATGCAGGCCGCGCGGCGGGCCGCCGAGGTCATCGCGCAGGCCAGGTCCCGGACGACCGACGCCGCCCGCGAGAGCACCCTCGCCACGTACCCGAAGATCATGGCGGACGAGCTGGGTGGCTACTACACGCTGGGCCGGGTGTTCGTGAAGCTCATCGAGCACCCCGAGGTGATGCGGGTGTGCACGCGCTACGGGCTCCCGCGACCTGCCCTCATGCGGCTGACCCTCAAGCTCCTCGCGGACGTCTACGAGCCGCACGGCGGGGACCTGTCCGACCGCTTCATCAGCGCGCTGACCCGGATTGCGCCGGCAGCATGACCCGACGACACTCAGCGGTGGCTGCGTCGCCGACCGACCGTGCCCGCGCGACGGCCGTCCCGCCGTCGCTGAGACCGCCCCTGTCCTGGAGGGTCCGATGAGCAACCCCTACGTCCCGATCCTCGTCCTGATGGGTGTCGCGGCAGTGCTCGCACTCGGTGGTGTCGGTGCGAGCGCGATCATCGGCCCGAAGCGGTACAACCGCGCCAAGCTCGAAGCCTACGAGTGCGGGATCGACCCGACCCCGCACGCGGTGGGCGGCGGCCGCTTCCCGATCAAGTACTACCTCGTGGCGATGACCTTCATCATCTTCGACATCGAGGTCGTCTTCATGTACCCGTGGGCGGTGGCCTTCGGGGAGCTGATGATGTTCGGCGTCGTGGCCATGATGACGTTCCTGGTCCTGATCACGGTGCCCTTCGTCTACGAGTGGCGCCGCGGCGGCTTCGAGTGGGACTGACCGACGAGCGAGCCGGACTGACGGACGCAGGAGAGGAAGGAGGAGGGCCATGGGTATCGAGGACGCACCGTCCGGGTTCCTGCTGACCACGATCGAGGACCTGGCGGGCTACTTCCGCAAGGCCTCGCTGTGGCCGGTGACCTTCGGCCTCGCGTGCTGCGCGATCGAGATGATGGCGGCCGGCACCTCGCGGTTCGACCTCTCGCGGTTCGGCATGGAGGTCTTCCGCGCCTCGCCGCGCCAGGCGGACCTGATGATCGTCGCCGGCCGGGTGAGCCAGAAGATGGCGCCGGTCGTCCGGCAGGTCTACGACCAGATGGCCGGACCCAAGTGGGTCCTGTCGATGGGCGTGTGCGCATCGTCCGGCGGGATGTTCAACAACTACGCCATCGTGCAGGGCGTCGACCACATCGTGCCGGTGGACATCTACCTGCCCGGCTGCCCACCCCGGCCCGAGATGCTGATCAACGCGATCCTCACGCTGCACGACCAGATCCAGGCCGAGCCGCTCGGGGTCAACCGCGAGGAGGCCGCCCGGGCTGCCGAGGCGGCTGCGCTCGGCGTGACACCGACCTCCCAGATGAAGGGTCTGCTGCGGTGAGCGACACCCCGAAGACCGACGACGACGCGCCGCAGGAGGCCAAGGACGCCGCTGCGGCGGCCAAGGCCGGCGGCGGCCCGGTCGGCACCGCGGCCTCGGACACCCCGCAGACAGCCGTCGAGGCCGCGCACGAGGCCGGCTCGCAGAACGTGCCCGCCACGACCGACGGCCGCCCCCAGCTCGAGGTCGTCGACGTCCGGACCGGCATGTTCGGTGCCCGCGGCACCGGTGACACCTCCGGGTTCGGCGGCCTGGTCAGCACGATCGCGATGCCCGGCCCGAGCGAGCGGCCCTACGGCGGCTGGTTCGACGAGGTCGTCGACATCCTCGCCGAGGTGCTCACCGAGGGCGGGACCGCGTTCGACACCGCGATCGAGAAGGTCGTCGTCGACCGCGAGGAGCTGACCCTCTTCGTCCGGCGCGAGCACCTGGTCCAGGTGTGTCAGGCACTGCGGGACGACCAGGACCTGCGCTTCGAGCTCGGCCTCGGCGTCTCGGGCGTGCACTACCCGCACGAGACCGGCCGCGAGCTGCACGCCGTCTACCACCTGTTCTCGGTGACCCACGGGCGGTCGCTGCGCCTGGAGGTCGCGGTGCCCGACGGCGATCCGCACATCCCGTCCAGCGTCCGGGTCTACCCGGGCCACGACTGGCACGAGCGGGAGACCTGGGACTTCTTCGGGATCGTCTTCGACGGCCACCCCGGGCTGGCCCGGATCGCGATGCCCGACGACTGGCCCGGTCACCCGCAGCGCAAGGACTACCCGCTCGGCGGGATCCCGGTGGAGTACAAGGGCGCGAGCATCCCGCCGCCCGACGAGCGGAGGTCGTACACCTGATGGCTGAGTCCCAGACCCCCCACGCGAGCCCGTTCGTCGTCGACCCCTCGACGCGGGACGTGCCGAGCTTCGAGGCATCCGGCGGCGACTGGTCCGAGATCGCCGAGGAGGCAGCACGCCTCGGCGAGGAGCGCATCGTCGTCAACATGGGCCCGCAGCACCCGTCGACCCACGGTGTGCTCCGGCTGATGCTCGAGATCGACGGTGAGACGGTGACCGAGGCCCGCTGCGGCGTCGGCTACCTGCACACCGGCATCGAGAAGAACATGGAGTACCGGACCTGGACGCAGGGCACCACGTTCTGCACCCGGATGGACTACCTCGCCCCGCTCTTCCAGGAGACGGCCTACGGCCTGGCCGTCGAGAAGCTGCTCGGCATCACGCAGGACGTCCCGGAGCGGGCGACGGTCATCCGAGTGCTGATGATGGAGCTCAACCGGGTCGCGTCCCACCTCATCGCGCTCGGCACCGGCGGCAACGAGCTCGGCGCCACGACGATCATGACGACAGCGTTCACCGCCCGCGAGGAGATCCTGCGGATCTTCGAGCTCATCACCGGCCTGCGGATGAACCACGCGTACGTGCGCCCCGGCGGCGTCGCCCAGGACATCCCACCCGGTGCGCTCGACACGATCCGCGAGGCCATGGTCAAGGTCCGGGACTACATCCGCCAGCTGACCGACCTGATGCTCGGCAACCCGATCTTCAAGGGTCGCCTGATCGGCGTCGGGCACCTCAGCCTGGCCGGTGCGATGGCCCTGGGCATCACCGGACCGGTGCTGCGCTCGGCGGGCCTGCCGTACGACGTGCGCAAGGCGACGCCGTACTGCGGCTACGAGACGTACGACTTCGACGTGCCGACCTCGACCGACGCCGACTCGTTCTCCCGGGTCGTCCTGCGGGTCGAGGAGTGCTACCAGTCGCTGCGGATCGTCCAGCAGTGCACCGACCGGCTCCAGGCCATGGGGCCGGGCCCGGTGATGGTCGCCGACAAGAAGATCGCCTGGCCGGCACAGCTCGCCATCGGCTCGGACGGCATGGGCAACTCGCTCGACCACATCAAGGAGATCATGGGCACCTCGATGGAGGCCCTGATCCACCACTTCAAGCTCGTCACCGAGGGCTTCCGGGTGCCGGCTGGTCAGGTCTGGCAGCGGGTCGAGGCCCCGCGCGGGGAGCTCGGCGTGCACCTGGTCTCCGACGGCGGGACCAGGCCGTACCGGGCGCACTTCCGCGACCCGTCCTTCAACAACCTGCAGGCGGTCTCCCTGATGTGCGAGGGCGGCCAGGTGGCCGACGTCGTCGTCGCGGTCGCCGGTCTGGATCCCGTCCTGGGAGGGGTGGACCGCTGATGACCACCGGCTACGAGCCCTATGAGGGCGCCAAGCTCGACCGTCTGGTCGCCGATGCGGCGGTCGCCGTCGCCCGGTACCCCGAGCCGCGGTCGGCGCTGCTCCCGCTGCTGCACCTGGTGCAGTCGGAGGACGGCTACGTCAGCCCGGACGGCATCGCCTTCTGCGCGCGGACCCTCGGCATGAGCACGGCGGAGGTCTCGGCCGTCGCGACCTTCTACACGCAGTACAAGCGCCACCCCAACGGCACGTACACCGTCGGCGTGTGCACCAACACGCTGTGCGCCGTGATGGGCGGCGACGCGATCTACGAGGAGCTCTCCGACCATCTCGGCGTCGGGCACGACGAGACGACCACGGACGGCGCCGTCACGCTCGAGCGGATCGAGTGCAACGCGGCCTGCGACTACGCGCCGGTGATGATGGTCAACTGGGAGTTCTTCGACAACCAGACGCCGGACTCGGCCAAGCAGGTCGTCGACCGGCTCCGGTCCGGTGAGCCGGTCGCCCCGACCCGTGGCGCCTCGTCGGTGTGCTCGTTCAAGGCGATGTCGCGCGTGCTGGCCGGGTTCAGCGACGGCCGCGCCGACGAGGGCGTCGGTGCAGGTGGGCCCACCCTGGCCGGTACGGTGCTCGCGCGGGAGAAGGGCTGGACCGCACCCGCGAGGGGTGCCCGGACGACCACCGGCCACGACCCGAGCACGAAGGATGCGTGATGGTGACCCTGACGCCCGTCCTGAGCGCCCACTGGGACGCTGACGCCTCCTGGTCGATGGCGACCTACGAGGCCAACGGTGGCTACACCGGTCTGCGGACCGCGGTGGCCATGGACCCCGCAGCGATCGTGTCCGCGGTCAAGGACTCCGGCCTGCGTGGCCGTGGTGGTGCCGGGTTCCCCACCGGACTGAAGTGGAGCTTCCTGCCGGCCCCCGACGGCGGTCCGCGCTACCTGGTGGTCAACGCGGACGAGTCCGAGCCGGGGACCTGCAAGGACATCCCGCTGATGATGGCCGATCCGCACGCGCTCATCGAGGGCATCGCGATCACCTCGTTCGCGATCGGCTGCCACCACGCCTTCGTCTACGTGCGCGGCGAGGTGCTGCACGTGTACCGGCGGGTCCTGCGCGCGGTCGAGGAGGCCTACGCCAAGGGGTACCTCGGCTCCGACGTGCTCGGCACCGGCTACGACCTCGAGGTCACCGTGCACGCGGGAGCCGGCGCCTACATCTGCGGTGAGGAGACGGCGCTGCTCGACTCCCTCGAGGGCCGTCGGGGGCAGCCGCGCCTCAAGCCGCCGTTCCCCGCCGTCGCCGGTCTGTACGCGCGGCCGACAGTGGTCAACAACGTCGAGTCGATCGCCTCCGTGCCGTCGATCATCACCGGGGGCGTCGACTGGTACCGGTCGATGGGCACCGAGCGGTCGGCCGGTTTCGGCCTGTTCTCGCTGTCCGGTCACGTGCAGCGTCCAGGCCAGTACGAGGCGCCGCTCGGCATCACGCTGCGCGAGCTGCTGGCGATGGCCGGCGGGGTGCGTGCGGGCCACGAGCTGAAGTTCTGGACCCCCGGCGGGTCCTCGACGCCGCTGTTCACCGCCGACCACCTCGACGTGGCGCTGGACTACGAGTCGGTCGGCGCGGCGGGCTCGATGCTCGGCACCCGCGCACTGCAGATCTTCGACGACACCACGTGCGTGGTCCGGGCGATCACCCGCTGGGCCGAGTTCTACGCGCACGAGTCCTGCGGCAAGTGCACGCCCTGCCGTGAGGGCACGTACTGGATGAAGCAGATCCTGGCGCGCATCGAGCACGGCCAGGGCACGATGGAGGACCTCGACACCCTCCTGGACGTGTGCGACAACATCCTCGGCCGGGCGTTCTGCGCCCTGGGCGACGGCGCGACGTCGACCGTCACCTCGGGCATCGCCCTGTTCCGCGCCGAGTTCGAGGCGCACATCACCGGCGGTGGCTGCCCGTTCGACCCGGCGGCCGCAGCCCTGTTCGAGTACACCCCCCGCAACCGGCGTGCCGATGTGCATGCGCTCTCCGGTGTGGCCGCAGGAACGGTGGGAGCATGACGACGACGCAGCCGACGGCGGGCGGGACCCTGCCGACCGTCGCCGACCAGGTCACGTTCACGATCGACGACATCGAGCTCGCCGTCCCCCGGGGCACCCTGGTGATCCGTGCGGCCGAGTCGCTCGGCATCGCCATCCCGCGGTTCTGCGACCACCCCTTGCTCACGCCCGTCGGCGCGTGCCGGCAGTGCCTGGTCGAGGTGGCGACCCCCGACCGTGAGGGCACCGTCCGTCCGATGCCCAAGCCGCAGGCCTCCTGCACGCTCGAGGCGACCCCGGGCATGGTGGTCCGGACCCAGCGCACGTCCGCGGTCGCGGACAAGGCCCAGCACGGCAACCTCGAGCTCCTGCTGATCAACCACCCGCTCGACTGCCCCACCTGCGACAAGGGCGGGGAGTGCCCGCTGCAGAACCAGACGATGAGCAACGCCCACGGGACGAGCCGGTTCCACGACATCAAGCGGACCTTCCCCAAGCCGATCGCGATCTCGACCCAGATCCTGCTCGACCGGGACCGCTGCGTGCTGTGCCAGCGCTGCACCCGGTTCTCGGAGCAGATCGCCGGGGACCCGTTCATCGACCTGCAGCAGCGCGGCATCAAGCAGCAGATCGGTGTCTTCGACCCGAGCGTGCTCGGTTTCGCCGGCGCCGAGCCGGTGCAGGTGTACCGCGGCGCCCAGCCCGACGGGACGCCGATCGGCGCGGCGATCGGGATGCCGGCGCACGACTCGGCCGGCCCGCTCGGCCAGGCCACGCTCGACACCTCGGGTCGGCCCTTCGCGTCGTACTTCTCGGGCAACACCGTGCAGATCTGCCCGGTCGGTGCCCTGACCAGTGCCGCGTACCGGTTCCGGTCCCGACCCTTCGACCTGGTCTCCACCCCGGGCGTCGCCGAGCACGACAGCAACGGTGCCGCGATCCGGATCGACCACCGTCGCGGCGTCGTGATGCGCCGTCTCGCCGGTGACGACCCGGCGGTCAACGAGGAGTGGATCACCGACAAGGACCGGTTCGGCTACACCTGGCAGGCCATGGCGGACCGTCTCACCGTCCCGCTGGTGCGGGACCGCGGCGAGGACGGCAGCCGCGGCGAGCTGCGGCCGGCCAGCTGGGCCGAGGCGCTCGAGGTCGCGGCCGCAGGCCTGACGGCGGCCCGGGCCGCCGGTGGCGTCGGTGTGCTCCCGGGCGGTCGGTCGACGATCGAGGACGCCTACGCCTACCAGAAGTTCGCCCGGGCGGTCCTCGGCACCAACGACGTCGATCACCGCGCACGCCCGCACTCGGCCGAGGAGGAGGCGTTCTGCGCCCACCACGTGGCCGGCTCCCGGATGTCGGTGACCTTCGCCGACCTCGAGCACGCCCCGACGACCCTCCTGGTCGCCTTCGAGCCGGAGGACGAGGGCGGCATCGCCTTCCTGCGGCTGCGCAAGGGCGTCCAGGCGCACCGGAACCGGGTGTTCTCCGTCGCGCCCTTCGCGAGCCGGGCCCTGGCCAGGCTGAACGGCACTCTCCTCCAGGCCGCACCCGGCACCGAGCCCGAGGTCCTCGACGCGCTCGGCTCCCCGCGGCGCGCCGCTGGGAGCGTGCTGGCCGAGGCGGCGGTGGCGCTGCGCAGCGACGCGATCATCCTCGTCGGTGAGCGGCTCGCCACAGTGCCCGGCGGGCTGAGCGCCGTGCTGCGCCTGGCCCGGTCGACAGGCGCGCGCCTGGCCTGGCTGCCGCGCCGCGCAGGTGAGCGTGGCGGCGTCGAGGTCGGCACGCTGCCCGGTCTGCTGCCCGGCGGTCGTCCGGTCGCCGATCCGGCGGCCCGGGTGGACGTCGCAGCGGCGTGGGACGTCGAGCGGCTGCCCGATGCGCCCGGCCGGGACACCTCGCAGATGATCGCGGCCGCGATCGACGGGACCCTCGGCGGGCTCGTCGTCGGCGGCGTCGACCCGATGGACCTGCCCGATCCCACGGCCGCCCTCACGGCTCTCGTCGACGTCGGCTTCCTGGTCAGCCTCGAGGTCCGCGCCTCGGTGGTCACCGAGCTCGCCGACGTCGTGCTGCCGGTCGCCCCGCCGGTCGAGAAGCCGGGGACGTTCCTCAACTGGGAGGGCCGCCCGCGGCCGTTCCCGCAGGCACTGACCTCCACCGCGATGGCGGACCATCGCGTGCTGGACGCCCTCGCCGACGCCCTCGGTGCACCGCTCGGGCTCCGCACGCTCGCCCAGGTGCACGCCGAGATCGACGCGCTCGGTGCGTGGGACGGTGCACGGGGCGCGGCGCCGTCGGTCACCGCTGTCGAGCCGCCGGCGGTCGGCGACGGCCAGGCGGTACTGGCCACCTGGCACCAGCTGCTGGACGCCGGTCGGTGCCAGGACGGCGAGGCCTTCCTGGCCGGAACCGCCGAGCGGCCCGTCGCCCGGGCGTCCGTTGAGCTCGCCACCCGGCTCGGTCTGGCGACCGGTGGCCGCATCACCGTGCGCACCGAGGCCGGTCAGGTCACCCTGCCGCTCGTGGTGACGTCGATGCCGGACGGCGTGGTGTGGGTCCCGACGGCGTCGGTCGGCTCGATGGTGCGCTCGACCCTCCGGGTCGACGCGGGCTCGGTCGTCGACGTCCTCGCCGCAGCCGAGCCGACGGACGTGCAGGTGCCCGACGAACGACCCGCCGATGAGGGAGAGGGGCTGTGATGGCCGTGCTCAACGCGTTCGTGCTGGCTCAGGCCGCCGATGCGGCCGACGTGCCGGGCGCCGACTTCAGCAACGACACCGGCTGGATCATCCTGATCAAGGCTGTCGGCGTGATCGTCTTCCTGCTGGTCAGTGTGCTGATGGCGATCTGGTTCGAGCGCAAGGTCGTCGCCCGCATGCAGATCCGGCCCGGGCCCAACGTGCACGGTCCGTTCGGTCTGCTGCAGTCCATCTCCGACGCGATGAAGCTCCTGCTCAAGGAGGACATCAACGTCAAGGCGGCGGACAAGGTCGTCTACATCGTCGCGCCGATGATCTCCGTGTTCTGCGCGTTGCTGACGTTCGCGGTCATCCCGCTCGGACCGGAGGTCTCGATCTTCGGCGTGGTCACACCGCTGCAGCTGACCGACTTCCCGGTCGCTGTGCTGTACATCCTGGCGGCGACGTCGGTCGGCGTGTACGGCATCGTGCTGGGCGGCTGGTCCTCGGGCTCGACCTACCCGCTGCTGGGTGCGGTGCGCTCCACCGCGCAGGTGATCAGCTACGAGCTCGCCATGGGCCTGTCCCTGGTGAGCGTCTTCGTCCTGGCCGGGACGATGTCCACCTCGCAGATCGTCGAGTCGCAGGCGGAGGTGTGGTGGGTGTTCCCGCTGCTGCCCGCCTTCGTCATCTACTTCATCTCGATGGTCGGCGAGGTCAACCGGCTGCCGTTCGACCTGCCGGAGGCCGAGGGCGAGCTCGTCTCGGGGTTCATGACCGAGTACTCCTCGATGAAGTTCGCCTGGTTCTTCCTTGCCGAGTACATCAACATGCTCAACGTCTCCGCGGTGGCCACGACGCTCTTCTTCGGCGGCTGGCGGGCGCCCTTCGGCCTGCACCTGGTCAACGACGGGATGTTCAACGAGGGCTGGTGGCCGCTGCTCTGGTTCCTGGCCAAGCTGTGGTTCTTCATGTTCCTGTTCGTCTGGATCCGCGGCACGCTGCTGCGCTTCCGCTACGACCAGTTCATGAAGTTCGGCTGGAAGGTGCTCATCCCGGCCGCGCTGGCCTGGATCGTGTGCGTCTCGGTCGTGCAGGGGGTCCTGCAGTTCACCGACGTCAACCTGCGGAGCATGCTCATCGGCCTGGGTGTCCTGGCGCTGGTCGGGGTCGCGGTCTCGTTCCTGATACCTGAGAAGAAGCCCGAGCCGGTCGACCCGTCGGCCGGCGCGACCGAGCCGTTCGACGCGTTCGCGGGCGGTTACCCCGTCCCGCCCCTGCCCGGGCAGACCCTGCCGCTGTCACCGCGCCGGGCGCGGGCGCAGGCGCAGCAGTCCGCGTCGGCGCAGGCCGCGACCGCGACGCTCGAGAGCGGCACGGACGAGCCGTCCGACGTCGAGGAGGAGAAGCCCCGTGGCTGACAAGGACATCACCCGGCGCGAGGGCGCCGGCGAGGTCGCCGCCGGCGGCGGGCCCCGGTACGAGTCGCTGATCGAGCCCAAGTCGGCGCTCGGCGAGCTGCTGTCCCCGGTGGCCGGCTTCGGCGTGACCATCTCCTCGATGTTCAAGCCGACGGTCACCGAGCAGTACCCGTTCGAGAAGGTGCCGACCAAGCCGCGCTACCACGGCCGTCACCAGCTCAACCGGTACCCGGACGGCCTCGAGAAGTGCATCGGCTGCGAGCTGTGCGCGTGGGCCTGCCCGGCCGACGCGATCTACGTCGAGGGCGCGGACAACACGCCCGACGCCCAGTTCTCGCCCGGTGAGCGGTACGGCCGCGTCTACCAGATCAACTACCTGCGCTGCATCTTCTGCGGGCTGTGCATCGAGGCGTGCCCGACCCGCGCCCTGACGATGACGAACGAGTTCGAGCTCGCGAGCCCGACCCGCAGCGCGATGATCTTCGAGAAGCAGGACCTCCTCGCGCCGCTCGCGGACGGCATGCTCGCGGCCCCGCACCCGATGGTGCCGGGCACCGAGGACACCGACTACTACCGCGGATCGGTCTCCGGACCGGCCCCCGAGCAGGTCGACTGGGTCGCGCGGTGGCGCCCGGAGGACCCGTCCCTCGCCACGGTCACGACCGCGCGCCGTACCGGTGAGGCGGCCCGATGAGCGCCGCCCTGCTGGCCGGCCTGGCCGCGACGATCGCCGAGACCGGCGAGACCTCCAACAGCGAGGCGGTGCTCTTCTGGTTCCTCGCGCCGGTCATGGTGCTCGCCGCGCTCGGGCTGCTGTTCGCCCGCAAGACCGTGCACGCGGCGATGAGCATCGTGGTGGTGATGATCTCGCTGGCGATCCTCTACGTCGCACAGGAGGCGCCGTTCCTCGGCGTCGTGCAGGTGATCGTCTACACCGGCGCGGTGATGATGCTCTTCCTCTTCGTCCTGATGCTCGTCGGCGTCGACTCCTCCGACTCCCTGGTGGAGACGATCACCGGGCAGCGCTGGATCGGCGCCCTGCTCGGCATCGGCCTGGCCGTCGTGCTCGTCGGCGTCGTGCTCACCGCGGCCGACATCACCCCCGTGGGGCTCGCGGCCGCCAACGTCGACGGCAACCCGGTCGGCGTCGCGCGGGTCATCTTCGGCGACCACGTGTTCGCCCTCGAGGCCGTCGGGACGCTGCTGGTCACGGCGGCGCTCGGCGCCCTGGTGCTCACGCACCGCCAGCGGCTGACCAAGCTCCGCGGCCAGCGGGAGCGTGCCGACGCGCGCGTCGCGGGCGGCGGGACGCTCACGCCGCTGCCGGCACCCGGCGTCTACGCACGCAGCAACGCGATGGACGTCCCGGCCCTCGGTCCGGACGGCTACCCGCTCGAGTCCTCGGTGCCGCGCGTGCTGCGCAGCCGTGGTCAGGAACGCTCGGTCGCCGAGGTCCATGCGGAGATCGGCGACGCGGGCACCGGGTCCACACCACCGCGACGTGCCATCACGGGTGAGGAGCCGGTCCGATGAACCTGAGCAACTACCTGGTGCTCTCGAGCCTGCTGTTCACCATCGGTGCGTCGGCCGTGCTGCTGCGCCGCAACGCGATCGTCGTGTTCATGGGGATCGAGCTGATGCTCAACGCGGCCAACCTGGCCTTCGTGACCTTCGCGCGGATCCACGGTGACCTCAGCGGTCAGGTGATGGCGTTCTTCGTCATGGTCGTGGCCGCCGCCGAGGTCGTCATCGGACTGGCCATCATCGTCGCGATCTACCGCACCCGCCGCTCCGCCTCGGTGGACGACGTCAACCTGTTGAAGAGCTAGGGAGCGCACGACGGTGATCACGACTGCTCTTGCTGCCCTGCCGACGGAGGTCGACGGCATCGCCACGGCCGTCCCGGCGACGGGCGCCCTGACCGCCGCCTGGCTGCTGGTCGCCCTGCCGCTGCTCGGCGCTGCCATCCTGCTGCTGATCGGTCGGCGCGGCGACGCGTGGGGCCACTGGCTCGGTGTGGCGGCCTCAGGGGCGGCCTTCGTCGTCGGCGCGGTGCTGTGGCTCGTGACCCTTGCGGCGCCGGCCGGTGAACGGGTCGCCGACCTGCACCTGTTCACCTGGATCCCGGCCGGCGCGTTCGACCTGGACGCCGGACTGCGGATCGACCCGCTCTCGCTGACCTTCGTGCTCCTGGTGACCTTCGTCGGCACGCTCATCCACGTGTACGCGGTCGCGTACATGGAGCACGACGTGGACCGCAGGCGGTTCTTCGCGTACCTGAACATCTTCGTCGCGGCGATGCTGCTGCTCGTCCTGGCCGACAGCTACGTGCTGCTCTTCGTCGGCTGGGAGGGTGTGGGCCTCGCGTCGTACCTCTTGATCGGCTTCTGGAACCACGAGCTGCCCAACGCGGTCGCCGCGAAGAAGGCGTTCGTGGTCAACCGGGTCGGCGACATGGGCATGCTCGTCGCGGTCATGATCTTCTTCGCGGCCTTCGGTGCCACCGACTTCGAGACGGTCTTCGCTCTGGCCGACGGCGCGGACGAGGCGCTGCTGACCGCGGCCGGGCTGATGCTGCTGCTCGCAGCCACCGGGAAGTCGGCGCAGTTCCCGCTGCAGTCCTGGCTGGGTGACGCGATGGCCGGCCCGACGCCGGTCTCGGCGCTCATCCACGCCGCGACCATGGTCACCGCCGGCGTCTACCTGGTCGTGCGGTCCGCGCCGGTCTACGCCGGGGCGCCGGTCGCCCTGCTCGTCGTGGCGATCATCGGTGCGATCACGTTGCTGTTCGGTGCGATCGTCGGTTGCGCGAAGGACGACATCAAGAAGACGCTCGCAGCCTCGACGATGTCCCAGATCGGCTACATGATGCTGGCCGCGGGCCTGGGCCCGATCGGCTACGCGTTCGCGATCTTCCACCTGGTCACGCACGGCTTCTTCAAGGCCGGCATGTTCCTCGGCGCGGGCTCGGTGATGCACGGCATGGGCGACCAGGTCGACATGCGGCGCTTCGGTGGCCTGTCGCGGTACATGAAGGTCACCTGGATCACGTTCGGTCTGGGCTGGCTGGCGATCCTCGGCGTCCCGCCGTTCTCCGGCTTCTGGAGCAAGGACAAGATCATCGAGTCCGCGTTCGCCACCGCCGGCGGCGAGGGCTGGCAGCCGTGGCTCCTGGGCTCGGTCGCCCTGGTCGGCGCCGGCATCACGGCCTTCTACATGTCGCGGCTGTTCTTCATGACCTTCCACGGCGACCGGCGGTGGAGCGACGGGCACGGCGGCGGCGCCCCGGACGGGCCCGTGCAGCACCCGCACGAGCCCTCGGGCCTGATGACCTGGCCGATGATCGTGCTGGCGGCCGGTTCGGTGGCCCTCGGCCTCGTGCTCGCGGTCGGCAACGCGTTCACGACCTGGCTCGAGCCGGTGACCGGCCACACCGAGCACCACGAGCCGGTGATCCCGGTCCCGCTGATCATGGCTCTGACCCTGATCCTGGTGGCCGCCGGGGCGTTCCTGGCCTGGCGTCAGTACGCGGCCTCACCGGTGGCGGTCATCGCCCCGCGCGGCTCCGTGCTCACCCGGGCCGCCCGCAAGGACCTGTACCAGGACGACGTGAATGAGGGACTTCTGATGCACCCCGGCCAGTACCTGACCCGGTCGCTCGTCTACGGCGACCGGCAGGTGGTCGACGGCGCCGCCACCGGCATCGCGCGGCTCGTCGCCGGCTCCGGCGAGGTCGTCCGCAAGCTGCAGAACGGATTCGTCCGCTCCTACGCAGCCACCATGGTTGCCGGGTTCGTCGTCCTCGCGGCGATCGCCCTGGCGTTCCGGATCTGAGGGGAAGACCCAGATGCTCGATCAGACCTTCCCCTGGCTGACCACGATGATCGTGGTCCCGCTGGTCGGTGCCGGCATCGTGTGGGCGCTGCCCCGGTCGGCCCACCGGTTCGCCCGGCCGATCGCCGTCGGGGTGTCCCTGCTGGTGCTGCTGCTCGGCATCCTCGCGGCGCTCGACTTCGACACGGCGGCAGCGGGGACCCACCAGCTCATCGACACGAAGGCCTGGATCCCGGCCTTCGGCGTCTCCTACGCGGTCGGTGTCGACGGTGTCGGTCTGGCGCTCGTGCTGCTCTCGGTGCTCCTGGTGCCGCTGGTGCTGCTTGCCGCGTGGCGTGAGCACCCCGACGCGGGGGTGGTCGCGGTCGCGGAATCCGGCGACCACGCCGCAGTGGTCGCGGGGGTCGCCGGGCCCGGCGCGGTGGGCGGCAACCGGATCCGGCACTACATGGCGCTGGTCCTGGTGCTCGAGGCGTTCATCGTCGCGGTGTTCTCCGCACGGGACGTGTTCCTCTTCTACGTCCTGTTCGAGGCCATGCTCATCCCGGTCTACTTCATGATCGGGGCCTTCGGCGGGCTGCAGCGGCGCTATGCCGCGGTCAAGTTCCTGCTCTTCTCGCTGGCCGGCGGACTGGTCATGCTCGCGGGTGTGATCGCGCTGTACCTGCAGGGCCCGGGCGGACCTGACGGCTTCATGATCGACAAGCTCGTCGGTCTCGACCTGCCGGTGACGACCGAGCGGCTGATCTTCCTGGCCTTCTTCCTCGCGTTCGCGATCAAGGCCCCGATGTGGCCGGTCCACACCTGGCTGCCCGACGCGGCGGAGCAGGCCCCGGCCGGTACCTCGGTGCTCCTGGTCGGGGTCCTGGACAAGGTCGGCACCTTCGGGATGCTCACGCTGTGCCTCCCGCTGTTCCCCGAGGCGTCCCGGTGGGCAGCGCCCGTGATCATCGTGCTCGCCGTGATCTCGATCCTGTACGGCGCCCTGCTGGCCATCGGCCAGGAGGACCTCATGCGGCTGATCGCCTACACCTCGGTGAGCCACTTCGGCTTCATCGTGCTGGGAATCTTCGCCTTCACCTCGGTCAGCGTGCAGGGTGCCTCCCTCTACATGGTCAACCACGGCCTGTCGACCGGCGCCCTGTTCCTGGTGGCCGGCTTCCTGGTGACCAGGCGGGGCTCGCAGCGGATCGCCGACTTCGGCGGCCTGCAGAAGGTCGTCCCGGTCCTGGCCGGCACGTTCCTGGTCGCCGGTCTGTCGGCGCTCTCGCTGCCCGGCCTGTCGCCCTTCGTCAGCGAGCTCCTGGTGCTGGTCGGGACCTTCGGCGCGAACAAGCCCGCCGCGGTCGTCGCCACGTTCGCGGTCGTGCTCGCGGCGCTGTACATCCTGCTCGCCTACCAGCGGATCTTCACCGGTCCGGTGCGCGACGGCCTGGCGACCATGCCGGACCTGTCGAACCGGGAGCGCTGGGTCGTCGGACCGCTGATCGCCGCGATGCTCGTGCTCGGGTTCTACCCGGCGCCCGCGCTCGACCTGGTCCGTGAGCCCGCCTCGGTGACCCTGACCCAGGTCGGTGTCGACGACGTCGTGCCCACCCACGCCGACCCGGCGGCCGGTGCCAGTACCTCCGAGGACGGGAGCGACCAGTGACACCGGCCTTCGTGGCGCCCGAGATCCCGTGGGCGTACCTCGCACCGGTGGCCGTCGTGCTCATCGCCGGGGTGCTCGGGGTGCTCGTCGAGGCGTTCGCACCCCAGCGGCTGCGCCGGCCCGTGCAGCTCAGCCTCGCCCTGGCCTCCACGGCGGGCGCCGTGATCGCCGTGGCCGCCCTGTGGTCCGACGTCGCCGCCAGTGGTGGGACGGTCGTGCTCAACGGTTCGATGATCATCGACGGTCCGGCGCTGGTGCTGCAGGGCACCGTCGCGGGGCTCGGCCTGATCGCGCTGCTTGTGATCGCCGACCGCACCGACTCCGGCGAGGACGCCTTCGCGCCGTCGGCCTCCGCCGTCCCCGGCTCGGACTACGAGGAGCTCGCGCGGCGCAAGGGCCTGGCCCAGACCGAGGTCTACCCGCTGACCCTGTTCGCCATCGGCGGCATGATGATCTTCCCGGCCGCCGGTGACCTGCTGACCCTGTTCGTCGCGCTCGAGGTGCTCTCGCTGCCGCTGTACCTGCTGTCCGGGATGGCGCGCCGTCGCCGCCTGCTCAGCCAGGAGGCGTCGATGAAGTACTTCCTGCTCGGCGCGTTCGCCTCGGCGTTCTTCCTGTTCGGCACGGCACTGCTCTACGGCTTCGCCGGGTCCCTGCGGCTCTCCGAGATCGGTGCCGCGATCGGCACCGTCGTCGGCCTCGACCCGCTGCTGATCGGTGGGGTCGTCCTGGTGCTGGTCGGACTGCTGTTCAAGGTCGGCGCGGTGCCCTTCCACTCGTGGACGCCGGACGTCTACCAGGGCGCCCCGACGCCGATCACCGGCTTCATGGCCGCGTGCACCAAGATCGCTGCATTCGGCGCGATCCTGCGCTTCGTCTACGTCGTGCTGCCGCCGCTCGAGTGGGACGTGATCCCGCTGCTCTCGGCGGTCGCCGTCCTGACGATGGTCGTCGGGACGGTCGTGGCGATCGTGCAGACCGACGTCAAGCGGATGCTCGCGTACTCCTCGATCGCGCACGCCGGCTTCATCCTGGTCGGCGTCGTCGCCCTGACCCAGGCCGGCATCTCCGCCGTCCTGTTCTACCTGCTGGCCTACGGGCTGGCCACGATCGGCGCGTTCGCCATCGTCTCGCTCGTCCGTGAGGTCAACGCCGGGCCGGGCGGTGTGGTGGTCGCCGAGGCGACGCACCTGTCCCAGTGGTCAGGACTCGGTCAGCGCCACCCGTTGCTGGCCGGTTCGTTCGCGCTCTTCCTGCTCTCGTTCGCCGGCATCCCGTTGACGGCCGGCTTCATCGGGAAGTTCGCCGTCTTCTCCGCCGCCGTCGAGGGCGGTCTGACCTGGCTCGTCGTCGTCGGTGTCGTGGTCTCGGCCGCCTCGGTGTTCTTCTACGTGCGGCTCATCGTCCTGATGTTCTTCACCGATCCGGTGGGTACGCCGGGGGAGTCGACGACAGTCGTCCGCTCCGAGGGCTTCACCACCGTCGCCATCGCGCTGGGCGTGCTGGCGACCGTCGCACTCGGCGTGCTGCCCTCGCCGCTGCTCGACCTGCTCGCGGACGCCGCGAAGTTCATCCCGTGACGTCGGCCCCCTTCCCGCTGGCAGACCCCGAGCTCGCCGACCTGCTGGCGGGCCGCCTCGCCCTGGTCGAGGAGCGGCTGCGCGACGCCGTCGCGCACACCGACCTGCTCGCCGACGCGACCTCGCGGCACCTGGTGAACGCCGGCGGCAAGCGGCTGCGACCGATGCTCGCCCTGCTCGCCGCCCAGCTCGGCGAGGGTCAGCGCCCCGAGGTCGTCGACGCGGCAGTCGTCGTCGAGCTCACGCACCTGGCCACGCTCTACCACGACGACGTGATGGACTCCGCACCCGTGCGCCGCGGTGCGCCGTCCGCGCACTCGGTGTGGGGCAACCACGTCGCGATCCTCACCGGTGACCTGCTCTTCGCGCGGGCGTCGGGCATCGTCGCGGGCCTGGGTCCGGACGCGGTGCGGATCCAGGCGGCCACCTTCGAGCGGCTCTGCCTCGGCCAGCTGCACGAGACCGTCGGACCCGCGGCGGACGCCGATCCGGTCGAGCACTACCTGCAGGTCCTGTCGGACAAGACGGGTTCGCTGATCGCGACGTCGGCCCGGTTCGGTGCGATGTTCGCCGGCTGCCGGCCGGCCGTCGTGGCGACCCTCGCGGAGTACGGCGAGCGGGTCGGTGTCGCCTTCCAGCTCGCCGACGACGTCATCGACCTGACCTCGGACGGTGCGCAGACCGGCAAGACGCCGGGCACCGACCTGCGCGAGCGCGTCCCGACCATGCCTGCGCTGCTGCTGCGGGCCAAGGCCGCGGGGCCGGATGCCACGCAGGGCGACCGCGAGCTCGTCGCCCTGCTCGACTCCGACCTGACCAGCGACGCCGCGCTCGCGCAGGCGGTCGCCGGCCTGCGTCGCCACGCGGTCGTCGCCCAGACCCAGGAGCTCGCCGTGGCGTGGGCCCACCGGGCCGTCTCGGCGCTCGACGGGCTGCCGGACGGGCCGGTCAAGGACGCCCTCGTCGCCTTCACCGACGCCCTGGTCGACCGGGCGTCCTGAACGACCGGGGATCCAGGTCCTGGAGTCCCGCCCGGCGCGCCCGCGGCACTCGGTACCCTTGCGCCGTGCCGGTCGTCGGCCGGTCGTCGGCCGGTCACCGGCCGGTCATCGTGCCGTTCGCCCCGTCACCCGGGGAACGAGCGCCTGAGCACTCCTGACTCTCGGTCCCGGGCTCATGTCTGGGTGGTTTTGCGCCGATGGTCAGGAACAGGGTGATGTCCGCGAAGCCGCGGCGACCGGACCCGGACGGGGGGAGAGCTGTGCGCACGTCGTGGGGCTCTGCGACCGACCGCGGCCGGGTCCGCCGACTCAACGAGGACTCCCTGCTGGCCTACCCGCCGGTCTTCATGGTCGCCGACGGCATGGGCGGCCACGCCGCGGGCGACGTCGCGAGCAGACTCGCCGTCGAGGAGTTCTCGCACCTCGCGGGCCGGATCTCAGCCTCACCTGACGAGGTGCACGCCTGCTTCCACCGCACGGCCGTGCGGCTGCGGGAGACGGTCGCCGCGGGCCGGACCGCAGGGACCACGGTGGCGGGGGTCGTGATCGCCGCGTACGACGGTGGCTCGTACTGGCTGGTCTTCAACATCGGCGACTCCCGGGTCTACCGGTTCTCCGGCGGTGAGCTCGAGCAGATCAGCGTCGACCACTCCGTCGTCCAGGAGATGGTCGACCGCGGCGAGATCGGCCCGGAGCAGGCGCTCGCGCACCCGGAGCGGCACGTCATCACCCGTGCGGTCGGCACCGGCGCGGACCCGGAGCCCGACTACTGGCTGATCCCGGCCGGCGCATCCGACCGGCTGCTGATCTGCTCGGACGGCCTGACGACGGAGCTGGGCGACGAGGCGCTGCGCCGCATCCTGGCAACGGTCCCCGACCCCCAGGACGCCGCCCTGCAGCTGGTCGCCGAGGCGCTCACGGCAGGCGGCCAGGACAACGTCAGTGCCGTCGTGGTCGATGTCGCGGCCGCGACGGACACGCCCGACACGGAGAACACCGTGCGCGCATCGCAGCGTGATGTGGTGCTCGCCGACGACGCGTCCGGTCAGCTCGACTGGGACGACGAGATCCACGGCGCGACGGTACCGCGACCGACCCGCGCTCGAGTTCCGGAGGTGCTCCGATGATCGTGCCCCTGTACGCACCCGGCGAGTGGTTCGCGGTCGTGACCGACGGCAGCGTCGCGATCCTGCCGCCCGCGACCGACCTCGGCCTGGTCGCCGAGGTGTGGACGTCGCTGCGCGACGGCGCGCGGCTGACCGAGCAGCTCCAGATGCTGCTGCGCGGCGGGATCGAGGCCCTGCCTCCGTTCGCGCTGGTCTCGGTCGAGGGCGGCCAGGTGCATGCGATCGTGCGGGGCCAGGTCGAGGTCGAGGTCGAGTCCCCGGCCGGGCGCCGGACGCTCAGCGCAGCGGCCGTCTCCACCTGGGCCGAGGAGACCGTCGCCGACGCGTCGACAGTGACGGTCCGCACGCCGGGACTCGTCGGCTCCTCGATCGAGAGCTCGCTGCCGGTCCTTGCCGCCGTCGTGCGGGCGGCCGGGGTCCGCGTCGAGCTGAGGCCGTCGTCCGCCGACGCCGCACCTGCCGGACCTGGCGTCGTCATTGCTGTGCCGTTCGCGGCGACAGCCGGCGGCACTGCCGAGGCCGCGCCCGAGCAGGCGGCCGAGCAGGCGCCCACGCCCGAGCCCGAGCAGGCGCCCGTGCTGACGCCCACGCCCGAGCCCGAGCCGGCACCCACGTCCGAGCCGGCACCAGCATCCGAGCCGGAGCTGGTACTCGCGGACCTCGGCGACCTCGACTACACCCTGCTGCAGCCGACCGCCGCCGGCCTCGCCGGTCGCAACGGGAGCGGTCTGCACGCCCTGACCGCGTCGGCGCCCGTCGGCACCGGCGTCCCGGGGCCGCACCGGGCACCGGCGCCCCTGGTCGAGCCCGCTGTGCAGGGTGACGTGGTGCACGTCGGGGCTCCCGCCGAGCCCGCTCCGGCTCCGTCCGCTCGGGCTCAGCCCGGGGCCGGTGATCTCGAGGCCGTCGACCACGACGGGATGACGGTGCTGAGCTCGGACGTCGTCGCACTGCGCCAGCAGCTCCCGGCCTGGGTCGGGGACGCGATGCCGGGTCCGCTGGCTGTCCCGGCGCCCAGGACGCCGGCGCCGGCCAAGCTCCTGCTCTCCTCGGGGCTCGTCGTCTCGCTCAACCGGCCGGTCCTGCTGGGCCGGGCGCCACAGGTCTCGCGTGTGTCCAACAGCGCGATCCCGCGCCTGGTGACCGTGGCGAGCCCCAACCAGGACATCTCCCGGACGCACGCCGAGGTCCGCATGGACGGCGAGGACGTGCTCGTCACCGACCTGCGCTCGACCAACGGCGTGCTGCTGCTGCGCCAGGGCAGCGGGCCGCAGCGCCTGCACCCCGGTGAGCCGACCGCTGTCGAGCCGGGTGTCGTCGTCGACCTCGGAGAGGGCGTCACCTTCACGGTGGAGCGAGGCGAGTGAGCGCACGCCGCGAACCGTCGACACCGCCGGTCATCCCGGGGTACGAGCACACCCGTCTGCTCGGGATGGGTGGCTTCGCCGACGTCTTCCTCTACCAGCAGCAGATGCCGCGCCGGTCGGTCGCGGTCAAGGTCCTGCTCGCGAGCTCGTTGGGCGACGACGTGCGCGCCCGGTTCCGCACCGAGGCCGACGTCATGGCCCAGCTGTCCCACCACCCGTCGATCGTCACGATCTACCAGGCCGACGTCGCCCCGGACGGCCGGCCCTACCTGGTGATGGAGTACTGCTCGCGCGCCGGCCTCGGTCAGCGGTACCGGACCGAGCGGATGGGCGTCGCCGAGGTGCTGCGGATCGGCGTGCGCCTGGCCTCGGCGGTGGAGACCGCGCACCGTGCCGGGATCCTGCACCGGGACATCAAGCCCGCGAACGTCCTGATCACGGACTTCGGCTGGCCGGCGCTGACCGACTTCGGCATCGCCGCGACGACGGGCTGGAGCTCGCACGCCGCCGTCGGGATGTCGATCCCGTGGTCGCCGCCCGAGCTGCTCGCCGAGGATCCGACCGGCGACGTCCGGGCCGACGTCTACTCGCTCGCGGCGACGATCTACTCCCTGCTCGCCCGCCGCTCACCGTTCGAGGTGGCCGACGGGTCGAACACCGCCGCTGACCTGATCACCCGGATCGAGCGGGCGCCGCTGGCCCCGACCGGCCGGGGCGACGTGCCGGACAGCCTCGACGCCGTGCTGCACCGCGCGATGGACAAGGTGCCCGGACGGCGCCACCACTCGGCCCTGGCCTTCGCCCGTGCGCTGCAGCAGGTCGAGGCCGAGCTGATGCTGCCGCTGACACCGCTGGACCTGCCGGAGGACATCGCCGAGCAGGTCCCCGGGGAGCCGGGCGCGTGGCCGGGCACCGCCGACGCGGACCCCGCCGACGCCGGTCAGGCCACGCGGCTGCGCCCCGTGCAGAGCATCTCGCCCGATGCCCCGACCCTCGCCCCACCCGCGCCGGGTGCACCGCCCAGCCGGCCGGCTGCGCCGGGTCCGCTCCTCTCACCGGCCGCCGAGGCGGCGGGTGCCCGGTACGCGGCCCAGGCGGCAGCGGCCGCTGCCGCAACGGGCGTTCCGTCGGCCGAACCCGCGGCGGAGCCGTCGACGACCGCGACGCCGGCACCCGGTCAGCCGCACGACGGTGTCCCCGCCGCCTGGCGTCAGCACGCGCAGGACGTCGCCGCCGGAGCTCCCGTCGAGGCACCGACCGACCGCCGTCGTGGCCGGGTCGCTGCGGCTGCGGGCGCCGGCCTCGTCGTCGTGGCAACCGTCGCGGTGGCCGGCTTCCTGGCCCTGCGTCCCGGCGCGGCCGAGCCGGAGCCGGACCCCGACCCGAAGCCGTCGCCGACCTCGGTCGTCGTGACAGCCGTGCCGACGCCGGCCGAGCTCGAGGGCTCGGTCCGCGCCGACGGCAGCGCGGTCTTCACCTGGACCAACCCGGACCCCCAGGACGGTGACGCGTACATCTGGAACACCGTCGTGCCGGGTGAGCAGCCGGTGGTCGAGCGCATCGAGGAGGCGACGGTCACCGTCGCGCCGGCGGCGCCGGCAGCACCGGCCGCCGAGGTCTGCGTCGAGATCTCGATCGTGCGCGTCGACGGACGAGCCTCGACGACGCCGGCTGTGGGGTGTGCTGCCCCGTGAGCGGAACCGTTCGCACCGCCGCCCGTCAGGCCTCGGGTGCACGCCGTCGGTGGTCGACCACCGTCGCGGCCGCCATCGTGCCGGCGGTCATCGCGACGCTCGCGATCGTCTACCCGGGCGTCCCGGTCTCCCAGGTGGACCTCAACGACGGGACCGTCTGGCTGACCAACACCTCGGACCTCAAGCTCGGCCGGTACAACCCGCAGGTCGAGGAGCTCAACGCCGGGCTGATCGCCTCGTCCGGCGACTTCGACGTGCGGCAGGACGCGCAGGACGTGCTGCTCGTCGAGCCCGGCCGGCTGTCGGTGGTGGACCCGGCCAGCGTCACCCTCGCTGCCCAGACGACAGTGCCCTACGGGGCGGTGGTCGCGATGGCGGCCGGCACGATCGTCGTGACGGACCCCGAGGCCGGTGACGTCTGGGCGCGCACCATGGCGTCGATCGGCTCGTTGAGCGTCGACGCGCAGAGTCCGGACATCGAGCTCGGCCAGGGTGGCGCGGCGGTCGTCGCGCGCGACGGCACAGTGCTCGCGGCCCAGGGCGACGGCGCGCTGCTGCGTGCGGAGGTGACCGACGACGGCGTGACGGTGTCGCCCGACGGCACCCTCGACGGGGAGCTCGCCGGGTCGATCGAGCAGGTCACCGCCGTCGGGGACCAGCTCGTCGCGCTCTCGGGCCGCACCGTGCACACGCCGTCCGGCGCGGTGGACCTCAGTGCCTACGGCGACGACCTGGTGCTCCAGCAGCCCGGGCCGAAGGCCGGCACCGTGCTGGTCGCCGCAACCACGGCCCTGCTCGAGGTCCCGCTGGACGGCGGTGCGGTCCGCGAGCACGCCACGGGCGGCTCGGGCCGGCCCGCGGCGCCGGTCGTCGTCGGCGACTGCGCGCACGCCGCGTGGGCGTCCGCCACCGGCAGCTACCTGCAGCTGTGCCGCGGCTCCGACCCGACGCTCACCGATCTCGAGGGCATGACGGCGGCGGACGTGCTGGTCTTCCGGGTCAACCGTGACGTCGTCGTGCTCAACGACACCCTGCGCGGCCGGCTGTGGCTGCCGCTGCAGGACCCGAGGCTGCGCCAGCCCAACTGGCAGGACATCGAGCCGGACGAGGAGTCCACGCAGGACGAGGAGACCGAGAGCCAGAAGGCCGCCCAGACCCTGCTGGCCGAGTGCACCGCGCAGTCGGCGTCGCCGTCGGCCACCGACGACGAGTACGGCGTCCGGGCCGGGCGGACGACGGTCCTGAGCGTCATCGACAACGACGGGTCCTCCGACTGCGGCATCCTGGCGATCTCCGAGCACGACGCGATCCCGGCCGACTTCGGAACCCTCCAACCGGTCTACGGCGGCCGTGCGCTGCAGCTCACGACGCAGCCGGGCGCCAGCGGCAGCGTCGAGTTCATGTACACGATCACGGACGGTCGCGGCACGTCGGCGCCGGCGACGGCGACCGTCCGGCTGACCGTCGAGCCGGCCGGCCAGAACTCCGCTCCCGAGCAGGTCCGGGTCAGCGGGATGCTCGTCGAGCAGGGCGCCCAGGCGGTCGGCTACGTGCTGCAGGACTTCACGGACCCGGACGGCGACGACCTGATCCTCGTCTCCGGCGTCGCGGAGGGTGGCGGCTCCGTCCGCACGCGCCAGGACGGCGAGGTCACCTTCCAGTCCGACGGGAGCGCGCTGGGACGTCAGCAGGTGCACCTGCAGGTCTCCGACGGGACGGAGACGGTCGAGGGTCTGCTGACCGTCGACGTGCGCCCGGCCGGGTCGGTCGCACCGCAGATCGACCCCGTGCTCGCCGTGACCTACGTCGACGAGCCGGTCGTGGTCCGGCCGCTGGAGAGCGTGCGGAGCGTCTCGCGCGAGCCTGTGCGGCTGGCCGGCGTCGACGAGGTCCAGGGTGCGACGGTCGAGGCCGACCTGGGCGCCGGGACCTTCTCGTTCACGGCCGCGCGCGCCGGTACCTACTACGTGTCGTTCCTCGTCACGGCATCCCCGCAGCAGGCCAGCGGCCTGGCCAGGATCGACGTCCGGGAGCGGCCGGAGGTCGTCCCGCCGCCGGTCGCGGTGCGTGACCGCGCCCTGCTGCCCCCGGGCGGCGAGGTGACGATCGACCCGCTCGCCAACGACGTCGACCCGGGCGGCGGTGTCCTGGTGCTCCAGTCCGTCGACCTGCCGGCGGAGTCGGGCCTCCAGGCCGCGGTGCTCGGTCACCAGCTCCTGCAGTTCAGCTCGCTGCGCGTGCTCGACGCGCCGGTGACGGCGACCTACACGGTCTCCAACGGGGTGGCGTCGGCGGTCGGCGAGGTCCTGATCCAGCCGATCCCCGCGTCCGCCACCCAGCAGGCCCCGGTCGTGCCCAACGTCAAGGCGACGGTGCGCACCGGCGGCATCGTGACGATCCCGGTGCTCGAGGGCGCGTACGACCCCGACGGCGACGCCCTGGCCCTGGTGCGGGACCTCGCCGAACCGCTGGCTGCCGGCCAGGGACTGCTCTTCGTGTCCGGTGACGTGCTGCGCTACCAGGCACCGGCCACGCCGATGGACGTGCACGCGACGTTCGCGGTGCGGGACCCGGCCGACAACCGGACAGCGGCGACCGTGACCGTCTCGGTGCACGCGTCGGACCCGGCGACCAAGCCCTTGCCCCGGCCGCTCGACCTGACGGCGCGGGTCTTCGAGGGCGAGACGATCCGGATCCCGATCCCGCTGACCGGGATCGACCCGGACGGCGACGGCGTGTACCTGCTCGGCCAGGACCAGGCACCCGCCAAGGGCCGGATCGTCGCTGTCGGAGCGGACTGGATGGAGTACGAGGCGTTGCCGGGCGAGCTCGGGACGGACGTCTTCACCTACGCCGTCGAGGACTGGGTCGGTCAGCGTGCCGTCGCGACGATCCGGGTCGGCATCGCCGAGCGCCCGACGACGTCGGCGCAGGTCGTGGCGCGCAACGACGACGTGACGGTCCGACCGGGCCGGTCCGTCGAGGTCCGCGTGCTGGCCAACGACGCCGACACCGGCGGCGGTGAGCTCACGCTCGAACCGGACCTCGTGCTCGCCGAGGGCGTCGACGCCCACGTCGACGGGCGCCGGGTCGTCGTGCAGACGCCCGACGAGCCCGGTGTCCTGCAGATCGCGTACACCGCGACGAACGCGCGCGGCGGGCGGGGCAGTGCTGTGCTGACCGTCGCGGTGACCGCCGACGCGCCGATCATGCCGCCGATCGCCCGCGACATCGTCGTGCCGGCGACCGAGACGATCAACCGGACGGTGGTCGAGGTCGACGTCCTGGAGCTCGCCGAGAACCCGAGCGGGCCGATGAGCGACCTCGCGGTGTCGGTGGACGCGTCGGCCGCGGAGGTCGCGACGGTGACCCCCGACGGCAACGTGCTGGTGACCCTGATCGACCGCGCGCAGACCCTGCCGTACCTGTTGACCAACACGAGTCCGCAGGCCGCGGGCATGAGCTCCTACGCCTTCATCACGGTGCCGGCCCTCGGCGACTTCCCGCCGATCCTGCGGCCCGGCACCGATCCGCTGGTCGTGATCGCGGGCGAGCAGCTGGAGATCTCGCTGGACGAGCAGATCCAGGTCGCGCCCGGCCGCACGGTGCGGATCACCGACGCCGCGCGGGTGCAGGCGACGAAGGCGGACGGTTCCTCGCTCGTCAAGGACGCGCGCACCCTGCTCTACCGCGCCGAGCGCACCTACGCCGGCCCGGCGTCCATCTCCTTCGAGGTGTCCGACGGTGCGGCCGGTGACCTGACCGCCCGCACCAAGGTCATGACCCTGCCGATCACCGTCCTCGCGGCCGAGGACTACCCGCCGACGTTCGTCCCGTCGGTCATCGACGTCGCACCGGGGGAGTCGGCGCGGGTCGACCTGACGGTCTTCACCTCGGCGCCCGTCGGCACGGCGACCGGTTCGGAGGAGTACACCTACCGGCTGACGTCCGAGCTGCCGAGCGGTTTCGAGATCGACCTGGCGGACTCGGTCCTCACGGTCAGCGCCACCACGACCGTTCCCAAGGGGACCGCCGCCGGCGTCGGCATCGAGATCGGTTACGGCGTCACCGGGACGATGCCGGCCCGGGTGGACTTCCGGGTCGTGGCGAGCACCCGGCAGCTGGCCCGCGTGCTCGACTTCGACGTGCCGAACGGTGTCGAGGGCGGCTCGTCGACCGTCTCGGTGCTCGACGGCGCCTTCAACCCGTTCCCGGGCGAGGACCTGACGCTCGTCTCCGCGACTGTCGAGACGCCGGGTGCCGGGACGGCCTCGGTCTCCGGCTCGCAGGTGACGGTCCGGCCGACGGCCGGCTACATCGGCCCGATGGTCACCCGGTTCCGGGTGCGCGACGTGACCGGCGACCCGGACCGCGAGGTCGAGGGCCGGATCACGGTGACCGTGCGGGGCCGGCCCGCTGCGCCGACGGCCCCCCGGGTGGGCGAGGTGCGCGACCAGACGGTCGTGCTGAGCTGGGACGCCCCGGTCAACAACGGCGAGCCGATCACCGGCTACCGCGTCACCGCCCAGCCGGGGTCGCTGACCAGGGACTGCGCGAGCACGACCTGCACGATCGACGACCTGACCAACAACACCGAGTACACCTTCACGGTCCAGGCGAAGAACGCCGTCGACTGGTCCGAGCCCAGCCCGGCATCGACGACCGCCCGGCCGGACGCTGTGGCGAGCGCGCCCGGGACACCGACGCTGTCCTTCGGCAACCGGTCCCTCACGGCCACCTGGGCGCCCGCGACCTCCACCGGCTCACCGGTGACCAGCTACCTCGTGACGATCAGCCCCGCGCCGGGCTCCGGCCCGTCGTCCTTCGAGACGTCGAGCACCTCCCTGGCGATCGGCGGCCTCAACAACGGCACGTCGTATGCGGTGCAGGTCCGCGCGATCAACCGCGCGCCGGACCCGGGGCCGTGGAGCTCCTGGTCGGAGGCGATGGCCCCGGCGTCCGCCCCGGACGCCCCGACGGTCACCGCGACCCGGGTGGAGGACGAGCTGGGCGGGAAGATCGACGTCGCCTGGACGCCCGGCTCGACGAACGGTGACGCGATCATGGACTACGAGCTGGTCATCTCCGGCGGTCCCGGCGCCGGCACCGTGTACCCGCTGACCACGACGACGTACCCCTTGAGCGGTGCGGCGAACGGTGTCGGGTACACGTTCGAGGTGCGGGCCCGCAACAAGGCCGGCTTCGGTGCTGCCGGCCGGGCCACGGCGTCGACCTACGGCGTCCCCCTGCCGACCGGGACCGTGAGCGCCGTGGCGTCGACGGCCGGTGACCGCCGTGAACCCGGCCAGGGCACCGTCCGCCTGAGCTGGCCGGCGACCGACGACAACGGTTCGACGATCACGCAGTACGTCGTCCGCCGCGACGACGGCACCGAGTACGACGCGGGTACCGGCACGAGCTTCGAGGTCACCGGCCTCGTGGGCGGCCAGACGTACGCGTTCCAGGTCGTCGCGCGCAACGTCGCAGGGCCGGGGGCATGGAGCCCGATGTCGGTCGCCGTCAAGCCGATCACCAAGCCCGACCCGTTCTCGGTCGCCTTCGGCGAGCCGAGCTACGACGGCAGCAACCGGCCGACGAGCGTGAGCGCGAGCTGGGCCCCGATCCTGTGGGGCGGTGCCGACAGCCGGACCCTCGAGTACCAGTGCACCGTCAACGACATCCCTCGTGGCTGGAGCGCGCTGCCGGCCGACAGCACGAGCGCGACCTGCGCAGGGCTGGTCACGATCGGTCGCAACGTGGCGGTCCGGATGGACGTCCGCGCGCAGACACCAGCGGGTACCGCCGAGGCGTCGACGGGTCGTCAGGTGTTCCAGAGCGCGAGCGAGCCCGATCGCGTGGACTCGCTCGTCCTGGTCGCGGACTCGAACACGACGTACCGCGCATCGTGGTCACCCGGGTACGACGGCGGGACCGCCATCACCGGGTACGAGGTCAGGTACCACGTCAACGGCGAGTGGACCACGACGAAGGTGGTCACGAGCCCGAACGACACCTACGTGCACCCCGACACGGTCGCGCCCGGGCTCGTGACCGTCGAGGTCCGTGCCGTGAACGTCATCGGCGTGAGCAACGAGCGGACCGCGGACACGCCCGCCCCCGACCCACCGCCGGTCCCGACCCCGACCCCGACCCCGTGAGGGTTGTGGCCGAGACCCGGCCCCGCCGACCCGCCATGCCCAGCACCCGCAGCACCCACCACAGGAGACAGCAGTGACCAGGAGACAGCAGTGACGATGACCCCCGAGCAGAGCGCCTGGTTCGCCGAGACCTTCGACGCGCTCGTCGCCAACGTGGGCGAGGCTCTGCTCGGCAAGGACCACGTCGTGCGCCTGGCCCTGACCTGCATGCTGGCCGAAGGCCACCTGCTGCTCGAGGACGCCCCCGGCACCGGCAAGACGTCCCTGGCCAAGGCGATCGCCGCCACCGTGCAGGGCACGCACAGCCGCATCCAGTTCACCCCCGACCTGCTGCCGTCCGACGTGACCGGCGTGACGATCTACGACCAGAACACGCGGCAGTTCTCCTTCCACCAGGGCCCTGTGTTCGCCTCGGTCGTGCTCGCGGACGAGATCAACCGGGCCTCGCCGAAGACGCAGTCGGCCCTCCTGGAGGTCATGGAGGAGTCGCGGGTCACCGTCGACAAGGTCTCGCACTCGGTCGGCCGGCCGTTCATGGTGATCGCGACCCAGAACCCGATCGAGCAGGCGGGCACCTACCGCCTGCCCGAGGCGCAGCTCGACCGGTTCCTGATCAAGACGTCGCTCGGCTACCCCGACCACGACTCGATGATCGAGATCCTCTCCGGCTCGGCCGAGCGTGACCGCACGGCCCACCTGACCCCGAAGATCACCACCAACGCCGTCGCCGAGATGGCCGAGCTCGCCTCGACGGTGCACGCCGACGCCGCAGTCCTCGACTACGTCGCCCGGCTCGTCGAGTCGACCCGCACCGACGCGCAGACCGCCCTGGGCGCGAGCGTGCGTGGCGGGTTGGCCCTGGTGCGCTGCGGCAAGGTCTGGGCGGCGTCGCAGGGCCGCACCTACGTCATCCCGGACGACATCAAGCTCCTGGTCGAGCCGGTGCTCGCGCACCGGATCATCCTCGACACCGAGGCGGAGTTCGCCGGGGTCACCGCCCGGCAGGTCGTCGGCCGCATCCTCGCCGACACGCAGCCGCCGGCAGCGCGGATCTGACGTGCCCGCAGCGCTCCGTCGGGTCGGCCGCGCAGTGGGCCGGTTCCTCCATCCGGTCTCCGGCCTGGGCTGGGCCGTGCTCGCTGCCGCCGCCGTGCTCGGTGTCGGCGGCTGGTGGCTGGGCTGGGTCGAGCTGACGGTCGTCGCGTCCGGCCTGGCTGTCGCCGTGCTCGTCGCTCTCGCCCTGACGATCGGTCGCTCGACCTACGAGGTCGACCTGGACCTGTCGGACCACCGGGTGACTGTCGGCCAGCGCGCCGTCGGGCGGCTCGAGGTGCGCAACACGTCGCGCCGACGGCTGCTGCCCGCGCAGATCGAGCTGCCGGTCGGCCGCGGCTCGGCGGACTTCCACCTGCCGTCGCTCGGGCCGGGGGCGTCGCACGACGACGTCTTCGCCATCCCGACGACCCGGCGCGCCGTCGTCGTCGTCGGCCCCGTGCTCTCGGTGCGCGGGGACCCGCTGGGCCTGCTGCGCCGCCGGGTCCGGTGGACCGACCCGGTCGACCTGTACGTGCACCCCGAGCTGGTCTCCCTCGCCGGTGCCGCGTCGGGCGTGCTGCGCGACCTCGAAGGTCAGGCCACCCGGGTGATCTCGGACTCCGACATGTCCTTCCACGCGCTGCGCGACTACGTCGCAGGTGACGACCGCCGGCACATCCACTGGAAGACGACAGCACGCATCGGCGCGCTCATGGTCCGTCAGTTCGAGGACACCCGGCGCACGCACACGGCCATCGCGCTGTCCACGTCGACCGACGACTACGCGAGCGCGGACGAGTTCGAGGTCGCCGTGGCCGCGGCGGCGTCGATCGGTGTCCAGGCTCTGCGGGACGAGCGCGAGCTGACCGTGCTGGCCGGAGCGGGACCGTTGCGGGTCGACACACCGGCCCGGCTCCTCGACGACTTCTCGACGCTCGAGGCCGGACCCGATGCGCGGGGCAGCGACCAGCTGGCCTCGTGGGTGGCCAGGCAGGCCGCCGACGCGTCCGTCGCGATCCTGGTCACCGGCTCGGTGCCGACCCGCGGCGAGCTGCGCTCCGGCGCGGTGCGCATCCCGGCCGGCGTACGCACCCTGATCCTGACCTGTCGGGTCGGCGCGGCGGTCGAGGTCGCCTCACACGGTTCGCTGTCGGTCGCGCAGGTCGGGTCGCTCGACGACCTGCCGCGCGTCCTGCGCCGGGTCGTGGGCTCGTGAGCGGGACGTCTGCGCCGCAGCCGCAGCCGCAGCCGCAGCCGCGACTGCGACCGGTCCGTCACGCCGGTGACCGTGCGGCCGTCGACGTCGTCGTCCTGGTGGTGGCCCTCGGCCTCGCCCTGCTGCCCCTGCTGCCGGTGTACGGGATCCGGCCTGTGCTGCCGCCCGTCGTCGGTGGTCTCGTGATCGGCGCGGCGGTCGCGATCGTCGCCGCCCGGCGCCGCTGGGGTGGCCTGGTCGCGACGGCCCTCGCCGTCGTGGCCTACCTGGTCGCCGGTGCGGCGCTCGCGGTCCCCACCACGACGGTCCTCGGTGTCGTGCCGACCGGACGGTCGCTGACCCTGCTGCTGACCGGCGCGGTCACCGTCTGGAAGCAGGTCCTGACTCTCGACCCCGCGCTCGGCGGCAGCGGGAACCTGCTGGTCGCGCCGTACCTGCTCGCACTGGCCGGCGCCGCCGTCTCGGTGAGCATCGCCCTGCGCGCATCGCCCCGGGCGGACGGAGCCTGGGCGGGACTGGTCGCACCGATGGTCCTGGGGCTGTCGGTCCTGCTCGGCACGAAGGAGAGCGTCCAGCCCGTCGCGGCCGGGGTCCTGCTGGCCCTGCTGCTGGCTACCTGGGTGGCGTGGCGGCGCGGCAGCCTCGCGCCCCGCCGGGTGGTGTCCCTGCTGGTCATGGGGTCCGTCGTCGCCGCGAGCGGTGCGCTGGTCGGACCGATGGTGGCCCAGGACCGCCCGCGCTTCGTCCTGCGCGACGAGCTCGTGCCCCCGTTCGACCCGCGTGACCAGGCCAGCCCGCTGTCCGCCTTCCGCAAGTTCATCAAGGACTGGAAGGACACCGACCTGCTCACCGTCAGTGGGCTCCCGGACGGTGCGGCGGTGCGGCTCGCGACGATGGACGCGTTCGACGGCGTCGTGTGGAACGTGGCCGGCGCGGAGGCTGCTGAGGGCTCGGGTCGCTTCCGGCGGGTGGGCGACGCGATCGACACCTCGGTCCGCGGCCAGCAGGTGACCGTCGAGCTCGAGGTCCACGAGCTGCCCTTCGTCTGGCTGCCGACCGTCGGGTACGCCGAGCGGATCGACTTCCAGGGCCCGGACGCACTCGACCTGGCCGGCGAGCTGCGCTACAACGACGCCACCGGCACCGCTGTCCTCACCGGCGGTGTGCCGGCCGGGACCCGGTGGACGACCGACGTCGTGCTGCCCGCGCTGCCGTCCGATGCGGAGATCGGCACCGCAGCCGCGGGGTCGGTCCGCCTGCCCGAGCCGCAGGGTGTGCCCGACGCCGTGCCGCTGTTCGCCGGTGAGCTCGCCGGCACGGCAAGCTCACCGTTGCTGATCGCCCGCAGCCTGGAGTCCGGCCTGGCCGAGCGCGGCTGGTTCAGCCACGGGCTGGTCGAGTCCGGCGACTACCCGTCGCTGTCCGGCCACGGGGCGGACCGGCTCACGACCCTGCTGACCGGTGACCTGATGGTCGGCGACGGCGAGCAGTACGCCTCGGCGATGGCCCTGCTCGCCCGCGAGATGGGCCTGCCGGCCCGGGTCGTGCTCGGCTTCGTCCCGACCGAGGAGCAGCAGGGTGCCGATGCGATCACCCTGCGCGGTGCGGACATCACCGCCTGGGTGGAGATCAACTTCGCGGGCAACGGCTGGGTCCCGTTCTACCCGACGCCGGACGAGACCAAGACCCCACGTGAGGACACCCCCGAGGAGCAGTCCGAGCCGCAGCCGCAGGTGATGCAGCCGCCGCCGCCGCCGCAGGAGCCGGTCACCGCGCCGGACGACGACACCGAGCAGCCGCGCACCGAGGACCAGCCCGAACCCGAGCCGGTCGACGACGGTCTGCGGCAGGTCCTGCTGGTGGCGGCCGCCGTCGGCATCCCGCTCGTCGTGGTCCTGGGCCCGCTGCTGCTCATCGCGGCAGCCAAGCGACGACGCCGTCGGCGCCGGCGCACCACAGGGGACGGGGTGACCCGGGTCGTGGGCGGCTGGGACGAGGTCCTCGACCACGCGCGCGACCTCCGCCAGGCCGCACCCGCGCGCGCGACCCGGCGGGAGATCGCCGTCGGCCTGACGACCGCCTTCGCGCACGCGGCGTCCCACCGCGACGCACAGGACGCCCGGCGCCGTGCGGCGATGGTCGGCGGACCCATGGCCGGGCTCGCCGCGGGGGCCGACGCGATCGTCTTCGGCCGGGGCCACCCGACGACCCAGCAGGTCGAGGCCTACTGGGCGCAGGTCGACAGCACAGTGTCCGCGATGCGGTCCGTGATGCCCCGCCGGCACCGCTGGCGGGCCCGGTGGTCGACGGCGTCGCTGCGCGCCCGCCGGCGGTCCCGGGGCGCGGCGCGGGCCCGCACGAGCCGACGTCAGGGTGGTCCCGGTATCCACCGGGCCTGAGCGGGTCCCGCCGGGCGGGTCGCCGGACGGACCGCACCGGACCTCGACTGGCGGAGGAGTGAACCCTGCGTGGCGGACGGGTGGACCTCGCCGGGTCGGTCAAGTCCTGGCGCGGGCCGGCGCGCGCCGGGGTTACCGTGGCGGACATGCCCCCGAAGGACCTTGCTGCGCGCGCGCCGGCGCTGCGGGGCGCGGCGGGCCAGGACCTCGCGCGTCGGGTCGGCGCAGGACGTCGGGCACCCGGCGGCCGGACGGCGGGTCGGGGCCATGGGTCCGACCGTCCCGGCGGCCACCGAGCGTCGACCGGTGCGCCGACCGCGCACGGACGTCGCGCCGGCGGCGTCCGTGGGTCTGCTGCGGCGGCCGCGCGGACGGCGGGCCGGGCGACGTCCTGGTGGCGTCGGCTCTCCCTGCCTGCAGCGACTGTCGTGATGGCTGCCGTGGCGGCGTTGGCACTCACGGCGGGGATCGGCGCGTCGGCCCTCGTCGCCGCCCCGGCGGCCGGCCCGCGAGCCGGTGCCGGCGATCCTCTGCCGGGTTCCACGGCGCTCGGTCCGGTGAGCATCGTGCTGCCACGTGAGCTCGGGCCGTGGACGGTGGTGCCGGAGGACACCTTCGCCGAGATCCGCGGGCAGGCGTCGACGTCGGGCTTCACGATCGACGCCGTGTGGGGTGCTGTCGCCCCCGGTGACCTGATCGTCACGGTCATGAGGTCGCAGGCCCACTACGGGGTCGAGTCGCTGACCGGTCCCTTCGACGACAACGCCGTCGACCTGCCCTGGAATGGCAGCGCCCCGCACGTCGCCGGGAGTGCCGACACCGACGGCCTGCGTGAGCTGTTGCTCGCCGTGGAGCTCGAGGACGGCGGTCTTGCGGTGCTGTCGATCTCCGGTCCGGTCGCGTCGTTCGCCGGCGGCGAGCTGGAGGAGGCCTTCCGCTCGGTGCGCCTGGTGGACTGACGCTCGGCGGGTCCAGGGCGAGCTGGACACCCGGCAGCCCTACTGCGTCGGCGGGTCCAGGGCGAGCTGGACCACCCGGCGGCCGTGGTCGCGGGTCACCAGCTGACCACGCCCCGGGACGCCGGGGACCGGCTTCGCACCGCCGATGAGCGCTCCCTCGTCCGGGCTGCCGGCGAGCACGATGCCCGGGGCGGCCAGGTCCTTGAGGGCCTGCAGGACGGGCTCGTACATCGCCCGGCCGGCACCACCGGTACGACGGGCCAGCACCAGGTGCAGGCCGACGTCGCCCGCCTGGGCCAGCAGCGGGACGAGCGGGGCGACCGGGTTGCCGGTCGACGTCGAGACCAGGTCGTAGTCGTCGACCAGCACGAACACCTCGGCACCGGACCACCACGACCGGGAACGCAGCTGGTCCGGGGTCACGTCCGGCCCGGGCAGACGGCCGCGCAGGTACTCGGCGATGCCGGCGATCTCGTCGGCGGCCTGGTCCTGGGTGGTCAGGTAGCCGGCCAGGTACTCCGGCGGGATCTCGCCGAGCAGCGACCGGCGGAGGTCGATCGCGAAGATCTGCGCCTGCGCCGGCGTGTAGAGCCGCTGGATCTCGCGGGCCACCCCGCGCAGCAGCGCCGACTTGCCTGAGCCGCCGTCGCCGAAGGCGTACAGGTGCGACTCCTCGGCCGGCTCGATGCCCACCGGCCGCAGGGCCGACTCGTCGATGCCCAGCAGGATGCGCCGGGTGTCCCCGGGTGCCATCGCGCGCACCTGGTCGAGGCTGATGTGCTCGGGCAGCAGGCGCAGCTTCGGGCCGGCGGGTCCGTGCCACGCGGCGTTGACGGTCTCGACGAGGTGGTCGACGCCGGTGCCGAGCGAGGCGGCGTCCCCCGAGCCGTCGACCCGTGGCAGGGCCGTCAGGACGTGGTGCTTGCTGATCGCCAGGCCACGACCTGGGCGGTCCTTCGGCACGTTGACGGCGACCTTGCGGTCGATCTCGGAGTCCATCGGGTCGCCGAGGCGGAGCTCGAGCTTGGTGCCGAAGACGTCCTTGACCTGGGTGCGGAAGTCCATCCACCGGCTGGCCGTCGCGATCAGGTGCAGGCCGAACGTCAGGCCGCGCCCGGCGAGGGTCTGGATCTCACCCTCGAGCTCGTCGAACTCCGCCCGCAGGGTGCTCCAGCCGTCGACGACCAGGAAGATGTCGCCGTACCCGTCGTCGGCCCGGCCCTGGGCCCGACGCTGGCGGTAGGTCTCGATGGAGTCGATGCCGTTGGTGCGGAAGTACAGCTCGCGCGCGTCGACGATGCCGTCGATCTCGGCGACGACCCGGCGCACGACGTCGGGCTCAGCGCGGCTCGCGACGCCGGCGACGTGCGCCAGACGGGTCAGCGGGCTGAACGTGCCGCCGCCGAAGTCCAGGACGTAGAACTGGACCTCGAGCGGCGTGCGGGTCAGGGCGAGGCCGGCCAGCACGGCGCGCGCCGCCGTGCTCTTGCCGGAGCGCGGGCCGCCGACGATCGCCATGTGCCCGGCCGCCCCACCCAGGGCGAGCGTGAGGGTCTCGCGGCGCTGCTCGAGCGGGCGGTCGACGATGCCGAGCGGGATGACCAGGTCGCCGGCGCCGCGCCAGGCGTGCGAGACCAGCCCGAGCTGCGGGTCCGGTGCGAGGTCCGGCATGAGCTGGTCGACGCTGTTCGGCACGACGAGCGGCTCGAGCCACACCTTGTGCGCGGGCGGGCCCTGGCCCTTCATCCGTCGCACGGCGATGTCGAACGTGGCGCCCTCGTCGACCTCGTCGAGCACGGCGGTGGGCAACGCGGGCACGTCGTCGTCGACGGGTGCGCCGAGCACCGGCGCCGCGGTGAACAGCTCGATCCGCGCCGAGCCGGCCTGCCCGGGCCCGGCCGCCCGGGCCCGGCGGGCCGGCGGTGGGCCGGACACGTACGAGGCGCGGAACTGGATCATCGTCGTCGTGTCGGGCTTGAGGTAGCCCATGCCCGGGATCGGCGGCAGCGTGTACGCGTCCGGGACGCCGAGGACTGTCCGCGACTCGGCGGCGGAGAAGGTCCGCAGGCCGATCCGGTAGGACAGGTGCGACTCGAGCCCGCGCAGCCGGCCCTCCTCGAGGCGCTGCGAGGACAGCAGCAGGTGCATCTGCAGCGAGCGGCCCAGCCGGCCGATCGCCACGAACAGGTCGACGAACTCGGGTTTGGCGGAGAGCAGCTCGGAGAACTCGTCGGCGACGATCAGCAGGGCCGGCAGCGGCTCGAGGTCGGTGCGTCCGCCGGTGCGTGCCTTCTCGTAGTCGGTCACGTTGGCGAAGTTGCCCGCGGCACGCAGCAGCTCCTGGCGGCGGGTCATCTCGCCCTGCAGGGCGTCCTGCATGCGGTCGACGAGCGTGAGCTCCTCGCCGAGGTTGGTGATGATCGCCGAGACGTGCGGCATGTCGGCCATGCCCGCGAACGTGGCACCACCCTTGAAGTCGATCAGCACGAAGTTGAGCTGTTCGGACGAGTGCGTCATGGCCAGGGCCAGCACCATGGTGCGCAGCACCTCGGACTTGCCCGAGCCCGTCGCGCCGATGATCAGGCCGTGCGGACCCATGCCCTGCTGGGCGGACTCCTTGATGTCCAGGGCGATCGGCTGGCCCTGGGTCGTCAGGCCGATCGGCACCCGCAGCCGGTCGCGTTGCAGGCGGGGTCGCCAGGCCACGGCCGGGTCGAAGTCGCGGACGTCGCCGAGGCCCAGCAGGTCGACCAGCTCGGCGGAGGCGGTGGGGGAGTCGGCGTGGCTCGGGCCGGACTCCAGGTACAGGGGGGTCAGGCGGCGGGCGGCGGCCTCGGCGTCCGGCACGGACATCTGGTCGGCGATCACGTGCTGCGGGGGCCAGCCCAGGTGCAGCACGTCGACCGGGGTCCGGCCACGGTCCGTGCCGGAGGTGAGCCGGGCGCCGAGGGTCAGGCGCAGCGTCCGCGGGTCGCTCAGCTCGTCCCAGCGCTCGGGCAGGGCCAGGACGGTGATGCCCAGGACACCCTCGGAGGTCAGCAGCGCGTTGCCGGCCGGTACCTCGCCGCCGTCGACGACGACCAGGACGTGCGGCAGCAACGGCGTCTCGCTGTGCTCGAAGCGGGGCCGGTCGGCGAGGTCCTCGGGGAGCAGGTCCTCGATCTCGTCCAGGGACGTCGCGATCAGTCGGGCCGGCCCGACGGCGTCGCGGGCGCGCGGGGAGTGCGTGTGCGGGAGCCACTTGGCCCAGTCCCACTCGGCCAGCGCGTCGGGCCCGGCGAGCACGGCGATCTTCAGGTGCTCGGGGGAGTGGAAGGCGGCGGTCTGGCTGACGATCGCGCGGGCCAGCGCGCGGGCGGCGGTCTCGTCCCCGCCGGTGATCTCGATCCGGGCGGCCGAGCGCAGGTCGATCGGCAGCGGGATGTCGTGCTGGATCTCGTGGGTGACCATGAACCGGTGGGCGGCCGAGGCGGCGACCGGGTCGAGCTGCGCCAGCGGCGCGGTCTCCGGCGGGTCGAGGGTCAGGCACAGCGGCTGGTCGCTGTGCCCGATGCGCGCGTACAGGAAGTCGCCGTGGTCGGGCTGGCGCTCCCACACGCGGGTCCGCTCCTCGGCGACGACGGCCAGCGAACGTGGGTCGGGGTTGTTCCACTCGGCGTTGCGGCGCTGCTGGCGGGCGGCCTGGCGCACCGTGTCGCGCAGCTCGGCGAGATAGGCGAGGTACTCGCGGCGCGCGCCGATCACGGTCGCCTGGTGCTGCGACTTCTGTCGCCAGCCGTTGACCACGACGAAGCCGAGCGAGGCGAGGACGAACATTCCGGCCCCGATGAAGCCCTTGATGTTGGGCTGGGCGAGCACGACGAAGACGATGGAGCCCATCGAGCCGAGCATCGGCAGCATGGTCGAGAGCATGTTGCTCACGCCCTCCGACTTGGCCAGCTCGGGGGGTGGCTGCACCGCGATCCGGCCGTTCGGCACCGACGGCGGGGCTATCCGCTGGTTGCGCGACGGGGCTGCGGCCATCTCGGTTCCCTCTCCCCCTCGTGCCACCCGGCTGGTCCGCGGCCTCCGGAGGTGGCCGACGAGATCACAGGTGTCCGCGCACACCCTAATATGAGCGCGTCCAGCCGTGCCCGGGACTCTCATGGAGGCGACGTGGCCGAAACGTCCGCGCGGTCCCGCGTCGGCCTGCGCCTGGGCGACCGGACCGTCGACGTGGCCATCCCGTACGGGCTGCCGCTGTACGAGGTGCTACGGGCCACGGGCGTCGACCTGGACGACCCGCGGCTGACCATCGTCGACTCCACGGGTGCTCTGCTCGACCTCTACTCGACGACCGGCGACCAGATTCCCGAGGGTTCGGTCCTGCACGTGCTGACCCGACCGCGGCCGGTCACGACCAAGCGAGCTGCCCGGGACGCGGCACCTGTCGACCCGGCCGCCGCGCGTCCGGCGACCTCTCCGTGGTGGCTGGGCGTCGCCGGTGCGGCTGCGGTCGTGCTGGCCGCGACGATCAGCCTCGACATGCTGGCCGGTGCCGACGGGGTCGGTGCCGACCCGGTGCTGCGCTGGGCGCTCGCCGCAGCGCTGCTGGTGGCCGGGTTCGCGCTCGCCGCCGTCGGGCCACGACCCGGTGCCTTCGGTACCTCCTGGCCGACGGCGGTCGCCGCACTGGCCGGGTTCGCGGGTGGCGCGGCCACTGTCGATCTCGCGGTTGCCGCTGGGGGTCAGCTGATGGTCGTGGCCGGCCTGGTCGCCGCGACATCGACGGCGGCGGTGCGGTGGTCGGTGGCCCGGCGGACGCGGGACGCCGCCGCGGAGCTCGCCGGGGTGCTCCTGGTCGTGCTGGGGGTCGCCGCGGGGGCGTTCGCGTTCACGCTGCTCATGGGGCTGCCGAGCGTGTTCGCCGCGGCCGCGCTGCTGGGCGCCGTCCCGCTGGCCCTCCGGGCCCTGCCCAGCCTGTGCGTCGACGTCCCGGACGAGCAGCTCATCGACGTCGCCCACGTCGGGCGCACCATCGGCGCCGTGCGCGCGCCCGAGCCGCAGCCGCTCGGCCCGGTCAACGAACGTCAGGTCCACCGGGCCGTTGCCGGTGCCGAGCGACGCCGCGACGCCGGGACGGTCGTGCTCAGCGTCCTCGCCGCGGTCCTCGCCCCGACGCTGATGCTCTCGGCCGAGTCGGGAACAGTGACCGGGTGGGCGTCGATCGGCGCGACGGTGCTCGTCGCGGTCGCCCTGGGCCTCGGTCCCCGGACGGCGCGGGGGGTGCTCGTGCGGTGGGTGCCGCGGGTCAGCGGTGCGCTGCTCCTGCTCGAGCTCGCCGTGCTCGCGGGTGCTGCCGGTGGTGGTGCCGGTGTCCTGGTGACCGTCGTCGCGCTGGCCGTCGGGCTGCTGGTCGTGGCGATCAGCGTCCCGCTGGGTCGCGGCTGGCGGTCGGTGGGCTTCTCCCGCCTGGCCGACACCCTCGAGGGGTTCGCCGCCGTGCTCGCCCTGCCGGCTGCCCTCGCGGGAGCCGGCGTGATCGACGTCCTGCGCCAGGTCACGTCCGGCTGACCGGCTGCCACTCGTCGGGACCGGCGTGCGTGTGGAGCGTCCGGCGTCCGTGTGGAGCATCCGGGGTGCGTGTGGAGCGTTCCGTACCCGACACGCCAGCGTGTTGGGGGTGCAACGCTCCACTCGGGGGTGCAACGCTCCACTCGGGGGTGCAACGCTCCACTCGGGGGTGCAACGCTCCACTCGGGGGTCGAGCGCTCCACTCGGGGGAGTGGCGGGTGCTCGGGATCTGGTCCTCGGCCGATCGTGTCCCGCTAGGCTGGCGCCGACCTGGCCGCCGTGCGGCCGCGCGGCTGAGCAGGAGGGGGAGGGCGTGAGCGACTCCGCCCCGGGCACCTGCCCGACCTGCCACGTCGGCGTCGCGCCCGGCAGCGCCTTCTGCACCCGCTGCGGTGCGGTCCTGCCGGACGTCACGGTCATCGCCGTACCGGTCGCAGATCAGCAGTGGGGTGGCGCACGACGCCGCGACCGCCGAGGCGGGAGGTCGCCCGCTTCCCGGACGCCCGAGCAGCAGGTGTCCCCGGCGGCCGCCGCTGTCGGGGCCGCAGGCCCGTACGCCGGGTCGGCGCAGTACGGCAAGGGTCCGATGCCGGACCCGGTCGGTGCGCCGCAGGTCCCGTGGGCCGGTGTGCTCGACGGCGCCGTCCAGGGCGCGCTCCCGTACGCACCCGGTCAGCACGCACCCGCTCGGTACGCCTCCGCTCAGTACGCGCCGGATCGGTACCTCCCCGCGCCCGGTGCCGACGCACCGTACGGCTCGGCGGGCTCGGCTCCTGTCCTTGGCGCGCACGACGTCGCGCTCGGGCCGGCCTTCGACGGCGTCAGCCCGGCCGGTACCGGACGGCGGCTCGGCGCGTACGCGCTCGACTGGCTGGTCGTGTGGCTCGTCGGCGGCGTGGTCTTCGCGGTCACCCGCAGCCCGGTGTACACAGGCCTCGCGGTCGGCGAGCTGGCGGTCGGCCTGGTGCTGTGGGAGGCGCGCAGCGGCAAGACGATCGGCAACGCCCTGCTCGGCCTGCGGACCGCCAAGGTCGAGACCCCGTACGCCCCGGGTCTCGGGCGGGCTGTCGGACGGGCGGCTGTGCTCGCCGCCGCGCACCTCGGGCTCGGCGTCGGGCAGTGGCTCGTCGTCGCCTCCAGCGCGTTCGACACCTCCGGGCGACGCCAGGGCTGGCACGACAAGGCCGCTCGCACGGTTGTCGTCGACGTTCGTGCCCTGCGTGGCGACCCACTCGCCGACGAGCTGCCGGTGTTCCAGGCCCCCGTCGTCACCGCTCCGTCGTCCGTCGCGCCCGTCCTCCCGCCGGCTCCGGTCCGCCCCGGTCCGGTCCCGCAGTCGGCGGTGCCCGTGCAGCCCGTGCCGCCGGTGCAGCCGGTCCCGCCGATGGCGTCCCTCGTGGCGCCGGTCCAGCAGGTCGCGGCGCCGGTTCACCAGGTCGTGGCGCCGGTCCAGCAGGTCGTGATCCCGCCGGCACCGGACCTGCCGCCGCCTCGCGTGCCTGCACCGGCGGTGCCCGCCTCGGCCGTGCCCGTGCCTGCGTCGCCTCTGCCGATCGACCCTGCGCCGATCCGCCCGGCGGTCGCGTCGTCGTATGTGATCACGCTGGACACGGGGGTGGCGATGACGGTCTCCGGGCCGGGCTACGTCGGCCGTCGTCCGACCCCGCCGGACGGCGCGCCCTGCGACCACGTGATCGCGATCGAGGACCCGGGTCGGTCGCTCTCCCGTACCCACGCCGTCTTCGGCATCGACGGCGATGGCTTCTGGGTCGAGGACAACCACTCCGCGAACGGCACGTTCGTGCTCAGCGCGGACGGGTCGTCGGTGCAGGGGGTTGCCGGGGAGCGGCTGGTGGTCCCTGCGGGTGGGACCGTCCGTCTTGGTCAGCGGACCTTCACCGTCCGGCCTCGTCGGTAGGGTCCGCGCGCTGTCAGCGACGCCGTGGTCGCCGAGGTGCCCTCACCTCAGGGACGTCGGCGACGGGCCCTGTGGCACCGCCGAGGCTCGGGCGGTCCCCGCAAGGTGTCACCAGGTGTCGTCGTCGACCAGGTCGACCAGATCGGGCTCGACCGGAGCGGGCTGCTGACCGCGGACACCGGCACGTGCGCCGTCGCCCAGGGCGATCGCCTGGCCGTCCTCGATGTCCACGTCGGGCCCGAGGTACCCGCCGCCACCGGGCCGCCGGGACTTCGAGCTGCCGCCGCCGGCCCCGCCGCCGCCCATCGCGCCGCCGCCGCCCATCATGGCCCCGCCGCGCGAACCGGCCGCAGCCCCTGCGCTGCCGGGCGCAGCGGAGGTGCCCTGTGCCAGGCCGGAGCCGCGGGCAGCACCGGTCAGGCCACCGGAGCGGGACCCTGCCCCGCCCGCGCCTCGAGCCCCACCGGACCCGCCCGCACCACCGGCGGACCCGCCGGGAGCGATCATCGCCGAACCACTGGCCGAACCACCGGCTGCGCCGCCGAACGCGCCTCCGGCCCCCAGGCCACCAGAACCGGCCATCCGACTCAGGCCCACGGCGCCGAGCGTCGCGCCGCCGACAGCCAACCCGCCCGCGGCCACGCCGCCGGTCGTCCCGACGCCGGCCGCGGTCAACCCGTGACCACCCGCACCGAGACCCGAGCCGGTGCCTGACCCGGACGTGCCGCCGACGGTTCCGGCCACCGACCCGTCAGCGTTGCCGCCGCCGGGAGATGTCGTCCAGAAGCTCGGGTCCGTGCCGGTGCCCGTACCAGTGCCGGTGCCAGTGCCCGTGCCAGTGCCAGTGCCAGTACCCGTCCCAGTACCCGTACCTGTGCCAGTACCCGTGCTGGTGCCGGTGCCGGTACCGGTACCGGTGCCGGTACCCGTGCCCGTGCCGGTCGAGGTCCCGCCACCGGTGTAGGGGTCGGTGCCGGTGATCGGGTTGTACGACCGCGACGTGCGGCTCGTGCCGGTGCCCGTGCCGCCGTCGGTGCCCGTGCTGTCGTCCCCGACGAAGTCGCGCTGGGCGGCCGCGGTCACATCACTGGCCGCGACGGCCATCTTGGCGTTGAGTGTCGAGACGGCTATGGCGGACGCGGCCTCACGCTGTTGCCGGCGGTACTGGAGCCACGCGTAGGCCGCCTGGTCGGCCGCGACCAGCCCGACTCCCGGGACGTTGACCGGGATGTCGGAGCTCCGCTTGAGGTTGATCTCGGTGCGCAGGCCCGCAGGCAGGTCCTCGCTCGGGAGCGCTGAGTACGCCGACTGCGCCGCGACGAGGGCTTCCCGCGCGGTCTCCTGGGCCGCCTTGATCGCTGTGATCTGGTCGGAGCACTGGTTGAGCTTGCCGGCGATGGCAGAGCACTCCTCCCAGGCCGCGTCCCCGGTGCTCCCGGTGAAGCCGGTCTCGCTGCCGACGCCGCGCAGGGCCGTGGCCGTCTCGTCGAGCGTGGTGGACGCGGAGTCCAGGGTGATCTGGTCCCAGATCGTCGTGACGGTGTTGGCCTCGTCGCTCTTGGCGAGCTGGTTCTCGTTGGTGCCCATCACAGGTCCCCTCTCACTGGTCAGGCCTCAGGCGGTCGGTGGGTTGGGTGTCGTCGGCGGGCTTGCGGGCCGGCGGGCGCGCAGGACGGCGGTGGCCAGGCCGGCGACCAGCAGCAGTGCGCCGACGCCCAGGGCTACGGGCAGCACCGGGAACGTCGAGGCCGTGCCCGGGTCCGGGGCCGGGGTCGTGGGTTCGGCGGTCGGCTCGACCGTGGGCTCGCCGGTGGGCTCGGGGGTCTCGGTGGGTTCGGGGCCGTGGCCGAGGATCAGCTCGGTGGACGGGATGGCGTGCTCGTCGGTGAAGGGGCGGAGCAGCGGGTTGACGTCGGGGTAGCCGGTGGGGTCGATCGTGAGGAGGTTCTTCGTCGAGATGGTCCCGTAACCCCAGGTGTCGTCGTGGACCGGTTCGTGGTCGGGGGTGTCGCCGGTGTTGCGGATCAGGGACTGGATCATCTGGTTGGCCGTGGCCTGCGGGTGCACCGACCAGGCCAGGGCCAGGGCCCCGGCCACGAACGGGGTCGCGAAGGAGGATCCCTGGGCGATCTCGTAGGTGTCCCAGGCCCCACCATTGGCGGCGAGGACCCGGATCTGCGCGCCGGGGGCCAGGATGGTCAGGTACTCGTTGACCATGGTCGGATCGATCAGCTCCGCGTTGGGGCCGACCATCTCCACGGCGATCGCGCCGTTGGCGTCGGCGGGAAAGCCCAGGCCCTCGCCCTCGACGTTGTTGACCCCGGCCACCAGGATCACCCCGGCCTGGTAGGCGCGGGCGAGCGCGTCGCCGAACCTGACATCGGATGCGCCGGTGGACGAGATGCTGATGATGTCGGCGCCCTCGGCCACGGCCAGGTCGATCGCCGCGGCCTGGGCCACCACGTCGCCGAGCGGCAGGCCGTCGATGTAGCAGGTCGGGTTCTGGTTCGCCGGGATGCCCTCGACCCAACCCGCGGGGACCATGTTGTAGTGCAGGACCCGGGCCTCGGGAGCCACCCCGAGCACCCCGCGCCGGCCACCGACACCGGTGCCGGTGCCGATCAGCAATGAGACCACGGCCGTGGCGTGCTCGGCGGCATCCTCGGTGCTGGTGCCCGGGGTGATCGACCCGTCGGCGTTGGCGCACAGGCCGTCATGGGTGACCAGGTCGGTACCGACCAGGTCGGGGGCGTCGGGGTTGATCGGCCCGTCGATCACCGCGATCGTCATGCCCGCACCGCGGGTGACCTCGTGGACCGTCGGGATGCTGGTCTGCGTCGCGTACCACAGACCCTCATCGCTCGGGTCGGCGACCCCCGCCGCCGGACCAGCCAGCACGCCCAGCGCGAGCACGGCGGCGAGGAGGGTGGCCGCGCGCGCCGACCAGGACCGGAGAGCGGGCACTACATGTGTCCCGACGGCGTGTTCGCTGGCGGCGCGTCCACGACCACGCCCGCCGGCCGGGCCGGGGACTGGGCGGGGCGATCCTCGTCGAGCCGAGCCACCAGGTCGACGAGGTCCTGACGCGTGGTCTCGTCGATGTCCGTCAAGGCGTCGGCACTGGCCTTGAGCCCGACGGCCAGGGCCTCGATCTCGGTCCGGATCGTGCGCAGGTTCTGCTGGGTCGTCCAGAGAGCATCCTGGTAGTTCGCCACGAACGCCGCGCACGACGGGATGTCCGTCCACATGGACGCCGACTGCCGCTCCTCCACGTGGGCCAGCGAGGGCTGCGCGGTGTCGAGGTCGTCCAGCAGCTGGTTCAGCAGCGAGACCCTGCTGGCGACGACCGAGGCGGTCATCTCGACGGACTGTGCCACTGCGTCCTCCATGGTTTCCCCCTACCCGGTGGCGGCGGCGGCGCGCCCCCAACCCGGATCGGGTTGGGGGCGACCGTCACTGTCACCAGCGGTGCCGGTGCGGCTGATCGCGCGCGCCGGGGCGTTGCTCGATGTGGTGCTGGACGTGCTGTTCCGCTGCTACCAGCGAGCCGCGTTGTTGGTCTCGGTGGACTTGTAGTCCTGGCCGGAGGTGTCCACCGCACGGCCGATGTCGGCCAGCAGGGCCTTCATGTCGGTGATCGCGGCGGTCCACTTGGCCTTGGAGCCCTCGTAGGAGGCCGAGGCCTCGCCGGACCAGTTGGCCCGCAGCGGCTGCAGGGACTTGTCCATGCTGGCAAGGGTCTGCTCGAGCTTGTTCGCGCCCGAGCCGATGTCGGCTGCCGCAGTGGACAGCGCAGAGAAGTTGACCTTCAGGTCGCTCATCAGGTGTGGCCTTTCGTGCCGGGTCGGGGGTCAGCCGAGCCGGCTGGTGAGCCGGCTCATGGCCGAGGACTGTGCGTCGTCGGCTGCGGTGTAGGACGACTGCGAGGACTGGAGGTTCGCCTCGAACTCGTTCAGCGCGTTGATGATCTTCGTGGCGTCGTCGCGCCACCGGTTCATCAACGTGGTGAACGCCACCGCGCCCTGACCCTTCCACGCGCTGCCGATACCGGCCAGCTTCCCCTCGAGTGAGCTCAGCTCTTGCTTGAGCTCGGCACGGGACTGTGCGACAGCAGCCGCACCAGCCTTGAGCGCACCATCGGCTGCAGAAACTTCGCCCGCCATAGCCACCTCCCCCTCATATGGCCCCAGCAGGGCCAGACCAGCGCACGACCGGCACAACCGGCATACAGCCGGCACATAACCGGCACATGACCGGCACGGCCGCACGGGCACCCGAGACCGGACACCGTGCCCCACCGTAGACGACTCAGGACCGGCCCGGAGGGTGAATCCGGAGAATCTGATCAATAGGGTCGCAACCGGGACAGGCCACCCCGCCCGACGCCGGGGCTCACTATGCTGACGGCCGACGTGCTCCAGCCAGGCGAACCGACCGAAGGACCCGGATGACCGCTGCGACCTCGACCCCTGGAGCGCTGGGGACGCTCGTCCGGGTCTCGGTGACCGCGGGCGATCGTTCCGTCGACCTCGGGGCCCCGGGCAACGTGCCCGTCGCCGAGCTGGTGCCGGGCCTGGCCCGCACCCTCGGTCTGCTCGACCCCGCGACGGTCTACGGCGGCTTCCGGCTGGTCCGGTCCGACGGTGCCACACTGGACTCCGACCGCAGCCTGCAGGCCCAAGGTGTCGAGGACGGGGCCGTGCTCGCGCTCGAGTCCGGAGCGCAGGTCGTCCAGGTGCGCGTCTACGACGACGTCGTGGAGGCCGTCGCCGACGCCGTCGAGGGCCAGTACGCACCGTGGACACCTCAGGACTCCGCCCTCACCGCGGTCTTCGCCGCTGCCGCCTTCCTGCTCGCCGGCGCCGTCCTGCTGCTCGGCGCGGAACCGTCGTCGCTGTTCCCGCCGGTGATCGCGGTCGCCGGCGCGCTGCTCGTGCTCGGCGCGGCGGCCGTCGTCGCGCGGGTCGGCGCGCACGACGTCGGGGCGCGCACGCTCGTCCTGACGGCCACCGCCTTCGGGCTCGTCGCAGGGCTCACGGTCGGCAGCGAGCCGGCCTCGTGGGGCCCGCCGACGGCGTACGCGGGGATCGGCATGCTCGTCGTCGCCCTGCTCGGCATCCCGGCACTCACCACCGGGCGCGAGATCTGTGTCGCACCGGCGGTGCTCGGGCTGACCCTCGCCGTCGTCGGCGGCACGGTGGCCGCGGCCGACGTCGTGCCGGGGACGGTGCTCGCGCTGGTCGTGGCGATCGTCGTCACCGCCGGCAACGGCATCCCGTGGCTGGCCCTGGCGAGCACGCCGCTGCGGGTCGTCTCGCCGCGCAGCGACACCGAGATCCTGCTCGACCCGGCCGGCGTCGATCCCGTCGCCGTGCGCGAGCAGTACGGCAGTGGTCACCGGCTGCAGGTCTCCCTGCGGCTGGCCGTCGCAGCGCTCGCGCTGGTCGCGGCGCCCGCCGTCGTGACCACCGGGTTCGCCGGGACGCTGCTGGTCACTGTCGCCTTCGTCGGGATGCTGCTCAGCGTCCGGCAGACCTACTCCCGGCAGGACGTCATGGTGGTGATGGGCGCCGGGATCATCGGCCTGACGATGACCGGGGTGCTCGCTGCCGCCGCCCACCCGTCCTGGCGCCCCGTGCTGGCGGTCATCGCCGGAACCGCCGCGGCCCTCGTGATCGCGCTGAGCCTGGTCGCCCCGCGCCGACGGGTGGCGATGGGCCGGCTGGCCGACACCCTCGAGCTGCTCTGCCTGGTGCTCCTGCTGCCGCTCGGTGCTGCTGCCTCCGGGCTGGTCTGACCCGACGATGGCGACCAAGAAGGAGCTCATCGAGGCCCAGACGTACAGCCGACGGCGGCTGCTCACCGCGTTCGTCTCCGGCGCGCCCGGCGGGCGCGAGCTCGAGGCGACCAAGCCGATGCGGGGTCTGGTCGCCGGGATCGCCCTGACCGTGCTGCTGATCCTCGGCGGGCTCGCGTCCGGGTACCTCAAGCCGGCGCTCAAGGACGGCTGGGACAACAACACGCTCGTCACCACGGACACCGGCTCCCGCTACGTCGCCGTCGAGGGGATCCTGTACCCCGTCCTGAACGTGACCAGCGCGCGGCTGATGATCCCGGCCGGTTCGTTCGCGGTGCTGCAGGTCGGCGAGGACAAGATCGCCGATGCGCCCCGCGGCGTGACGCGCGGCATCCCCGGTGCCCCCGACGCGCTGCCCCGGGACGACCGCCTGATCAACACCGGCTGGATCTCGTGCACCGCGCCGACCGGCCTGCTGGCCACCGTGCTGTCCGACGGTCCGGAGGTGGCGGCGATCGTCGCGGAGGTCGACGCAGCCGTCGTGGCGGCCGCCGCCGACCCGACGCTGCCACGCCTCGGAGTCCTGGTGGAGACCGCGGGGGAGCAGTACGTGGTGACCGACGGGCGCCGCCACCGGGTGCCCAGCGAGTACGGCACCGCCGTGCTGCGCGCGATGGGTCTCGACACGCAGACCCCGTGGGCGGTCGGTGCACTGTGGCTCAACCTCTTCCCGCCCGGCGCCGACCTCGCCCCGCTCGTCGTCGACGGTGTCGGCTCGCCCGTACCGCCGGGCGTCGTGGCGCCGCCCGGCGCGCTGGTGGGCTCGGTGCTCACGGTCACCGACGACGGTCGGCGCTACGTCGTGAACCCGGACGGTGAGCTCGCGCCGCTCTCGGACGTGGCCGACAGCCTCTACCGGCTCGGGTCCGGACAGGCCGCCGGCCCGGACATCGGGGTCACGGGCCTGCAGATCGCCGGTATGGACACCGCCGCGCAACCGACAGTCCCGGCCGACTGGCCGCTGGTGGCACCGCAGGTGCTGCCGGCCGGTGACTCCGCGTGCGCGCTGCTGGACACCGACGTCGGGCCGGGTACGGCACCGACGGTGCACCTGGCCGCCAGCGCCGAGATCCTGTTCGCCGCCGACGGCAGCCCGACCCGGATCGGGGTCGAGTCGGCGGGTGGCGCGCTGGTGCAGTCGACGGCCGGCCCCGGCCTCGGTGGGCCGATCCTGCTGATCGACCAGACCGGCACCGCCTTCCCGGTCTCGGCCACCGACGAGATCCTCGCGCGCCTCGGCTACACGGCCGCGGACGTCACGCCTGTGCCGCAGGAGTGGATCGCCCTGTTCGCGTCAGGTCCCGCGCTCAACGACACGGCCGCGGCCCAGCCCTACCAGGGCGCCACCGGATCATGACCGCCGGTGCGCGCGGGGCGCCCGGGGCAGCACCGGGGCCGATCGTCCCGGTCCTGGTCGCGTGCGCCGTCCTGGCTGCGGGCTCGGTGCTGGGCATCGCGGCGTCGGTCGCCTCGGCTCCCGCCGCGCGGGCGACGACGCAGGAGTGCAGCCCGGACGTCACTGTGCTCCGGCCGGAGGCGCCACCCGCCCTGGCCCGGCTCGGGGCGGACGCCGCGTGGCGGCTCGCCTCGGGGGCCGGGGTCGTGGTGGCCGTCGTCGACTCCGGGGTGGACCCCGCCAACGCCCACCTCGCCGGCGCCGTGCTGCCGGGCGTCGACCTGGTCGGGCTCGAGGGCGACCCGACGGGGCTCACCGACGTCGCCGGCCACGGCACCGCGATCGCCGGGCAGATCGCCGCGCGGCCCGTGGTGGGCTCGGGAGTGGTCGGCCTGGCGCCGGCCGCGACGATCCTGCCCGTCCGGGTCTACTACGTCGACGACGAGCAGTCCGGCACCGCACCGCGCAACGACCTGGTCGCCGCCGGCATCCGGTACGCGGCCGAGCACGGCGCAGCGATCATCAACGTCTCGATCAGCTCGCCGATCGACGACGCGGTGCTGCGGGACGCCGTGCGGGTCGCCACCGAGGCCGGTTCGCTGATCGTCGCCAGCGCAGGGAACCGCAACACGACCACCCAGACCGAGGACTCCCCGCGCTATCCGGCGGCCTACCCCGAGGTGCTCGCGGTCACCGCCGTCGACGACCAGGACCAGGCCACCGACGACTCCATCCACGGCCCGCACGTGGATGTCGCAGCACCTGGCACGAACGTGCTCACCACCTACTTCGCCGCCGGGGACTGCTTGCTCGCCGCCGACCAGGCCTCGGCCAGCTTCGCGACCGCCTACGTGAGCGCCGCGGCGGCCCTGGTCGCGCAGCGCTTCCCGGACGAGAGCCCGGCGCAGTGGGCGCACCGGCTGGAGGTCACCGCGGCCCGGGTGAGCCTCGACGCCCGCGACGACATGGTCGGCTGGGGCGTCGTCCGTCCGTCGGCCGCGCTCGCCTTCGTCGACGACGGCTCGGCGCCCGGTCCGGCGAGCCCCGTGCACCCTGCGCCGCCCGCCGCCGGGCCGGTCGCTGCGGCCCTCGAGGTGCACGCGGACGAGGACCTGCTCGCCCCGGCGCAGGCGATCTCCGCATGGTGGCTGCTGGCCGGCGTCGTCGTGTGCACGGCCGCTGTGCTCGTCTCCCAGCTGCGGGCACGACGGCCCCGCCCGCGCTCCCCGGGGTGAGGTGCGCTGCGGACCGCACGCGATCGGGTGACCGGGCTCAGGTCAGGGCCCCGCGATGCCGATGTGCCCTGTGGTGCCCCCCGCGCCAGCCGGCAGCCGTGCCCTGAACGGGCACGGCGCGCACCGCAACCGCACGCCCATCGACCAGCGCACTCCCATCGACCAGGAAAGGTGACGAGACCGCATGCCGACGCCCGGAGCCGTTCCCGCCACGATGGGCAAGCGTCTGCTGGCCTACGTCATCGACATGGTCGCCTTCGTGATCCTCGGTGGTGGCTTCGTCGTCGCGGGGATGCTCCCGCTGATCCGGTCGATGCAGGACCCGTCGGGCGTGCCCGTGGTCAGCGTCTCGCCGATCCTCGGCGTCGGCTACGTGATCCTGCTCGGCTTCGGGGTCTTCCAGTGGTGGTTCCTGGGCACCCGCGGCTTCACCGTCGGGAAGAAGCTCGTCGGGCTGCGAGCGTTGTGCGCGCGGACCGGGCAGCCGGTCGGCATGGGCCGGGCGTTCCTGCGGCTGCTCGTCCCGGCCGCCGGGTCGCTGGTCGTCGTCGGGCAGGCGCTGGTGTACGTCTCGCCGTTCTTCGACTCCAGCGGTCGGCGGCAGGGGTGGCACGACAAGGTCGCCGGCACCATGGTGTTCGACACGACCGTCGGCCGGGACCCGGCGACGGCCGGCCCCGGCGTGGGCGCACCCGAGGCCGTCCGGCGTCTGGACGGCCTGCTGCAGAGCCCGTCCGACAGCGGGCCGCCGGCCCCGCCTGCGCCGCCGGCCCCGCCTGCACCGCCGGTGCCGGCGCCCCTGCTGGTCCTCGGGCCGACGTTCCCGCCCGTTCCCCCGGCCGCACCAGCGCCGTGGATGGACCGGCCGGCCGTGCCGGCACAGCCGGTCCCTCGGGTCGGCCCCGTGGGTTCCGACCTCGGCCTGCCACCGGTCCCGGCTCCGCCGGCCCCGCCTGCACCGCCGGTGCCGGCGCCCCTGCTGGTCCTCGGGCCGACGTTCCCGCCCGTTCCCCCGGCCGCACCAGCGCCGTGGATGGACCGGCCGGCCGTGCCGGCACAGCCGGTCCCTCGGGTCGGCCCCGTGGGTTCCGACCTCGGCCTGCCACCGGTCCCGGCTCCGCCGGCCCCCGAGCCCGTCGTGAGCCGGGAGGCTCCGCGGGTATCGGAGTCCGTGCCGGACAGCGAGCACGCCCAGGCGTCGGACACCGCGCCGACACCTGGGTCCGCCTCGGCACCCGAGCGCGCCCTGCCCGCGGATGCCGCCCTGGCGAGCGCCCCGACGCGCGGCGCCCGGCACGCAGCCGGGGGCGGCATCATCTCCTCGGTCCCGCGACCACTGCTCGCGAGCGGCCTCGACGAGCCCGTCGTACCGAGGGCCGCGCCCGCGCCGGCGCCCGCACCCGCGTTCAAGGAGCTCGACGACGACGTCGAGATGACCCGGATGTCGTCGGCCTCGCGGCGCGCTGTCGAGGAGATCCCGCACGGTGCCCGAGCGGTGCCGTGCGCGACGCTGCTGCTCTGGGACGACCGCAGGGTGTTCCTCGAGGGCACCGCCCTGATCGGCCGCAACCCCACGCCCCGGCCGGGTGAGCGCACCCCGGACCAGGTCATCGTCGTCGCAGACCGGGCCAAGTCCGTCTCCAAGACGCACCTGGCGATCGGGGTGGACGCCGACGGCGTCTGGCTGCACGACCGCAACTCCACCAACGGCACGATCGTGACCCTGGCCGACGGGCAGCAGATCCTGTGCGCGCCCGAGCAGCAGGTGCGCGTGCCGGCCGGTGCTGCCGTGGCCTTCGGGGACTACTGGCTGACGGTGCTCGAGGCCTGAGCCGCGAGGCGCGCGCGGCGTGCGAGCCGATCGACCCGGGAGGTCCGCAGGCCGTCGGTGGTCAGGACTGCGAGCGCGACCCACACCAGGGCGAAGCCCCACCACCGGGCCACCGGCATCTCCTCGCCGAACACCACCACCCCGACGACGAACTGCAGCGTCGGCGCGAGGTACTGCAGCATGCCCACGACGCTCAGCGGCAGCCGGCGGGCCGCACCGCCGAACAGCAGCAGCGGCACTGCGGTGACCACCCCGGACGCCGCGAGGATCAGTGCGTGCCCGGCGCCGTTGGTCGCGAAGGCCCCGGCGCCGGTCGCGGCGAGCCAGAGCAGGTAGCCGAGGGCCAGCGGCGCGACGACGGCGGTCTCCACGGCGAGGCCGGCCACCGCCGTGACCGTGCGCCCGACCCGGTTCTTGATCAGTCCGTAGGTGCCGAAGGTCGCCGCCAGGGCCAGGGCGATCCACGGCAGCCGCCCCACCCCCGCGGTGATCACCACGACCGCCGTCCCGCCGATGCCCAGGGCCACCCACTGCGCGGTGCGCAGCCGCTCGCCGAGCGCGACGACCGCCAGGACGACAGTCACCAGCGGGTTGATGTAGTAGCCGAGCGCGGTGTCGACGGTGTGACCGCTCAGCACGCCGTGCACGAAGATCAGCCAGTTGGTCGCGACCAGCACGCCGGCCAGGGCGAGCGTCGCCAGGGTCCGCCGGTTGCGCACCGCGGCGACGAAGGTGTCCCAGGTCCGCGTGACGAGCAGGATGAGCAGGCAGAAGAGCAACGACCAGACCACCCGGTGCGCGATGATCTCGACCGGTCCGGCCGGCTCGAGCAACGGGAAGTACAGCGGCAGGAAGCCCCACAGCAGATAGGCGCCGAAGCCGAGAGCGAGCCCCGTCCGGTCCAGGTCCGACGGCGCGCCGGCCGGGTTGTGCGCGGTGCGCCCGGCCTCGTGCGGGGGCCCGGGTGCGGCCGCCGGGTCGGTGGCCGGTCCGGGGGCGGGCTGCATCACGCGAACCTACGCCCTGGACGCGCCGTCGTCGGCCTTCGCCAGGCGGGTCGTCCCACGTGGTGCACACTCCGGTTGCGGACCTGGCGACCCGCCTACACTTGAGCCGTGTCCTGGCGTGGCGCGCCCGCCCGGCGCCCGAGCCGTCCCCTCCCGGAAGGTGTCCTTCTCCCGTGAGCACAACCCGCCCCTTGCGCGTCGCCATCGTCGGCGCGGGGCCGGCCGGCGTCTACGCCGCCGACATCCTGTCCAAGTCCGGGCTCGAGGTCGGCATCGACCTCTTCGAGCGGCTGCCGGCGCCGTTCGGCCTGGTGCGGTACGGCGTCGCGCCCGACCACCCACGGATCAAGCAGATCATCGTCGCGCTGCACAAGATCCTCGAGCGCGGGGACATCCGACTGCTCAGCAACGTCGACTACGGCACCGACGTGACGTTGACGGACCTGCGGCGCTTCTACGACGCGGTGATCTTCTCCACCGGGGCGATCCGGGACGCCGATCTGCCGATCCCCGGCATCGACCTGCCGGGCTCCTACGGCGCAGCGGACTTCGTCTCCTGGTACGACGGCCACCCGGACGTCCCGCGCACCTGGCCGCTCGAGGCCAAGCACGTCGCCGTCCTGGGCGCGGGCAACGTCGCGCTCGACGTCGCACGGATGCTCAGCAAGCACCCGGAGAACCTGCTGCCCACCGAGATCCCGGACAACGTGCACCAGGGCCTGCTGGCGAACCCCGTGACCGACGTCCACCTCTTCGCCCGGCGTGGGCCGGCGCAGGTCAAGTTCAGCCCGCTCGAGCTGCGCGAGATGGGCCACGTACCCGACGTCGACGTGATCGTCTACCCGGAGGACTTCGACTTCGACGAGGGTTCGATGGCCGCCATCCACTCCTCGAACCAGACCAAGCAGGTCGTCAAGACCCTCACCGACTGGACTCTCAAGGAGCCCGAGGACCTGACCGCGAGCCGGCGGATCCACCTGCACTTCCTGCACCGGCCGGTCGCCGTCCTCGGGCCGGACCACGTCACCGGCCTGCGCACCGAGCGCACCGTGCTCACCGGTGACGGTTCGGTGACAGGGACCGGTCAGCTCCATGACTGGCCCGTCGAAGCCGTCTACCGCGCGGTCGGCTACTTCGGCTCACCGTTGGCCGACCTGCCGTTCGACGAGATCGCCGGCGTGATCCCCAACCGCGAGGGCCGCGTGGTCGAGGCCGACGGCACCCCGGTGCCCGGGGTCTACACGACCGGGTGGATCAAGCGCGGACCGGTCGGACTGATCGGGCACACGAAGTCGGACGCCGCCGAGACGATCAAGCACCTGGTCTCCGACGTGGATGCGCTGGAGCGTGCCACCGAGCCGGACCCGGCCGCCGTCATCGCGCACCTTGCCGCCCGCGGGGTCGAGCCGGTCGAGTGGTCCGGCTGGATGGTGCTCGACACCTACGAGCAGGCCCTCGGCGCCCCGCACGGGCGCGAGCGGATCAAGGTGGTCCCGCGCGAGGAGATGCTCGCGGTCATCCGCCGCGAGACCTGACCCACCCGTTCGTGTCGAGCGTCCCACCGCTTCGTGTGGAGCGCTCGACCCCCGAGTGGAGCGCTCCGCCCCCGAGTGGAGCGTTCGGTACCCGACACACCGGTGTGTCGGGTACCGAACGCTCCACACGCGGGAGCGGCGACCACGCGGGAGCGGCGACGGAACCGTGGGGAGCCGCTCAGCGCAGCCGACGCAGGAAGTCGCGGGTCCGCTGCTCCTGTGGGTCGTCGAGCACCTGGTCGGGGGTGCCGCGCTCGTGCACCCGCCCGGCGTGCAGGAAGCAGACCTCGTCCGCCACCCGGCGGGCGAAGCCCATCTCGTGCGTCGCGACAACCATGGTCATGCCCTCGAGCTTGAGGTCGGTCAGCAGGTCGAGCACCTCACCGACCAGCTCAGGGTCCAGGGCGCTGGTGACCTCGTCGAGCAGCATCAGTCGCGGCGAGTTGACCAGCGACCGCGCGATCGCGACGCGTTGCTGCTGGCCGCCGGACAGCTCGTCGGGGAACGCCCGCGCCTTGTCGGCGAGCCCCACCCGCTCGAGCATCGCCAGGGCGCGCTCCTCGGCGTCGGCCCGTCGCGCCCTGTGCACCAGGCGCGAGGCGAGGGTCACGTTGTCCAGCACCCGCATGTGCGGGAAGAGGTTGAAGGCCTGGAACACCATGCCCATCCGGGCGCGGACGGCGTCGGCGTCCATGCGCGGGTCCGTGATGTCCTCGCCCTCGAGCAGGATCACGCCGTCGTCGACCTCCTCGAGCAGGTTCACGGTGCGCAGCAGGGTGGACTTGCCCGAGCCGGACGCCCCGATCAGGACGACGCAGCGGTGCGCATCGACGTCGAGGTCGATCGAGTCGAGCACCAGGTTGGGGCCGAAGGCCTTGCGGACCCCCTCGACGTGCAGCAGAGCCGTCATCGCAGCGCACCCCCGCCCGCCAGGCCGCTCGTGGCGCCGGCCCAGCCGCCGCGCCTCGACAGGGCGTCGGTGAGCCGGGTCAACGGGATGGTCAGCGCGACGAAGAGCACCCCGGCCACCACGTAGGGCGTGAAGTTGGCGTACTGGGCCGTGGAGATCTGCGCGGCGCGCACGGCGTCGATCGCGCCGAGGATCGAGATCAGCCCGGAGTCCTTCTGCAGCGCGACGAGGTCGTTGAGCAGCGGTGGGACCACCCGGCGCACGGCCTGCGGCAGGACGACGGTGCGCATGGTCTGTGCGCGGCTCAGGCCGAGCGAGCGGGCCGACGCGACCTGGGACGGGTGCACCGACTCGATCCCGGCCCGGAACACCTCGGCGACGTACGCGGAGTAGGTGAGCACCAGCGCCAGGCCGCCGAGCAGCACGGCCGAGCTCGGGATGCCCTGCAGTCGCAGCCCCGGGAGCCCGAAGCCCACCAGGAGCAGCACCAGGATCAGCGGCAGCCCGCGGAAGATGTCCACGTAGGCTGTGGCCGCAGCCCGCAGCGGGAAGAACACCGGGCCGCGCAGCGTCCTGGCGATGGCAAGGCCGAGCGCCACGACCACGATGAGCACGGCGCTGACCGCCATCACGCGCACGTTGAGCCACAGCCCCTCGGCCACCCGGGGGAGCGCGGCGATCGCGGCGTCGGGGTCGAAGAAGGACTGTCGCACGCGCGGCCAGCCCGGCGAGCTGGTCAGCGCCCCCACGGCGACGGCGGTGACCGCGACGGTGCTGGCGACTGCGACCGCCGTCGACCGCCTCGCCTGGCCCTGCCGGTAGGCCAGCCGGGCACGCTGACGCTCGGACGGCGTCCAGACGGTCACGTCGGGCGTCGCTTCACGGGATGGTCAGCAGTCGTCGATGGTCGTCAGCGGCAGGTGGTGGCAGTCAGTCGAGGACCGGTGCGCCGGCGGCGTCGGTCAACCACTCGGCCTCGAGGTCGGCGAGCGTGCCGTCGGCGCGCAGGGCGTCGACAGCGGCGGTCACGGCATCGGTCAGCGGGCTGCCCTTGTCGAGCACGAGCCCGAACTGGTCCGGTGCGTCACCGGTCGGCAGCTGTCCGGCGAGGATTCCGCCGTCCAGCTCGGCCGCGGTGATGTACAGCGCGGTGGGCAGGTCGACGACGATCGCGTCGACCAGGCCGGAGGTCAGCGCCTGCTTGACCTGGTCGTTGTCGTTGAACAGCTGGACGTCGGTGCTCGGCGCGATCGAGTCCTGCGCGACCTGTGCGCTCGTCGTGCCGACCATCGCGCCGATCCGCAGGTCGGCGAGCTCGGCGAGGGTCGTGGCATCGGCGGCGGCGGAGCCCTCGACCGTCACCACGGCCTGTGCCGTGTCGTAGTAGCTCGACGAGAAGTCGAGGTTGGCGCGGCGCTCGTCGCTGATCGACACCTGGTTGATCGCGATGTCGAAGGACTTGGCGCCGGGCGCGATGATCTGGTCGAAGGTCACCGGGACCCACTCGACGTGCGCGGCGTCGAAGCCGAGCTGTGCGGCGACGGCGTAGGCCACGGCGGACTCGAAGCCCTCGCCGTTGGTCGGGTCGTTGTCCACGACCCACGGCTCGTAGCTCGGGTCGGAGGTGCCGATGGTCAGGGTGCCGTCGGTCAGGGTGGCCAGGCCGGCGTCGTCGTCGGCGGGCGCCTCGGCGTCGTCGGCCGGGGAGCATGCGGCCAGGGTCAGCGCGGTCGCAGCGGCCAGGGCGAGGATGCGGGTGGTGCGCATGGATGCTCCAGGGGAGTCGCGGGACGCAGGGCCGCCGCAGGACGGCGCGCACAGCCTACGGGAACGTGCCGGCCGGCCGCCGCGTTGTCCTGGCAGATGCGCCGGCGGTCTCAGGGCTCGGCGGCGTCGCGCGACGAGAGGGGAACGCGGGTGGATCGGCGGCACTACAACGGGCTCAAGACGGCGGCGCTCTTCGGGGTGCTCTGGGTCGTCGTGCTCGGTCTGGGCGCGGTGATCGGCGAAGGCCGGTACGTCTGGCTGTTCGCCGGTCTCGGCCTGCTCGGGACCGCCTACGGCTACTGGAACTCGGACAGGATCGCGATCCGGGCGATGCACGCGCACCCGGTCAGTGAGATCGAGCAGCCGGCGATGTACCGGATCGTCCGTGAGCTCTCGACCTCCGCACGTCAGCCGATGCCGCGTCTGTACGTCTCCCCGACGATGGCGCCGAACGCCTTCGCGACGGGTCGCAACCCGCGCCACGCCGCCGTCTGCTGCACCGAGGGGATCCTCACGCTGCTCGACGAGCGTGAGCTTCGCGGCGTGCTCGGCCACGAGCTCATGCACGTGTACAACCGCGACATCCTGACGTCGTCCGTGGCCGCGGCCCTCGCCGGGATGATCACGGCGGTGGCGCAGCTCCTGATGTTCTTCGGCGGTGGCGGCCGGGAGCGCGGCGGCAACCCGCTGGCGATGCTCGCGATGGTCTTCCTGGCGCCGATCGCGGCGATGGTCATCCAGCTCGCGATCAGCCGGACCCGGGAGTACGACGCCGACGAGGACGGTGCGCGGCTGACCGGCGACCCGATGGCCCTGGCCTCCGCGCTGGCCAAGCTCGAGCGCGGGACGAAGCGCGCTCCGCTGCCGGCCAACCGCGACCTGGTCGACGTGTCGCACCTGATGATCGCGAACCCGTTCCGCGGCGCCGGGATGGCCAAGCTGTTCGCGACCCACCCGCCGATGGCCGAGCGGATCGCCCGCCTCGAGCAGATGGCCGGCCCCGGCCCCATCACCCGCTACTGAGCGGGGTCAGCGGTAGTTGACGAACTGGAGTGCGGCGTCGACGTCGGCGTCCTTGAGCAGGGCGATCGCGGCCTGCAGGTCGTCGCGGCTCTTGGCCGAGACGCGCAGCTCGTCTCCGGTGATCTGCGTCTTGATCCCCTTCGGCCCCTCGTCGCGGATGATCTTGGCGAGCTTCTTCGCGTTCTCGCTGCTCAGGCCCTCCTTGATCGACGCCTCGAGGCGGTACTCCTTGCCCGACTGCTTGGGGTCGCCGGTCTCGAGCGCCTTGAGCGAGATGCCGCGGCGGATGAGCTTGGTCTCGAGCACGTCCAGGATCGCCTTGACCCGCTCCTCGGAGTTCGCGGTCATCACGATCGTCTCGCCGCTCCAGGCGATCGAGGCGCCGATGTTCTTGAAGTCGTACCGCTGGGCGACCTCCTTGGCCGCCTGGTTCAGCGCGTTGTCGACCTCCTGGCGATCGACCTTGCTCACGACGTCGAACGAGGACTCGGCTGCCATGTCTCCTCCTGGGTCGGTGTGGTCGCCGTCGGGGGCGACCGAGGCTCCGGTGGGCCGGCCCGTGTGCTCAAGGGCCGCGCGGACTTGCTATCCTTCCATCCGCACCTGTGCCGCACGAGCAGTTCGTCGGCGGGGGTGCACGTGGCAGGTTGCCCGAGCGGCCAAAGGGAGCTGACTGTAAATCAGCCGGCGTAGCCTACGGGGGTTCGAATCCCTCACCTGCCACCAAGGAGCGCCTCGCTCCGGCCACGCGCCGGACCGGGGCGCTTCGGCGTTCGGGCTGGACCGCACCCACCGGGACGTTCGCCTCTACTGGTGCCGGTGCACGCTGCCTAGCGTGAGGAGCACGACGCCGCGGTCCGACACCTCAGGTTCTCGCGGCCCAGCAACCGGCTGAGTGCCGGTCGGAGACGGAGCACACGATGGCGCGTCTGGACGGCAAGGTCGCGATAGTCACTGGTGGCGCACGCGGGATGGGCGCCGAGGACACCCGGCGGCTGGTGGCCGAGGGCGCCAGGGTCGTCATCGCGGACGTGCTCGACGCGGACGGTCAGGCGCTCGCGGCCGAGCTGCCCGACTCGACGATCTTCGTCCACCTCGACGTCTCGTCCGCCGCGTCGTGGGCAGCAGCCATCGAGGCGACCCATGCGGCATTCGGCCCGGTCACGACGTTGGTCAACAACGCCGGCATCCTGTCCTACGCGAGCGTCGACACCGCCGAGGAGGAGGACTTCCGCCGTGTCCTGTCGGTGAACCTCGTCGGACCGTTCCTCGGCATCAAGGCCGTCGTGCCGGACATGAAGTCCGCGGGCGGTGGCTCGATCGTCAACATCTCGTCCGCTGCCGGCCTCGTCGGTCTGCCGAGCCTCGCCGCGTACACCTCGAGCAAGTGGGGCCTGCGGGGCCTGACGAAGGAGGCCGCGCTGGACCTCGGGCGCTTCGGCATCCGGGTCAACTCGATCCACCCAGGCGGGATCCGCACCCCGATGGCTGCCGGCGCGGACGACTCGATGTTCGCGACCCAGGCGATGCCGCGCATCGGCGAGGTCCGTGAGATCGCCGCGGCGGTGGCCTTCCTGGCCAGCGACGACGCGTCCTACATCACCGGTGCCGAGCTCGCCGTCGACGGCGGCATGGTCCTCGGCGCACTGCCGCCCGCCGGCTGAGCGAGCACGGGCCGACGAGGCCCTCGAGACGACGGCGCCGCCCGCTGGTCATGTCACCCGGGCGGCGCCGGTCACGATTTCGCCCGCGTGCCTGAGCCCGTGTACCCTGGCACGCGCTGCCCCGATAGCTCAGTCGGTAGAGCGTCTCCATGGTAAGGAGAAGGTCAAGGGTTCGATTCCCTTTCGGGGCTCTGTTGGTGCTTGGATGTCGTCACGACGGTTTGCCGTCGGACGGTCGTCACGGTACCGATGCGGCGGGGTAGCTCAGGTGGTTAGAGCACACGGCTCATAATCGTGGTGTCGCGGGTTCGAGTCCCGCTCCCGCTACCACAGTGGACAGCATGTACCGGCCGGCGGTGCGTGCGCATGACAGACGCATGACAGACCAGGCGCTGCGTAGGCGGCGCGAGAGGTGGCAAGACCGTGGCCAGCAAGTCCCAGGACGTCCGCCCGAAGATCACGCTCGCATGCGTGGACTGCAAGGAGCGGAACTACATCACCAAGAAGAACCGCCGCAACGACCCCGACCGGCTCGAGCTGGCGAAGTTCTGCCCGCGCTGCGGCAAGCACACCGCGCACCGCGAGACCCGCTGACCGGTCGAGCCGCACCGTCCGCACGGACGAACGCGCCGATGGCCATCGACCCAGCAGTCGCCGGACGGGTGTACCCGCCGACGGCGGCCTACGCCGTCGGCCGTGAGCACCTGCGCGACTTCGCGCGGGCTGTCGGGGCGACCCATCCGGCGCACCACGACGTCGACGCCGCGCGGGCCCTCGGGTACCCCGACGTCGTGGCAGCGCCGACCTTCGCGGTCGTGATCGCCCAGCGCGCCGAGGCCCAGCTGATCGACGACCCTGACGCGGGCATCGACTTCAGCCGCGTCGTGCACGCCGACGAGCGCTTCACGCACCACCGCCCGATCCACGCCGGGGACGAGCTGGTCACCGTCCTGCACGTGGACCAGCTCGTCGAGCGGGCCGGTCTCGCGATGGTGACCACCCGCTGCGAGATCGCCGACTCCGACGGCACGCCGGTCGCGACGGTCGTCTCGACCTTGGCGGTGCGCGCGTGAACGGCACGCCCGGCCGCCCGCAGCTCGCCGACCTCGAGGTCGGACAGACCGTCGGCACCCGGAACGTCACGCTCGAGCGACGGGACCTGGTCCGCTACGCCGGTGCGAGCGGCGACCTCAACCCGATCCACTGGAACGAACGCTTCGCCACCGAGGTGGGCCTGCCGGGCGTCATCGCCCACGGGATGCTCACCATGGCGGCCGCGGTCAACCTCGTCGTGGACTGGGCGGGCGACCCGGGTGCGGTGGTCGACTACGGCGTCCGGTTCACCAGGCCGGTGCCGGTCCCGGACCCGGGCGTCGCGACGATCGAGGTCACCGCGGTGATCGGGGTGGTCGACGTCGAGGCCCGCACCGTGCGCGTCGATCTGACGGTGACCGTCGACGGGGCCCGCGTGCTGGGCAAGGCCCAGGCGCTCGTCCGGCTCTGAGCGGCCGGCTCCCGAGCTTCCTGATCGACGCTCCCGACCTTCCTGATCGACGCGGCCCGCTCCCGAGCCGCGCTCAGCCTCGCGGAGGCGCTGTCGTCGTGCCGATCCGGAGCTCGACGTCGAGCCGCACCGGCGGCGGGACCTGGCCCGCGAGCAGCTTGGCGACCGCGCGCCCCAGGGCCTCGCCCTTGGCCTCGAGCGGCTGGCTGACTGTCGTCAGCACGTCCGGGGCCATCCACGGCAGGTCCAGGCCGTCGAAGCCGGCGATCGAGACGTCCTGCGGGACGCGCAGGCCGAGGTCGCGCGCCGCGATCAGGACGCCGGCGGCGAGCAGGTCGGACTGCGCGACCACGGCGGTCGGCGGCTCGTCGACGTCGAGCAGGAGCCGACCGGCCGCCTGGCCCTCCTCGACGAGCGAGGCCTTGGCCTCGACCACGGCCGTCGGGTCCACGCCGGCGTCGGCGAGACCCTCGAGACGGTGCCGGGTGGGCGTCCAGTCGAGCTGCTCCATCCGCGCCGCGTCGACGAAGCCGTTGCGCCGCGGGCCGCCGAAGGGCAGGGTCACGACGCCGATCCGCCGGTGGCCGAGGCCGGTCAGGTACCGCGCAAGGTCTGCGGTCCCCTGCCGGTCGGCGATGCCGACCAGCGGCACACCGTCGACCGCGGGGCCCTCGCCGATGACGACCGGCACGCCGCGCCGCTGGAGGGCCGCGAGGACGGGGTCGGCGCGCCGGGAGCCCCAGACCAGGACGGCGACGTCCATCGGGGCGCTGGCGAGGAGCGGGTCGAGGTCGGCGGTGCCGTTCGTGGCGGGCATGCCCGGGACGAGCAGGACGCCGAGGCCCATCGTGCCGAGGGTCCCGACCAGACCGTCGAGCACCTTGATCGCGACCGGGTCCCGGAAGCTCCGGCTGAGCTGGTCCCCGATCACCACGGCGACGATGCCGGACCGGCCGCTGCGCAACGACCGACCCAGCGGGTTGGGGCCGGTGTAGCCGAGCGCGAGTGCCGCGGCCCGGACCCTGTCCCGGGTCCCGGCGGCGATCGGACCGGCACCCGAGAACGCGAGCGAGGCGGTCGAGACCGATACCTGCGCGGCGCTCGCGACATCGGCCAGCGTGGGTCTCGTGTGTGCCATCTCACCCGCCCGGATCGGCATTCTCGGTTGACGGTGCGCCAGCCTATCGGCAGACTGGTGGGCGAGGTCTCGAATCGTTTCGACATCGGCATCGCCGACGAGCCACCGGACGCGACGACCCCTCCCCGGCTCGACGTCGCGCCACCCTGCCCGCCTGTTCCTTCCCTGCCACCCGTCCACCTGCGTCACCCCGGATCGAGTCCCACCCGCAATGTTCGAGCCCCGCGCCGACCGCGCAGCCCAGCACCCCACGCCTCGCCGACCCTCCCGGCACCCCTCCGACATCGACCTCGCCCCCGAGGTCCGCACGGCCCGCCACCAGCTGCTGGGCCTGTACCTCCTGCTCGGCCTGACGGTCTCGAGCTGGCTCGCGCGGCTCCCCTCGGTGCGCGCGTCGCTCGACCTGTCGACAGCAGAGCTCGGCACGATCCTGCTCGTCGGCGCTGTCGGCTCCTTGAGCACGGTCCTGATCGCCGGCGCCTTCGTCGCGCGATGGGGCAGCAGGACGACGCTCCTGACCGCAGCCGTCATCTTCTCCGCCGCCAACGTGCTGCTCGGGCTCGGCCCGACGGTCGGGAGCGTCGGTGTCCTGGTGCTCGGCGTCCTGCTGATGAGCATGTCCTTCGCGCTCGGCAACGTCCCGATGAACGTCGAGACGGTGGTCATCGAACGCCGGATGGGGCGCACGGTCGTCCCGCAGTTCCACGCCGCCTTCTCGGTCGGCGCGGTGCTGGGCTCGCTCGTCGGTGCGCTCGCCTCCTGGGGTCACATGCCGCTGCTCGTGCACTTCGGCGCGGTGAGCCTGCTCACGCTGGTCTGGCGGCTGCTCGCCGTACCGGGTGCGGTGCTGCCCGTCGTGCCGGCCCCGGTGGCCGCGGCCCCGCTGCAGGACGGACCACCACCCCGACGCGGCGCGGGCCTCCGCACCGCGCTGAGTGCATGGCGCGAGCCGAGGACCTTGCTCGTCGGGGTCATCGTGATGTCGGCGGCCCTCTCCGAGGGGTCGGCCAACAACTGGCTCGCGATCGCCGTCGTCGACGGCTTCGCGGAGCCCGAGGCGGTGGCGGCTGTCGTGTTCGGTGTCTTCGTCGCGTCGATGACCGCGGCCCGCCTCGCCGGGACCAGGCTGATCGACCGGTTCGGCCGGGCGGTCGTCCTGACCGGCTCGGGCATCGTCTCGCTCGCCGGGCTCGCCCTGTTCGGGTTGGCGCCGAACCTTCTGCTCGCCGCCGTCGGCGTGGTCGGGTGGGGCCTCGGCGCCGGGCTCGTGGTGCCGATCGGCATGGCCGCGGTCTCGACCGACCCGCTGCGCGCCGCCGGGCGGGTGGCGGTCGTGTCCGCCTTCGCGTCGGTGGCCTCGATCGCCGCGCCACCGCTGATCGGCGTCGTCGCCGAGCAGATCGGCACGCGGCATGCGCTGCTCCTGATCGCCGTCGCCCTCGTGGCCGGTACCGCGCTGTCGGGCCGGATCGATGCCGCGGACACGGTCGGTGCGACGGCCACGGTCCGTTCGCCGGCCACGGTCCGGGTGCCGGACCGGGCCGCCATGCGGCAGGATGCCTCCGAGCACGTCCTGCCGGGTGAGCCCGTCCGCCGGCCGGTGACCCTCGAGCAGATCGTCCAGGAGCATCAGTTGAGCAGCCAGGGGCAGCGGTGAGCACACCGGTCGGTACCGGGAGCGACCGCAGCCTCCGGGCCGCGTCGACGGCAGTCTTCATCACCTTCGCCCTGAACGGGTTCAACTTCGCCAGCTGGGCCGCCCGGCTGCCCGCGGTCCGCGACGAGCTCGGGATGCGCCCCGAGCAGCTCGGGCTCCTGCTGCTCGTCGGCTCGATCGGCTCGATCGCTGCCCTGCCGTTGTCCGGCCTCGTCGTCCAGCGGCTGGGTGCGCGGCGCACCATCCTGGGCTTCGCCGTGGTCAACGTCGCCGGTCTGCTGCTCGCCGCGACCGGGGTCGCCCTGGGCTCGGTCTGGTGGGTCGTCCCGTCACTGGTGATCTTCGGCATAGGTACCGGCGTGTGGGACGCCGCGATGAACCTCGAGGGCGCCGCTGTCGAGCAGCGGCTCGGCAAGGCGATCATGCCCCGCTTCCACGCCGGCTTCTCGTTCGGCACGATGGCCGGCGCCGGTCTCGGCGCGGTCGCCGCATGGCTGGCCGCACCCGTCATCGCGCACCTCGCCGTCGTCCTCGGCCTGAGCCTGGTCGGCGTGGTCCTGTGCGCCCGCTCCTTCCTGCCGGAGGGCACCCACGACGCGCACCCGCACGAGCACGTCGACGAGGCCGGCGTGGTTGCCGCAGGCACAGTCCCCCGCACCGCGTGGCTCGAGCCCCGCACGCTCCTGATCGGCCTCGTCGTGCTCGGTGCCGCCCTGACCGAGGGCGCCGCGAACGACTGGGTCGGCGTGGCGGTCGTCGACGGCTTCGGTGCGAAGCATGAGGTCGGGGCCCTCACCTTCGGTGTGTTCGTCACCGCGATGACCGCGATGCGGCTGCTCGGCACCGGCCTGCTGGACCGGTGGGGCAGGGTCGCGGTGCTGCGGCTGTCGGCCGGCCTGTCCCTCGTCGGCCTGGCCATGTTCGCCCTGGTGCCGAGCCTGGGTCTCGCCCTGGTCGGGGTGGTGCTCTGGGGCATGGGTGCCGCGCTCGGCTTCCCGGTCGGCATGAGCGCCGCGTCGGACGACCCGCGCCGGGCGGCCCCGCGGATCGCCGTCGTCGCGACCATCGGCTACAGCGCGTTCTTCGTCGGCCCACCGCTGATCGGCCTGCTCGCCGAGCACGTCGGCTACCGACAGGCTCTGCTGGCGGTCGCCGCCCCGGTGCTGATCGGCCTCCTGGTGCTCAAGGCGCTGCACCCGCTGCCGACCGCCGCGGGCGCAGCCGGAGCCCAGGGCGCGGCGGGACCCGAGGGCGCAGCGGGACCCGAGGGCGCAGCGGGACCCCAGGGCGCAGCGGGCACCGCCGACGTCGAAGCCGTCCGGGGTGCCGAGCGGTGAACGACGACCGGGCGGCGCACCGGCCGGCTGCGTGGTGCCGTCCTCCGACGCCGTGAGCGGGCCGGGCAGCCGGGGCCGCCCGGCGCGCACGACCGACCCGGTCGATCGGGCTGCGTCCTTCGCCGTCCTGGCCACCGCCCTGAGCCCGAACCGGATTCGCCGAGCCCCTGCCCGGGTCGGTCGGCAGCCGCACCGCGTCCTGATCCGCCCGCGGCCCTAGCCTGGAGCCCGTGACGACCTCCGATCCCGACCTCCACAGCCCCGACCTCCACAGCAGTGCGCCGACGCTTGCGGACCTGACCACGCTGCGACTCGGCGGTCCCGTCGGGCGCTACCTGGAGACGACGTCGGCGGACGACCTCGCGGCCGCGGTACGCGAGGCGGACGCCTCCGGTGAACCCGTGCTGGTCCTCGGCGGCGGGTCGAACGTCGTGGTGCACGACGACGGGTTCCCCGGACTCGTGGTCCGTGACGTCCGCAGCGGCATCACCGTCGAGGCTGCCGACACGTGCGGGGGAGCGAGCATCCTGGTGCCCGCCGGGACGCCGTGGGTCGACGTCGTCGACCGTGCCGTGTCCGAGGGCTGGGTGGGGATCGAGGCGCTCGCCGGCATCCCCGGCTCGGCCGGTGCGACACCCGTGCAGAATGTCGGCGCCTACGGCCAGGAGGTCGCCGGCGTCGTGTCGACGGTCCGGGTCTGGGACCGCGGGGAGCTGCGCATCCGGACGTTCTCGGTGGTCGACCTCGACTTCGGCTATCGCAGCTCGGTGCTCAAGCGCTCGCTGCGCGGCCCGGACGGCACGCCGTCGTCCTTCGCACCGACTCCCCGGCACGTCGTGCTCGACGTCGGCTTCCAGCTGCGGCTCGGCACCCTCTCGGCGCCCGTCGGGTACACGGAGCTGGCCAGGCGGCTCGGCGTCGAGGTCGGCGGGCGGGCCCCGCTCGACGAGGTGCGCGCCACGGTCCTGGGGCTGCGGGCAGGCAAGGGCATGGTCCTGGACCCTGCCGACCACGACACCTGGAGTGCCGGCTCCTTCTTCACCAACCCGGTCGTCGAGGCCTCGCTGGCCGATGCGTTGCCCGACGGCGCGCCGCGGTTCGAGGTGCGCTCGGCGCGCCCCGAGCGCACGACCGGGCCGAGCCTGGGCGCCGTCGACCCGACCCTGGTCAAGACCAGCGCCGCATGGCTGATCGAGCACGCCGGCTTCGGCAAGGGCTTCGGCCTGCCGGGCACCGTCGGCCTCTCGACGAAGCACTCGCTGGCCCTGACCCACCGCGGCGGCGGCACGACGGCCGAGCTCCTCGCCCTGGCGCGCACCGTGCGCGACGGCGTCCGCGACACGTTCGGCATCGACCTCGAGCCCGAACCGGTGCTCGTCGGCTGCAGCCTCTGACCTCGATCCGCCTCGAGCGGTCAGCCCGCGGTACCGGCGGCTGCGGTACCGGCGGCGGCGGTGCCGACTGCTGCGGTGCGGTCGCCCGTGGCGGGGCGGTCGGGCTCGGCCAGCCATGCGTCGATCCCCGCGAGCAGCCGCGTGCGGGTCGCTGGCGTCGCCCGCGAGGCCCGGACCGAGCCCCTGGCCAGCTCGGCGAGCTCGGCGTCGTCGAGGCCGTGCACGCGTCGTGCGACCTCGTACTGCGCGACGAGCCGTGACCCGAACAGCAGCGGGTCGTCCGCACCGAGGGCCAGCGTCGCCCCGGCGGCGACGAGCGCCCGCAGCGGTACGTGGTGGTCCTCTGCGTACACCCCGAGGGACACGTTGGATGCCGGGCACAGCTCGAGCGCGACCCCACGCTCGATGACGTCGGCCAGCACACCAGGGTCCTCGGCCGACCGGACGCCGTGGCCCAACCGATCCGGCGCGAGGTGTTCGAGCACCTCGCGGATGTGCTCCGCGCCCAACAGCTCGCCGCCGTGCGGCACCGACGCGAGCCCGGCCCGGCGGGCGATCGCGAAGGCTGGTGCGAACTCCGCCGTCACGCCACGGCGCTCGTCGTTGCTCAGGCCGAAGCCCACGACCTGTCCCGGGCCGTGCCCCGCATACCGGGCCGCCAGGCGCGCGAGGGTCCTGGCATCGAGCGGGTGCCGGACCCGCGACGAGGCGACGATCACGCCCACCTCGACGCCGGTCGCAGCGCTCGCCGAGCGCGCCTCGTCCAGGATGATCTCGAGCGCCGCCGTGATGCCGCCGACGAACGGCGCGTACGACGTCGGGTCGACCTGCAGCTCGAGCCGTCCCGACCCCTCGACCGCGTCGTCGGCCGCGGCCTCGGCGACGATCCGGCGCATGTCCGCCTCGGTGCGGACGCAGGCGCGCGCGGCGTCGTACAGGCGCTGGAAGCGGAACCAGCCGCGTTCGTCGACCGGCGGCCGCACGGGGTCGCCGTCGAGCAGCGCACGCGGCAGGCGAGCGCCACGCGCCGCGGCCATGTCGGCGAGGGTCGCGCTGCGCATCGACCCGGTGAAGTGCAGGTGCAGGTGCGCCTTCGGCAGAGTCACCAGGTCGCGCATCGGGTCAGTGTGCCAGCCACGATGAGAGAACCCTCATCGCGCTCACCTGGCGCTCTCACGCGGGTGCCGCAGGATGAGAGCTCGATCGGGCGCCAGATCGGCGCCTCGAGAGGGGGAACGATGAAGAACCGCAGAATCGTGACGGCCGTGAGTGCTCTGACCGGCTTGGCCCTGCTCAGCGGCTCGGCCGCCTTCGGCACCGGTGGGACGACGGAGACCACCACCACCACCGAGTCGTCGACCGTCCAGTCGATCGAGGCGCGCAACGCCGCTGTCGCCCTGCACGCCCAGCTGGTGGCCCGGCTCCAGGCGCTGACCGAGCAGGCGGCCGCCAAGGCCGCAGCCGCGCAGGCCGCCGCCGAGGCGGCAGCAGTCGCCGCCGCCGACGCTGCTGCTGCTCAGGCCGCTGCCGACCAGGCCGCTGCCGAGTCCGCCGCCGCCGAGCAGGCCGTGCGTGACGCCGCTGCGGCCCTCGAGGCTCAGGCCGTTGCCGACCCGGCGCCGGTCGACCCGGCCGTCGACGGCAAGGACGGCGAGTGTGACGGTGACGGCGACCGTGACGGCGAGCACGACGGTGACCGCGACGGCTTCGGCGGCGGGCACCACCGCGGTGGCCACGACGGCGGTCGTTGACCGAGCCGGCACCCCAGGGGCCTGACTGCCCCGATCCACTGACCCACCGGCTGCGCACAGCGCCGGTGGGTCAGTCGTCGGTGGGCCGGTGCCGGGCAGGTCCGGTAGTGCTGTCCCGGCCGGGCGTCCCGGACGAGAGCTCGATCACGAACCGGGCACCGGGGCCGTCCGGCTGCTCCCACCGAGCCGTTCCCTGGTGCGCAGCGGCGATCGCCGCGACGATCGCCAGCCCGATCCCGGCACCGTCCGTCGTCCGCCGCGCGTCACTACGCCGTGCGTCCCGCCGTCGTTCGTCGCGGCCCTGGGGCGGCTCCAGGGCGCCATCGGCGGCGACCCCCTGGTGTCCACGGTCGTAGCGTTCGAACACCCGCGCGGCCTCGGCGGCGGCCAGGCCGATCCCCTCGTCGCGGACCCACAGCCGCAGGACGCCGTCGTCGGCCTCGCTGCCGATCGTGATCGCTGTGCCCAGGCCCGAGAAGCGCACCGCGTTCGCGGCCAGCTGGAGCCAGGCCTGGGTCAGGCGCTGACCGTCGACGTCGGCCACGACCTCCGCCCGGCAGGCGACCGACCACCGGCGGTCGCCCAGCGTCCGTGCCTTGTCCAGCACGTCGTCCGTGAGCCGGCCCAGGTCGACCGGCGCGCGGCGCACGAAGTCGGGCCGCTCGGCCCTGGCCAGGACCATGAGGTCCTCGACCAGCCGGTGCATCCGGTCGAGCTCGTCCAGTGCGATGCCGTGGGCGGTGCGCACGTCGTCGGGATCGGTCGGGTCGGCGAGCTCGAGGTGGCCCTGGATGATGGTCAGCGGCGTGCGCAGCTCGTGGCCCACGTCGTCGAGCAGCCGGCGCTGGGCGTCGAACGCCGACTCCAGCCGGTCGAGCATGCCGTTGACGGCGACCGCGACGGCGGCGACGTCGTCGCTGCCGGTGACCGGGATGCGTCCGGACAGGTCGGACCGGGTGATCCGTTCGGTGCTGCTGCGCACCCGCCGCAGCGGCGCGAGCAGCCGCCCGACGACGGACCAGCCGACGACAGCGATCACCAGGAGCGAGGCGAGCGCGACCAGCACGTAGGTGCGGAACGTCGCCAGCAGGCTCGCGTGCTCGGCCCCCCTGTCGTGTGCGACGACGAACAGTCCCTGCTCGCCGCCTACGGGCATGGTCACCGGAACGGCCACGTACCGGTACTGCGTGATCGGCGTGCTGGTTGTCCGCAGGGTCACGTCACCGTCGGTCGGCAGGGCGGCGAGCTCGGCGATCAGCTCCTCGTCGTCCTCGAGCCGCAGTGGCGTGCTGCGGGGGGCGAGCCACCGGGGACGTCCGTCGACCAGGGCGATCACGCCCTCCTCCAGCGCCGGGGCACGGCGCTGGACCGTCCGGTAGAGCAGGTCCGAGACGTTGGTGAACGTCTCGGCCGTCTCCGGGTCGACGCCCGTGTCGGCAGCCTCGCGGATCTCCGTGACGGCCCGCGCGAGCGACGCGTCGATGCGCAGGTCGGTGCGTCGGACCTGCAGCACGTAGGCGGTGGAGCCGGCGATCGTCAGCGCCAGCGCGGCGAGGAGCAGGACGGCTGCCATGACCCGTACCCGGACGGTCGCCGGGGGCCGGGCGAAGCGTCCGGGAGCACTCACCGTCCGCCGCGGCCGTCGTCCCGGCCGTCGCCGTCGCCGGACAGGTCGCGGCCGGCCGGAAGCATCCCGTCGCCGGTGGGCTCCCAGGTGCCGGCGCCGTCGTGGTACGCCGTGCCATCGGCCGTGCGCTCGCGGTAGCCGTCGCCGTCCCGCGTCGTGTCGCCCTGGCCCCACGTGGTCGGGGCCGTGCGGTCCGGGTCGCGCGCGGTCCGGTCGTCCAGGGCGGGTGCAGGTCCGGCGTGGTCGGTAGCCGGGAGCGCGGGAGCTGCCGCGACGGCCGCGCCCTGGTCGGACGGCAGGGCGTCGGCGTCCGAGGCCGCCGGCACCTGCGCGGCCGGCAGCACGTCCTGGATCCCGCCCGCCGGCGCAGGCGTCGGGACCTGGTCGACGAACGAGGTCGTCACCGGGCCGCCGAGCTCAGGGTGCGGTGCGGTCGGGAAGGCGATCACGCACGCGACCACGCCCAGCGCGACCATCGCGGCGCCGCCGTTCACCAGAGTCGCGCCGCGGGCCATGCTCCGAGGGTACGTGCCGGTCGCCAGGGTCACCACGCGAGGCCGGGACCCCGGCGGTGGCGTCCGCCCCGGTTCAGCCGCGCGTGACCGCCGAGGGCCCGTCCGCCAACCGGTACCCCATGCCGCGCACCGTCTCGATGACATCCGTGCCGAGCTTCTTGCGCAGGTAGCGGACATACACGTCGACCACGTTGGAGCCGGGGTCGAAGTCGTAGCCCCACACCCGGGACAGCAGCTGCTCGCGGCTGAGGACCTGGCCGGGGTTGCGGAGGAAGGCCTCGGTCAGGGCGAACTCCCGTGCGGACAGGTCGACCTCGCGGCCGTCGACATCGGCCTTGCGGGTGCGCAGGTCCAGGCCGAGGGTGCCGTGGCGCAGCGTGGTCGTGTCGCTGCTGCTCCCCTCGCTGCGTGGACGCAGCCGCAGCCGGACCCGCGCGAGGAGCTCCTCGAACCGGAAGGGTTTGGCCATGTAGTCGTCGGCACCGGCCTCGAGCACGGCCACGGTGTCCGTGACCGAGGTCCGCGCCGTCAGGATGATCACGGGTACGGCGTTGCCCGCCTCGCGCAGCCGGCGCAGCACGGTGAAGCCGTCCCCGTCGGGCAGCCCGAGGTCGAGGATCAGCAGGTCGACGCTGCCGGCCGCGGCGAGGTCGTACGCCTCACGGCCGGTGCCGACCACCAGGGGCGCGTGCCCGGCGGCGCGCAGGCCCTTGGCGACGAACGAGGCGATGCGCTCCTCGTCCTCGGCGATGAGGATCTGGCTCATGAGCCGCCCTCCCTGTCCTCGGTGTGGGTACGAGTCTGGCCGCCGACGGGTCGCGGCGCCTGCCGAGGACTCGCGGGACATCCGGACGCAGGCACCGTTCAGGGCGACCGCAGGATGCCGCGCTCCAGGGCGACCGTCACGGCCCGGGTCCGGTCGTCGACACCGAGCTTGGTGAAGATGCGCAGCAGGTGGGTCTTGACCGTCGCCTCGCCGATGAACAGCTCGCGCCCGATCTGCGCGTTGCTGCCACCCCGGGCGACCCCGGCGAGCACCTCGAGCTCACGCGCCGTCAACCGTTCCTGCTGACCGCTGCGGACCTGGGACATCAGCCGACGCGCGACCGACGCCGCCAGCACCGTCTCGCCGCGTGCCGCGGCCCGCACACCTTCCACGAGGTCCTCACGGGGCGTGTCCTTGAGCAGGTAGCCGGTCGCGCCGGCCTCGACCGCACGCAGGATGTCCGCGTCGGTCTCGTAGGTGGTCAGCACCACCACCCGGACCTGGGGCGCGATCGCCAGGATGCGCCCGGTCGCCTCGACACCGTCCATCACCGGCATCCGCAGGTCCATCAGGACGACGTCGGGCCGCAGGGACTCGACGAGCCCGATCGCCTCGACGCCGTCGGCGGCCGCGCCGACGACCTCGAGGTCCGGTTCGCCGCCGAGCAGACCGACGATCCCGGCCCGGACCACCGGGTGGTCGTCCACGACGACGAGGCGGATCGTCATGGTGCGGTCTCCTGATCGGTCGTGCCGTCATCGGGTGGGTCACTGTCGGTCGTGGCACTGTCGGTCGTGTCGCCGTCCGGCATCGGGAGGGTGACCACCACCCGGGTACCACCCTCGGCTACCCCGCCGACCGCGACCTCCCCGCCGCCGGAGCGTACGCGCGCGCGCATCCCGCGCAGGCCGATGCCCTCCTGCGCCGACGGGGCGATCCCGCTGCCGTCGTCGACGACCTCGAGGCGGACCCCTGCGGTGCCGTCGGCAGGGTCGCCGCCGGCCGAGAGCATGAGCCGGACGTGCTGGGCGGCGGCGTGGCGCCGCACGTTGGACAGGGCCTCCTGCGCGGCGCGCAGCAGGACGACCTCGGTGTCCCGCGTGAGCACCGGCACCCCCGGCCCGGTGGTCGGCACGATCAGCTCGACGCGCACGCCGGTCTCCTGCTCGAAGCGCCCGGCGAGGCGTTCGAGCGCCTCGCCGAGGGTCGAGCCCTGCAGCCCCGCCGGGACGAAGGCGGCCACCAGCGCGCGGGCCTCGGCGAGGTTGTCCCGGGCAGTCTGCTCGACGAGTGCCATCCGCTCCGCGGCGCGCTCGGCCTCGCCCCGGTGCAGGTCGGCGCTCGCGGTCTGCGCGAGCATCACGATGCTGGTGAAGCCCTGCGCGAGGGTGTCGTGGATCTCCTGGGCCATCCGCTCGCGCTCGGCGGCGACGCCGGCTGCGTGGTGCGACAGCCCGAGCTCCTCCTGAGCTGCCTCGAGTCGGGCGATCAGGTCGGCCCGGTCCTCGCTCTGCTCGGCGACCTGGGTCACCCACAGACCGAGCAGGACGGCGAAGGCCAGCGCCAGTGCGCCCTGGGCGACGATGTTCGCCACACCCTCCTCCGGGCTGGTGACCACGAGCGCACCGAACACACCGATGGTCAGCACGGTGCAGATCGCGACGCCGATCCGCCGACTCGGCGAGAAGAACCAGATCTGGGAGTAGGCGATGAACAGGATGATCGTGGAGACAGGGTCGATCCACACCAGGGCCACCGTCGCGACCACCAGGACGGCCAGGTAGGCCAGGGCCAGCGGCTCGCTGCCGGAGACGGCCGCGCGTCGTCCGATCGTCAGGTACGTCACGACCAGCAGGACGAGGATGCCGATGCTCAGCGCGACCGCCGCGACCAGGCCGCCGGTCACGAGCATGGCGCAGGCCGCGATCGCACAGCCGAGGTAGAACGCCAGGTCCCAGCCGCGCAGGGACCTGGCCCAGAAGTCGGCCCGCTCCGACAGCACGGTCCGGGCAGACCGGTGACGGTCGGCGGCAGGAGGTCCCGCCGCCGACCGGGTGCTCTTCGTCGTCATCGCCCGACCGACGGTACGCCGTCGTCAGCCGTCATCGCGCCGCCGCCACCGGAAGGTCCTGATCCCGAGGACCAGGCCGACGACGAGCCAGGCCGCGAGCACCAGGGCGATGGTCGGGTGCTGCCACGACCCCGAGACCTCGAACGCCTCGGCCTGGTCGGGCAGGAAGACCGACCGCATGCCCTGGGCCATCCACTTGAGCGGGAACACCTCGGCCACCTGCTGCATCCACCGGGGCAGGTCGTTGAAGACGAAGAAGACCCCGGACACGAACTGCAGGACCAGGACGATCGGCGTCACGACGGCCGATGCGCTCCGGCCGGAGCGGGGCACCGAGGAGAAACCGACGCCGCAGACCGCTCCCGTCGCCGTGCCGAGGGCGAAGACCCAGGCGAAGGTCAGCCAGCGGTCGACCGTCGTGGGCAGGTCGATGTCGAACATCAGACCGGCGACAGCCAGCAGCAGCGCCATCTGGACCAGCGAGGTGACCAGCACCGAGCCGATCTTGCCGAGGAAGTACGCAGACGCCGGCATCGGCGTCGCGCGCAGGCGCTTGAGCCCGCCCTCGTCCCGCTCGACGGCGATCGAGATCGCCAGGTTCTGGAAGCTCGAGAGCATGACCCCGGTGGCGACCATGCCGGGCAGGAAGTACTGCCCGAACGGGATCCCGGGCTCCGGACCGACGGTCGCGCCGTCCTGGCCGAACACCGTCGCGAAGATCGCGAGCATGATCACCGGGTAGGCGAAGATGAACACGACGGCGTCGCGCTCCCGGAAGAACGTCGTGAGCTCGAGCCTCGTCCGGGCGACCGACAGGCTGAGCAGCGACGGCAGGGCCAGGGTTCCGGCTGCCGTCGGGGCGGTGGTGGTCGCGGCGCTCATCGAACGGTCTCCGTCTGGTCGTCGTGGGTGGGGATGAGGGCCTCGAGGGCGACCGTGTGCACGGGTACGGCACCGGTGAGGCTGAGGTAGACGTCCTCGAGCGTGGGCCGGACGATCTCGAGGCCGGGCACCTCCCCCGGAGCGTGCCGGGCTGCCAGGTCGGCCACGACGGCGGTCGGCGTCGGCGTGGTCCGTTCCCGCGGCACGCCGTCCTCGATCCAGCGCACGACGGCCTGCCGGGCAGCACGGTCGCCGAGGGCTGCGGGGGAGTCGAGCGCCACAACCCGGCCGTCACGCACGATGGCGCAGCGGTCGGCCAGGTGCTCGGCCTCCTCCATGTAGTGCGTGGTCAGCAGGATCGTCGTGCCGTCGTCGCGCAGGCCCTCGATGAGGCCCCAGAACGACCGGCGCGCCTCGGGGTCGAAGCCGGTGGTCGGCTCGTCCAGGAAGAGGAGCTCGGGCCGGCCGACGATGCCGAGCGCGACGTCGAGTCGGCGGCGCTGACCGCCGGAGAGCTGCCGTGTGCGGGTGGCTGCCTTGTCGGTGAGCCCGACGGCTGCGATCACCTCGTCGGCGTCCCGCGAACCCGGGTAGTACCGGCAGAAGTGGTGCACCAGCTCGGCGACGGTCAGCTCGGCCTGGTCGTCGGCGCTCTGCAGGACGACGCCGATCCGGCTGCGCCAGAGACGGGCGGCCTGCTGCGGGTCGACACCGAGCACCGACACCTCACCGCTGTCCCGCTCGCGGAAGCCCTCGAGGATCTCGATCGTCGTGGTCTTGCCGGCGCCGTTCGGCCCGAGGACGGCGAACACCTCGCCGCGCTCGACCGTCAGGTCCAGACCGTCGACGGCACGTTTGGTGCCGTAGTGCTTGTGCAGGTCGCGGACGTGCACCGCGACGTCATGGGGCTGTGTCATGGCTCAACCCTGGCTCACGACGACCACCGACCGGCAGCACCGACGGATGGGATCTGGCGTCCACCGATCGGTGGACGCGGCCCTCGGTGGGCACGCGGTGCCGACGCGTCCGGCTACTGCGCCTCGGCGAGCAGGCGCTGGATCCGGCCGACGCCCTCGACCAGGTCGTCGTCGCTCAGCGCGTAGGACAGACGCAGGAACCCGCTCGGTCCGAAGGCCTCACCGGGAACGACGGCGACCTCGACCTGCTCGAGGATCAGGGCAGCGAGCTCGGCCGACGTCGTCGGGGTGACGCCTCGGATCGTCCTGCCGAGCACGCCCTCGACGCTCGGGTAGGCGTAGAACGCACCCTTCGGGGTCGGGCAGACCACGCCGTCGATCTCCGAGAGCATCTCGACCATGGTGCGACGCCGGCGGTCGAAGGCGGTGCGCATCTCGTGCGCGGCCGACAGGTCGCCGGTCACCGCGGCGATCGCAGCCCGCTGCGAGACGTTCGCGACGTTCGACGTCAGGTGCGACTGGAGGTTGGTCGCGGCCTTGGTGACATCGCTCGGCGCGATCATCCAGCCCACCCGCCAGCCGGTCATCGCGTAGGTCTTCGCGACGCCGTTGAGCACGATGGCGGTCTCGGCGAGCTCCGGCACGACGCGGACGATCGGGGTGAAGGCGGCGTCGTCGTAGGTCAGGTGCTCGTAGATCTCGTCGGTGATCACCCAGATCCCGTGCTCGAGGGCCCAGCGGCCGATCTCGGCCGTCTGCTCGGCGGAGTAGACGGCACCGGTCGGGTTGGACGGCGAGCAGAACAGCAGGGCCTTGGTCCGCTCGGTGCGGGCTGCCTCGAGCTGCTCGACCGTGACGAGGTAGCCCTGGTCGACACCGGCGAACACCTCGACCGGGACGCCGCCGGCCAGCCGGATCGCCTCCGGGTAGGTCGTCCAGTACGGCGCCGGCAGCAGGACCTCGTCGCCGACGTCGACGACCGTCGTGAAGGCCTGGTAGACGGCCTGCTTTCCACCGTTGGTGACCAGGACCTGGCTCGCGTCGACCGGGTAGCCCGAGTCGCGCAGCGTCTTGGCTGCGATCGCCGCACGCAGGTCCGGAAGCCCGGCCGCCGGGGTGTACCGGTGGTTGGCCGGCACCGAGCAGGCGGCGATCGCCGCCTCGACGATGTACTGCGGCGTGGGGAAGTCCGGCTCGCCCGCGCCGAAACCGATCACCGGGCGCCCGGCCGCCTTGAGCGCCTTGGCCTTGGCGTCGACCGCGAGGGTCGCGGACTCGGCGATCGCGCCGATCCGCGTGGAGATCCGCGTGTGCGACGCGACGGACGGGGCTCGGTGCGCAGGTGTCTGGCTCACCGGTCCATAGTGGCAGAGGGTCGCCGCCGTCGGGGCGGCGGGTCGTCCGGCGTCCACCGGACTGCGCGTTCGACCCACGCCGTCGGAGCACGTACACTCGACCGCTGGTGGTTGACGTCCGCCATGATGCGCCATGCCCTCGAGCAGGTCCGGCGCATCACGAGGACGCCGCCGCCGCACGTGGGCTGACGACCTCCTGGCCGCGGCTCGAAGGGCAGTGGCGCAATTGGTAGCGCACCGGTCTCCAAAACCGGCGGTTGTGGGTTCGAGTCCCTCCTGCCCTGCGTGAACGGTCGGCCGCACGGTCGACGCGTCGGGTCAGCACCCCTGGGTGCGCCGGGCGCACCACACACGGACGAGACGTAGGGACCAACTGTGAGCGAATCCGCACGGGCGGCAGCCTCCGGTGCCGAGGGCACGGGGCGCGGCGGCTCGCGACCGGCGCGTGGCGGCCAGAAGGCCCGTCTCGGCCTGTTCGCACGCATCGCCCGGTTCATCCGCCAGATCGTCGCGGAGCTCAAGAAGGTGGTCCGTCCCACGCGGGCCGAGCTGCTGCGCTACACGTCGGTCGTCATGGTGTTCGTCGGTGTCGTGATGGCCTTCGTCACCGTGCTCGACCTCGGCATCGGATCGCTGGTCGCCTGGGTCTTCGGCGGCTAGCCGAGTCCCGGCCGCCAGACGCCGCAGCGTCCGGAGCACCAACCCGTCAAGCCAGAGCACGCAGTCAGCAGAAAGCAGGTTCACCCCGTGTCGCAGAAGTCGCTGGAGCCGACCGAGCAGGACGAGACGCCGGTCGCCGAGAGTGTCGTGGCCGACGTCGCCACCGACGGTGACGACGCGGCCGTTGTCGACCCGGCGGACGCCGGGACCGAGGTCGACGCCGCGGACGGCGATGCCGAAGCCGTCGAGGACCAGCCGGAGCCCGAGCCGGAGACCCCTGCTGAGCCGGAAGAGGTCGACCCGGTCGAGGAGTTCCGGAACCAGCTGCGCATCCAGCCCGGCGAGTGGTACGTCATCCACTCGTACGCCGGCTACGAGAACCGCGTGAAGGCCAATCTCGAGAACCGCATCCAGAGCCTCAACATGGAGGAGTACATCCACCAGGTCGAGGTGCCGATGGAAGAGGTCACCGAGATCAAGAACGCCCAGCGCAAGGTCGTGCGCCGGGTGCGGATCCCCGGGTACGTCCTGGTGCGGATGGACCTGACCGACCAGTCATGGGGCGCCGTGCGGCACACGCCGGGCGTCACCGGCTTCGTCGGTCACACGCACCAGCCGGTCCCGCTGACCCTCGACGAGGTCTTCTCGATGCTCGCGCCGATGCTGGCGCCGGTCACCGAGCGGGCCAAGGCGGCCGCTGCCGCTGCTCCGAAGATCGCCGTCGACTTCATCGTCGGCGAGTCGGTCACCGTCACCGACGGGCCGTTCGACACGCTCCCGGCGACGATCTCGGAGATCAACGCCGAGGGCCAGAAGCTCAAGGTGCTCGTCTCGATCTTCGGCCGGGAGACCCCGGTCGAGCTGTCGTTCAACCAGGTCGCCAAGATCTGAGGAACACACCCGGTGGCGTCGCGCGACGTCGCCGGACACCCGGTAGTCACCACGTAAGGACCCGACATGCCTCCCAAGAAGAAGGTCAGCGGCCTCATCAAGCTGCAGATCAAGGCCGGCGCTGCCACGCCGGCGCCGCCGATCGGCCCTGCCCTGGGCCAGCACGGCGTCAACATCATGGAGTTCTGCAAGGCGTACAACGCCGCGACCGAGTCGCAGCGCGGGGACGTCATCCCGGTGGAGATCACGGTCTACGAGGACCGTTCCTTCACCTTCATCACCAAGACCCCGCCGGCAGCCGAGCTGATCAAGAAGGCCGCCGGCGTCGCCAAGGGCTCGCCGACCCCGCACACCGTCAAGGTCGCGACCCTGACGGCCGCGCAGGTCCGCGAGATCGCCCAGGTGAAGCTCGAGGACCTCAACGCCAACGACCTCGACGCCGCGTCGAAGATCGTCGCCGGCACCGCCCGGTCGATGGGCATCACGGTCAAGGGCTGAGCACGACCCAGCAGCACCCGTACGCCCAGCACGACCCAGCACGACCCAGCACGACCCAGCAGCACCCAGTGGCAGGGCCATGTGCGGCCCGACGACCACGACTGCCGACCAAGGAGAAGAGCAGATGGCACAGCACAGCAAGGCGTATCGCGCCGCGAACGAGAAGATCGACCGGGAGCGTCTCTACGCGCCCCTCGAGGCCGTCCGACTGGCCCAGGCCACGTCGTCGACCACGTACGACGCGACGGTCGAGGTGGCCTTCCGCCTCGGGGTCGACCCCCGCAAGGCGGACCAGATGGTCCGGGGCACCGTCAACCTGCCGCACGGCACCGGCAAGACCGCACGGGTCCTGGTCTTCGCCACCGGTGAGCGCGCCGAGCAGGCTCGCGCCGCGGGTGCCGACGAGGTCGGTGGCGACGAGCTGATCGAGAAGGTGGCCGCCGGGTACACCGACTTCGACTCGGCCGTCGCCACGCCGGACATGATGGGCAAGGTCGGTCGCCTCGGAAAGGTGTTGGGTCCGCGCGGGCTCATGCCGAACCCGAAGACCGGCACGGTCACGATGGACGTCGCCAAGGCCGTCGCCGAGATCAAGGGCGGCAAGATCGAGTTCCGGGTCGACAAGCACTCGAACCTGCACTTCATCATCGGCAAGACGACCTTCACCGACATCCAGCTGGTCGAGAACTACGCCGCGGCGCTCGACGAGGTCCTGCGCCTCAAGCCCGCGTCGTCCAAGGGCCGCTACATCACCAAGGCCTTCGTCGCCACGACGATGGGCCCGAGCATCCCGGTCGACCAGAACAAGACGCGCAACCTGACCGAGGACGAGACCGACGCCGGCTGACGTCCCTCTGTCGCACCAGGCCCGGTCCCCCGTGCGGGGGCCGGGCCTGCGGCATTCCCCGGCACGATCGTCGATCGAGCTCCCCGTCCCCGGACGGTCACAGATCGGTGCCACCGCGCTCCTGAGGTCCTGAGGTCGACATCTCAGGTGCGGCGCCCGGACGGCAGCGCTCCGGGTTGCGTCGCTCAGCCGGACGAGGAGGGGCGCGATGGCGAGGGTGGTTGTGGGCCGGCGACACGCGGCCGTACGCTCGGATCTCCCCAGGACCGGGAAGGGCTCCGATCGATGAACCGGACTGCGGACGGGACGACCGGCGACATCGACGTCGCCCCTGCGACGCTCAGTGGTCGCGCCTCGGTGGCCCTGGCGGCCTACCGCGCCGGGCGGACCGACCTGCTCGCCGACCTCGTGCGCGAGGCGACGCCTCTGCTGTGGCACATCGTCCGGTCCCAGGGCGTCGAACGCGACGAGGCCGAGGACGTCGTCCAGGGGATCTGGCTCGCGCTCGTCCGGAACGCCGAGTCGATCCGGGACCCCGACGCCGTCCTGAAGTGGCTCGTGGTCAGCGCGCGGCGGGCAGCCTGGCAGGCGACGCGACATCGCCGGGAGCACGACCGACGGACGACCGAGCTGCCCGATGCGGAGCTGTCGCCGGCCAGGGAGCTTCGGTCGACGGACCCGCCGCCGGACGAGCCGGTGCTCCGTGACGAGCGGGACCGGGTGCTCTGGCGCCGGTTCCGCGACCTCCCGGAACGGTGTCAGCAGATCCTGCGCTTCGTCGCGATCGCCGACCGTCCCGACTACAAGGCCATCGCGGAGGCCACCGGGGTCCGGGTCACGGCCGTGGGCGTCACCCGCGGCCGGTGCCTCGCGAAGCTGCGCACCTTGCTCGACCGCGACGAAGGGTGGGCCGACGCATGACCGAGTACCCCGAGAACGAGCCCATGACGTCGTCGGACCACGCCGTGCTGGCCGACCTCGCCCGCCTCGTCAGCGCAGCGGACCCGGTGCCGGACGGCCTCGTCGAGCGCAGCCTCTTCGCGCTGACGCTCGAGGGTCTGCACGCCGAGCTCATGGAGCTGCGCCGGGTCGAGACGCCCGCTCTGGCACTGCGCGGGGAGAGCGACTGGACGGGGACGGCGTCGGTCGAGACCCGGACGATCACCTTCAGCACCGACTCGGTGACCGTGCTCATCTCGCTCTCGGCGGGGCCGGGCGGCGGTGTCCGCATCGACGGCTGGAGCGCACCGGCCACGACCTTCGTGGTCGAGCTCTACCGGCCGGACGGCTGCGTCGGCACCCGGTCGGACGCCGACGGACGGTTCTCGCTGCCCGACGTCGCACCCGGGCCGGCGAGTCTGGTCCTGCGGCGTCTGGACGGCGAGGGACACGCCGTGAGCACGCCCGTCATCGACCTGTGACCACCGTTGTCCGCAGCCTTGCCTGAGAAGAGGAGCCGATGAGTCAGGACGCAGAGCAGGTGCCGGACCGGGGCGCGGAGCAGAAGCCCGGAGCGCTCCGGGACGAAGGGCCGGCGGCTCTCGCCTGGCGCGTCCGCACCCTGAACCCGCTGACCGCGGTCCGGCGTGCCGGCGTGCGGCCCCCAGAACCGACGACGTACGTCGGTGACCGCATCCTGGTCCGCGGCATCACGGCCGACCGTGCGCCGGAGATGTCCGACGTGGCTCAGGCGGCGGCCGCGCGCGGCTGGTCCGTCACGGTTGAGCCTGGTGACCTGGCCGACCTCGCCCTGCTGCGTCGGGCCGACCTCGGGGACCGCGTCCAGACGGTGCTCGAGGACATGTCAGGGTTCGGCCTGCGCATCGAGCCGGCCGTGGGATCCGTGACGCCGCCTCCCGATGCATGGGAGCTGGTCGAGGCGCTCGGCGGCCGCTCGGCGGTTGCCGGGGCGGTGCTGAGCCTCGACCACGTCCTGGTCGCCACCGGTGGACCCGCGATCGGCGGTGCGCCCTACACCGAGTCGCACCCGTACACCGAGTCGCACCCGTACACCGAGTCGCACCCGTACACCGAGTCGCACCCGTACACCGAGTCGCACCCGTACACCGAGTCGCACCCGTACACCGAGTCGCACCCGTACACCGAGTCGCACCCGTACACCGAGTCGCACCCGTACACCGAGTCGCACCCGGCTGCTCCGCTGTCGGAGTACGCCTCGCCCGGACGGGGCGGCCGGGCCCCGGTGACCTGGGTCGGACCGGCGCCCGCCAGGAGGTATGAGCGGGGCGCGTCGATCGATCGGACCGCGAAAGGGCTCCGGCGCCCGGTGGTTGCGGTGCTGGACACCGGCACCGGCAAGCACCCGTGGCTCGGGGCCGCCGTGGTCGAGCGTGACCCGCGGGTGCTCGGGGAGCCGATCGGCCTGTACCCGCCGGCCGAGCCGGCCGTCCGGGACGCGGAGGTCGGTGGCATGTCGCTGGCGCCACTGACGGGTGGTCTCGACCCGGCTGCCGGCCATGGGACCTTCATCGCGGGCCTCGTGCACCAGGGCTGCCCGGACGCCGTCGTCCTGTCCTGCCGACTGTACGGCGGCGAAGGCATCGTCCCGGAGTGGGACCTGCTGCGGTCCCTTCGCCGTCTGCTGCTCTTCCACATCCTCGGGCTGCTGGGTCGTGCCGACCACCACCCCGTCGACATCCTCAACCTCTCCCTCGGCTACTACCACGAGCGCCCCGAGGATGTGGCCTTCGACGAGCCTCTGGCGCACTGCCTCGCCGCCCTGCGCCGGCACGGGGTGGCGGTCGTCGCGGCGGCCGGCAACCACGCCGTCGAGCGCCCGATGTTCCCGGCCGCGTTCGCGCCCGCGCTCGACCGGACCGTCGAGCCGCCGAAGCCCCTTGACCCCGGGGCGCTGAGCCTCGAGGAGCCACCGGTCCTCACGGTCGGTGCCCTCAACCCGGACGGCACGACGGCCCTGTTCAGCAACGACGGAGCGTGGGTCACGTGCCGGCGTCCCGGTGCCGCGCTGGTGAGCACCTTCCCGACGACCTTCGGCGGCGCGCAGACCTCCTCGCGGGCTCTGCCGGGCAGCGCGACGGGGGAGGACCGGGCGACGATCGACCCCGACTCCTTCGGCGGGGGCTTCGGGGTGTGGAGCGGAACGTCCTTCGCCGCGCCGGTGTTCGCCGGTGAGCTCGCCGCCACCCTGCTCGCGCAGCGGGAGACAGGTGCAGACTCGGGCGAGGGCGCCTCGTGGGAGGACACGCTGACGTCGCGGTGCAAGCGCACCTGGGAGGCCATCACGACGACGACGGGTCTCAGGCCCGGCTCGTGACCGGCGCGCCGGCGCCGTGGTTCGCGGGCGGGCCCGACGGAGTCGGCCGATGATCGCCGTGGGCGGGCTCGAGGCCGCCCGCCAGGAGCTCGACGCCGGGCTCGTGCACAACGCGCGCGGCTACCCTGGCCGGGCGGCCTCGAGCTTCCGTGCAGCGCTGCGCCGCCTCGGTCCCGAGCCGGGCTCCGGCGACCCGGCCGACCCTGAGACGGCGTACGTGCGCGCCCGCGCCCTGCTCGGACTGGTCACCAGCAGCTTCGAGCTGCGCGGGGATGTCGAGGCCAGCAACGCGATCCTCGACACCGCCGACCGGTGGGCCCGAGCGGCGGGGGCCCGTGCTGTCGAGGTCGCGATCCTCGGGCAGCGGGGACTGCTCCGGATGCGCGCCGGGCAGCCAGAGGCCGCTCTGCGTGAGCTCGACCGTGCGGCCGCACGTCTCGACGACGCCGAGCCGGTCGACGCGTGCCGCATCCTGTTGAACCGCGGGACCCTGCACCTCGAGCACGGTCGGCGCCTCAAGGCGCGGGCGGACCTCGAGGCGTGCGCCAGGCGGGCGGAGTCGATCGGCAACCACCTGCTGCTGCACAAGGCCCGCCACAACCTCGGGTACCTCGAGTTCCTCTCGGGGGACCTGCCTGCAGCGCTGTCTGCGATGGCGGAGGCCGCGCGGATCGAGCACGGGGCCTCGCCGGCGATGACCCTCCTGGACCGGGCCCGGGTGCTGGTCGAGGCCGGTCTGACGACCGAGGCGGACATCAGCCTCGGCAGGGCAGGGGAGCTGTTCGCCGCCAACCGGCTCCCGCACGACCTCGCCGAGGTCCTGCTCGCCAGGGCGCACTGCGCGCTCCTCGCGCGACGCCCGAAGGACGCCCTGCGCTGGGCGCGCTCGGCCCGCAGTACCTTCCTGCGGCGGCGCAACCAGCCGTGGCTGGCGCGGGCCGACCTCACGGTCGTCCGCGCGCAGCTCGCTGTGCTCCTGGCGGCCGAGGCGCCATCGACCGCGACACTCCGCAGGGTCGCGGCGCAGGCGACCGCGCTGAGCGCGCGCGCGCGGACCAGCGGGGGCGCAGCCGGCCGCGAGCTCGCGCGGCTCGCGCTGGTCACGGCCGCGGAGGCCGCGGCAGCCGGCGGCCTCCGTCGGCAGGCGCACGCAGCGCTCGGTTCGGCCGGGAGGCTGACCGGGCGGGAGCCGTTGGCTCTCGCCGTCCAGGTGCGCCTCGTCAAGGCCCAGCTGGCTTTCGCCGAGCACGACACGCTGCGGGCACGGCGGTACGTCCGGGCCGGCCAGGCCGTCCTGGCCGAGCACCGGCGGCAGCTCGGCTCGGTGGAGGCCGTGGCGGCGGCCGCCGTGCACGGTGACCACCTCACCGAGGCCGATGTCGGGGCCGCGCTCGCCGATGCCGACCCGGCAGCGGTCCTCGATGCCGTCGAGCGGGGTCGCGCGACCTTCGCCGGGCCGGCGCGCGTGCGGCCTCCGGACGACCCGGTCCTCGCCGAGGTGCTTGCCGAGCTCCGGCAGTGCGTCGAGCGGGTTCGGCTCCTCCCGCCAGATGCCGACCCGACCGCGACCGCGAAGCGCGAGAGTCTGCGACGTGACGCCGCCCGCCTGCGCGCCGCCGCGCGCGAGCGGTCGTGGCAGCTCGGTGACGGCGTCGGTGCGCCGAGGGCGATGAGCGCCCACGACCTGGTGGCGACCGTGCGGAGCGGTGCCGCCGAGGGCGACCCGGCCACCGTCGTCGACTACGTCGTGCACCGGGGTCGCGTGCACGCCGTCGTCGCCGACCCATCGGGGCTGCGCCTGCTGAACCTCGCGGACGCTGCCGAGGTCGACGAGCTCGCCCGGCGGCTGCGGGCCGACCTTCAGGTGCTGGCGAACCCGATCCTCGCGCCGGCCCTGCGCGACGTGGCGTCCCGGACCTTGGCTCGCGGGCTGGCGCACCTGGACAACCTTCTCCTGGCCCCCGTCGGCTGCGCGGGGTGCCTGCACGTGGTCGCGGGTGGTGGGATGGTCACGCTGCCGTGGGGGATGGCCCCCTCGCGGAAGGGCCTCGCCACCAGCGTCGGGACCCGGCTCGGGTCCGGGTCCGGTCACGAACGGCGGGCCGGCGTGGGTGTCGTCGCCGTCGCCGGACCGGGCCTGACCCACTCGCAGGACGAGGTGGCTGCCGTCGCCGGTGTCTGGTCGCGGGCCGCGAGCCTCGTGGGGGACGACGCCGTGTGCGCGGCAGCCGCCGACGCCCTGCGGACGGCCGGCGTCGTGCACCTCGCGGTGCACGGGCACCACGAGGCCGAGAACCCGTTGTTCTCGTGGGTCCGGCTCGCCGACGGACCCCTGTTCGCGCACGAGCTCGAGGGGTCGTCGCTCCCGGGCTCGCTGGTCGTCCTGTCCGCCTGCGAGGTGGGGCGCGCGACCGTCCGACCCGGCGGCGAGGTCCTCGGGCTCGCGAGCGTCCTGCTCCGCCTCGGCGCCGGAGCCGTGGTCGCCGCGCTCGCGCCGCTGCGCGACGACGTCGCTGAGGCCGTCATGCCGACGATGCACCGGAGCCTCCGGGACGGCCTACCGCCGCCGGCGGCGCTCGCCGCGGCCTGCTCGAGCATCGACGAACCTGTCCCGCTCTCCTGCTTCGCCTCGGCGCCGGGTGTCATCCTGGACGGGGCCCTGTTCGGCGGCGACCCGCCTCGCTAGTCTCGCGAGCCCCGGTCAGCCACGCCGTCGCAGGCCGGCCGACTGTGCCGCCCACGCGCCGGCGGCGAGAACGGCCGCAGGCGCGGAGCCCCGCAGTCGGACGGCTCGATCCGGTCCGGCGGCCGGGACGTCACGGCCAGGTGCGGCAAGGTCCGCCAGGGCGCTGGACTCCGGGAGCAGCCCGCTGTCGTCGTAGCCGGCCACGGCCAGCACACCGGTCACGGACGCCGGGAAGGTGAGCACCTCCGGCCCCAGGTCGCCTGCGGAGACGAGCACGTGCACACCCCGGTCCACCGCGGTCCGCAGCGCGGTCGCGACGCCCCGAGCCAGACGCCGACGGCCGAACGGCAGGACCAGGATCTGAGCCCGTTCGGCGAGGGCCCAGCGGACCGCCCGCACGATCAGCTCGTCGGATGTCCGGCCGTCGGCGCCCAGCACCGGCGCCACGAGCAGCTCGGCCTCCGGGACGAGTCCCAGCACATGTGCCTTGCCCTGGCCGACGAGGAGCGAGGCGTGCGCAGTGGCCTGCCCGGCGGGAGAGGCCGGCCCTATCGGGCGGGCGCCCGGCTTGACCTGCAGGTGGGCGCCCCGAAGGTCGGGATGGGTGCCGTCGACCTCCCCGTCGAGCAGGGCGATCCGAACGCCCCGGCCCGTCGTCGGCGTCCTGGGTAGCTGCGCCACGGGCACCGGAAGATCGGGTACGGGCCTGGCCTGGAACCAGCGCTGGCAGGCCACGGCGACGTCGGGTGCTGCCGTGATCGTCTCGGTTCCCGTCGCTGCCACCATGGCCCGTCTCCGACCGTGGACCCGCCGATCGGGTCCGTCGGTGAATCAGGAGCGTGGCCGGCGCTGTCTGTGACCGGCGAAGGGTCGGCGATTTGGCTCCGGTCCCGGCCTCCCGTAGTCTGTCCGTTGCCCAAGACCGCAGGTCGTCGGCTGCCTCGAAACCCCCGGGTGACGAGGTGGTGGACCGAAGTTCCGCAACGAGCGGGGACCAGCGCAGGTGAGTGACTCAGAAGGATCGGCGCGCACGCGTGCGCATGGTCCGGCCAAGAGCCCCGCGCCTGCGCGGGGCTCTTCTCATTGTGTGGCCCTCGGTGCGTCCGACGACAGCGGTACGACCACCGGAAGGATTGCCATGGCGAGGCCGGACAAGGCAGCCGCAGTCGCAGAGCTCACGGAGAACTTCCGCGAGTCGAGCGCTGTCGTGCTGACCGAGTACCGCGGGCTCACCGTCGCCCAGCTCAAGCAGCTGCGGCGCGCGCTCAGCGGCGACGCTACCTACGCCGTGGTGAAGAACACGCTCTCGGCCATCGCGGCCAAGCAGGCGGGTGTCGAGGGAATCGACGCCCATCTCGCCGGTCCCTCGGCCATCGCCTTCGTGACCGGTGACCCGGTCCAGGCAGCCAAGGGCCTGCGTGACTTCGCCAAGGCTCACCCGCAGCTCGTCATCAAGGGTGGTGTCCTCGACGGACGCGCCCTGACCGCTGCGGAGATCAACAAGCTCGCGGACCTCGAGTCCCGCGAGGTCCTGCTGGCCAAGCTGGCCGGCGCAATGAAGGCGTCGCTCTTCGGGGCTGCGTACCTGTTCACCGCGCCCACGGCCAAGGCCGTGCGCACCATCGATGCCCTGCGCGAGAAGCGGGCGACCGAGGAGCAGGCGGCCTAGTCAGCAGCACTGACGGCTCCGCAGCCTCTTCTCGACACACCACCCCTCCTGCTCTCACGAGCGGGGCAACAAGGAAGGACACGCCACCATGGCGAAGCTCACCACCGACGAGCTGCTCGACGCTTTCAAGGAGCTCACCCTCATCGAGCTCTCCGACTTCGTGAAGAAGTTCGAGGAGACCTTCGAGGTCACCGCTGCCGCTCCGGTCGCCGTCGCGGCCGTCGGCGGCGCCGCGGCCGAGGTCGAGGCCGAAGAGGAGCAGACGGAGTTCGACGTCGTCCTCGAGGCAGCCGGCGAGAAGAAGATCCAGGTCATCAAGGAGGTGCGCGCGCTGACGAGCCTGGGCCTCAAGGAGGCCAAGGACCTCGTCGACGAGGCACCCAAGCCCGTTCTCGAGGGCGTCACCAAGGAGGCTGCCGAGAAGGCCAAGGCAGCCCTCGAGGGTGCCGGCGCGACCGTCACCGTCAAGTGAGCTCGTCCCTCTGAGTCACCCGGCGCAGCAGCGCCGACCAGCATGACGCGAGGCCCGCACCTTCCGAGGTGCGGGCCTCGCGCACACCCGGCTCGCGCACACCCGGCTCGCGCACACCCGGCTCGCGCACACCCGGCTCGCCGCAGCGCCACCCTGCTCCGAGGTGTGGAGCGTCCGGTCAGCGAGTGGAGCGATCGGTCTGCGGCGCGCCGGGCGAGCCGGGTCGGAACGCTCCACATGGGGTTCGGACGCTCCACACGTCGGCGGTGGGGCTCTCTGCCGCGGGCGGGCGGTGGCTGCGGGTCGGCGCGCGGTGGCACGTGCCGACCCGCGCGGCTGCGGGCGCGGCACGCACCGACCCGCGCGGCGACGCGCGGGTCCGGGCGCGGATGTCGTGCGGCTCCGGGCAGGTGTGTGCGAGAGTGGAGCCTGAGCGCGGCCCGGGAGTCGTCGGATGACCGACTGGACACCCCAAGGACGAGCGGGTACGCTAGCGCTTTGCGCTGGCTTGTGCCTGCACCCCTCAACCCGCCACTCGGTCCCGAGCCCTGCCCGGCTGCCGAACTGATCGTCATGGGCTGGTTGAGCAGGTAGGCCTCTCCGGCTGGCGCGCGTGCACTCGATCCGCAGGGAAGGACCCCTCTTGGCTGCCTCGCGCACCCCTTCTGCCTTCAACGCCGACGCTATCGCGAACCGCACTGCTTCGCGCCGCGTCTCTTTTGCCAAGATCCACGAGCCGCTCGAGGTACCGGACCTTCTGGGTCTGCAGACCGAGAACTTCGACTGGCTGCTCGGCAACGCCGCATGGCAGGAGCGCGTTGCCGCCGCCGTCGAAGCAGGTCGGCAGGACGTCCCGGAGACCTCCGGTCTCGAGGAGATCTTCGAGGAGATCTCGCCGATCGAGGACTTCGGCGGCAGCATGTCGCTGTCCTTCCGGGATCACCGATTCGAGCCGCCGAAGTACACGGCCGAGGAGTGCAAGGAGAAGGACTTCACGTACGCCGCGCCGCTGTTCGTCACCGCGGAGTTCGTGAACTACACCACCGGTGAGATCAAGAGCCAGACGGTCTTCATGGGCGAGTTCCCGCTGATGACCGAGCGCGGCACGTTCATCATCAACGGCACCGAGCGCGTCGTCGTCTCCCAGCTCGTCCGCTCGCCGGGCGTCTACTTCGAGCGCACCGCTGACAAGACGTCCGACAAGGACATCTTCACGTCCAAGATCATCCCGTCCCGCGGTGCGTGGCTCGAGTTCGAGATCGACAAGCGCGACGCCGTCGGCGTCCGGGTCGACCGCAAGCGCAAGCAGTCGGTCACCGTGCTGCTCAAGGCCCTCGGCCTGAGCGAGGCGGAGATCCGCGAGGAGTTCGCCCAGTTCCCGGCGGTGCTGGAGACGCTCGAGAAGGACCACGTCAACACCGAGGACGAGGCGCTGCTCGACATCTACCGGAAGATCCGCCCCGGTGAGCCGCCGACGGTCGAGGCCGGCCGCGCGCTGCTCGACAACTTCTACTTCAACCCCAAGCGCTACGACATGGCCAAGGTCGGGCGCTACAAGGTCAACAAGAAGCTCGGCATCGACGCGCCGTTGAGCGACTCGGTCCTGTCGGTCACCGACATCGTCGCGACCATCAAGTACATGGCCGCGCTGCACGCCGAGGTCGCGACGATCCCCGGCAAGAAGGCGGGCGAGGCCATCGACGTCCGCGTCGAGACCGACGACATCGACCACTTCGGCAACCGCCGCATCCGTGCGGTCGGTGAGCTCATCCAGAACCAGGTCCGTACCGGCCTGTCCCGGATGGAGCGCGTCGTGCGTGAGCGCATGACGACGCAGGACGTCGAGGCGATCACGCCGCAGACCCTGATCAACATCCGCCCTGTCGTGGCGTCGATCAAGGAGTTCTTCGGCACCTCTCAGCTGTCGCAGTTCATGGACCAGAACAACCCGCTCGCCGGCCTGACGCACAAGCGTCGTCTCTCGGCGCTCGGCCCGGGCGGCCTGTCCCGTGATCGTGCCGGCATGGAGGTCCGTGACGTCCACCCCTCGCACTACGGGCGCATGTGCCCGATCGAGACGCCTGAAGGCCCGAACATCGGTCTGATCGGCTCGCTGGCCACCTATGGCCGGATCAACCCGTTCGGCTTCGTCGAGACCCCGTACCGCAAGGTCACCAAGGGCCGCGTCACCGATGAGGTGCACTACCTCACGGCCGACGACGAAGACCGGCACGTCATCGCCCAGGCCAACGCGGCGCTCAAGCCCAGCGGTCAGTTCGCCGAGGACCGCGTCCTGGTCCGGACCAAGGGCGGAGAGGTCGAGATCGTCCCCGGCGAGGCCGTGGACTACATGGACGTCTCACCGCGACAGATGGTGTCCGTCGCGACCGCGATGATCCCGTTCCTCGAGCACGACGACGCCAACCGTGCCCTGATGGGCGCGAACATGCAGCGCCAGGCCGTGCCGCTGGTGCGCTCCGAGGCGCCGCTGGTCGGCACCGGCATGGAGCGTCGTGCAGCCATCGACGCCGGCGACGTCATCGTCGCGAGCAAGCCGGGCGTCGTGACCGAGGTCTCCGCCGACCTGATCACGATCGCCAACGACGACGCGACGACGTCGACCTACCGGGTCGCGAAGTTCCGCCGCTCGAACCAGGGCACCTCGTACAACCAGCGCGTGCTGGCCGTCGAGGGTGAGCGGGTCGAGGTCGGTTCGGTGCTCGCCGACGGGCCCGCGACCGACGAGGGGGAGCTGGCCCTCGGCCGCAACCTGCTCGTGGCGTTCATGTCGTGGGAGGGCCACAACTACGAGGACGCGATCATCCTGTCGCAGCGCCTCGTCCAGGACGACGTCCTGTCCTCGATCCACATCGAGGAGCACGAGGTCGACGCGCGCGACACCAAGCTCGGCCCGGAGGAGATCACGCGGGACATCCCGAACGTCTCCGAGGAGGTCCTCGCGGACCTCGACGAGCGCGGGATCATCCGGATCGGCGCCGAGGTCACCGCCGGCGACATCCTGGTCGGCAAGGTCACGCCCAAGGGCGAGACCGAGCTGACCCCGGAGGAGCGGCTGCTCCGTGCGATCTTCGGCGAGAAGGCGCGCGAGGTGCGCGACACCTCGCTCAAGGTCCCGCACGGCGAGTCCGGCACTGTCATCGAGGTCCGCACGTTCAACCGTGAGGACGGCGACGAGCTGCCCGCCGGTGTCAACGAGCTGGTCCGCGTCTACATCGCCGCCCGCCGCAAGATCACCGACGGTGACAAGCTCGCCGGTCGGCACGGCAACAAGGGCGTCATCTCCAAGATCCTCCCGGTCGAGGACATGCCGTTCCTCGAGGACGGCACCCCTGTCGACGTCGTGCTCAACCCGCTGGGCGTGCCCGGCCGGATGAACGTCGGCCAGGTCCTGGAGACCCACCTCGGATGGATCGCCAAGCAGGGCTGGGACATCGAGCTCGCCGACCCGTCGGCGACCTGGGTCAAGGACGTGCCGCCGGCCGCTGTTCGCAGCGACGCAGGCACCCCGGTGGCGACGCCGGTCTTCGACGGTGTGCCCGAGTCGGTCCTGACCGGGTTGCTCGATGTCACGCAGCCGAACCGTGACGGCGTCCGGATGGTCGACTCGACCGGCAAGGCTCGTCTGTTCGACGGCCGTTCCGGTGAGCCGTTCCCGGACCCGGTCGCGGTCGGCTACATGTACATCCTCAAGCTTCACCACCTGGTCGACGACAAGATCCACGCCCGTTCGACGGGCCCGTACTCGATGATCACCCAGCAGCCGCTCGGTGGTAAGGCGCAGTTCGGTGGACAGCGGTTCGGCGAGATGGAGGTGTGGGCACTCGAGGCGTACGGCGCCGCCCACACCCTGCAGGAGCTCCTGACCATCAAGTCCGACGACGTCCCCGGCCGCGTGAAGGTCTACGAGGCGATCGTCAAGGGGGAGAACATCCCCGACTCGGGCATCCCGGAGTCCTTCAAGGTGCTCCTCAAGGAGATGCAGTCGCTCTGCCTGAATGTGGAGGTGCTGTCCTCGGACGGCGTCTCGATCGACATGAAGGAGAACGACGACGAGGTCTACCGCGCAGCGGAGGAGCTGGGCATCGACCTGTCCCGCCGTCCCAACGCCTCCAGCATCGAAGAGATCTGATCCCGTCGGAGGTCGGGGGGCCCAGCGCCCCCCGGCCCCCCGGCCACCGGCTCTCACCGGCCTTGTCACGGTGAACACAGACAGACGAAGGAAGTAGGACATCTTGCTCGACGTCAACGTCTTCGACGAGCTGCGCATCGGTCTTGCGACCGCGGAGGACATCCGCGGGTGGTCACACGGCGAGGTCAAGAAGCCTGAGACCATCAACTACCGCACGCTCAAGCCGGAGAAGGATGGTCTCTTCTGCGAGAAGATCTTCGGTCCCACGCGGGACTGGGAGTGCTACTGCGGCAAGTACAAGCGCGTGCGCTTCAAGGGCATCATCTGCGAGCGCTGCGGCGTCGAGGTGACCCGGTCGAAGGTCCGCCGTGAGCGCATGGGCCACATCGAGCTGGCCGCCCCGGTCACCCACATCTGGTTCTTCAAGGGTGTCCCGTCGCGCCTCGGCTACCTGCTCGACCTGGCGCCGAAGGACCTCGAGAAGGTCATCTACTTCGCTGCGTACATGATCACCGAGGTCGACATCGACGGCCGGCAGGAGGATCTGCCCAACCTCCAGAACGAGATCGACCTGGAGAAGAAGGAGATCACCACGCGGCGCGACGTCGACATCGACAAGCGTGCGCGCAAGCTCGAGGCCGACCTGGCCGAGCTCGAGGCCGAGGGTGCGCGCTCCGACGCGCGCCGCAAGGTCCGCGACTCCGCCGAGCGCGAGATGACGCAGATCCGCAAGCGCGCCGACGCCGACCTCGAGCGCCTCGACGCGGTCTGGGACCGCTTCAAGAACCTCAAGGTCGCCGACCTCGAGGGCGACGAGCTGCTCTACCGTCAGCTGACCGACCGGTACGGCAACTACTTCAAGGGCGCGATGGGCGCTGCGGCGATCCAGAAGCGCCTGCAGGACTTCGACCTCGACGCCGAGGCGACCTCGCTGCGCGACACGATCAAGAACGGCAAGGGCCAGCGCAAGACGCGCGCCCTCAAGCGGCTCAAGGTCGTCAACGCGTTCCTGACGACGAGCAACACGCCGCAGGGCATGGTCCTGGACGCCGTCCCGGTGATCCCGCCGGACCTGCGGCCGATGGTCCAGCTCGACGGTGGCCGGTTCGCGACGTCCGACCTCAACGACCTGTACCGGCGCGTGATCAACCGCAACAACCGGCTCAAGCGCCTGCTCGACCTCGGCGCCCCGGAGATCATCGTCAACAACGAGAAGCGGATGCTCCAGGAGGCCGTCGACGCGCTGTTCGACAACGGCCGCCGCGGACGTCCGGTCACCGGCCCGGGCAACCGGCCGCTGAAGTCCATCTCGGACATGCTCAAGGGCAAGCAGGGGCGGTTCCGTCAGAACCTGCTCGGCAAGCGCGTCGACTACTCGGGCCGTTCGGTCATCGTCGTCGGCCCGCAGCTCAAGCTGCACCAGTGCGGTCTGCCCAAGCAGATGGCGCTCGAGCTCTTCAAGCCCTTCGTGATGAAGCGTCTTGTCGACCTCAACCACGCGCAGAACATCAAGAGCGCCAAGCGCATGGTCGAGCGTGCCCGCCCCCAGGTGTGGGACGTGCTCGAAGAGGTCATCACCGAGCACCCGGTGCTGCTCAACCGGGCACCGACGCTGCACCGTCTGGGCATCCAGGCCTTCGAGCCCCAGCTGGTCGAGGGCAAGGCCATTCACCTGCACCCGCTCGTCTGCGGCGCGTTCAACGCCGACTTCGACGGCGACCAGATGGCCGTGCACCTGCCGCTGTCGACCGAGGCCCAGGCCGAGGCGCGCATCCTGATGCTCTCGAGCAACAACATCCTCAAGCCGTCGGACGGCCGTCCGGTCACCATGCCCTCCCAGGACATGATCATCGGTCTGTTCCACCTGACCGCCGACAAGCTCGAGGACGCACCCGGCGCCGGCCGCATGTTCAGCTCGGTCTCCGAGGCGATCATGGCGTTCGACCAGGGCTCGCTCGACCTGAACGCCGTGGTCACGATCCGGATGGACGACCTGATCCCCGGGGACGGCGACTTCGGCCTGGCCGAGGACTGGAAGCCTGGCGACCGCTGCCTCGTGCCGACCACGCTGGGTCGTGCGCTGTTCAACGAGCTGCTGCCCGTCGACTACCCGTACGTCAACGGGGTCGTCGACAAGAAGCGGCTCTCGGGCATCGTCAACGACCTCGCCGAGCGGTACCCCAAGGTGGAGGTCGCGGCGAGCCTCGACGCGCTCAAGGAGTCCGGCTTCCACTGGGCGACCCGCTCGGGCGTGACCATCGCGATCTCCGACGTGGCGACGCCGAGCGAGAAGGCGGCGATCCTCGAGGAGCACGAGGCGCGGGCCGCCAAGATCCAGGCCCAGTACGAGAAGGGTCTGATCACCGACGACGAGCGCCGTCAGGAGCTCATCGAGATCTGGACGCAGGCGACCGACGAGGTCGCCAAGGCGATGCAGAAGAACTTCCCTGCGCGCAACACGGTCATGCGCATGGTCGGTTCCGGTGCCCGAGGCAACTGGATGCAGGTCCGTCAGATCGCCGGTATGCGCGGTCTCGTGGCGAACCCGAAGGGCGAGATCATCCCGCGCCCGATCAAGTCCAACTACCGCGAGGGCCTGTCCGTCCTCGAGTACTTCATCGCGACGCACGGCGCCCGCAAGGGTCTGGCGGACACCGCTCTGCGGACCGCCGACTCGGGCTACCTGACGCGTCGTCTGGTGGACGTGTCCCAGGACGTCATCGTCCGCGAGGAGGACTGCGGGACCGAGCGCGGCCTGACCCTGCCGATCGGCGAGGTCGGACCGGGCGGTGTGCTGCGTCGTCACGACAAGGTCGAGACGAGCATCTACGCCCGTACGGTCGCGACGGACGTCGTCGCGGCGGACGGCACCGTCATCGCACGGGCCGGGGACGACGCCGGTGACGTGGTCATCGACGCGGTCCTCGCGGCCGGGGTCACCGAGCTCAAGGTCCGCTCCGTGCTGACCTGCGAGTCGCGGGTCGGCACCTGCGCCAAGTGCTACGGCCGCTCGCTGGCCACCGGCAAGCTCGTCGACATCGGTGAGGCGGTCGGCATCATCGCCGCCCAGTCCATCGGTGAGCCCGGGACCCAGCTGACCATGCGTACCTTCCACACCGGTGGCGTCGCCTCGGCGGAGGACATCACGCAGGGTCTGCCCCGCGTCCAGGAGCTCTTCGAGGCGCGCACCCCCAAGGGTGAGGGCCCGATCGCCGAGTTCTCCGGCCGGATCTCGATCGACGAGTCCGACCGGGTGCGGCGCATCGTGCTGACACCCGACGACGGCTCCGAGGAGATCGCCTACCCGATCACCAAGCGCTCGCGCGTGCTGGTCTCGGACGGCGACCACGTCGAGGTCGGCACCCAGCTCGTCTTCGGTGCGGTCGACCCGAAGAAGGTGCTGCGCATCCTCGGCCCCCGCGCCACCCAGAAGCACCTGGTGGACGAGGTCCAGGAGGTCTACCGCTCCCAGGGCGTGGACATCCACGACAAGCACATCGAGGTCATCGTGCGGCAGATGCTGCGGCGCGTGACGGTGCTCGACTCCGGTGACACGGGCCTCCTGCCCGGCGAGCTCGCCGAGCGCGGTCGCTTCGAGGACTTCAACCGCCGGGCGATCGCCGAGGGTGCACAGCCGGCGTCCGGCCGGCCCGAGCTCATGGGGATCACCAAGGCCTCGCTCGCGACGGACTCGTGGCTGTCGGCGGCCTCCTTCCAGGAGACGACCCGCGTGCTCACCGAGGCGTCGATGAGCGGACGCAGCGACCCGCTGCTCGGCCTCAAGGAGAACGTGATCATCGGGAAGCTGATCCCGGCGGGCACCGGGCTTCCCCGGTACCGCAACATCACGGTCGAGCCGACCGAGGCCGCCAAGGCCGAGCTGTACCCCAGCTTCGGCTACGACGAGATCGACTTCCCGCCGCTCGGCATGGGCTCGGGCGAGGCGATCCCGCTCGAGGACATCGACTTCGGCGACCTTCGCTGAGGTCGACCTGCACGGCGCCGAGGGGGTCGACCTGCGAGGGTCGGCCCCCTCGGCCGTTCGACCGGCCTGCCGAACGGCGGGGTACCGGGCGCGACGCGCGGTCGCTTTTGACGATGCCGGGACGTGCCGGTACCGTAGGAGACCGTGCCCGCGCCGTCGGGCCCTCGCGCGTGCACCACGCTCGACGACGTCCCCCGGGTGACCGGGGAGCGGCGCTCGGAACGGGTGCCGGGTGGCTGTCCACCGCCGCGCGGTCCAACCGTCCAGAAGAACCTGGCGGTCGGCGCCGCGCTCAGGTGGGCGACACGCCCGGATGCGGGGGTCGGTGCAGGACGAAAGATCCCAGGATCGGCAGCAGCCGGACCTCATGACCGGGCAACCACCGGTCGACCAGAGCCAGACCGACACGACGGAGAAGTAGTGCCCACGATTCAGCAGCTCGTGCGCAAGGGGCGGACGTCCAAGCAGACGTCGTCCAAGACGCCGGCTCTCAAGGGGAGCCCTCAGCGGCGCGGTGTCTGCACCCGCGTCTACACCACCACGCCGAAGAAGCCGAACTCCGCGCTCCGCAAGGTCGCGCGCGTCAAGCTCTCGAGCCAGATTGAGGTCACGGCCTACATCCCGGGCGTCGGCCACAACCTGCAGGAGCACTCGATCGTGCTCGTGCGCGGCGGCCGGGTGAAGGACCTCCCCGGTGTCCGTTACAAGATCGTGCGGGGCGCCCTCGACACGCAGGGCGTCAAGAACCGCAAGCAGGCCCGCAGCCGGTACGGCGCCAAGAAGGAGAAGAGCTGATGCCTCGCAAGGGCCCGGCCCCGAAGCGGCCGCTCATCATCGACCCGGTCTACGGCTCACCCGTCGTGACCCAGCTGATCAACAAGGTTCTCCTGGACGGCAAGAAGTCCGTCGCCGAGGCCATCGTCTACGGCGCCCTCGAAGGTGCCCGCGACAAGACCGGCGGCGACCCCGTCGTCGTCCTCAAGCGCGCCCTGGAGAACGTGCGCCCGTCCCTCGAGGTGCGTTCGCGCCGCGTGGGTGGCGCGACGTACCAGGTCCCGGTCGAGGTCCGTCCGGTCCGCCAGACGACACTGGCGCTGCGCTGGCTCGTCGACTACTCGCGCGCCCGTCGCGAGAAGACGATGACCGAGCGCCTGATGAACGAGATCCTCGACGCGAGCAACGGCCTGGGTGCCGCGGTCAAGCGTCGCGAGGACATGCACAAGATGGCTGAGTCGAACAAGGCCTTCGCGCACTACCGCTGGTAACCCCGGCAGGCGCCGCAGCGCCGGACTCCGACTGCTTGAAGAAGGGCTTCACACGTGGCACTCGACGTGCTGACCGACCTGAACAGGGTCCGCAACATCGGCATCATGGCCCACATCGATGCCGGCAAGACCACGACCACCGAGCGGATCCTCTTCTACACGGGGGTCAACTACAAGATCGGCGAGACGCACGACGGTGCGTCGACGATGGACTGGATGGAGCAGGAGCAGGAGCGCGGCATCACGATCACGTCCGCCGCGACGACCTGCTACTGGAAGAACAACCAGATCAACATCATCGACACCCCGGGTCACGTCGACTTCACGGTCGAGGTCGAGCGTTCGTTGCGGGTGCTCGACGGTGCGGTTGCCGTCTTCGACGGCAAGGAGGGCGTCGAGCCCCAGTCGGAGACGGTGTGGCGGCAGGCGGACAAGTACGACGTCCCGCGCATCTGCTTCGTCAACAAGATGGACAAGCTCGGTGCCGACTTCTACTTCACGGTCAGCACCATCGTGAACCGCCTCAAGGCCAAGCCGCTGGTCATCCAGCTGCCGATCGGTGAGGAGAGCGAGTTCACCGGGGTTGTCGACCTGGTCGAGCAGAAGGCCCTGATCTGGCGCGGCGAGACCGCCCTCGGCGAGGAGTACTCGACCGAGGCGATCCCGGCCGACCTGGTCGAGAAGGCCGCCCAGTACCGTGCCGACCTCATCGAGGCCATCGCCGAGAGCTCCGAGGAGCTCCTGGAGAAGTACCTCAACGGTGAGGAGATCTCGGTCGCCGAGATCAAGGCGGGCATCCGCAAGATGACCATCGCCAGCGAGGCGTACCCGGTGCTGTGCGGATCGGCGTTCAAGAACAAGGGCGTCCAGCCCATGCTCGACGCCGTGATCGACTACCTGCCGACGCCGCTCGACGTCCCCGCGATCCAGGGCCACGCCCTGAACCACGAGGAGACCATCGTCACCCGGGCGCCGTCGTCGACCGAGCCGTTCGCCGCGCTCGCCTTCAAGGTCGCGACGCACCCGTTCTTCGGCAAGCTGACCTACGTCCGGGTGTACTCGGGCAAGGTTCCGTCGGGTGCCCAGGTCTACAACTCCACCAAGGGCAAGAAGGAGCGCATCGGCAAGCTCTTCCAGATGCACTCCAACAAGGAGAACCCGGTGGACGAGGCGACCGCGGGGCACATCTACGCGTTCATCGGCCTCAAGGACGTCACCACCGGAGACACCCTGTGCGACCCGGCGAACCCGGTGGTCCTGGAGTCCATGACCTTCCCCGAGCCCGTCATCGACGTCGCGATCGAGCCCAAGACCAAGGGTGACCAGGAGAAGCTCGGCGTAGCGATCCAGAAGCTCGCCGAGGAGGACCCGACCTTCCGCGTCCGGCACGACGAGGAGACCGGCCAGACCGTCATCGGCGGCATGGGCGAGCTCCACCTCGACATCCTGGTCGAGCGCATGCGCCGCGAGTTCAAGGTCGACGCCAACGTGGGCAAGCCCCAGGTGGCGTACCGCGAGACGATCCGTCGTTCGGTCGTCAAGATCGACTACGTGCACAAGAAGCAGACCGGCGGCTCCGGCCAGTACGCGAAGATCCAGATGACCTTCGAGCCGCTCGACCCCGCCGAGGGCGAGCTGTACGAGTTCCAGAACAAGGTCTCCGGTGGCCGCATCCCGCGCGAGTACATCCCGTCGGTCGACGCGGGCATCCAGAGCGCCATGGAGCTCGGTGTCCTGGCCGGCTACCCCCTGGTCGGCGTCCGGGCGATCCTGCTCGACGGCGCCTCGCACGACGTCGACTCCTCGGAGATGGCGTTCAAGATCGCCGGTTCGATGATCCTCAAGGAGGCGGTCCGCAAGGCGGATCCCGTCCTTCTCGAGCCGGTCATGGCTGTCGAGGTACGTACGCCCGAGGAGTACATGGGCGACGTCATCGGCGACATCAACTCCCGTCGCGGCATGATCCACTCCATGGAGGACGCGACGGGCGTGAAGGTCATCCGGGCCAACGTGCCGCTCTCCGAGATGTTCGGGTACGTCGGTGACCTGCGGTCGAAGACCCAGGGCCGTGCGGTGTACTCGATGCAGTTCGACAGCTATGCCGAGGTTCCTCGTAATGTTGCCGAGGAGATCATCAAGAAGACCCGGGGCGAGTAGTCCCACAGGTCGGACACCAGCAAGTTCACACACAACCTGTAGCGACCCGCACGCCCCGCAGGAGTCACCCCGGCACCTGCATCGTTCGGAATGACTACCCGAGTCCGAGGAGGACCCCAGTGGCGAAGGCCAAGTTCGAGCGGACCAAGCCGCACGTCAACATCGGGACCATCGGTCACGTCGACCACGGCAAGACGACGCTGACCGCTGCGATCACGAAGGTGCTGCACGACAAGTACCCGGCGATCAACCCGTTCACGCCGTTCGACGAGATCGACAAGGCGCCCGAGGAGAAGCAGCGCGGTATCACGATCAACATCGCGCACGTCGAGTACCAGACCGAGAAGCGCCACTACGCGCACGTCGATGCACCCGGTCACGCGGACTACATCAAGAACATGATCACCGGTGCCGCTCAGATGGACGGCGCGATCCTCGTGGTCGCGGCGACCGACGGCCCGATGGCCCAGACCCGTGAGCACGTCCTGCTCGCCCGTCAGGTCGGTGTCCCGTACCTGCTCGTCGCGCTCAACAAGGCCGACATGGTCGACGACGAGGAGATCCTCGAGCTCGTCGAGCTGGAGGTGCGCGAGCTCCTCACCGCCCAGGGCTTCGACGGGGACAACGTGCCCGTCGTCCGCGTGTCGGGCCTCAAGGCCCTCGAGGGTGACCCGAAGTGGACCGCGTCGGTCCAGGAGCTGCTCGACGCCGTGGACGAGTCCGTCCCGGAGCCGGTCCGCGACATGGACAAGCCGTTCCTCATGCCGATCGAGGACGTCTTCACGATCACCGGTCGTGGCACTGTCGTGACCGGCAAGGTCGACCGCGGCAAGCTCCCGATCAACTCCGAGGTCGAGATCGTCGGCATCCGCCCGGCGCAGAAGACCACGGTGACCGGGATCGAGATGTTCCACAAGCAGATGGACGAGGCGTGGGCCGGCGAGAACTGTGGTCTCCTGCTCCGCGGCATCAAGCGTGAGGACGTCGAGCGCGGACAGGTCGTCGCGAAGCCGGGCTCGATCACGCCGCACACCGACTTCGAGGCCCAGGTCTACATCCTGGCCAAGGACGAGGGTGGGCGTCACAACCCGTTCTACTCGAACTACCGCCCGCAGTTCTACTTCCGCACCACCGACGTCACCGGCGTCATCACGCTGCCTGAGGGCACCGAGATGGTCATGCCCGGCGACAACACCGAGATGACGGTCGAGCTGATCCAGCCGATCGCCATGGAGGAGGGCCTCGGCTTCGCCATCCGTGAGGGTGGCCGGACCGTCGGCTCCGGCAAGGTGACCAAGATCCTGAAGTGACACGTGCGAGGGCCCGGGCTCCTGGCCCGGGCCCTCGCACGTGTCCTTCACGCGCGTCCGATCCTCGTGCACGGTGGCGAGGCACGACGTGCGCGAGGGGCAGCCGTGCACGGCAGGTGGGCGATTGGATATCCGCCCGCCTGTCTGGCACACTGTTCAGGTTGCCCGGCGCCGCCGAGTGCTGTGCACGACCTGCGAGCAGTCGCAGGGATCGAGCACAGGGTCGGTGTGAGACCGGCAGCCACGTACGACAGACGTTGAGGACCAGGTGCCTCGCCCGAACGCATGACCTGCGGGCGACAAGGACTGGGTCCACACAGCATCCAACGACCTCGTGCCTCACGGTGCGCAGTGTGAAGGTGTGTCGCGATCAGCGACACGCCCGAGTGCGGGGGTCGGACAGCTAGCGGTTCGAGAGAGAGAGTCAGACGACGCCATGGCGGGACAGAAGATCCGCATCAGGCTCAAGTCCTACGACCACGAGGTCATCGACAGCTCGGCGCGCAAGATCGTCGACACGGTGACACGCGCTGGTGCAACGGTCGTGGGTCCGGTGCCGCTGCCGACGGAGAAGAACGTCTTCTGCGTCATCCGGTCGCCTCACAAGTACAAGGACAGCCGCGAGCACTTCGAGATGCGCACCCACAAGCGCCTCATCGACATCATCGATCCCACGCCGAAGGCGGTCGACTCGCTCATGCGACTCGACCTGCCCGCGGACGTGAACATCGAGATCAAGCTCTGAGGCTGGGCAGGAGATCACGATGACCACGTTTCCCCAGAACGCTCGGCCGATCACGGCCCTGCTCGGTACGAAGCTCGGCATGACCCAGGTGTGGGACGAGGCCGGGCACCTCGTGCCGGTCACCGTCGTGCAGGTCGCCACCAACGTGGTGACCCAGGTGCGCGACGCGGACACCGACGGCTACGTCGCTGTCCAGCTGGCCTACGGCCAGATCGACCCGCGCAAGGTGTCACAGCCCCTCAAGGGTCACTTCGAGAAGGCCGGCGTCACGCCGCGCCGCCACCTCGCCGAGATCCGCACGACGGATGCTGCCGAGTTCGCGCTCGGTCAGGAGATCACCGCCGAGGCCTTCACGGCAGGGCAGCTGATCGACGTCACCGGCACCACCAAGGGCAAGGGCTTCGCCGGTGTGATGAAGCGTCACGGCTTCCACGGTGTCGGCGCCTCCCACGGTGCGCACCGCAACCACCGCAAGCCCGGCTCGATCGGTGGCGCTTCGACGCCGTCGCGCGTGTTCAAGGGCATCCGGATGGCCGGTCGCATGGGCCATGACCGCCAGACCACCCAGAACCTGACCGTTCACGCGGTCGACGCCGACAGGGGCCTCCTGCTCGTCAAGGGCGCGATCCCCGGTCCCAAGGGCGGCGTCGTCCTCGTGCGCACCGCCGTGAAGGGGGCGTAAGTCCATGACCACGCTGACCGTGGACGTCCTGGACGCCAAGGGGAAGAAGGCCGGCACCGCCGACCTTCCCGCCGAGGTGTTCGACGTCCAGACGAACGTTCCGCTGATCCACCAGGTCGTGGTCGCGCAGCTTGCTGCGGCCCGGCAGGGTACGCACTCCACCAAGAGGCGCGGCGAGGTCTCCGGTGGCGGCAAGAAGCCGTACAAGCAGAAGGGCACAGGTCGCGCCCGTCAGGGCTCGATCCGCGCTCCGCAGTTCACCGGTGGTGGTGTGGTGCACGGCCCCAAGCCGCGCGACTACAGCCAGCGCACACCCAAGAAGATGAAGGTCGCCGCCCTGCGCGGTGCCTTGTCCGACCGGGCCCGCGCCGGCCGTATCCACGTCATCGAAGGCTTCGTGATCGAGGGGTCCGTCCCGTCGACCAAGATTGCCATCGAGACGCTCTCGGTGATCTCGTCGCGGCGCAACGTGCTGGTGGTCCTCGAACGGGGTGACGAGGCGGCCTGGAAGTCGCTGCGGAACGCCGACAAGGCGCACCTGCTGCTCGCCGACCAGCTCAACACCTATGACGTGCTGATCTCGGACGACGTCGTGTTCACGCGCGGCGCGCTCGAGGCGTTCCTCTCGCGTCCTGCTGTGGGTCGTGGGGCCAAGGCCGTCGCGACCTCGACCGAGGCGTCCGCCCTGGATGCGGAGGAGACGAAGTGAGCACCCTGGACAAGAACCCGCGCGACATCCTGATCTCGCCGGTCGTCTCCGAGAAGAGCTACGGCCTGCTCGACGAGGGCAAGTACACCTTCGTGGTGGACCCTCGGTCGAACAAGACGGAGATCAAGATCGCCGTGGAGCAGATCTTCGGCGTGAGGGTTGCATCGGTCAACACGATCAACCGCAAGGGCAAGGCCCGTCGGACCCGCTTCGGGCTCGGCAAGCGCAAGGACACCAAGCGCGCCATCGTCACGCTGCGCGAGGGCACCATCGACATCTTCGGCGGGCCGGTCGGCTGACGCCGGACCGACGAGACCAGATCAAGGACTGACCTCCATGGGAATCCGTAAGTACAAGCCGACGACACCCGGTCGCCGCGGCGCCAGCGTCGCCGACTTCGTCGAGATCACGCGCTCCGAGCCGGAAAAGTCGCTCGTTCGACCGCTGCACAAGACCGGCGGTCGCAACAGCACCGGTCGGGTGACCACGCGGCACCAGGGTGGCGGGCACAAGCGCGCCTACCGGGTGATCGACTTCCGTCGCCACGACAAGGACGGCGTGCCGGCCAAGGTCGCTCACATCGAGTACGACCCGAACCGCACGGCGCGCATCGCGCTGCTGCACTATGCGGACGGCGAGAAGCGCTACATCATCGCGCCGAACAAGCTGTCGCAGGGTGACGTGGTGGAGAACGGTGCATCGGCCGACATCAAGCCGGGCAACAACCTCCCGCTGCGCAACATCCCGACCGGTACCGTCATCCACGCCATCGAGCTCAAGCCCGGTGGCGGCGCGAAGATGGCACGGTCGGCCGGTGTCTCGGTGCAGCTGGTCGCCAAGGACGGTCCCTACGCGCAGCTCCGGCTGCCGTCCGGCGAGATCCGCAACGTCGACCTCCGCTGCCGCGCGACGGTCGGCGAGGTGGGCAACGCCGAGCAGTCCAACATCAACTGGGGCAAGGCCGGCCGGATGAGGTGGAAGGGCAAGCGCCCGACCGTCCGCGGTGTCGCCATGAACCCGGTCGACCACCCGCACGGTGGTGGCGAGGGCAAGACGTCCGGTGGTCGTCACCCGGTGAGCCCCTGGGGCCAGGCCGAGGGCCGCACGCGTCGTCCGAACAAGCCGAGCGACAAGCTCATCGTCCGTCGCCGCCGTTCCGGCAAGAACAAGAAGCGCTGAGAAGGAGCCTGACAGATGCCACGCAGCCTGAAGAAGGGCCCCTTCGTCGATGGCCACCTGCAGAAGAAGGTGGACGTCCAGAACGAGAAGGGCACCAAGACCGTCATCAAGACCTGGTCACGCAGGTCGATGATCACGCCCGACTTCCTCGGTCACACCTTTGCCGTGCACGACGGCCGCAAGCACGTCCCGGTCTTCGTGACCGAGTCGATGGTCGGCCACAAGCTCGGCGAGTTCGCCCCGACGCGGACGTTCCGCGGCCACGAGAAGGACGACCGCAAGGCGCGTCGCCGCTGACCCCCGGTCAGCGACGAGACGCACCGACGCGGAGATCCCTCCAATGACGACACAAGAAGGCAGGACAGCAATGGAAGCCAAGGCGCAGGCACGGTTCGTCCGTGTCACGCCCCAGAAGGCCCGGCGCGTCGTGGACCTCATCCGTGGCAAGCAGGCCGAGGAGGCCGTCGCGACGCTGATGTTCGCGCCGCAGGCTGCTGGGGAGACCGTCCGCAAGGTGGTCGAGAGTGCGATCGCCAACGCCCGGGTCAAGGCCGACCGTGCCAATGAGGCGTTCGATGTCTCGAAGCTCGTGGTCTCGGCGGCGTACGTCGACGAGGGCCCGACGCTCAAGCGGTTCCGCCCCAGGGCGCAAGGTCGCGCGAGCCAGATCCTCAAGCGCACCAGCCACATCACGGTGGTCGTCGCGCCGGTCGAGAAGAAGGAGAGGACCCGATAGTGGGCCAGAAGGTCAACCCGCACGGGTACCGCCTCGGCATCACCACCGACCACAGGTCGCGTTGGTTCGCCGACAGCACCAAGCCCGGACAGCGCTACCGCGACTACGTCCGCGAGGACGTCCAGATCCGCAAGCTGATGTCCACGGGCCTGGAGCGGGCCGGTATCGCCAAGGTCGAGATCGAGCGCACGCGTGACCGCGTGCGGGTCGACATCCACACGGCTCGCCCCGGCATCGTCATCGGTCGCCGTGGCGCCGAGGCCGACCGCATCCGCGGCGAGCTCGAGAAGCTCACCGGCAAGCAGGTGCAGCTGAACATCCTCGAGGTCAAGAACGCCGAGATCGAGGCACAGCTGGTCGCTCAGGGGATCGCCGAGCAGCTCGCGAGCCGCGTGTCGTTCCGTCGTGCGATGCGCAAGGGCATGCAGTCCGCCCAGCGCGCCGGCGCCAAGGGCATCCGGGTCCAGTGCTCGGGCCGCCTCGGTGGCGCCGAGATGAGCCGCTCGGAGTTCTACCGTGAGGGTCGGGTCCCGCTGCACACGCTGCGCGCCAACATCGACTTCGGTCTCTTCGAGGCCAAGACGACGTTCGGCCAGATCGGCGTGAAGGTGTGGATCTACAAGGGCGACATGACGGAGAAGGAGTTCGCCCGCGAGCAGGCGACCGCCGGCCCGCGTGCACCCCGTGGCCCGCGTTCCGACCGCCCCGACCGTCCGGCTCGCGCCGGTGCCGGAATGGGTCCGCGCCGCGACCGTGCCGACGCGCCGGCTCCGGCAGCCGAGGCTGTCACGGTGGTTGAGCCGAGCGCACCTGAGACCGGGACGGAGGCCTGACGATGCTGATCCCGCGCAGGCTGAAGCACCGCAAGCAGCACCACCCGTCGCGCTCCGGTGCGGCATCGGGTGGCACCACGATCGCGTTTGGCGACTTCGGTATCCAGGCTCTCGAGCCGGCCTACCTGACGAACCGGCAGATCGAGGCTGCTCGTATCGCCATGACCCGCCACATCAAGCGTGGCGGCAAGGTCTGGATCAACGTCTACCCTGACCGCCCGCTCACCAAGAAGCCGGCGGAGACCCGCATGGGTTCAGGTAAGGGTTCCCCCGAGTGGTGGATCGCCAACGTCAAGCCGGGTCGGATGCTCTTCGAGCTCGCCGGTGTCGACGAGCCGCTCGCCCGTGAGGCGATGCGTCGTGCGATGCACAAGCTCCCGATGAAGTGCCGGTTCGTGGTACGCGAGGGTGGTGGCAACTGATGGCTATCGGGTCGAAGGAGCTTGCTCCGATCGAGCTTGACGGCAAGGACGACGACGCGCTCGTCGCCGAGCTGAAGAAGGCCAAGGAGGAGCTGTTCAACCTCCGCTTCCAGTCCGCCACCGGTCAGCTCGAGAGCCACGGTCGGCTCAAGGCCGTACGTCGTGACATCGCGCGGATCTACACGATCCTGCGCGAGCGCGAGCTCGGCATCCGTACCGCACCCAGCTCAAGCGCTGAGTGAGCGAGAGGTCAACATGAGCACCGAGACGAACAAGGCCGCCGAGGAGACAGTCCCCTCGGTCGGCGATCACCGGGCGTACCGCAAGACGCGGCGCGGCTACGTGATCAGCAGCAAGATGGACAAGACCGTCGTGGTCGAGGTCGAGGACCGGGTCAAGCACCCGCTCTACGGCAAGGTTTTGCGACGCACGAGCAAGGTCAAGGCGCACGACGAGGCCAATGCGGCCGGAGCGGGCGACCTTGTCCTGATCATGGAGACCCGTCCGCTGTCAGCGACAAAGCGCTGGCGTGTGGTGGAGATCCTCGAGAAGGCCAAGTAGCAGCTCCGACGCCTCGCTGGTCACCGCAAACGTGGCTGGGCAGGCGTAACTGACAAGCATCCGTTCGGCCAGGCTCGCCGGCGCTCGACGCAGCGAGAACCAGCAGACGACAGGAGTAGGTAGATGATCCAGCAGGAGTCGCGACTCAAGGTCGCCGACAACACGGGAGCAAAGCAGATTCTCTGCATCCGTGTTCTCGGGGGTTCGGGACGTCGCTACGCCGGTATCGGCGACGTCATCGTCGCGACCGTCAAGGACGCCATCCCCGGCGGCAACGTCAAGAAGGGCGATGTCGTCAAGGCCGTGATCGTGCGCACCACCAAGGAGCGCCGCCGTCCGGACGGTTCGTACATCAAGTTCGACGAGAACGCCGCCGTGATCCTCAAGGCGGACGGCGAGCCTCGTGGGACCCGCATCTTCGGCCCGGTGGGCCGCGAGCTGCGCGACAAGAAGTTCATGAAGATCATCTCGTTGGCTCCGGAGGTGCTCTGACCATGGCCAAGATCAAGAAGGGCGACCTCGTCGTCGTCATCAGTGGGCGTGACCGTGGCAAGCAGGGTCGTGTGCTCGAGGTCCTCAAGGACTCCGACCGCCTCGTCGTCGAGGGTGTCCAGCGGGTCACCAAGCACGTCAAGGCCGGCCAGACCAACCGCGGCACGCGGACCGGTGGCATCGAGACCGTCGAGGCCCCGATCCACGTCAGCAACGTGATGCTGGTCGACCCGGAGACCAAGAAGGGCACCCGGGTCGGGTACCGCACCGAGGAGATCGAGCGCGACGGACGGCCTCGTACCGTCCGGGTCCGTGTGGCCAAGCGCTCAGGTAAGGACATCTGATGAGCACCGAGACCACCGCAGCGGACGCGCCAGTCATCGCACCGCGTCTGAAGACCCGCTACCTCGATGAGATCGTCGCCGGGCTCCGCGAGGAGTTCGGGCACGAGAACATCAACCAGGTCGCCCGGCTCACCAAGATCGTGGTGAACATGGGTGTCGGCGAGGCCGCACGCGACTCGAAGCTGATCGATGGTGCCATCAAGGACCTCACCGCGATCACCGGACAGAAGCCGCAGGTCACCAAGGCCCGCAAGTCCATCGCGCAGTTCAAGCTCCGTGAAGGCATGCCGATCGGCGCGCACGTCACGCTGCGCGGCGACCGGATGTGGGAGTTCGCCGACCGCCTGGTCTCGCTCGCGCTGCCGCGCATCCGTGACTTCCGCGGCCTGTCGCCCAAGCAGTTCGACGGCAAGGGCAACTACACCTTCGGCCTGACCGAGCAGGTGATGTTCCACGAGATCGACCAGGACCGTACGGACCGGGTTCGTGGCATGGACATCACGATCGTGACGACCGCGACCACCGACGACGAGGGCCGTTCGCTGCTCCGCCGTCTCGGCTTCCCCTTCAAGGAGAACTGACATGGCGAAGACCGCCCTGATCATGAAGGCGGCGCGTAAGCCGAAGTTCGGTGTGCGCGCCTACAGCCGGTGCCAGCGTTGCGGGCGTCCGCACGCCGTGTACCGCAAGTTCGGGCTGTGCCGCATCTGCCTGCGCCAGATGGCGCACCGCGGCGAGCTTCCCGGCGTGACCAAGAGCAGCTGGTAACAACTACGCCGCAGGTCTTCGGGCGAACGTGCCTGGAGATACCGCGACGAGGAAGGGCACAAGCCCGATGACGATGACCGACCCGATCGCAGACATGCTGACCCGCCTGCGAAACGCGAACTCCGCGTACCACGACTCCGTGACGATGCCCTTCTCCAAGCTGAAGGCCAACATCGCCGTCATCCTGCAGGCCGAGGGCTACATCGCCGGCTGGACCGTCGAGGACGCCCCCGTGGGCAGGTACCTCACGATCGCACTGAAGTTCGGCCCCAACCGCGAGCGTTCGCTCGCCGGTGTGCGCCGCGTGTCCAAGCCGGGCCTGCGGGTGTACGCGAAGTCGACCAACCTGCCCCGTGTGCTGGGTGGCCTCGGCGTGGCGATCCTGTCCACGTCGTCCGGCCTGCTCACCGACAAGCAGGCCGCCAAGAAGGGCGTGGGTGGGGAAGTCCTCGCCTACGTCTGGTAATCGAGAGACCGAGAGGAGAGAACCATGTCTCGAATCGGCAAGGTCCCCGTCCCGGTCCCGACCGGCGTGGACGTGACGATCGACGGCGCTCAGGTGACCGTCAAGGGCCCCAAGGGCACGCTGACCCATTCCATCCCGAGCCCCATCCAGGTGACTCGTGACGAGGGTGGCGCACTTGTGGTGACCCGGCCGGACGACGAGCGCGCATCGCGCTCGCTGCACGGTCTGACCCGCACGCTGCTGTCGAACCTGGTCGTCGGTGTGACCGACGGCTACACCAAGAAGCTCGAGATCGTCGGTACCGGTTACCGTGTGGTCGCCAAGGGTTCGGACCTCGAGTTCGCCCTCGGCTTCTCCCACCCGGTGAACGTCGCCGCGCCGGAGGGCATCACCTTCACTGTCGAGGCACCGACCCGGTTCTCGGTCAGCGGCATCGACAAGCAGCAGGTGGGCGAGGTCGCCGCGAACATCCGCAAGATCCGCAAGCCCGAGCCCTACAAGGGCAAGGGCGTGCGTTACGCCGGCGAGGTTGTCCGTCGCAAGGCCGGAAAGGCTGGTAAGTAACGTGGCACTCACGATCCGTGGCAAGGGCAAGGCTGTCGCCCGGGCCCGCCGCCACCTCCGTCTCCGCAAGAAGGTTGTCGGGACGGCCGCGCGTCCGCGCCTGGTCGTCACCCGGTCGGCCAGGCACATGGTCGCCCAGGTGGTCGACGATGCTCTCGGCCGCACCCTGGCGTCCGCGTCCACCCTCGAGGCGGACCTCCGGAACCTCGACGGCGACAAGACCGCCAAGGCCCGGCGCGTCGGTGAGCTCATCGCTGAGCGCGCCAAGGCCGCCGGCGTCGACTCGGTCGTGTTCGACCGTGGCGGCAACAAGTACCACGGGCGGGTCGCAGCAGTGGCCGAGGCCGCTCGCGAGGGCGGGCTGGCACTGTGACGACGACCCCCACCTCCGTTCGGAAGAAGAGGACTCACTGATGGCTGCACCTCAGCGCAGCAACACTGGCGGACAGGCCGGGGCCGGCGCCGCCGGCAGCGGCGGCGGCGGTGGCGATCGTCGTGACGGCGGTCGCCGCGACGGCGGCGGTCGCCGTGGCGACGCCCCCGACAAGAGCGCATTCCTTGAGCGCGTGGTCACCATCAACCGGGTGTCCAAGGTCGTCAAGGGCGGTCGACGCTTCAGCTTCACCGCGCTCGTCGTGGTCGGCGACGGCGACGGCACCGTCGGTGTCGGCTACGGGAAGGCCAAGGAGGTGCCCGCGGCGATCGCCAAGGGTGTCGAGGAGGCCAAGAAGAGCTTCTTCCGTGTCCCGCGCGTCCAGGGCACGATTCCCCACCCCATCACGGGTGAGGCCGCGGCCGGCGTCGTCTTCCTGCGTCCTGCGTCCCCCGGTACCGGTGTGATCGCCGGTGGCCCGGTGCGCGCCGTCCTGGAGTGCGCCGGTATCCACGACGTGCTGTCCAAGTCCATGGGCTCCACCAACGCCATCAACATCGTGCACGCCACGGTGGCGGCGCTGCGTGGGCTCGAGGAGCCTGAGGCAGTGGCCGCACGCCGCGGTCTGCCGCTCGAGCACGTCGCCCCGGCGTCGCTGCTCCGGGCGCGTGCCAAGGGCATCGCCGCGAAGGCAGGTGCCTGATGGCCCGGCTCAAGGTGACCCAGACCAAGTCCGCCATCGGCGGCAAGCAGAACCAGCGCGACACGCTGCGGAGTCTCGGCCTCAAGCGCATCGGCGACGTCGTCGTCAAGGAGGACCGTCCTGAGATCCGCGGCATGGTCGCAACGGTGACCCACCTGGTCGCCGTCGAGGAGGTCGAGTGACCATGGCAGACACCACGAAGGGCGCGAAGGACTCCAAGGCTGCGAAGGCAGCCGACGAGACCACGCCCGCGACGAAGAAGGCGGCCGCACCGAAGGCTGCTGCCGCCAGGACGACGAAGGCTGCCGCGGCGGAGAAGCCCGCCAAGGCCGCTCCCAAGGCTGCCGCGGCGAAGGCCGAGCCCGCTGAGAAGCCGGCCAAAGCGACGACCGCCAAGGCTGCGACGACCAAGGCTGCGGCGGCTGAGAAGCCGGCCAAGGCGACGGCCGCCAAGGCTGCTGCGGACAAGCCTGCCAGGGCGAAGAAGGCTGCCGGTGGCACGGCGACGACCGAAGGCGCCGGGGGAATGCTCCGGATGCACCACCTTCGCCCCGCTCCGGGTGCGCACACCGCCAAGACGCGCGTCGGCCGTGGCGAGGCAGCCGGCAAGGGCAAGACGGCCGGTCGTGGCACCAAGGGCCAGAAGGCCCGCTACCAGGTGCCCGAGCGGTTCGAGGGTGGCCAGATGCCGATGCACATGCGTCTGCCGAAGCTGCGCGGGTTCAAGAACCCGTTCCGTACCGAGTACCAGGTCGTCAACCTGGACAGGCTCGTCGAGCTCTACCCCAAGGGTGGCGACGTCACGGTCGAGGACCTCGTTGCCAAGGGCGCCGTCCGCAAGGGCGCGCCGGTCAAGGTGCTCGGCTCGGGTGACGTGAGCGTCAAGCTCGCGATCTCCGTGCAGAAGGTCTCGACGTCCGCCAAGGAGAAGATCTTGGCGGCCGGTGGTTCGATCGCACAGGACTGAGCTGGACCAGGGGCCGGGCCGCATCGCGACCCGGCCCCTGCGCCGTTCGGAGCCCGATCTCGACTAGGGTTCGGCACGGCACCGCGGGCGCACCGCCCGCAGAGCCGGGAGACCGGCACGACGACACACCGCCGAAGGGCGGAGCAGGAGGACAGGTGCTCAGCGCATTCACCCGGGCCTTCCGGACGCCAGATCTGCGGCGCAAGCTGCTCTTCACGATCACGATCATGGTGGTCTTCCGCGTCGGCTCGTTCCTGCCCACACCGGGGGTTGACTACCGGAACGTGCAGGCGTGCATCGACCAGACCGCCGGGTCGAGCGACCTGCTCGGGATGGTCAACCTCTTCAGCGGTGGTGCACTGCTCCAGCTCGCTGTCTTCGCGCTCGGGATCATGCCGTACATCACGGCGAGCATCATCGTGCAGCTCCTCCGCGTGGTCATCCCGCACTTCGATGCGCTCCACCAGGAAGGTCAGTCAGGCACGGCCCGCCTGACCCAGTACACCCGGTACCTGACCATCGGGCTCGCCATCCTGCAGTCGACGACGATCATCGCCGTCGCGCGGAACGACCTGTTGTTCCAGGGCTGCACGGTCCCGGTGATCCCGAACGACGGCATCATGACAATTCTGATCATGGTGATCACGATGACCGCGGGCACGGCGATGATCATGTGGCTCGGTGAGCTGATCAGCGAGCGCGGCATCGGCAACGGCATGTCCTTGCTGATCTTCACGCAGATCGCCGCGACGTTCCCGACCGCCATGTGGTCGATCGCCGGTGGCGACAATGGCGCGACGAAGTTCACCATCGTGCTGGCTCTCATCGTGCTGGTCGTCGCGCTCGTGGTGTTCGTCGAGCAGTCCCAGCGCCGGATCCCGGTGCAGTACGCCAAGCGGATGGTCGGCCGCAAGATGTACGGCGGCTCGAGCACCTACATCCCGATCAAGATCAACATGGCCGGCGTGATCCCGGTCATCTTCGCCTCGTCGCTGCTCTCGATCCCGGGCCTGATCGGTCAGTTCGGCGACCAGACGGCCGGCTGGGTGATCTGGCTGACGAACAACGTCGCCCGCCAGGGTGCACCGCTGCACATGGCCCTGTACGTCGTCCTGATCATCTTCTTCGCATACTTCTACACGGCGATCACGTTCAACCCGGACGAGGTCGCGGACAACATGAAGAAGTACGGCGGCTTCATCCCGGGCATCCGGGCCGGTCGGCCGACGGCGGAGTATCTCGAGTACGTGATCTCCCGGATCACGGCGCCCGGATCGGTCTACCTGGCCCTGGTCGCGCTGCTCCCACTGGTCGCCTTCATCCTGCTCGGGGTGGGCACCAACATCCCGTTCGGTGGTGTCTCGGTGATGATCATCGTCGGCGTCGGCATGGAGACCGTGAAGCAGATCGAGTCCCAGCTGCAGCAGCGGCACTACGAAGGGTTCCTCCGATGAGTGCCCGTCTGGTGATCATGGGCCCGCAGGGCTCGGGCAAGGGCACCCAGGCGCTCAGGCTCGCCGAGCGGTTCGGCGTCCCGACGATCTCGACCGGGGACATCTTCCGGGCGAACATCAAGGGCTCCACGGCGCTCGGTCTGCTGGCCCAGTCGTACACGGCCAAGGGCGACCTCGTGCCGGACTCGGTGACCAACGACATGGTCAAGGACCGGCTCGCGCAGCCGGACGCCGCCGGCGGCTTCATCCTCGACGGCTACCCGCGCAACGCCGCCCAGGTGACGGCGCTCGACGCGATCCTCGCCGATCTCGACACCCGTCTCGACGCGGTGGCCGAGCTGGTCGCGGACCGCGACGAGCTCCTCGCCCGCCTGGCTCGTCGCGCCGAGATCGAGGGGCGTGAGGACGACACCGAGCTGGCGATCGCCCGCCGGCTGGACATCTACGACGAGCAGACGGCGCCGTTGACCTCTGCCTACGACGCGCGCGGCCTGCTGGTGCGCGTCGACGGCACCGGTGACATCGACGAGGTCACGGCGCGGCTGGTCGCCGCCCTGGACCCCGTGGTCCGGTAGGGGCGGGCGCACGGGCGTGTTCGGACGCGAGCGGATCGAGTACAAGACAGCCGACCAGGTTCGGGCGATGCGACGGGCCGGCCTCGTGGTCGCGCAGGCGCACGCGGCGGTCCGCGCCGCTGTCGCGCCCGGCCTGACCACGGCGGACCTCGATGCCATCGCGGCAGAGGTCATCGCCCAGGCGGGTGCCGTCCCGTCGTTCCTCGGCTACTACGACTACCCGGCGACCCTGTGCGTGTCCGTCAACGACGAGATCGTGCACGGCATCCCGGGTCCCCGCGTGCTGGAGCCCGGCGACGTCGTGTCGGTCGACTGCGGTGCGATCGTCGACGGGTGGCACGGTGATGCTGCGTTCACGGTGGTCCTGCCGGACGGCGACCCGGCCGACCTCGCGCTGAGCGATGTGACCGAGCAGGCCATGTGGGCCGGTGTCGCCTCGCTGGCCAAGGGTGAGCGGCTCAACGAGGTCGGGGATGCCGTCGAGGACGTCGTGGCGGCGTCCGGCACGCCCTACGGCATCGTGCAGGAGTACGTCGGTCACGGCATCGGCACCGCCATGCACCAGGCGCCCGAGGTCCTGAACTACCGGACCCGCGAGCGTGGGCCCAGGCTCCGCGCCGGCCTGTGCGTCGCGATCGAGCCGATGCTCACCCGCGGCTCGCGGGCGACGAGGGTGCTCGGGGACGACTGGACAGTGGTGACGCAGGACGGCTCGCGTGCTGCGCACTGGGAGCACACCGTCGCGATCGGCCCGGACGGCATCTGGGTCCTGACCGCGCCCGACGGTGGGGCGGAGCGGCTGGCAGCGCTCGGCGTCACCGTCGCGCCGTGGGGCCAGGACGCGCTGTAGCTCCTCGGCCCGCAGCGGCCCGGCAGCGACCCCGCGGGCCGTCCGACCGGCGGCCCCGGGCTGTGGTTTCTCGGATGCAGGCCGATGCCGTAGGATTGTCCGTTGGGTGTGTGCCCTCGGCGCAGTCGTCGGTGCGCACCCCAATCCATCTCGTCCGGCAGCGCCCGTCAGGGCAGGTCGTGGCGTGACCTGGATCGGCAGAACGTCCCAGAGAGTTAGCGGAGGATATGGCGAAGAAGGACGGTGTCATCGAGATCGAGGGCAGCGTGGTCGAGGCCTTGCCGAACGCGATGTTTCGCGTGGAGCTGGCCAACGGTCACAGAGTGCTGGCTCACATCTCGGGCAAGATGCGTCAGCACTACATCCGGATCCTCCCCGAGGACCGCGTCGTCGTTGAGCTGAGCCCGTACGACCTGTCCCGTGGCCGGATCGTCTACCGCTACAAGTAGTCCCATCCCGATCATCCGATCATCGATCGACACTGCCGGCGTCGCACGCTCGTGTGCGCGGGCGGCGGCGGAGGAACGAGCAATGAAGGTCAAGCCCAGCGTCAAGAAGATCTGCGACAAGTGCAAGGTGATCCGCCGGCACGGTCGCGTGATGGTCATCTGCGACAACCTGCGGCACAAGCAGCGCCAGGGCTGAGCCCCGGCGTCCGGTCCCTGGACCGGGTGCACCAGGTCGAGCGATCGACCCCCGGCACCGCCTCGGCGGCGACCGGGCCAGCGTACGGTCAGCGTCCGTTCAGACGGCCCTCAGGGGCCTGGACGCAACCCCCGGTCGGAGGCCGGGGCCCGCGCCAGCGGGAGAGGCCGTGCGGAGGACCTCCGATGCAGTACAGGAGCTAGTGGCACATGGCACGTCTCGTCGGAGTCGACCTCCCCCGCGACAAGCGGCTCGAGGTTGCACTCACCTACATCTACGGCGTCGGCCGTACCCGCGCACACCAGACCCTCGCCGCAACCGGGATCAGCCCGGACCTGCGCGTCAAGGACATGGGTGACGCGGAGCTCGTCGCACTGCGTGACTACCTCGAGGGCAACTACAAGCTCGAGGGTGACTTGCGCCGCGAGGTCGCAGCAGACATCCGCCGCAAGGTCGAGATCGGCAGCTACCAGGGCATCCGGCACCGCCGCGGTCTGCCCGTGCGCGGTCAGCGGACCAAGACCAACGCCCGCACCCGCAAGGGCCCCAAGCGCACCGTGGCCGGCAAGAAGAAGGCCGGACGCAAGTAGCCAGCTGCCCGTCTGCGTGAGCGCCGCACGGTTCACCGAGCCGGCGCAGGCACACACGGACGGTCCCACGACCTCAGACCAGGAGAAGGAACGCAATGCCTCCCAAGACCCGTACTGCCGGCGCAGCGCGCAAGCCGCGGCGCAAGGAGAAGAAGAACATCGCTGTGGGCGTCGCCCACATCAAGAGCACGTTCAACAACACGATCGTGTCGATCACCGACCCGTCGGGTGCCGTCATCGCCTGGGCCTCTTCCGGCCAGGTGGGCTTCAAGGGCTCGCGCAAGTCGACGCCCTTCGCCGCGCAGCTCGCCGCTGAGGCCGCCGCGCGTCGTGCCCAGGAGCACGGGATGAAGAAGGTCGACGTCCTCGTCAAGGGCCCGGGCTCGGGTCGCGAGACCGCGATCCGGTCGCTCCAGGCCACCGGCCTCGAGGTCGGCTCGATCTCTGACGTGACCCCCCAGGCGCACAACGGCTGCCGTCCGCCGAAGCGCCGCCGCGTCTGATCCGGTGGCCGGCGGGGCCGGACGGGAGCATCCCGTCCGCCCGCCGGACCCGGGTCGCACGACCCTGCTGGACCCGCCGGGTGGACCGAGACCCGGCGGCTGCACCACGTGATGCGTCATATGGCGGACGCACACTGAGAGGACATCCACCGTGCTCATCGCACAGCGCCCCACCCTGACCGAAGAGGTCATCTCCGAGTACCGCTCGCGGTTCATCATCGAGCCCCTCGAGCCTGGCTTCGGCTACACGCTCGGCAACTCCATGCGTCGCACCCTGCTCTCCTCGATCCCCGGCGCGGCCGTGACGTCGATCCGCATCGACGGCGTGCTGCACGAGTTCAGCACGATCACCGGTGCCAAGGAAGACGTCACCGAGATCATCCTGAACATCAAGGAGCTCGTGGTCTCCTCGGAGAACGACGAGCCGGTCGTGATGTACCTGCGCAAGCAGGGTCCGGGCACCGTCACCGCCGCGGACATCACCCCGCCGACGGGCGTCGAGGTGCACAACCCCGACCTGCACATCGCAACCCTGAACGGCAAGGGCAAGCTCGAGATCGAGCTCACGGTCGAGCGCGGCCGCGGCTACGTCTCCGCCCAGCAGAACAAGGCCTACGACGCCGAGATCGGCCGGGTCCCGATCGACTCGATCTACTCGCCCGTCCTGAAGGTGACCTACAAGGTCGAGGCGACGCGTGTCGAGCAGCGGACCGACTTCGACAAGCTGATCGTCGACGTCGAGACCAAGGCCGCCATCACGCCGCGGGACGCGCTGGCCTCGGCCGGCAAGACGCTCGTCGAGCTCTTCGGCCTGGCCCGCGAGCTCAACGTCGAGGCAGAGGGCATCGAGATCGGCCCCTCGCCGACCGACGCCGCGCTGGCCGCGGACCTCGCACTGCCGATCGAGGAGCTGCAGCTCACGATCCGCTCGTACAACTGCCTCAAGCGTGAGGGCATCCACTCCGTGGGCGAGCTCGTCGCGCGCAGCGAGGCGGACCTGCTGGACATCCGGAACTTCGGTGCGAAGTCGATCACCGAGGTCAAGGAGAAGCTCACAGGGCTCGGCCTGTCCCTCAAGGACAGCCCGCTCGACTTCGACCCCACCACCGCCGACTACTACGACGGTGACTTCACCGAGGACGAGCTGTCCTGACGCCGTGGCGGACCGGCAGGCCTCGGCCGGCCGGTCCCATGATCTTCGAGAACTGAGGAGTACAGACCATGCCTACGCCCACCAAGGGTCCCCGGCTCGGAGGCGGCCCGGCGCACGAGCGGCACATCCTCGCCAACCTGGCGACGAGCCTGTTCGAGCACCGGCGCATCACGACGACCGAGGCCAAGGCCAAGCGGCTCCGCCCGCTGGCCGAGCGCCTGATCACGTTCGCCAAGCGCGGTGACCTGCACGCACGTCGCCGCGTGCTCGGGATCCTCACCAGCAAGACGGTCGTGCACGAGCTCTTCACCGAGATCGCGCCGGCCATGGCCGAGCGTCAGGGTGGCTACACCCGGATCACCAAGATCGGTCCGCGCAAGGGCGACAACGCCCCCATGGCGGTCATCGAGCTCGTGCTCGAGCCGGTGAGTGCCAAGCAGGCCACCGTGCGCGAGGCCGAGAAGGCCACCAAGAAGGCAGCTGCGCCGAAGAAGGCCGCTGCGAAGAAGACCGAGGCGACGGTCCCGGTCGAGGCCGAGGTGCCTGCCGACGAGGTCGTCGAGGAGAGCACCGAGGTGCAGGTCGACGAGGCCCCCGCCGAGGACGCCGAGAAGGCCTGACCCACCGTCAGACGCGCGCAGGGCCCGGACCGGTCATCGGTCCGGGCCCTGCGTCGTCCGGACGCTGTGCCGTGCGGGCGCTGTGCCGTCCGCTGCGCCGCCCTGATGTGCGCTGCCCGGTCGCCGCGCCGTGGCCAGGGCTAGCGTGGGCAGCGTGAAGGGTCGGGACCTGACGCAGCTGCCGGTGGTCTTCGTGCACGGCGCCCGGGCGTCGCACACGATGTGGCGTCCGCAGCTCGGCGCCGTGCAGGGCACCGGCCGGACGGCGCTGGCGATCGACCTGCCGGGCCACGGTGCGCGGATGGCCGAGCCGTTCACGATCAGCGGCAGCCTCGATGCGATCGACGATGCCGTCCGCGGCCTCGGCGGGCGCGCGGTCGTCGTCGGGCTGTCCCTCGGCGGCTACCTCGGCATCGCGTACGCCGCGCGGCACCCCGACCGGGTCGCCGGGCTCGTCGCGTCCGGGTGCAGCACGGTGCCGGACCAGCCGCTGACCGGGGCGTGGCGGCGTGCCGCCCAGCTCGTCGAGCGTCTGCCCGACCGCGGCGCGCGGCTCAACCAGCTCCTGGTCGACCGGATGCTGCCGCCGTCGGGCGCCGCGGCCGTCGCCGAGGGCGGGTTCGCCCTCGGCGTGATGGTCGACCTGCTCGCGGAGATGCGCACCCTGCGCACCCTCGAGGACCTCGCGGCGACCCGATGCCCGGTCTGGATCGTCAACGGTCAGTGGGACCACTTCCGGACCCAGGAGCGGGCGTTCGTCCGGGCCTGCCCGACGGCGCGCCTCGTGACGGTCCGGGGGGCGTCGCACCTGGTGAACCTGGTGCGCCCGGTGGGCTTCAACCGCGTGCTGCTCGCCGCCCTCGACGAGGTGGACCGCACCGTCGGGTCGGAGTCAGGTGCGCAGCGACCAGGCGCGGACGCCGCCGACGATGCCTGCCGAGTTGGGCACGACGACGACGTCGTCACCGAGCGCCTCGAGCACGGTCGGGCGGATCCGTCGCGAGTTGCCCCCGCCTAGGTAGAGGCGGTCCCAGTGGAAGACGGGTCGTAGCCCGTCGACGACCCGACGGACCCGGCGTGACCAGGATGCGTCACCGAGCCGGCGACGCTCGTGGTCCCCGAGGTAGGCGTCGTAGGTGACGCCCCAGCGCACCGGTGCGTGCGAGAGCTCGAGGTGCGGTGAGAGCAGGCCGCCGTCGAACAGCGCCGAGCCCAGACCCGTGCCGAGGGTGAGCACGAGCTCGAGCCCGCTGCCGGAGACGACGCCCGCGCCGTGCACCTCGGCGTCGTTGAGCACGAGCACCTGGTAGCCGAGCGCGGCGCCGAGTGCAGCCGACATGTCCTTGCCTGCCCATGCCGTGACGAGCTCGGGGTCCACCCGGCTGCGCGGGCCCGACCGGGTCACGTAGTGCGGTGTCGCGATCACCACGCCGTGCCGGATCATCCCCGGCACCCCGACGGTCGCGCGGTCGGCGACCGGCAGGCCCGCAGCGATCGCGACGATCGTCTCGACCAGCCGTTCGGGCGGCAGGGGGTACGGCGTCGGGACGCGGACCGGCGGGACGTGCAGTGTCCCGGCCGCGTCGAGGACCGAGGCCTTGATCCCGCTGCCCCCGCAGTCGACCGCGAGGGTCCTGGGGCCGGACGTCCCTGCTGATGCGCTCACCGGGTGACCCTAGGACTGCCGGGCCCGCGTCCGCCAGATGCGGGCACCCGCGCCGCCGACGACCAGCACCGCGACCAGGGCGAGGAGCCACCACCGGCTGTCGACGGCGTCGGCCGGCGCGGTGTCCACGGCCGTCGGGCCGCTGCCGTCGCCGGCGTCCGGCATCGGCCCGGCGGTCTGCCCACCGTTCCCGGCGTCCGCGGGGTCACCGGCTCCGTCGTCGCTCCCGCTTCCGGTGCCCTGCCCGGCGTCGCCCTCGCCCGGGCTGCCGCTCTCGCCCGCTCCGCCGCCGGTCGTGGTCGTGCCGGTCGCCGGTTCGGTGGCGGGAGCGGCGGCTGACGCCCCTGGTGCGCGACGGACGGCCGGTGCGGGCCGGTCGGATCCGCGGGCGGCAGGGGTGGTCGGGCTCCCGGCAGGTGCGGGCACCGGGCCGGGTCCGGTCTCCGGAGCGACGACGGTGGCGGGCGAGACCTTCGCCGGGGCGACCATCAGGGTCAGCACCTGCCGCGTCGGGGTACCAGCTCCGTTGTCCGCGACGACGGTGACCGGCCAGGCCCATGCGGACCCGACGGCGGGTGTGCCGGTGATCGTCGCCGTCCCGTCGCCGGCGTCGGCGAACGACAGACCCGTCGGCAGGGCACCGTCGAGGGTGAGCCTCGGCGCGGCGGGCCAGCCGCTCACGGTGCGCACACCGACCGTGGCGGGCTCGCCCTCCCGCAGGGCGGGCATCGTGACCGCGAGGGTGGCCGGTTCGTGGACCGTCACCGTCAACGGGACCGACGCCGGTTCGAGCACACCGTTCGCAGCGGTCACGGTGGCTGTGTGCACCCCGCCGGTGCCGGGGGCGGGTACCCCGGTCAGGTGCCAGGAGCCGTCCTCGACCTGCGCCATCCTCAGGCCGTCGGGCAGGCCAGTGGCCGTGACCGTGGGCGCCGGCGCACCGGCGACGGAGATCTCGCGGTCCACCGGCTCACCGGTCAGGACGGTCAGCGGCTCCAGGGTCGCGGGGAGCGTCGAGCGTGCCTCGACGTGGACGTCGATCACCGTGACGGCCTCGAACGGGTCACCGCCGATGATCGACCGCGCGGTGACGGTCAGCGTGTGGTCGCCGGCAGCTCCTGCCGCGGGCGTGCCGGTCAGGACCGGGTCGCCGCCCGGTGTGTACGCGAGAGTCAGGCCGGCGACGGACCCCGCGACCTCGAGCGTGGGGAACGGGAAGCCCCGCAGGGTCAAGGCCGTGCTCGAGGCGACGCCCTCGGTCATCGGCACCGCCACGGCGGCGCTGCCGAAGGCCGGTGCCTCGGTGACGACCAGGGTGACGTCTGCCTCGGCCGTGCCGTGCGCGTTGACGGCGCGTACGACGAGGTCCCAGCTGCCGGACTCGGTCGGCGTGCCGGACAGCGCGGAGCCGGCGGGGCCACCGGTGGCGACCACGCCCGACGGCAGGTCGCCGACGAGCTCGACGGTCGGCGCCGGGTAGCCGGTGGCGGTCCAGCTCACCGGCGCCACCGGGTCACCGAACCAGGCCGTGACCGATGGCGAGGGTGCGGCGAGGACCGGCCCGGCGGTGATCGTGAGCGCGAGGTGATGGGTGCTGGTCAGGCCGTTGTCGGCGGTCAGCGTGACGACGTGCTCCCCTCGCACGTCGCGCCCCGGGGTCCCGGTGATCCGCCACAGCCCGGCATCCGGCCCTGGCTCGAGGGACACGCCGTCGGGCAGCCCGGTCGCGGTGACGGTGGCGTCCGGGCTCGCTGCGACAGTCACGTCGAGCGACATCGGCAGGCCGGCCGGTGCACTGACCGACGCCGGCGCGCCGAGCACCGGACGGTCGGCGACCCGGAGCTCGACCGTCAGCGGCGGAGCTCCGGCGGTCGTCGGCGTGAGCGTCATCAGACTCACCCCGGGGCTCGGCGGTGTGCCGACGAAGGTGGCGCTGAAGGCGGTCGGGAGCCAGGAGACCTCGGCCAGGTCGAGGTCGAGCCACGGCACGGTGGGGAGCAGGTAGCCCCCGGGCATCGGGTAGCCGGTCAGGCGGACGCGCAGGGGCTCGATCGGCACCCCGGTCTCCAGCACGAGGGTCGCCGGCACCTGCTCCCACTGGAGGTCCGCGTCGACCCTGAGGGCCAGGTGGGCCACGACCGGCGAGCCGATGCCGTTGTCGAGCAGGATCCGGACATCCCGTAGCCCACGGTCGGCTCGGCCCGGCGTCCCTGCGACGCTCCACGTCGCCGGACCGCCCCGGACCAGGTCGAGGCCGGCGGGGAGCGGGTCGATGAGCGTGACCGTGGGGGCCGGCCAGCCGGCCGTGACGAACGTCGTCGCGCCTGCGGTGCCCGCCAGGGCGGTGATCGGCACGGGTGCCCCGGTCACCGACGGTGGCGCCTCGAGCACGAGGCTCAGGTCCATCAGGTCCGCACCGTGCAGGTTCCAGGCGCGCAACGTGAGGTTCGTCGTGCCCGAGGCTGCGGCGGCCGCTCCGGCGGAGAGCGTGCCGGTCAGCACGCCGTCCGTGCTCAGGGACAACCCTGCGGGCAGCGCGCCTGCGACGACCGCCACCTGGTGCACCGGACTCGCGTCGGCGGCGAACGTCCGCGTGACCGGGACGCCCTCGCGGACCGTGACGGTGGCCGCGTCCTCGACGAAGAGCGGTGCGCCGTCGACGGTGAGCGCGACGGTGCTGGTGTCGGTGCCGTGCTCGTTCGACGCCGTCACGAGCAGCGACCAGGTCCCGCGAGCGGTGGGTGAGCCGGACAGGGTCAGGACGCCGTGCCCGTCGTCGGCAGCCACGAGTCCGGCCGGCCACGGGGAGCTGTCGGCCGTCGCAGCAGTCAGCGTGGGCGTGGGCCCGCCCGTCGCCGTGAAGGCCACGGACAGTGGCGTCCCGCGCAGCGCGGCCACTGTCGCCGGGCCGTCGAGCTCGGGTGGCCCGGTCACCGTCACTGTCACGGTCTTGGTCCTGACCAGGCCGTTGTCCGCCGTCAGGGTCACCGGGTGCGACCCGAGGACGCTGCGATCCGTCGTCCCGACGATGCTCCACCCGGTCGGGGCCCCGGTCGGGACGAGGGTCAGGCCGGACGGCAGGCCGGACGCGCTCAGGCCGGCGACCGGTGAACCGGTGACGGTGACCGGCACGTCCACCGGCTGGCCCGCTGCCACCGTGACCGACCCGGCGACGGTGATGACCGGACGGTCCTGGACGATGACCCTGGTGCTCAGCGTCGGGCCGTCGCAGATGTTTCCCCGCGCCGGACAGATCCAGTAGGTCCACGTCCCGGAGGCCGGTGGAGTGCCGGTGATCCACCCCGAGAACTCCGTGCTCGTCCAGGTGCCCCTGGTCAGTCCGAGGTTGTTGACGGCGTTGGAGATCAGGCCACCCGGCACCGGGAAGCCGGTGAGGCTGATCGGGAAGGGTGCCATCGGCACGCCGCGCTCCACCACGACGCTCGACGACGGTGACGTCCACCGGAGAGCTGCCTTCACCACGACGTCCAGGTACCTGACCACCGCGCTGCCGTTGCCGTGGTCCAACGAGAGGCGGACGGCGCGGGCGCCGCGGTTCTCGCGGGTGACCGTCCCGGTGATCTGCCACGTCGTCGCGTCCACCCGGCTGAGCGCAAGGCCCGCCGGGAGCGGGTCGAGCAGAGTGACGGTCGGCGGGGTCCAGCCGGACGTGGTGAACGTGTACGTGACGGCGGAGTCGGCTGTCGCGATCAGGTCCGGCAGCCCGGCCGGGATGTCCGGCCTGGTCAGGACGTCGATGCTCAGGGCGAGCGTGTCGGAGCCGAAGGCGTTCGAGGCCTGGACGATCAGCTCGTGGCGGCCGGCCGCGGCACTGCCGGTGGAGCCACGCAGCATGCCGTCGGTGCCGAGCGTCAGGCCCGACGGCAGGGTGCCCGACACGATCGTCACGGTGTGCGACGGGTAGGACGTCGCCGTGAGCTGCGTCGCGATGTAGCTGTTGGCGCCCAGCCGCACGGTCCTGGCCTCGGCGGTGAACTCGGGCACCGCCCCGACGGTCACCGCCACGAGGTGCGTCGTGCTGCCGCGGGAGCTGCTCGCGGTGACCGTGAGATCCCACGTCCCGGCCTCGGTGGGCGTGCCGCTCAGCACGAGGCGGCCGGCGCCGTCATCGGTCGCGAGGATGCCTGGCGGCAGGGCTCCGCCGTCGGTCGCCACGAGGCCGAGCACGGGGACCGGGTACCCGGTGACCGCGAACCCGGTCCCTGCGGCCAACGGCGTGCCCCGGGTCGCCGTCAGGGTGTGTGCGCCGCTGACCGACGGAGCGCCCTCGATGGTCAGCACCGTCGAGGCGGCCGCGCCCGCGCCGATGCCGTTCGTCGCCGTGAGGGTCACGGTGCGGACCCCGAGCCCGTCCCGGGTCGGCGTGCCGGTGATGGACCACGCGCCGTCCGCGCCGGACAACGCGAGGCCGGCGGGCAGGCCGGTCGCGGTCACGACGGGCGACGGGTATCCGGTGACGGTCACCGGGACGGCGACCGGGCTGCCGACCAGGAGGACCTGCTGGGCAGGCACGTCGATGGTCGGTGGCGTCCCGACGACGAGCTGGAACGTCGTGCCGGCGGGCGCCCCGACACCGTTCGCCGCCGTCGCCGTGATCGTCGTCGAACCGGTGCTGGTCGGCGTCCCGCTGATCACGACACCGGTCGCCGTCGTCGACGACACCAGGCCGGCAGGTAGCCCGGAGAGCGTGACTGTCGGGGCCGGGTAGCCGCCGGCCACGAGCGCGATCGGTGCGACGGCCGTGCCCACCTCGGTCCGGAGGTCCGGCTGACCGGTCATCGTCGCGGGTGCCTCGACCCGCACCGTGACCGGGAGGGTGGCAGTGGCGTAGCCGTTGTCCACGGTGAGCGTGGTCGACGTCGTGCCACCGGGCCCGGTCGGTGTCCCGGCGATGACGAGCATCGCCCCGGCGACGGTGGCCGTCAGGCCGGGCGGCAGCGGCGGATCGGCGGACGCGACGGTCGGCAGCGGTGAGCCGCCCAGATCGAGCGTGTGGGTCACGGGTGCGCCGACCGTCGCCACGACCGTGCCGGGGCCGGTGACCGTCGGCGGCGTGAACACCCGCAGCGTCACGTCCTGGTACCCCACGAGGTCGTCGAGGGTCTTGGCGCTGACCCGGAAGGTGAACATCCCGGTCGCCGAGGGCGTCCCGGACAGCGTCACCGACGTGCCGGAGGCCGTCGCGACGACACCGGTCGGCAGGGCGCCCGACGTGGTCACCGTCGGGCGCGGGTACCCGGCTGCCGTGACGGTGACCGGGCTCATCGCCGTGCCGAGCCGGAGGTCGACCGTCGTCGGACCCGTGAACGACGGCAGCGTGTAGGCGCTCTCCAGCGCGACGGCAGCGAGCCACTCGAGGGTGATGGCTGCCGACTGCCCGTTCGACGGTGCGAGGAGCTGGATCTTGACCTGGGTGATCCTGGTCAGGTCGCCGGTCCCGGTCAGGTAGCGCACGTCGTCCGGCCCCTGCTGGACGAAGTTGGCCACGAACTTCCCGGAGCCGGCCAGCAGGCCCGTGCCGCCGCGGGACCGGTCCTTCCCGTTCGCGTCGGTCAGGTAGATGCCCATCGAGACGGGGTTCGAGCTCGTGTTGCCGCCGGCTCCCGAGTAGTCCAGCTGGAGCTGCGTCAGGGCCCCGCCGCGGGTCAGGTCGACAGGTGCAGGCAGGTCCCACACGATCTCGGCGTACGGGACGCCGCCGCCGGCACCGATCGCGATCCGTGCTGCGCCGGGCGTCACCGTCACGGAGCTCCCGGAGCCGCCGATCACGCGGGAGCCGAGCGGAGCCCCGAGGAAGTCGTCGACGACGATCGCCGGCGCGTCCGCGGCGACAGCCGCCGGTGCGACGAGCAGTCCGCCGCTGAGCGCGAGGACTGTCGCCACCAGTCCCGCAGCGCCGCGGCGCAGGGCGCGCAGGGACGGGGGCCGGGCATCGCGGCGCCGCCGTCCACGGGGCGTGCTGGATCCTGGCCGGGGTGTCCGGTCGAGCCGGCGTGGGCTGTCGAGCGGGCGTGTCTGGTCGAGCACGGGGCACCTCACGGGCGCACATCGGGTTGGCGAGCGCCGCGGGGGATCGGCACCCGAGCGCCTCGGTCCGGGGGTGACCGGGGCGACGGTGTCACCCTTTCAGCGCGATCGTGCCGGTGTCGGCGGTTCCGTCGGCGGTGGCCTGGTTTCACCCGCTATGGGAGCCATGATCACCCACCTGGCCGTACCCGGACGCGGGTCCGGGCGCCGGGCGGCCCCGAGCAGGGTGCGATGCCCGTGCTCGCGTACCGTTGCCTGCGTGACAGATCCGTCGACCCAGAGCCCGGTGCGCGTCCGGATCGACCTCTCCTACGACGGGACGGGGTTCGCCGGCTGGGCGACCCAGCCCGGCCTGCGCACCGTGCAGGGGACCCTCGAGGTGGCGCTCGGCACCGTGCTGCGGTGCCCCGACCCGCGGTTGACCGTCGCGGGGCGGACCGACGCCGGCGTGCACGCCAGGGGACAGGTCGCGCACGTCGACCTGGACCGTCAGGTGTGGGAGGGGACGCTCGGCCGGGGGGGATCCGGCCCGAGCGAGGTCCTGCTCCGGCGCCTGGCCGGGATCCTGCCGCCGGACGTCGTCGTGCACCGCACGACGCCGGCCGCACCCGGGTTCGACGCCCGGTTCTCTGCGATGCACCGGCGCTACACCTACCGGCTGAGCGACGACATCTCGCAGGTCGACCCGCTGCGTCGCACGCACGTGGTGCGGCACCGGTTCCCGCTGGACGTGGCAGCGATGAGCGAGGCGGCGGTCGCGCTCGTCGGGCGGCACGACTTCGCCGCCTTCTGCCGCCCACGACCGGGCGCGACGACGATCCGCACGCTCCAGGTGCTCGACGTCGCGCGTCCGGCGATCGGTCCGGATGCCGGCCTGGTGGCCGTCGTCGTGCAGGCCGATGCCTTCTGCCACACCATGGTGCGCTCCCTGGTCGGCGCGCTGCTCACCGTCGGCGAGGGTCGGCGCCCGGTGGCGTGGCCCGCCGACCAGCTGGCCGGGGGTCGCCGCGACGGGGGGAGCCTGGTGGCCCCGGCCCACGGACTGACCCTGGAGGAGGTCGTGTACCCGCCCGACGACGAGCTCGAGGCACGCGCCGAGCGCACCCGAGCCCGACGGCAGCACGTCGGTCCGGCCGCTACGGACTGCCCGGACGACGCGGCCGTCGCGGACTGAGCGGTTGCCGCGGAGTGAGCGGCGGTCGGTCCCGGGGATCGCCGGCGGTCGTCAGGACCGCCGTTCGTCCTCCTGCTCCACCTCGTCGCCCTCGTGCTCCGCACCCTCGCGTAGGTCGCCGTCGTCGTCCGGCAGGTCCTCGTCCTCGATCACGTGGACGGCCGCCTCCTCGGCGCTCGCCGCACCCCCGGCGACACCGACGTCGTCGGCCATCAGGCTCGCGGCGGAGTCACCGGTGGGTTCGACGACACCGGGTACGAGCCGTCCGATCCGCTCCGGGTCGCGCGCGCCCGCGTCGGGCCCGTCGGCCGTCTGCCACACCTCCGGCTGCTCACGGGCCAGGCGCTCGGCGAGCGTCTCGCCGCGCGCCTCCTCGAGCGCGGTCCGGCCGAAGCGGGTCTCGGTCGGGTAGTCCGGCGGGACGTAGCCCTCGTCGAGGGCGTCCGCCAGGCTGCGATCGATCAGTGTGTCCTCCTGGGACAGCTGGTCGGTGTCGCCCTCCGCCGTGCCCTCCGGGTCGGGGGAGGTGGCCGGTGTGTCGCCGTACGTGGTCATGCTTCTACCGTCGCACCGCGCGCAGGTCCGTGCACGCCGGATGCGGCGCGGGTTGACCCGTCGCCGGTGCAGCCCCGTTGGCAGGAGACTGGTGGGCGTGGGACACCTGGACATCAGCGATGTGGGCTACGTGCTGCCGGACGGTCGCCCGTTGCTCACCGGCATCGACCTGCGCGTCGGCGACGGTGCGAAGGTCGCCCTCGTCGGTCCCAACGGTGCCGGCAAGACGACCCTCGTGCGCATCGTCGCGGGCGACGAGCAGCCGCACTCGGGCACTGTCGTGCGCAGCGGCGGGCTCGGGGTCATGCGCCAGTTCGTCGGCCGGATCGACGACGACCGATCGATCCGCGACCTGCTCGCCTCCCTCGCCCACGCGGCCGTGCGCGAGGCTGCCGTCGAGCTCGCAGCGGCCGAGCTGATGATGATGGAGGTCGACGACACACCCGCCCAGATGCGGTACGCCCAGTCGCTGGCGGACTGGGCCGACGTCGGCGGCTACGACGCCGAGGTGGGGTGGGACAAGGTCACCGACGCGGTCCTCTCGATCCCCTTCGAGCGGGCGCAGCACCGCGAGGTGCGCACCCTGTCCGGCGGTGAGCAGAAGCGGCTGGTGCTCGAGGCGCTGCTGCGCGGGACCGACGAGGTGCTGCTGCTCGACGAGCCGGACAACTACCTCGACGTCCCGGCCAAGCGCTGGCTGGAGAGCCGGCTCGCGGCGTCCCCCAAGACGGTGCTGTTCGTCAGCCACGACCGGGAGCTGCTCTCGCGGACCGCGACCCAGGTCGCAAGCCTCGAGCCGACGGCCGCCGGGTCGACCCTGTGGGTGCACGGCGGGGGGTTCGCCACGTTCGGCCAGGCGCGCGACGACCGGCGCTCGCGCCTCGCCGAGCTGACCCGTCGCTGGGAGGAGGAGCACGCGAAGCTGCGCGAGCTGGTCAACACCCTCAAGACCAAGGCCACCTTCAACGACGGTCTCGCCTCGCGCTACCAGGCTGCCCAGACCCGGCTGCGCAAGTTCGAGGAGGCCGGGCCGCCCCAGGTGATGGCCCGCGACCAGGACGTGCGGGTGCGGCTGACCGGCGGCCGGACCGCCAAGCGCGCGATCGTCGCGAACGGCCTCGAGCTCACCGGCCTGATGCGGCCGTTCGACCTCGAGGTGTGGTTCGGTGAGCGGGTCGCCGTGCTCGGCTCGAACGGCTCGGGCAAGTCGCACTTCCTGCGGCTGCTCGCGGCCGGGGGCAGCGACCCGGACAGCGAGCACGCGCCGGTGGACAACCATGCCGCGCAGATCACGCCGGTTCGGCACACCGGCACCGTCCGGCTCGGCTCGCGCGTGCGACCCGGGTGGTTCGCGCAGAACGACACGCACCCGGAGCTGGCGGCGCGCACGCTGCTGGAGATCCTGCACCGCGGCGAGGGCAGCAGGGCCGGCATGGGCCGCGAGCAGGCGAGCAAGGCGCTGGACCGCTACGAGCTGGTCGCGGCCGCGGAGCAGGCCTACGGCACGCTGTCCGGAGGTCAGCAGGCGCGCTTCCAGATCCTGCTGCTGGAGCTGTCGGGTGCGACGCTGCTGCTCCTGGACGAACCGACGGACAACCTCGACCTGCACTCGGCCGAGGCGCTCGAGCGCGGCCTCGCGGCGTTCGAGGGGACCGTCGTGGCAGTGACCCACGACAGGTGGTTCGCGCGCGGCTTCGACCGGTTCCTGGTCTTCGGCGCCGACGGCGAGGTCGTCGAGTCGCCCGAGGCCGTGTGGGACGCCGGCCGGGTGCAGCGGGTCCGGTAGGGCAGCGGGTCCGGCAGCCCAGCGGGTCCGGCAGCCCAGCGGAGGTCCGGCTCAGACCACGAGACCGATTGCGACGACAGTCATGACGACCGCGACCACGCCGTCGAGGACCTGCCAGGCCACCGGACGGGCGAACAGCGGACGCAGCAGGCGCGCCCCGAAGCCGAGGCCGAAGAACCACAGGATGCTCGCGACCACCGCGCCGGCGCCGAAGGCCCATCGGCCGCCGGTGCCGTGCTGGTTCGCGACCGACCCGAGCAGGACGACGGTGTCGAGGTAGACGTGCGGGTTGAGGAAGGTCAGGGCCAGCGTGGTGACCAGGACGGCGCCGCGTCCGACGGTCGCCCCCTGCGCCGCGTCGAGACCGCTCGGCCGACGGGTGCGCAGGGCGGCCCGTGCGGCCAGCGTGAGCAGGAACGCGGCACCGCCGTAGCGGGCGACGACCAGCGCGGTCGGATGGTCGTCGACCAGGACGCCGAGCCCCGCGATCCCGGTCCCGATCAGCGCCGCGTCCGCGAGGGCGCAGACCGTGACCACCATGAGCACGTGCTCGCGCCGCACGCCCTGGCGCAGCACGAAGGCGTTCTGCGCACCGATCGCGGCGATCAGGGAGAGACCGGTGAGGAAGCCCGGCAGCAGGGCGCTCATCGGGCGGGCAGGGGAGTCGGCACGGATCGACGGTAGGCGGCCGGGGTCCGACAGGCCAGCTCATGTTTCTTCAGCACCATTAGCATGACTGCATGGAGATCGATGGCGCCCAGCTCGCCGCCCTGGCGGCGGTCGTCGACGAGGGGACGTTCGAGGCAGCGGCCCGCCGCCTGCACGTCACACCGTCCGCGGTGAGCCAGCGGGTCAAGGGTCTCGAGCAGGCCATGGGCCAGGTGCTCGTGCGCCGGTCGAGACCGTGCCGGGCCACCGACGCGGGCCATGCCCTGGTCCGCCTCGCCGGGCAGACCGCGCTGCTGCAGAGCGAGGCGCTGGTCGCCGTCCGGGGTGTGACCGGCGCGGCCCCTCGGGTCTCGGTCGCGGTCAACGCCGACTCCCTGTCCACCTGGTTCCCCGCCGCGATCGCCGAGCTGCCGATCCGGGCGCGCCTCGACCTGCGACGCGAGGACCAGGACCACTCTGCCGAGCTGCTCCGCGACGGGTCGGTGATGGCAGCCGTGACCGCCGACCCGCAGGCGGTCCAGGGCTGCCGGGTACGTCCGCTCGGTGCGATGCGCTACCTGCCGGTCGGCTCGCCGTCGTACGTCACGCAGTGGTTCGGTGGCGGGCTGGACCCCGCCGCGCTCGCCGTGGCGCCGCTGCTGACCTTCAACCGCAAGGACGCGCTGCAGGTGCGGTTCCTGCGCCAGGTCTCGCGTCGCCCGCTCGAGCCGCCGGTGCACTACGTCCCGTCGTCGTCGGCCTTCGTCGAGCTCGTCCGCCGCGGGCTGGGCTGGGGCATGGTGCCCGACGTCGCCGCTGCGCCCCTGCTGGCCGACGGCGAGCTCGTCGTGCTCGCGCCCGGCCGGCACCTCGACATCCCGCTGTACTGGCAGCACTGGAAGCTCGAGTCGGCCGTGCTGGACGCCCTGACGACCAGCGTCGTGGCGGCCGCTCGCGAGGTCCTGCACGGCCCGTGAGTCACGACGTTTTGACCCTCCAGCCGCCGTACAGGTACTCTGGCATGTCGTTGTGCGTTCCCGAGGTTCCCGTGCGCCCCATTCGCCAGGTTCCCGGATGACGCCGACGCCCGCCCTCATCGGCGCACCCACCATGGGAGCGGCCGCTGCGAACTCATTCAGCTACACGAAACGAAGGCTACGACCGTGCGCACGTACACCCCGAAGCCCGGCGACGTCGAGCGGACCTGGCACGTCATCGACGCGACCGATGTCGTCCTCGGCCGCCTTGCCACCCAGATCGCCGTCCTGTTGCGCGGCAAGCACAAGGCGACGTTCGCGCCGCACGTCGACGGCGGTGACTTCGTCATCGTCATCAACGCCGAGAAGGTCGCCCTGACCGGCAACAAGCGTGAGCAGAAGCTCGCCTACCGCCACTCGGGCTACCCGGGCGGTCTGCGGGCGGTCCCGTACGGCGAGCTGCTCGCCAAGAAGCCTGACCGGGCCGTCGAGAAGGCCGTCCGCGGCATGCTCCCCAAGACGTCCCTCGCGCGGACCCAGATGGGCAAGCTCAAGGTCTACGCCGGCCCCGAGCACCCGCACTTCGCGCAGCAGCCGAAGCCCTTCGAGATCACCCAGGTCGCCCAGTAGGCTCCGGCCCGCTGGCACCAACACCACACAGGACGCGAGGACACCACCAGTGGCCGAGACCACCGTCGACATCGACGTTGCGGGCGACGAGACGCCCACCAGCTACACCTCTGAGACGGTCGCGCCCACGGGCCGCGGCCAGAGCCTGACCGCTCCCGCACAGGCCCTCGGCCGTCGCAAGGAGGCTGTCGCCCGGGTTCGCCTGATCCCCGGCACCGGTCAGTGGAAGATCAACGGCCGCACCCTCGAGGACTACTTCCCGAACAAGGTGCACCAGCAGTTGGTCAACAGCCCGTTCAAGCTCGTCGACGTGGAGGGCCGGTTCGACGTCATCGCCCGCATCCACGGTGGCGGCGTGAGCGGCCAGGCCGGCGCCCTGCGTCTGGGCATCGCCCGCGGTCTCAACGAGATCGACGAGGAGCACAACCGTCCGGCCCTGAAGAAGGCCGGCTTCCTGACCCGTGACCCGCGCGCCGTCGAGCGCAAGAAGGCCGGTCTCAAGAAGGCGCGCAAGGCACCGCAGTACTCCAAGCGCTGACATCCGTCCCACCGACGGCCCCGATGGTCTCCATCGGGGCCGTCGGTCGTGACGGGGTCGGTGCATGCCACACCCCGGCCGGCGGTGTGGAACAGTCGGTGCACGACGAGGAGGTCTGATGGGGCGCTTGTTCGGGACAGACGGTGTCCGCGGTGTGGCGAACCGTGACGTGACCGCAGAGCTCGCCCTCGACCTGTCGGTCGCCGCCGCCCACGTCCTGGGCGCGTCGGGCGCCTTCGCCGGGCATCGTCCGCGGGCCGTGGTCGGCCGGGACCCCCGTTCGTCGGGGGAGTTCCTCTCGGCCGCGGTGGCGGCGGGTCTCGCCAGCGCAGGTGTCGACGTGACCGACGTCGGGGTCCTGCCGACGCCAGGTGTCGCCCATGTGACGGGTGCGCTCGGCTTCGACCTCGGCGTGATGCTCTCCGCCTCGCACAACCCCATGCCGGACAACGGCATCAAGTTCTTCACCCGTGGCGGGCACAAGCTGCCGGACGACGTCGAGGACGCGATCGAGCAGCGCATGGGCGAGCCGTGGGAACGTCCGATCGGTGCCGGCGTCGGGCGGATCACCCAGGACGGTGGCCTGGCCGTCATCCGGTACGTCGAGCACCTGGTCCAGACGCTGCCCGCCGGGCCGGACGGCGCCGCTCCGCTGGCAGGCCTCCGGATCGCGGTCGACTGCGCCAACGGCGCCGCGAGCGAGGTCGGACCGGCCGCGCTGCGGGCCGCCGGCGCCGACGTCGTGGTGATCAACGCCTCGCCGGACGGCCGCAACATCAACCAGACGTGCGGGTCGACCCACCCCGAGCAGCTCCAGGCCGTCGTGGTGGCCTCGGGCGCCCACCTCGGTGTCGCCTTCGACGGGGACGCCGACCGCTGCCTCGCCGTCGATGCCGAGGGCAGGCTCGTCGACGGTGACCAGATCATGGGCATCCTCGCGGTCGCTCTCAAGGAGCGGGGGGAGCTCGTCAACGACACCCTCGTCATCACCGTGATGAGCAACCTCGGGCTGCAGCTCGCGATGACCGACGCAGGCATCCGCACCGAGCAGACCGGCGTGGGGGACCGGTACGTGCTCGAGGCGATGCGCGCCGGCGGTCACATCCTCGGCGGCGAGCAGTCCGGCCACCTGATCATGGCCCGGCACGCGACGACGGGTGACGGCACCCTGACCGCTCTCCAGCTCGCTGCCCGGGTCGTCACGACGGGGCGGACTCTCGCCGACCTCGCGACGACTGTCTCCCGGCTGCCGCAGGTCCTGATCAACGTCACCGGCGTCGACCGGGCCCGTGCCGACCTCGACGACGGCGTGCTCGCCGCTGTCGCGCTGGCCGAGGCCGAGCTCGGCCTGCGGGGACGCGTCCTGCTGCGGCCCTCCGGTACCGAACCGGTCGTCCGGGTGATGGTCGAGGCCGGTGAGCAGGACGTGGCCGATCGGGTCGCCCACCGGCTGGCCGAGGTCGTGCGGGAGCGGCTCGCGCTGTGAGCCACGCCGCGGACGCCGGGGCGGTCGCCGGCGCCGTCGTGGGCATCAAGGACCAGGTCGAGGCCCTGCTCGTCGGTCCGCGTCCGCTGCCCGTCGTGGCGGCCGGCCATCGCGTGCTGCGAACCGTCGCGACGCCGTACGACGGACAGCTCGACGACACCGTGCTCGCCGAGCTCGTCGTGGCGATGCGCCAGACCATGCGTGCGGCGCCCGGGGTCGGCCTGGCCGGCCCGCAGATCGGGCTCGGGCTCGCGATCGCGGTGATCGAGGACGCCTGGCCGGTCGACGACGAGGTCGCGGCGCTGCGCGGGCGCACGGCGGTGCCGTTCCGGGTGCTCGTCAACCCACGCTACGAGCCGGTCGGTGCGCAGCGGGTCGCCTTCTACGAGGGATGCCTGAGCGTGAGCGGCTGGCAGGCCGTGACGCCGCGGTGGCGCACGGTGCGGCTGACCGGCAGCGACGAGCGCGGCACGGCTCTGGACGAGGTGCTGACCGGCTGGCCGGCGCGCATCGTCCAGCACGAGACGGACCACCTGGCCGGCCGTCTGTACATCGATCGGGCCGAGCTGCGGTCGCTCGTCGCACCCGGGTCGACTGCGGGGTACCCGGCGGATCCGTCGCCCGGACGCGCCGCCCGCGAGCTCGGGTTCGACCTGCCCTGAGCGCGACCTGGCCTGACATCGATGCCCTGAGCCCGACCGGCCCTGAGCCCGACCGGCCCTGGTGCCTGGACGGCGTCCGTTCGGGTGACCCGTCGCCGCGATGTCATCCGTCGGGTGGACGACCGGCTCGTGGCACCGATGCCACGATCAGGGTCGAGCCCGGGTGGAACCGGGGTCGTCTGGGGGGAAATCCCCATACCGGTGAGCCCATGGCCGCACGTACGGTTGGATCGTCGGCCTGATCGGGTCGGCACCCGGTCGTCGGCGTCGCGGACGCCACATCGAGACCCTGGAGGATCGGGCGTGCTGGAAGACTGGGTCATCGCGCTCGCCGGCTCGCCCTGGGTCTTCGTCGCCCTGTACCTCTTCGCCATGATCGACGGGTTCTTCCCGCCGATCCCGAGCGAGACGGTCGTCATCGCCCTCGCCTCCCTTGCGGTCTCCACCGGCGAGCCGAACTTCTGGGTGCTCGGCGCGGTCGCGGCTGCCGGTGCGTTCAGTGGCGACCAGACGGCCTACTCGATCGGTCGGCGGGTACCGGTACGACGGATACGTCTGTTCAGCGGACCGCGGGCCCAGCGGTCGCTGGACTGGGCCGAGCGTGCGCTCACCGAGCGCGGGGCGGCCTTCATCATCGCCGCCCGCTACGTCCCGGTCGGTCGGGTCGCGGTCAACATGACGGCCGGCACCGTCGGGTTCCCCCGACCGCGGTTCTCGGTGCTCGCAGCGATCGCAGGGATCTCCTGGTCGGCCTACTCGGTGGCGCTCGGGATCGGTGCGGGGATCTGGCTCGGCGAGCACCCGCTGCTCGCCGTCACCGTCGGCGTCGTCGGCGGGCTGCTCCTCGGCCTGGCCATCGACCCGGTGATCCGGTGGTTCACCCGGGGCCGCGGGGGGCGACCTGACCGCGCCGTGACGTCGGTCGCAGCGCAGGCCGGAGCCGTGAGACCGGAGCCCGGCGGCCGGCTGCAGGTGTCGGCCGACGAGACGGCCTGATCGGCCGACGAAGCCGCCCGACCGGCGCTCAGAGCTTGCGCAGCCTGACCCGCTGCACGGCATGATCGGCGCCCTTGCGGAGCACGAGGTTGGCGCGTCCCCGGGTGGGCAGGATGTTCTGCTCGAGGTTGGGCGCGTTGATCGTGTCCCAGATCTCCTCGGCCCGGTCGATCGCCTCGTGGTCGGTCAGCGAGGCGAACCGGTGGAAGAAGGACTCCGGCTGCGCGAAGGCCGTCTTCCGGAGCGACAGGAACCGGTCGACGTACCACTGGCGGACGTCGGCGGTCCTGGCATCGACGTAGATCGAGAAGTCGAAGAAGTCGCTGACCGCGAGGCTCGACCCGCCGACGGCCGTCGCGCGGGCGGGCTGCAGGACGTTGAGCCCCTCGACGATCAGGACGTCCGGCCGCCGGACCACGACCTGCTCGTCCGGCACGATGTCGTAGGTCAGGTGCGAGTACACCGGTGCACGGACCTCGGCACGGCCCGCCTTGATCGCCGAGAGGAAGCGCAGCAGCCCACGCCGGTCGTAGGACTCGGGGAAGCCCTTGCGACCCATCAGGCCGCGGCGCTCGAGCTCGCGGTTCGGGTGCAGGAAGCCATCGGTCGTGATGAGCTCGACGTGCGGCGTCTCCGGCCAGCGCGCCAGCAGCTCGCGCAGCACCCGGGCGGTCGTCGACTTGCCGACGGCGACCGAGCCGGCGATCCCGATCACGTACGGCGTGCGCTCGGCAGCCTCGCCGAGGAAGGTCGACGATGCCGCGTGCAGCCCGCCGGTCGCCGTGACGTAGAGGTTGAGCAGCCGGGACAGCGGCCGGTAGACGGCGTCGACCTCGGCCAGGTCGATCGGGTCGCCCAGGCCCCGCAGGTGCGCGACGTCCGTGTCGGTCAGCGGCAGCGGTGTCGAGGCCGACAGGCGGCTCCAGGTGGCTCGGTCGAGGTCGACGTACGGCGTCGACGGAGCGAGATCCCCGGTGGTCACGAGGAGCAGTCTGCCGGATCGGGCGACTGCGCGTGGTGTCTCGCCCCGCACGTAGACTCTCGCCCATGTGTGGAATCGTCGGGTACGTCGGTGCCCAGGAACCCAACGCCCGCCCGCTCGACGTCGTCATGGGGGGACTGGCGCGGCTCGAGTACCGCGGCTACGACTCGGCCGGCGTCGCCCTGGTGACGTCCGACCGGGGCGCCCTGGCGACCGCGAAGAAGGCCGGCAAGCTGGTCAACCTCGTCGACCAGCTCGAGGCGCACCCCCTGCCGCCGGCGACGGCCGCCATCGGGCACACGCGATGGGCCACCCACGGTGCCCCGAACGACGTCAACGCCCACCCGCACGTGTCGGCCGACGGAGCGACCGCGGTGATCCACAACGGGATCATCGAGAACTTCGCCGCGCTGCGGGCCGAGCTCACGGCGGCCGGCGTCACGCTGCGCAGCGAGACGGACACCGAGGTCGTCGCACACCTGCTCGCGGCCGCGTTCGCGACCAACGGCGACCTGACCGAGTCGATGCGCCTCGTGGCGCGCAGGCTGCACGGGACGTTCACGCTGCTGGCCGTGCACGCGAGCCTGCCGGGCGTCGTGGTCGGCACCCGGCACGACTCTCCGCTGGTGGTCGGCATCGGGCAGGGCGAGAACTTCCTCGGCTCGGACGTCGCGGCCTTCATCGCGCACACCCGTGAGGCCATGGAGCTCGGCCAGGACCAGGTCGTGACGATCACGCCGGACGACGTCCGGGTGGTGGACTTCGACGGCGCGCCGGTCGAGGCGCGGCGGTTCACGGTGGACTGGGACGCCGCGGCCGCGGAGAAGGGCGGCTTCGCCTCGTTCATGGACAAGGAGATCCACGACCAGCCGCACGCCGTGGCAGACACCCTCCTGGGCCGCACCGACCTGTCCGGTCGGCTGATCCTCGACGAGGTCAGGGTCGACGAGGCCGTGCTGCGTCAGATCGACAAGATCATCGTGATCGCCTGCGGGACGGCCGCCTACGCAGGGCAGGTGGCGAAGTACGCCATCGAGCACTGGTGCCGGATCCCGGTGGAGGTCGAGCTCGCGCACGAGTTCCGCTACCGCGACCCGGTCGTCAACTCCAAGACGCTCGTGGTGGCCGTCTCGCAGTCCGGCGAGACGATGGACACCCTGATGGCCGTGCGGCACGCACGCGAGCAGGGCGCGACGGTGCTCGCCATCGTCAACACGCACGGCTCGACGATCCCCCGGGAGTCCGATGCCGTGCTCTACACGCACGCCGGACCCGAGGTCGCCGTCGCGTCGACCAAGGCCTTCCTGGCCCAGATCACCGCGGCCTACCTGCTCGGCCTCTACCTGGCCCAGCTGCGCGGCACGAAGTTCCCCGACGAGATCGCCGAGATCCTCGAGAACCTGCGCGCCATGCCCGCCAAGGTGCAGACGGTGATCGACGGCGCCGGGCACATCCGCGACGTCGCACGCGGGATGGCCGACGCGACGTCGGTGCTGTTCCTCGGCCGGCACGTCGGCTTCCCGGTCGCGATGGAGGGCGCGCTCAAGCTCAAGGAGCTGGCCTACATCCACGCCGAGGGCTTTGCGGCCGGCGAGCTCAAGCACGGTCCGATCGCCCTGATCGAGGAGGGTCAGCCGGTCTTCGTCATCGTGCCCTCCCCGCGGGGTCGGGACTCGCTGCACAGCAAGGTGATCTCGAACATCCAGGAGATCCGGGCGCGCGGAGCACGCACGCTGGTCATCGCCGAGGAGGGCGACACCGCAGTGCTGCCGTTCGCGGACGAGGTCTTCTACGTGCCGCAGACCCCGGTGCTGCTCGCGCCGCTCGTCGCGGTGGTCCCGCTGCAGATCTTCGCGTGCGAGCTCGCGACGGCCAAGGGTCTGGACGTCGACCAGCCGCGCAACCTCGCCAAGTCCGTCACGGTCGAGTGATCGTCGGCGTCGGGATCGACGTCGTCGACGTCGCCCGGTTCGTCAAGACGATCGAGCGTGCGCCCGGGCTGCGGGACAAGCTCTTCACCGCGCAGGAGCGGGACCTGCCGCCGGCGTCGCTCGCTGCGCGGTTCGCCGCCAAGGAGGCGATCGCCAAGGCTCTGGGTGCGCCGGGGACCATGAGCTGGCAGGACGCGACGGTGCTGCGCGTGGTCGGTGGCCAGCCTGAGGTGCAGATCAGGGGCACCGTCGCGGCCCGCGCTGCCGAGCTCGGGATCGACCGCTTCCACCTGTCGATCTCGCACGACGCGGGGATCGCCTCGGCGATCGCCGTGGCCGAGCGCGACCCAGCCTGACCGTCGCTGAGCGCGCCCCGTCGTCGGTGACGGCCCGGCCCGGGTGCGTCGGGTCAGGGGCGTGCGGCGACCACCTCCTCGATGATCCGGACGGCCGTCCCGGTGCCGTCCTCGGCCTCGATCAGGGCGCCGAGCTCGTGCGCCCGCCGTCGCATCGCGACGTCGTCGACGCTCAGGGCCGCCACCAGCCGATCCGCGGTGAGCGTCTTGCGTGGCACCGGCGCCGGCGCCACGCCGAGGGCGTGCAGGCGCTGCGCCCAGAAGGGCTGGTCGAGCACGGACGGCACGACGACCTGGGGCAGCCCGGCGCGCAGCGCGAGTGCTGTGGTGCCGGCGCCCCCGTGGTGCACGACGGCGTCGACCCGGTCGAACAGCCAGTCGAAGGGGACACCGGGCATGACGACGATGCTGTCGGGCAGGTCGGCCGCGTCCAGGCCCGACCACCCGGCCACGATCACGGCACGCCGTCCGGTACGTCGCATCGTCTCGGCGAGGATCCCGGCGAGGGCCTGAGGGTCGCGGTCCACGGTGCTGCCGAACGTGACGCAGAGCGGCTGGGGTCCGTCGTCCAGGAAGCGCTGCAGGGCGGGCTCCGGCTCCCACCGGGAGGTCCGGTCACCGAACCAGTACCCGGTCACGTGCGCGAACGGCTCCCACTCCGCGGGCCGCGGCACGACGTGGGTGCTGAAGCAGTGCAGGTACGTGGGGCGCGGGAGCGCGAAGAGCGTGCGGGCCGGCGGGAAGGCGATCCGGACGACGCTCGCCATCCTCAGGTGGGTCGCGAGGTTGGCCCGCCCGCTGCGGCGCCGCGGCGCGGAGGTCGGGTAGGCGAACTCCCGGGTCGGCAGACCGGGGATCGGGACGGCGTAGAAGAACGGCAGGCCGCGGCGTCGTGCCACCCCACCCGCTGCGGCCCCGAGGAACGTCGCGAGCACGGCGTCGACGTCGGTCTGGGCCGAGACGGCCGCGGCCACCGCCGGGGACATGTGGCGCGCGAACGCGAACAGGTCGCGGTGGGCGGCCATCGCCCGGCGGACGTCGAGGCCGATCGACCGGAACGGGAGCCCGGCGGCGGCCGCCTGCGCCGCGACGTCGTCACCCGAGACCAGGCAGACACCGTGCCCCGCTCCCTGCAGGCGCTGCGCCAGGGCGAGCACCGGCAGGACATCGCCCTGGGACCCGATCGGGACGAGTGTGATCCTCATCAGCCACCACCTCGTGGCCGGCGCGCGTCGGCCACGAGCCCATCGTGGCGCAGATGGGCGGGTCAGGCCCCCTGATCGGGGTCGTACCCGAGGGCCGGCGCGAGCCAGTGCTCTGCCTCGACCAGGGTCCACCCCTTGCGCTCGGCGTAGTCGACGACCTGGTCGCGGCCGATCTTGCCGACGGCGAAGTAGCGCGCGTCCGGGTGGGCGAGGAAGAGCCCGGAGACGGCCGACGTGGGTGTCATGGCGAACGACTCGGTGAGCTCGATGCCGATCTCGTCGGGCTCGAGCAGCGACCAGAGCGTCGTCTTCTCGGTGTGGTCCGGCTGGGCCGGGTACCCGGGTGCGGGCCGGATGCCGGCGTACCGCTCCTTGATGAGGTCGGTGTTCTCGAGCGCCTCGTCGGGTGCGTACCCCCACAGGTCGACGCGCACCTCGCGGTGGAGCCACTCGGCGAAGGCCTCGGCGAGCCGGTCGGCGACGGCCTTGATCATGATCGCCGTGTAGTCGTCGACTGCGGCCTCGGCGACCGTGGCGATCTCCTGCGCCCCATGGATGGCGACGGCGAACGCGCCCACGTGGTCGCCGGCGAGGCCGACGTAGTCCGCCAGCGCCGTGTAGTCGCCGTCGCGCTCGCGCTGCTGGCGCAGGGTGTGCAGGACGGCGAGCGGCTCGCCGGGCGTGCCCGCGGGCGGCAGGTGGTCGGCGTAGAGCTCCACGTCGTCACCCACCCGGCGGGCCGGCCAGATGCCGACGACGCCGCGGGCCGTCAGCAGCCCCTCGGCGACGACCCGGTCCAGGAGCGCGCGGGCGTCGTCGTACACGGAGCGCGCGTGCTCGCCCTGGCGGGGGTCGTCGAGGATCTTCGGGAACGTGCCGCGCAGCTCCCACGCGGAGAAGAACGGGGTCCAGTCGATCAGCTCGACGAGGTCCGCGACCGATGGCTCGACCACCCGGCGTCCCGGGTTGCGGGGCGCGGGCGGCGTCGGGGCGGGCAGCCGGGTCGCGCGCTTGCGGGCCAGCTCGAGCGGGACGAGGGCGTGGTCCTTGTCGCGATGCCTGGCGCGCACCTCGTCGTACTCGGCGGTGATGCGGGCCGCGAGCTCCTCGGGCCGGGCGAGCAGGTCGGCGACGACGCCGACCGCGCGGCTCGCGTCGACGCTGTGGACGACGGTGTGCGCGTAGGCGGGGTCGATCTTGACGGCCGTGTGCGCCTTGCTCGTCGTCGCGCCACCGACCATGAGCGGTGTCGTGAGGCCCCGGCGGGACATCTCGGCTGCGAGGGAGACCATCTCGTGCAGGCTCGGCGTGATGAGCCCCGAGACGCCGATGATGTCCGCGTCGAGCTCGGCGGCTGCCGCGAGGATGCGCTCGGCCGGGACCATGACGCCGAGGTCGTGGACGACGTAGCCGTTGCAGGCGAGGACGACCCCGACGATGTTCTTGCCGATGTCGTGGACGTCGCCCTTCACGGTCGCCATGACGATCGTGCCCTTGCCGCGCCTGCCGATCTCGCCCGCCGCCTCGCGCTCGGCCTTCTCGGCCTCGAGGTACGGGGTGAGGTGGCCGACCGCCGTCTTCATGACGCGCGCGGACTTGACCACCTGCGGGAGGAACATCTTCCCCGCTCCGAACAGGTCGCCCACGATGTCCATGCCCGACATCAGCGGGCCCTCTATCACGGCCAGGGGCGAGCCGAGCTCGAGGTAGGACTCCTCGGCGTCGGCCACGACGTGCTCGACGAGGCCGTGGACGAGCGCGTGGCTCAGGCGCTCGCCGACCGGCAGGGACCGCCAGGCCTGCTCGGCGACGGCGTCCTTGGTGACGCCCTTGTAGGACTCGGCGAGCGCGATGAGGCGCTCCGTCGCATCGGGGCGGCGCGCGAGGATGACGTCCTCGACGGCCGCACGCAGCTCGGGGTCGAGGTCGGTGTCGACAGTGAGCATCCCGGCGTTGACGATGCCCATGTCGAGGCCGGCCGCGATCGCGTGCGAGAGGAAGACCGCGTGCATGGCCTCGCGGACGTGGTTGTTGCCCCGGAAGGAGAACGAGACGTTGCTGATCCCGCCGCTCGTCAGCGCCCCGGGCAGGTTCGCCTTGATCCAGCGCACCGCCTCGATGAAGTCGAGGGCGTAGCGGTCGTGCTCACTCATGCCGGTCGCGACAGTCAGCACGTTGGGGTCGAAGATGATGTCGTGCGGCGCGTAGCCCGCATCCTCGGTCAGGAGCCGGTAGGCGCGCCCGCAGACCTCCTTGCGGCGCTCGAGCGTGTCGGCCTGCCCGTCCTCGTCGAAGGCCATGACGACGACGGCGGCGCCGTAGCGGTGCACCCGGCGGGCCCGCTGGAGGAAGGCGGCCTCGCCGTCCTTGAGCGAGATCGAGTTGACGACCGCCTTGCCCTGGACCCGCTTGAGACCGGCCTCGATGACGTTCCAGTCGGAGGAGTCGATCATCACGGGGACCCGGGCGATCTCGGGCTCGACCGCGAGGAGGTTGAGGAAGCGGCTCATCGTCTCGGGCCCGTCGAGCATGCCCTCGTCGACGTTCACGTCGACGATCTGGGCGCCGCCGACCACCTGCTGCTCGGCGATCGCGACTGCGGCGGCGTCGTCGCCCGCGCGGACCGCCGCGGCGAAGCGCGGGCTGCCCGTGACGTTGGTGCGTTCACCGACGTTGACGAAGTTGGTCTCGGGGGTGACGACGAACGGCTCGAGGCCCGAGAGTCGCAGGTACGGCGACGGTGCCCCGGGAGTGCGCGGCGGGATGCCGGCGACCGCCTCGGCGATGGCCCGGATGTGCGCGGGCGACGTGCCGCAGCAGCCGCCGACGATGTTGAGGAGGCCCTGGCGGGCGAAGTCGCCCAGCACGGCGGCCATCTGCTCGGGCGTCTCGTCGTACCCGCCGAAGGCATTGGGCAGCCCGGCGTTCGGGTGCGTCGAGATGAGTGCGGTGGTGCTCTCGGCGAGCTCGCGCAGGTGCGGGCGCAGCAGCTCGGGGCCGAGGGCGCAGTTGAGGCCGACCGACAGGAGGTCGGCGTGCTCGGTGCTGATCGCGAACGCCTCGGGTGTCTGCCCGGACAGGGTCCGCCCGCTCTGGTCCGTGATCGTGCCCGAGAGCATGATCGGGAGGCGGCGGCCGGTCGCGGCGAAGGCCTCCTCGCAGGCGAAGAGCGCCGCCTTGGCGTTGAGGGTGTCGAAGACGGTCTCGACGAGCAGGAGGTCCGCGCCGCCGCTGATCAGGGAGACGATCTGCTCGGTGTACGCCTCGGCCAGCTGGTCGAACGTGATGTTGCGGAAGCCGGGGCGCTCGACGTCGGGGGAGAGCGACGCGGTGCGGTTGGTGGGCCCGACGGCGCCCGCGACCCAGCGTGGCCGGCCGTCGCGGGCCTCGGCCTCGTCGGCGACCGTGCGGGCGATCCGGGCGGCCGACTCGTTCATCGCGGCGACGAGACGCTCGGTGCCGTAGTCCGCCTGGGAGATCGCGTTGGCGTTGAACGTGTTCGTGCTCGCGATGTCGGCGCCCGCGGCGAAGTACTGCTCGTGGATGTGGGCGACGAGGTCGGGCCGGGTCAGCTGCAGCAGGTCGAAGTTGCCGCGGTAGGAGCGCTCGGGGTCCGCGCCGTCGAAGCGGAAGTCGTCCTCGCGCAGCTCGGCACGCTGGAACATCGTGCCCCAGGCGCCGTCGAGGACGAGGATGCGCTCGCGCGCACGGTCGGTGATGTCCTGCGTCGTGCTCACGATCGTCACCTCGTCCTGACCCAGGGTGTGCCCGGCGAGCCCGGCGACCTGCGCGGAGCCGCTCGGGCCGGTGCCGCCGAGTCGAGTATCTCGTGCCGAGCGCGTGGTCGTCGGATCGTCCAGCATCCGGTGCCCGGAGCGCGCCGTGTCTGCGGTGACGGGATGTCTGCGGTGACGGGATGCGGCTACCGCGCTCGCGAGACGTCGGCGCCGCGCAGCGCGAGGTCGTGGCCGTCGTGACCGATCGGGCCGCAGAGCCAGGGGACCAGGGTCGTCGGGCAGCGGCGGACCTGCGCGGCGGTCCCGATGCCCGCATCGGTCAGGGCGGCCGCGAACGTCCGGTCGGGCAGCAGGTGCTGCTGGGCGTAGGCGGCGGCGAACCTGCCGTCGTGCGCGACAGTCGTGGCGCACACGGAGCGTTCGGCATCCGCGAGGAGCTGCGCCTCGCGTCGGTCCAGGCGCTGCTCGGCACGTCGGCGACGTCGGCGGAGGTCGAGCGAGCGAACCGGGAGGACGAAGACGACGACGAGACCTGCGATCACGACGGCCCAGGTGATCGCGACCGGCAGCACCGGGAGGGACGCGGTGTCCGCCGATCCCAGGAGGCCCGCTGCGTCGTCGGTCAGGTTGGCGACGAGCACCATGCCGGTGACCGCGCCGAGGATGCCGGCCAGGCCGTACAGGCCCGTGTTGGGCTTCAGGGCGTCGTCGGCGGCCCGGACGGTCCGGCTGATCGCTGCTGCGGGCCGAGCTCAGCCTCGTGGGCCGGGTCGCCGGGCACCGCCAGCGGACGCCACAGCCTCATCGCGAGGTCGGGCTCGTCGGCGGCGTCGGCAGCGACGGCCAGGGCGCGCCACGGCAGCACGGCAGGTTCCGTCCAGGTCGTCACGTATCGGATGATCGGCACGTCCTGGCCGCGCCGTGAACCGCCCGGTCGCCCGGCGGCCCCGGCTCTCAGCGCAGGGCCGGGATGACCTCACGCTCGAAGAGCTCGATGCCGGAACGGTCGTAGGCGGCCTCGGCGAAGTAGGTGATCGCGTACGTCATGCCGAGACCACGCAGCTCGGTGAGCGTGGCGACGATCTGCTCCGGGGTGCCGACGAGCGGTCCGTTGCGGAACTCCGCGACTGTCGCGTCGGCCTTCGCGGGCACCGTGGCACGGTAGTGGTCGCCGATCCACGCGAGGCGGGCATCGACCTCCGCCTGGTCGCGCCCGATGACCACGTTGTAGTTGGCCGAACGGGTGATCTCGCCGAAGTCACGGCCCTGCTCGCGGCAGTGGCCCTCGAGCACCGCGGACTTGTGCGCGAAGCCGGCCGGCGACCCGTCGAAGTTCGTGTACTGCGCGTACTGGGCCGCGATCCGCAGGGTCTTCTTCTCGCCACCGCCGGCGATCCAGAACGGGATGCCGCCGGCCTGCAACGGCTGGGGGTGCACGCGGGCGCCCGAGACCTGGTAGTGGCTGCCGTCCAGCGTGGCCTCGCCGGTCTCCCAGGCCTGCTTCATGATCTGCACACCCTCGTCGAGGGCGGCGATCCGGGCGCCGGCACCGGGGAAGCCGTAGCCGTAGGCCCGCCACTCGTGCTCGTACCAGCCGGCGCCGATGCCCATCTCGACGCGCCCGCCACTGATCACGTCGATCGTCGCGGCGACCTTGGCCAGGTACGCGGGGTTGCGGTAGGCCATGCAGGTGCACATCTGGCCCAGTCGGACCCGGGAGGTCGTGGCGGCGAAGGCGGCCATCAGGGTCCACGCCTCGTGCGTCGCCTCGGTCGTCGGCTCCGGGACGGTGTGGAAGTGGTCGTAGACCCACACCGACTCGAAGGAGTCGCCGGCGTCGGCGTGCTGGACCAGGTCGTTCATCGTCGACCACTGGTCCGCGGGCGCGATGCCGGTCAGGTCGAGCCGCCAGCCTTGAGGGATGAAGAGTCCGAAGCGCATGATCCCAACCTATCCCGAGAGCGCCGTCAAATCGATTCGAGCCGCAAGGATGGGCAGATGATCGAGGCCTTCACCGCGCAGGACGTCCGGGCCGCCGAGGAGCCGCTGCTGGCGACCGAGCGGGGATTCTCCGGCGGGCTCATGGACCACGCCGCGATGGCTGTCGAGCTCACCGTCCGACGTGAGCTGCGCCAGGGAACGGGCCGGGTGTCCGGCCGGACGGTCGTGGGCCTCATCGGGCCCGGCAACAACGGTGGGGACACCCTGCACGCGTTGGCACGCCTGACGCGCCACGGGGTGCGGACCGTCGCGGTGACGACCTCGGCCGCGGTGCACGACGGCGGCCTGGCGGCGCTCCGGGCGGCGGGTGGCGTCGTGCTCGGCATCGTGCCGGGCGCCGCCGGCGAGCAGGTCTGGCTCGGTGAGGCGCTGGCCGAGGCGTTCGCGGCGGACGTCGTGCTCGACGGCCTGCTCGGGATCGGCGGGCACGGCGGGCTGCGCGGGACGGCAGCCGAGCTCGTCACGCTGCTCGACGAGCTGCTCGCCGGGCAGGGTGACGACGCGGCCGGCGGCGGCACCGGGCGAGGAGGGCCGCTCGTCGTCGCGGTGGACGTGCCGAGCGGGATCGGGGTCGACGACGGGACGCTGCCGGGGCCGGTGCTGCGGGCCGACCTCACCGTGACGTTCGGCGTGCCGAAGGCGGGGCTGCTGCTGCCACCCGCCGCGCAGCTGATCGGCGGGCTCGAGGTGGTGGACCTGGGCCTCGCGCCGGTCCTCTCCTCGCTCGGTCGACGCGCGTCGGTCTCCCGGCTCGGCGACAGCGACGTCCGCGCCCTGTGGCCGGTGCCAGGAGCGTCCGCCCACAAGTACACCCGCGGCGTCGTGGGTGTCGTCGCCGGCTCGGCGGCGTACCCGGGGGCCGGCGTGCTGACCGTCGCCGGCGCGCTCGCCGCCGGAGCCGGGATGGTCCGCTACCTCGGTCCGGAGGCCGTGCGCGACGCCGTGCTCGCAGCGCACCCCGAGGCCGTCACCGGTGGCGGTCGGGTGCAGGCCTGGGTGATCGGGCCCGGCCTCGGCGACGACGACGAGCAGTCCGGCCGGGCCCGGGAGGCGCTCGCGCACGCTCCGGGCCAGGGGATCGCCGTCGTCGTCGACGCCGGAGCGCTCGACCTGCTGCCCGAGCGGGTCGGCCCGCGCACCGTGCTGACACCGCACGCCGGTGAGCTGGCCCGGCTGCTGACCGCCCGGGGCATCGACGTCAGCCGTGAGCAGGTGCAGGCCGAGCCGCTGCGCTGGGTCCGTGAGGCCCAGCACCGCACGGGTGCGAGCGTGCTGCTCAAGGGTTCGACGACGGTCGTGGCCGGGCCGGCCGGGTTCTTCGCGCAGCGTGAGGCGCCGTCGTGGCTCGCGACGGCGGGTGCCGGCGACGTCCTGGCGGGGATGCTCGGTGCGGCGCTCGCCGGCCGGGCGGCCGAGGTGCGCGCCGACGCGACGGTCGTCGCGCGGCTGGCCGCTGCGACGGCCCTGGTGCACGGTCGGGCGGCCCGCGCGGCGAACCCGGCAGGCCCGGTCACAGCCTCGGCCGTCGCGGCCGCCGTCCCGCAGACCATCGCCCGGCTGCTCGCCCCCGGGCTGGCGGGCGGCACCCGGGGTGCACGTCCGCGCCCGCACCGGGCGGTCCGCCGCGTCGTGACCCAGTGAGTGGTCAGCCGTCCGCGCCGCCGCCCCACATGATGATCGGCATCGGGGCCGGGCTCGAGCGCGCCGAGCGGCTCGCCGCCGCCGGCGGGCGTCGCATCCTGGGGATCACGGGGGCACCCGGGGCCGGCAAGTCGACGCTCGCCGCTGCCGTCGTGGCGACCGTCGGGCCGCGCGCGGTCCTGGTCCCGATGGACGGCTTCCACCTGGCCCAGGCGGAGCTCGTGCGGCTGGGACGCGCCGATCGCAAGGGTGCCCCGGACACCTTCGACGCCGCAGGCTTCGTCGTGCTCCTCGAACGGCTGCGGGCGCCCGACGGCGCCGTGCCGAACGACCGCGCCGTGCCGTCGGACGCCGTCGTCTACGCACCGCACTTCGACCGGATGCTCGAGGAGCCCGTCGCCGGGTCGATCGCGGTCGGGCCGGACGTGCCCCTGGTCGTCGTCGAGGGCAACTACCTGCTGCACGACGACGGCCGGTGGGCATCCGTCGCGGCGCTGCTCGACGAGTGCTGGTACGTCGAGGTCGACGACGACCTACGGATCGAGCGCCTGATCGCCAGGCACGTTGCCTTCGGCAAGGAGCCGGCTGCCGCCCGGGCCTGGGTGCTCGGTGGGGACGAGCGCAACGCCCGGCTGATCGCCCGCACCCGGAACCGGACGACTGTCGTCGTCCGGCCCGCCGGGACGGACTGACCCGCGGCGCTGTCGACCGGGTGGGAGACTTGCCACCGTGAGTGCCTACCCAGCCCGCGCCGTCATCGACCTCGATGCCATCCGCGGCAACGCGGCTGAGCTCGCCGCGCGCGCCGCACCGGCGGCCGTGATGGCTGTGGTGAAGGCGGACGGGTACGGCCACGGCCTGGTGCCGAGCGCGCGCGCCGCCCTGGCCGGAGGGGCGACCTGGCTCGGCGTCGCCCAGCTCGAGGAGGCGTTGGCGCTGCGGTCCGCCGGCATCGATGCGCCCATCCTGACCTGGCTCTACGCCCCCGGTGCGCCCCTCGACCAGGTCGTGGCTGCCGGGATCGACGTCTCGGTCGCCGCCGGATGGGCCCTGCTGGAGGTGCTCGACGCCGCCCGCGCCGTGGGCCGCACGGCACGCATCCACATCAAGGTCGACACCGGCCTCGGGCGCAGCGGCGTCATGCCGCGCGAGCTCGGTCCGCTGCTCGACGCCGCCCTCGGCGCGCAGGCCGAGGGCCTGTGCTCGGTCGTCGGCGTGTGGTCCCACCTGGCGTGGGCGGACGCCCCCGACCACCCGACGGTGCTCGGTCAGATCGGCGTCTTCGACGAGGCCGTCGCGCTCGCCGAGCGCAAGGGCGCGCGGCTCGAGGTGCGCCACCTGGCGAACTCCGCGGCGACGCTGACCAACCCGTCGATGCGGTACGACCTGGTGCGTCCGGGCCTGGCGGTCTTCGGACTCTCGCCGGTCCCGCAGATCGGCGGACCGGCCGCCTTCGGCCTGACCCCCGCGATGCGGCTCGAGGCAGATCTCGCCGTGGTCAAGTCGGTGGAGGCAGGTCAGGGCGTGTCCTACGCGCACGTCTACACCACCCCGGCCGCCACCGTGCTCGGCGTCGTCCCGATCGGGTACGCCGACGGGGTGCCACGCCACGCATCGGGTACGGCCGACCGCTGGGGCGGTCCCGTCCAGGTCGGCGGACGTCGCCTGGGTGTCGCCGGCCGGGTGTGCATGGACCAGTTCGTGCTCGACCTCGGGCACGAGGCCGACGAGGTCGCCGGGGACCGGGTCGTGCTCTTCGGATCCGGCGCCGACGGCGAGCCGACGGCCGAGGACTGGGCGCAGGCGGCCGGGACGATCTCCTACGAGATCGTGACGAGGATCGGGTCCCGCGTGCCGCGCGTGTACGTCGGTTCCGCCGGTGACCGCCCCGTGACTGCCCGGTGAGCCCCCGGTGACCGGGCAGGACGACCTCGTCCGGGTCGTGCACGTCGAGCTCGCCGACGCCGAGGCGACCAGGGCCTACGGGCGGGCCCTCGCGGGTGTGCTGCGGGCCGGCGACCTCGTCGTGCTCACCGGTGCCCTGGGCGCCGGCAAGACGACCCTGACCCAGGGGATCGGCGTCGGCCTCGGCGTGCGCGGGCAGGTCGCGTCGCCGACGTTCATCATCGCGAGGGTGCACCCGTCCCTCGTCGGCGGGCCCTCGCTGGTGCACGTCGACGCCTACCGGCTGGGGTCGCTCGAGGAGCTCGACGCCCTCGACCTGGATGCCGGCCTCGAGGAGTCCGTGACGGTCGTCGAGTGGGGCGAGGGGCTGGCCGAGGTGCTCTCGTCCGACCGCCTCGAGGTGACCATCGACCGGCCGCACGGTGCCGGTGACGTCACCGGTGATCCCGGCGCGGCCGCAGCGCTCGACGCCGTGCTCGATGCCGAGGCCGGTCTGCGCAAGGTCACGGTGCGCGCCCGGGGCCTGCGGTGGTGCGACGTGCCCCTGCCCGGCTGAGAACCGTCGGACCGACGCGGTGCCCGGGTCCGGCCGTCCCGGTCCCTGGGCGTGCGGGACGGCGGCTCGTCGGGCAGCAACTCGCGGGACGGCGGCTCGCGGGATGGAAGGATGACCAGGTGCCTGTGCTCGCTCTCGACACCTCAGCCGACGTCGCCGTCGCGCTGCTCGCCGACGCCCCTGACGGCCCAGAAGGTCCGGCCGGCCCGGATGGCGCCGCCGCGAGCCTCGCGGTTCCGGTCGCGGGGCGGCTCCTGGCCGAGCGCCGGGTGACCGAGCAGCGTCGGCACGCCGAGCTGCTCGCCCCGATGATCGTCGAGGTGCTCACCGAGGCGGGGCTCGACCGGCGCGAGCTGTCCGCCGTCGTGGTCGGCACCGGACCTGCTCCGTTCACGGGCCTGCGTGCCGGCCTGGTCACCGCGCGCACGCTCGCCTTCGCGCTCGGCATCCCGGTCCACGGCGTGTGCAGCCTCGACGCCCTGGCGGCAGCAGCCTTCGACGCCGGGCTGGCGCCGGACCGGGACGTGCTCGTGGTCACGGACGCGCGGCGGCGTGAGGTCTACGCCGCGCGCTACCGGCGGCGTGCGGTGGGTCGACGCGGGCCCGGCGACGCCGCCGACGGGGATCGCCGGTCGGACGTCGACGAGGACCGTGAGCAGGACGTCGACGAGGACGTCGAGCAGGACGTCGAGCTCGTCAGCGGACCTGGCGTCTGGTTCCCGGCGGCCCTCGCGCTGGACGGGGACCTCCCGGGCGTCGTCGTCGTCGGCCCGGGCGCTGCCCTCTATCCCGAGCACCTGACCGCCGCCGCGGGCGCACCGGTCACCGTCGCGCCCGCGACGCTGGCGCGTCTGGCCCGCGTCCGGCTCGCGCGGGGTGCGGAGCTGCCGACCGAGCCGCTGTACCTGCGGCGGCCGGACGTGACACCGGCGGCCGGCCGCAAGCGGGCCACCGGATGAGCGGTGCGGATGGCGTCGTCCGACCGATCAGCCCGGCCGACGTGCCGCGACTGGTCGACCTCGAGCGCGTGCTGTTCGGACCGTCGGCGTGGAACGAGGCGATGATCCGCGAGGAGCTCGACGCACCGGGCCGGTGGTACGTCGGCATCGACGGCGACGAGCCTGAGGCCGTGCCGGTGCGCGGCGCGCCCGTTGCTGCGTCGCGCCTCGTCGCCTACGCCGGGTTGTGGTTCGACGGCGACGTCAGCCAGGTGATGACGATCGGGGTTGTGCCAGGAGCCCAGCGCCGGGGGCTGGGCGCACGGCTGCTCCAGGCGCTCGTCGACCGGTCCCGCGAGCTGGGCGCCGACGCCGTGCTGCTCGAGGTGCGCGTGGACAACGACGCGGCCGTCGCGCTCTACACGGGCCTGGGCTTCAGGGTGCTCGGCCGGCGCAAGCGGTACTACCAGCCGGAGGACGTCGACGCCTGGACGATGCGCCTCCTGCTCCGACCGGCTGCTCGTCCCTGACCGATCGCTCGTCCCTGACCGACCGCTCGTCGCCGGCCGACCGCTCGTCCGCGCGTGCGGCGCCGGACGGGACGTTGCGCGCCTACCCTGGGAGCCATGCCTGACGCCGCCCTCGTCCTGGGGATCGAGACCTCCTGCGACGAGACCGGCGTCGCTCTGGTCCGGCTCACGGAGGCGGGCAGCGAGCTGCTGGTCGACGTCGTCGCGAGCTCCATGGACGAGCACGCGAGGTTCGGCGGGATCGTCCCGGAGATCGCCTCGCGAGCCCACCTCGAGGCCATGGTGCCGACGCTCCGCCGAGCGCTCGAGCAGGCCGACGTCGAGCTCGGCGAGATCGACGCGATCGCCGTCACCGCCGGTCCGGGACTGGTCGGCCCGCTCACCGTCGGTGCCGCTGCGGCCAAGGCGCTCGCCGTCGGCCTCGGCCGACCGCTCTACGGTGTCAACCACGTGATCGGCCACGCCGCGGTCGACGAGCTCGTGCACGGACCCTTCCCCGAGCGTGTGATGGCCCTGGTCGTCTCGGGTGGCCACTCGTCCCTCCTCCTGGTCGACGACATCGTCACCGGGGTCACCGAGCTGGGCCACACGCTCGACGACGCGGCGGGGGAGGCGTTCGACAAGGTCGGCCGGCTGCTCGGGCTGCCCTATCCCGGCGGCCCGCACATCGACCGGCTGGCCCGGGAGGGCGATCCGGCGGCGATCCGCTTCCCGCGGGGTCTCACCGCGGCCAAGGACCAGGTCGACCACGCCTACGACTTCTCGTTCTCCGGCCTCAAGACGGCTGTCGCCCGCTGGGTGGAGGCCCGTCAGGATGCCGGCGTCGAGATCCCGGTGCGGGACGTCGCGGCATCCTTCGCCGCTGCCGTCGCGGACGTCCTGACGGCCAAGACGATCGCCGCGTGCCACCGGCACGGGGTGTCCACCCTGGTGGTCGGCGGCGGGTTCTCGGCCAACTCCCAGCTGCGCGAGCTCGCGGCGCAGCGCTGCGCCGAGGCCGGGATCACGCTGCGCATCCCGCCGATCCGGTACTGCACCGACAACGGCGCGATGATCGCGGCGCTCGGGGCCGCCGCCGTGCGCCGTGGGCTGCCGCCGTCGGCGCTCGACCTGCCGGTCGACTCGTCCATGCCGCTGACCCAGGTCACCGTCTGAGCGATGCGGGGCTCCGGAGCGGGACGCGGGGCCGGGCGGCGCGACGGGGGTCGTGACGCTGCAGATGTGGTCAGCCGAGCGCGCGCCACAGGCGGGACCCCGTCACGAAGGCGACAGCCGCGACCCCGACGTACAGGGCCGCCCACTGCCACGAGGTGCTGGACCGCACCGAGATCTCCTGGCCGGTGAAGGTGAACGTCGTCTCGGAGCCGAACGGGTAGCGCGTGACGGCACCCCCACCCAGTGCCTCGAGCGTGTCGAGCGTGCCGACCGCGTAGGCGGTGAACAGGTAGATCACCACGGCCACCGCGAGGGCCGCTGCCACGATGCCGGTGGTCCAGCGCGGGAGCCGCCGGCCGAGCTCGGCGATGTACCGCTCGCCGAGGACCATCGGATGACCCAGGTCGGCCAGGGCGGCGGCCATGCCGACGTCCGCCGCAGCGGCGGTGACCTCGGCGCGCAGCTCGCGCCTGATCCGCTTGTACTCCCTGCGCGGGTAGTCCTGCATGGTCCAGCTGAACCGGAAGAGGTAGCGCTCCCGGGCCAGGAGGTCGCGCGGGGACAGGGCCCTGGTGCTCATCGGTGCTCCTCGGGGGTGCTGGTCGTGCCGGCCGGGCTGTGGTCCTGGCCGTGCGGGAGGGCGGCGGCCGGGTGTTGGGCGGCGGGGCTCGCGGTGTCGAGCACACCGGCGACCGTCCGGGCCAGCTGCTCCCAGCCGCGGACGGCAGCGGCCAGGGCGGCCGCCCCGTCCGGCGTCGGGCAGTAGTACTTGCGGGCCGGTCCGGAGGTCGAGGCGACCAGGCGCGAGGAGATGGACGCCTCACGTTCGAGCCGGGTGAGCAGCGGGTAGACCGTGCCGGCGGCGATGTCCGTCAGGCCGGCGGCCTGCAGCCGGGTCACGAGCTCGTAGCCGTAGGACTCGCGCTCGGTCAGGAGGTGGAGCACCAGCATGGGCAGCACGCCCTTGAGGAGCTGCGGGTCCCGCACGTCGTCCGTCACGCTGGAAGGCTATACCCGCTAGTGGGTTTTGCATAGTAGCGGCGACGTCGCACGCGCACTGCCTCGCCGGGAGGCTGCCTACAGGGGTCGGCCGGCGCGCATCTCCGCGACGAGCGATGCGACGACCGCGTCGAGCTCACCACCGTTGCGGCGCGCGACCGCACGCTGACGCTGGTACGAGGCGCCCTTGCGCAGGATCGTGCGGATGCCGTCGAGCTCGGGGGCGCAACCCAGCCGCTGTGCGACGGGCTCGAGCTCGGTGAGCAGGCGCGTGACGGCGTCGGTCACGAGCTCCTCGTCACCCGCCGCGTTCAGGATGATGATCGCGTCCATCCCGTACCGCGCCGCGCGCCACTTGTTCTCCTGCGCGAACCACGGCGGCAGCTTCGGCAGCGTCTTCCCCTCGTCGAGCATGGTCGAGAAGTACTCGACGAGGCAGTGGATGAGGGCCGCGAAGGCCAGCACCTCGGTGAGGTTCGACGCGCCGTCGCAGATCCGCATCTCGAGCGTCCCGAACCGCGGCGACGGTCGCAGGTCCCAGCGGATCTCGTCGAACTGGTCGATCACGCCGGTGTGCATCATGTCCGAGGTGTAGGCCTCGAGGTCCTGCCAGGTGTCGAACTGGAAGGGCAGGCCGGCCGTCGGGAGCTGCTGGAACATCAGGGCCCGGTTGGAGGCGTAGCCGGTGTCCTTGCCGCCCCAGAACGGCGAGGACGCCGAGAGTGACTGCAGGTGCGGGAAGCAGGTCAGCACGGCGCTGAGGATCGGCAGCACCTTGTCGCGGTCCTCGATGCCGACATGCACGTGGACCCCGTAGATGAGCATCTGCCGGCCCCACCACTGCGTCCGGTCGATGAGGGTCGCGTACCGCTGCTTGTCGGTCACCTTCTGCTGCGTCCACCGCGCGAACGGGTGCGTGCCCGCGCACATGAGCTCGACCCGCAGCGGGTCGGTGATCTCGCGGATCAGGGCCATGCTCCGCTCCAGGTCGCGACCGGCCTCCGGGACCGTGTGACACACGCCGGTGACGATCTCGACGGTGTTGAGCAGCAGCTCCTGGCGGATCGTCGGGTGCTCGCCGCCGCCTGGTGGGGCGACCGCGTCGAGCACTGTCTGCGCGACCTGGCGCAGGTCCCCGCTGTCGGAGTCGACCAGCGCCAGCTCCCACTCGATCCCGATGGTCGAGCGCTCGGATGCGGCGAACGGGATCTCCATCAGACCGGTTCCACCACGAGCACCTGCTGGCTGCCCGCGACCCGGGTCAGGACGATCGTCGCCTCCTCGTCGCCCCGCAGGTCGAGCTGCTTGCGCAGCTGCTCCGGCACGACGGCGGTGCCGCGCTTCTTGATCGTGAGCCGCCCGACCCCGCGCTCACGCAGTGCGGTGCGCAGGCGCTTGAGCCCGAACGGCATCACGTCGAGCACGCGATAGGCCGTCGCGACGTCGGTCGTGGTCAGGTGGTCGGAGGTCACGTAGGCAATCGTGGAGTCGAGCAGGCGTCCGCGCACCTGCTCGGCGACCAGCGCGACCAGGCCGGACCTGATCACGGCGCCGTCCGGCTCGTACAGGTAGCCGCCGACGGGCCCGACCTCAGGTGCCACGAGCCCGCCGGCCGGCTCGCGCAACGTCGTCGCGTGGCTCCCGCGCAGCACGAGGGCGCTGCGTCCGGGGCCGTCCGGTGCGAGCGGGCCGAACCAGAGGCCGGCCTCGACGACGTCGCCGTCCGCGCTGACCCACTGGGCCTCGGCGTCGGCCGGGACGGCCGTGTGCGCGATGGCCGGCCCGACCTTGACGCCGAGCGCCGGGACGGTCGAGCGCACCGCCAGGACGTCGTCCAGCGGGGGGCTGTACGCCGACGGGTCATGCCGCCGGCGCCCCCCGGTCGTACGGCGTGCAGGGTCGGCGAAGACCCCGTCGACGCCCTCGGCCAGGAGGTCGAGGGTGAGGCCGTCGGCGTGCCGGACCTCGGCCTCGGGGAAGTGCCGCAGGTTGACCGTCGCGATCGCCGCAGTGAGCTCGTCGAGGTCGACGGCGAGGACCGCGACGCCGAGGGCAGCGAACGCCATCGAGTCCCCGCCGATGCCGCACGTCAGGTCGGCCACCCGGGTGCAGCCTGCGGCGGTGTACCGCTGCGCGTGGCGGGCGCCGACGTTGAGCCGGGTCGCCTGCTCGAGGCCGGCGGCGGTGAAGAGCATGCCGTCGGCGAAGTCGTCGAACTTCTCCCGTGCCCTGGAGCGCAGCCTCGACTGGGTCAGCGCGGCAGCCACCAGGACGGCATCGACGCCTTCGCGCTGGAGGCGCTCGGACAGCACCATCGCCAGGCGCTCGTCGTAGCGCGGCAGTGCACCGAGGAGCGCCCACCCCTCAGGGCTCAGCAGCAGGCTCAGGGCGGCAGGGTCCACGAGGCCGATCCTTGCACGCCCCGTCCGCCAGGGGCCGCCCGGGCCGCCGGTGGTGCGGGCGACTGGCACTCGTGTTGACCGAGTGCTAACGCGGCAATAGATTGCTACCAGCCGCATCGGACAGCAATCGGGCTGACCGGCACCCGCGACGACGGGCAGCCCAGGTCCGCGGCCATGATCATCATCCGTTCCCACGAATGCGAAGGGGAGGTCCGCTGTGTCGGTCTCCATCAAGCCGCTCGAGGACCGGGTCGTTGTCCGCACGCTCGAAGCAGAGCAGACGACGGCTTCCGGTCTTGTCATCCCGGACACCGCCAAGGAGAAGCCCCAGGAGGGCGAGGTCCTGGCAGTCGGTCCCGGCCGCGTCGACGACAACGGCCAGCGCGTCCCGCTGGACGTCGCAGTCGGCGACACGGTCATCTACAGCAAGTACGGCGGCACCGAGGTCAAGTACGCCGGTGAGGAGTACCTGATCCTCTCGGCGCGCGACATCCTCGCCGTCGTCGTGAAGTGAGCTCGGCCAGCTCCTGAGCTGCGCACGACGAAGCCCCGCACCGGACATCCGGTGCGGGGCTTCGTCGTGCGTCGTTCAGCCGGCCTTGCGCAGGCGCCCGGCAAGCTGCGCGGTGCGCTCCTCCTCGGACAGCCCGCCCCACACGCCGTACGGCTCGCGCACGGCGAGGGAGTGCTCGCGGCACATCTCGATCACGGGGCACGTGGCGCAGATGGCCTTGGCGGCCTCCGCGCGGCGACGACGGGCCGAGCCGCGTTCGCCCTCCGGGTGGAAGAAGAGGGCCGGGTCTGCCTCGCGGCACAGGCCCTCGTACTGCCACTCCCACAGGTCCATCACCGGACCGGGCAGTCGCGAGATCTCCGTCATGGGTCCTCCTGGGTCGGACCGGCGGCTGCCGGTCGCTCTCGGTGATCGATGGCGGGGTACGCCTGGGCGATCGGTCGTCATCTGGTCGATGCGCTGTCTCCAACCTAGAACCGCGTCACAAGTTGGTCAACCCCCTTGGTCATGGTTATTCGCGCTGAAGCGTCTCGCGAAGCGAAATGACAACCGTGTGCTCATCAGCGCGTGCGGTGGCGGATCGCGCCGTGGGCTGTGCACAATCGCTTCATGGTCCCGACGAGCTCCGACGCCGCGGAGCCGTCGCGCGAGGTCCCCGCCGCAGACGAGCCCGCCGCCCGCAGCCACGGCGCATCCGCAGGGACCGCAGTGCGCGGTGCCAAGGCCGAGGGCCCTGCCCTGACCGTCGCAGCGGTCGCCCGGCGGCTCGGTGTCGCACCCGCCACGCTGCGGACCTGGGACCGCCGCTACGGGCTCGGTCCGTCGCAGCACATGGCGGGCTCGCACCGCCGGTACTCGTCGACGGACGTCGGGCGGCTCCTGGTGATGCGCCGGCTCACCCTCGAGGGTGTCGCCCCGTCGGAGGCGGCCCGTACCGCCCTGTCGTCCGCGGAGGCGTCGTCGGCCTCGTCGGTCCGGGTCCCGTCGGTCACCGACGTCCTCGACGCGTACACGGACGCCGTCCCGATGGCAGCCGACCCGGCGGCACTGGTCGCCGCTGCCGCTCACTTCGACAACGCCGCCGTCCGGTGGATGCTCGCGCGGGTCCATCCGCGCGACGTCCTCGCCTGGTGGTCCGACCTCGTCGCGCCGTCCCTGCGCGCACTCGCCGAGCGCCCGGTCCTCGAGCGGCCGGGGGAGTCGGTGGTGCCCGCGCTCGAGTCGGCGGCCTTCGCCGAGCTCCGCAGCCGCGCCGCGGTCGAGGTCGCCCGGTCGCAGCGGGTCGACGGCTCGATCGGTTCGCCGCACGGTGCGAGCGCCGACGGTGCCCCGACCGTCCTGGCGATCGCGGCCGGTGTCCGCCCGGACCTTCTGCTCCATGTGATCGCGACCGCCCTGCAGGCTCGTGGCGTCCCGGTCCGGGTGCTCTCCGGCGGTTCTCTCGCAGCGGTCGGACCCGCGGTCGAACGCATGCAGCCGTCCGTGGCCCTCGTCCACGAGGCGGGCGCGCCCGGCGACTCCGACCGTGCCGCGGACGCGGTGAGCGCCGTGATCGCCGCTGACCGCTCGGTGCCGGTCTTCGTCCACCGACAGGGCAGTGCGCCCTTCGACGTGCCGTCGTCGGCCACGGTGCACCATGTGCGGACCCTGACCGGCGCCCTGCACGAGATCCTCGCCGTTCTCGGGTGACTCGCCGTTCGCAGGCGACGGGTGATCGGGACAGTGGTTCACCCGTGCCGACGGCTAAGGTTCCCGCCCGCCACGGCCGATGACAGTTCCAGCGCGGACACCACCTCCGTGCTGGTGGCATGGTCCTGACCGTGTCGCGTGGGCGGAAGGAGGCGGATGGCAGGCATCGTCGTATGCCATGGCACCGCTGCTGTGCGCGACCGGATCGTCGCTGCGGCGCACGGTGTCCCGGCGCTCGTGCCCGCGCGCGGCGCCGCCACCGCCGAGGAGCTCGTCGCCCTCGTGCGCCGCTCGGTACCCGCGCTCGTGCTGATCGATGCGCACCTGCCGGGTTCCGGCCCGATCGAGGCGATCCGCCGGCTGCGCATGACCGGTTCCCAACCCGTCGTCATCATGCTCGCCGTGCCGGGTGACGAGATCACCCTCGACCGCGCCATCGCCCTGGGTGCCCGCGGCTACCTCGCGCCCGACGTCGAGCGCAGCGAGCTCGCCGCCGTGGCCGCGCACAGCCTGTCGGCCACCACCGTCCCGCACCAGCCCGGTCCGCCGAACGGCCGCGACGGCATCGTCGTCGCGCCGCGTCCGTCGGGTCCCGGCGGCGTCGACCTCACCCGCCGCGAGCTCGAGGTGCTGACCGGGATGAGCAACGGACGCTCGAACGCCCAGATCGGCAGCGACCTGTTCCTCTCCGAGGACACCGTCAAGACGCACGCACGCAGGCTCTTCCGCAAGCTCGGCGCGGCCGACCGTGCACAGGCCGTCGCGATCGGCCTCCGGCAGGGGCTCATCCGCTGACCGTCGCTCCAGGGAGCGGACGGGCGCCGGTCCGGCGCCGGTCGTTGCGTACTATCACCGGGTGAGCGCGTTCGAGCCCGGCCCTTCCGCAGCTGCCGATGCCGCCAACCCCTTCGGGATGATCGGCCTGACCTACGACGACGTCCTGCTGCTGCCCGGCGAGACGGACGTGATCCCGAGCGAGGTCGACACGACCTCGCGGCTCACCCGCGAGATCTCCGTCGCCATCCCGTTGCTGTCCGCGGCGATGGACACCGTCACCGAGGCGCGGATGGCGATCGCGATGGCGCGCCAGGGTGGTGTCGGCGTGCTGCACCGCAACCTGTCGGTGGCGGACCAGGCGCACCAGGTCGACCTGGTCAAGCGCTCCGAGTCCGGCATGATCACCGACCCGGTGACGGTCGGCCCCGATGCGACGCTCGCCGAGCTCGACGACCTGTGCGGCAAGTACCGCGTCTCGGGGCTCCCGGTCGTCGACGCGGAGGACCGGCTGCTCGGGATCATCACCAACCGTGACCTGCGCTTCGTCGCCGCCGCCGACTACGCGACCCTGCGGGTCCGTGACGTGATGACGGTGATGCCGCTCGTGACCGGTCCGGTGGGCATCACCCGGCCGGACGCCGCCTCGCTCCTGGCCAAGCACAAGGTCGAGAAGCTCCCGTTGGTCGACGACAGCGGGGTGCTGCGCGGTCTGATCACGGTCAAGGACTTCGTCAAGTCCGAGCAGTACCCGCTCGCCACGAAGGACGCGGAGGGCCGGCTCGTGGTCGCCGCGGCCGTCGGGTTCTTCGGTGACGCGTGGGAGCGTGCGGTGGCCCTGGTGGACGCCGGTGTCGACGTCCTGGTGGTGGACACCGCGAACGGCCACGCGAGGCTCATGCTCGACATGGTGCGCAGGATCAAGGCCGACCCGGCCACCCGGCACGTGCAGGTCATCGGTGGCAACATCGCGACCCGCGAGGGTGCTGCGGCGCTCGTCGATGCCGGGGTCGACGCGATCAAGGTCGGTGTGGGACCGGGCTCGATCTGCACCACGCGCGTCGTGGCAGGCGTCGGCGTCCCGCAGATCACCGCGATCTACGAGGCGTCGCTCGCGGCCAAGCCGGCCGGTGTCCCGGTGATCGGCGACGGCGGCCTGCAGTACTCCGGTGACATCGCCAAGGCCCTGGTCGCAGGTGCGGACACGGTGATGCTCGGCGGGTTGCTCGCCGGGTGCGACGAGAGCCCTGGTGACCTCGTCTTCGTCAACGGCAAGCAGTTCAAGCGGTACCGGGGGATGGCCTCGCTCGGCGCCATGCAGTCGCGCGGGGACCGCCGGTCGTACTCCAAGGACCGCTACTTCCAGGGCGACCTCTCCGACGACGAGATCATCACCGAGGGCATCGAGGGGCAGGTCCCCTACCGGGGCCCGCTCGGCGCCGTCTCGCACCAGCTGATCGGTGGTCTGCACCAGTCGATGTTCTACGTCGGCGCCCGCACGGTGCCCGAGCTGCAGGCGCGTGGCAGGTTCGTCCGGATCACGGCGGCCGGGCTCAAGGAGTCCCATCCGCACGACGTGCAGATGGTCGCGGAGGCTCCGAACTACTCCTCGCGCTGAGCGGCACCCGCCCCCGCACGACCGAAGGGCTGTCCATGGCACGGGAGATCGACGTCGACGCCGTCACGGCGCTGATCACGCACGTCGCAGACACTGTCGTGACCCCGCGGTTCCGCGACCTGCGCGACGGCGACGTCAGCGAGAAGTCCCCCGGTGACCTGGTCACCGTGGTGGACCTGGCCGCCGAGGCAGCGCTCGTCGAGGGTCTGACGATGCTGGGCCGCGGGATCCCGGTCGTCGGCGAGGAGGGGGTTGCGGCCGACCCGCGACTGCTCGACGTGATCGCCGGGGCCGAGCAGGTCTGGGTCGTCGACCCGATCGACGGCACCCAGGCGTTCGTCGAGGGCCTGCCGGATCATGCCGTGATGGTCGCGCTCGTCGAGCGTGGCCGGGCCGTGGGCGGCTGGATCTGCCTGCCGCAGCACGAGCAGATGTTCGTCGCGATGCGCGGCGCCGGGGCATGGTGCAACGGCGATCGGCTGGCCCGGCCCGCCCCTGACCTCACGGCACTGCGCGGTGGGGTCGCGACCTCGTTCCTGAGCGGCAGCGCGGACGGCCTGCCGACCGGGCTGCGCGAGCAGGTCGAGCCCAGGATCGCCGCCATCGGTCCCGCTGCGTACCCGAGCCTGCGGCTGTGGTCGGGTGCGACCTACGCCCGGATCGCGTCGGGGCAGGAGGACTTCGCGTTCTACTGGCGCACCCACCCGTGGGACCACGCAGCGGGGGCCGTCCTGCTGCGTGAGGTCGGTGGGGTGTCCCGGCGGCTCGACGGGTCGGACTACCGCGCTGACGACGCGCGCTCGGGCCTGGTCGGTGCGGCATCGGCCGAGGCCGCGGACGCCGTGATCGCAGGTCTCGGGCTCGGCTGACGGCGCCGCCCGCCGATGCTCGGACCGGGACCGGCCTGCCGGTGCTCAGACCAGGACCGGCTCCGGAAGCCGCACCGGCCAGGTGAGCTCGGCACCAGGCCCGGACATGCCCTGGGACGTCCGCCACAGGTTGAAGCCCTCCGCCCAGGTGCGGTGCGCGCGCACCTGGAGGTCGTGCAGGTCGTCCAGCGCCATGGTGCCGATCTCGGGGAACGCGACAGTCAGTGCGCGCAGCACGTCGAGGGTCGCCAGGACGTCGACGTCGGCCGTGTGCAGGTGGGCCGTGTCGCCGATCGCGTAGTGGGCGCACAGGTCACCGAGCTTGCGCTTGCCGCGCCGGTACCGGTCCAGGTGACGGTCGAGGACCAGCGGGTCCAGGACGACGCGCACCTCGCGGCCGATCCGCTCCGGCAGGGTCGGCAGGTCGTTGCGGCGCAGCTCGGCGTCGAGCAGTGACAGGTCGTACGCGGCATTGAAGGCAACGACCGGCTCGCCGGCGCGCAGCGCGTCCGCGAGCACCTCGGCGATCTCGTCGAGGCAGTCGGTGGGCGGGCGCCCGTGAGCGCGCGCATGCTCCGTGGTGATGCCGTGGATCGCCGCGGCGGCGGCCGGGATCTCGACCCCCGGGTCGATCAGCCAGGAGGTGACCGACGTCGTCCTGCCTGACCGGCGCACGACCGCGGCCGTGACGATCCGGTCGACCCCGACGTCGACCCCGGTGGTCTCGGTGTCGAAACCGACCACGGCTGCGTCGACCCATGCCATCACTGCGACCACCCCTCGTTGTCCGAAGCCTGCCAGCGACCACCCACAGATCGACGGCGGCCACGCCGCGGGGGCCGGACCGACCTGCTTCCTCGAGCTGATGAGCCGGCTCGGGCCGTCGCGCCGGTAGCCTGGGGCGGTGAGCAACGAGATCGAGATCGGCCGCGGCAAGCGCGGTCGCCGGGCCTACTCCTTCGACGACGTCGCCGTGGTGCCCTCGCGCCGCACGCGCGATCCCGAGGAGGTCTCGGTCGGCTGGCAGATCGACGCCTACCACTTCGACCTGCCGATCGTCGCCGCGCCGATGGACTCGGTGATGAGCCCGGAGACGGCTGTGGCCCTCGGCAGGTTCGGCGGCCTGGGTGTGCTCGACCTCGAGGGTCTCTGGACCCGGTACGAGGACCCCGTGCCGCTGCTCGCCGAGATCGCCGCCCTCGACGGGGCGAGCGCGACGGCCCGCATGCAGCAGATCTACGCGGCGCCGATCATCCCCGAGCTGATCACCCAACGGCTGCAGGAGATCCGCCGTGCCGGCGTGACGGTCGCCGGTGCGCTGTCCCCGCAGCGGACCCAGCAGTACTGGAAGCACGTCGTCGACGCCGGGGTCGACCTGTTCGTCATCCGGGGCACGACCGTCTCGGCCGAGCACGTGTCGGGGCGCGCCGAGCCGCTCAACCTCAAGCGCTTCATCTACGAGCTCGACGTCCCGGTGATCGTCGGCGGGGCCTCGACGTACACCGCCGCGCTGCACCTGATGCGGACCGGCGCGGCCGGCGTCCTGGTCGGCTTCGGCGGTGGCGCGGCGCACACCACGCGGGTCACCCTCGGCATCCACGCGCCGATGGCCAGTGCCGTGGCGGACGTCGCGGCCGCACGCCGTGACTACCTCGACGAGTCGGGCGGCCGCTACGTCCACGTGATCGCCGACGGCGGGGTCGGGCGGTCCGGGGACCTCGTCAAGGCGGTCGCCTGTGGCGCCGACGCCGTGATGGTCGGTGCCGCCCTCGCCAGGGCCGCCGAGGCCCCGGGCGCGGGCTGGCACTGGGGCCCCGAGGCGCACCACCCGCAGCTCCCACGCGGTGAGCGGGTCGAGGTCGGTACCGCCGGCACCCTCGAGGAGATCCTGTTCGGCCCCGGTCGACAGGCGGACGGCACGCTGAACCTGGTCGGTGCGCTCCGCCGGGCGCTCGCGACCACCGGCTACTCCGACCTCAAGGAGTTCCAGCGCGTCGAGGTCGTCGTCTCGCCCTACCAGCCGCACTGACCCCACCCCGACCTCGGGCCACCCGACCCGACCCGACCCGGCTCCACCAGAACCCCGTGCGCCCCGGTGCACGGGGTTCTGGCGTTCCCCACCGGGTCGCCGCAGGGGTTGTGGGGTCCCCCGCACGCTGGTTTGGTGGGTCTGTAGGCGAGAGCTGTCCGCCCCATGCTCCCCGCGGGACCGGTGGACCTGACGGCTCGTGGGGGGACGGGAGGGCGGCTCGCCCGGGTGCGGATGCGGCGGTGGAGGGTCTCAGGACCCGGACCGGGTGTTGACAACGGACGCAAACGGAAGTAAACAAAGCCATAACAACATCCGAACGGACAATGCGGAGCGACTGTGAACGCGACCGAGGGGCAGCGGACGACCCTGAGCAGGGTCAGCAGGGCACGTCTCGACGACGGTGTCCCGGCCGGACCGCGGACGGTGCAGACATGATCATCACAGTCACGCTCAACCCGAGCCTCGACCGGACGTTCGACACCGAACGGCTCCTGGTCGGCGAGGTGAACCGGGCGCTCCGCACCCACCTGGACGCCGGCGGCAAGGGCATCAACGTCTCGCGCGCGCTCCAGCAGAACGGCATCGCGACGGTCGCCGTGTTCCCGATCGGGGGGGCCGACGGGCCGGTCCTCGTCTCCGAGCTCGAGCGGCACGGCGTCCCGGCGCACCCGGTGCCGATCGCGGGCGCGATCCGGAGCAATGTCACGATCACGGTCCCGGACGGCGGGACCACGAAGGTCAATGCCCCCGGACCCCGGATCGACGACGACGAGCAGGCGCGCATCCTCGCTGCCGTCGACGAGCACCTGCGCCCGGGCACGACCTGCGTGATCGCCGCCGGCAGCCTGCCCGAGGGCGTGCCGACGTCGATCCTCAGCCGGCTCGCAGCCCTCGCGGCCGCCCACCACGTCCCGTTCGCGCTCGACACGTCCGACGCCCCGCTGGCCGCCGCGGTCAGGGCCGGCGGCCTCGCGGTCGTCAAGCCGAACGAGCACGAGCTCGCCGAGCTCGTGGGGCGCGAGCTCCACACGGTCGGCGACGTCCGCGACGCCGCCCGGGAGGTCGTCGCGCTCGGCACGGAGGCGGTGCTGGTGAGCCTGGGTGCGCACGGTGCACTGCTCGTGACCGCCGAGGCCTGCTGGTGGGCAGGCGGCGACCCGATCGTGCCGGTGTCGACAGTGGGCGCCGGGGACTCGACGTTGGCGGGCTACGTCGCCGCCGACGGTCGAGCACCGTCCGAGCGGCTCAGGACGGCGGTGGCCTGGGGCCGCGCCGCCGTCCAGCTCCCGGGGACCGAGATGCCACGCCCCGAGCAGATCGACCTCGCCGCCGTCACGGTCGTCGAGGAGCCCAACCCGAGCCTGACCCTGAAGGAGCTGTGACGTGAGCACCAACCCTCTGATCACCCCCGAGCTCGTCGCGCTCGACATCGTCGCGACCGACCGTGACGACGTCACGCGTCAGCTCATCGACCTGCTCGCCGCTGCCGGCCGGGTGACCGACGCGGACGGTTTCCACGCCGACGTGCGGGCGCGCGAGGCGCAGATGGCGACCGGCATGCCCGGTGGGATCGGCCTGCCGCACGCCCGCTCGGAGCACGTGACAGTCCCGAGCCTGGCTGTCGGTCGCGTCCCGTCAGGCGTCGACTTCGGCGCGCCGGACGGTCCGGCCACGCTGATCTTCCTGATCGCGGCACCTGCGAGCGGTGACTCCGATCACCTGAAGATCCTGGCCGCGCTCGCGCGCCGGCTGGTCCACGAGTCGTTCCGCACATCGATCAAGCAGGCCCCTGATGCCGTCACGGTCGCCGACATCGTCACACGAGAGGTGGTCCCGTCATGAAGTTCGTCGCGGTCTCGTCATGCCCCACAGGTATCGCTCACACCTACATGGCCGCCGAGGCACTCGAGCAGGCGGCCCTCGCAGCCGGCCACGAGTGCGTCGTCGAGACCCAGGGTGCGGCCGGCTCGACCCCGCTCGACCCGGCGATCATCGCCGCGGCCGACGGCGTCATCTTCGCTGCGGATCTCGAGGTCCAGGACAAGGGTCGTTTCGCCGGCAAGCCGACGGTCGACGTCGGCGTCAAGAAGGCCGTGCACGACGCACCGGGCGTCATCGCCGCCGCGGTCGAGGCCGTCAAGGCAGCGCCGGCCGGGACAGCGGGCTCGGTCGCCGCCGCTCCCGCCGCGCCGGTGCGGCAGGTCGGCACCGCGACCCGGATCCGCCAGTACCTGATGACCGGTGTCTCGTACATGATCCCGTTCGTCGCCGCCGGCGGCATCCTCATCGCCGTCGGCTTCCTGCTCGCATCGGTCGCCTGGGGCAAGGACGGGGCCATCGCGGTCACCGCCGTCGTGGACGGCTTCGACGGCGGGGCGTTCACCAGCTGGATCTCCGACGGGTTCTCGCTGGGATCCCTGCAGTCCTGGGCCGTGCTGCTCTTCTGGATCGGCAAGTGGGCCTTCAGCTTCCTGGTGCCGGCGCTCTCCGCGTACATCGCGTACGCGATCGCCGACCGCCCCGGGATCGTTCCCGGGTTCGTCGGCGGGTTCGCTGCCGGCCTGGTCGGTGCGGGCTTCCTCGGCGGTATCGCCACCGGCTTCCTCGCGGGCTTCGTCGCCCTGTGGATCTCCCGGTGGAAGGTCGCCAAGGGCGTGCGCGGTGTCATGCCGGTGGTCGTCACCCCGCTGCTGTCCGTGATGGTCGTCGGCGTCGCGACAGCCCTGGTCATCGGCCCGCCGATGAAGGCCGTCAACGACGGCCTGACCTCCTGGCTGAACGGCCTGGGCACCTCCGCCCTCGTCCCGCTCGGCATCGTGCTCGGCCTGATGATGTGCTTCGACCTCGGCGGACCGGTCAACAAGGTCGCCTACGTCTTCGCCACCACGGGCCTGGCCAACGCCGCGACCAGCAGTGACAAGCCCGCGGTCATCATGGCCGCCGTCATGGCTGCCGGCATGGTCCCGCCGCTGGCGATCGCCCTCGCGACGGTGGTCCGGCCCAGGATGTTCTCCGAGGCGGAGCGCGAGTCCGGGAAGTCCGCCTGGCTGCTCGGTGCGTCGTTCATCTCCGAGGGCGCCATCCCGTTCGCGGCTGCCGACCCCGTCCGGATGATCCCGTCGTTCATGCTCGGTGGCGCCGTCACCGGTGGCCTCTCGATGGCCTTCGGCTCCGGCATCCTCGCCCCGCACGGGGGCGTCTGGGTCTCGGCCCTGGCCAACAAGCCGGTCCTGTTCCTGCTCGCGCTCCTCGTCGGAATGGTCGTCTCGGCTGTCGCGCTGGTCCTGGCGAAGAGCATCGGGCGAAACCCGGACGAGTCCGTCCTCGAGTCCGTGGAGAGCGTCGCTGCTCTCACCGGCGCTCGCTGAGCCGCGCTTCACGCACAACCAGGAAGGCTCGACATGTCGCAGCGAACCGCCGTCGTCGCCTCACGCGTGGGACTCCACGCACGGCCGGCCTCGATCTTTACCCAGGCCGTCGCGGCCTCGGGCGTGGACGTGACCATCGCCAAGCCGGGCGAGGAGGGGATGGATGCCTCGAGCATCCTGATGGTCATGGCGCTGGGGGCCGGCCCCGGTCAGACGGTCGTCCTCGAGGCTGACGGGCCGGAGTCCGACCGGGTGCTGGACGAGCTCGTCGTCCTGCTCGAGACCGATCTCGACGCCCAGTAGGTGGTGCCCGGTGAGTGAGCAGAGCAGGGTGCTCCAGGGCGTCGGCGTCGGTCGCGGCGCGGTCTGGGGTCCGGTGGCCCGGGTCCGTCCGGCGCCGACGGTTCCCGCGAACGAGCTCGTTCCCGCCGACCCCGCGGCGGCGAAGGAGATGGTCGAGCAGGCCTTCGCCGACGTCGCCGCGGGGCTCCGGGCGCAGGCCGGCCGGGCCGCGGGAACGCTTGCCGAGGTCCTCTCGGCGACCGCACAGATGGCAGACGACCGGGCGCTGCGCAAGCAGGTCCTCGGTCGGATCGACAAGGGTGAGCCGCCGCTGACGGCACTGTCGGCGGTGGTCGGGGACTTCGCGTCGATGTTCACCTCAGCGGGTGGGTACCTCGCCGAGCGGGTCACGGACCTGGTCAGCGTGCGCGACCGGGTGGTCGCCCGATGTCTGGGCGTGCCCGAGCCCGGCGTCCCGCCGCTCGAGCGCCCCGCGGTGATCGTGGCCGTCGACCTGTCGCCCGCGGACACCGCTGCGCTCGACCTCGAGATGGTGCTCGGCATCGTGATCGAGCAGGGTGGCCCGACCGGCCACACGGCGATCATCGCCGGCCAGCTGGGACTGCCGTGCGTCGTCCGTGCTGCCGGCGCGTCGGACCTCCTGGACGGCGAGATCGTGGCTGTCGACGCGGCAGCGGGCACCGTCGTCGTCGGGCCCGACGCCGTCACGAAGGCCCGCGTCGAGGCACGGCGGGTCGCGCTCGCGGCGCTGGCCGAGAACCTCGCCGACGGTGCCACGGCTGACGGCCACCCGGTGGCCCTGCTGGCCAACATCGGCACCGCCGAGGATGCCGAGCGGCTCACCGACGCCGCCGTCGAGGGTGTCGGCCTCTTCCGTACCGAGGTCCTCTTCCTGGGCCATGCGACCGCGCCCACCGAGGACGCCCAGGCTGCCGCGTACACCCGGGCGCTGGCCGCGATGGGTGGCCGCAAGGTGGTCGTCCGGACGCTCGATGCGGGGGCGGACAAGCCGCTGGCGTTCGTCACGAGGGCGGGGGAGGAGAACCCGGCCCTCGGGGTCCGCGGCTTCCGGCTCGTCCGGGCGGCCGAGGATCTCCTGCTCACCCAGCTCGCTGCGATCGCCCGAGCCGCGCACGAGACCGGCACCCGGCCGTGGGTGATGGCCCCGATGATCGCGACGGTCGACGAGGCCGCGCAGTTCGCGGCCATGGCGCGGGCGGTCGGGATCGAGCAGGTCGGGGTGATGGTCGAGGTCCCGTCGGCGGCTCTGCGTGCCCGGGACGTGCTCGCGGAGGTCGACTTCGTCTCGCTCGGCACGAACGACCTCGCGCAGTACACGATGGCGACGGACCGGCTGCTCGGCGATCTCGTCGACCTGCTCGACCCGTGGCAGCCGGCGGTGCTCGACCTGGTCGCCGCGACCGCGTCGGCCGGGGTGGAGCTCGGCAAGCCGGTCGGGGTGTGCGGCGAGTCCGCGGCCGATCCCGTGATGGCCCTGCTGCTGACCGGCCTGGGCGTGACCAGTCTGTCCATGTCCCCGGCGGCCGTCCCGGGCGTGCGCTTCGCCCTGGCTCGGCACACCCTCGCCGGCTGCCAGGAGATCGCCGTGGCGGCCCGTGCGGCCAGGACGGCGCAGCAGGCGCGTGCGGTGGCGCTGGCGCTGGTCGACCCCGAGGTCCGCGATGTGCTCGCCCTGGGCTGAACGCGCGGCACGGGCCCCTCAGGCGACCCGACCCCGCGACCGACCCGTCGGACGTGGGGTCGGGTCGTGGGTCGTGGGTCTGACACCTCCTGGGCTGTCGGCGGGGACGTCTCTGCGTGTGGGGAGAGCTTCTGCCTGTAGGGACTTGACACCGGGCAGAAACGGAACTAGACAAAGCCATTACAACATCCGAACAGACAGTGCGGAGTGGCTGTGTACGCAACGGAGCGTCAGCAGGAGATCCTCAGCAAGGCCCGCCTCGACGGTCGTGTCGAGGTCAAGGACCTCGCCGAGACGCTCGACGTGACCCCCGAGACGGTGCGTCGGGACCTGACCCTGCTCGAACGCCGGGGCCTGCTCAGGCGGATGCACGGCGGGGCGATCCCGGTCGAGCGGCTGGGCATCGAGCCCGCGGTCGCGGACCGCGAGGGCCGGATGGCGGGCCAGAAGGAGCGGATCGCCAAGGCCGCCCTCGACGAGCTGCCGGACGGTGGCGCGATCATCCTCGACGCGGGCACGACGACGATCCGGCTCGCCGAGCTGCTGCCCACCGACCGCGAGCTGACGGTCGTGACCCACAGCCTGCCGATCGCGATGCTCCTGGCCACCCGGACCAACATCACCCTGCACCTGCTCGGCGGGACCGTCCGCGGCCGGACCCTCGCCGCCGTCGGCACCTGGGCCGAGCGGGCGATGGCCGACGTGTACGTCGACGTGGCCTTCCTCGGCACCAACGGCATCACCGTCGAGCGGGGCCTGACCACCCCCGACCTCGCTGAGGCCGGTGTCAAGCGGGCGCTCGTGGCCTCCGCCCGCCGGAGCGTCGTGCTGGCCGACCACACCAAGTTCGGCCGCACCGACTTCGCGCAGGTCGCCCCGCTGAGCGCGATCGACACGGTCATCACCGACCTCGACCTCGAGCCCGAGCTCGCCGACGAGATCGAGGCAGCCGGCCCGCGGGTGGTGCGCGCATGATCATCACCGTCACGCTCAACCCGAGCCTCGACCGCACCGTCGAGGTGGACCACCTCGTCCGGGGCGAGGTCCTGCGCGCACGTGGCACGCACCTGCACCCCGGTGGCAAGGGCGTCAACGTCACCCGGGCCCTGCTCGCCAACGGTGTCCCGAGCCGCGCCGTCCTGCCGATCGCCGGCTCGGACGGCCAGCAGCTCGTCGAGCTGCTGGCCGCCGAGCGGGTGGATGCCGTGATCGTGCCGGTCTCCGGGCGGACCCGGTCGAACATCACGATCGCCGAGGGCGACGGCACCGTCACCAAGATCAACGAACCCGGTGCGGCGCTGACGGCCGAGGAGCTGGAGCTCGTGGTCGCGCGCGCGCTGGCCGACTCCCACCCGGGCGGCTGGGTCGTCCTGTGCGGCAGCCTGCCGCCGGGTGTGCCGGCCGACCAGTACGCGCAGATGACGCGCCGGCTCGCCGACGCGGGAGTCCGCGTCGCGGTGGACACCAGCGGTCCCGCACTGGCCTACGCCGTGACCGCGGAACCCGACCTGATCAAGCCGAACGCCGAGGAGCTGGCCGCTGCCGTCGGCCGCCCGCTGTCGTCCCGGGCCGACGTCGTCGCCGCGGCACGACAGCTGCGGGACGCCGGCGCGCGACGCGTGCTCGTGAGTCTCGGCTCGGCCGGCGCCCTGCTCGTGGACGACGACGGCGTCGCCGTCGGGGAGTCGATCGCGCTCACCCCGCGCAGCAGCGTGGGGGCAGGTGACGCCTTCCTCGCGGGGTTCCTGGCGGCCGAGCGGTCCGCCGGGCACGGCCGCGCGGCCCTGGCCACGGCCCTGGCCTGGGGCGCCGCCGCCGTCCAGCTCCCGGGCAGCCAGATGCCCGGACCCGCTGACATCGACCCGGGAGCCGCGCACGTGCTCCCGGCCGAGGATCTCGACGCACGGCTCGACGAGCCGCTCGTCGGCACGGGGTGAACCCCCAGCACACCGGAAATCAGCACCACACCGGAACACAGCACCGAACACACCATCCACCTGGCAACGAAGGAGTTCCAGACATGAGCGACTACACACCTACGGTCACCGGATCGGGGGTGAAGGCCACCGTGCAGCGGTACGGCGGCTACCTCGCCGGCATGGTCATGCCCAACATCGGTGCCTTCATCGCCTGGGGCCTGATCACCGCGATCTTCATCGAGGTGGGCTGGTGGCCGCAGGCCGAGATCGGTGGCTACGGCGACTACACGGCAACCAACCCGGATGTCGGCCTGACCGGCGTCGGCCTGGTCGGACCGATGATCACCTACCTGCTCCCGCTGCTCATCGGCTTCACCGGTGGCCGCATGGTGCACGGCAACCGGGGTGGCGTCGTCGGCGCGATCGCCACGGTCGGCGTCATCGTCGGCACGGGCTCGCCGATGTTCCTCGGCGCCATGCTCATCGGCCCGGCGGCCGCGTGGATCATCAAGAAGATCGACGGCTTCGTCCAGGAGCGCACCAAGCCCGGCTTCGAGATGCTCGTCGACAACTTCACCGCCGGCATCGTCGGCGGCGGTATGGCCATCGCCGGCCTGCTGGCGATCGGCCCCGTCGTCGACACGATCATGGGCTGGGCCGAGTCCGGCGTGAACTTCCTCGTCGAGAACAGCCTGCTGCCGCTCGCCTCGCTCATCATCGAGCCCGGCAAGATCCTGTTCCTCAACAACGCGATCAACCACGGCGTGCTGACCCCGCTCGGTGCGGCGGAGTCCGCGGACGCCGGCAAGTCCATCCTGTTCATGCTCGAGACCAACCCGGGCCCGGGCCTCGGCATCCTGGTCGCGTTCATGTTCTTCGGCCCGCGTCTGATGCGTGCGTCGACCCCGGCCGCGATCATCATCCACTTCTTCGGCGGGATCCACGAGATCTACTTCCCGTACGTCCTGATGAAGCCGCAGCTGGTGGTGGCCGCGATCGCCGGTGGCGCCGCGGGCATCTTCACCAACATCCTGACCGGTGCGGGTCTGGTTGCCTCACCCGCCCCGGGCAGCATCTTCGCCTACATCACGATGTCGCCCCGGGGTGGCCTCCTGCCCGTCCTGCTGAGCGTCGTCGTCGCGACGGTCGTCAGCTTCGTCGTCGCGTCGCTGCTCCTGGGCCTCGGCCGGGGTGCGAAGGCCGAGGCGGAGGCCGAGCAGGCCGAGACCGACCTCGTCGCCGCCCAGGCGGAGGTCGCCGAGCGCAAGGCCGCCTCGAAGGCCGGCGTCACCACGGCGGACGCACCCGCGCCCACCGACACCATCCGCTGATCGATCTCATCCGCTGATCAAGGAGGATCCATGACCACCATCGACGGTTCGACGGTGCACAAGGTCGTCGTCGCGTGCGACGCCGGGATGGGCAGCAGCGTCATGCTGGCCAGCACCGTGCGCAAGCAGCTCGCGAAGCAGGGCGTGACCGTGGAGCACACCTCGATCCAGAACATCCCGCAGGACGCCGACGTCATCCTGACGCACGCCGGCCTGGCCGATCGTGCCCGACGGATCGCCGGAGACACCCCGGTCGTCGCGTTCAACCTGTTCCTCGGCGACCCGGCCGTGACGCGTGTCGTCACGGCCATCCAGAAGGGTCAGACGATCGATGTCGGTTGACCCCTCCGCCCTGCTCGCGCCAGGCGCCATCCGCCTGGCCGAGCGGGCCGCGGACAAGTACGAGGCGATCGAGCTGTGCGGGCAGGCGCTCGTGGACTGCGGGGCCGTCGAGGCCGCCTACGTCCCGGCGATGCGTGCGCGGGAGGACTCGGTCTCGACCTACATCGGCGAGGGCGTGGCGATCCCGCACGCGACCCTCGCCGGCAAGGACGCCGTCCTGCGCGACGCCCTGTGCTTCGTGCGCTTCCCCGACGGCGTGGACTGGGACGGCTCCCAGGTCACCGTCTGCATCGGCATCGCGGCCAAGGGTGACGGCCACGTCGACATCCTCGCCGAGCTCGCGCAGATCCTGCTCGACCCCGAGCGCGCCGCCGCGCTGCGCGCCGCCGAGAGCGCCGAGACGGTGCTCACCATGCTCACCCCCGCTCCGGACGACGATGATCCCGAGCACACCCCTGAAGGAGAACGATGAGAGTCGCACGCTTCCACGCGCCCGGAGACGTCCGTCTGGAGGACGCGCCCGAGCCGTCGCCAGGACCCCGTGAGGTCAAGATCCGGGTCCGTGCCTGCTCGACGTGCGGCACGGACGTGAAGATCTCGAAGTTCGGGCACCAGAACATCAGCCCGCCGCGGGTGATGGGCCACGAGATCGCCGGCGAGGTCGTGGAGACCGGTGCCGAGGTGACCGGCTGGGCCCCTGGTGACCGCGTGCAGGTCATCGCGGCGATCCCGTGCGGTGTCTGTCCCGACTGCACCCACGGCCGGATGACGATCTGTCCCAACCAGGTCTCGATGGGCTACCAGTTCGAGGGCGGGTTCGCCGAGTTCATGGTCGTCCCGGAGAACGTCCTGGCCGTCGACGGCCTCAACCGGATCCCGGAGGGCGTGAGCTTCGCCGAGGCCTCGGTCGCCGAGCCGCTCGCCTGTGCGCTCAACGCCCAGGAGCTCGTCGGGATCAAGCCGGGGGACGACGTCGTCGTCATCGGCTCCGGCCCGATCGGCTGCCTGCACGTGCGGCTCGCCCGATCGTTCGGGGCCGGCCGCGTCTTCCTCGTCGAGCTGAGCCGGGAGCGGCTGGACATGGCCGCGGCGCTCGTCTCGCCGGACGCCGCGATCTGCGCTGCGGACCAGGACCCGGTCGAGGCCGTCCTCGCGCTGACCGAGGGCCGGGGCGCCAACGTGATCATCACCGCAGCGGCCTCCGGCAAGGCCCAGGAGCAGGCGGTGGCGATGGCGACGCGTCAGGGCAGGATCAGCTTCTTCGGCGGTCTGCCCAAGGACAACCCGACGATCACGCTCGACTCGAACCTGGTCCACTACCGCGAGCTGATGATCATCGGCGCGAACGGCTCGAGCCCCGAGCACAACAAGCGGGCGCTCAAGCTCATCGCGGACGGCAAGGTGCCCGTCAACGACCTCATCACGCACCGGCTGCCGCTCGACCAGGTGATCGAGGGCATCGGCATCGTCTCCCGGGGCGAAGCGATCAAGGTCACCATCGAGCCGTAGCAGTCATCCCGCCGTGCCGGACCGCGCGTCCGGCACGGCACCACGAAGGAGTGGACATGGCACAACGCACTGTCGTCGTCGCCTCGCAGGTGGGCCTGCACGCCCGCCCGGCGAAGCTGTTCTCCCAGGCCGCTGCGGCCTCCGGGCTCGGTGTCCGGATCGCCAAGGGGGACGGTCCGCCGGTCGAGGCGGCCAGCATCCTGCGCGTCATGGCGCTGGGTGTGAAGTGCGGCGAGCAGGTCACCCTGACCGCCGAGGGCGACGGCGCCGAGGGTGTCCTGGACGGTCTGGTCGAGCTCCTGGCGACCGACCTCGACGAGGTGAAGCCCGCGTGAGCGGACAGGTGCTCCGCGGGTCCGGGGTCGGGCGCGGTGCCGTGGTGGGTCCGGTCGCCCGGGCCCACCCGGCACCGACGGTCGCGCAGGACGCACCCGCACCGCTGGACGTCGGGGCGGCGACGGCCGAGGTGGAGGCCGCCTTCGCCGCGGTCGCGGCTGCGCTCGAGGTGCGAGCCGAGCAGGCCAGCGGCACGATCGGCGACGTGCTCGGCGCGACCGCCCTGATGGCGGCCGACCCCGAGCTCATCAGCCAGGTCCGGGGCCGGATCGTCGGCGGTCAGGCCGCCGTCGTCGCGGTCGACCGGGCGACTGCCGAGTTCTGCGACCTGTTCGCGGCGGCCGGTGGCTACCTCGCCGAGCGGGTCACCGACCTGCGCAGCGTGCGGGACCGCGTCATCGCCCGGCTGGAGGGGCTGCCCGAGCCGGGCGTCCCGGCCCTGGCCCGCCCGTCGGTGATCGTGGCCGACGACCTGTCCCCGGCGGACACCGCAGCCCTGGAGCTCGACAAGGTGCTCGGCATCGTGATCGAGCAGGGTGGACCGACCGGCCACACCGCGATCATCGCCGGCCAGCTCGGGATCCCGTGCGTCGTGCGGGTCGTGGGTGCGTCAGCGCTGGCCGACGGCATGGAGGTGGCCGTGGACGCCGCGTCGGGCACCGTCACGATCGACCCCGACGACGAGACCCGGTCCCGCGTGGTGGCCCGGCAGGCCGCGCTCGCGACCCTGGCCCAGGAGACCGGACCCGGTGCCACGAGCGACGGGCACCCCGTGCAGCTGCTCGCGAACATCGGGACAGCCGAGGATGCCGAGCGTCTCACCTCGCCGGCCGCCGGTGTGCAGGGCGTCGGGCTGTTCCGCACCGAGGTGCTCTTCCTCGGCCGGACGACGGCGCCGACCCAGGAGGACCAGGCGGTCGTCTACGAACGGGCCCTGCGTGCGCTCGACGGGCGCAAGGTCGTGGTCCGCACCCTCGACGCCGGCGCCGACAAGCCACTGGCCTTCGTCACCCGGGCGGGGGAGGAGAACCCCGCCCTGGGTGTGCGTGGCTTCCGTCTGGTCCGGACCGCGGAGGACCTCCTGCGCACCCAGCTGGCGGCGATCGCCGCGGCCGGGCAGCGCGCGGGGAACCCGCCGTGGGTCATGGCCCCGATGATCGCCACCGTCGAGGAGGCCGCCCAGTTCGCGGCCCTGGCCCGCGAGGTCGGCATCCAGCAGGTCGGTGTGATGGTCGAGATCCCGTCGGCCGCGCTGCGGGCGCGGGACCTGCTGACCGAGGTGGACTTCATCTCGCTCGGCACCAACGACCTCGCCCAGTACACGATGGCGACCGACCGGCTGCTCGGCGAGCTCGTCGACCTGCTCGACCCGTGGCAGCCCGCGGTGCTCGACCTCGTCGCGGCGGCCGCCGGCGCGGGGGTCGAGGCAGCCAAGCCGGTCGGGGTGTGCGGCGAGTCGGCCGCCGACCCGGCGATGGCCCTGGTCCTGGTAGGGCTGGGTGCCACGAGCCTGTCCATGTCGCCGGCCGCAGTGCCGGGCGTGCGCTTCGCCCTGGCTCGGCACACCCTCGCCGGCTGCCAGGAGATCGCGGCCGCGGCGCGATCGGCCCGGACCGCCGGCGCGGCCCGTGCGGCTGCTCTCGGGCTCGTCGACCCCGAGGTTCGCGAGGTGCTCGCGCTGGGCTGACCGCGGGGAGGCATCCGCGCGACGGACGCGCCGACGGGGCTGACCCGCCGGCCGCACGGGTGGGCGGCGTCGGCGGTGCGCCGTACCCTGACCGCCATGGGAAACCCTGCCGACGTCATCGACCCGGAGACCGACCCGCGGGCCACCTGGGTCCTCGAGCCGACGGAGGTCCGGCGGCTGCTCGCGCACGTCGTGGCGTCCCCCGGTGCCGCGACGAACCTGGCGTGCACACCGCTGACCGGGGCCCCGGTCGCTGCCGTCCCGCTGTCCACGGTGGCCGACGTCGCGTCGGCGGTCGCGACGGCCCGGCTCGCGCAGCGGCGCTGGGCGCGGACGCCGATCGCCGAGCGGTGCAGCATCCTGCTCCGGTTCCACGACCTGGTGCTGGACCGGCAGTCGGAGGTCCTGGACCTGATCCAGCTCGAGAACGGCAAGGCGCGCGCGAGCGCCTACGAGGAGGTCGCGGACCTGGCGCTGATCACCCGGCACTACGCGCGCCGGGCGGCCCGGTACCTCGCGCCGCAGCGGGTCGCGGGGCTCGTCCCGGGCCTCACCGGGGTCACCGTGCACCGGCGCCCGCGGGGTGTGGTCGGGGTGATCTCGCCGTGGAACTACCCGCTGAACCTGTCCGTCGGCGAGGCGGTACCGGCACTCGCAGCAGGCAACGCGGTGGTGCTCAGGCCGGACCAGCAGACCATGCTCAGCGCCCTGTGGGGGGTCGACCTGCTGCTCGAGGCCGGTTTGCCGGCCGGTCTGGTGCAGGTCGTCAGCGGCCCCGGCTCCGAGATCGGCGGCGCGCTGGTCGACCAGGTCGACCACCTCGTGCTCACCGGCTCGACAGCCACCGGCCGGGTCGTCGCCCGGGCGGCAGCCGGCCGGCTGGTCCCGACCTCCCTCGAGCTCGGCGGGCACAACGCGCTGTACGTCGCCGACGACGCAGACCCGGCGGTCGCCGCCGAGGGAGTTGTCCGCGCCTGCTTCGCCAACACCGGTCAGCTGTGCGTGTCGATCGAGCGGCTGCTGCTGCACGAGGCCGTCGCCGACGCCGTGCTCGCCGAGCTGATCCCGCGGGTGCGGGCCCTGCGGCTGGGCACCGCCCTCGACTACTCGGCCGACGTCGGCTCGCTCACCTCGGCCGCTCAGCTCGCGCGGGTCACCGAGCACGTCGACGACGCCGTGCGGGGCGGGGCGAGGGTGCTGACCGGCGGGGTGCACCGGGTCGATGTCGGGCCGCTCTTCTACGAGCCGACGCTGCTGGCCGACGTGCCGGAGCAGGCGCTGGTCGCGACGCTGGAGACCTTCGGTCCGGTCGTCGTCGTGACCCGGGTGCGGGACGACGACCATGCGGTCGAGGTCGTCAACGCGAGCGAGTACGGCCTCAACGCGAGCATCTGGACCAGGGACGTGGCGCGTGGTCGGCGGCTGGCGAGCCGGATCGAGACCGGGATGGTCAACATCAACGAGGGGTATGCCGCCGCCTGGGGATCGACCGGTGCCGCGATCGGCGGGGTCAAGTCCTCCGGCTCCGGCCGTCGGCACGGCCCCGAGGGCCTGTGGGCCACCACGTGGTCCCAGACCGTCGCGGTGCAGCGGGGCACCCACCGGGGCCTGGGCCTCGGTCGGCTGTACGCGTTGCCGGCCGAGCGGTGGACCGAGCTGTTCACCGCGGGCCTCCGGCTGATGAAGGCGCTCCGGCTCCCCTGAGCCGCCGGCGCCGCGTCGCGCGCGAGTCAGACCGCGTCGAGCACGACCCGGTCGCGTCCGGCCGCCTTGGCCTCGTACATCAGGGCGTCGGCCCGGGCGGCGAGCTCGGCGACCGGCTCGTCCGGCCGACGTGACGCCGCCCCGATGCTGATCGTGACCCGCAGGCCGGGAGCGACCTCGTCCCACGGGTGGCCCGCGATCTCGCGGCGGATGCGTTCGCAGACGTCGGCGACCCAGGGCGTGCTCGCCGGGTCGGTCAGCAGCACGGCGATCTCCTCCCCGCCGATCCGGGCCACCAGGTCCGTACCGCGGACAGCCGCCCGCACGACCTCGGCGACCCTGCGCAGCACCTCGTCACCGACCGCGTGCGAGAAGTCGTCGTTGACCGCCTTGAAGTGGTCGAGGTCGCCCAGGACGTAGGTCAGCGACTCGTCGGGCAGGGCGGCACGCGCGGCCAGGGCGGTGTCGAAGCCGCGCCGGTTGACCAGCCCGGTCAGGGCGTCGTGGTTGGCGTAGTGGGCGAGCTCGCGGTTGAGCAGCTCGAGCCGTTCGGACCGCAGTCGCTCGGCCTGCGCCGCGACCTGGGCGCGCTCGAGGTCGAGGCGGGAGTTGAGCGCCCGCGCCCGGCGTCCGGCGGCGTCGTCCCGCTGGTCCAGGGTGGCGGTGAGCAGACGTCGGTGCGCGGCCAGCGCCAGCGCGTGCTCGCCGCGCTCCTCGTGGATCTCGACCAGCTCACTGAGCAGCCCGGCGCGCTCGAAGGGCCGCGCGCGGTCATCGCCCAGCGCGAGACCCGCCTCGAGGGCGGTGATCGCGGCATCGGACTCGCCGAGCCGGCGGTGCAGTCGGCCACGGGCTGCAGCAAGACCCAGCCGGAAGTGCGCCGTGCCGACGATGGACTCCATCGCGGTCGCTTCGTCCAGCACGAGCCGGGCCTCCGCGGTCCGGTTCGACGCGATCAGTGCGCGCGCCTCGGTGATCCGGGTCTCGCCCTCGAGGCGGAGGTTGCCGTCGCTGCGCCGCGCAGTCGATGGCGGCGCGCGCCGTGACCAGCGCCAGGTCGGCCACCTCGGCGGCGGTCTGGGGGTCGGTCGCCGCCAGGGCCTCGCTCCGGGCGATGTCCAGCGAGGCGAGGTGGCTCAGGCTCGCGGACTGGCCGTGACTGCTGCCGAGCTCGACGAACATCTCGTGGGCCTCGAGCAGCAGCTCCCGGGCTCGGTCCGGGAAGAGGCCCATCTCCTCGAACGTCACCCCGAGGTTGTTCAGCGACGCCGCGATGCCGAACGCGTCACCGATCTCCCGGCGGATCGCCAACGACTGCTCGAGGTACTCGATGGCAGAGGCATTGTCGCCGAAGCCACTGTGCACGGCGCCGAGCCCGCCGATCACACGGGCCTCCCAGCGCCGGTCCTTGCGGGCGCGGGCCAGGTGGAGCGCGTGCTCCATGGCGGCCATCGCCGCATCGTCCCGGGAGACCAGGTGGTTGGCGAAGCCGATGAAGTACTGGACCTGCAGCTCGGCGTCGGTGTCCCCGGCGGCGCGGGCGGCGGCCAGCGCCGGCCCGCCCGCCTCGAGGCAGGCCAACGGCTCCGCGTTGGCCGTCCGCTCGACGGTCGCGAGCAGATCGGCCAGCTCGGCAGGAGCGCCTGCGCTCTGGCTCACACCCAGATGATCGGCATCCCAGGGCCGACGATGAGCCGATCGATGGTCACACTCCGCTCGCGGCGACCACGTCGAGCGCCTCGCGGGCGATCTCGAGCTCCTCGTTGGTCGGGATGACGAACACCGTGACCTCGGCCCCGTCCGGGGAGATCACGCACTCGGACTTCTTGCGTCCGGCGTTGCGCTCGGCGTCCACGCGGATGCCGAGCCGCTCGAGGCCGGCGAGCGAGTTGATCCGGACGATGTCGTCGTTCTCGCCGATCCCGGCGGTGAACGTGATCGCGTCCACCCGGCCGAGGTGTGCGTAGTAGCTGCCCACGTAGCTCTTGATGCGGTGGAAGTAGACCTCGAGCGCCGTGCGCGCCACCTCGTCACCCGCCGCGACGGCGTCGTGCACGTCGCGCATGTCGGACGAGCCGGACAGCCCCAGCATCCCGGAGCGGCGGTTGAGCAGGTCGTCGAGCTCGTCGGTCGTCATCCCCGCCACCCGCTGCAGGTGGAAGACGACCGCCGGGTCGATGTCGCCGGACCGGGTGCCCATCACGAGGCCCTCGAGCGGGGTCAGGCCCATCGAGGTCTCCACCGACCGGCCACCGCGGACGGCGGTCGCCGAGGCGCCGTTGCCCAGGTGCAGCACGATCACGTTGACGTCGGCGGGGTCCTTGCCGAGCAGCTCCGCGGTACGCCGGGCGACGTAGCGGTGCGAGGTGCCGTGCGCCCCGTAGCGGCGGATCGCGTACGTCTTGGCGATGGTGCGGTCGATCGCGTAGGTGTACGCGGCGGGCGGCAACGTCGTGTGGAAGGACGTGTCGAAGACCGCGACGTGCGGCACCGTCGGGAAGGCGTGCCGCGCGGCGCGGATCCCGTCGAGGTTCGGCGGGTTGTGCAGCGGTGCCAGCGTGGACAGCTCGTCGATCGCGGTCTCGACCGCGTCGTCGACCAGCACCGGGCCGGGGAACCGGTCGCCACCCTGCACCACGCGGTGACCGACAGCGGCGAGGTCCGCGGCCTCGAACTGCGGGCCGTGCGCGGCGAAGAGCGCGAGGATCGTCGCGATCCCCGCCTCGTGGTCGGGGATCGGCTGCTCGAGCGTCGTGGTGCCCGCGGGTCCCTGATGCTTGATCGCGCCCACCGGCTGGCCGATCCGTTCGAGCAGACCGGTGGCGAGCGCCTCACCCGTCTCGACGTCCAGGAGCTGGTACTTGATGGACGACGAGCCGGAGTTGATGACGAGGACCTTCGAGCTCACTGGACTGCTCCTGACTGGACCGCGGGGGTGACCGGTGACACCGGGGAGCCGGACCGGCCCTCGGACGTGGCGAGCTGCTCGGCCAGGGCGAACGCCTGGGCCTGGATCGCGGTGATGGCGACGGTGTTGACGATGTCCTGGACGAGCGCGCCGCGCGACAGGTCGTTGACGGGCTTGCGCAGACCCTGCATGACGGGGCCGATGGCCACCGCACCGGCCGACCGCTGGACCGCCTTGTAGGTGTTGTTGCCCGTGTTGAGGTCCGGGAAGATGAAGACCGTCGCACGGCCGGCGACGCTCGACTCGGGCATCTTCGCCCGGGCGACCGATGCGTCGACGGCGGCGTCGTACTGGATCGGGCCCTCGACGGACAGGTCGGGACGCCGCTGCCGGACCAGGGCCGTCGCGGCCCGCACCTTGTCGACGTCCACACCCGTGCCGGACTCGCCGGTCGAGTACGACAGCATCGCGATCCGCGGCTCGATGCCGAACTGCACAGCCGTCTCCGCCGAGGAGATCGCGATGTCCGCGAGCTGCTCGGCGGTCGGGTCGGGGTTCACGGCGCAGTCGCCGTAGACCAGGACGCGGTCCTCGAGGCACATCAGGAACACGCTCGAGACGATCGAGACGCCCGGCGCGGTCTTGATGATCTCGAAGGCCGGCTTGATCGTGTGCGCGGTGGTGTGCATCGCCCCGGACACCATGCCGTCGGCCAGGCCGAGCTGGACCATCATCGTGCCGAAGTAGGAGACCGAGCCGACGATCTCCTTGGCCCGCTCGACAGTCATGCCCTTGTGCTTGCGCAGCTCGGTGTACTCGAGAGCGAACCGGTCGAACAGCGCACCGTCCTTCGGGTCGACCACCGCGGCGCCGCTGATGTCCAGCCCGAGCTCGGTGGCCCTGGCCCGGATCGTGGTCTCGTTGCCGAGGATGGTCAGCTGGGCGACCTCGCGGCGGAGCAGCGTGCTCGCGGCCCGCAGGATCCGGTCGTCGTTGCCCTCGGGCAGGACGATGTGCTTCCGGTCGTTGCGTGCCCTGTCGAGCAGCTCGTACTCGAACATCAGCGGCGTGACGACGGTGGGGCGGGAGACGTCCAGGCGCGCGAGCAGCGTCGTGCCGTCCACGTGCTTGTCGAAGAGCGCGAGCGCGGTGTCGACCTTGCGCTGGGAGTCGGCCGACAGCCGGCCCCGCGTCGCCGCGGCCCGGCTCGCGGTGCGGAACGTGCCCAGGTCGGTCCGGATGATCGGCAGCCGTTGGCCGAGCCCGTTGACCAGGCGTGCGATCGCCGACGGCGGGTAGAAGCCGCCGTTGAGGATGATGCCGGCCAACGAGGGGAAGCCGTCCGCGGCGTGCGCCATGAGCAGGCCGAGCAGGATGTCCGAGCGGTCGCCGGGCGTGATGATCACTGCGCCGTCGGTGAGCTTCTCGAGCAGGTGCTCGACGGACATCGCGCCCACCAGCAGGTCCAGCGCCTCGCGGGACAGCAGCTCCTCGTCGCCCGCCGCGAGGCGGCCGCCGACGGCCTCCATCAGCGCCCGGACGGTCGGTGCGCTGAGCAGCAGGTCCTCGGGCAGGGACCAGGTCGGCAGGTCGGTGCCCATGGCCGCGCGCACCGTGACGAGCTCCTCCGGGGCGCACCGGTTGGCGACCACGCCGATGACCTCGGCGTGCTGGGTGCGCAGCTCCGAGAGGCACACGTCGACGATCTGACGGACCTCGTCCGGGCGACGACCTGCTCCGCGGACGACCAGCAGCACCGGCGCGCCGAGGTTGACGGCGATCCGCGCGTTGTACGACAGCTCGGTCGGCCCGGCGACGTCGGTGTAGTCGGTCCCGACGATCACCACGACATCGCACTGCCGATCGACCTCGTGGTACCGCGAGACGATGCGGGACAGCGCCGCCTCCGGGTCGGCGTGCACCTCCTCGTAGGTGACGCCCACGCACTGCTCGTAGGTCAGGTCGACCCCGTCGTGCGCGAGCAGGAGCTCCAGGACGTAGTCGTTCTGGTCCGTCGAGCGGGCCACCGGCCGGAAGACGCCGACCCGCAAGGCGCTGCGGGTCAGGAGGTCGAGCACGCCGAGGGCGATCGTCGACTTCCCGGTGTCGCCCTCGGCGGAGGTGATGTAGATGCTGCGTGCCACGTCGGCGCCGTCTCTCTTCGCTATTCGTTGTCGCCCGCGGTCACGGCGGTCGCCGAGACGCGGTTGGCCTGCGGTCCGCCGGTCGCCGTTGCAGTATCTCCTGCATCGGGCCACACCCAGTCGCGGACCTCGGGGAGGTCCTCGCCGTGGTCGCGGGTGTACTGGCGAGCGCGCAGTCGCGCGTCGACCATCTCCTGACGCAGCTCGGCAGCGCGGGTGCCGAGCCCGGGGACCCGGTCGATCACGTCGATCACCAGGTGGAAGCGGTCCAGGTCGTTGAGCATGACCATGTCGAAGGGCGTCGTCGTCGTGCCCTCCTCCTTGTAGCCGCGCACGTGCAGGTTGCTGTGCCCGGTGCGGCGGTAGGTCAGGCGGTGGATCAGCCACGGGTAGCCGTGGTACGCGAAGATGATCGGCTTGTCCGGCGTGAAGATGGTGTCGAACTCGCGGTGGCTCATCCCGTGCGGGTGCTCGTGCTCGTCCTGCAGGCGCATCAGGTCGACGACGTTGACGACCCGGACGTTGAGCTCCGGCAGGTGCTGGCGCAGCAGGTCGGCGGCGGCCAGGACCTCGAGGGTCGGGACGTCGCCGGCGCAGCCGAGCACGACGTCCGGGTCCTCCCCGCGCTTCTCCGTGCCGGCCCACTCCCAGATGCCCAGGCCGCGCGCGCAGTGTGCGATCGCCTCGTCGATGGTCAGGAAGGTCGGAGCGGGCTGCTTGCCGGCCACGACGACGTTGACGTAGTTGCGGCTGGTCAGGATGTGCTCGTAGGTCGCCAGCAGCGTGTTGGCGTCCGGCGGCAGGTACACCCGGACGATCTCGGCCTTCTTGTTGATCACGTGGTCGATGAACCCCGGATCCTGGTGCGAGAAGCCGTTGTGGTCCTGGCGCCAGACGTGCGACGTCAAGAGGTAGTTGAGCGAGGCCAGCGGCCGGCGCCACGGGATGTCGCTGGTCACCTTGAGCCACTTGGCGTGCTGGTTGAACATCGAGTCGATGATGTGGATGAACGCCTCGTAGCAGCTGAACACGCCGTGCCGGCCGGTCAGCAGGTAGCCCTCCAGCCAGCCCTGGCACTGGTGCTCGGACAGCATCTCCATGACGCGCCCGGAGCGGGCCAGGTGCTCGTCCGTCGGCAGCACCTCGGCGTTCCACTGCTTGTCGGTCACCTCGAACACCGCCTGCAGGCGGTTCGACGCCGTCTCGTCCGGCCCGAAGATCCGGAAGTTGTCGGGGTTCGCCGCCACGACGCCGGCCAGGTACTCGCCGAGCACCTTGGTCGCCTCGGCGATCGTCGAGGCGGGCCTCGGGACGTCGACGGCGTAGTCGCGGAAGTCGGGCAGGCGCAGGTCGTGCAGCAGTGCGCCACCGTTGGCATGGGGTGTGGCGCTCATCCGCAGGCGACCGTGGGGTGCGAGCGACGCGATGTCGGCGTCCAGGCGCCCGGTGGCGTCGAAGAGGTCCTGCGGCCGGTAGGACTGCAGCCAGCCCTCGAGCACGTGCAGGTGCTCGTCGGTGTCGCGGGCGCTGGCCAGCGGGACCTGGTGCGAGCGCCACGAGTCCTCGACCTGCTTGCCGTCGATCACCGGCGGGCAGGTCCAGCCCTTCGGGGTGCGCAGGATGATCATGGGCCAACGGGGACGCTCGGTCAGGGTGCCGGCGAGTGCCGCCGCCTTGATCTCGCTGATCTGGTTGAGGCACTCGTCGAGGACCTGCGCCATCCGCTGGTGCACGATCGACGGGTGCTCGCCCTCGAAGCCGCCGGACACGACGTACGGGGTGTGCCCGTAGCCGCGCATGAGCTCGAGCAGCTCGGACTCGGGGATGCGCGCCAGCACCGTCGGGTTGGCGATCTTGTAGCCGTTCAGGTGCAGGATCGGCAGCACGACGCCGTCGTGCAGCGGGTCGAGGAACTTGTTCGAGTGCCAGCTGGTCGCGAGCGGCCCCGTCTCGGCCTCGCCGTCCCCGATCACCGCCGCCACGAGCAGGTCGGGGTTGTCGAACGCGGCGCCGTAGGCGTGCGACAGGGCGTAGCCGAGCTCGCCGCCCTCGTGGATCGAGCCCGGGGTCTCCGGCGCGACGTGGCTCGGGATCCCGCCGGGGAACGAGAACTGGCGGAACAGCTTGCGCATGCCCTCCGAGTCGGTGGTGATGTCCGTGTACACCTCGGAGTACGTGCCGTCGAGGTACGCGTTGGCCACGAGGCCTGGCCCGCCGTGACCCGGCCCGGTGATGTAGAGCGTCGGCTGGCTGCGCTCGCCGATCATCCGGTTGAGGTGCGCGTACAGGAAGTTCAGCCCGGGTGTGGTACCCCAGTGACCGAGCAGACGCGGCTTGACGTGGTCCCGGTGCAGCGTCTCGGCCAGCAGCGGGTTGTCGAGCAGGTAGATCTGGCCCACCGACAGGTAGTTCGCCGCCCGCCACCAGGCGTCGACCCGGTGCAGCGTCGCGTCGTCGAGCGGCGCGACGTCGCGGCTCGGCCACTGAGCGGGACGGTCCAGGACTGAGGTCATCTGACGTGCCTCCTGTGCAACCGATCGCCCGGCGGGCCTGTCCCGCCGCGCACTCCAGGGTGCCGGTCGGCACCCCCAAGACATGGGACGTTTGGCCCCGTGGGGCGTCTGCGACCATGACCAGCAGTCCCGGTGTGACGCAGGACACCACCAGCCCCCATGCCATCACATCGCGACCCGTCGCGCAGCCACCTGGCGGGCGTGACCTTGGGGCGGGCGCCGGTAGCGTTGCGGGCATGAGCCGATCCGCCGGAGGCCGAGAGGTCCCGGCGCACTCGTACCTGCGCACGGCGACCACCCCGCGCATGCTCCTGCTCCTGCTCCTGCTGCTCGGCGCGGCGGCGGTCTGCGCCCGGTTGGGTGTGTGGCAGCTGGACCGGGCCCAGGAGCGGGGTGCGGCCAATGCGCGGACGACGGCAGCGGCGGCCGCCCAGGCGCCGGCTGACCCGCTCACCGAGGTGCTCGAGCCCCAGACGGGCTTCAGTGGTGATCTCGTCGGGCGCAAGGTCGTCACGACCGGCAGCTTCGGTGCGGACGAGCTGTTGGTCAGCGGTCGGGTGCACGACGGCGCGACCGGCTACCTGGTGCTGACGCCGCTGCGTACCCAGGGCCCGGGCGAGCCGGTCCTTGCGGTGGTCCGCGGCTGGGTGGCCGACCCGCAGGCCGCCCGAGCCCTGGACCCTGCGCCGAGCGGGACCGTCCAGGTCACCGGCTACCTGCAGTCCGGCGAGGCGGGCGGTACCGGTGGTCTGCCTGCGGGGCAGGTGGACGCGGTCAGTCCCGCCGAGCTCGTCAACCTCTGGGGCGGGCCGATCTACTCGGGCTACCTGGTGCTGGCCGAGGTCGAGCCCGCCCAGGACGCCGGGTTGGCGCTGCTGCCACCGCCCACGGTGCCCGGCGGCGGCCTCAACCTGCAGAACCTCGCCTACGCGCTGCAGTGGTGGATCTTCGGTGGGTTCGCCGTGCTGCTCTGGGCGCGGATGGTCCGCGACGAGACGCGGGCGGCGATCGAGGAGCTGGATCCGGACGACGGTGTCAGTCCGCCGATCTCGGCGTCGGGCGGCGACGCATCGACTTGACCTGACGGCGCTGCCGCTCGGCCGTCGCCCGACGGGCGCGGGAGGCGCGGCTCGCCGCCGTCGGCCGCCGCGGGGGAGCGGGCGGGCGTAGCGCGTCGTCGACCAGGGCGACCAGGCGGGCGAGCGCCGCCTCACGGTTGCGGAGCTGGGAGCGGTGCTCGGAGGCGGCGATCGTCAGCACGCCGTCGACCAGCCGGTGTCCGAGGTTCGTCAGGAGCCGATCCCGCGAGACGGCGTCGAGGGCGGGGCTGCGGCCCACGTCCCAGGACAGCTCGGCCCGGGAGTCGGCCGTGTTGACCCCTTGCCCGCCCGGACCCTGGGACCGGGAGAAGCGCCAGCCGAGCTCGGCGTCGTCGATGACGACACCGCCGCGCAGCCGCACCGATCCGAACACGGCCACCAGCCTGCCGCTCCGGAGGTCGCCTGCGCCACTCGAGGGCTGCCCGCGCAACCCGTCGGGTGCCGACGCCGATCGGACGTGCGGCACAGTAGGCGCCATGACGATCATCCGGCCCTACCGCCCGGCGGACCGCGACGACGTGTACGACGTGTGCGTGCGCACCGCCGACAGCGGTGCGGACGCGCGTGGGCAGTACACGACCGACGACTTCATGCCTGACGTGTTCGCCGGTCCGTACCTCGCGCTCGAGCCGGAGCTGGCGTTCGTCGCCGAGGACGACGGGCGGGTCGTCGGCTACGTGCTGGGCACGGCGGACACCGCACGCTGGGCCGCTGAGCACCGCGCCCGCTGGCTGCCGACCGTTGCCGACCGGTACCCGCTCGTCGACCAGGCGTCGACGCCGCAGGCCGAGCTCACCGAGCTGCTGCACCACCCGGAGCGCGACGTGCACATCGAGCTCGCGGCCTACCCGGCTCACCTGCACATCGACCTGCTGCCCAGCCACCAGGGCCAGGGTCTCGGCCGGGCGCTCATCCGGACCTTCCTCGCGGCGCTCCGCGAGGCGAGGGTGCCCGCGGTGCACCTGGGGATGACTCCGACCAACACCGCGGCCCGGGCCTTCTACGACCGGCTCGGCTTCCGTGAGCTCCCCCTCCAGGTGCCGGGCGTGACCTACCTCGGTGCACCGACGGACCTGGCGGTCTGACCCGGACCGACCGACCTGGCGGTCTGACCCGGCTCGGCCGACCTGGCGGTGTGGACCGCCCGGTCGGCCAGGCCGACAGCTACTCGCGCTGCCAGGAACGCCAGAGGTCGGCGTAGTCCCCGCCGGCCGCGACGAGCTCGTCGTGCGAACCGATCTCGGTGATCCGTCCGCCGTCGACCACAGCCACCCGGTCGGCGTCGTGCGCGGTGTGCAGCCGGTGCGCGATGGCCACCACGGTGCGCCCGGTGAGCACCGCGGACAGCGACCGCTCGAGGTGCCGGGCCGCGCGCGGGTCGAGCAACGAGGTCGCCTCGTCCAGGACCAGCGTGTGCGGGTCGAGCAGGACCAGGCGGGCGAGCGCGATCTGCTGGGCCTGCGCCGGGCTCAGGTTCAGGCCGCCCGAGCCGACCTCGGTCGCCAGCCCGTCCGGCAGCGCCTCGACCCAGTCCCACGCGTCCACCGCTGCCAGCGCGCGCCGGAGCTCGTCGTCGTCGGCCGCGCTCTTGGCCAGACGCAGGTTCTGCTCGATCGTCCCGACGAAGACGTGGTGCTCCTGGGTGACCAGGGCGACGTGCCCGCGCAGCGCCTCGAGCGGCAGGTCGACGAGCGGGACGCCGCCGACCGTCACCTGGCCGCCGGTCGGCGGGTGGATGCCCGCGAGCATGCGCCCGAGGGTCGACTTGCCGGCCCCCGAGGGTCCGACGACGGCGAGACGCTCGCCCACCCGGAGGTCGAGGCCCACCGAGTGCAGGACGTCGTGACCCTCGCGGTAGGCGTACCGCACGTCGGTCGCGACGACGTGCTCGTCGGTCGGCAGGACGTCGCCGACCTCGCGGTCCGGTGGGACCGACTCGATGCCGATGATCCGTGCGAGCGAGGTCGCGCCCACCTGGATCTCGTCGAGCCAGAAGATCAGCTCGCCGATCGGGTGGACCACCTGGACGGCGTACAGGGCGATCGTCGTGACCGCACCGATCGTGACGTCGCCGGTGGAGATCAGGTACGCGCCCCAGGCGACGACGCCGATGATCGGCAGGACGAACGACAGGTCGACGCCGGGGAACAGGATGCTCCGCAGGCGCAGCGTGTACGTCTCGGCCGCGAAGGCCTCGCGGAGGTCCGCGTCGATGCGCTCGCGGCGGCGCAGGCCGAGGCCCAGGGCGTCGACCGTCCGGGCGCCCTCGACCGACTCCGTGATGGTGCCGTTGAGCGCTGCGTAGGCGGCCGACTCGCGCAGGTAGCCGGCCGGGGCGCGCTTGAGGTACCAGCGCGTCGTGCCCACCAGGAGCGGGACGCCGACGAGCATGCCGATCGCCACGAGGCTGCTGACCGCGAAGGCGGCGACCAGGGTGAGCGCGATCGTCGCGGTGGTCACGAGGATCCGGGGGATGCCGAAGCGCACGCTGTGCTGCACCCGGTCGATGTCGTTGGTCGTGCGACCGACGAGGTCGCCGGTGCCGGCGCGCTCGACCGTCGAGAGCGGCAGCCGGGTGACTGTCTCGATGAACTGCTCGCGCAGCTCGGCGAAGATCGACTCGCCCAGGATCATGGCGGACCGCTGGGCGTAGCGGATCAGCACGGTCTGCGCGAGCACGGCGACCACCAGGAAGACCACCGCCTGGTCGACGAACGACGTCGTGGTGCCCTGGGCCACGGCGTCGACCATGCGACCAAGCAGCCACGGACCGGCCAGGCCGGCGGTCGCGGCGAGCGTGTGCAGGGCGAGGACCTGGCCGAACCCTCGTCGGTGCCGACGCAGCAGCCGCCCGGTGTGGGTGCGCAGCGTGGCGCCGTCAGCGATGGGCAGCTTCATGGAGGTCCTCCTCTCGTTCGCGCGGTGCGTCGGCCCTGTCGGCCCCTTCGGTGCTGGCTGTGCTCGCGGTGCTCTCGGTGCTGTCTGCCGCCGCCCGGCTCACGACGGCCCGGTACCGGGCTGCGCTCGCGTCGCCGCTGTCGAGCAGGCTCCGGTGCGTGCCGCGGGCCTGCACGACGCCGCCGTCGACCAGGACGACCTCGTCGACCCGGTCGAGGACCAGCGGGCTCGCGGTGACGATCACTGTCGTGCGTCCGGCCCGTGCGGCGGCCAGTCGCAGGGCGATCCGCGCCTCGGTGTGCGCGTCCACGGCACTGGTCGGCTCGACGAGCACGAGGATCTCCGGCTCGGTCAGCAGGGCACGCGCCAGGGCGACCCGCTGGCGCTGGCCACCCGAGAACGACCTGCCCTTCTCGGCGACCTCACCCTCGAGCCCGCCGGGCAGCGAGTCGAGCACGTCAGCGGCGTCGGCGACGTCGAGCGCGCGCATCAGCGCGTCGGTGCCGGCGCGGTCGCGCACCGCGAGCTCGTCCCGCAGCACCCCGGTGAACAGCTGCGGGGTGGACTCCGCGACGACGATGCGGCGCCGCACCTCGGCCAGGCCGAGCTCACCGAGCGGCACCCCGCCGAGCCGCACGCGATCGGCGGCGTCGGCGTGCTCGCCGCCGAGCAGCCCGATCCGGGTCGCGATGTGCGCCGTCTCGTCCGGGTCCGCACTGACCAGAGCGGTCACCTGCCCGGACCGGACGACCAGCCCGGTGACCTCGTCGACGAGATCGGCGCCGGACGGGACGGTGGGACGGCGCAGGGCCCGCTCCATCGCGCCGTCGACGTGCGCCGGGTTGAGCGGGTCACGGTCGGCCCCGGTGATGGGCACGCGCAGCACGCGCAGGATCTTGCGCACCCCCACGAGGGCGCGCGAGACGACCTGCACGGCCTGCGTCGCAGCGGTCAGCGGCTCGGTCAGGAACGCCGCGTACCCGTAGAACGTGACCAGCTGCCCGGGGGAGATCTCACCGACGATGGCGAGCCGCGCGCCGAACCAGACGACGGCCGCGAGGAACAGTCCGGGCAGCAGGGTCTGCAGGGCGTCGAGCAGGGACTGGGTCTGCGCGACCCGCACCCCGGCGTGCCGCACCGTCTGCGACTGCTCGCGGTAGCGCGCGACGAAGACGTCCTCGCCGCCGATCCCGCGCAGGATGCGCAGCCCGGAGACCGTGTCCGCGCCGAGCGTCGTCAGGCGACCGGAGGCCTCGCGCTGGGCGGCCTGACGGCGCTGCAGCGGCTTGACCAGCAACGCGAGGATGCCCGCGACGAGCGGCAGGCCGACCAGCACGGCCACCCCGAGCGTCACCGAGCTGTCCAGCAGCAGGAACGCCACGACGACGTAGGCCACGACCCCGCCGACGAAGCGCGCGGCGACGAAGAAGACCTCGCCGACGCGCAGCGAGTCGGACGCCACGGTGGAGACGACCTCGCCGGTCGGCAGCTCCGCGGTGACGGCGTCCCCGGTCCGGCTCACGTGGTACCCGACGAGCTGGGAGGTGCGGAAGGCCGCTCGCAGCCAGCTCTCCACGTCGAGCCGGTGCCCCAGGACGTTGGCACCGGCCTGGACGAGGCCGGCGGCGAGCAGGAGCAGGCAGCCCGTCAGCAGCGTGCGCGAGAGGCCCTGCGCGAGGCCGTCGTCGACCAGCCGACCGAGCAGGTAGGGCATGGCGGCCTGCGTCACGGCCGTGACGATCCCCGTCGCGGCGCTGCCGAGCATCAGCCAGCCCTGGCACCGCGCGACCCACAGCAGGTAGGCCGGCGCAGACGTCAGCGGAGGGACGCCGGGATGGGGTTGCGGCAGGGGACGCACGAGGGGCAACGGTACGGGTGCGGACCGACACCGGACGACCTGTTTTGTGCGGGAGGATGGGCCGGCACGAGGGTGCGGCCACGCGGTCGCACCACGACACAGGAGGCTCGACGTGGCTGACAAGAGCTGGACGACCAAGGCGGCCGGTGCGCTGCAGCGCTACCGCGTGATGGCCTGGGTCACGGGTGGGATGCTGCTCGTCCTGTGCCTGGAGATGGCCGTCAGGTACGGCCTGCGGCCCGGGTCGGGCGTGCTCCGCTGGATCGAGTGGATCCCGTTCGCGCACGGGTGGATCTACGTGGTCTACCTCGTCACCGTGATCGACCTCTGGTCGACGATGCGGTGGCGTCTCGGTCGGCTGGCCGCGATGGTGCTCGGCGGTGTCGTGCCGGTGATGTCCTTCGTCGTCGAGCGGCGCGTGCACGTCGAGGGCGAGGCGCAGATCTCCGCCGGGCACCCGGTGCGCTCGGCTGCGGCGTCGGCGCGCGACGGTGGCCGCGGCTGACGGATGGACACCACGGGCCCGGCCGTCGAGAGCCTCACTAGACTCGTGCCGTGACCGACTCCCAGCCGCAGCCCGTCATCGGCCCCGCCGGCCCCGTCATCGTCGTCGACCTCGGCGCCCAGTACGCGCAGCTGATCGCGCGCCGCGTGCGTGAGGCGCGGGTCTACTCCGAGATCGTGCCGCACACGTGGTCGGTCGAGCAGATCATGGCCAGGAAGCCGTCCGCGGTGATCCTCTCCGGTGGGCCGGCGAGCGTGTACGCGCCGGGCGCGCCGGCCGTGGACGCAGCGTTGTTCGCCGCTGGGGTGCCCGTGCTGGGCATCTGCTACGGCTTCCAGGCGATGGCCCGCGCCCTGGGCGGGACGGTGGCCGAGACCGGCGTCCGCGAGTACGGCGGCACGCATGTGGACGTCCGCGAGCCGGGGGTCCTGCTCACCGGCTCGCCCACCGCGCAGTCGGTCTGGATGAGCCACGGCGACGCCGTGCACGCGGCGCCCGAAGGGTTCACCGTGCTGGCCACCTCGGCCGGGTCGCCGGTCGCGGCCTTCGAGGACCGGGACCGCCGACTGTTCGGCATGCAGTGGCACCCCGAGGTCAAGCACTCGCCGCTCGGCCAGCACGCGCTGGAGAACTTCCTGTTCCGGGGCGCCGGTCTTCGGCCGACCTGGACGGCGGGCAGCGTGATCGCCGAGCAGGTCGAGGCGATCCGGGCGCAGGTCGGCGGTGCGCGCATCATCTGCGGGCTCTCCGGCGGCGTCGACTCGGCCGTCGCGGCAGCCCTCGTGCAGCGCGCCGTCGGCGAGCAGCTGACCTGCGTCTTCGTCGACCACGGCCTGCTGCGCCAGGGCGAGGCGGAGCAGGTCGAGACCGACTTCGTCGCGGCGACCGGCGTCCAGCTCAAGGTCGTGGACGCGCGCGAGCGCTTCCTGACCGCGCTCGCCGACGTCACGGACCCGGAGACCAAGCGCAAGATCATCGGCCGGGAGTTCATCCGTGTCTTCGAGGCCGCGGCCCGTGAGGTCGTCCAGGAGAGCGGCGCGCACGGCGAGGAGGTGCGCTTCCTCGTGCAGGGCACGCTCTACCCGGACGTGGTCGAGTCCGGTGGGGGCGAGGGTGCCGCGAACATCAAGTCGCACCACAACGTCGGCGGCCTGCCGGACGACCTGCAGTTCGAGCTCGTCGAGCCGTTGCGGGCGCTGTTCAAGGACGAGGTGCGCGCCGTCGGTCTCGAGCTGGGGCTGCCGGACGCCATCGTGTGGCGTCAGCCGTTCCCGGGTCCCGGGCTGGGCATCCGGATCATCGGGGCGGTCACCGCCGAGCGGCTCGCCGTGCTGCGTTCGGCCGACGCGATCGCGCGCGCGGAGCTGAGCCGCGCCGGTCTGGACCGGCAGATCTGGCAGTGCCCGGTCGTGCTGCTCGCCGATGTCTGGTCGGTCGGCGTCCAGGGCGACGGCCGCACCTACGGCCATCCCGTCGTGCTGCGGCCGGTGAGCTCGGAGGACGCGATGACGGCCGACTGGACGCGGGTGCCCTACGACGTGCTGGCGAAGATCTCCACCCGGATCACCAACGAGGTGCCGGAGATCAACCGGGTGACCCTCGACGTGACGAGCAAGCCGCCGGGCACCATCGAGTGGGAGTGACGCGGCGAGCGGGAGGCGTACGGCGAGCCGGCGTCACGCGGCGCACGGGCCGACCGGGCGAGCACCGCTGTCAGCGGGTCGGTGTCCGCTGGCGCTTGTCGGAGTACATGGTGGTGTCGGCGGCCGTCAGCAGCTGATCGGCGCTGATCCGGTCCCCCGGGTGCGCCGCTGCGACGCCGATGCTCATCCGGACCGGCACCGACACGTCACCGAAGCGCACCGGCTCGGCGAGGGCCTGCTCGATCCGCAGCGCCGCCGCGGGTCCCGTCACGGCAGGATCGCCCTCGACCACGAGGACGAACTCGTCCCCGCCGAACCGGGCCACCAGGTCGCCGGGACGCACGGATGAGCGAAGCCGTCGGGCGACATCGGCGAGCAGCTCGTCACCCGTGTGGTGCCCGTACGCGTCGTTGATCTCCTTGAAGCAGTCGAGGTCGCAGAAGATGGCCACGACCCCCGCCGTCTCGCCGCGGTTCATCCGCTCGAGGGCGTCCGCCACATGGGCGTCGAGGGTCCGTCGGTTGGGCAGACCGGTGAGCTCGTCGTGCCCGGCCAGGTGCTCGAGCCGCTGCTCCGCCGCGGCGTACAGCCGGGCGAGCTGCGAGATGCGCGCCAGCACGAGGGGGATCAGGACGAGGCTGCCGACGCCGACCAGCACCCCGTCGACCGGCACGCCCACGAGGTGCTGCGTGAGGGCGATCACGGGTCCGATGCCCAGGGCGGTTCCGAGGCACACGAGCTTGACCGGCGTGATCCGGTTGCTGGGTCCTGCGGTCGTCGCGACCAGGGTCGCCGCGCTCGGGTGCAGGGCCGCTGCCCCGACGCCGCAGAACGCGATGATCCAGAACGGGGCCACCCACCAGGCGCCCTCGGGATGCGAGGGCGAGCTCGTGAGCTCCCGCGCGACGCTGCCGACGATGCTCGACGCCACGGCGACGAGCAGGTACTCCAAGGACGGGTTGCGTGCTCGGGCCGCGGACAGGACGCTGCTCAGCGCCCCGGCCGTCGCGCTGAGCAGGACGACGGCGGCCATCGTCCGCATCCGGGTGGCGGTCGGCAGGGCGAGCCGCTCGAGATAGGGACCGAGCAGCATCGCCCAGAGCAGGAAGGCCGCGCTCATCGTGAAGATCGTCGAGTCGACGGTCACGCCGACGTTGCGGCGCGACGGCCGGTACGCGAGCATGACCGCGCCGATGAGGAAGAGCAGGTACCCGGTCGGCATGGCGAACGCGATGATCGGGCCTGTGGGCGGTCTGCCCAGGCCGTGAACCATGATCATCCACTGCACGCTGTAGACCCAGAGGATGAGCAGCCCGGCCAGCACGAACCGCCACGGGTGGGGGTTGCCCAGCCGGTGCCGGGCGAGCGCCGTGCACAGGACGACGATCGGCAGCACGGCGGCGACCGAGGACACGAGATCGCGCGTGAGCCCGTCGGTGAGCAGGTGCGCGGGCACCAGGATGAGGACGGCACACAGGAGTGCCGAGTTCGCGCCCTGTCGGGCCCACCGCGTCATACCTGTTCTATCGGCGTGTGGAGAGAATCCCTGAGGCGCTCTCGGGGCGCGGTGCGGCCGACGGGTGGGGCCCGGACGACGGCTAGCCTGGCCGGGTGCGCATCTTCCACGTCTCGGACTGCTACCCGCCGCGTACCGGGGGTATCGAGTCCCAGGTCCGTGACCTCGCACGCGCGCAGGTCGCCGCCGGCCACGAGGTGCACGTCCTGACCGCGACGGCGGGGCTCGGCGGCGAGCGCGGCGGTGCCGTGCAGGACGACGACGGCGTGCAGGTGCACCGGTTGGGCACCCGGATGCCCTTCGCCCTCCCGGTCAACCCGGCCGCACCACCGATGGTCCGGTCGCTGCTCGCTGACCTGCGGCCCGATGTCGTGCACGTCCATGCCGGCGTGCTCTCGCCGTTCGCCTACGACGGGGCGCGGATCGCTGTCGCGCACGGGACGCCGGTCGCGATCACCTGGCACTGCATGCTCGACGGCACCGTCCCGGCGCTGCGCCGAGTGGTGCGCGCGTCGCGTTGGGCGTCGGCTCCGATCGCGCTCTCGGCAGTGAGCCATGCGGCCGCGGCGCGCGTGGCTGCGGTCTTCGACGCGCCCGTCCACGTGATGCCCAACGGGATGGACCTGGAGCGATGGGCCCCGCAGGCCCGGCCGGACCCGCCGGTCGGGCGGGTCCCGATGCCCCGTGCGGCGGACGCGGCCGGGGATCCGGACCTGGCCACCGGGCCGGCGGGCCTGGACGGTCACGCCGGTACGCAGCTGCGCTGCGTCGCGACCATGCGGCTGGCCCCGCGCAAACGTGGCCCGGCGTTGATCGGCATCGTCGAGGACGCGATGACGCAGCTCCAGCCCGGCGCCCTGGCGCTGGACGTCCTGGGTGACGGGCCGGCGCGCACGACGATGGAACGACGGATCGCGCGCCGCGGGCTGAGCGACGTGGTCACGCTGCGTGGGCGGCTCCCGCGGGACCAGGTGCGCGCCGCGTACGCCGACGCCGAGGTCTTCCTGGCGCCCGCCGTCCTCGAGGCGTTCGGCATCGCCGCGCTCGAGGCGCGGACCGCCGGGCTCGTGGTGGTCGCGCGGCGGGGGACCGGCATCGAGGAGTTCGTGACCGACGGCGTCGACGGCCTGCTCGTCGACGACGATGCCGGCATGGCCCGCGCGATCGTGCGCCTGGCAACCGATCCGGCGCTGCTCGCGTCCCTGCTGGGCAGCGCCCGAACCCATCCGCCGGTGTTCGACTGGGCCAACGCGCTCGTTGCGGCCGAGCTCGAGTACGGACGCGCCCGGGACCTGAGAAGCAGTTCCGGCAACTGACGGAGGTCCCGATCTCGCCGACATGCTGGGTCGTAGTGGCCCGGGATCAGGGGATTTGACCCGGTCCGCCCCGCCGTGACTCCCGGAAGAAATCAAGGACCTAGGGCCCCCGGACCATGGGCCCACACGCAAGGTCAGCCTAACCTGGCATCCTCACACTATGAGCTCAGACGAGAGCTCCCGGACCGGCGCTACCGGCTCGGAACCCTTGACGTCAGTTCCTGGGAAGGGATCGCACCATGTCCACCACTGTCTCCTCCGCCAACGGCAGGTCCGTTCGCATCGTCGGCCTGATCGCCATCCTCGCGGGCATCGTCCTGATCCTCGCCGGTTCCGCGACCTGGGCCATGGTCCGCACCCAGCTGGTCGCTGAGAACATCACCGTGGCCGACGACGCCGCGATGTTCGCCGGCAAGACCGTCAACGGCCCGCTCGACGCCTACTACCAGGCCGACATCATCAACACCCACGCCCTCGAGGCCTCGGACGGCAAGACCTACGCCGAGCTCGACCGCGAGGACCCGGTCCGCGCGACCGTCATGAACGGCTCGTTCCTCCGTGCCTCGCTCTTCACCTCGGTGATCGCCTTCGGTGTCGCGGCCTTCGCGGTCGGCATGGGTGTGCTGTTCATCCTGATCGGCTGGGCGCTGCGCAAGGTCGTCCCGACCGGCACGGTCGTCACGGCCACCCCGGTGGCGACGACGGCCTGACCTCTCCGGGTTCGCCCGGAGCGCGCCGCTGCCACCATCCCCCGGCAGCCACGCACAGCCGAGGACACGGCGGCCGCACCAGCAGGACCTCCTGCCGGTGCGGCCGCCGTTCGTGTCCCTCCGTGCGGGCCTGCCGTGCGGACCTGCCGCGGCGCCCTGGCCCCTCCGGCCCGAGCACCGCGACACGGCCGCACCGGCAGGTGGCTCAGCGGTTGCGGCGACGCATCCCGGTCGCCAGCGAGCCGACCAGCAGGGCGAGGCCCGCGGCCCCGACCAGACCGATCAGGGCCAGCTCGACGTCGAAGACGACTCCGCCGGCCACCGCCAGCAGGCCGATCCCGACGGCGGCGATCACCAGGCCCCAGACGACCGTCCCGACCCGCAGGCCGTTGCGGGCGAGCTGGTCCACCGGTGGCGCCGCGCTCGCCGTCGTCGCCGACCAGGCGCCGGTGGCGTCGTCACCACCCGATCGCGCGGTGGCGGGTCGGTCGGTGGCGACCGGTGGGCTGACGGGCAGCTCGGTCGTCGCTGTGCTGTCCGTCGTCGCTGTGCTGTCGGTGGCTGCACTGCTGCCAGGGTCCATGGTGGTCATGGCGTCCTCCGTCGTCGTGGGCTGCTCGTCGTTCCTGAGGTGGCGCGTGATGCGCTCCGTCGTCCCGGACGGCGTCGGCGCACGCACCGGCTCCGGCGCCTCGATCGGCCCGGTGGTCTCGTCGCTCATCGCCCCTCCTCCACAACCGTGACGGTCCCGAACCCGACGGTGATGTCGAGCTTCAGGTCGGGGCTCGCGCCGTCGTGGACGGCATCGGACTCGTAGGGCTCCGTGCCCTGGTTCCCCGGCATCCCGGAGGTGATGGTGTCGCCGAGCCAGACGACCTCGCCCGCGGACACGCTGATGTCTGCCGTGTAGGCGCCGTCCTCCGGCAGCACGATCGTGACCTCACCGGCACCGACGTTGACCGGTACCTCGATGGCCGGACCGCCGAGCGGGAGCTCGGTCAGGTCGATGCGCGCGTCGCCGGCGCCCAGCGAGTAGCCCTCCTCGGCTGTCGCGACGTCGGTCGGGGTGCGGTCCATCTCGCCGAACGTGGTCCCGCTGCGCCAGTGGCCGTCCCAGTCCGCGTACTCCAGCGATGCCAGCGGGATGAGGACGATCAGCGCGACGACGGCCAGGCCGCCGAACCCGCCGCTGGTCCGTCCCCGCAGCCCGGCGACGATGATCCCGATCCCCAGGAGCACGAGGGAGACCGCTCCGGCAGTGAGCAGGACGGGGCCGTCGAACCGGCCGGTCCGGTCGAGGTAGAGCAGCGTCGCGAGCGTCATCAGGCTCAGGGCGACCACGATCCCGACCGCGCCGGCACCAGGCCCACGGCGCGCAGCCGGGCGAGGCAGGGTGGTCACGGGAACGCCCCGAGGCGGTGTCTGGACGTACGGTGCCTGGCCGTACGGTGCCTGGCCGTAGGGCCCCTGGGCGTACGGCGCTGAGTACCCGCCGTGCGCTCCGGTGCTCGGGGTGGGCGTCGCGTGCGTCGCACTCGGGTACCCGCCGGCGGGGTACGTGCGAGGCCCGGTGCCCGGCTGTCCGCCGGTCGGGTACGGGGTGGTCGGGGGCATCGTGGTCGTCGGTCCTTCCGGTCGGCGCGGGGGAGCTGCCGCGGCAGTGGTCGGGGCGGCGAAGGGCTGTCCCGGGTAGGTCGAGGTGGGCGCGGGGCCCGCGCCGGAGGGCGGCTGTGCGCCGGGGTAGAGGGTCGTGGTCGGCCCGTGGCCACCGCCCGGACCGCCGGTCCGGTTCCTGCTCGCGGAGACGATCAGGGCGATCACGACGACGACGGCTGTGGTCCAGAGCAGGCCGCTGAACCAGCCGGAGCCCCGGTCACTCATCCAGCTGCCCGGGAACCAGGTGCCGGGGAAGGAGACGCCGATCACGAAGACCGCGAAGCCGCCGAGGACGGCGACGTCGAAGTCCCCGCGGAGGAGCTGCTGGAGGTGGATCCGGCCGTCGCGCTGCTCGGGCAGCAGCAGCCAGCCGATCCCGTAGAGGATCAGGCCGAGGCCACCGAGGAGCACGCTGACGCCGAAGAGCCCGCGGACGACCAGCGGGTCGATCCCGAGGCGCAGGGCGACACCGCCGGCGACGCCGCCGATCCAGCGTTCGTCCGAGCGCACGATGCCGCTGCGACGGATCCCGTCGAAGAACGAGTCCGCACCGGCGCGCTGCGGCCGGGGATACGGCTGCTGGGGGTACTGCTGTTGGGCGTACGGCTGCTGGGGATACGGCTGCTGGGCGAACGGCTGAGCCGGGTGGGGCTGGTCGCCTGCGCGGGGTCCGCCCGCGGCGGGCGGCTCGCCGGCTGTCGGGTCCTGGGGCGGGAGGGGGGTCTCGTTCATGTCACCCATGCTGGTGCCCGCCCGGCGGCGACGGTATCGGGGCCCGCCCTGATCAAACCCTGATCCGCGGGCCTGTCGCCCCTGAGGCGACCCCGGAGTATGCCCTGAACGTCGTCCGGGGCGACCCCATGGTCCTCCCGACGTGTGACGATGCTCTGGTGACCATGACCGCGCGACTGCCGTTGCGGCGTCCGCCCCGCGGCCGCCTGATCGGTGGTGTGTGCGTGGGCCTCGCCGCGCACCTGGGGGTGCCGGTCGCACTGGTCCGTCTGATCATGGTCCTGATGGTGCCGTGGGCCGGCGTCGGGGCGTTGCTCTACGTCTGGTTCTGGGTCACGGTGCCCGTCGGTGACCCGGTCGAGGCAGCAGTGCAGGAGCGTCCGGCGGCGCTGAGCAGGCTGGCCCCGAGACTGCGCGAGCCCGGCCGGCGCATCCCGTTGACGGACATCGGGATCGGGCTCGTGCTGCTCGTCGGCGCCGGGCTGCTGATCGCCGTCCGGGCCGGGGTGTCGATCGACTACACCTGGGTCGTCCCGACGCTCATCGTCCTGCTCGGCACCGCGCTCGCGTGGAGCCAGCTGGACGCGGTCCAGCGTGGCCGGTTCCTGCTGCACGCGGGCGGCAGGACACCGGTCAGCGTCCTGCGTCTGACCGGCGGCACGGTGCTCGCCGGCCTCGGTCTGTTCCTCCTGGTGGGTCAGAACGAGCCGTTCGACGTCCTGCTCCGCTCCGCCGCCGCCGCCGTCGCCGTGCTCGTCGGCGCCGCGCTGGTCCTGGCCCCGTGGTGGCTGCGCCTGGTGCGCGAGCTCGGGGACGAGCGGGCCGCCCGCGCGCGCGAGTCGGAGCGCGCGGACATCGCCGCTCACCTGCACGACTCCGTGCTGCAGACCCTCGCCCTGATCCGCTCCCGCGCGGATCAGCCGGACGACGTCGCGCGCCTGGCCCGCGCTCAGGAGCGCGAGCTGCGCGAGTGGCTCTACGACGACCGCACGACGCCGGACACCTCCTTGGCGGCCGGTCTGCGGCGCGTCGTCGCCGAGGTCGAGGACGGCCGCGGTGCGGCTGTCGAGACGGTCGTCGTCGGCGACTGCGAGCCCCATGCCGGCACCGAGGCCCTGCTGCAGGCGACGCGTGAGGCACTGGTCAACGCCGTCGTCCACGGGCGTCCGCCGGTCTCGTTGTACCTCGAGGTCGGCGCGGACCAGATCGAGGTGTTCGTCCGTGACCGCGGGGACGGGTTCGACCTGGCGGCTGTTCCGGCGGACCGCTTCGGCGTGCGAGAGTCGATCATCGGTCGGCTGCGGCGTCGCGGCGGCACCGCGACGGTGCGCAGCCGCGCGGACCGCGGTACCGAGGTGTACCTGTGCGTGCCGACCACCGAGGGAGAGGGACCACGATGAGCAGTGCCGTCAGTGCCGGCAGCGCCGCGAGTGCCGAGAGCCGCGGCGTCGACGTCGTGCTCGTCGACGACCACCTGATGTTCCGGGCGGGGGTGCGGGCCTCGCTCGACGCGTCCATCCACGTCATCGGTGAGGCGGACGACGTCGATGCGGCGATCACGCTCGTGCGCGCGCTGCAGCCGCCGGTCGTGGTGCTCGACGTCCACCTGCCCGGCGGGATGGGCGGCGGCGGTGCCGAGGTCATCACGGCCTGTGCCGACCTGCTCGCGACGACGAAGTTCCTCGCCCTGTCGGTCTCCGACGCCGCGGAGGACGTCGTCGCGGTGATCCGCGCGGGGGCACGCGGCTATGTGACGAAGGCGATCACCGGTCCTGACCTGTCCGACGCCGTGCGCCGCGTCGCGGGCGGGGACGCGGTCTTCTCCCCGCGGCTCGCGGGCTTCGTGCTCGACGCGTTCGGGACGGCGGCCGGTGACATCGCGACCGGGGACGACGAGCTGGACCGGCTCTCGGCGCGGGAGCGCGAGGTCATGCGGCTGATCGCGCGCGGGTACAGCTACCGCGAGGTCGCCTCCGAGCTGTTCATCTCGATCAAGACGGTCGAGACCCACGTCTCGGCGGTCCTGCGCAAGCTCCAGCTCTCCTCGCGGCACGAGCTGACCCGCTGGGCGGCGGCCCGCCGGCTGCTCTGAGCGCCCGGTCGACGGTCGCGGTGGAACACCTGGGATGCCGCGGTCAGCCGTCGTCCGCCGTCCTGACCTGGAGCGGCAGCGCGGCGATGATCGGGTGGTCGGTGGCGATCGGGCCGGTCTGCGCCGCGCCGCCGGGGGAGCCGAGGTCGGCGAAGAACTCCACGTTGGCCTTGTAGTACTCGCTCCACTGCTCGGGGACGTCGTCCTCGTAGTAGATCGCCTCGACGGGGCACACCGGCTCGCACGCCCCGCAGTCGACGCACTCGTCGGGGTGGATGTACAGCGAGCGCTTGCCCTCGTAGATGCAGTCGACCGGACACTCCTCGATGCAGGCCTTGTCCTTGACGTCGACGCACGGCTGAGCGATCACATAGGTCATGCGGGGATCTCCTGGCTCAGGGGCAGGGCTGCGTCGTCGGGCTGGGCTGCGTCGTCGGGCTGGGCTGCGCCGGGGAAGGCCGCGCGCCAGGCGGGGCTGAGCCGGACGACGTCGCCGACCACCGTCACGGCGGGTGGCTGGACGCCGGCCGCGGCGGCGCGGTCGCCGATCGTCGCGAGGGTCCCGACGGTCGCGCGCTGACGAGGTCCGTAGCCGTCCTCGAGCACGGCGACGGGGGTGGCCGGGTCACGGCCGGCCGCGATCAGCTCGGCGGCGGTCGCGGCGAGGCGCGCGACACCCATCAGCATGACGACCGTGTGGTCGGGGCTCGGCGGGACCGCGGCGATCTGGGCGTGCCCGGTGATCACGGTGAACCCGCGGGACAGACCGCGACTCGTCACTGGGATCCCGAAGGCGCTGGGTACGGAGATCGCGCTCGTGACCCCCGGGACGACCTCGACCGGGATGCCGAGGGCCTCGCAGGCTGCGGCCTCCTCGGTGCCGCGCCCGAACACCGACGGGTCGCCGCCCTTGAGCCGGACGACCCGGTTGCCGGCGAGCGCGTGCTCGACGAGCGCGGCGTTGATCTGGTCCTGCGGCACCGGGTGGTCGCCCGGTGACTTGCCGACGTCGATCACCAGGACGTCGGCGGGCAGGTCGTCGAGCAGGGCGCGGGGTGCGAGCCGATCGACCACGACGACGTCCGCCTCGGCGAGCAGGCGTCGCCCGCGCGTCGTGATGAGTCCGGGGTCGCCCGGGCCGCCGCCGACGAGGGCCACCGAGCCGAGCTGCCCCGGCGGTCGTCGGTGGCGCCGCATCGGCAGGTCGCCGGCCGCGATCGCCGCCACGATCCCGTCGCGCAGGGCGGTCGCCCGGCGGGGGTCCCGGCCGGCGTTCACCGCGACGAGCACGTCGGCGACCCGGCCGACCGCGGGGGTCCACGCGGTCGCGCCGTCGGCGTCGCCGGCCATGACGCACCAGACCCGAGCGGCGTCCGCGTCGGCCGCGACCCGGTCGTCGACGCGCGCGTCCCCGGTCGCGGTGACGACGAGCCACGCACCGTCCAGGTCGCCGGCCGCGTAGCCACGCGCCTGCCAGGTCAACGCCCCGGTGGGCCGGGTCGGTTCGGTGGTGGCCAGGAGCGCGAGCTCGGTGACCTGGGCCGCGAGCTCGGCGGTCACGGCCGGCGCGACGACGTCGACCCGGGCGCCCGCGTCGATCAGCCCTCGGGCGCGACGGGTGGCGACGACCCCCCCGCCGACCACGAGCACGCGTCGTCCCGCGACCCGGAGGGTCACGGGGAAGGTGGGGAGCGCCGCCGTGGAGCCTGGCGTGGTCATCGGGCCGTCTCGGCGGTCAGTCCGCGACGGCGCAGGAGGCCACGCTCGAGCGGTGCGAACACGGCGAGCTCGACCGCGATGCCGACCACGAGGATGAGCAGGATCGCGGCGATCACCGTCGTCATGTCGCTCAGCTCGCGACCCTGCTGCAGGAGCGAGCCGAGGCCGAAGCCGATCCTGCCGCCCACGGCGATGATCTCCGCAGCCATGAGGGAGCGCCACGAGAACGCCCAGCCCTGACGCAGCCCGGCGAGGTAGCCCGGGAGCGCGGCGGGCAGCACGACGTGCCGCACCTGCTCCCACGGGCTCGCGCCCAGGACGCGACCCACCTGCCGGAAGAGCGGCGGTACCTGGTCGACGCCGGCGACGAGGCCGTTGATGATCGACGGCACCGCGCCCATCAGGATGACGAAGTAGACGGTCGCGTCCGAGAGCCGGAACCAGATGATCGCCGCGGGTACCCACGCGACGGAGGGGAGCACCTGCAGCCCGGAGATCAGCGGACCGAAGGACGCCCGGACCCACCGCACCCGGGCCACGACGACGCCGATCGGCGTGGCGATCGCGACGGCCACGACGAAGCCGACCAGCCCACGCTCGAGGCTGGTCAGGAGAGCCGTCTGTGCGTCGCCCTTCGCCCACAGCGAGGTGAGCGCGTCCACGACGTCCGTCGGGCCGGGCACGACGTAGCGCGGTCGGAGGCTGAGCCGGACATAGCCCTCCCACGCGGCCAGCAGGAGCAGGAGCGCGAGGCCCGGCGGCCAGGCTGCCGACACCGCGCGCCGGAGCCGCCGGACCTGCGGGCCCGACTCGGTCTGCAGCGCGTCGAGCCCGGCCTCGAGCTCGCGGGTCGGGTCGGGCTCGCGGGTCGGGTCGGGCTCGCGGGTCGGGTCGGGCTCGCGGGTCGGGTCGGGCTCTCGGGTCGGGTCGGGCGCAGGTCGGGTCGGGTCGGTGGGAGCTGTCGCCCCGGTGGCGTCGACCGCGACAGTCCCGGAGCTGGTCTCAGGCAGCATGGCGGCGGATCTCCCTGCGCAGGTGGTCGGTGATCTCGATGGCGAGGGCGGCGACCTCGGGTGCCTCGATCCGGCGCTCCCCACTGACGTCGACGGCCCACTCCCGCACGATCCGACCGGGTCGGCTCGACATGAGCAGCACCCGCTGGCCCAGGCGGACGGCCTCGCGCACGTTGTGGGTGATGAACACGATCGTCCGGCCGGTCTGCTTCCAGACCCGTTCGAGCTCGTCGTGCAGGAGGTCGCGGGTGATCGCGTCGAGCGCCGCGAACGGCTCGTCCATGAGCAGCACGTCGCGCTCCTGGGCGAGCGAGCGGGCGAGGGCGACGCGCTGGCGCATCCCGCCCGAGAGCTCGTGCACCCGCTTGTCGCCCGCGCCGCCCAGGTGCACGAGGTCGAGCAGCTCGCCGGCCCGCGACGCGCGCTGTGCCCGGGGGACGCCGTTGAACCGCAGCGCGAGCTCGACGTTGCGCGAGGCCGTGAGCCACGGGAGCAGTGCGGGCTCCTGGAACATCAGGGCGGCACCCTCGCCCGCGACCTCGACCGAGCCCGATGTCGCAGGCTGCAGGCCCGCGAGGATCGACAGCAGGGTGGACTTGCCACACCCTGACGCCCCCAGCAGGCACACGAACTCGCCGGGCTGGATCGTGAGGTCGATCCCGTCCAGGACGGGGATGCCGGTCGGCGAGAACCTCTTGGTCACGGCGTCGACCCGGACAGCGGGTGCGGCGGTGGGCGCGGGTACGGGCATTGTCACTCCTGGCCGAGACCGGCGGCGGAGACGGGGCTCGCACCGGACGCCACGCGCAGAACGTTGAGCAGTCGCAGGTCGTAGATGCCCTCGATCGAGGCCGCGGTCGTCGTGCCCGCGGCGACCGCGTTCGCCAGCACCGTCCCGAGGGTGCCCGCCAGCGGGTCCGTCGAGAAGGTGAGGCTGCCGAAGGCCCGGGCCAGCACCTCGTCGGACAACGCCGCGCCGCCCGCGACCTCGAGCTGGGCGTTGACCACGGCCGCCGCACCGGCCGGGTCGACCTCGAGCCGCGCGATCGAGTCCTGCAGACCCTCGAGCAGTGCCTCGACGGTCTCGGGGTGCTCGGCGAGGAACTCGCGCGAGACGATCAGGTGGGTCGTGACGAACTGGCCGTCCGGCCACAGGTCCTTCTCGTCGACGAGCACCTGCGCGCCCGCGTCGACCACGAGCCGCGAGGCCCACGGCTCGGGCAGCCACGCGCCGTCGAGCTCGCCGTCGGTGAAGAGCTGGAGCGTCTGTGCGTTCTCGGTCGGGGTGATCGTGACGTCTCCGCCGCCGCTGATCGGGCTCGTGAGCCCCTGGGAGGTCAGCCACGAGCGCAGCGCGACGTCCTGGGTGTTGCCGAGCTGCGGGGTCGCGAGGTTGGCCCCGACGAGGTCCTGGGCTGAGGCGATCCCGGGCTGCACGACGAGCTGGGCGCCGCCGGACGTCGTGCCCGCGACGATGCGCAGCGCATCGCCGTCGGACTGGATGAAGCCGTTGACCGCGGGGTTCGGGCCGATGAACGTCGCGTCGATCGCACCCGCGTTCAGGGCCTCGATCGCGGCCGGCCCGGCGTTGAACACCTGGGTGCTCAGGGTGGGTGTGCCGGCCGCCTCGAGGCGGGCCTCGAAGATGCCCTCGCTGACCCCGACGAGCGCCGGCGCGTGCGTGACGTTGGCGAAGTAGCCGAGGCGCAGCTCGGCGGGCGGGCCCGCCGCCTCGGGTCCCGCGCCGGCGGCGGGCGCGCACGCAGCCAGCGTGAGCGCGAGCAGGGCCGTGCCGGCAGCGAGCGCCGGCGGACGTGTGGTGCGGGTCGTGAAGGACATGGCGGTCTCATTCCGGGACGAGGTGGGGGCGGACGGGGGCACGCCTCAGATGACGTACTGGGCGGGCCGCTGCCCGGGACATCGCGCCTCGGCCAGCGGCTCGCCGACCATGCCGGCCGCGAGCGTCGCGCCGTCGTGCGGGTCGATCAGCAGGAAGGCCCCGGTCCGGCGCGACACCACGTACTCCTCGGCCGCGATCGGGGCCGCGAGCCGCAGGCGCACCTGGCCGATGTCGTTGAGCCCGAGCTGCTCGGCCGGGCCGATCGTGGCCGAGTCCAGGTCCAGGCGACCGACGACGTCGCGCACGACCGCCTGCACGGTGCGGGTGGTGTGCTTGACCAGCACCCGGGCGCCAGGCAGCAGGACGCGGTCGGAGAGCCAGCAGATCGTGGCCCGGAGATCCTGGGTCGGTGCCGGCGCATCGTCGGCCGCGGCGATGAGGTCGCCGCGCGCGATGTCGATGTCGTCCGCAAGGCGCAGGGTCACCGACTGCGGGGCGAACGCCTGCTCGAGCTCGCCGTCGGCCGTGTCGATGCCCTGGACCGTGCTGGTGCGCCCCGACGGCAGTGCGACGACCCGGTCGCCGACCGTGACGATGCCCGCGGCGATCTGCCCGGCGTAGCCGCGGTAGTCACGCAGCCGTGCGTCGGGTGCGGCGGCCTGCGGGCGCAGGACGACCTGCACCGGCAGCCGGAAGTCCTCGGTGGCAGGGTCTCCGGCGGCCGGGATCTCCTCGAGGAGCTCGAGCAGGCTCGGACCGTCGTACCAGGGTGTCCGGGCGGAGCGATCCACGACGTTGTCCCCGGCGAGAGCCGAGACCGGGATCGTGCGCACGTCGGCCAGGCCGAGGTCCGTCGCGGCAGCCACGACCTCGGCGGACAGGCGGCGGAAGACCTGCTCGTCGAAGTCGACCAGGTCGATCTTGTTCACGGCGACCACCACGTGCGGCACGCGCAGCAGCGAGGCGACCGCCAGGTGCCGACGGGTCTGCTCGAGCGTCCCCTTGCGGGCGTCGATGAGCAGGACCACGACGTCCGCGGTGCTCGCGCCGGTCACGGTGTTGCGGGTGTACTGCACGTGCCCGGGGCAGTCCGCCAGGATGAACGAGCGCCGGGCGGTCGCGAAGTACCGGTAGGCGACGTCGATCGTGATGCCCTGCTCGCGCTCGGCGCGGAGGCCGTCGGTGAGCAGTGCGAGGTCGGTCTGGTCCAGGCCGCGGTCCCGGCTGACCCGGGCCACGTCGTCGAGCTGATCGGTGAGCACGGACCTGGAGTCGTACAGGAGCCGCCCGACGAGGGTCGACTTCCCGTCGTCGACGGACCCGGCCGTGGCGAGTCGCAGCAGCGTCGCCATCAGAAGTACCCCTCCTTCTTGCGGTCCTCCATGGCGGCCTCCGAGATGCGGTCGTCGGCCCGGGTGGCTCCGCGCTCGGTCAGGCGGCTCGCGGCGACCTCGGCGACGACGTCGTCGACCCTGGTGGCGTCGCTGTCCACGGCGCCCGTGCAGGACATGTCGCCGACCGTCCGGTAGCGCACCCGCCGGGTGGTGACCTCCTCGTCCGCGCGGGGCCGGGAGTAGGGTCCGACGGCGAGCCACATGCCGTCGCGCCGGACGACCGCTCGCTCGTGGGCGTAGTACAGGGCCGGCAGCTCGATCCGCTCGGCGGCGACGTACCGCCAGATGTCGAGCTCGGTCCAGTTGCTCAGCGGGAACACCCGGACGTGCTCCCCGGGCGCATGACGCCCGTTGTAGAGGTTCCACAGCTCCGGCCGCTGGTTGCGCGGGTCCCACTGCCCGAACTCGTCGCGCAGGGAGTAGATGCGCTCCTTGGCGCGGGCCTTCTCCTCGTCCCGGCGCCCGCCGCCGAACACGGCGTCGAACCGGTGGGCAGCGATCGCGTCGAGCAGCGGCAGGGTCTGCAGCGGGTTGCGGGTCCCGTCGGCACGCTCACGCTGGCGGCCGTCGTCGAGGTAGTCCTGCACACGGGCCACCTCGAGCCGCAGGCCGAGCCGGGCGACAGTGGCGTTCCGGTAGGCCAGGACCTCGGGAAAGTTGTGACCGGTGTCGATGTGCAGCACCGGGAAGGGGACGGGGGCCGGCCAGAACGCCTTGACGGCCAGGTGCAGCATGACGACCGAGTCCTTGCCGCCGCTGAACAGCAGCACCGGGCGCTCGAACTCGGCGCCGACCTCACGGAAGATGTGGATCGCCTCGCTCTCGAGGGTCTGCAGCTGGGTCAGCCGGTGGCGCCCTGGCGGTGTGTCGTCCCGGCGGGCGCCGGTCGTCGCTGCTGTTGCGGTGGAGGTCATCGGTGGATCCCGCATTCGGTCTTGGCGAGTCCGGACCAGCGGCCGGATCGGGGGTCGTCGCCCGGGGCGACCCGGGCCGTGCAGGGCAGGCAGCCGATCGACGGGTACCCGTCGGTCAGCAGGGGGTTGAGCGGGACGTCGTTCTGCCACGCGTAGGCGAGCAGCTCGTCGAAGGTCCACGCCGCCAGCGGGTTGATCTTCACCAGGCCGTGCGCCTCGTCCCAGCCGACGACCGGCGTCGTCGCCCGGGTCGGCGCCTCCTCGCGGCGGACCCCGGTGACCCAGGCCTCGTAGCCGGCCAGCTGCTCGGCGAGCGGCTCCATCTTGCGCATCCGGCAGCAGGCCGCCGGGTCCCGGGCGAAGAGGTCCGTCCCGTGCTCCGCGTCCTGCTCCGCCACGGTCAGCCGGGGCAGCACGTCGACGACCCGGACCGGCAGCCGCTCGGCGACCAGTCGTCGCGTCTCGAGGGTCTGCGGGAAGTGGTACCCGGTCTCCAGGAACAGGACGTCGACGCCCGGGGCCGCCTGTGCGACGAGGTGCGGCAGGACGGCGTCGGCCATCGAGCACGCCACCGCGAGCAGGTCGCCGAACTCGCGGGCAGCCCAGGCGGCGACCTCGGGGGCACTCGCCTCGCTCAGGGCCGGCGCGGCGCCTGCCACGACGGCGCGGAGCTCGGCCGGCGTGCGTCGCGGCCGGCTCGCGGCGCTCACTGGAGGGCCTCCTCGTCGGCACGGTGCGCCCAGACGGCGAACGACTCGGGCCCCGCCGGGCCGGCGACGCGATCGGCGACGTAGCGTCGGACCACCCGCTCGACGTACTCGGGGACGCCGTCGACAGTCACCTTCAGGCCGCGCACCGTCCGGCCCAGGCCGGGCTCCTCGCGGTCGGGCGAGGCCAGGCCCCCACCCAGGTGGACCTGGTAGCCGGGGACCTGCGCGCCGTTCTCGTCCTGGACGAGCTGGCCCTTGAGGCCGATGTCCGCGGTCTGGATCCGGGCGCAGGAGTTGGGGCAGCCGTTGATGTGCAGGCCGATCGGCGTCAGGTCGCCCAGGTCGCCCAGCCGTTCCTCGAGGGTGTCGATCGCGGTCACCGCCGTCGCCTTCGTCTCGACGATCGCCAGCTTGCAGAACTCCAGGCCGGTGCAGGCGATGGTCGACCGGCGGAAGATGCTCGGCTCGGCCTCCAGGCCGTGCTCGCGCAGACCCGCGACGACCGTGGGCACGTGCTCCGCCGGGACGTCCAGGACGAGGAGCTTCTGGTACGGCGTGAGGCGCAGGCGGCGCGAGCCGACGCTCTCGGCCAGGTCGGCGACGGCCAGGAGGGCCGCACCGGAGACCCGGCCCACGTACGGCGCGGCGCCCACGTAGAACCGCCCGTCCTTCTGCTCGTGGACACCCACGTGGTCCCCCGAGCGGGTCGGCTGCGGGGCGGGTGGCCCGTCCGGCAGCGGGTAGCCGAGGAACTCGTCCTGCAGGACCTGGCGCAGGCGCTGCGGACCCCAGTCGGCGAGCAGGAACTTCATCCGGGCCTTGTTGCGCAGTCGACGGTACCCGTAGTCGCGGAACAGCTCGGTCACCGCGAGCCACACCTGCGGGACCTGCTCCTCGGTGACGAACGCGCCCAGCCGTTCGCCGAGGCGCGGGGCCACGCTCAGCCCGCCGCCCACCCACAGGTCGAAGCCCGGCCCCAGCTCGGGATGGACCATGCCGACGAAGGCCACGTCGTTGATCTCGTGGACGACGTCCTGGCTCGGGTGCCCCGTGATGGCCGTCTTGTACTTGCGGGGCAGGTTCGCGAGCTCGGGGTCGCCGAGGTAGCGCCGGACGATCTCGCCGATCGCCCAGGACGGGTCGATGATCTCGTCGGCAGCGATCCCGGCGACCGGGCTGCCGAGGATCACCCGCGGGACGTCGCCGCAGGCTTCGGTCGTGCTCAGGCCGACGGCCTCGAGGCGGCGCCAGATCTCCGGGACGTCCTCGATCCGGATCCAGTGCAGCTGGATGTTGTGCCGGTCGGTGATGTCCGCGGTGCCCCGGGCGAGCTCGGTGGAGATCCGGCCGATCGTGCGCAGCTGCTCGGTGGTCAGCGCGCCGCCGTCGACCCGGACCCGCAGCATGAAGTACCGGTCCTCGATCTCGTGCTGCTCGAGGGTTGCCGTCCGACCGCCGTCGATGCCGGGCTTGCGCTGGGTGTAGAGCCCCCACCAGCGGAAGCGGCCGTGCAGGTCGGCGTCGTCGATCGAGTCGAACCCCCGGTGCGCGTAGACCTGCTCGATGCGTTGCCGGACGTCGAGGCCGTTGCCCGCGGCCTTCATCTCCTCGTTGGCGTTCAGCGGCGTGCGGCCGTCGACCGCCCACTGGCCGTGCGGGCGGGCCGCCGGGCGGGCAGGACGCGCGCCGTCGGTGGGACGCACGGTGCCGGCGGGCGGCGTGGTTCCGGTGGGGCGGGCGGCGCCGGCGGGCGGCGCAGTGCTGGTGGGACGGGCGGAAGTCATCGTGCTCCTGGGTTCTCACGGACTCGACAGCGCGCGCCAGGGCGCCGCGACGTCCTGCCGGAGGTGTGCGGCGGGGAGGGTCGGGCGTGGCGCTGTGCGCAGGTGGAGTGCTGGCTCAGCCGTCGACGGCTGAGGGGGACCGCGTCAGACGGCGGTCAGCGACAACAGGTCGTCTCGCACCCGGACGGGCGCAGGGCGGCGTCGCGCAGGGTGCTCGGCCGGCCGGTCATTCGACAGCTCGCCGGGCGCCCGAAGGTGCACGTGGCAGCGGCGCGCAGGGCGCTGTGTCGGCCGGTCATGCCCCGAGGCTAGGTTGCCGTCCCAGATGGTGTCCATGGGCTGACCGCCCCTTGGGACGTCTGGCCCTGGCGCAGGTGGCGCCAAGGCTCCGCGGCGGTGCGTCGAGGGGTGCGTGCACCGTGCGGACCTGTCGGCAGGTTCGTGCCTCTCACGACTCCGTGAGCAGCGTCGAGGCGAAGTCGGGCACGTACCGCTGGGTGTCGCGGGGCGGTCGGATGTACCCGGTCGGCGGCGGCCGGTCGGGCAGCTCGATCGGCACCCGCGCGACGTCCTGGTAGGGGAGGCTCGCGACGAGGTGGTGGATCATGTCGAGCCGCGAGCGCCGCTTGTTGTCGCTCTCGACCACCCACCACGGCGCCTCGGGGATGTCGGTGTGCACCAGCATCTGGTCCTTGGCCCGCGAGTAGTCCTCCCACCGGGAGATCGAGTCCAGGTCCATCGTCGAGAGCTTCCACTGGCGCATCGGGTCGGCGAGCCGTGAGCGGAAGCGGGCCTCCTGCTCGGCGTCGCTGACCGAGAACCAGTACTTGCGCAGCAGGATGCCGTCCTCGACGAGCATCCGCTCGAAGATCGGGCACTGGTGCAGGAACCGGTGGTACTCGTCGGGCGTGCAGAAGCCCATCACCTTCTCGACCCCGGCCCGGTTGTACCAGGACCTGTCGAGCAGGACGATCTCGCCGGCCGCGGGCAGCTGGGTGATGTACCGCTGGAAGTACCACTGGGTGCGCTCGCGGTCGCTCGGCGCCGGCAGCGCGATGATCCGCGCGACGCGCGGGTTGAGGTACTCGGTGACCCGCTTGATCGTGCTGCCCTTGCCGGCGGCATCGCGCCCCTCGAAGATCACGACGAGTCGCTTGCCCTCGGTCCGCACCCACTCCTGGACCTTGACGAGCTCCGCCTGCAGCCGGAACAGCTCGCGTTCGTACACCGCCTTGGGGAACCGGTTGGTGCGTTCCTCGGGGTCCGTCGCACTGGCCATGCTCGGCAGCGTAGGCCTGCGGACGGCGCAGGTCAGCCCCTTCGCCACCTCACAACCGCGCCGGATCGGTCGATGGTTCCGACAGGTCGCCATCCGCATCCCCCCGGAGTCTGCGCCATGAAGCGTTTCGCCGCACTGTCCATCACCACCCGTCTCGTCGCCCTCGTCGCGGTCCTCGGCCTCGGCCTGGCCGCGCTCGCCGTCCTGGCCGCGACCCAGATGCAGGCGCGGATCATGTCCGAGCGCCAGACCGCCACCCGCACCGTCGTGGAGACCGCGCTCGGCGTGCTCACGTTCTACGGCGCGGAGCAGCAGGCCGGCCGGATGAGCGAGGCCGAGGCGCAGACCGCCGCGATCGACGCCGTGCGTCAGATGCGGTACTCCGGCCAGGAGTACTTCTGGATCAACGACATGACCCCGACGATGGTCATGCACCCGATGAAGCCCGAGCTCGACGGCACGGACCTGAGCCAGAACGCCGACCCCGACGGGACGCTGCTCTTCATGGAGTTCGTCCGCGTGGTCCAGGAGCAGGGTGCCGGCTTCGTCGACTACCAGTGGCCCAAGCCCGGCGCCGACGCGCCGCAGCCGAAGACCTCCTACGTCGCCGGCTACGAGCCGTGGGGCTGGATCATCGGATCGGGCGTCTACGTCGACGACGTGCGCACGGCCGCGCTCAAGGAGGCGAGCCGGCTGCTGCTCAGCGGACTGGGCATCCTCGTCGTGGCGGGCGGCGTCAGCGTCGTCATCGGGCGGAGCATCGTCCGTCCGATCCGCCAGGCCACAGCGGTGCTGGCCAGCGGGGACGTGACCACCAGGCTCCCCGAGGGTGCAGGCCGGACCGAGCTCGAGCAGCTGGCCGGCGCGCTCAACGCCACCCTCGACAGGTCCGCCGCCGTGGCCCGCGACGTGTCGGCTGCCGTCAGCCAGCTGGACCTGGCCGCCACGCGGCTGGTCGAGAGCAGCGACGGCATCGCCGCAGCCGCCGAGCGGACGGCGCAGCAGACCAGTGCGGTGTCCGCCGCCGCCGCCGAGGTGAGCGTCGGGATCGACACCGTCGCCTCCGGTACGCACGAGATGGGCGCGTCGATCAGTGAGATCGCGCAGAACGCCAACTCCGTGGCCAGGATCGCCGCCGAGGCGGTCGCGGCCGCAGAGGCGACGAACCGGACGGTGGCGGACCTCGGGGAGTCCTCGGCGCAGATCGGCAGCGTCGTGAAGGTCATCACCTCGATCGCCGAGCAGACGAACCTGCTCGCGCTCAACGCCACCATCGAGGCGGCGCGGGCCGGGGACGCCGGCAAGGGCTTCGCGGTCGTGGCCAGCGAGGTCAAGGACCTGGCCCAGGAGACGGCGCGCGCGACGGGTGACATCTCCCAGCGGGTCGAGTCGATCCAGCTCGCGGTCACCCAGGCCGCGCAGGAGATCGCCCGGATCGGCGAGGTCGTCGGCCGGATCAACGACTACCAGACGACGGTCGCCGGTGCGGTCGAGGAGCAGACGGCGACCACCGCGGCGATGGCTGTGACGATCTCCCAGGTCGCCGACGGCGGGCGGGAGATCGTCACCTCGCTCGAGGGCGTCGGGGAGTCGACGAGGCGCGCGACCCAGGAGCTCGAGGACATCCGGGCGGCAGCCCGTGAGCTGGCTGCGACCTCGCGGCGGCTCAAGGACTCGGTCGCGGTCGGCTGAGCACCGCGGCCCGACGTCGGCGGGTGTCACCGGGCGCGCCTACGCTTGGGGTGCCATGAACACGCTCTTCTCCGACCTGCCGCTGCCCGGGATCAGCCGAGCCGACGGCGCCCGGTTGCCGTCGACAGTCCCGCCGACCGAGGCCGACGACGCCGAGCCGACGGACGCCGAGCCGACGGAGGGCGCTGCGGGCACCCGCGACGCAGACGCGTCGGGTGCGGTCGGCCGGGCCGAACGTGCCGAGGCGCTCCTGGTCGGCCTCAACCCCGAGCAGCGCGAGGCCGTGCTGCACACCGGCTCGCCGCTGCTGATCGTCGCGGGGGCGGGCTCCGGCAAGACGCGCGTGCTGGCGCACCGGATCGCCCACCAGCTGGCGACCAGGCGGGTGCGGCCGTCGGAGGTCCTGGCCATCACCTTCACCAACAAGGCCGCCGGCGAGATGCGCGAACGCGTCGCCGAGCTCGTCGGGCCCGCGGCGCGGTCGATGTGGGTCTCCACCTTCCACTCGGCGTGCGTGCGGATCCTGCGCCGTGAGCACGCGACCCTCGGCCTGCGGTCCTCGTTCTCGATCTACGACTCCGCGGACTCCCAGCGGCTGCTGACCCTCGTCTCGCGTGAGCTCGACCTCGACCCGAAGAAGTACCCGGCCAAGGCGCTGGCCTCGAAGATCTCCAACCTCAAGGACGAGCTCGTCGACCCGGAGACCTACGCGACGACGTCCGGGGCGTCCGCAGGTGCCGCGAACCAGTTCGACGAGGTGCTGGCGGCGGTCTACGCGCGCTACCAGGTGCGGCTGCGCCAGGCCCATGCGCTGGACTTCGACGACCTGATCATGATGACGGTCAACCTGCTGCAGGCGTTCCCCGCGGTCGCGGAGCACTACCGCCGGCGGTTCCGGCAGATCCTGGTCGACGAGTACCAGGACACGAACCACGCGCAGTACGTCCTGGTGCGCGAGCTCACCGGCGGTCCCGGCGCCACCGGCGTGGCGGGCGCGCCGGGTGCGCCAGGTGCGTCGAGCCGGGCGATCGCGCCGGCAGAGCTCACCGTGGTCGGTGACGCCGACCAGTCGATCTACGCCTTCCGCGGTGCGACGATCCGCAACATCCTCGAGTTCGAGGCCGACTACCCGAACGCCAGGACGATCCTGCTCGAGCAGAACTACCGCTCGACGCAGACCATCCTGAGCGCTGCCAACGCCGTGATCTCCCGGAACCCCGGGCGCAAGCCCAAGCGGCTGTGGACGGCGTCGGGCGCCGGTCCGCAGATCGTCGGCTACGTGGCGGACTCCGAGCACGAGGAGGCGCGGTTCGTCGCCGAGGAGATCGACCGGCTCGGCGACACCGAGGGGGTGCGCCCGGGCGACGTGGCGGTCTTCTACCGGGCCAACGCGCAGTCGCGCGCGCTCGAGGAGGTTCTCATCCGGGTCGGCCTGCCGTACAAGGTGGTCGGCGGGACGCGCTTCTACGAGCGCCGCGAGGTCAAGGATGCGGTCGCCTACCTGCGGGCGATCGCCAACCCGGACGACGACGTCAACCTGCGCCGGGTGCTGAACGTGCCCAGGCGCGGCCTCGGCGACCGTTCGGAGGCGATGGTCGCGGCCTTCGCCGAGCGGGAGCGGATCTCGTTCGGCGCGGCACTCGACCGGGTCGAGGAGGCTCCCGGCGTCGGCAGCCGCGCGGTCACCGGCCTGCGGGCCTTCGCGACCATGATGTCCGAGCTCCGTGATCTTGCGGCGTCGGGTGCCGGCCCGGCCGAGGTGCTCGGCGCCGTGCTCGACCGCACCGGCTATCTGGCGGACCTGCGGGCGAGCGAGGACCCGCAGGACGCGTCCCGGGTGGAGAACCTCGCCGAGCTGCACGCCGTCGCGACCGAGTTCGAGGCGGCCGAGCCCGATGCCGACCTGGCCGACTTCCTCGAGCGGGTGTCGTTGGTCGCGGACTCCGACCAGATCCCGGCCGACGACCCCTCGGCGGACGGGAGCCCGGGTGGTGCGGCCAAGCCCGACCAGGGCGTGGTGACCCTGATGACCCTGCACACCGCCAAGGGGCTGGAGTTCCCGGTCGTCTTCGTGACCGGCTGGGAGGATGGGACGTTCCCGCACATGAGGTCGCTCGCCGACCCCGACCAGCTCGCCGAGGAGCGCCGCCTCGCCTACGTCGGGCTGACCAGGGCCCGCCAGCGCCTGTACATCTCGCGGGCGGCCGTACGCACCGCCTGGGGCGTGCCCAACGAGTTCCCCGCGAGCCGGTTCCTCGACGACGTGCCCGACGAGCTCGTGGACTGGCGGCGCCGCGAGTCGAGCATGGCGGTGCTGCGTGGCTCGGGCAGCGGCTGGGGCGGCGGCGCGTCAGCCTGGGGCGGGCGGTCCGGCGGCGGCTCGGGCGGTGGGTCCCGGTCCGGACCCGTGGCCACGAAGAAGATCGCCCTGCCCTCGACCGGCGCGACCTTCGGGTCGGCGACGCCGCGCCAGGCGGGCGACGTGCCGAACCTGACGATCGGCGACAAGGTCACGCACGACGCGTACGGCCTCGGCACCGTGGTCGGCGTCGAGGGTGCCGGCGCCAACGCCGTGGCGAAGGTCGACTTCGGCGGGGACGGCACCAAGCGCCTGCTGCTGCGCTACTCGCCCGTGACCAAGCTCTGAGCCGCGAGGCGGCGTCCCGGCAGCAGCCGGCCACCGTCGGCGTGACGGCGGCCACCGTCCGCGTGCCGGCGGCCACCGTCGGCGTGACGGCGAGCCCGCACGGGGCAGGTCAGAGCGAGCGAACGATGTGCGCCACCTGGTCGAGGCTGAGCATCGGCAGCTGACGACGGACCTCGCGTGCTGCGACCAGCTCGCCCTGGGTGTCGCGCAGCACCCGGATCGCGTCCTGGTCGAGGGACTCCGCCGCGGCGTCGGGCGACCCGCCGAACGTCCTCGCGAGGTCACGCGCCCGCCGGACCCGGTCGTGGCGGACCGAGAGCAGGCCGCCGGCCGCCGAGGCCAGCGCGAGCGCCGCCACGACCAGTGCCACCGCGGATCCTTGGGTCACGCCGGCCCACAGCAGGACGAGGGCGACGACGCCGAGGATCGCGGCGAGGACGAGCCGGGCCAGACGTCGTCGTGCTGCAGCTGCCGGATCGCTCGCGGAGGGTGTCCCGGGCATGGTCACACGGCCCCCACGGGCCAGGCGCCGTTCGGGAAGGCGTCCGCTGCGGAGGCCGCACCCTTCATGGCGACGATCTGGGCCGTCTGCGCCGCGAGCAGGGCAGTCAGCGAGGCGATCGCCGCCCAGACCAGCGACCCGCTGACGGCCGCCTCCTCGAGGATGATGGCGACGCCGGCAGGCGAGAAGACGACGGAGCCGAAGGCCGCGATCGCAGCGGCGGCCGCAACGATGACCTTGACCAGGATGACGCCGAGCGCGACGTAGAAGGCGCAGCCCGCTGCCGCGCAGATGCCGAGGGACACGGCCATCGTGGTGGAGATCGACTGGATCTCGGCCGCCGCGGTCGGCTGGGTGGAGGTTGCGCGGGTGTAGGCGGTCGCGGCCTCACCGGTCCAGTCGTAGGCGGCGCGCAACGTGCTCGGGTGGGTGTTGCCCGCCACCGCCGACGCAGGCGCGCCGACCGAGGCGTGCCAGTCGTACGCCTTCCAGAAGAACAGCGGCGGCGCGAGGACCCCCTCGAGGAGCTCGCCGAGCTTCTCCAGGAGCCACGAGCCGAACTCGATGAGCTTGTTGCCGCAGTCGACCAGGGCGTCGGCGACCCAGTCCATGACGTACCAGTGCGACGTGGCGCTGTTGATCGTCGGCGCCACGCGCCCGAGCTGGCCGGACAGGCTCGTCATCCCGCTGTTGAGCTCGTTGATCACCGCGGTGTACTGCGCTTCGCTGAACATCACGATCCCCCTGCGTGCTAGTAGGCGTCGGCGACGTGCTCGGAGACCTCGACGTCCCCCCGGTCGTACGCGTCGGCGTTGCGGAGCAGGGCTGAGGCGATCGCCGTCATCTCGCGCTCGCCCTCGAGGCAGCGGGCCGTCACCGCGTCGATGGTGGCCTCGTACTCGGTGACGATCGGGTTGAAGATGCCGGCGGTGAGCCGGGTCAGCCGCAGCACGCCCGCCTGGGTGGCCGCGCTCCTGATGAGGACGGCCTGCTCGTCCCATGTGCCGGCCTCCTTCCGGAGGGCCTCGGTGACGACGAAGACGTCAGACATGGTGGTCCCCCTGGTGTGGTGTCCCGGTGACTGCTGGGTCCGGTGGCCGCAGGTGCGCCAGCGCCGCCGCAAGAAGGGTGTCGATCTCCGCGGACCGTTGCGCCACGGCCTCGGCCTCGGCCCGCAGCGCGGCGCGCGCGGCACCCAGGGCCTCGTTGAGCGCCATGGTGACCTGCGGGCCGGCGCGTCCGTCGGCCCAGCCGCGATCGATCTCGCACCGCGTCAAGGACCCTGCGGCGAACCCGACCGTGACCCGCCCGTCGGCCCCGGTCCCGACGACGTCGGCCGGCACGCTCGGCACGGCGCCGACAGCGGAGGCGGCATTGTGCAGGGCGCTGATCGCCTGCTCCGCGACGTCCTCGAGCGGGGGCACGACCATGCCGTCGGCGAGCTCGGGGACCGCCCACCGCAGCGGCGCAGGCTCCTGCGACCGGACCGGTGCATCGGTGGGTGCCTGAGCCAGTGCGCGCATCCGCTCCAGCCCGGCCACGCCCGCGGCCTCGACCACGGCGGTGCCCAGGGCTGTCGGATCGAGGTGGGCGGACCAGTCGCGGTCGACGTCGATCCCGGTCACGTCGCCGGCTCGGCCCAAGGAGACGACCACCGACCCCGTGCCGTCGGTCCCGCGGATCTGGTCCGGCAGCGCGTCCTGCGCTGCGCGCAGCGACGCGGCGAGGTCCCACAGCCGGTGCACGACGGAGTCGATGCCCCCTGATGTCTGCGACATGCGTCCCCTGTCGTGTGCTGGTCCGTGGACAGGTTAGCGGGCTGGCCGTGATCATGGGGCGAATCGGACAACGGCGATCTCTCGATGTGAAGATGTCTGGCCGCCGCGGTTACGATCCCCGCGGGCGGCGCGTTCGTGCGCGGCAGCCGGACGACGGAAGGCGGAGCAGGGTGGACCTGTTCGAGTACCAGGCACGGGATGTCTTCGAGAAGCACGGGGTCCCCGTGCTGGGCGGCATCGTCGCCCGTACGCCCGACGAGGCGCGGGCCGCTGCCGAGCAGCTCGGTGGCGGGACGGTCGTCGTCAAGGCGCAGGTCAAGACCGGTGGTCGCGGCAAGGCCGGCGGCGTCAAGCTCGCCCACTCGCCCGACGAGGCCGCCCAGCGCGCGCAGGAGATCCTCGGCCTGGACATCAAGGGTCACGTGGTCCGGACGCTCATGGTCGCCCAGGGTGCCCAGATCGCCGAGGAGTACTACTTCTCGGTGCTGCTGGACCGGGCCGAGCGGCGCTACCTCGCGATGGCCAGCGTCGAGGGCGGCATGGAGATCGAGCAGCTCGCCGTCGAGCGCCCCGAGGCGCTCGCCAAGGTCGCGGTCGACCCGCTGGTCGGCATCGATGCGGCCAAGGCAGCCGAGATCGTCGCGGCGGCCGGGTTCGCGCCCGACGTCGCCGACCAGGTCGCCGACGCCATCCGGAAGCTGTGGACCGTGTACCGCGAGGAGGACGCGACCCTCGTCGAGGTCAACCCTCTGGTCCGGACGACCGACGGCCGGATCGTCGCGCTGGACGGCAAGGTGACGCTCGACGCGAACGCGGACTTCCGGCACCCGGAGCACCTCGCGCTCGAGGACTCCACGGCGACCGACCCGCTCGAGGCCCGCGCCAAGGCGGCGGACCTCAACTACGTCAAGCTCGACGGCTCGGTCGGCATCATCGGCAACGGCGCCGGGCTCGTGATGAGCACCCTCGACGTCGTGGCCTACGCAGGCGAGGCGCACGGCGGGGTCCGGCCGGCGAACTTCCTGGACATCGGCGGTGGCGCCTCGGCCGAGATCATGGCGGCCGGCCTGGACATCATCCTGTCCGACCCGCAGGTCAAGGCCGTCTTCGTCAACGTCTTCGGCGGCATCACGGCGTGCGACGCGGTCGCGAGCGGCATCGTCGCGGCGCTGGAGATCCTCGGCGACCACGCGACCAAGCCGCTCGTGGTCCGGCTCGACGGCAACAACGTCGTCGAGGGCCGCCGGATCCTGGCGCAGGCCGCGCACCCCCTGGTCACGCTCGCCGAGACCATGGACGGCGGCGCAGACAAGGCCGCCCAGCTGGCGCACGCCGGCGCAACGGCCGCCTGAGCCCCGCGACACCGACCCGCATCGACGCAGAGACGAGAGAACAGCAGACATGGCGATCTTCCTGACTGAGGCCTCCAAGGTCATCGTCCAGGGCATGACGGGTTCCGAGGGGCAGAAGCACACGACCCGCATGCTCGCCGGTGGCACCGCCGTGGTCGGCGGGGTCAACCCCCGCAAGGCCGGCACGAACGTGGACTTCGCGGTGGGGACCGGGACGGTCTCCGTGCCCGTCTTCGGCACCGTGGCCGACGCCGTGGCCGCGACCGGAGCCGACGTCTCGGTGGTCTTCGTGCCGCCCGCGCACACCAAGGCCGCCGTGCTCGAGGCCGTCGACGCCGGCGTGCCGCTCGTGGTCATCATCACCGAGGGCGTACCGGTCGCCGACACGGCGGAGTTCTTCACCGCCGCACAGGCCAAGGGCGTGCGCCTGATCGGCCCGAACTGCCCGGGCCTGATCAGCCCGGGGAAGTCGAACGTCGGCATCATCCCGGCGGACATCACCGGCCCGGGGAAGATCGGCCTGGTCTCCAAGTCCGGGACCCTGACCTACCAGATGATGTACGAGCTCCGGGACATCGGCTTCTCGACAGCGATCGGCATCGGCGGGGACCCGATCATCGGCACCACCCACATCGACGCGCTCGAGGCCTTCGAGGCCGACCCGGAGACCGCCGCCATCGTCCTGATCGGCGAGATCGGCGGAGACGCCGAGGAGCGCGCAGCGGCGTACATCGCGCAGCACGTGACCAAGCCCGTGGTCGGCTACGTCGCGGGCTTCACAGCGCCGGAGGGCAAGACGATGGGTCACGCGGGCGCGATCGTGTCCGGCTCGTCCGGTACCGCCGCGGCCAAGAAGGAGGCCCTCGAGGCCGCCGGGGTCAAGGTCGGCAAGACGCCGAGCGAGACGGCGGAGCTCATCCGTCAGATCCTGTCCTGACGGTCGCTGACCGGGCCGAGAGCGCGCGCACCAGGGCCGGCGCCTCCAGGGCCGGCGCCTCCGGGGCCGGCGCCTCCGGGGCCGGCGACACGCCCGGCCCGGCCGATGGCGGGGCGTGCACCGGTCCAGCAGGGACGATGAACGGGTGAGCAGAACGCCGACCCCGCGCGACCGCGCCGCAGCACGCACCCCGGCGGCGCAGCGGACCGGCAGCGCCGGTCCCTCGCCTGTCGACGGTGCGCCGCGCTGGGTGTCCGGCCTGCTCTCCGGCGCGCAGGCCGCGCTGCTGTCGTTCCTCGTGGTGACCATGCCGGCCCTGGCCGCCTACGTCGCGACCTCGGCCGACCCGTCCAACCTCGGCATCGGCTGGCCGCGGGCGGTCGCCGTCGGCGGCGCCCTGTGGCTCTTGGGGCACGGCGGGCTGCTGTCGGCCGGTGGCACCGTCGTCACGCTCGTCCCGCTCGGCATCACGGCGCTCGCCGTGTTCTCCGCCTACGCCTCGGCCCGCCGGTCGGCGCACCCCACCCTGTCCGCGTGGCTCGCCGGGATCGGTGGCTACGGCGTCGTGGTCGCCGCCGTCGTGCTGGTCGCCGGTGAGAGCGGGCCGCTGGGCGCCGGGCCGGGCGCGGTCGTGCGGCTCGTGCTCGGAACGCTCCTGGTCGCCGGGACGGGGCTCGGCGCCGGCATCGTCCGGGTTCGGCGCCTGCGCGAGCGCACCCGTCGCTGGTGGTCCCGCATCCACGCCGTCGTGCGGGCCGGTGCGGCAGCCGGGACGCTCGCGTTGACCATGGTGGTCGGCGTCGCGGCACTGGTCACCAGCGCCTGGGTGCTGGCGGGGCGCGCCGCGACCGGCGACGTGGTCGACGGCCTCGGCGTCGACACCTTCGGCGGTCTGCTGCTCGCTGTCGCCCAGCTCGCCCTCGCGCCGAACCTCGTGCTCTGGGCCATGGCGTGGCTGGTCGGACCCGGCTTCGCGATCGGGCAGGGGACCGTCTACTCACCCGGTGAGGTCGTCAGCGGTCCGTTGCCGGCGCTGCCGATGCTCGGTGCGCTGCCGCAGCCGGGGAGCGAGGGTGGCCCGCTCCGGTGGGTCCCTCTGGTCGTGGTGGTCGCCGGTGGGCTGGCAGGGTGGTCGCTGCACCGGCGCCTGACGGTGACCCGGGCCTGGCACCCGCTGGCGGCGTCGGGGTGTGCCGCCGTGGCCGCAGGCGTGCTCGCCGCGATCCTCACGGCGCTCGCCGGCGGGGCGGTCGGACCAGGCCGGCTTGCCGTGGTCGGCGGTCCGGTGCTCCTGATCGGCGTGCTCGTGACGGGGCTCACCGCTGTGGGGGCCGCCCTGGTGGCCGTGCCGAGCGATCCCGTGGTCCGCGCGGCCGTCGCCCGGCGCGCTGCCGACCTGTGGCGGCGGCTGCGCGGCGACGCGGACATCGACCTCAGCCCTGCCGGTGGCGGGTCCCCGGCCGGCGGTCCCTCGGACGGCGAGACCACGGACGCCTTGACCGCGGATGCCCGGACCGCGGATGCCGCCGTCACTGCGCATGCGACGCCGGAGGTCGGTCGGGCCGGCACCTGATCGGCGTCGGCTGGAGCACGTCGGCTCAGCCGCCGCCCTGTCCGAGCGCCTGCTCGAGCCGCGCGGTCAGGGCGTCCTGGAACGCGGTCTCGCACCCCTCACGGACCGAGATGGTCAGCGCGCCGCGCAGGCAGTCCTGGCGGTCCACCTGGAGCGGCCACAGCGCGAGCATCGTCACCAGCGACAGCGACATGAGCGCGGCCAGCGCCAGTCCGACGGCAAGGACCGGGACGAGCGTGCCACGCATCCCGGCCCGCCAGACCGTCCTGATCGCCCGGATGCCCACCACGATGGCGCCGATCGCGAACGCCAGGGCCGCTGCCTGCCACGGCAGGGTCAGCGATGCCGTGAGCAGGGTCGCCAGGATGAGCAGGCCGAAGTGCATCACCTGGCGGCTCGCGGCGCGGACCGCCTCGGGATCCGCCGGACGCTGGGGCGCGCTGTCGGGCCCACCGGGCTGCCGGACGTCCGGACGTTGTTCGCCACCGGGGTGCCGGGCGTCCGGACCGGTTCCGCCGCCGGGGTGCCGGACGTCGGGACGTGCTCCGTCCGCCGGGGTGTCGGGCGACCCGGCCGGACCACCTGGTCCGGGGTCCGGGGAGCGGGCACCCGAGCCGCCCGGGGGCGGTGCGTACGGGTTGCTCACGATCTCTCCTCACCGGGCGCCGGGACGGCGTGGGTCAAGTCTCCCATCCTGCGGACGAGCGCCCGGCGTCCGGCGGGAGCGAAACCGCTAGGGTCGCCGCGTGGCCCCGAACCCCCCTGCCCCCCGCCACGGCCGGCGGTCGTCCGACGCGACGGGCACGCCCGGACCGGCGCGCGTCGTCGTGCTCGTCTCGGGCGGGGGCTCCAACCTTGCCGCCCTGCTCGCCGCGCACGGCGACCCGGCCTACGGGGCCCGCGTCGTCGGCGTCGTGAGCGACACCGCGGACGCGGGCGGCCTGACCGTCGCGCGGGACGCAGGCGTCGCGACAGCCGTCGTCGCGCCGTCCGACTTCGCCGACCGGGCCGCCTGGGACGCGGCGCTCGCCGAGGCGGTGCGCGTGTTCGGCCCGTCCCTGGTGGTCAGCGCCGGGTTCATGCGGATCCTCGGTGCGCCCTTCCTCGACCGCTTCGGCGGCCGCTTCGGCGGCCGCGTGATCAACACCCATCCCGCGCTGCTGCCGTCCTTCCCGGGGGCGCACGGTGTCCGTGACGCGCTCGCGCACGGCGTCAAGGTGACGGGCTGCACCGTGCACCTGGTCGACGCGGGTGTCGACACCGGCCCGATCATCGCCCAGCGGGCCGTGGAGGTCGCGGCCGACGACGACGAGGCGAGCCTGCACGAGCGGATCAAGACCGTCGAGCGGGCCCTGCTGGTCGACGTCGTCGGGCGGATCGCCCGTGGTGGGCTCGTCGTCGACGGGCGCCGGGCCCGGCTGCTCGGCTGAGGTCGTGCTGCTCGGCCGGACCCGGCTGCTCGGCTGAGGTCAGCGGGCGGCGAGCGTCTCGGCGATGATCGTGGGCCACGGCGTCGGCGCCAGCCCGAGCACCTGCTGCGACCGGGTCGAGTCGAGCACGAAGGGCTCGGTGAACTGGTAGCCGATCCGATGGATCTCGCGCAGCATCGGCTGCCCGACGCCGATCAGGCGGACCAGCCACATCGGCACGGGCGCGATCCGCGGTCGTGGTGCGCCGGCTGCCTCGGCGAATCGGGTGGCGAGCTCGCGGTAGGTCAGCGGTTCCGGCGTGGGGGCGTGCCAGGCGTGCCCCCACGCCGCCGGCTCGGTCGCCGCTGACGCGAGGGCGCAGGCGAAGTCCGGAAGGTAGGTCCAGCTGTGCGGCTGGTCGGCCGAGCCGATCGGGGCCAGCCGACGGCCGGCGAGCAGGGGGTCGAGCATGCGGGGTCCGGCGTGCGCATGCTGCTCGGCCTCGGGTCCGAGGTAGTCGCTCCCGCGGACCTCGGTGGCCCGCAGCCGGCCGGCGCGGTGCCGGGCCTGCGCCTCACGCCACATCGCGGCGCGCACGACACCCTTCGTCTCGGTGCTCGCGAGGGGCGAGTCCTCGCGCATGGGATACGTGCCGGCTCCGTAGGAGTAGAGGTTGCCGGCGATCACGAGGGGCGCCCCGGTGGCCTCGGCCGCCTGGAGCAGGGCCTCGGCCACGGGCGGCCAGTCGGTCGCCCAGCGGTGGTAGGGCGGGTTCACGCAGTTGTAGAGCGCTTCGGCGCCGGCCGCCGACGCCGTGAGTGCCCGGCCGTCGGTGCCGTCGATGGCGGCATGGGTGATCGTGCCGGGGCCGGTGGAGCGGCCGGCGCGGCGATGGGCCGGCGTCGGCGCACCGGAACGGCTCAGGACGAGGACGTCGTGGCCGGTCGTGGCGAGCAGGCCGGCGAGGGTTCGACCGATCGGGCCCTTGCCCAGGATGACGTGGCGGGACATCGTGCCTCCGAGTGTGAGCGGTGCTCTCTTGTATGAGCGATGCTCACACATGTGTCCAGGCGATGTCAAGAGCACCGCTCTCTCTAGTGAACAGTGCTCTTCATGCGGCATGATGGACCCATGACGGCCACCCCCCGCACGGCCCGCGAACGGGCACGGGCCACCTTCACGGCGGACCTGCTCGACGCGGCCCGCGCACGTCTGGTCGCCGACGGGGCCGCCGGGCTCTCGCTCCGAGCGGTCGCGCGCGACCTCGGCGTCGCGTCCTCGGCCGTGTACCGGTACGTCGCGTCGCGGGACGCCCTGCTGACCCTGCTCATCATCGAGGCGTACGACGCGGTCGGCGCGGTCTGCGAGGACGCGGCCGCCGCGGCCCGGGGCCGGGGGGAGCCGCCTGCCCAGGTGTGGCTCGCCGTCGGGCAGGCATTCCGGGCCTGGGCCCTGACCAACCCGCGCTCCTACGAGCTCATCTACGGCACCCCGGTGCCCGGCTACGCCGCCCCGCAGGACACGGTCGCCCCGGCCACCCGGATCTGGGCGGTGATCATCGGCATCGTGCTGGATGCCCATGCCGACGGGTCGCTGGAACCGGTCGGGCCGGGCTTCGACGCCGAGGGCCTGGTGGATCCCGGCGCGCTGGAGTTCGCCGCGGCCCTGGCGGCCGCGCCGGGACGCGTGACGGCGCTCGCGGACCGCCCGGGCTGGTCGGCGTGGGAAGCCGTGCGCTCCTTCACGCTGTTCGTCTGTCTGGTCGGCGCGGTGACTGCCGAGCTGTTCGGACACTTCCACAAGGTCACTGCCGACCCGGCCCGAGCCTTCGACGCCATCCTCGCCACGGCGGCGGCCGGCGGCGGGCTGCGGGTGGACCTGGGTCGCGGATCGCCCCGGCGGGTTGACGATCGGGGGACGGCCGGACCGGGCCGGTGACGGCGCCCTGCCCTGCCCTCCCCTGCCCCGCCCTACCCCGCTAGACTGGCCCCGGCCGTGACTGGCGTACCTGAGGTGGAGCAACCACCGGGGAGCGGCCGACGTCCCCTGCAGTGCACCGTTCGCCTGGGTGCCTGGGTGCACCGTTCGTACCGTGCCGACCCAGGAGCATCCCGATGTCTGCCAGCACCCGTCCCGCCCCCCTCCCCGCCGACGATGCCCGGCGCCCGGTCCGCCGGGCCCTGATCAGCGTCTACGACAAGGCCGGCCTGCCCGAGCTCGCCGCTGCGCTGCACGACGCCGGTGTCGAGCTCGTCTCGACCGGCTCGACCGCCGCGACGATCGCCGCCGCCGGCGTGCCGGTGACCCCGGTCGAGGAGCTCACCGGCTTCCCCGAGTGCCTCGACGGCCGGGTCAAGACGCTGCACCCGCGCGTGCACGCGGGCATCCTCGCCGACACCCGCAGGCCCGAGCACCTCGCCCAGCTCGCCGAGCTGGGCGTCGAGACCTTCGAGCTCGTCGTGGTGAACCTCTACCCGTTCACGGCCACCGTGGCGTCGGGCGCAGGGCCGGACGAGTGCGTCGAGCAGATCGACATCGGCGGCCCCTCGATGGTCCGGGCCGCCGCGAAGAACCACCCGAGCGTCGCCGTCGTCGTCGACCCCACGGCGTACGACGACGTGATCGCCTCGGTCCGGGCCGGCGGCTTCACCCACGCGCAGCGCACCGCGCTCGCGGCGAAGGCCTTCGTGCACACCGCGACCTATGACGTCGCCGTCGCGTCCTGGATGGGCAACGTCCTGACCACGACCGACGCCGTCGACGGCATCGCGACGGGCTTCCCGGCGTGGATCGGTGGCACCTGGGACCGGGCCGACGTGCTGCGCTACGGCGAGAACCCGCACCAGCGTGCCGCGCTCTACACGAACGGCTACCAGGCCGGCGGGCTGGCGACGGCCCGGCAGCTGCACGGCAAGGCGATGAGCTACAACAACTACGTCGACGCCGACGCCGCGTGGCGGGCCGCGCACGACCACAGCGGTCCGGCCGTCGCGATCATCAAGCATGCGAACCCGTGCGGCATCGCCGTCGGCGCGGACATCGCCCAGGCCCACGCCAGGGCGCACGCGTGCGACCCGCTGTCGGCCTACGGCGGTGTCATCGCGGCGAACGGTGTGATCACGAAGGCCGCGGCCGAGCAGATCGCACCGGTCTTCACCGAGGTCGTCGTCGCGCCGGGCTTCGAGCCGGACGCCCTGGAGATCCTCACCGCGAAGAAGAACATCCGGCTGCTGGTCGTCGACACGCCGCCGACCGCGACGGTCGAGACCCGGCCGATCAGCGGCGGCCTGCTCGTCCAGGCGACCGACCGGATCGATGCCGTGACGCCCGACGGCGGCGACGACCCGGCGCGCTGGGTCCTGGCCGCCGGGGAGCCGGCCGACGCGGCCACGCTCGCGGATCTGGCCTTCGCCTGGCGCTCGGTCCGCGCGGTCAAGTCGAACGCGATCCTGCTGGCCTCCGACGGTGCGTCGATCGGGGTCGGGATGGGGCAGGTCAACCGGGTCGACTCGTGCCGGCTGGCCGTCGAGCGAGCCAACTCCGGCGACGTCGAGCGGGCCCGCGGGGCGGTCGCGGCCTCCGATGCGTTCTTCCCGTTCGCCGACGGCCTCCAGGTGCTCCTGGACGCCGGCGTGCGTGCCGTCGTGCAGCCCGGTGGCTCCGTCCGCGACGACGAGGTGATCGCCGCGGCGACCGCTGCCGGCGCAACCCTCTACCTCACCGGCACCCGCCACTTCGCGCACTGACCCTGCTGCCCCTGCTCCGCCCACGACCTGTCGGACCCGCGGCCCAGACCTGTCGGACCTGCGGCCGCCCGAGCGGTGGTCGCTGGTCCGACACGTGGTTCAGGGGCGGTGGGCGTCGCGCAGGGGGCGGGCCGGGTCGGCGGCGACGGCGCGGTCGAGGTGGGGCAGCGCCGGCGCGGTGAAGAGCCGGCGGGCTGCCCCGACGTCGCGGGGTCGGTCGACCGCCAGCACGGCGGTGAGCTCGTCGGTCCCGGCGGTGAACCACAGCGCCGTGAACTCCGCAGCCGCGTGATCGTCACCCGTCCCGCGGAGCACGACGTCGTCCTCCGGGCCGGGTGCGCCGACCATCGCCAGCTCATGGCCCAGCTGCGTCGAGAAGACGTACGGCGCCACGTCGTGCGGCGGTCCGTCGCCGGCCGTGCCGAGCAAGGTGCGGACCGCCACCGCCGGCCCGCGCAGGGCGCCGTCCCAGTGCCCCCCGGGGACCCAGCCGTGCCGCGCGGAACGTCGGCGGGCCAGGTCGCCGACGGCCACGACCCGGCCGCGGGTGCCGGGCACGCGGTAGCCCCCGTCGACGGCGATCGAGCCGTCCGCGGCCACCGGCAGGGCGTCGCCGATCCAGGCCGAGGACGGCCGGGCGCCGACCGCGGCGAGCACGACGTCGGCGTCGAGGACCCGCCCGTCGGCGAGCTCGACCTGCCCGGCTGCGACGCGGACCACACCGGTCCCGGTCAGCAGGCGGACACCGGCCGCCGCGTACCAGGGGATCGTGAGGGCACCGACCGGGACGCCGAGGGCTGTCGCGGACGGCGCGGGCGCGGCCTCGACCACCGTCACGTCCACCCCGGCGCCGGCCGCGACGCCGGCCACCTCGGCGCCGATCCAGCCCGCTCCGACGATCACCAGCCGTGCTCCGGGCGTCAGCGCCGTCCGGAGCCGGGCGGCGTCGGCGGCCGTGTGCAGGGTCAGGGCCGTCTCCCACCCGGCCGGCCGGACGGCGTGCGCGCCGGTCGCCAGGACGGCCGCGTCTGCTGCGACCGACCCGGTGGTCGTCCGGATCGTCACACCGTGCGCGCCGACCTGCAGGCCGGTCGCGGCCTCGCCGAGCCGGACGTCGTCCGCCCGGTCGAGGTCGATGCCCAGCTCCGCCCGGAGCCAGGCCGGCTCGGCGCGGGTGAACAGCTCCTTGGACAGCGGCGGCCGGTCGTAGGGTTCGACGTCCTCAGCCCCGACGAGGGTCACGTGCCCGTCGAAGCCGTGGTCGCGCAGGGCGTGGACCGCCTGGCTCCCGGCGAGCCCGCCGCCCACGACGACGATCGAGCGCAACGGCCCGCCCAGGTCGTGGGTCAGGTCGTGGGTCAGGTCGTCGGGCGGGTCGGCTGACGTGAGGTCGCGGTGGGCCGGCACCCGATCACGGTAGTCTCCGGGCGTGACGCCTGCCCCGCCGGAACCGGTCGAACGGCACACCGCCCCGGCACTCTGGCTCGTCGTGCTGGCCCTCGTCGGGATGACCCTGACGGCGGTCGCGGACGGTGCCCGGACCGCCGCAGCCGTGCTCGTGGCGACGCTGGTCGGCGCCGCGGCCGCCCGGCTGATCGGCCGCGGCCGCCATCCCGAGGGGATCGCGGTGCGCTCGACCTGGCTGGACGTGACGATCCTCCTGCTGCTCGCGCTGGGCATCGGGCTGCTGATGCTTGCGCCAGGCGTCGCCCCTGACCCTGCTGCGACCGGGTCCGTGACCGGGTCGGCAGCAGGATCAGCGGCAGGGTCAGCAGCGGGTCAGTACCGGTCGGGCACCGGCTCCCCGTCGTCCTGAGCGTCGATCGCGTCGATCGCCTCGTCCTCGACGGACGTGCCGGCGAACGCGAACCATGCCAGTCCGGCGATCGCCGCACCGAGCAGGGGCGCGGCCCAGAACAGCCACACCTGTCCGATCGCGTCGCCCCCGGCGAAGATCGCCGACGCGGTCGAGCGTGCCGGGTTGAGCGACGCGCCGGTGACCGGGCTGAGCACGAGCAGCAGGGCGGCGTAGGTGAACCCGATCGCGATCGGGGCCGCACCCGGCAGCGCGCGGCGGTGCCGGGCGCCCAGCACGACGGCGACCAGGAGCGCTGCGGCGACGGTCTCCAGCAGCAGGGCGGCCTTGAGGTCGAAGCCGACGGTGTCGCCGGACATCGCCCAGAGCGGTGAGCCGCTGTCCCAGCCGTTGGCCGTCATGGCCCAGAGCTCACCGGCATCGGTCAGCTGGAGCAGGCCAGGCAGCCCGCTCGGGATCGTCGAGAAGAGGACGGCGGCAGCCGCGACCCCGCCGACCAGCTGTGCGAGCCAGTAGAGCGGGAGGTCGAGCCAGGGCGTCCGGCCCGCGATCGCCGAGCCGAGCGTGACGGCCGGGTTGAAGTGGCCACCCGAGACGTGCCCGAGGGTCGCTGTGGCGGCGGCGAGGACCAGGCCCGCCGCGAGCGCGCTGCCGAACGCACCGGCGCCGCTCAGTGGGCTGTACAGCACGGTCCCGAGCGTCACGATCACCAGGGCGAAGGTGCCGAGCGCCTCGGCGCCGATCCGCGCGGCCACGCCGGGGCCGCCGGCGTCCGTAGCGGAGGTCGTCGGGATGAAGCCGCCGAAGCCGACGGGCGTGTCGGTGTCGTCGTCCGCGACGTCGTCGACCGGTGCGGAGCCGGGCGCGTCGTCGACGGTCCCGAGCTCGGGGGCAGCGCCTGCCGCGGCGTCGGTCACGGCCGGGTCGATGGGGGTGGGGTCGTTGGTGGACATGCGAATCCTGTCGTCGAGAGCGGTGGGCATCGTCTACGCCACCGTCGGGCATCATGCCATCGCAACGGACGCCGTACGGTACAACCGCCGGTCAGGCGCACCCGTTCGGAAAGATCTCTCGACGTCGAGTAATCTGACCGGCAGCAGGAGGCGCCGACGCCCCGCCGGCGCAGCCGGTCCGCCGGGCGCCTGGGGCCGGAGCACGAACCACCACAGCAACGGAGTTCATCGATGGGCAAGATCAAGGTCGTCGGGCCGGTCGTCGAGCTGGACGGCGACGAGATGACCCGGATCATCTGGCAGGTCATCAAGGACCGCCTGATCCACCCCTACCTGGACATCGACCTGCGGTACTACGACCTGTCGATCGAGAACCGCGACGCGACCGACGACCAGGTCACGATCGACGCTGCGTACGCCATCAAGGAGCACGGCGTCGGCGTCAAGTGCGCGACCATCACGCCGGACGAGGCACGGGTGGCGGAGTTCGGCCTCAAGAAGATGTGGGTCTCGCCCAACGGGACGATCCGCAACATCCTCGGCGGCGTCGTGTTCCGCGAGCCGATCATCATCTCGAACATCCCGCGGCTGGTCCCGGGCTGGAACAAGCCGATCATCATCGGCCGGCACGCCTTCGGCGACCAGTACCGGGCGACCAACTTCAAGGTGCCCGGTGCCGGCACCCTGACCTTGACCTTCACGCCGGCGGACGGCTCGGAGCCGATCACGCAGGAGGTCGTGACCTACCCCGAGGGCGGCGGTGTCGCGATGGGGATGTACAACTTCAACGACTCGATCCGGGACTTCGCCCGGGCGTCCCTCGCCTACGGCCTGCAGCGCGGGTACCCGGTCTACCTGTCGACCAAGAACACGATCCTCAAGGCCTACGACGGCGCGTTCAAGGACATCTTCGCGGAGGTGTTCGAGACCGAGTTCGCCGAGGCGTTCGCCGCGGCCGGCCTGACCTACGAGCACCGCCTGATCGACGACATGGTCGCCGCGGCGATGAAGTGGGAGGGCGGCTACGTCTGGGCCTGCAAGAACTACGACGGCGACGTCCAGTCGGACACCGTCGCCCAGGGCTTCGGCTCGCTCGGGCTGATGACGTCGGTACTCATGACGCCGGATGGCCGGACCGTCGAGGCCGAGGCCGCGCACGGCACCGTCACCCGGCACTACCGCCAGCACCAGGCCGGCAGACCGACCTCGACCAACCCGATCGCGTCGATCTTCGCCTGGACCGGCGGGTTGCGGCACCGCGGCACGCTCGACGGCACGCCCGAGGTCACCGCGTTCGCCCAGACCCTCGAGGACGTCGTCGTCGCGACAGTCGAGAGCGGCAAGATGACCAAGGACCTGGCCCTGCTCGTCGGTCCGGAGCAGCCCTGGTTGACCACCGAGGACTTCCTCGCTGCACTGGATGAGAACCTCGCCGCACGCCTCGGTCGATCAGCAGGCTCGAAGGAGATCTGATGGCCCCCCCGAACCCCAGCGCCCACCCGGTCACCGTCACGGTGACCGGTGCGGCCGGCCAGATCGGCTACTCGCTGCTGTTCCGCATCGCGTCCGGCGCGATGCTGGGCACCGGCACCCCCGTGCGGCTCCGGCTGCTGGAGATCCCCCAAGGGATGAAGGCCGCCGAGGGCACGGCGATGGAGCTGCACGACTGCGCCTTCCCCCTGCTGGAGTCGGTCGAGATCTACGACGACGCGCGCGCCGCGTTCGACGGGGTCAACGTCGCCCTCCTGGTCGGTGCGCGCCCGCGCGGACCGGGCATGGAGCGCAGCGACCTCCTGGCGGCCAACGGCGGGATCTTCGGGCCGCAGGGTGAGGCGATCAACGCGGGAGCCGCCGACGACGTCCGCGTCCTGGTGGTCGGGAACCCGGCGAACACCAACGCCCTGATCGCCCAGGCGCACGCCCCCGACGTCCCGGCGGAGCGGTTCACGGCGATGACGCGTCTCGACCACAACCGCGCGTTGTCCCAGCTCGCCCACAAGTCCGGCGTCGGTGTCCGGCGGATCAAGCGGGTCACGATCTGGGGCAACCACTCGGCCACCCAGTACCCGGACATCTTCCACGCGACGATCGGCGGCCGGCCGGCCGTCGACGTCGTCGGCGACAGCGGGTGGCTCGAGCACGTCTTCATCCCGACGGTCGCCAAGCGCGGCGCGGCGATCATCGAGACACGCGGCGCGTCGTCGGCAGCGTCGGCGGCCAACGCGGCGATCGACCACGTGCACTCCTGGGTGCTCGGCACCCCCGAGGGGACCTGGACGTCGGCCGGCATCGTGTCCGACGGCTCCTACGGCGTGCCGGAGGGTCTCATCTGCTCGTTCCCGGTCACCTCGGTCAACGGCAGGTGGCAGATCGTCCAGGGGCTCGAGATCAACGACTTCTCGCGGGCCAGGATCGACGCGTCGATCGCCGAGCTCGTCGAGGAGCGCGACGCCGTCCACGAGCTCGGCCTGCTCTGACGTGTCGCCTCCCCGCACCGGTCGGGTAGGCCGGGCCCGTGGCTGACACCTGGGCCCGGGTGGCCGTCCGGGTGCGGCCGGGTGCGTCCCGGACGCGGGTCGGCGGTGCGTACGCCGATCGGCTCGTCGTCGCGGTGAGCGCCCGCGCGGTCGAGGGCGCCGCGACCGAAGCGGTGCTCGAGGCGGTCGCCAGGGCCTTCGGCGTCCGACGACGTCACGTCCGGCTGCTCACCGGTGCGACCAGTCGCGACAAGGTGATCGAGATCGACAGCCCCGCTGCCGCTGTCGCTCAGCGCCTCGTGGAGCTCCTCGAGGGCTGATCTGCGCGGCGGCCCGCGCCCGGTCACGGCGTGTAGCGGGGCCCGACCAGCAGGGACGCCGACCGCATTCATCCCATTGCTGCAAGTTGCAGCATGGTTTACAGTCCGGGGACACCCGACTTCACCCGGGTGAAGAACGTGGTGACAAGGGAGTCCCCGATGGCCAAGCCCACGCGCGCAGCGACCGCCCTGCTGGCAACCCTCGCGGTTGCCCTGACCGGAGCGGTGGGCCTCGCCGGTCCGCTCGTTCCCACCGCGCAGGCGGTCGCCACGAGCGTCGCCCTCGTCGGTGACCTGCAGAGCGAGCTCGGCTGCCCCGGCGACTGGCAGCCCGACTGCCCCGCGACCGAGCTCGCCGCGACGGCCACGCCCGGCCAGTTCGCCGCCGAGTTCGAGGTCCCGGCCGGTTCCTGGCAGTACAAGGTCGCGCTCAACGACACCTGGGACGAGGCGTACGGACGCGACGGCGGCGGCGACAACATCCCCCTGGTGATCGCCGGCCCGACGACCCTCCGGGTGACCTACGACGACACCACGCACCGGATCGCGCTGACCCCCACGGCCCTGACCGGTGACCACACCCCGGCCGACGACGCCCTGGTCGCCGCACCCGTGCGCCAGCCGGGGTCAGCCGAGCAGTTCTACTTCGTGATGACCGACCGGTTCGCCAACGGCGACCCCCTCAACGACACCGGTGGCCTGACCGGTGACCGCCTCACGACCGGGTTCGACCCGACCGACAAGGGCTTCTACAACGGTGGCGACCTGGCGGGTCTCCGCGCCCAGCTCGACTACATCGACGGCCTCGGCACGACGGCGATCTGGCTCACGCCGTCGTTCCTCAACCGCCCGGTCCAGGGCACCGGCGCCGACGCCTCGGCGGGCTACCACGGGTACTGGATCACCGACTTCACCCAGATCGACCCGCACCTGGGCACCAATGCCGAGCTCGAGGGCCTCATCGCCGACGCCCACGCGCGGGGGATCAAGGTCTACTTCGACATCATCACCAACCACACCGCCGACGTCATCGACTACTCGGAGGGCCAGTACTCCTACATCGACCAGGCCACGAGCCCGTACTACGAGGCCGACGGCGTGACGGCCTTCGACCCCGCCACGTACGCCGGCACCGGGACGTTCCCCGCGCTCGACCCCGTCAACTCCTTCCCGTACACGCCGGTCGTCGCGCCCGAGGACGCCGAGGTCAAGGTCCCGGCGTGGCTGAACGACCCGACGCTCTACCACAACCGCGGCAACTCGACCTACACCGGTGAGTCGACGACGTACGGCGACTTCTCCGGCCTCGACGACCTCATGACCGAGCAGCCGACGGTGGTCGACGGCTTCGTCGACGTCTACGAGGGCTGGATCGACCTGGGCATCGACGGCTTCCGGATCGACACCGTCAAGCACGTGAACTTCGAGTTCTGGGAGCAGTGGACCACCGAGGTCCTCGACTACGCCCACGCGCAGGGCAAGCCCGACTTCTTCATGTTCGGCGAGGTGTACGACGCCGACCCGGCCAAGCTCTCGCCCTACGTGCGCCGGACCGACATGAGCTCCGTCCTGGACTTCACGTTCCAGTCCTCGGCCTCGACGTTCGCCCGTGGCTTCAGCCCGGACGGTCTGACCCAGCTCTTCGCGGGCGACGACATGTACACGACACCGACGACGAGCGCCTCGGCCCTGCCGACCTTCCTCGGCAACCACGACATGGGTCGCATCGGCTACTTCGTGGCCGGCGACGGCAACGGCCTCGAGCGGTCGGAGCTGGCGCACAGCCTGATGTACCTCACGCGCGGTCAGCCGGTCGTCTACTACGGCGACGAGCAGGGCTTCGCCGGCCTCGGCGGCGACAAGAGCGCCCGTCAGACGCTCTTCGCGTCGCAGGTCGCCGAGTACACCGACCAGCAGCTGCTGACCGGTGAGACCGTCGGGTCGGTCGACCGCTTCGACACCGACGCGCCGCTCTACGACCACATCGCTGCGCTCGCTGCGCTGCGTGACACGACGCCCGCCCTCCAGACCGGCGCCCAGATCGAGCGGCCGGACACCGGTGCCGGCGAGGACTCGGTGTATGCCTTCTCCCGCGTCGACCGGGACGAGAAGATCGAGCACCTGGTCGCGGTGAACAACGCCACCTCCGCCACCTCGGTCACAGTCGACACCCTGACTCCCGGCGCAGGCTTCACCTCGCTGCTGGGCGACCACGCGGCGGTCACCGCGGACACCGACGGCCTGGTGTCCCTCACGGTCCCGGCGCTGGCCGCCGTGGTGCTCGTGGCGGACGCACCCGTGGCCGCGGGTGCCGCGGACATCGCCGTCGACCTGCCGGTCGCCGGTGCTGCGCTCTCCGGGGTCTCACCGGTCCGGGCGGACGTCGCGGACGACGTCTGGTCCGAGACCTCCTTCGCCTACCGGGTCGTCGGCGACGACGCGTGGACACCGCTCGGCACCGCCGAGACGACGTCGCCGCGGGTCTTCCACGACGTCACCGGCCTCGCGGACGGCACCCTCGTCGAGTACCGCGCCGTGAGCGTGGACGCCGCAGGCGCGGCGGTGGCCGCCTCGAGCTTCGGGTCGGTCGGCGTCGCCGTCAACGGTGTCGTGCCGGACGAGCCGGAGGAGCCCGGTCCGGGCACCGGCCGGACGGACATCCAGGTGTCGATCCCGGGCGACCTGAACAGCGAGCTCGGCTGCCCGGGCGACTGGCAGCCCGAGTGCGAGGCGATCATGCTCACGCACCGCGGCAACGGCGTCTACTCGGGCACCTTCACGGTCCCGGCCGGCAGCTGGCAGTACAAGATCGCCATCAACGGCGCGTGGACCGAGAACTACGGCGCCGGCGGTGTGGCAGGCGGCGACAACGTGACCTTCTCGCTCGCCGAGCCCCAGGCCGTGACCTTCGTCTACGACGACGCCACGAAGTGGTTCAGCTCGAGCGCCCAGGGCCCGCTCATCACGCTGCCGGGCTCGTTCCAGAGCGAGGTCGGCTGCCCGGGCGACTGGCAGCCGGACTGCGTCGTGACGTCCCTCCAGGACAAGGAGGGCGACGGCACCTACACGTACACGACGGCCGCCATCCCGGCCGGGGCGTACGAGCTCAAGGTCGCGCACAACCTCGGGTGGGACGAGAACTACGGTGTCGGCGGGACACCGGGCGGGGCGAACATCCCGTTCTCGGCCCCGGGCGGCAAGCCGATCACCTTCACCTACGACATCGCCACGCACCTGCTGACCATCGAGGTCACCGACCCGCCGCTGGCTGGTCTGGGTCTGTGGCAGGCGCACTGGGTCGACGCGACGACGATCGCCTGGCCGGCCGACCTGGTGCCCGAGGGCGCCGACCCGGCCACCCTGGTCTGGCGACTGCACCACGCGCCGGACGCCTCGCTCGAGGTCGTCGACAACGCGGTCACCGGCGGCGAGGCGGTCGACCTGGTGCTCGACCCCGCGGGCCTGAGTGCTGCCCAGCTCGAACGCTTCCCGGCGCTCGAGGGCTACCTCGCCCTGCACCTCGACGGCGTCGCGCAGCCCGACGTCGCCACCTGGCTGACCGGTGAGCTCCTGGTGGGCCAGTACGACGGTCCGGGGGCCGACGCGGCGGCGACGGCGATCACCGGGGTGCAGATCCCCGGGGTCGTCGACGATCTCTACGCGGCCGACGCGGCCGAACGCGCGCTCGGTGCGACGTGGCGCCACAACACGCCGTCCCTCGCCCTGTGGGCACCGACCGCGCAGGACGTCGACGTGCTGCTGTGGCGCGACGGCGACACCACGGCCGAGCCCGAGCGGGTGCCGATGCTGCGCCGGTCCGACGGCACCTGGACGGTCCAGGGCAAGCGGTTCTGGTCCGGCGCCTCGTACCTGTACGAGGTGACCGTCTACGCGCCGTCGACCGACGCGGTCGAGGTCAACCAGGTCACCGACCCGTACTCGGTCGCACTGACCGTCAACTCGACGCACTCGGTGCTCGTCGACCTGGACGACCGGGCCTACCGCCCGCGGCAGTGGGAGCGCACGCGCCAGCCCGTCGTCGAGCCGGTCGACCAGACGATCTACGAGCTGCACGTCCGGGACTTCTCGATCAACGACGCGACGGTCCCGGCCGAGCTGCGTGGCACCTACCGGGCCTTCGCGGTCAACGGTGCCGGCCGTACGCACCTGCGCGACCTGGCCGCAGCCGGCCTGACCACCGTGCACCTGCTGCCGACGTTCGACATCGCGTCGATCGAGGAGGACCGCAGCGCACAGGCCACGCCGCCGTGCGACCTGGCATCCTTCGCGCCCGACTCGATCGAGCAACAGGCCTGCATCGACCCGATCCGGGATGCGGACGGCTACAACTGGGGCTACGACCCGCTGCACTTCTCGGCGCCCGAGGGCTCCTACGCCGTCGACCCCGACGGCGGTGCCCGGGTCGCCGAGTTCCGCACGATGGTCGGGGCGCTGCACGCCGACGGCCTGCAGGTCGTGCTCGACCAGGTGTTCAACCACACCGCTGCGAGCGGCCAGGACCCGAAGTCGGTGCTGGACCGGATCGTGCCCGGGTACTACCACCGGCTCAACGCGGTCGGCGCGATCGAGACGTCGACGTGCTGCCAGAACCTGGCGACCGAGCACTCCATGACCGAGAAGCTCATGGTCGACTCGGTGGTCACCTGGGCCAGCGAGTACAAGGTCGACGGCTTCCGCTTCGACCTGATGGGTCACCACAGCGTCGAGACGATGCAGGCGGTCCGGGATGCGCTCGAGGAGCTGACGATGCGCAAGGACGGCGTCGACGGCTCGAAGGTCTACCTGTACGGCGAGGGCTGGAACTTCGGTGAGGTGGCCGACAACCGGCTCTTCACCCAGGCCACCCAGGGCCAGCTCGACGGCACCGGCATCGGTACGTTCAGCGACCGGCTGCGCGACGCGGTCCGGGGCGGTGGGCCCTTCGACGAGGACCCGCGGATCCAGGGCTTCGGCAGCGGCGCCTACACCGACCCCAACGGGGCGGCGGTCAACGGCACCGAGGACGAGCAGCTCGCCCGCCTGCAGCACCAGGGCGACCTGGTCCGGCTCGGGCTCGCCGGCAACCTGCGCGACTACTCCTTCGTCGCCAGCGACGGCCAGGTCACCACGGGTGCCGAGCTCGACTACAACGGCCAGCCGGCCGGCTACGCGACGTCACCGGAGGAGGTCATCACCTACGTCGACGCGCACGACAACGAGACGCTCTTCGACGCCCTGACGCTCAAGCTGCCGACGGACACCCCGATGGCTGACCGGGTGCGGATGAACACCCTGTCGCTGGCCACCACGGCCCTGTCCCAGACGCCGTCGTTCTGGCACGCGGGCACCGACCTGCTGCGCAGCAAGTCGCTGGACCGCAACAGCTACAACTCCGGCGACTGGTTCAACGAGCTCGACTTCACCGGCCAGGAGAACGGCTTCGGCCGTGGCCTGCCGCCGGCCGGGGACAACGCCGCCAAGTGGCCCTACCAGCAGCCGCTGCTGGCCGACCCGGCGCTGGTGCCGACGCCGCAGGACATCGCAGCGGCGACGGCGGCAGCCCAGGACATGCTGCGGCTGCGGTTCTCGACCGACCTCTTCCGGTTGGGCGACGCCGGCCTGATCGAGCAGAAGGTCACGTTCCCCAACAGCGGACCCGACGCGGCACCGGGTGTGATCGTCATGCGGGTCGACGACACGGTCGGCCGCGACGTCGACCGCCGCCTGGACGGCCTGCTCGTCGTGTTCAACGCCTCGGACGAGGAGATCACGGTTCCGGTGGACGGCCTGGCCGGCACGACGTACGCGCTCTCGCCGGTGCTGGCAGCCGGCAGCGACGACGTCGTGCGGCAGACGGGGTGGGACGTCGCCACCGGCACCGTGACCGTCCCGGCCCGCACCGTGACCGCGCTGGTCGACGACCAGCGCCACGGTCACGGCGGTGGCCATGGTGGATCGGGCGGCTGCCGCCCGAGCTGAGACGGACCTGCGTGCGGGGCCCGTCGGTCGGCGGCGGGCACCGATCTCCGGCGACAGTCGTCCGGGCACCCGCGTGCGGTGCCCGGATGACTGCGCTGCCGGACGAGATCCGCGAGCACTACGAGCACCATGTCGACGAGGACGCACGGCTGCGGGGTGGCCTGGGCCGGCTCGAGCACGCGCGCGTCCAGGAGATCGTCCGTCGGCACCTGACCGCCGGGCCGCAGCGCGTCCCGGACGTCGGTGGTGCGACCTTCGACGTCGCGCTGATGTTCGGCCCGCTGTACCACCTGCCCGAGCGGGCCGACCGCGTCGCCGCCTGGCGGGAGGCGGCGCGCGTCGTCGTCCCTGGCGGTCTCGTGCTCGGGATGGCAATCTCCCGGTTCGCGTCCCTCTTCGACGGTCTGGCTCAGGGCCATCTGTTCGAACCGCGGTTCCGGACGCTCGTCGAGGCGGACCTCGCCACCGGTCGGCACGAGAACCCGACGGGGGACCCCGGCTGGTTCACGACGGCGTACTTCCACCGACCGGAGGAGCTGCGCACGGAGGCGGACGACGCGGGTCTCGAGGTGCTGGAGGTCGTCGGTGTCGAGGGCCTCGCGCCATGGCTCAGGCACCTGGCGTCGCGCTGGGACGAGCCGGCGGACCGGCAGGCCATCCTGCAGGCCGCGCGGGTGATCGAGGTGGAGCCGAGCGTGCTCGGCCTGAGCCCCCACCTCGTCGCGGTCGCCCGCCGGCGTTGACGCTGGTGCAGGTGGGTGAATCTGCCGCGCCCGGGGCGACTGCGCCACCGGCATGATCGTCACAGCCGGTACTGTCCGGGCGTGACCCAGACCTTCAACTCGCCTCCGGGCTGGCCGACGCCACCAGCAGGATGGACCCCACCGGAGGGCTGGCAGCCCGACCCGAGCTGGCCGCCGGCACCGGCCGACTGGCTGTGGTGGCGTGCCGATCCGCAGACCTACGCACCGGCCCACGCGCCCGCGTCGGCGACCCTGATACCGACCGGGGCGGTGCTCGCGCCGCCGTACGACGGCTTCGCCACCGGCACGTCGCCGGCGGGCCCGGCTCACGCCTCAGGTGCGGCCTACGCCCCGGGTGCGGCCTACGCCCCGGGTGCGGCCTACGCCCCGGCGGGCGCCATGTACGCCCCGGGGGTCTCGCCGTTCGCGGTGGGGCCGTCGGCCGAGCGACAGGCAGGCAAGCGCGCGATGCTCATCGGTGGTGGGATCGCAGCAGCCGGGCTCGCGGTCACCGGGCTGACCTACGCCTTCGCGGAACCGGGTGGCAGGTTCACGGTGCTGTGGGGTGCGGTCCTGTGGGGGATCGTCGCGCTCGTCCGGGGAGCGGTGCAGTACCGCCGCGGCTGATCCGTGCGCCGATCGTCCGTTGGCTCGCTCAGCCCTTGACCGAGCCGGACATGAGGCCGCCGATGAAGTACTTGCCGAGCAGGATGTACACCAGGAGCGTGGGCAGCGAGGCCAGCAGGGCGCCGGCCATCGAGATGCCGTAGTCCTGCAGCAGCGCCCCGTTGGCCAGGTTGTTCAGCGCGAGGGTGACCGGACCGTTCTGGCTCGAGGAGAAGAACACGGCGAAGAGGAAGTCGTTCCACGCCGACGTGAACTGCCAGATGAGCACCACGACGAAGCTGGGTACCGAGATCGGCAGCACGACCCACGCGTAGGTCCGCAGCAGGCCGGCCCCGTCGACCCGGGCCGCCTCGACCAGCTCCTCGGGCACGGACATGTAGTAGTTGCGGAAGATCAGCGTCGTGATCGGAAGGCCGTAGATGACGTGCAGCAGGATCAGCGACGGGACGCCGCTCGGCACGCCCGCCCCCAGCATCAGCTGCAGCAGCGGGATCATCACCGCCTGGTACGGGATGAACATCCCGAACAGGATGAGCGTGAAGACGACGTCGGCGCCCGGGAAGCGCCACCGTGCCAGCACGAAGCCGTTCATCGAGCCGAGGAAGGACGAGATGACGGCGGCCGGCACGACCATCTGGACCGTGCGCCACAGGGCGGGGGACAGGGCGGTCCATGCGCCTCGCCAGTTCTCCAGGGTCCAGGCCTGCGGCAGGTCCCAGGCGCGGGTCGGAGCGGCGTCCCCGGCCCCCTTGAAGCTCGTCACGAGCAGCACGTACACCGGGATCAGCACGACGAGCAGGAAGAGCAGGAGCGCGACGTAGCGCAGCGTCCTGCCGATCGAGAGACGACTCTTGGGCCTCGGCCCGGCAACCACCGGGACCTTGCCCAGCGGTGCCGTGAGCGCGGCCGGGGCGACGGCGGTCACGAGTCGGCCCCCTTGCGGTTCAGGTGCACGAGGTACGGAACGATCAGGAGCGCCACGATCACCAGGAGCACGACGCCGACGGCCGCCGAGTTGGCGTAGTCGAAGCTCGACTTGAACACGTACATGTCGATGGCCGGAACCTTGGTCTGGTAGTTGGCGGGCTTGGAGATCGACATGATCAGGTCGAACGCCTTGAGGGACATGTGGCCGACGACGATCACAGCGGCAAGGGCGACCGGGCTCAGCTGGGGGAAGATCACGTACCGGTACAGCTGCCACTCGCTGGCACCGTCCATCCGGGCGGCCTCGCGATGCTCCTCCGGGATACCCCGGAACCCGGCGAGGAACAGGGCCATCACGTAGCCGGACAGCTGCCAGATGGCCGGGACGGCGATGGCGGCGATGCCCCAGTTGACGTTGTTCCACCAGCTGTTCTGCAGGAAGCCCAGACCGACCATCTGGAACAGCCGGTTCAGGCCGGACGCCGCCTCGCCCTGGTTCGAGTTGAGCAGCCAGCGCCACACCACGCCGGATGCGACGAACGAGACGGCCATCGGGAACAGGTAGACCGAGCGGAAGAGGCCCTCGAACCGCACCGGTCGGTCCAGCAGCCATGCCCACAGGAAGCCGAAGAACATCGTGCCGCCGAGGAAGACGGCCGTGTAGAGCAGGAGGTTCCGCAGGGAGTGCTGGAAGGCGTCGTCCCCGAGGAGCTCCGCGTAGTTCGCCAGGCCGACGAAGCTGTTGGGCAGCTGGCCGGTGGCCTGCGCCGAGGTGTGGATGTCCGTGGCAGAGGTGTGTGCGTTGACGGCGAGCAGCCCGTAGACGAAGACCGCGAGCAGGGCCAACGACGGCGAGATCAGCAGGAGAGGCGGACCCCAACGACGGACGACGCGACGCACGGCGGCCTCTCCCTCGAACGGACGGGCCGCCCCGCCGGCCTCACGGAGGTCGGCGGGACGGCATCGGGCACTGCGCGGTCGTCAGCCGACGGCCTCGGCGAGCTCGGACTGGAACGTCGCGACGTCCGAGGCCCCGGTGGTGAACTTGCTGGTCGCGTCGGAGATCCCGTTGAGCGTCGCGATCGGCGCTGCGGCACCGTGCGCCAGCGAGGAGACGATCGTGTCCTGGCCGAAGGACTCGATCGCGGTCTGCTGGTACTCGCTGAAGTCCTCGGGGTTCGCGTCCGTGCGGGCCGGGATGGAGCCCTTGGCCTTGTTGAACGCGGTCTGGCCCTCGGCGGAGCCGACGGTCTCGAGCCACGCCTTCGCGCCGTCAGGGTGCGGGGCGCCGACCGGGAGGGTGAAGGAGTCGGCGAGGAAGTTGAAGACGCCATCGGTTCCCGGCACCGGGAAGTAGATGAAGTCGGTCCCGGCTTCCTTGCCGGCCTCGTCGAAGGCCGCGACAGCCCAGTCGCCCATCACGTTGAAGGCGGCCTGACCGTCGATGACCTGCTGGGTGGCATCCGGCCAGTCGAGGCCGTCACGGTCGGTGTTCGTGTACGAGAGCAGCTTCTCGAAGTCCTCGAGCGCACCGAGCACCTCGCCGCCGGCCCAGTCGGTCGTCCCGTCCCACAGACCGGAGTAGGCCTCGGCGCCGAGGTCCGCGAGCAGCACGTTCTCGAGCAGGTGGACCTGGGTCCACGTCGTTGCGATCGACAGCGGGGTCTTGCCCGTGGCCTGGACCGCGTCGAGGGCCACGAACCAGTCGTCGAGGCTCGCGTACTGCGCTGCGGGGTCGAGCCCCGCCTCCTCGAGCACCGCCGGGTTGGCCCACACCATGTTCGACCGGTGGATGTTCGACGGCACCGAGTAGATCTTGCCGTCGACCGTCAGGCGGTCGACAAGGTCGGCCGGGAACGCGTCCCGCAGGTCGAACTCGTCGTAGAGGGCGGAGACGTCCTCGAGCTGGCCGGCGGTGATGTAGTCGGTGAGCTCCGCGCCGGCGTGCGCCTGGAAGGTGTCCGGCGGGTCGTTGGCCTGCAGGCGGGACTGGAGCAGGTCCTTGGCGGCCGAACCGGCACCGCCGGCGACCGCGCCGTTGATGAAGGTCACGTCGGGGTGCTGCTCCTCGAACACGCCGACCATCGCGTCCAGGCCGAGCTTCTCCGAGCCGCTGGCCCACCAGGTGAAGACCTCGACCTCCTCCGCGGCCGTCCCGTCACCCGTGTCACCGGTGTCGTCGGACTCGCCGCCCGAGTCGCAGGCCGTCAGGGCGAGGCTTGCCAAGGCCAGCCCTGTCGCCGCTGCGATGAACCTCCGGTTTGTTCGCATCGTGTCTCCTCTGCCTTCGTCGCCATACGGATGGGGTCAGGTGAGGGCCCGGCCCGGGACACTGAGGTGATCGCCCTGCGGGTTGCTGCAGCGCATCATCGCGGGCAGCAGGGCCGAACGACGCAGATCGCTCTGCCGTCCTAAGGCCGATCCAACGACTGGCGGCTTTTGGTGTCAAGAAGTGTACGCAAGCGTGCCCCAATCGTGATCTTCGCGCGCCACGGGCCGCCACCGGCGACCCACCGGGGGCCCGGGGCGTCTGAGCAGTGCTCGGCGACCGCGCGGTCGTTCGTCACGGGAGAATCGATGTCTTCACTTAGTGAAGCCAGGAGTGGCGGTGCCGAGTCGCCCAGGTCGCCCTGTGTATCCTTCCCGCTGTGGGCAATGACCGGGTGACTCCCGGCTCTCAAACTTCACTCCGTGAAGCCAACCGGGCCAGGATCGTGAGTGCGGTCCAGCGGCGCGGCTCCCTGACGCAGGTCGAGCTGGCCGGGGTGACCGGGCTGTCACCTGCCACCGTGTCGAACATCGTCAAGGAGCTCACGGCAAGCGGTCTCCTGCACACCGCGCCCACCTCGCGCAGCGGCCGTCGGGCGCAGCAGGTCACCCTCGCGCGCAACCTCGGCCTGGTCGCAGGAGTGCACTTCGGCACCCGGTCCCTGCGGGTCGCGCTCGCCGACGTGACGCACCGGATCGTCGCCGAGCAGCGCATGCCGCTGCCCCCGGACCACCGGGCCGACTCCGGCCTGGAGAGCGCGGCCCTGCTCATCAGCGAGATGGTCGAGTCGGTCGACGCGAGCATGCAGGAGGTGCTGGCCGTCGGCGTCGGTGTGCCGGCTCCGGTCGACGTGCGCACCGGTCTCGTCTCCACCGTCGGGATGCTCCGCGGCTGGGACGGCGTCTCGGTGCCGGACGAGCTCGAGCGCCGGCTCGGCGTCCCGGCCTACATCGACAACGACGCGAACCTCGGTGCGCTGGCGGAGGTTCGGCTCGGTGCTGCGCGCGGGCGCCGGAACGTCGTCTACGTGCGGGTCTCGCACGGCGTCGGCGGTGGCCTGGTGATCGACGGCGACGTGTTCCACGGCCGGTCCGGCATGGCGGGTGAGATCGGGCACGTCACGATCGACGACAACGGTCCGATCTGCCGGTGCGGCAACCGCGGCTGCCTCGAGACCTTCGTCGGTGCGCCGGTCCTGCTGGCGATGCTCCAGTCCAGCCATGGCAGCCTGACCCTGCGCGACGTGATCACCCGCGCCCAGGAGGGTGATCCGGGCTGCCGCCGGGTCATCTTCGACGCCGGCAAGCACCTCGGCGTCGCCACGGCGAGCGTGTGCAACCTCTTCGACCCCGAGCTGGTGGTCGTCGGCGGGCAGCTCGCCGAGGCCGGGGCGATCCTGCTCGACCCGCTGCGCGCCGTGCTGGCCCAGCGCACCCTGCCGAGCGCGGCAGGCGACATCGAGGTGCTGCCCTCCGAGCTCGGCGCGACAGCCGAGGTCCGCGGCGCACTCGTCGTCGCCCTGGACCGGGCCAGCATCGCAGGCTCCGTGGTGGCCGCCGGATGAGGCTCATCGAGGCCACGCGTGGCCTGGTCGTCCTGGCTGCGCTCGCGGCGCTCCTCGCCGCCTGCACCGCACCGGCCGACCCGTCGCCCGACGACCTCGGGGTCCGGTCGATCGCGCTCCTGCTGCCCGAGTCCAAGACCGCGCGCTACGAGAGCATCGACCGCCCGACCTTCGAGGACGTGGTGGCCGAGCGCTGCCCGGAGTGCACGGTGCTCTATGCCAACGCCGACCAGGACGCGGCCCTGCAGCAGCAGCAGGCCGAGTCGGTCCTGACCCAGGGCGTCGGTGTCCTCGTGCTCGACGCCGTCGATGCTGCGGCCGCGCAGAGCATCGTGACGGCCGCGGAGGCCCGCGGCGTCGCGGTGATCGCCTACGACCGGTTCATCTCCGACGTGCCGCTCGACTACTTCGTGGCCTACGACAGCGCACGGGTGGGGATGCTGCAGGGCCAGGCGCTCGTGCGGGCGATCGGCGGCGACATCCGACCGGGCGACGGCGTGCTCGCGGTGCACGGCTCGCCGACCGACCCGAACGTGGCCGGGCTCAAGCGCGGGCTCGCGCAGGCGCTCGAGGGGTCCGGTCTCGAGGTGCTCGCCGAGTACGACACCCCGGACTGGAGCCCGGACAAGGCGCAGGAGTGGGTCCAGGGCCAGCTCACGCAGTTCTCCGAGCGGGTGATCGGCGTCTACGCCGCGAACGACGGCACGGCAGGCGGCGCGATCTCGGCCATGCGGGCCGCCGGCATGGACCCGGTGCCGCCGGTCACCGGCCAGGACGCCGAGCTCGCGGCCATCCAGCGGATCGTCGCCGGTGACCAGGACATGACCGTCTACAAGGCGATCAGCCAGCAGGCCAGGACGGCTGCCGAGCTGGCCGTGCGGGTGCTGCGGGGCGAGAGCCCGGTGGCGACCGCGCGGGTGGACGGGATCCCGTCGCTGCTGCTCGAACCGGTCGCGGTGACCCGCGACCAGGTGCAGAACGTCATCGTCCGGGGTGGGGTCTACACGGTCGAGGAGATCTGTGTGGAGCCCTATGTGCCGGCATGTCGCGACCTCGGGCTGCTCGAGGCGGAGGAGGAGTGATGGACGTGGTGGAACCGGCTGAACCGGCGGGGCCGGTGCTGTCCCTGCGCGGGATCTCGTACAGCTTCGGGGCGGTCCGGGCGCTCGTCGACGTCGCCCTCGACGTGCACGCGCGGGAGGTCGTGGCCGTCGTCGGTGACAACGGCGCGGGCAAGTCGACGCTCGTCGGCGTGATGTCCGGCGTGCTGCGGCCCGACGCCGGCGAGGTGAGCGTCGGCGGCCGTCAGGTCGAGCTGAGCTCACCGGCCGTGGCCCGGCACCTGGGGATCGCCACCGTCTTCCAGGACCTCGCGCTGTGCGAGGACATCGACGTCGTGGGCAACCTCTTCCTCGGTCAGGAGCTGCGCCACGGGCCGGCCCTCGACGAGGTCGCGATGGAGCGCGAGGCGTGGCGCCTGCTCGACCAGCTGGCCGCGCGGATCCCCTCCGTGCGCGCGCCCGTCGCCAGCCTGTCGGGCGGCCAGCGCCAGGTCGTCGCGATCGCCAGGGCGCTGCTCGGTGAGCCACGCGTCCTGGTGCTCGACGAGCCGACCGCCGCGCTCGGCGTCACCCAGACGGCCGAGGTGCTCAACCTCGTCGAGCGGGTCCGCGACCGCGGCTACGGCGTCGTCCTGATCAGCCACAACATGACCGACGTGCAAGCCGTCGCCGACCGCGTCGTGGTGCTGCGGCGGGGCCGGCTCAACGGGGACTTCGACGCCAACCAGGCCAGCTACGAGGACATCATCGCCGCGATCACCGGGGTCGGCCCCGCCGTCCCGCGCCGCGACCGGGCGCACGGGGAGATCTCATGAGCAGGTCGTGGTCCGCGCCGACGGGCGAGCGGGCGCACCGCACAGCAGGCCACGAGCTGTCCTGGCGGCACGGGGGTGCGCCCTGGCGTCCGCGGCCGGGTCGTGACCTCGGGTCGATGCCGGTCCTGGTCGCGCTGGGCGTTCTCGCGCTCGTCTTCCAGGCGTTCAACAGCAACTTCCTGTCGAGCGACAACCTGGTGAACCTGACGCTGCAGTCGGCGACCATCGGAGTCATCACGCTGGGCGTCGTCCTCATCCTGCTCGTCGGCCAGATCGACCTGTCGGTCGGTGCGGTGAGCGGGCTCGCCGCGGCCGTCGTCGCCGTGGGTTTCATGCAGCGGGGCTGGCCGCTCGTGGTGGCGGTCGTGGCTGCCGTCGCCCTCGGTGCCGGGGTCGGTGCGATCTACGGCTGGTTGTTCACCCGGCTCGGCGTCCCGAGCTTCGTCATCACCCTGGCCGGCCTGCTCGTGTGCGTCGGCATCCAAGTACGGGTCCTGGGGTCGACCGGGTCGGTCAACCTGCCCTACGAGTCGTGGCTCGTGCGGTTCTGCCAGCAGACCTTCCTGCATCCGGTCACGTCCTACGTCGTGGTCGTGGTCGTCGTCGTCGGCTATGCGGCCTCGCGACTGCTCGAGCGGCACCGGCGGCTCGTTGCCGAGCTGCCGGCGGCGACCCTCACCACCGTCGCGGTCCGGACCGGCCTGCTCGGCATCGTGGTCCTCGTGCCGACCTGGTACCTCAACCTCAACCGGGGCATCGGCGCCATGTTCGCCCTGTTCGTCGGGCTGGTCGCCGTGGCCGACCTGCTGCTCCGACGCACCCGATGGGGCCGTTCGGTGCGGGCGATCGGCAGCAACGTGGACTCGGCGCGGCGCGCCGGCTTCGCCGTGCGCCGCGTGTACGTCTCGTGCTTCATGGCGTCGGCCGGGCTCGCGGCGCTCGGCGGCGTGCTCTCGGCCGGCCGGCTCGCCGCAGCCAACCAGGGGACCGGTGGTTCGGACACCAACCTGACGGCGATCGCCGCGGCGGTCATCGGTGGGACGAGCCTGTTCGGCGGCCGCGGCAGCGCGTGGTCGGCCGTGCTCGGCGTCTTCGTCATCCAGTCGATCTCGAGCGGTCTGACCCTGCTCAACGTCGACGGCTCGATCCGCTACATCGTCACCGGCGTGGTCCTCGCGCTCGCGGTCACGCTCGACGCGCTGTCGCGTCGCTCGCGGCCGGCGCCGACGCGCTGACCGACCCGGACCGGCCGGCGCCGCGGACTGCTCGGTGCCGCGGACTGCTCGGTGACCCGGACTGCTCGGTGCCCCGGACTGCTCAGCGGAAGACGATCGTGCGGTGCCCGTCGAGGAGCACGCGGTGCTCGGCGTGCCACCGCACCGCTCGCGCGAGCGCACGCCGCTCGACGTCCTGACCCAGGGCCATCAGGTCCTCGACCCGGCGTGAGTGGTCCACCCGCTCGACGTCCTGCTCGATGATCGGGCCCTCGTCGAGGTCGCCGGTCACGTAGTGCGCGGTCGCGCCGATCAGCTTGACCCCGCGCTCGTGGGCCTGGGCATAGGGACGCGCGCCCTTGAAGCTCGGCAGGAACGAGTGGTGGATGTTGATGATCCGGCCGTTCAGGGCGCGGCACAGGTCGTCGGACAGGATCTGCATGTAGCGCGCGAGCACGACGAGCTCGACGTCGAGCTCCTCGACCAGCTCGAGCAGGCGGGCCTCGGCCGCGGCCTTGGTGTCGCGGGTCACCGGCACGTGGTGGAAGCCGATCCCGTAGAACTCGGCGAGGCCCTTGAGGTCGACGTGGTTGCCGACCACGCCGACGATGTCCACCGGCAGGCCTTCGGAGCGCTGCCGGAACAGCAGGTCGTTGAGGCAGTGCGCAGCCGTCGAGACCATGACGAGGGTCCGCATCGGCCGGCCGACGACGTCGAGCTGCCAGGTCATCGAGAACGTGGCGGCGAGCAGCTCGAAGGCCGAGGTGAGCTCGGTGCGGGACGTGCGGGACTCGACCTGCACCCGCATGAAGAACAGGCCGCTGAGCGGGTCGCCGAACTGCTGGGACTCGGTGATGTTGCCGCCGTGCTCGGCGAGCAGACCGGCGACGGCGTGCACGATGCCTGGACGATCCGGGCACGACAGGCTCAGCACCCAGTGGGTCGGCACGGCGGGGGCGATCGGCGCATCGGTCACGAGGCCCGAGGCTACCCGGCTCACGCCCGGTCCCGTGAGCGGCACGGTCGCGTCGATGCAGGATGGCGGTTCGGCCCGACGACCGTCTTGCGGGCGGAGTGTCCGGCCCGCCGATCCCGGGCGTCTGAGACGATGGCTGCATGAGCACGCCAGAGGTGAGGATCGACATCGTCCGGGACGAGGCGGCCGGTGAGCTGCTGACCGTGCGCCGTGCTGCCTTCGTCAGCGAGGCGCAGATCTACGACGACCCGAACATCCCACCGCTGACCCAGACTCTCGAGGAGCTGCGGGCCGACCTCGCCGATCCCGACGTCGTGACGCTCGGCGCGTGGATCGGGCACCGCCTCGTCGGGTCGATCCGGGTCGGCCTCGAGGGCCCCAAGGCCACCCTCGGTCGGCTCGCGGTGGCTCCCGACCTGCAGGGCAAGGGGATCGGCACCCAGCTCCTGCTCGCGGTCCCGGCGCACCTTCGCGCCGACACCTCCGAGGTGTGGGTCTTCACCGGCCAGGACTCGCTGCAGAACCTCGCGATGTACACCAAGCACGGGTACGAGCACCAGTACGACCAGGCGGCGGGCGACCTCACCTACGCGTACCTGCGCAAGATCCTCGGTGACGACGCCGACGACGCCGATGACGCCGACGACACGGACGACGACGAGCCGGACGAGACCGCGGACGCTGCCACCGAGGCAGAGCCCGTCTGACGACGCGCTAGTCTGAGCCGGTCGCGACTGGCGAAGGGTGGGTCACCACCGGGGAGCGACGCAGCAGCAGACTTCGGGTCGTACGCCTGGGCCCCCGGTCACCACACCGAGTGTGCGTGCCCGGACAGACCCGGGGCCACCACCACACTGCTGATGCGCAAGGAGAGCCATGACCTCCGAGAACGTCCTCGACCTGCCGCTGTCGCAGCTCGACCCCGAGATCCAGGCCGTCCTGGACGGTGAGCTCGCCCGCCAGCGGGGCACCCTCGAGATGATCGCGAGCGAGAACTTCGTCCCGCGCGCCGTCCTGCAGGCCCAGGGCTCGGTCCTGACCAACAAGTACGCCGAGGGCTACCCGGGCAAGCGGTACTACGGCGGCTGCGAGCAGGTCGACATCGCCGAGAGACTGGCGATCTCGCGCGCCAAGGCCCTCTTCGGCGCCGAGCACGCCAACGTCCAGCCGCACTCCGGCGCCACGGCCAATGCTGCAGTCCTGCACGCGCTGATCAACGCGGGCGACCGGATCCTCGGCCTCGAGCTGGCTCACGGCGGGCACCTGACCCACGGCATGAAGATCAACTTCTCCGGCAAGCTGTATGCGGTCTCGGCCTACGGAGTCGACCCCGACACGTTCCTGATCGACATGGACAAGGTCCGCGAGGCGGCGCTGGAGCACCGGCCCGACGTCATCATCGGCGGTTGGTCCGCGTACCCGAGGCAGCTCGACTTCGCGGCCTTCCGCTCGATCGCCGACGAGATCGGCGCCAAGCTCTGGGTCGACATGGCGCACTTCGCCGGCCTGGTCGCAGCCGGCCTGCACCCGAGCCCCGTCCCGTACGCCGACGTCGTCTCCTCGACCGTGCACAAGACCATCGGCGGCCCGCGCTCGGGCTTCATCCTGAGCCGCGAGGAGTTCGCCCGCTCGATCGACTCGGCGGTGTTCCCCGGCCAGCAGGGTGGCCCGCTGATGCACGTCATCGCGGCCAAGGCGGTCTCCTTCAAGATCGCCGGCACCGACGGGTTCCGGGACCGCCAGCAGCGCACGCTCGACGGTGCACGGATCCTCGCCGACCGCCTCTCGCAGCCTGACGTCGCAGCGGCCGGCGTCTCGGTCCTGACCGGCGGCACCGACGTGCACCTGGTGCTCGTCGACCTGCGGCACTCCGACCTGGACGGTCAGCAGGCCGAGGACCTCCTGCACACGGCCGGGATCACCGTCAACCGCAACGCGGTGCCCTTCGACCCGCGGCCGCCGCGCGTGACCTCCGGCCTGCGGATCGGCACGCCCGCGCTGGCCACCCGGGGCTTCGGCGACGCCGAGTTCACCGAGGTCGCCGACATCATCGCGACGGCCCTGGTCGCCGGCCAGGGCACCGATGTCGAGGCACTGCGCGCCCGGGTGCAGAAGCTGACCGAGGCGTTCCCGCTCTACCCGGGTCTGCAGCAGTGACCGCACGGGTTCTCGACGGCGCGGCGGCAGCGGCGGCGGTCAAGGCGGAGCTCGCCGTGCGGGTCGCGGCGCTCCGGGCGGCGGGGGCCGTGCCCGGCCTCGGCACGATCCTGGTCGGCGACGACCCCGGCTCGCTCGCGTACGTCGGCGGCAAGCACCGCGACTGCGCCGAGGTCGGCATCGCCTCGATCCGGGTGGACCTGCCGGTGACGGCCTCCCAGGCCGACGTCGAAGCGGCGGTCGACCGGCTCAACGCGGACCCGGCCTGCACCGGATACATCGTCCAGCTGCCGCTGCCGAAGGGCATCGACACCAACGCGGTCCTCGAACGCATGGACCCGGCCAAGGACGCCGACGGGTTGCACCCGACGAACCTCGGTCGCCTGGTGCTCCGGGTCAACGAGCCGATCGACTCGCCGTTGCCGTGCACGCCGCGCGGGATCCTCGAGCTGCTCGGACGGCACGGGATCACCGTGGCGGGCAAGCACGTGGTCGTCGTCGGGCGCGGGACGACGGTGGGCCGCAGCATCGGCCTGCTCCTGACCCGCCGCGAGCACAACGCGACAGTGACGCTCACGCACACCGGGACGAGGGACCTGTCGGCGCACCTGAAGCGGGCGGACGTGATCGTCGCGGCGGCGGGGGTGCCGGGGATCGTCCGGGCGCAGGACGTCGCACCCGGTGCGGTCGTGCTCGACGTCGGCGTGTCCCGGATCGTCGACGACCTGACCGGCAAGGCCCGGTTGATCGGCGACGTCGATCCGGGCGTCCGGGACGTCGCGGGGTGGATCTCGCCCAACCCCGGCGGGGTCGGCCCGATGACCCGCGCGATGCTGCTCGCCAACGTGGTGGACTCCGCCGAGGCCGCCACCCGCTCCTCGACCACCACCGCCTGACCCGCCCCGGCGCACCTCCCGCCCGGTGGAGCGTTCGGTCCGTGAGTGGAGCGTCCGGTCCGTGAGTGGAGCGTCCGGTCCGTGAGTGGAGCGTCCGGCCTGTGAGTGGAGCGTCCGGCCCGTGAGTGGAGCGTTCGGCCCGTGAGTGGAGCGTTCGAGCCTGACACGCTCGGCGCGTCGGCGTCCGAACGCTCCATTCGGGCTGGGCGCTGGCCGGACGGGCTGGGCGTCACGGTGGGAGGAGCCCCGGGTGGACGTGCGCGCGCGATGTCGGACCGATGGGCTTGGATGAGCGCGTGCTGACGATCGCCACTGCCAACGTGAACGGGATCCGGGCCGCCTTCCGGCGGCGGATGGGGGACTGGGTCGAGGCCCGCAAGCCCGACGTCCTGCTGCTGCAGGAGGTCCGGGCCCCGCAGGAGATGCTCGGTGACTTCCTTCCACCCGACCAGTGGGACCTTGCGCACGCCGAGTGCCGGACCAAGGGGCGAGCGGGGGTCGGGATCGCCTCGCGCCTGCCGATGAGCGCGATCAGGATCGGGCTGGACCGGGACGTGGTGAGCAACAGCGGTCGCTGGGTCGAGGCGGACCTGGAGCTGCCGGGCAGCGGCGCACTGACGGTGATCTCCACGTACGTCCACTCCGGCACGGCCGAGACCCCGACGATGGACGAGAAGTACCACTTCCTCGATCTGGTCACCGCGCGCCTGGCCGAGCTCCGGGCGGCGGGCGGGTACGTCGTCCTGACCGGGGACCTCAACATCGCGCACCGGAACATCGACATCAGGAACTGGAAGGGCAACCTCAAGGCCGCAGGCTTCCTGCCGCAGGAGCGCGCCTACCTCGATCGCTGGTTCGACGAGCAGGGCTGGGTCGACCTCGGCCGGCGCCTCGGCGGTGACGGACCAGGCCCCTACACGTGGTGGTCGTGGCGCGGCCAGGCCTTCGACAACGACGCCGGCTGGCGGATCGACTACCAGATCGCCTCGCCGGAGCTCGCCGACCGGGCTCTGAAGGCCGAGGTGGACCGGGCGCCGTCGTACGCGCAGCGGTGGAGCGACCATGCGCCCCTCGTGGTCACCTACGACCTCTGATTCGATTCTCGGGGCTCACGGTCGGTGGGGCTCACGGTCGGTGGGGCTCACTGGCGGCGGTGCTCACGCGCGGTGGGGCTCATGGGCGGGCACCGGCAGGTCGCGCATCCGGACCAGTGGCGACAGCAGCACGGGGAGCGCTGACGCTGCCACGCCGCCGGCCGCGAGCCACAGCGTCGGCGTGACCCCGAGGCGCGTCCCGGACAGTCCGCCGAGCAGGCCGCCGATCGGCAGCGTGCCCCACACGATGAAGCGCACCGAGGCGTTCATCCGGCCCAGCAGGGCCGGTGGGCACAGCCGCTGGCGGAAGCTGACCTGAGCCACGTTGTAGACCACGACCGCGAAGGTGAAGAGCACGCCGCCGGCGATCAGCGGGACCTCCGGGGGGACCCCGAGGGCGGCCAGGGGCAGGGTCAGCGGGGTGAGTGCGAACGCCGGCCCCATCGCAAGCGCCGAGACGACGACGACCCGGCCCTCGCCGAGCAACCGCGCGGCGCGGTCGGCGAGCACAGCGCCGACCAGCCCACCGACGCTCGACGCGGAGAGCACCAGACCGAGCGCCGCAGCGTCGAGGCCGACGATCCGCAGCACGAAGATCACGACGACGGCTGACGAGACGGCGCCGAAGAGGTTGCCGATCGAGGTGCACGCGACGATCCTGCGCAGCAGCGGCTGGCGGACGACGAACCCAAGGCCCTCGGCGATCTCGGTGCGCAGCGGGCGCCGGTCCTCGACGGCGGGCAGCGTCTCGGCGTCGCGGATCCGGCCGACGAACAGGGCGGAGAACAGGTACGTCACCACGGTTCCGCCGATCAGGACCGGTGCCGTGACCACCCTCAGGAGTGCGCCGCCGATCGCCGGTGCCCCGACCATCGCGACCGACTGCGTGGCCTGCAGCTTGGAGTTGCCCTCGACGATGTGCTCGAGGCCGACCAGACCGGGCACGTAGCTCTGGTGGGCGACGTCGAAGAACACCGTCGCTGCGCTCAGGACCAGGCCGGCGGCGTACAGGACCGGCATCGACGCGTGCCCCGCCACGGCCGTGAGCACGACGACTGCGAGGACGGCGGCACGGACCAGATCGGCGACGATGAGCGTCCGGCGCTTGCGCATCCGGTCCACCCACGCGCCGGCCGGTAGACCGATGACCAGGAACGCTGCCGTCTCGGCGGCGTTCAGGGCGCCCATCTGCCACTCGGTGGCGTGCAGGTTCGTGACGGCGTAGACGGGCAGGGCCAGCCCGGTGAGCTGAGCGCCGAACTGACCGAGCGCATCGCCGATCCACAGCTGGCGGAAGTTGCGGTGGAAGGCCAACGACCGGTGCGCCGGGCCGGGGAGCCCAGGGACGGCCTGGCCGGCGGTGGCGTCGCGTTCGGTGGGTTCGCTGGTCACGGTCGGAAGCATGCATTAGTGATTGGGAGTTGTCAATCACTGGCTACAGTGGCTGCCATGGAACAGGCTGAGCAGATGGCGGGCGGGCAGGGTGGTGCGGCACGGCCCCCGGTCACCCCCGGTCCACCGGACGATGCCGCGCGCGACGCCGACGCCCGCGCACTCGCGTCGGTCATCCGCGTGCGGATCCTGCGGCTGTGCCTCGACGAGGCCTTGACGAACAAGGAGATCGCGCATCGGCTCGGCAAGGAGCCCGCGGCGACGTTCCATCACGTCCGGACCCTCGCCGGCCGGGGCTTCCTGGCCGCGCAGTCCGAGCGTCGTGGGGCACGCGGCGCACGCGAGGTGCCGTACCTGGCGACCAGGAAGTCCTGGCGGGCGGCCACCGGGCCCGACCAGAACCGGGTGCTGATCGATGCGTTCCTGGCCGACGTCGACGACGCGGACCCCAGCTCGTTGCGCGCCACCCGCCTCGGCGTCCGGCTGGATGCTGCCGCCTACGCGGAGCTCGAGCGCCGGATGGCCGACATCTTCCAGGAGCTCGCCGACCGCCCGGCCGATCCGGCCGGGACGCCCTACTCGATCTTCCTGGCCATCCACGAGGACGCCGCCCGTCTCCCCACGCCGACCCGCCTGCCCGACCCACAGCCCCACTGAGCTGCTCGGCCGGTGCGGCTGCTCGGCCGGTGCGCCGGTCGGACGGACCCGGGAGGGCGGGCGGGGGTCAGGTGCCGCCGCGCAGCGCCGTGATCGGCTCGATGCCGGCGGCCTTGAGGGCGGGGTACGTGCCGGCGCCCAGGCCGATGACCCCGCCGAGCAGGGCGGCGCCGATCACGACGAGGGTGTCGAGGATCGGCGTCCACTCCTTGGCCAGGGAGACGGCGACCACGACGCCGACGCCGAGCGCCGCGCCAATCAGGCCGCCCAGCAGACCGATCACCACGGACTCGACGAGGAACTGGTTGCCGATGTTCGACCTGGTCGCGCCCAACGCCCGCCGCAGACCGATCTCGCCGATCCGCTCGCGTACCGACAGGAGCGTGACGTTCGCGATCCCGAGCCCACCGACCAGCAGCGCCACCCCGCCGAGCGCGAGGAAGATCGCATTGATGTCGGCCTGCACGTTCTGCCGTACGGCCGAGCCGCTCGGCGGCACCTGGACGTCGATGTTCTCGGGGTTGTTCGGCTCGAGTGCCAGCCCGGCCTGCGCGCCGACGACCGGCCCGGCCCCGACGGCGATCGTGGCGTGGGCCTCCTCGAGCCCGGTGAGACCGAAGTCGGCGCGGGCCGTGCCGACCGGCATGATCACGGCGTCCAGGAGGTCCGTCCGACGCTTGGCGTCGTCGATGATCCCGATCACCGTGTACGAGCGCTCGCCGATGAAGATCGACGGCTGGCTCTCGACCCGGTTGACGCCCAACCGCGTCGCCGCCCGTGCGCCGAGCACCACGACGCGGTCGGCCCGCTCGTCGTGGCCGGAGTCGAAGTAGCGGCCGGTCACCACCTGGCCACGGATGGCCTCGAGCAGGCCCGGGGTCGTGGCGACGACCTTCGGGGTGGCGAGCGTCGGCGCGGACGGGTCGTTGACCGGCACCGCCGTGATCGTCGCCTCGCCGATGTCGACCGAGCTGATGCCGCCGGCCGCCTCCACGCCGGCGATCCGCTCGAGCCGGTCCTCGACGTCCCACGGGATCCGGCCGACGGCGCGTTCGCCGCTCTGGGTTCGACTGGTCGCAGGCTGCACCACGACCTGGGTCGCGGCCACGGCGTCGAACTGGCGCGCGATCTGGCCGGCCGCGGTCTGCGCGAGCCCGACGGTCACCACCAGCGAGCCGATGCCGAGCACGGTGCCGATGATCGTCAGGACGAGCCGGCCGGGTCGGGCACCGATGCCGTGCGCGGCCTCGGCGACCAGGTCACGGATGCCGTACCGGTCGAGCGCGGCGCCGCGGGGGACGACGGACGACCGCCGCCGCCGTGCGCCCGGCAGTCGCAGCGACGCCGGGCGCCACCGTGGCAGCCACCGTGGCAGCCACCTCCTGCCCCGGGAGCGTGTGCGGGCTCCGCTGTCGGCGCCATCGGCGCCATCGACGACAGAGCCGTCCGCCGGGAGCGTGCCCTCGGTGCCCTCGTCGGCCGGACCTGCACCACGTGACCGGTTCAGCACGTTGGGCCAGGCCATCAGGCGACCTCGGTCAGGACGCCGTCGGCGATCCGGACCTGCCGCTGGGCGTGTGCCGAGACTGCGGCGTCGTGCGTGATGACCAGGAGCGTCAGACCGTCGCGGTGCAGCTCGTCGAACAGGTCCATCACGCCGGCCGACGTCGTGGAGTCCAGGTTCCCGGTCGGCTCGTCGGCCAGCAGCACGTGCGGCGACGCGATGACGGCACGGGCGATCGCCACCCGCTGGCGCTCACCCCCGGAGAGCACAGTCGGCATGAAGCTCAGGCGGTGGCTGAGTCCCACCCGTTCCAGCGCCGCGAGCGCCCGCTCCTTGCGCTCGGCCCGTGGGACACCGCTGTAGAGCGTGGCCAGGAGCACGTTGTCCATCACGGTGCGGTGCGGGAGCAGGTGGAACGACTGGAAGACGAAGCCGATCCGCCCGCCGCGCAGGGCCGAGCGGTCCTGCTCCGACGCGGTCCCGGTGGGCACGCCGTCGAGCAGGTAGTCACCCGACGTCGGACGGTCGAGCAGGCCAAGGATGTGCAGCAGCGTGGACTTGCCCGAACCCGACGGCCCGACGACGGACACGTACTCGCCGGTGTCCACCCGCAGGTTCGCCTGGCGCAACGCCTCGACCGGCGGGGTGCCGGGGAACGTGCGGGTCAGCGAGCGCAGCTCGATCACCGGGGACGGCACCGGGGTCGCCGCGGGCTCCTGTCCAGGGCTGTGGACGACGTCGATCAGGGTCATGCGTCGCCCGATTCGTCGGTGGTCGGCTCGGTCGTCGCGTCGTCCGTCGGCTCCTCGGTGTCGGCGTCCGTCTCATCGGTGCCCTGCTCGTCGGCCGCGCCACCGCCCGTGATGCCGATGACGACCCGGTCGCCCTCGGCGAGCTCCCCGTCGACGGCCGTGACCTCGACGAAGCCACCTGCGGCCAGGCCGGGCTCGACGGTGACGAGGGTCGACGCGTCGTCGTCGCCCAGGACCTCGACGCGGGCCTCACCGCCCGGACCGGCCGTCAGGGCTGCGGTCGGGACCGCGAGCACCTCGCCCTCGGTCGAGCTGACCGGGATCGTCATCCGGACGTTCGCGCCCTGCAGCTCGGCGCGCTGCTCCTCGGTCAGGGCATCGGGGACCACGACGACGCGCTTGCGGTCCGAGTCCTCCGACGCGGTGTCACCTGCGGCCGGCACGCCGACCGTCAGGACCGTGCCGGTCACGTCCTCGCCGCCGGGCAGCGTGATCGTCACCGGTGAGCCCTCGGCGATGAGGTCGGCGTCCGTCTGCGACACGTTCCCGGCGATCTGCAGGGTCGCACCCGAGACGCTCATCACGGCCGTGCCGGCGACTGTCGCACCCCGCTTGACGTTCACGGAGTCGACACGGCGCGGGGTGGCGCTGAGGTAGACGACCTCGCTCGAGGGCAGCGGGGTGATGACGTCCTGCTGGGCCTTGGCGAGGTCCTCGCGGGCGTCCGTGAGGGCTCGCTGGGCCGAGGTCAGGGCGGCCTGGGCGGCAGAGGTGTCGGGAGCGGCATTCGCCTCGTCGCGGGCCGCGATCGCCACGTTCATGGCGAACTCGAGTGACCTGACAGCCGAGTCACTGCAGTTCGGCGGATCGGTGCCCTCGGGGACCGGTGCGGCACAGCTGTCCAGGAGCTCGTGGTACGCGATGTATGCCAGGTCGGCGTCCTGCCGTGCTGCCAGCCGCTGCGACTGCAGAGTCCCGCCCTGCGGGTGGTCGACCTCCTGCCGTGCCGTCGTCACCTGCTCCTCGGCGCTGCGGACCATGTCCCGGGCGGCGTCGAGGGCGTCGTCGGCGTCCGCGCCGGCGGTGGGTGGTGCGTACCCGACCCGGTTGTACAGCTCGACGACCGCAGCGGCCGTCGCGGCGTCGTAGTCGTCGGACTCCGGGTCGCCCGCGTCGATGCCCAGGGCACCGAGCGCCGCCTTGAGCTGGAGCACGTCCGGCCCCGAGACCCCGACCCGCAGCGTCCGGTAGACCGGCAGCTCACCGGCCAGCAGGATGACCGGCCGGCCGGTCACCTCGAGCATCACGGCGCCGGCGTCGAGCGTTGCGCCCACCTCGGGGACCTGGCCCGTGACGATGGCGGCCCCGCCGAGGTCGCCGGTCTCGAGGGTGACGTTCACCGGGTCCTCGTAGATCGCGTCGCCGCGCAGCACGACGTCGTTGGCGAGCAGCCGCCGCTCGACCGGGACGGTGATCTGACCGGCCTCCGGCGGGGCCGCGTTCGCGGCGGCGTCGGCCGGCGAGATGATCAGGCGGCTCAGGCCGAGGCCGGCGCCGAGGCTGACCACCGCGGTGATCGCCATGATCCAGATCGTGCGGGTCGAGCCCGTCATCGTCGTCATCGTGCAAGGCCTCTCATGGCGTCGGCTCGGGGTGTTCTGGTGGTTCCCACCGGGTGGACCGGGCAGGCAGGTGGGCCGCTGGAGCGACCGTAGCGATCGTACGAACCAGGTAGATCACCCCACGGGATGACGCGCACGTCACGACGTCGCGACCGGGGGTGGACAACCATCTGCCTGACAGGTTGCGTCCCGCGCCCGGCCGGTGTGACGGCCAGGCGCGGGACGGCGCGCCGGCGGCTCAGCCCTTGGCGCCCGAGTCGGCCTGCGTGGACGCGAGCCAGGCGTCCAGCTCGTCCTTGTGCTGGTCGACGAAGTCCTGCTGGTACTCGATGTTGATGTCCTGCTGCGCCTTGGTGAGGTCGACCTCGTCCCGGCACGTGTAGTCGGCCACCGCCGTCTCGATCTCCTCGTCGGTGATGGCAGCGAGATCGTCCTGGATGCCCGCCTCGATCGCGGCGTAGTCCTCCTCGGTCCACTCCCCGTTCGGGTCCATGTCCGCGTAGGCGTCCTCGTAGATCGCGTTCGTCTTGTCGTAGATCAGGTTCTGGGCGTCCGCGGGCTCGGCCAGCCCCGCGTAGCCGGCGTCGGCCATGCAGGTGGCCCACTCGGCGTTGAGCTCGGTGATGCGCGGGTCGACCATGGCGGCCTCCCACATCGCGTTCATGTCCTCCTGGAGGGCGGCGAACTCGTCGTCGCCCCCGCCCATGCCCATGTCCCCGTAGACCTCGTTGGAGGCGCTGCCCTGGCAGCCGGCGTCCTCCCAGTTGTACTCGTACTCGGCCTCGGGGTCCGTCTCGTCGAAGTTCTGCACCCCGTACAGGGCTTCCCAGTAGGCCTGCTGCTCGGTCTCGGACATCGTCTCGACGTACTCCTGGTTGGGGTCGACGAACTCCTGCCCCTCCTCCTCCGGCAGCGGCTGCTCCTCACCCCCCGGGTTGGTCGTCGCGCCGTAGCCGTACTGCTCGGCGAACTCCAGGGTGTCCCACGGGATGTCCTCCGCATCCGCAGAGAGGGCCATGCCGCTGCTCTTGGACGAGTAGTCGACCGGGGTGTACTGGAAGCCGAGGTCGGCCATGCACTCGGCGGTGAGCTCCTCGACACGGATCATGTCCGCGTTGCCCTGCTCCTCGTCGTAGTCGCCGTACATCTGCTCGAAGTACTCGTCGAGCGGGCCGAGCTCCGGCTCCGCGGCGGACGCCGCGCCGTCGTCCTTCTCGCCGCCCGAACCGCAGCCGGCGAGGGTCAGGGCCAGGGCCGCGCAGGCTGCGGCCGCGACTGATGTCCGGGACGTGGAGATCTTCATCGATGTGCCTCTCGGGAAGGACGTGTGGCCGGTCTCGAAGCGAACGTACTGGCGGGCGGTCGTCGTGCAGATCGTCCTGCGGGATGACCTCTCGTACGGCCATGGTCGGATCTGCCCGGGCGGTGCGCAGACGACCCCAGCACTCATGACGTCCGGCGGCGACAAAACGTTGTGCCCCCGGAGCGCCATCGGCCCGGACGGGTCACTGGATGGTCGCTGTGACTGCACATGAGCAGCCAAGGGCCCACCGTAGCGCGCACCTGGAACCGCTCTCAGGGCATTTGAGTCACGGTTCCGTCACAGGTCGGCGGAGCCCGGCCCGGGCGAGGTCACGCGGTGCGGCCGGCAGCCTCCGCCGGGGTGGCGACGACGAACGCCGGCGCGGCGAGGCCGGCGTCGGCGAAGGCCGCGGCGACCGCTGCGGCGACCCGCCCGGTGTCGCCGGACCGGACCAGCGCGACCGCCGAGCCGCCGAACCCGCCGCCGACCATCCGGCCGCCGAGCGCGCCGGCGGCGAGGCACGAGTCGACGGCCAGGTCGAGCTCGCGGCAGCTGACCTCGTAGTCGTCGCGCAGCGAGACGTGCGCCGCCGTCAGGACCGGGCCGACCTGTTCGACCTGGTCGGCGTCCAGCAGGCGCACGACCTCCTCGACCCGGGCGATCTCGGTCACGACGTGCCGCACCCTGCGCGCCACGACGTCGGCCTGGTCGGCGAACTCCCCGGCCAGCCGGGCCAGCGCGGCGGGCAGGTCGGCGACGTCGCGCAGCGTGGCCACACCCAGTGCCCGCGCGGCCTGCTCGCACATCGCCCGACGGGCCGCGTACTGACCGTCGACCAGCTGGTGCTCGGCGCGGGTGTCGACGACCAGCAGGGCGAGGCCGTGCGCGGCGAGGTCGAACGGGATGTGGCGGGTCGAGCCGTCACGGACGTCGAGCAGCAGGGCGTGCCCGGCGGTGCAGCGCAGGGACGCGGACTGGTCCATGCCGCCGGTCGGTGCGCCGGCGATCTCGTTCTCCGCCCGGATGCACATGTCCGCGAGCGCTGCCCGGCCGCTGTCGTGGGCTGCCAGACCCAGGTCGTGCACCTCGTCGAGCGCAACCGCGACGGCGCACTCGAGCGCGGCGGAGGAGGAGAGACCGGCCCCGTAGGGGACGCACGAGTCCACCACGGCGTCGAACCCGCCGACCGGGTGGCCCGCCTGGCGCAGCGCCCAGGCGACGCCGGCCGCGTAGGCCGCCCAGCCCGGCACGGTGCCCGGTGCGACGTCGGACAGGCGGACGGTCACGACGCCCGCGGAGGCCTCCTGCGCGGAGGCGAGACGGATGACGTCGTCCTGCCCGTCGGTGGCCCGGCGGCGGCGCAGGGCCACGTACGTGCGGTGCGGCAGGGCGATCGGCAGGCACAGACCGCCGTTGTAGTCGGTGTGCTCACCGATGACGTTGACCCGCCCGGGGGCCGACCACACGCCGTCGGGCGCGGCACCGAACCGCGCCTCGAACGCGTCGCGGACGCGAGCGGCCCCGTCGGCGGGCGCCCACGCCTCGATCCAGGTCGCGGTCACAGCGCGATCGCCTGGAGGCGCGCGGCGATCAGCTCGGGGGTGGTGTCGCTGATCCAGGAGGCCATCCCGGACTCGACCCCCGCGAGGTACTTGAGCTTGCCGGGGGCGCGCAGCACCGAGAAGACCTGCAGGTGCAGGCGGCCGAGCTCCCGGCCCGGCCCGACGACGGCCTGGTGCCAGCCGGCGATGTAGGGCAGCGGGATCGGGCCACCGTCCGCCTCGACGAAGAACCGGTCCAGCCGGCGCAACAGCTGCAGGTAGACGACGGCGAGGTCGTCCCGCTCGGTGTCGGTCAGTCCGGGCAGGTCCAGGACGTCGCGGTTCGGGGCCAGGTGCACCTCGACCGGCCATCGGGCAGCGGCCGGCACGTAGGCGGTCCAGTGCTCGGACTCGAGCACCACGCGGGTCCCGGCGCGCCGCTCGGCGTCGAGCACGTCGCGCAGCAGGTGGCCGCCGGTGCGTTCGCGGTGCTCGGCAGCCTGGCGCAGCATCGCCTGGGTCCGGGGGGTCACGTACGGGAAGGCGTAGATCTGGCCGTGCGGGTGCGGCAGGGTCACGCCGATCTCGCGGCCGCGGTTCTCGAAGCAGAAGACCTGCTCGATGCCGGGCATGGCGGACAGCTCGGTGGTGCGGTCCGCCCATGCCTCGATGATCGTGCGCACCCGCTGGGGGGTCAGGTCGGCGAAGGAGCTCGTGTGATCGGCCGAGAAGCAGACGACCTCGCAGCGGCCGGCTGCCGGGCGGGCCTGCCACAGCGGCTCCCCGTCGACCTGCCAGCCCTCGCCGAGCGTGTCGGTCGGCAGCTGCATGAGCGCGGCGAAGCGGTTCTCGAAGACGGCGACGTCGTAGTCGGTGTCCGGGATCTCGCCGTCGGAGTACTCCGCCCCCGGGCGGGCCGGGCACAGCGGGCAGGAGTCGGCGGCCGGCAGGAACGTGCGGTTCATCCGGTGCGAGGCCATCGGCACCCAGTCCCCGGTCAGCGGGTCGAGCCGCATCTCCGGGCCGGTGACCGGTCGTTCGACGCCGTCCGGCCCGACGACCGGAGCGAACCGGTTCGGCAGCGGGCGGGGGTCGTCCAGCCGGCGGGTCGACGCTCCGGAGGCGTACGGCTCGGAGTCGTCGAAGTAGATCAGGTCACGGCCGTCGGCGAGGGTGGTCGCCGTGCGACGCACGCCGGTGGGCGCTGGACCGGTGGGCGCTGAGCCGGTGGGTGTCACGGTGCTCCTTGTGCGGTGCGGGCGGGTGCTCGGTGGGGTTCGGGGGCCGGGGGCGACGCGTCGACGGAGACCAGGACGAGCCGGCCGACGGCGTCACGCAGGATGGCCACCGCGTCGGCGTCCAGGCCGTCGTCGCAGATCAGGACGTCGACGTCGGAGAGGTCGGCGATCCGGCTCAGGCCGACCTCGCCCCACTTCGACCGGTCCGCCAGGACGACCGTCTGGCGGGCGGACGCGATCAGCGCGCGGTCGGTCTCCGCCTCGAGGAGGTTCGGCGTCGTCAGGCCCGCGTAGGGGTCCAGGCCGTGCACGCCGAGGAAGGCCACGTCGACGTGCAGGGCCTCGAGGCTCCGGATGGCGGCCGGTCCGACGAGTGCGTCGGACGGCGTGCGGGTGCCGCCGGTCAGGATGACGGTCAGCGCGTGGTCGTCCGGGCGGTGCAGCGCCTCGGCGGCGGGCAGCGAGTTCGTCACGACGGTCAGCGGCCGGAGCGTGACGTCGTCGGCGACGAGCTGGGCGAGCAGGTGCGTCGTCGTCCCGGCGGACAGTGCGATCGCCCCGCCCGGGGTGATGTGCTCGACAGCCGCGCGTGCGATGGCCGACTTCTGGGTCGCGGCGAGCTCGCGCTTGGCGCGGAAGCCGGGCTCGTGCGCCGCGTGCCGTGCGTCGACTGCCCCGCCGTGCACGCGATCGACCAGGCCCCGCCGCGCGAGCTCGGAGATGTCCCGCCGGATCGTCATGTCGGAGACGTCGAGCCGGGTGACGAGGTCGGCCACCCGGGCTGCGCCGCGCGCGCGGACCTCGCCCAGGATCAGCTCTTGCCGTTGAGAAGCCAGCACCCGAACAGTATTCACCACAAGCGAACAGAAGTCGACACCGCGTGCGGTGTGGGGCCGTGCCTAGCGACCGGCGGGAGTCAGGCCCAGTGATCGGCCGGCCAGCCCGCGCGAGCGCTGGGAGAGCGACCGGGCGACCTCGCGCAGCACGAGCGCGGCGGGGGAGTCCGGTGCGGTCAGGACGACGGGGGTGCCGTCGTCGCCGGCCTCGCGGAGCGCCACGTCGATCGGCACCTGACCGAGCAGCGGCACCTGCGTCCCGGTGGCCCGGGCCAGGTTGTCCGCGACGATCTGCCCACCGCCGGCGCCGAAGATCTCCAGGCGGCTGCCGTCCGCCTGCTCGAGCCACGACATGTTCTCCACGACCCCGACGACGTGCTGCCGCGTCTGCAGGGCGATCGAACCCGCGCGCTCGGCGACCTCGGACGCCGCGACCTGCGGCGTGGTCACGAGCACGAGCTCGCTGGACGGCAGCATCTGGGCCACCGAGATCGCGATGTCGCCGGTCCCGGGTGGCAGGTCGAGCAGCAGCACGTCGAGGTCGCCCCAGAAGACGTCGGCCAGGAACTGCTGCAGTGCCCGGTGCAGCATCGGGCCGCGCCAGACCACCGGCTGGCCGGGCGGGACGAACATGCCGATCGAGATCACCTTCACGCCGTGCGCGATCGGCGGCAGGATCATGTCGTCGACCTTGGTCGGGGTCTGCGTGACGCCGAGCATGCGCGGGATCGAGAACCCGTAGACGTCTGCGTCGAGCACGCCGACCTTGAGCCCGTCGGCGGCCATCGCGACCGCGAGGTTGGCCGTGACCGAGGACTTGCCGACGCCGCCCTTGCCCGATGCGATCGCGTAGACCCGGGTCAGGTTGCCGGGCTGGGCGAACGGGATGACCGGCTCGGACGCACCCCCGCGGAGCATCGAGCGCAGCTCGGACCGCTGCTCCGGGCTCATCACGCCGAGGTCCACCCGGACCGAGGCGACACCCTCGAGGGCGGTGACCGTCGCTGTCACGTCCGTGGTGATCGTGTCCTTGAGCGGGCAGCCCTCGGTCGTCAGGTCGATACCGACGACGACCTCAGCACCGGCCGTCGTCTCGTCGAGGGTGACCGAGCGCACCATCCCGAGCTCGGTGATCGGGCGGCGGATCTCCGGGTCGATCACGCCGGCGAGGGCAGCGGTGACGGACTCGACTGTGGGCACTGGCATGCGGACATCGTAAGCGGGCGTCGCGGATCCGGTACGGGACCGACCACACCGGTGGCTGTGGGCTGCGCCACGGAGAGACTCCCGGACCGACCGACCGACCGACCGGCGCGCGGGCGTCGGTGCTGGTGTCTACGCTCCGGGACATGGACATCGAGCACGGCACGTACCTGATCGCGATCCGCGAGGAGTCCGAGCGCTTCCTCGAGGCGCTCGCCGGCATCCCCGGTGACGCACCCGTCCCCTCGTGCGCCGGCTGGACGGCGGCCGACCTGCTCTGGCACCTCACCGACGTCCAGTACTCCTGGGCGCAGGTGGTGAGCACAGGTGTGACGGGTGACGACGTCGCCGAACGACCGCGACCGACCGACGTCGCCGGACTGCGAGCGCTCGCGGCCCGGTCCGGAACCGAGCTGCTCGCCGCCCTCGCCGCCCATGACCCGCACGAGCCCTGCTGGTCGTGGCACGAGGACGGCGGCACCGTCGGCTGGGTGGCCCGTCGGCAGGCGCACGAGGCGCTGATCCATCGGGTCGACGCCGACCTCACGGCCGGCCGGGCAGCCGGGCCCCCGTCGGCCGAGCTGGCCGCGGACGGCGTCGACGAGCTGCTGCGGGTCATGCTGGACGGCGTACCGGACTGGGGCACCTTCACGCCGGACGGCGTCACGGTGGCGATCGCCTGCGACAACGTCGACGCCTCCTGGGTGCTGGCCCTGGGCAGGTTCACCGGGACCAGCGCCACATCGGGCACGACCTACGACCTGGATGCCGCCGCGGTGCTCGACGAGGACGATGGCGGGGCGGACGACCTGACGCTCAACGGCTCGGCCTGGGACCTCGACCGGTGGCTCTGGGGCCGGGGCACGGCGGACGCGCTGACGATCTCGGGCGACCGCGCGCTGCTGGAGCGGCTGCGTGCGCTGGTGACCGAGGCGACCCAGTAGGTCAGAGCGACCCAGTAGGTCAGCGCGGGGCGTCCTGGCGGGCCGTGCGCTCACCCGCCCGGTCGGGCTGCTGGTCCTCGCGGTCCGCCTCGCGCTCGGACTCCCGCTCAGCCGACATCTCCTGCAGGAGGTCACGCAGCTCGGACCGGACGAAGTCCCTGGTGGCGACGTCGCCGAGGGCGATGCGCAGGGCGGCCATCTCGCGCGCGAGGTACTCGGTGTCCGCGAGCGAGCGGTCCGCGCGCTGGCGGTCCTGCTCGGCAGCCACCCGGTCGCGGTCGGTCTGCCGGCTCTGTGCGAGCAGGATCAGTGGCGCCGAGTACGACGCCTGCAGCGAGAGCATGAGCGTCAGTGCCGTGAATCCCAGCGCGGCCTTGTCGAACCGCAGGTCGTCGGGGCCCCAGGTGTTCCAGGACAGCCACGTGAGACAGAAGACGGTCATGTAGAGGAGGAAGCGCGGCGTGCCCATGAACCGGGCGATGCCCTCGGACACCTGCCCGAAGACGTCGGGCCGGAACTTGGGCCGTCGGACGAGCGACCGGCGGGCGTCGCGGGGGAGGTCGAGTCGGTCAGCCACGGCCCGCCTCCATCTGGGCGGTCATCGCCCGGTCGGTGTCCTCGGCGTCGTTCTCGCGCCAGTCCTCCGGCAGCAGGTGGTCGAGCACGTCGTCGACGCTGACCGCGCCGAGCAGGCGCCGCTCCTCGTCGACGACCGGCAGCGCGAGCAGGTTGTAGGTCGCCAGGAGCCGGGTCAGCTGGCTCAGGGGGGCGTCCGCGGTCACCCGCTCGATCTCGGTGTCGACCAGGGCGCCGATCGCCTCGTGCGGTGCCTCGCGCAGCAGCCGCTGGAAGTGCACAGCACCGAGGAAGCGGCCGGTCGGGGTCTCCAGCGGTGGGCGCACCACGAAGACCATCGAGGCCAGGGCCGGCGGCAGGTCCTGGCGGCGGATGTGTGCCAGCGCAGCCGCGATCGTGGTCTCGGGCGGCAGCACGACGGGCTCGGTGGTCATCAGACCACCGGCGGTGTTCTCCTCGTACGCCAGGAGGCGGCGGACGTCGCGGGCCTCCTCCGGCTCCATCAGCTCGAGCAGCTCGGCGGCCTGCTCGACGGGCAGCTCGCTGAGCAGGTCTGCGGCGTCGTCGGGCTGCATGACGTCCAGGACGTCGGCCGCCCGGTTCAGACCGAGCGCGGACAGGATCGCGACCTGGTCGTCCTCGGGCAGCTCCTCGAGGACGTCGGCGAGGCGGTCGTTGTCCAGGGCGCTGGCAACCTCGAGCTGTCGGGTGGCGCCGAGGTCGTGCAGCACGTCGGCGAGGTCGGCCGGCTTCATGCCCTCGTAGGAGGCGAGCATCAGCTCGGCACCCTGGGCGGCGCCGCCGGCCAGGGTCTTGACCTCGTGGGCGTCGATCAGCAACGTCTCGCCACGGCGGCGCAGAGCGAGCCCCTTGCCGGCGGGCTGCCGCCGCACGAAGAGCCGGGTCACCAGCCAGTCCCGCGAGCGCTGCTGCTCGAGGGCGACGTCGACGATCGTCGCCTCGCCCGAGCCGTCGGTCAGCTCGACCCGGCGGTCCAGGAGCTCGCCGATGACGAGCGTCTCCGACGCGCGCTGCTCGAACCGCCGCATGTTGAGCAGGCCGGTGCTGATCACCTGGCCGGCGTCGATGCTGGTCACCCGGGTCAGCGGCAGGAAGACCCTGCGGCGTCCCGGGACCTCGACCACCAGGCCGACCGCGCGCGGGGGTCCCTGGCTGCGCAGGAGCACGACGACGTCGCGCACGCGGCCGACGTGGTCCCCGATCGGGTCGAAGACGACGGTTCCAGCCAGGCGCGCGGCGAAGACGCGGGTTCCGACGCTCACGCGGTCAGCGTAGTGCGACCGGACACGTGCGTCCGATGGCCCGCCGGGCCGGAGCGCGCGTGCTCGAGGGCAGTGGTGGCCCCGGCCGGTCCGATGGGCGAGAATCACGACCATGACGATGAACCGGACGTCCGGCGTCCCCCGTGTCCCGACGTTGCCGAAGGGTGAGCAGGTGGCGGCGTACGACACCTACCTCGAGGCGCAGCACGCCGTCGACCACCTCTCGGACAAGGCCTTCCCGGTCCAGCACGTCACCATCGTCGGCACCGACCTGCGGATGGTCGAGCGGGTCACCGGGCGCCTGACCTACTCGCGGGTCGCCCTGGCCGGGCTCGCCTCCGGAGCCTGGTTCGGGCTCTTCGTCGGGCTGCTCCTGTCGCTCTTCGCCACCACCGATGCGGCCGCGCTGCCGATCCTGCCGGCGGTCGCGATCGGTGCCGCCTTCGGGATCCTGTTCTCGGTGATCTCCTACGCGTTCGCCGGCGGCAGGCGGGACTTCACGTCGTCGAGCCAGATCGTCGCGTCGACCTACGCCCTGCTGTGCGGCTCCGAGCACGCGCACAAGGCGCGCGCGCTCCTGGCCGAGGCCGGCGGTCCTGGGCTCGGTCGCGCCGCGGTTCCGGCCGTCCCGGCCCAGCCTGCGCGACCGGCCACAGCCGCAGAGCTCCCGCAGCCCCCGGAGCCCGGTGTGCCGGCCCAGCCCGGTGACCGGACCGAACCCGGCCATCGGACCGGGCCGCCCGCGCCGCCGGCCGACCCGGGGGTCTGAGCACCTGACACGGCTGCTTCCAATGTGATATCACTTTGATCGCGGCGACCACGGTGGTCGCCGGATCGAGGAGGCAGCAATCATGACGTCCATCGTCGAACGTGACCCCACGCCCGCCGGACGACCGGTCGGCCACAGCGGGGTCGAGGTCGACATCCGCGAACGACCCGCCTGGCAGGCCAACGGCTTCGTCGGGGTGGGCGCCGCCCTCCTGCTCGCCGGGCTCGGCACCTGGGCGCTCATCCGCGCCGACGCCGACGGCACGGCCCTCATGGCCGTGCTCGGGACGCTCGCCTACCTCGCCATGGTCGTCATCGCCGGGTCGCTCGCGATCGTCCAGCCGGGCCGGACGAACGTCGTGCAGTTCTTCGGCCGCTACGTCGGCACCGTGCGCCGCGCAGGCCTGATCTGGGTCATCCCGTTGAGCACCCGCAAGTCGCTGTCGGTGCGGGTCCGCAACTTCGAGACCGCGCGGATGAAGGTCAACGACTCGACCGGCAACCCGGTGGAGATCGCCGCGATCGTCGTCTGGCAGGTCGCGGACACCGCGAAGGCCACGTTCGCCGTCGAGGCCTACGGCGAGTTCATCGCCGTCCAGGCCGAGTCCGCGGTCCGGCACGTCGCCGGCACCTACCCCTACGACGGGGCGGACGGCGAGCGCTCCCTGCGCGGGTCGACCGACCAGGTCTCGCTCGAGCTGGCGCACGAGGTCGCCGAGCGGGTGGCCCTGGCCGGGCTCGAGATCGTCGAGGTCCGGATCAGCCACCTCGCGTACGCCCCCGAGATCGCCCAGGCCATGCTCCAGCGTCAGCAGGCCTCCGCGGTCATCGCGGCCAGGTCCCGGATCGTCGAGGGTGCGGTCGGGATGGTGCAGATGGCACTGGAGCAGCTCGCGGCCCAGGGCGTCGTCGTGCTCGACGAGGAACGCAAGGCCGCGATGGTCTCCAACCTCCTGGTCGTGCTGTGCGGGGACTCACGCGCGACACCTGTCGTGAACACGGGCACCCTGTACCAGTGACATCCGGTCCTGCGGACGACCCCGGCCCCGTGGGGTCGTCCGGTGCCCGTGAGCGCAAGTCGATGCTGCTGCGGCTCGACCCCGCGGTGCACGAGGCGCTGGCGCGCTGGGCAGCGGACGACCTGCGCAGCACCAACGCCCACGTGGAGTGGCTGCTGCGCCGAGCACTCGAGCAGGCCGGTCGACTACCGGGGCGCTGACCGTCCGGGCGTTCGTGACCCGGCCGGACCGGTGGCCGGCCTGCTGCGCCTCAGCGCAGGAGGCCGGCCATCCAGGCCTCGACGTCCTCGGGTCGCCGGGGCAGGGCGGCGGACAGGTTCTCGTTGCCCTCGGCCGTGATCAGGACGTCGTCCTCGATGCGGATGCCGATCCCGCGGTACTCCGGTGGCACGGCGAGGTCGTCGGCCTTGAAGTACAGGCCGGGCTCGATCGTGAAGACCATGCCCGGCTCCAGCACGGCGTCGAGGTACATCTCGCGCCGCGCCTGGGCGCAGTCGTGCACGTCGAGGCCCAGGTGGTGGCTCGTGCCGTGCACCATCCAGCGGCGGTGGAACTGCCCGTCGGGGTCGAGCGACTCCTGCGCCGTGCCCGGCAGCAGGCCCCACTCGGCCAGGCGTGCGGCGATCACCGCCATCGCGGCCGCGTGCACGTCGCGGAACCTGCTCCCGGGCCGGGCGACGGCGAACGCGGCGTCGGCGGCGTCGAGGACGGCGGTGTAGATCCGTCGCTGGACCTCGGTGAACGCACCGTCGACCGGCAGCGTCCTGGTGACGTCCGCGGTGTAGAGGGACTCGACCTCGACGCCGGCGTCGACCAGCACGAGGTCGCCGGCGCGCACCTGACCGTCGTTGCGGATCCAGTGCAGCGTCGTCGCGTGCTCGCCTGCGGCGGCGATCGTCTCGTACCCGACGGCGTTGCCCTCCTCGCGGGCCGTGCCGTCGAAGGCAGCCTCGATGACGCGCTCGCCGCGGGTGTGACCGGTGGCCCGGCCCAGGTTGCGCACCACACGCTCGAACCCGACGACTGTCGCCCCGACGGCCGCGCGCAGCTGGGCGACCTCGTGCTCGTCCTTGACCAGTCGCAGCTCGCTCAGCGCCTCGGCCAGCTCGGCGTCGGCCACGGCCCTCTGCGCGTCGGTCAGGTCCGAGTCGGCCCGCGCCGTCTCGACCGCCTCGGACGTCGCCGCGTCGGCATCCGGGACGATCCGCACCCGCACGCCCCCGGGGCCGACGTCCTTGGACAGGGCCGCCGCCAGCCCGTCGAGCGCGGCCGTGGTGATGCCGGTGAGCACGGCGAGGTCGTCGAGCGTCGGGCGGGCGCCGACCCAGAACTCGCCGTAGCGCGAGTCGGCGAAGAACTCCTCGGTGTCCCGGCCGGACATCGGCCGGAAGTACAGGACCGCCTCGTGGCCGTCGTCGACGGGGTGCAGCACCAGGACGGCGTCGGGCTCCTGGTCGGTACCGAGCCCGGTGAGGTGGGCGAAGGCGGAGTGCGGACGGAACCGGTAGTCCGTGTCGTTCGACCGCGTCACCAGGGGGCCGGCGGGGACCACGAGCCGCTCGCCCGGGAACATCTCCGAGATCCGGTCACGACGGGCTGCGGCGAACGGCGCCGCGGCGGCCGGACCGGCGTCGTGGGCCGGACGGTCGGCCCAGCGGTCGGCGATGAACGCCCGGAACGCGGCCGACGTCGGTCGCTGCGAGCGGTTCGAGCCGCGGTCGGCCAGCGCCTGCGCCGGCTGGGCGGCGGCGCCGGTCCCGGGCATCGGGGCGGTCCCGGTCGTCGTCGGTACCTGGTCGTCGGTGGTCCTGTCGATGGACCGGTCGTCTGCCATGCCACCCATCGTCCCACCCGCCCGGACCGGTCCGCCCCGCAGGTCCGGGGGGACGGGACGCGGCGGAGCCCTACCCTGGGCGGGTGCGCATCGACCTCCACACCCACTCCGCGGCGTCGGACGGCACCGACGCACCCGCGGACGTGGTGGCCGAGGCGGCCCGGGCCGGCCTGGACGTCGTCGCGCTCACCGACCACGACACGACGCTCGGCTGGGACGAGGCGGCGGTGTCCGCCGGCCACCACGGCATCGCCCTCGTCCGGGGTGTCGAGATCTCCTGCCGGGCGGGCGGGACGAGCGTGCACCTGCTCGGCTACCTGCACGACCCGGCCGACCAGGAGCTCGTGGCCGAGCTCGACCGGACCCGACGCAGCCGCGTCGGACGTGCTCGGGCCATCGTCGAGCGCCTGGCCCTCGACTACGACCTGACCTGGGACGACGTGCAGGCGCAGACCGTCACCGGAACGACTGTCGGTCGTCCGCACATCGCCGACGCGCTGGTGGCCAAGGGCATCGTCGCCGACCGGTCGGCGGCCTTCGTGTCGCTCCTGGCGGTGAGCTCGCCGTACTACGTGCACCACCACGCGCCGGACGTCGTCCGTGCGGTCGAGCTCGTGCGGGCGGCGGGCGGTGTCCCGGTGCTGGCGCACCCGGGCGCGATCGAGCGTGGGCAGGTGATCTCCGACCAGGTGATCCGGCGGATGGTCGATGCCGGCCTGGCCGGGCTCGAGGTGCACCACCGCGACCACGACGCCGCGCAGCGCGAGCGTCTCGCCGCCGTCGCAGCGGCGTCGGGCCTGCTCGTCACGGGTTCGAGCGACTACCACGGAGCAGGGAAGCCGAACGTGCTGGGAGAGAACGTGACATCCGTCGAGGCCTTCGAGGCGATCGAGTCGCAGGGCAGGCTGGCGGTGCTCCGACCATGACCGCCCTCGTCGACGCCAGGTTCTTCGCCGAGGTCTTCATCACGCTGTTCGTGATCATGGACCCGCCCGGCACGGTGCCGGTCTTCCTCGGCCTGACCAGCACGATGACCGGCCGGCAGCGCAACCGCGCGGCGCGGCAGGCGATCCTGGTGGCGTTCGGCGTGATCGTGTCGTTCGCGCTCTTCGGCCAGGAGCTGCTCAGCTACATGCACATCTCGCTGCCGGCGCTCCAGGCATCCGGTGGCCTGCTGCTGCTCCTGGTGGCGATGGAGCTGCTCACCGGCAAGATGGAGGAGCCCCAGCCGTCCGGGAACGCCGCGGTCAACGTGGCCCTCGTGCCGCTGGGTACGCCGCTGCTGGCCGGGCCCGGCGCGATCGTCGCGACCATGGTCTTCGTGCAGCGCGCCCACACGGCGGAGCACTGGATCTCCCTCGCGCTGGGCGTCATCGCCGTACACCTGACCCTGTGGTTCGCGATGCGCTTCGCGAACGTGATCCACAAGGTGCTCAAGGACAGCGGCACGACCCTGGTCACCCGGATCGCCGGGCTGCTGCTCGCAGCGATCGCGGTCCAGCTCGTCGGTGACGCGGTCCGTGCGTTCATCGAGGCCGGCTGAGCCACCGGACGACCGGGCCACCGGACGACCGAGCCGCCCCACCGGATCGGTGGAGCGGCTCGGTCGGTGCGTCGGTGCGTCGGTGCGTCAGGCGTCGGTCGCGGTGGTGCCGCCGTCGGCGCCGGCCCCGCCCCGGGTGCGACGCCGGCTGCGTGACCGTCGCTTGCCGCCCTCGCCGGACGACGCACCCTCTGCTGGTGGGCCGGCCTGGCTCGTGGTCGGCTCGGACGACTGTGCGGTGCCGGCCGCACCGCGGGTGCGCTCGCCGGAGCGCTCGCCCCGACCGCCGCGCTCGTCGCGCGCGCCGCGGGCTCCCGAACCGCCGGCTCCGCCGCGGCCACCGCCGCCCCCGGATCCGCCGTGGCCGTGCTCGCCGTGGCCGCCGCCCGACCGGTGCCCGTCGCGGCCGGAGCCGTCGGGCCTCGGCGCTGCGCGCGTGGTGTGCTTGCCGGTCTCGCCGAGGTCCTCGAGCGACTCCGCGCTGAGCCCCGCGCGAACCTGCGCGGACCGCGGCAGGCGGCCCTTGGTGTTCTCGGGGATGTCCAGCTCGGTGAACAGGTGGGCCGAGTTCGAGTAGGTCTCGACCGGCTCGGGGTAGCCGAGGTCGAGTGCCTTGTTGATCAGGCCCCAGCGCGGCATGTCGTCCCAGTCGACGAACGTCACGGCGGTACCCGTCTTGCCGGCGCGCCCGGTGCGCCCGGTGCGGTGCAGGTAGGTCTTCTCGTCCTCGGGGCACTGGTAGTTGACCACGTGCGTGACGTCGTCGACGTCGATGCCGCGAGCCGCCACATCGGTGGCGACGAGCACGTCGATCTTGCCGCTGCGGAAGGCCCGCAGGGCCTGCTCACGCGCACCCTGACCGAGGTCGCCGTGGATGGCGCCCGACGCGAAGCCGCGCTCGGCGAGATCGTCGGCCACCTTGGCGCAGGTCCGCTTGGTCCGTGCGAAGACGATCGTCAGACCGCGGCCGCGTGCCTGCAGCATCCGGGCCAGCACCTCGACCTTGTCCATGGCGTGCGCGCGGTAGACGACCTGCTTGATCGCCTTGAGCGTCGCGCCGCCGTCGTCCGGGTCCTGCGCGCGGATGTGCGTGGGCTGCGTCATGTACCGGCGGGCCATCGCCACGACGGCGCCCGGCATGGTCGCCGAGAACAGCATGGTCTGGCGGGACGCCGGTGTGCGGGACAGCAGCTTCTCGACATCCGGCAGGAAGCCGAGGTCGAGCATCTCGTCGGCCTCGTCGAGCACGACGGTGCGTGCCCGGGACAGGTCGAGGAAGCCCTGGTTCATCAGGTCGATCATGCGGCCGGGGGTGCCGACGACGACCTCGACGCCACGGGCGAGCGCCTCGACCTGCGGCTCGTAGGCGCGGCCGCCGTAGACCTGCAGCACCCGGACACTGCGTCGCGTGGAGGCCGTGGCCAGGTCACCGGCGACCTGGACGGCGAGCTCGCGGGTCGGCACGACCACGAGCGCCTGCGGCTTGCCGGGCGCGGGCAGGGAGCTGAAGCCCTCCTCGTCAGGTGCGAGCACGCCGTTGAGCAGCGGGACCCCGAAGCCGAGGGTCTTGCCCGTGCCGGTCTTGGCCTGGCCGATGATGTCGTGGCCGGCCAGGGCGACCGGCAGCGTCATCGCCTGGATCGGGAACGGGTTGCTGATCCCCACGTCGGCCAGGGCCTGGACGATCTCGGGGCGGATGTCGTAGTCGGCGAACGACGGGTCACGTGCCTGGATGGTCTGCGCATCGGCACTCGACGCGGCAGCGGACAGGTCCTGCGGCTCGGTCGGCTGCGACCTGGTGGCAGCGACGTCGATGGTCTCGTCGGTATCCGGCTGAGAGCCGGGATCGGTCGTGGTGGTCATGTCCTACCTCGTAGGTCGGTCCCACGGGGCCACACGCATCGGCGCGACGAGAGCTTCGTCGCACCGGGAGCGGGCCGCGCCGCGGGCGAAGGCCGGCAGCCGATCGTGGAAGGCGCCGCCCGGGCGCTGGGCTCGAATGTGCCTGCGCGGGCGAGGATGTCGGGACGACCGGTCAACCGATGTACCCGCCCATCCTAACGGACCGCCGCCTGCGGACGGGCGATAGCCTGGCCGGATGACCAGTGCACCGCCGGCGGACCCTCTCGAGCACACCGCATCGGACGAGGTGACCGACGACGCGGACCTGACGCCGACCGCCCTCGGGCACAGCCTCGCGGTGCTCGGGATGATCGCGTTCAGCGAGCTCGCCACCTTCTCCCGCCTGGCCGCCGACGCGGCCGCAGCCCCGTCCCTCGACCAGCGGCTCGAGCTCTCCCGGCTCGCCGGGGTCGCGCTGGACCGGCTCAGTCGGGTCGGCGCACGGGTGGTCGAGCTGGGCGGGGAGCTCCAGCCCGTGATGGCCCCGTTCGCCGGGGTCCTGGTCGAGTTCGACCAGCGCACCGTTCCGAGCACGTGGGGGGAGCGGCTGCTCAAGGGCTACGTCGGCTACGGCGTGTCCGACGACTTCGGCCGGATCATCGCGAAGGCGCTCGACCCGAGGACCGGCGACCTGGTGGCCACGGTGCTCTCCGACGACGGGCACTCGCGGTTCGTCGTCGAGTCGCTCGCCCAGGCAGCGACCGTCGACGCGACGCTCGCGTCACGACTGGCCCTGTGGGGACGGCGTCTGGTGGGCGAGGCGCTCGGCGTCGTGCAGGGCGTGATCGCCGACCACCCCGAGCTCGCCGACCTGCTCGACCTGGCGATGGCGGACGTGCCCGGGAACGGGGACGTCCAGCAGCGGTTGTTCGCGGAGCTGACCGCCGAGCACAGCCGCCGGATGGAGCGCCTCGGGCTGACACCCTGAGGCGTTCGCAGCCCGGCCGCGCCGTTCGCAGCCCAGCCGCGTCGAGGCCGGCCGCCGCCGACCCGGCCATCAGATGTTGTGGAAGCCGACCTTGCGGGTCTCGTCCCCACCGATCTCGACGTAGCCCAGGGCGCTTGCCGGCACGATCACTCGGCGACCACGGGTGTCGGTGAGCTGCAGCGGCTCATCGTTCTCGATGGTCCTGGCCACGACCTTCGCGACCTCCTCGGAGGTCTGGTCGGTCTCCAGCACCAGCTCGCGTGCCACGTGCCGTACGCCGATCGTGATCTCCACGCCCATCGCCTCCACAGCCTTGGTTCAGTTCGCCCATCCTAGGCAGGCCCGGAGCCGATCCGTGCCTCTGTCCGCCCAGGGCGGATCGCGTGCCGGATCACGTGCCGGAACACTGCTCGGGAGCGTCGTCGCCGGGCTCCGGTCGGTCGCGGACCAGGCCGGCCACCCCGCGCCACGCGAGCTGGGTCACGAGCTCGACGGTCTCGTCCACCGCGACCCGCCGGCTCCGGTAGCGCGAGGTGGCCGCGACCCGTGCCATCCCGACCAGGGCCGTGCTGAGCAGCTCCGCATGCTCGGGCGGCAGGCCGGCGAGCTCGCGCAGGCCGCCGCAGATCGCCCGGGCCGCCTCGGCCGACGCCTGGTCGACGCGCAGCCGGACGTCGTTGTCGTGCGTCACGTCCGACTCGAAGAGCAGCGAGAAGGAGTCGCCGGCATCCTCGACGAACTCCACGTACGCGCGCACGATGCCGCGCACGACGGCGCGACCGCCCTGCGGGTCGTCCGGGTCCGCCGCTGCCAGGGCGGCGCCGACGGCCGCGACGAGCGCCTCGCCCCGGTGGTCGACGACGGCGAGGTAGAGGTCGAGCTTCGACGGGAAGTGCCGGTAGAGGACCGGCTTGCTCACCTGCGCGCGCTCGGCGATGTCGTCCATCGAGACGTGGTGGAACCCCTCGCGCGCGAACAGGTCGAGGGCGACCGTGAGCACCTGGGCGCGGCGGGCGTCCCGCGCCATGCGGGGACTCCTGGGGCGCGGCGCGGTCTCGGTCACGGATCGATGCTAGCCAGGTGCCGAGCAGGTCCAGAGCAGGTCCTGAGCACGACTGGCTGCTCCGGAGCGCGGTAGGTGCGACCATGGGTCGGTGACCTCCGCCCATTCCGGGGCGCGGAGCCCGGCGCGGGCCCGACCCCGGACCCCACCGCGCCATGGCACAGGTCGGCGCTCGTGGCGCCCGCCGCGTGCGCCGGGACAGCGGTTCGGTCCGCTGGCGCTCGCCGCCGGGGTCGCCGTCGGCCTGGCGGGCGGCGTCGTGACCGGGACCGCGATCGAGCGTTCGGGGGTCGAGGCGACGGTCGCGGCGGCCGGGGTGTCCGTGTCCCGGCCGGACGAGGGCCTGCCCGGCCGGGGCGCCTTCGAACGGGTCGTCGGCGGCGTCGGTGCTGCTGCCGAGGTGCCGTCCGACGGGTCGCCCACGCTGGTGGACAGCGTGCTCGTGGACAGCAGGGCGGACCAGGTCGGCCCGCCGTCGGCCGCGACCCCTGCCGTACCGGTGGCCATCGATCCGTCGGCGCTCGACGCGGCGGGCCTGACGTTCGCCGACCGCGAGGCCGGTCTGCTGTCGACAGTCGTTCCGGACGGGCTCAGCGGCGAGCTCGTCGTCGTGCCGGGCAGCGAACCGGCGCCGGCGCCCGAGCGCGCCGTGCGGACGGTCCGGGTCGAGGTCGAGGCGGGACTCGACGTTGACGGTGAGATGTTCGCGCGGACGGTGATGGCGACCCTCAACGACCCGCGCGGCTGGGGCGCCGACGGCTCGGTGAGCTTCGCGCGGACCGACGGCGACGCCGACCTCCGGGTCGTCCTGGCCTCGCCGGGCACGGTCGACGACCTGTGCGCACCGCTGAGCACTGTCGGCGAGTACTCGTGCGGCAGCGACGGGGCTGCGGTCATCAACGACAAGCGCTGGGTCTTCACGACGCCCGACTTCGCCGACAAGACCCTGTACCGCCAGTACGTGATCAATCACGAGGTCGGTCACCTGCTCGGCCACGGGCACCTCGAGTGCCCGGGTCCCGGTGAGGTCGCGCCGCTGATGCAGCAGCAGACGGTCGGGGTCGCGCCGTGCATCGCGAACGGGTGGCCGTTCCCGGACGCCGCCTGACGCGAGGTGCGGCGCCGCCGCCCGTGTGAGCGCCGCCCGTCCCAGAGCCGCCCCGTGTCGGCGCCGCCGGTGTCAGCGCTGTGTGATGGGATCTGCGCGTGCCGTTGACCCTCCGCTCTCCCGCGCCACCGGCCGCGTGGCCGGTGCCGGACGACGACCAGCGGCGGGTCCTGGAGCACCGCGGGCCGGCCCTCCTCGTGCTCGGGCCGGCAGGCAGTGGTCGGACGACGACGGCGCTCGCGGTCGTCGCCGATCGCATCGACAGCGGAGAGGTCCGGCCGCAGGACGTCCTGCTGCTCGCGCCGACCCGTCGCGCGGCAGCCCGGCTGCGTGACGCGCTCTCGGCCAGGCTGCTCCGGACGACCGGCGTGCCGATCGTCAGGACACCCGCCGCCGCGGCGTTCTCGGTGCTCCGGGCGCGTGACGCACTGCTCGGCGACCCGGCGCCGACCCTGATCAGCGGTCCCGAGCAGGACCTCGTCCTGGCCGAGCTCCTGGCGGGCCACGCCGAGGCCCAGGGCGTCGACATCGCGTGGCCGCCCCGCGTGCCTGCGCAGGCGCTGGGCCTGCGGGCCTTCCGCGACGAGCTGCGCGACCTGCTGATGCGCGCGGCCGAGCGTGGGCTGCTACCCGCCGACCTCGAGGCGCTGGGCGTGCGTCACGCGCGACCGGAGTGGTCCGCCGCCGCCCGGCTGTACGCCGAGTACCTCGACGTGACCCGGCTGCGCGCCGCCACCCCCGACGCCGGTGCGCGCTACGACGCCGCCGTGGTCGTCGACGAGGCCGCCGATGCCCTGGAGACGTGGGATGCCGACCTGCCCGGTGCGACCCGTCCCCGGTGGCGCCTGGTGGTGGTCGACGACTACCAGGAGTCCACCGCCGCGACGGTGCGGCTGCTGCACGTCCTGGTGGCCGACGGCGCGGCGCTGGTCCTGCTCGCCGACCCGGACCTTGCGGTCCAGACGTTCCGTGGAGCGCAGCCGGGCCTCGTGGCGGAGGCGACGGTCCCGACAGGCACCGGTGGGCTGGGCGCCTTCGGTGCGGACCAGATGGTCCTCGGTCGGGTCTGGCGGCACGGCCCCGAGCTGCGCCGGGTCGCGCGGCAGGTGACCGACGCGATCCATGGGACCGTTCGACGCCAGCGCACGGTCGGGCCGGCGACGGATGCGGCCGGTGACGTCGCCGTCCGGCTGCTCCGGTCGCCGGCGCAGGAGGCGGCCTGCATCGCCTACCTGCTGCGCGCGGCCCGGCTCGAGCACGGGCTGCCGTGGAGCGAGATGGCCGTCGTGGTGCGGTCGGGCGCCCAGGTCGCCGAGCTGCGACGCGCGCTGCTCGCCGCCGCGGTGCCGGTAGCGGTCCTCGGCAGCGACGTCCCGCTGCGTGCGGAGCCCGCCGTCCGCCCGTTGCTGCTCGCCCTGGCCACGGTGCTCGAGCCGGACGGTTTGACCGCCGACCGGGCCGCCGAGCTGCTCACGTCACCGCTCGGTGGGCTGGATGCCGTCGGTCTGCGCCGGCTGCGCCGGGCGCTCCGCTCCGAGGAGATCGCCGGCGGCGGGGTCCGGACGAGCGACCCGCTGCTCGTGGATGCCCTGGCCGGTCCGGAGCGGTCCGTGACGCTCCCGGCGACGGTCCGACGCGCGGTGCAGCGGGTCGCGCGGGTGCTCGCGGCCGGTCGTCAGACCGTCGCCGGCTCGGGTGCGACAGCGCTCGACGTCCTGTGGTCGCTGTGGTCGACGGCGGGCCTGGCCGAGGCCTGGCGCCGGACCGCGCTGACCGGCGGGTCCGCAGGTGCGCGCGGTGACCGGGACCTCGACGCCGTGCTCGCGCTCTTCGCCGCGGCCGAACGGTTCGTCGACCGGATGCCGCAGGCGTCGCCGTCCGCGTTCCTCGAGCACCTGCAGTCCCAGGACCTGCCCGCGGACACCCTCGCGGCGCACGGCGACCTCGCCGAGTCGGTCGCCCTGCTCACCGCGGCAGGCGCTGCCGGAGGCCAGTGGGACCTCGTCGTGGTCGCGGGCGTGCAGGAGGGGGTGTGGCCCGACCTCCGGCTGCGCGACTCGCTGCTCGGGGCGCAGGACCTCGTCGACGTGCTCACCGGGCGCGGCGCGCGCAGCCACGGCGCGGACGGCTTCGCCGCCGCGCGCGCGGCGGTGCTCGACGACGAGCTGCGGGCCTTCGCCGTCGCTGTCTCGCGTGCACGCCGCTGCCTGGTCGTGACGGCGGTCAGCGACGCCGACCACCAGCCGTCGCCACTGCTCGATCTCGTCGAGCCCCGGCCGGAGACGGTCGACCCGCTGCGGCAGTACACCCTTCTGCCGGACGACCTGCGGCTCCGCAGCGTGACCGGGGACGACGACGCACGCCGGATCACTGTGCCGCCTGCGCTCGACCTGCGCGCCGTCGTGGCGGGCTGCCGGGTCGAGCTCGAGTGCGCGCCGGAGGGCGAGGTCGACGCCACGCACCCGGCTGCCGTGCTGCTCGCGCGGCTTGCCGCGGAGCAGGTCTGCGGGGCCCTGCCCGACCAGTGGTACGGCGCGCCGGAGCTCAGCACCGAGGCCCCGTTGTGGCCGGCCGACGCCCTCGTGCCGCTCTCGCCGTCCAGGATCGAGTCGGCCGACACCTGCGCGCTGCGCTGGGCCCTCGAGGCGGCCGGCGGCACGGCCGCGAGCTCGGGCGAGCAGTCCCTCGGGACGCTCGTGCACTCGATCGCCGCTGAGCTGCCCACTGCGAGCCGGGCCGAGCTCGCCGCGGCGCTGGATCGTCGGTGGGGTGAGCTCGGGCTGCCGGACGGCTGGACCGGGGCCGTCCAGCGGCGCCGTGCGGACCGGATCATGACCCACCTCGCGCAGTACCTGGCGGGTGCGGACGAGGTGGTCGCGGTCGAGGCGGCGTTCACCGCCCAGATCGGACGGACCGTCCTGCGTGGCTCGGTCGACCGGCTCGAGCGCGTCACCGGCGCCGACGGCGGCCCGGACCGGCTCCGCGTCGTCGACCTCAAGACCGGCAAGACCCCGACGCCCGCAGCGAAGGCGACGCACAACGCGCAGCTCGGTGCCTACCAGCTCGCCGTCGACGCGGGTGCCTTCGACGACCTCCTCGACGGTGGCGGCCGCGACGAGCCGGGCGGCGCACCTGCTCCCGCGGCCGGTTCGCCTGCTCCCGCGGCGGGTTCGCCTGCTCCCGCGGCCGGCGAGCGCAGCGCGGGCGCGTCCCTGGTCTTCGTCGGCACCGGCAACCAGAACGTCGCCCTGCGCGACCAGACGGCCCTGGCACGGGACGCCGAGCCGGGCTGGGCGCTCGACCTGCTCGACCGGGTGGTGACGACGGTGTGCGGTTCGGCGATGTCCGCGACGCAGAACGACCTGTGCGCGATGTGTCCGGTTCGGCGTTCGTGCCCGCTGCAGGTCGAAGGGCGCGTGGTGGGCCGATGAGCGTCGACGCACGGGTCGAGGCTCCGCTCGACGCGATCGGCATCGCCGCGCTGCTCGGCAAGGCCGACGTCCCCTCCGCGGAGCAGGTTGCGGCCACGCAGGCCCCGCTGGAGCCGTTGCTGGTCGTGGCGGGCGCGGGCTCGGGCAAGACCGAGACGATGGCGGCCCGGGTGGTCCACCTCGTGGCGAACGGGCACGTCGCACCGGACCGTGTGCTCGGCCTGACCTTCACCCGGAAGGCCGCCGGGGAGCTCTCGCAGCGGGTCCGTGATCGGCTGCGTGCCCTCGAGCGCGCCCTGCGGGTCGACGGTGTCCGGCCGGCCTGGGTCCAGGACGATCACGGCACCGCCTTCGTGGTGCCGACCATCTCGACGTACAACGCCTATGCCGCCGGGCTGGTCGCCGACCACGCGCTGCGGATCGGCGTCGAGCCGTCGGCCCGCCTGCTCAGCGAGGCGGCCCGCTGGCAGCTCGCGCACGACGTCGTGGAGCACTGGTCGGCCGACCTCGGTGTCGACAGCGCCCCGTCGACGATCACGAAGGCAGTGCTGAGTCTCGCCGGTGAGCTCGCCGAGCACCTCGTCGCACCGGATCGGCTGCGGTCGACAGCTCAGGAGATCATCGAGGCGATCGCTGCGGTGCCGCACGCGGCACCGGGTGTCAAGCCCCTGAGCAAGCACCTGGTGCCGGTCAGGGAGGTCGCGGGCTCGCTGGCCCTGCGCGCGTCGCTGGTCGACCTCGTCGAGGACTTCACTGCCCGCAAGCGGGCGGCGGACGTGATCGACTTCGCCGACCAGGTGGCACTGGCCGCGCGGCTCGCGCGGGAGGTGCCCGAGGTGGGCGCGGGCGAGCGAGCCCGGTTCGGTGTCGTGCTGCTCGACGAGTACCAGGACACCTCGGTGGCCCAGCTCGTGCTGCTGCGCCACCTGTTCGGGGACCGGGCGAGCGACGGGCCGGGGCACCCGGTGACGGCCGTCGGTGACCCGCACCAGTCGATCTACGGCTGGCGGGGCGCGAGCGCAGGCGGGCTCGAACGCTTCGGGGTCGAGTTCCCCCGGCGGGACGGGACACCAGCAGCCGAGCTCACGTTGTCCACCTCCTGGCGCAACGACCGGGCCGTGCTCGGTGCGGCGAACCGGGTCGCTGCACCGCTGCGGGAGGCGGCGACGATCCCGCTGCCGGAGCTCGTCGCCCGGCCGTCGGCCGGGCCGGGCGCGGTCAGGATCCAGTTCCACGTGACGGCACAGGACGAGGCGGTCGCGGTCGCCGAGTTCGTCGCCGAGCACCGTGCCCGCGTGATGGCGGCCCGGCTCACGGCAGCCCCGGCGCCGCCGGTCCGAGCGGCCGCGGCCGAGCCCACACCGGGCACCCGACGGACCGGGCGGCGTCCGGTCGCGCCGGTCGCACCCGTCACGGCTGCGGTGCTGTGCCGCAAGCGCTCGCAGTTCCCGCTGCTGCACGCCGCGCTCCTGGCTCGCGGTCTGCCGGTCGAGGTCGTCGGCCTGGGTGGTCTGCTCACGACGCCCGAGGTCGTCGACCTCGTCGCGGCGCTCGAGGCCGCCCACGACCCGTCCCGCGGAGACTCGCTGATGCGGCTGCTCACCGGGCCGAGGGCCCGGATCGGGCTGGCGGACCTGCATGCGCTCGCCGACTGGTCGGGCGAGCTCGCGCGTCGGGCCGGGCTGCCGGGGCGCCGTCGGGTGACCTCTCACGTGGGCAGCGACCCGACGACGGGCCGGCCCGTGCCGGGCGAGGCGAACCGTGTCGTCGAACCGGACCGTGTCCTCGAATCGGACCGTGTCGTCGAACCGGACCGTGTCCTCGAAACGGAACGTGTCGTCGAACAGGACCGTGTCCTCGAACCCGATCCGATCGACGAGCGGAGCATCGTCGACGCGCTCGACGACCTGCCGCCCGAGACGTGGGTCAGCCCGGCCGGCAGGGCGCTGTCACCGGCCGGCAGGGCTCGGTTGGCGGACCTCGCGGGTGTGCTGCGCAGCCTGCGGAGCCAGACCTTCCTGCCCGTGGTCGATCTCGTGGTCGAGGCCGAGCGGCTGCTCGGGCTCGACATCGAGGTCGCGGTGGCACGCGCGCGGGACGGTGCAGACGCACGGCACGACGTCGGTGCTGCGCGAGCCCATCTCGACGCCTTCAGGTCCGTGGCGGGCGGTTTCGGGGACGGCAGCGACACGGCGACGCTCGGCGCGTTCCTCGCCTGGCTCGACGCCGCTCAGCAGGAGGAACGTGGGCTCGAGTCCCCGGTGACCGAGATCGACCCGCATGCGGTGCAGATCCTGACGGTGCACGCCGCCAAGGGGCTCGAGTGGGACATCGTCGCCGTCCCCGGTCTCGTCGAGGGGACGTTCCCCACCGGTGCGCGCTCGTGGGGCTGGATCAAGGAGGCCGGTGCCCTGCCGACGCCGTTGCGTGGCGACCAGGCCGACCTGCCGTCGTTCCGGGTCGACGGCTGCGCAGACGTGGCGGAGCTCGCCGCGCGGATCGCGAGCTTCCGGGACGACCACGAGGAGCATCACCGTCGCGAGGAGCGCCGGCTCGCCTACGTCGCGTTCACGCGGGCCAAGTCGCACCTCCTGCTGACCGGGTCCTGGTGGCGCGGCGGGGCGCGTCCCGTCGAGCCCTCGGCGTTCCTGCTGGAGGTCATGGAGTCCGAGCCGGGCACCGTCGACCTGGGGCAGTGGGCACCGGACCCGCGGACCCCGGACGAGAACGGCATCGTGCCCCGGCCGGTGCCGCCGGTCCCGGCCGAGCAGGCGCCCGTGCTCTGGCCGTCCGCTCAGGTCTACGACGACGAGCGGCACGCCAGGCTCGAACGTGCAGCGGCGGCCGTTCGCGCTGCAGCGGCCGAGCTCGCCGTCTCCGGGCCCGGACGACCAGACCCCTCGCGCCGCGGCGGGCTCGACGACGTCGCGGACCTGCTCCTCGACGAGCGGCGCCGTGGTCGGGCCGAGCGGTCGGACGTGGCCCTGCCGGCGCACCTGTCGGCGTCGGCGGTCGTGCGGCTGGCCGCAGACCCGGACGGGTTCGCCCTCCAGCTGCGCCGCCCGGTCCCGCTCGAGCCCTCGACCCGCGCCCGACGCGGTACGACCTTCCATGCCTGGGTCGAGCGGTACTTCGGCGCCGCGACCCTCGTCGACGTGGACGCGATGCCCGGCGCCGACGACGAGAGCGTCGGTGGGGACCCCGATCTGGACGCCCTGCAGCGGGTGTTCCTGGCCTCGCCGTGGGCCGGTCGGTCACCTCTGGCCGTCGAGGTGGACATCGAGACGCCGGTCGGCGGTGTCGTGCTGCGGTCCCGGATCGACGCGGTGTTCGCCGAGGGCGACGGCGTCGTGGTGGTCGACTGGAAGACCGGGCGTCCGCCGGCCGATCCGGCCGTGATCCGGACCAGGGAGATCCAGCTCGCGGTGTACCGACTGGCCTGGTCGCGGTGGAAGGGCGTGCCGCTCGACCGGGTGCGCGCAGCGTTCTTCTACGTCGGCTCGGGGCAGACGGTCCGACCCGAGCGCCTGCTGGGTCCGCAGGAGATCGAGGCGCTGGTCGGGTTCGGCGCGGCGGGTCAGCGCACCTGAGCCGGCCGGTCGTCGTCGGGCCGGCTGTCGTCGTCAGGCCGGTGGTCGTCGTGAGGCTCGCCGCTCGTCCCGTCGTCGAGCCCGTCGTCAGGCACCACGTCGTCACGAATGGCGTCGGCCGGCGCCGCGTCGTCAGGCATCTCGTCGTCCGGCACCGCGTCATCGGGCGCCACGTCGGCCGGAGCCACATCGTCAGGCGCCGCATCGTCGGGCGCCGCATCGTCGGGCGCCGCGTCGTTCGACACCTCGTCGTCCGACACCTCGTCGTCATCGCCGACGTGATCGACGCCGTCCTCGCGCACGTCGTCGTCGCGCCCGAGGACCGAGCCCCACCGGCCGGTCGTCCTTCGCGCGGCGACGGGGGCCGGGGCGGGCGGCGCGGTGTGCCCGTCGAGCTCGACGAGCATCGCCGTCGCGTCGTCGATGATCGCGGCGTCGTCCGCCCGGACGCCGTGCAGCAGCCACCGCGCGAGGGCGAGCTCACCGGCGAGCAGCGCCCGGTCCGCCAGGTGCCGGTCGGTCAGCTCGGTGCGCCGCAGGTTGTAGGCCTCGAGGATCGGGTCCACGGCCTCGTGCGGGGCCGCGACGAGCAGCCAGGCGAGATCGTCCGCGGGGTCGGCCACCTTGGCCTCCGACCAGCCGAGGATCCCGGTCGGCGCCGTGCGCGAGCAGAGCACGTGGTCGGTCGAGAGGTCCCCGTGCACGACAGTCGGCTGGAAGCGCCACAGGGCGACGTCCTCGAGCGCGTGCTCCCACCGACGCAGCAGCGTGGCGGGCACGTGCCCGGTCCGCGCGGCCTCGTCGACCTCGGACAACCGTCGCCGGCGGTAGGCCTCGGCCTCGTAGACCGGCAGCCCGGCGTCCTCGATCGTGGCGTGGGGCAGCTCGTGCAGTGCGGCGATGGCCCGGCCGACCGCCGCCGCGAGCCCCGGTCCCGGTCCGAGCAGCTCGAGCTGGAGCGGGTGTCCGGGCAGCTGCCGGTGGACGACGGCACGGCCCCCCTCCGGCAGGTGGGCGAACCCGGCGGCCCGGGGGACGTCGAAGGGCAGCCGTCCGGCGTCGACATGCACGGCCAGTGCCGCGAGCAGGGCGACCTCGGCCTCGAGGGCAGCCCCCGCTGTGGCATCCTGCGGCGCCTGGACGACCCAGCGCCCGCCGGCGGCATCGACCACGATCGCGGTGTCCACCCCCACGCCGGAGTGGGTGGGCCGTCGTACGTCGTAGGCGTCGAGGCCGGTGACGGCGACGGTCGCGAGCGCTGCCAGGGCGAGCGGTGAACGGGGCACGGGGCAACGGTAGGCGCCCACGCGCGGGACGGACGCGACGACGGCCGGGCGTGTCCGGTTTCCGCTGGCCTCCCGCGTCCCGGCCGCCGTGCGACGACGGCCGACGAGCCGGCGCACGCGACCCCGACGGCGCCGTACCGTTGCGCTCGTGGACTGGACCCGGCTACCGCTCGCCCGCGCCTCCGTCGATCGCGCGGCGCACCGACGTGGCGAGCCCGACCTGCTGGACCGCGCCTGGGCGGACCCCCGGACCGCCGTGCTGTTGATCGCCGGTGGGCGCCTGCTCACCCGGGTCACCGACCTCGGCGGTCCGGCGCTCGACCTTCAGACCACTGCCGAGGTCGAGGGTCTGCGCACGCCGGACTCGCTGGTTCTCTTCCTCGGCCAGGACGCGCTCCTCGGCCAGGACGCGCTCCCCGGGCCGGACGCGATCCTCGGCGCGGACCTGCTCCTCGGGCCGGGTGCGCCGGCCGGGGAGCACGACGGAGGTACCCGGTACCTTGCGCTCGTCCTGCCGGATCCGCCCGAACCCGGCGGCGTGGACCTCGAGGGCGTCGAGCCGCACGGTGTCGCGGAGCTCTTCGACGGTGCGACCTGGTCGACCCTGCGTGATGTCGGCCACGCCCTGCCCGACCGTGACGCGGGGCTGGCCACGGCCGCGATCGGGCTCGCGGCGTGGCACGAGCGGCACCCGCGGTGCCCCCGCTGCGGTGCGCCGACGCTGCCGGCCGAGGCCGGCTGGACCCGTCGGTGCACCGTCGACGGCAGCGACCACTACCCGCGGACCGACCCCGCGGTGATCATGGCCGTGCTCGACGACGCCGACCGGATCCTGCTCGGCCACGCGGCGCACTGGCCGGAGCGGCGGTTCTCGACCCTCGCGGGGTACGTCGAGCCGGGGGAGTCCCTCGAGGGTGCGGTGCGCCGTGAGGTGGCCGAGGAGTCCGGCGTCGTCATCGGCGGCGTCTCGTACCGGGGCAGCCAGCCATGGCCGTTCCCCGCCTCGCTGATGCTCGCCTTCGTCGCGCACGCCCGGACGACGGACGTCGTGGTCGACGGCGTCGAGCTCACCGCGGCCCGGTGGTTCACCAGGGCCGAGCTCGCGCAGGCGGTCGCCGACGGCACGGTCCTGCTACCGATGCGGACGTCGGTCGCACTCACCCTGATCGAGGACTGGTTCGGCGGACCCGTGGGTGGGAGCTGGGCCTGACCGGTCAGCCGAGCCGTCGCTGGACCTCGGCGAGTGACGGGTTGGTCGCGGCCGAACCGTCCGGGAAGACGAGGGTCGGCACCGTCTGGTTGCCACCGTTGACCCGCTCGACGTACGCCGAGGCGTCGGGGTGCTGCTCGATGTCGACCTCGGCGAAGACGACGCCGGCAGTCGTCATCTGCGACTTGAGCCTCGAGCAGTAGCCGCACCATGCCGTCGTGAAGATCGTCACGGTACCGGCGGGGGGCAGTGCGGTGGCGTCGATCATCGAGGTCCTCACGTCGGTTCCGGTGTCGTGGACCTAACGGTGCGCGCACCCGGATGCTTCCCGTCACGTCGGTCCACATCGGTGGTGGACCCGCTCGGAGGTGTCGGCCGTGTTGGCGGTGCCTGACACACTCGGTGCTGATGTCTGCCGACGAGCTCCTCGAAGCCCTTGACCCCGACCAGCGTGCGGTCGCCCTCGCACTGACCGGGCCCGTGTGCGTCCTCGCCGGTGCCGGGACGGGCAAGACCCGCGCGATCACGCACCGGATCGCCTACGGGGTGCAGACCGGGACCTACGCGCCGACGAGCGTGCTCGCGGTCACCTTCACCGCGCGTGCCGCGGGCGAGATGCGGACCCGTCTGCGCGAGCTCGGCGTCGTCGGTGTCCAGGCGCGCACCTTCCACGCGGCGGCCCTGCGCCAGCTGTCGTTCTTCTGGCCCCAGGTGGTCGGCGGAGCACCGCCGCGCATCCTCGACCACAAGGCCCCCGTGGTCGCCGAGGCCGCGGCGCGGCTCCGGCTCTCGGTCGACCGCCTCAGCATCCGTGACCTCGCCGCCGAGATCGAGTGGTCCAAGGTCAGTCTGGTCACGGCCGACGACTACGTGCGGGCGGCGACCGCGACCGACCGTCCGCCGCCGGCCGGCTTCGACCGGGCCGCGGTCGCCCGGCTCATCGCGTCCTACGAGGAGGCCAAGGACGCGCGTGGCGTGATCGACTTCGAGGACGTCCTGACCATCCTCGGCGCGATGATCGAGAACCGCCGCGACGTCGCCGACGCCGTCCGCTCGCAGTACCGGCGCTTCGTGGTCGACGAGTACCAGGACGTCTCGCCGGCGCAGCAGTACCTGCTCGACCAGTGGCTCGGCGGTCGCACCGAGCTGTGCGTCGTCGGGGACCCGAGCCAGACGATCTACTCGTTCACCGGCGCGACGCCGTACCACCTGCTCACCTTCGGCCAGCGGCACCCGGGCGCGACGGTTGTCCGCCTGGTGCGCGACTACCGGTCGACCCCGCAGGTCGTCGCGCTGGCCAACCGGCTGATCAGCGGATCCCGGCAGCGTCGTCAGTCGGGTGCGCTCGAGCTCGTCGCGCAGCGTCCGACCGGTCCCGCCGTCGGCTACACGGCGTACGACGACGACGAGGCGGAGGCTGCCGGGATCGCGGCCCGGATCGCCCGCCTGATCGCCGGTGGCACCTCGGCTCGGGAGATCGCCGTCCTCTACCGGACCAACGCCCAGTCCGAGGCCTTCGAGCAGGCGCTGGCCGAGGCCGGTATCGGCTACCTCGTGCGTGGGGGCGAGCGGTTCTTCGGGCGCAAGGAGGTCCGCGACGCCATCGTCCTGCTCCGTGGGGCCGCCCGGTCGATGAACGACGAGCCGATGCCGACGGCCGTGCGTGACGTGCTCTCCTCGGCGGGCTGGTCCCAGGAGCCGCCGGCGGCTCGCGGCGCCGTGCGCGAACGCTGGGACTCGCTGCAGGCCCTGGTGGCCCTGGCCGACGACCTCGCTGCACGTCCCGTACCCGACCAGGTGGCGTCGGACGTGGGCAGCGGCCGTCAGGCGACCCTCGTCGACCTCGTCGCCGAGCTCGACGAGCGGGCGTCCGCCCAGCACGCGCCGGCAGTCGACGGGGTGACTCTCGCGTCCCTGCACGCGGCCAAGGGCCTGGAGTGGGATGCCGTGTTCCTCGCCGGTCTGAGCGAGGGCCTGATGCCGATCTCGCTCGCCGAGACCGACGCCGCCGTGGCCGAGGAGCGACGCCTGCTCTACGTGGGTGTCACCCGCGCCCGTGAGCACCTGGAGCTGAGCTTCGGGCGGGCGCGCAACCCTGGCGGACGCGCGGGGCGCAAGCGCACCCGCTTCCTCGACGGCATCTGGCCGGAGGGCGAGACCCGGCGTCGGGCCGGGACGGCCGGCCGGGTCACGGCCGCGCCGTCCCTCGACGACCTCGACCCGGCCCTGCTCGAGGCCCTGCACGAGTGGCGGCGGCAGGTCGCGCTCGCGCTGGATCGGCCGGCCTGGACCGTCCTGGTCGACGCGGCGCTCGAGGGCATCGCCCAGCTGCGGCCGACGACGGTCGCCGAGCTCGCGCGGGTGCGGGGGATCGGTCCGATGAAGATCAACCAGTACGGCCCGTCGCTGCTCGCGATCGTCGCCGGCCGGCGCTGACCCTCCCGCACCCCGCACGGACCCCTCCCGCACCGCGCACGGACCCCTCCCGCACCCCGCACGGACCCGGACGCCTCGACGATCCAGGACCTGGCAGAAGTTCTCCGAAGTTCTGTCGGTTATTCGGTTGTGTCCTCGCGCTGACCGGGCCTAGGGTTCGTGTCGTCCTTGTAGGAGGTCTGGCCGAGAGGCTGGAGCTGAACCGGAAGGGGGTGGGTGATCTGATGAAGACCAAGACTCTGGTGCCGTTCGCTGCGAACGCAGCGAGCTTCGTGCCGCGTCCTGCCGCGCCCATCTCCGCCCTTCTTCAGGGGACGGGTGTGCCCGCAGGCGTTCGCGCCGCATGGCGCCGGCGCGATGCGCGCAGCACCGCCCCCACCGAGCACGACTCCGCACGGGAGGCGTTCCGGGTCTGACCGACCAGGAGCCCATACCAGGCCGCGGAGTCCACTCGGGACCCGCGGCCTTCTTCATGTCCTCGCCCGTTCGGGCGATCAGCGAAGGCAGCCGGTCCCGGCACCGAATCACCAGCTGATCACTCCGGACCCAGGAGGACATCGTGCGGCTCACGACGCTGCTCGACACGTTGAACCAGGGCGGATCCGGCCCCTGGCCCACCCCGTCCAGCACCACCGCCCGGCCCACCGAGGCCGAGACCTTCGACCAGCTGGTCGCCACGCTCATCCCGTGCCGCGAGTACGACGCCGAGCTGTGGTTCGCCGAGTCGACGTCCGACGTCGAGCTGGCCAAGTCGCTGTGCCACGAGTGCCCGATCCGACAGGGCTGCCTCGAGGGTGCCATCGCCCGCGAGGAGCCGTGGGGCGTCTGGGGCGGCGAGGTCTTCATCGGTGGCGTCGTCGTCGCGCGCAAGCGCGGTCGCGGGCGTCCCCGCAAGGACGAGTTCTCGGCGGCCTGACCCCCCACCCGGCGGGGTCAGGCCACCGGGCCTGGCCCGCGGCACCCGCAGTCGGGGTGCGCGGGCCGGGCGACCCGTCGCGGCAGGAGGTCCGGCAGCCGGATCTCGAGCGACGCGCCCACCACGGCACTGGTCCGCCCGTCCACGTGGGCCAGCACCTGCGCTGCCCCGAGGGCGGCCGCGACCGCCGCCATCGAGGTCTCCTCGCTCGGCCGCCTCCTCCCGCGGCCGGCGAGCTGGGCGGCGACCACCGCCCACGCCGGGTCGCGACCGGCCCGGTGCAGGTCGGCGCACCGCAGGCAGGCCGAGTGCCCGGGCACCACCAACGGACCCACGAGCACCGACGCCTCACGCACCACGATCGAGAGGTGCGGGACGTCGTCGTCCATCAGCGTCCGGTACCGCACCGGATCGGCGACGTCGTGCTCGACGACGACGGCCAGATCGACAGGCTCCCGGCCCGGGCCGGTCGTCCGGACGTTCGGCGCGGCATCGTGCACCACGCGCGCCGCGGCAGCGGTCCGCTGAGCCCCGATGTCCTGAGCGGTCAGCCCGCCCGCGCCGACGTCGTCCGGGCCCACCAGGCGGTCGTCGTCCAGCTCGACGACGCCGACCCCGCCGGCGGCGACGATCGCGGCCAGCCCGGTGCCCAGCCGACCGAGCCCGGTGACCCGGACGGTGGCCCGGGCGCGGTACGTCAGCACCGCAGAACCGTCACCGTCGGCGCTCAGCAGCGACCATGTGGCCGCATCGGCCGACCGGTCGTTCGACGGGCCGTCGATGAGCAGTCGGGCCGCCCGCAGGTGGTCCACCAGGGTCTCGACCTCGGCGGACGGGACGCCCTGGCGGGCGAGGCCGGCGCGCAGCGCGCGGATCTCCGTCCCGGCCGTGAGCCCGCGCAGCGCCTGTGCGGCGCACGGGCTGAGGTCCGTGACCGTCGTCGCCCATCGTGGGTCGGTGCCCAGCTGGACCTGCGTCGGGCTTCGCCACAGCACAGCCAGGCCGGGTCGCAGCCGCACCGTGCACCTCCTCGCCCACGTGGCGGGCGCCACCGGGCAAGCCTGGCCGAGACCGGGCCCTGGCGGTCGTTGTCCACAGTGCCCGGTACACGAAAGGCGGCCCCGTCGGGGGCCGCCTTTCGAGGTATGACGAGTGAGCTCAGGCCTTGCCGAGGATGCGGTTCAGCTTGGTGCCGCACACCGGGCAGATGCCCTTGGCCATCTTGCGACCGTTGGCCACGACGACGTCGCCCTCGGCCTCACGCTTCTCCTTGCACTTCACGCAGTAGAACTCGCCCTTGTAGGTCTCGGCCATGAGGTATCTCCGTTCAGAAGGCTTTCGCACCGGACGTGATCGACCCGGCCACCGTCGATGAGCGGCGATCAGGGGTCGATCGTGCTCATCGGTCACCGGACAGCGTAGTGCTCAGGCACGGGACTGTCCGTTCGAACGACGCTCGGCGCGCCGTGCGCGACGCCCCGACGGCCGACGGTTCGCGTGCGGCGGGCGTGCTGCGGCGCGACGCGGACCGCCCGGACGGGACCGATGGCGCACATCTGAGGGTCAGGGCGGCTACCGTGCTGCCGTGCACGCGCAGCCAGCAGGAAGGCCGTCGCTCGAGGTCGCCGTCGCGGCGGCCCTCGGGACGGTCGAGGTGCGCCGCAGCCGACGCCGGGTCCGCACGGTCACCGCGTTCCGTGAGGGCGGCCGGACCGTCGTCGCGATCCCGGCCCGGTTCACCAGGGCGCAGGAGCGCGAGTGGGTCACGCGGATGGTCACGAAGCTCGCGTCCCAGGATCAGCGCCGCCGGCCGTCCGACGGCCAGCTCGCCGCCCGTGCTGCCTACCTGTCCACCCGCTACCTCGGCGGCCTGGCGAAGCCGACGAGCGTGAGCTGGTCGTCCAACCAGGGCCGGCGCTGGGGCTCGTGCACGCCGTCGGACGGGACGATCAGGATCTCCGACCGCGTGCGGGGGATGCCGCGCTGGGTCCTGGACTATGTGCTCCTGCACGAGCTCGCGCACCTGTTGCGCGGTGGCCACGGGCCGGAGTTCTGGGTCCTGCTCGAGGCGTACCCGCGGACCGACCGGGCCCGGGGCTTCCTCGACGGCCACGCCTTCGCCTCCGAGCGACCGGCAGACGACGACCTCACGTCGATGGACGACGAGAGCGACCCGTCGGGCGATGAGGGCGACCCATCGGACGACGGTGTCGCTCAGACCGACGTGGGGCCGCCCGACTGACCCGGGCCGGCGTCCGTCACGGGCCCGTGACGCCGGCGCCCGGCTCGTCGCCGAAGATCTCCGCAAGGGCGCGGTCGACGTCCGCCAGCTCGCTGGTGGCGGCGGCCCGCCGGCCCGCGTAGCCCGCGATGTCGTCCAGGTCCAGCGCGGTCGGCAGCAGGTCGGGGTGGTCCCAGACGGCGTCGCGCGCGCTCGGACCGCCGTCGGCGGCGATCTGCGCGAGGAGCCGGGCCGCGTCCCGCGACCGCCGGGGCCGGAGCTCGAGCCCGACGAGCGTCGCGAAGGTGTCCTCCGCTGGACCGCCGGCGGCTCGCCGGCGGCGCATCATCTCCCGTAGTGCGACGGTGTGCGGCAGGTGGGGTGTCGCGGCGGCCGCCGTGACCTCGTCGACCCAGCCCTCGACGAGAGCGAGGGCCGTCTCGAGGCGCAGCAGCGCAGCCTGCTGCTCGGGGGTCGAGCCGAGCGCGAAGACGCCGCCGGACAGTGCCTCCTGGAGCGCGGCCGGGTCGGTCGGGTCGATCGAGCGGACGGCGTCCTCGAGCGCGTCGGTGTCGATCGTGATCCCGCGGGCATAGGCGCCCACCGCGCCGAGCAGGTGGCCGCGCAGCCAGGTGACGTGGGTGAACAGGCGCGCGTGCGCCGCCTCGCGCAGCGCGAGGAAGAGTCGGACCTCGTCGGCCGGGATGTCGAGACCCTCGGCGAACTGGGCGACGTTGCGTGGCAGCAGGGCGGTGCCTGGTCCGTCGAGCAGCGGGATGCCGATGTCGGTGCCGCCGAAGACCTCCCGGGACAACGTCCCGGCGGCGTGCCCGACCTGCATCCCGAAGACCGTGCCGCCCAGCTGGCGCATCATCTGGCCCGCGCCCGCGCCGGGGTGCGCCTCGTCGCTGTCCTCGACCCCGAGCTCGCCCCCGCCGAACGCCTCGGGAGCCTGGCCCGCCAGGGTCGTGGCGAGCGCGTCGGCGACGGAGACGGCGATCGGCTCGGCGAGCGTGCGCCACCGTCCGATGGTGTGCTCGACCCACTCCGAGCGGCTCCAGGCGCGCACCGGCCCACCGGCAGGTGGCAGGTCGGTCGCGGAGTCGAGCCAGAGCTCGGCGACCGAGAACGCGCTGACGACCTCACGGCGCTGCGCTTCCCCGACGGACGGGTCACCCTCGGCGACCGCTGCCTGGCGGGCGAGGTCGTGCGCGAGGTCCCAGTTCACCGGCCCGTCACCGGAGGCCGCGAGCATGCGCTGGATCTGCCCGAGCACCTGGCCGAGGGCAGCCGGGTCGTTCGGCAGGCCGGCGGCCGCTGCGAGCGCCGTCAGGTCGAGCGGGGCGCCGTCCGCCCCGGTCAGGCCGAGGCCGGCCAGCCCGCCCCGCTCACGGAGCTCCTCCAGCACGGCGTCGGCGTCCGGCCCGAGGATCTGGCGCAGGAGCTCTTCCCACTGCGGGGGCACGTCTGGCGCGCCGTGGTCGTTGTCAGCGGGCGGCGTGCTCATCGGGTTGCTCCTGAGACGATGGGCGAGATCGGTCAACCGTAACCACTTGCGACGGGTCCGAAGGGTCGTGCGACGGCGATGAGCAGGCAGGTTCGCTCTGAGCGCAGTCAGGCGCGCACCGATGCGCGCGACGACGCCCGTGCACGGGACGGCGCCGGGGACGACGGCGCGGCCGGCGCGGGCGACGTCGTCGTGCTCGGCCGTGGCCCGATCGCCGCCGCGGTCGTCGCGCGGCTCGCGCTCGACGCGGGTGGTGCCGTGCGCGCCCTGCCGGACCTGCCCGAGCTCGCGCCGGAGGCGGCGCTGGCCGGCGCGCGCGCTGTCGTCCTGGTCGCCGACGACGCGGACCTGTCGGCCCTCCGCCCCGGGACCGCCGACCAGCGGCGGGCCGCGCTCGTCTCGCTCGCGCAGCGCACCGTGGCCGGTGCGCGGACGGCGGGTGTCCGGCAGGTGGTCGCTGTGACCTCTGCGATGGTCCACGGCGCGCAGCCCGACCGCCCGGTGATCACCGACGACGAGGCGCCCCCGACGGCACCCGGTGACGGGCACGTCGGCGATCTCGTCGCGGTCGAGGCGGTGCTGGCCAGGGCGGCCACGCGACGGGGTCCCCGGATGCCGTCGATCATGGTGCTGCGGCCGGCCGCCGTCGTCGGGCCGGGCGTCGACACGCTGGTCACACGGCACTTCGCGGCGCCGCGGGTGCTCGCGGTCAGGGGTGTGGAACGCGACTGGCAGCTCGTCCACGTCGAGGACGTCGCGTCGGCCGTCGAGCTCGTCGTGCGGCTCGGCTGGTCGGGCGCCGCGACAGTCGCGGCGCAACCGCTGCTCAGCTCCTCGGCCGTCGAGCGGTTGGCCGGCATGCGCCGGATCGAGCTTGCCGCGGTGACGGCCTTCGGCACCGCCGAGCGCCTGCACCGGGTCGGCGTCCTGCCGGTGCCCGCCGCCGAGCTCGCCTACGTCGTCTACCCGTGGACGGTCGACCCCGCGCGGCTGCGCGCTGCCGGGTGGACGGCGACGCACGACACCGAGGAGTGCCTGCGCGTGCTGCTCGCCGGGGTCCGGGGTCGGGTCGCGCTCGCGGGGCGCCAGGTCGACGGGCGCGACGTCGCCCTCGGCGCTGCGGGGGCGGCCGTGGCGCTGCTCGGTACGGCCGCCGTGTGGCGCCAGGCGCGGGCCCGGCGTCACGGTTGAGCCGTCCGGAAGGGATGATGTCCCGGTGACGCACGTCCTCGAGCCGCCCCATGGCCCCGACACCGAGCCCTACCCGCGGCCGGCCACGCCACCGACCGGGCCTCCAGCCGGGGTCCTGACCCCGCGTGCCATCACCCTGTCGGCCGCCACCGTCCTGACCTCGCTGCTGGTCGCCGGGGCGTCCCTGCTGCCGGTGCCGTACGCGGTGACCGGTCCCGGGCCCACCCGCGACACCCTCGGCGAGGTGGACGACATCTCGCTCATCTCGATCAAGGACGCAGCCACCTACGAGCCGACCGGCAAGCTGCTGCTGACGACGGTGTCGGTGGCCGGTGGGCCGGACTACCCGGTCACCCTCGTCGACGTCCTGGCCGGCTGGCTGGACCGCACCCGCTCGGTCGCGCCGGTGGAGACGATCTTCGAGCCGACGGAGTCGCGCGACGACATCGACGCACGCAACCAGGCAGCGATGATCTCCTCCCAGGAGAACGCCACGGTCGCTGCTCTCGAGGAGCTCGGCTACGAGGTGCCGACGGTCCTGAACGTCGCAGGCGTCGCGGAGGGCACCGGGGCCGAGGGCGTCCTGCTCGAGGGCGACGTGGTCGTCGCTGTCGACGGGCACGACGTCCCCAGCTTCTCCGAGCTGAGCGCCTGGATGGACGACGTCGAGCCGTCCGCGACGGTCGCCATCGGCGTGGACCGCGACGGGGTCCGCCAGGACCTCGAGGTCACGACGGTGGACGACGGCAACGGCAAGGCCCTGCTCGGTGTGTTCATCGACCCCGTGTTCGACCTGCCGGTGGACGTGACGATCGCGATCGAGGACATCGGCGGGCCGAGCGCCGGCACCATGTTCGCGCTCGGGATCATCGACCTGCTCACCGCGGAGGACGAGGCCAACGGTCTGACGATCGCGGGCACCGGCACGATGGACCTGACCGGTACGGTCGGCCCGATCGGCGGGATCCAGCAGAAGATGGCCGGTGCCGCGCGTGACGGTGCCACCTGGTTCCTGGCGCCGCAGGACAACTGCGACGAGGTCGTCGGCAACGTCCCCGACGACCTGCAGGTCGTCAAGATCGGGACCCTTGCCGAGGCGCGCGCGGCGGTCGCGGCCATCGGCTCCGGCGACGGCGGATCGTTGCCCACCTGCTCCTGAGCACGGACCTGCTCGGGAGCTCGGACCTGCTCCTGAGCTCAGACCTGCTCCTGAGGTCAGGGCGGCGCGATCCTCACAGGAGTGTCGCGGCGACGGCCTCGACGAGCCCGGGCACGAGGTCCGGCCCGCCCGCGACGGCGTCGTCGACGTCGTTCGCCCTGGTCCGCACGGCGCACCACGAGCCACCGGCCCGCAGCACGCCGACGGCCAGGCGCACGTCCTGACGGTCCGGGTGCGCCATGAGGTACTCCAGGGCGGCATCGGGCTCGGTCGGCATCGCCTCCTCGGCTGCCGACGGCAGGACGACGCGCTCGACGACCACGGCGACGCCGTCGACGGTCGCCGGCCACGACAGACCGGCGAGCAGCTCCTCGAGGCTGGTCGCTGCGGGAAGCCCCTCCTGCTCGACCGCCGTGAGGTGGTGCGCGTCGTCGGCGGCCTGGCTCAGGACCTCGGGTGCCAGCTGGGTGGCGAGCGTGGGCTCGGCTGCCAGAGCCTGTCGAGTGCTGACCAGGGCGAACACGCGCACGGGTCCGTCCCAGCCACCGAGGGCGACGTGCCGCTCGATCTCCTGCACGGCCTCGGCGAGTCCGCGGTCGGCGGCCGGGAGGGGACGGGCCGGTGTCGTGGCGGGGCCGTGGTCGTCGTTCTCGCTCATCGGCCCATGGTCGCAGGTCGTCGCACACGATCGGTCGGCCCGACCGGCCCGGCGGGCGGTCCGATATGGGAACCTGGGGCCACGCAGGGACGTTCTCCTGCTGACCCCGCGAGCGGCGTACGGCCTGCCGTGCCCGCGACGCGAGACCTGACGTGCTGACGATCTGAGGTAGTGACCCGTGAGCTTCACACCCACGCCCCGACCAGCCGGAGCCCTGCGCCCCGCCCGACGCCGCGGGGCCCTCGGCCCGACGATCGTCGTCCTGGTGGCGCTCGGCATCCTTCTGGCCATCACCGCTCAGGTGTGGACCGAGGTGCTCTGGTTCGACCAGCTCGGCTACATCGAGGTGCTCCGGACCGAGTGGATCACCCGCGGGCTGCTCTTCGTCGGAGGTTTCCTGATCATGGGTGGGGCGGTCTTCGCCTCGCTGTCGGTGGCCTACCGCACGCGACCGGTCTACGCGCCGTCGACGCCCGAGCAGGCGTCGCTCGACCAGTACCGCGAGATGATCGAGCCGCTGCGCCGCCTGGTGATGATCGCCGCCCCGGCCGTGCTCGGCTTCTTCGCCGGCGCGGCGGCGTCCTCGCAGTGGGACGCGGTGCTGCTCTTCCTCAACGGTGGCGAGTTCGGCACCGTCGACCCGCAGTACGGGCTCGACCTGTCCTTCTTCGTCTTCACCCTGCCTGCGCTGCGCTTCCTCGTGTCGTTCCTGATGGCGGTCTCGGTGATCGCTGCCATCGCTGCCATCGCGACCCAGTACCTGTACGGCGGCCTGCGGCTGGGCGGCACCGGGGGGGACCGGACCTCGCCCGCCGCGCGCGTCCAGCTCGGCCTGACCGCCGCCGTCGTCATGCTGCTCATCGGGGCCAACTACTGGCTCGACAGGTACTCGCTGCTGACCAAGGCCGGCGACCTGATCCAGGGTGCTTCGTACACCGACGTCAACGCCGTCCTGCCGTCCAAGGCGATCCTCACGGGTGTCGCCGTCCTGGTCGCGGCGCTCTTCGTGATCGCGGCCTTCCGCGGCAACTGGCGGCTGCCGGCGATCGGCGTGGGTCTGATGGTGCTGTCCGCCGTCGCGATCGGCGGTATCTACCCGGCAGTCGTCCAGCGCTTCCAGGCCGAGCCGAACGCCCAGGAGTTCGAGGCCGAGTACATCCAGCGGAACATCGATGCGACGCGGACAGCCTTCGGCCTGGACGACGTCGAGGTCACGCCGTACGACGCCGCTCTCGAGGCGGAGGCAGGTGCGCTCCGCGAGGACGCCGAGACCACCGCGAGCATCCGGCTGCTGGACCCGGCGATCATCAGCCCGTCGTTCCGCCAGCTCCAGCAGAACAAGCAGTACTACGACTTCCCGGACACCCTGTCGGTGGACCGCTACGAGATCGACGGCGAGAGCCGCGACACGGTGATCGCGGTCCGCGAGCTCAACCTCGACGGGTTGGACGCCGGGCAGCGCACCTGGGTCAACGAGCACACCGTCTTCACGCACGGTTTCGGGGTCGTCGCCGCCTACGGCAACACGACGGCAGCCGACGGTCGGCCGGCGTTCTACCAGGGCGGCATCCCGTCCACGGGCTCGCTCGGCGACTACGAGCCGCGCATCTACTTCGGCCAGACGATGCCCGAGTACTCGATCGTCGGCGCACCGGAGGGCACCGACCCGTGGGAGCTCGACTACCCGGATGACGCCGCCGGTGGCCAGGTCGACACCACGTTCCCGACGCAGGAGGTGCAGGCCGGCCCGAGCATCGGCAGCATGTGGAACAAGCTGCTCTACTCGCTGAAGTTCGGCTCGGAGGAGATGCTCTTCTCCGACCGGGTCACCGACGAGTCGCAGATCCTGTACGACCGGGACCCGCATGATCGGGTGGCCAAGATCGCCCCGTACCTGACGCTCGACTCGCGTGCCTACCCGGCCGTCGTCGACGAGCGGGTCGTGTGGATCATCGACGGCTACACGACGTCCGACCACTACCCGTACTCGAAGTCGCGGCCGCTCGACGACGTGACCTTCGATGCCCTGACCGCGAGCTCGGAGACCATCGCCGCCCTCGCCCCGCAGGAGGTCAACTACCTGCGCAACTCGGTCAAGGCCACCGTCGACGCGTACTCCGGCGAGGTCACGCTCTACGCCTGGGACGACCAGGACCCGGTCCTGGCCGCCTGGTCGGAGATCTTCCCGACGTCGATCAAGCCGATGACCGAGATCAGCGGCGACCTGATGAGCCACCTGCGCTACCCCGAGGACATGTTCAAGGTCCAGCGCGAGCTGCTCGCGACGTACCACGTGGACACGGCGGCGGAGTACTACTCGGGCCAGGACTTCTGGCAGAACCCCGAGGACCCGATCACGGCGAGCCTCAAGCAGCCGCCGTACTACCTGACCCTCAAGATGCCGACCCAGGACGAGCCGACGTTCTCCCTGACGTCGACCTTCATCCCCGGTGGTCAGACCGACCGCAACGTCCTGACCGGCTTCCTCGCGGTGGACGCCGAACCAGGGAACGAGGCCGGCGTCCGGCGGGACGACTACGGACAGCTGCGGCTGCTCGAGCTGCCACGCAACACGACGGTGCCCGGACCGGGCCAGGTGCAGAACAACTTCCGCTCCAACCCGGAGGTCTCGCAGAGCCTGAACGTCCTGCAGCTGGGCAACTCGACGGTGGTCAGCGGGAACCTGCTGACCCTGCCGGTCGGTGGCGGCCTGCTCTACGTGCAGCCCGTCTACGTCCAGTCCTCGACCGGCACCACGTTCCCGCTGCTGCAGCGGGTGCTGGTGTCCTTCGGCGACCAGATCGGCTTCGCCGAGACGCTCGAGGAAGCGCTCGACCAGGTCTTCGGCGGTGATGCCGGGATCGAGGGCGTGCAGCCGGGCGAGGACGCCGAGCAGGTGCCGGACGCTCCGGTCGAGCCGACCACCGAGCCCACGGCCGGGCCGACGACCGAGCCGACCGCCGGGCCGACGACCACGCCGACCACGGAGCCCGTCGACCCGGGCACGCTCGACGCGCGGGGCCGCCTGGACGCCGCCCTGACCGAGGCGCAGGCAGCGATCGTCGACGGCCAGGCCGCACTGGCCGACGGCGACTTCGCGGCCTACGGTGCGGCGCAGGACCGTCTCCAGGCCGCACTGGAAGCTGCGATCGCCGCCGAGGCCGACCTCGAAGGTTGACAGCCCAGGCGGCCGGGCCGGCCGCCCGCCGGGCTCGACGCAGGAGCGGGGAGGGTTCGTGACGTCATCCGTCACGGGCTTTCCCCGTTTGCGCTGCAGGCGAAGCGATTTGCCCGTGGGGCAGGGGCAACGTATGGTTACGGAACCGACGCGGGGTGGAGCAGCTCGGTAGCTCGCTGGGCTCATAACCCAGAGGTCGCAGGTTCAAATCCTGCCCCCGCTACAAGTGAAATTGCAGGTCAGAGGCCCTTTCTCCCTTCGGGGAGGGAGGGCCTCTGGCGTGGTGGTCAACGGATGGTCAACATGGCTCGCCGCCGAACCGGCGCGGACGGCGCCGATTCCAGGCGGACGTTGGACCAGGAGCTGACGCCGGGCGCTGCGTAATGACGTCACATCGCGTACGCGCCGAGGGTGCCCAGGGGTCGCTTGATGCACGCGTGACAGGAGTCGGTCGAGCAAGCCTGCTGGACCCGCCGACGCGGGACGCCGACACGTTGGCCGGCGAGACCGCGTCGGCGGGGAAGTGGTGGAGCTCGGTGGCCGATACGTTGGGACGCGTGCTGCACCTGCTCGTTGACACGTCGACGTGGCTTGACATGTCCAAGCGGCGTGCCGGGCAGCGGTGGATCGTCGCCCTCCGCGTCCTCATCCACCAGGGCGAGGTCGAGTTGATCGTGCCCTCGCTCGTAGTCGATGAGTTCGAGCGGAACCGGGAGCGGATCGAGGCGTCAATGACGGCGAGCGTCGCACAGCGGTTCAAGCTCATCAGGCAAGACCTGGACGATTACGGGGGCACGGGCAGTGAGCACGCGTTCAAGGTCATCGAGGATCTCGCCCGCCATGTGCCGCTGATCGGCGCGATGACGACACGCAACTTCGATGAGGTGCTCGCGCTGCTGCGCGCCGGGCGGGTCGTCGAGCCGACCGACGCGAACCACCGTGCTGTGGTCGAACGTGGCCTCGCGAAGCAGGCGCCGCTTCACCGGTCGCGCAACAGCGTTGCAGACGCGTTGCTCATCGAGCTGTACGCAACCGCCATCGATGGCGCTGACCTTGCACGCGAGCCGCACGCGTTCGTCTCGTCGAACAGCGATGACTTCTCGCTGCAGAGTGGGGACAAGCGGCAGCCGCATCCCGACATCGCCGCAATCTTCGCGCCAGGCGGGTCGGTGTACGCGCTCGGCGTCGACGGGCTCAACCATGTCCTCCTCGCATACTTCGGGCCTGAGATCGACGAGCTGTTTGCTGAGACCGACTTCATCGAGGAGCCACGGCGCTTGGACGAGATCGCGGATGCCGAGAAGCAGCTGTTTGATCGCATCTGGTACCACCGCTCGCTCCAGCACGAGTACCGGTTGCAGGACGCCGGCGAGCGGGCCGAGGTCGAGCGGCTGCTCGCGATCGCTGTCTTGGGCCGGAAGCGCGTCGAGGAGACCTATGTGCAGCCCGGTGAGCTCGGGCCCTACACGGACTTCGAGCTCGGCATGCTCAACGGCAAACTCTCCGCGCTGCGCTGGGTCCTCGGCAGCGAATGGGACTTCCTCGATACGTAAGTGGTGAGCCGCTTCACCTCGAGCCCCTATTCGCTGCGGCCGCAGACCGGCCAGCCATCCAGTCGATCACCGGAACTCTCCGGCTGATGGGGGCCGGTTAGCCTCGATCTTTCACGGTGACGGCTGGCTTGCGGAGTCGGGCAGTTCTGGTGCCGTGTGTGCGTGATTCTGCTCTGTGGGTGTGACACGGCGTCCGGTGTCGTCCGGGGTGGGCGCCGGTTCCAGGGCCGGGGTCGGGCGGGGTCGTGGGGGCAGGGTCGCGGTCGCCGTCAGTCGGGGCGAGGTCGGCCAGTCTGCCCAGTCCGGTCAGGGTCAGCGTGGCCCAGGCTGATCGGGTGGACAGGTGCAGCCAGGTCCGTCGCCCGCTGCGGGCCAGGGTGGCTGCGATGGTGAAGACCCGGTAGCGCGGCTTCTTGGGTTCCCAGCGGCGGGCCTGGTGGCCGGTGAAGGCGAGCATCTGCATCCAGGCGGTGATGTCGGATCTACCACCAGCGCACCCCGGCCGCCGGCCGCAAGATCGCCGAAGAGGTCATCACGACCCTGCACACCTGCCCGGTCCCCGAAATCGCCCGCCTCGGCCGGACCCTGCGAGCCTGGCGAACCCAGGTCCTGGCCTACTTCGAGACCGACAGCGTCTCCAACGGCGGCACCGAGGCGATCAACCTGATCATCGAGAAGACCCGGCGCCTGGCCCACGGCTTCCGGACCTTCGACCACTACCGGCCACGCATCCTCCTGGCAGCCTCCGGCAACCGACCCTGGCGCCTCAACCACGCGTAGATCCGAACAGCCGTCAAAGTTGACGCGTTCGGCGCGCCAGTCCGAGCACCGCCCGGGGCTATCGCTGTCGCTACGCGGTGGCCGCGCCGCGCCATGTCCACGTGCAGCCGATGTCCGGGCTCGCCACGCGTGCGTCGAGCGGTGATGGCGCTCCCGACTCAGGACCTCGAGAGCATCTCCGACGCCGACAGGTAGCAGGACCCCGTCTCATTGGCGTGGCGTCGCTTGGCCCGGATCAGGTCGTCGAGACGCACCCGTCCGTCCAGCACCAGGAAGACGTCTCCGCCGTCCATCGTGATGAACGGCGTCGACTCCCGATAGGTGGAGAGAGCGGCAGACGACAGGCCGCTGATCGCCACGAAGAGCCCGAGGGCGTTCTTGCCCTTGCGCCGGACCTTGGCTGCGAAGGCGTCAGCTGCCTCTCGGGACACAGGCTCGGCGATCCACTTCGCCTCCAGGATGTAGTCGTCGGTGTCGAAGCTCAGGGAGCCGTCGATCTGTTCGGCCTCAAGGCGGTAAGCCAGCCGGGGCTCCATGTCGAAAAGCTTGAACAAATCGGAGAGCAGGGATTCGAAGGCGTATCCACGGCGACGCGGATCCGTCGCGCCTTGGAGCTCGATGAACCGGTCCTTGAGCGCGGAGACATCGTCGTCGAACCGCCGCAGGGCCTCCGCCCTCGCCCGGTTGGCCTCGCGCTCAGTCCGCAACCGCTCCTGCACTTGCTGCCGGTCACTGAACCGCTCGGTCAGGTCGTGGAGGCGCGCCACGGCGTTCCGGGCATCGGCAAGGCGAGTCGCCCGATCCGGCTCGGGGAGCTGCTCGATGTCCGGGAACCGCGTCATCGTGGCGATCTCCAGCATGAACCGGATGGCGACATCCTGGTAGCGGCCCTCCTGGGTGACCAGCCGCCGCACGAGCTCGTCGGCCACGTTGCGCTTGGTGTCCGAGAAGTTCAGACCAGCTACAAACTCGGGGCTATCGCGCAGGGCCGTGGTCACCAGCGCCTGGAAGGGTCGCTTGAACCAAGTCACGACAGCCAGCGCGTCGCGAAGCGCCTGGTAGGCCTCCGTCGAGATGCGCTTGGTCATGTCTTGATCGTACGAGCCAGCGCCGAGGCCAAGTTGGGCGGCGAGCCGAGGAACCGCAGGATCACCTCGGTGGAGCCTGCCTTAAGCCGCCTACGAACCCACGCGACGTCGCCCGAACCAGCGCCGTCGTCCTGCGCCCGATGTGACCGGTTCCGCGTCGACAACTGGTGAGCCGGCCTCCGCCGGGGACGGAGCCACGGGAGCTCTGACAGGACCGGACAGCATCTGACGGATCCCATCCTGGTCCTCGTCGCGCCAAGCCACGAAGAGCTCCAGAGCGGAGATCACAGGCTCCGTCTGCGCTGCCAGGAACTCTGGGCGGGCGTAAGGCTCTAGGCTCCGCTCAAGGGGAGCCGTGCGGAGGTCGTGGCTCACTACTAGTGCTCCGCCGTCGATCGGCGTGGCACCTGGCAGGTTCGGCCACTCCCGCAGGTGACGAAGCAGATCCTGGTAGGCGCGCTCGGAAGCACTCCCGCTCGCCGACTTGACCTCGACCAATCGGGAGCGGCCACCAGAGGTACAGAGCAGATCGGCGTTCTTAGTGCCACCGAGTTCCACGTCGAGGTCGACGACGATGACGCCGGCGGACTCGAAGACCGACCGCACGGCCGCGACGAGCTGCTGGCCCGTGCCATAGAGCAGGCCCTCGCGGATCGCCACGGCCGCACCCTGTGCTTCCTCGAGCTTGCGCTCCAGCTCCTCACGGCGTGCGGAGTAGTCCGCCTGAAGCGCGGCCAAGGCGGCACGGACATCGCGCTCACGACGAGTCATCAGCTCTTCGTCGGAGGCCAGCGGACGCCGCGCCCGGCGCATCGCGCCGGGGACAAACTCAGGTAGCGCCTGCTCCAGCAGCCACGAGAGCAGCAGCGTCCACGGTGTCTCGACCGGAACGAGGTAGCGGCGCTCAACGCCGTCCAACGAGATCCAGGCGGCGACGACTGGCTCGCCGAGCTCAGTCTCCAAGATCGCCAGGAGCTCGCCCTCAGCGGCATGCTCTTCGGGGCCGAAGACGGAGTGCATCACTGCCCCGCGGAGCGAGAGACTGCGCCACGTCGGCGCCGGGTTGCAGCTGAGCAACCGCAGCGCGAGCTGGCCATCCGCGTCGCCCAGGTCGGCGGCAGCCCGAACCCGTGCACCCCTTCCGATCACGCGACCGTCGATGCTCGTATAGGTCCGCCCGACCGACACAGAGTCGACTGGCGGTCCGAAGACGCTGTGAACGTTGCGCGACGCGTCGTCGACCTCTCCGACTGGGCTGATCACCAGCGCCGTCTCGCCCCGGCGCTCAGCACCCTGCCGGAAACGGTCGAACTCGTCGGCGCCGCGCCCGGAGTAGACGCTCGGCTGCAGGGCGGCTGCACAGTCGGCGGTGTCGAAACCCACCCAGCGCGGCTCGAAGCCAAGAGCGCCCCAGTCGAGGTCCGCCTTGGCGACGGCCGGCCGTCGCTTGTCACGCAGGTACGGCCCCGCATCCTCGGTGTACTGCCGTTGCCGCGCTTCGATGTCGTCCCAGTCGTCGGGCGGTTCGGATCCGACGTGGACCGGGATCGGGAGCTGCGTCATGGCTCGACCTCCGCAGGAACCTGGGCGAAGTGGGTGGGGTGCTCGGTGATGTAGGTGCACCACAACCGGTTCCGACCCTTGGCGCCGAACCTACGCTGGACCAGGTCCTCTGGCGGCGCCGACGCGCTTGCGCCGGTGGCAAACGCCCGTGACCTGCGCTGCCCTCATCAACCGCGACCCGCCTTCGGCCGCATGGCCCGGCGCGCAACGCCCGCACCATCAGCACCGCCGCGGCCTTCTCCTTCTCAGGGTGCCGGCGCGTGGTCGGCCTCCCCCTACGACACCTCTCGTGGTCTGACTCCATCCTCGTTCCAAGGCCACGAGCTCCACCCCCAGGGCGACCTCACAGCTTGCTCCGCCCGCCAGTGCCCCAGTGGCCCGCACAGGTTGGAAGTGCACGGTGGTGGAATCACCTGTCCACGCTTCTTGCGACTTCGTGTCCCTTGACTCGGGGACATGTGGTCGCTACTGTCGTGGACATGAGGAAACGTGCAGCCACCATTCAAACGGCCCAAGCCGACGTCGAAGACGTCGCGCAGGTTCTCGGTGTCTCCGAAGCCGCCGTTCGCAAGCGTGCTCAGCGCCCGGGCGACTTCCCGGAGCCCGTCACCCGCAATCCCCTCACGTGGGCGACAGTGGACATCTACGCCTACTTGCTCGACAGCCTGGCGCCGACCCGTCGACCGCCCATCCCGGTGCACTTCTGGCCTCGGCCAGCCGTGGCCGCCCGGCTTGCGGCTGTCGAGAACACGGACCACGCTCTTGAACTCGTATTCCAGCCCGAACAGGGCCTCGGCACCATCACCCTGCGATACCGCAGCGCCTATGGGACGCCGACCGAGCGAAGCAATCGCCGTGCGTCCAAGTCCTCGCGCGCCGCGGCGTCGGACGACGTCGTCTGCGACATGGGCTGGGAGGAGTCCGATGACGGCTTCTTCGTCCGGGTGCGGCATCCCGCACACCCCGACGTCACGTACGAGGTCACAACTCCACAGCTCGCCCACGCGCTCGGCCAACCGGTGCCCGTGATCCCGTGGCCACTGGTCCACACCGGCGCCCTGCACCGCTGGCGGCCCGGCGAGCCCAGCCCCATTAAGGGGGATGTACTCGCCCAGGATGACGCCGACGACCTGCGGCGCTACCGCGGCGCCCTGCCCCATCAGTCGCCTATCGATGCAGCCGTCGAGAGGCACTGGCGCTGGGCTCACGACCAGGCGCTTCACGAAGCGTGGCGCGCCGTCGACCGTGCCAAGCGCTTCGCCGACTCGGTCATTCTCGCCGTCGAGCCGAGCGAGCCGCTCCCTGCAGCGCCATCTGGGTCGGTGGACGACTGGACGCACCTCATGCTCGAGCCGGTCGGCGACAGCGCGGGCACCGAGCGGATCGCCTCGGCCATCGACTTCGCCGACGCCATCCGCGAGGTCGCCGAGATCGGCCCTGGGAAGTTCTCCGCGCCTCAGGAAGCGTTCGTGGGCCGGTTCGCGGCAGTGCAGCCAAGACAGGCAGGGCTCGCGCACCTGATCCTGCGCCGTTACCTGCTCGGGTACTCGGCCAGTGAGAGTCCCGCGAGCGTTCGATTCCTGCGGCACCGCACCTTGCCGATCGCCGCAGCGACGCTCGGCAAGCGCTTCGTCTTCGCGATGCCCGACGTGTTCCTCTCAAGCGGCATCGACCAGTTGGACCTGACCGACCCGCGCGTGCCACTTTACTTCGGCGACGACGGCGAGTGGGCCCCGCTTCCTGGCCGCGCGGGCGGGTACCACGCCGGGTATCCGGGCGCAGGCCCAAGCCACTTGACGGCTTCGGTCAAGCATCTGCTCGAGGGCGGCCAAACTGGCGACCCCGACGACCCGTTCGCCATAGGGGACCGTCCCAACGTCTTTAGCTTCCCCGGGCGGGCAGGCGTGTGGAGCCGGCGCGAACTGGAGGCGCTCTTCGCATAGACGGTCTCTCACGGCACTTCGTACGAGCCGCGACGATCATGGCTCGACTCCCGCCGCCTTGCCGACTCCGTGAGGATTCGGCTCTCGCTCAACGTCGACCACTGGGGCCACTTCGCGACCATCATCGCCATCTAGAGTGAGCCAAAGGTCCGCCGCAAACGGGCGGTCGCGAGGAGACGCCAGGAGCGTGAGGAATGCAGGAAGTTCGACTCACACTCATCTTCGCCAACCAGGACGGGCTCGTCGACCTGTTGGGGCTTCGACCCGTAGACCGGGCGCGGTTCCTGCCTGCCACGGGCGACACTCAGACGGATCGCGCCGTCAAGCAGCACGGCTTGACGGACCGGCTTCAACAGTTGCTCAGGACAGACCCGCCGGCTGAGCTGCAGCGCCTCCTCCTGACGTCGCTGCCGTTTGGCGGGCAGCTCGTTGCCGTGGAGCAGGCGTTCTACTTCAGGCGGCGCTCCTCCAACGACTTCGTCGACTTCCACGCTCAATTGAACACCGACAAGCAGTGGAGGCTCGAGGGGGTCGTGGACACGAGCCGCTTCCCGTTCTCGTCAACCTCCGAGCATCTCAGGAAGCGGAACAACGTCCTCATGGTGGCGATCGTCAGCGACGTTCAAGACCAGACGATCCGGCTCCGACCGCTGTTTATCGGACACCGGAGCTGGCTGGAGGAGACCGCTGGGCTGTGGACACCGGATGAACGGCGTGTCCACGTTCAGCAAGTAGATCAGTTCTCGGAAGTCGACTGGGCCCACGGCGTCAGCCGCGACGACGCGACAAAGGTCAACAACATGCGCGAGGACGTAGTCAAGGATGCCCTGGCCGCGATCATCGGCTCGCCATTTGTCCCTAAGGACTGGGGCGGCGAGCGCTCCGACCTGTCGACCAACAACCTGCTCGTCAGTGGCCAGCAGACCTCGGCCGCGTGGCTCCTCAAGGGCCGCAGCGTCAAAGGGACCATGCAGATAGCGCACCTGGGCAAGAACGGCGACCAGATCGAACGCCTGGCGACCGAACCGGTCGAACTGCTCGTGGTGCAACACAACGACGCGATCTCGGCGCCAGTGGTGCACATGGCGGAGACCTTCGCCTATGACATGCGCAACCCGCGCCGCTTCATGATCATGGACGGCCTCGCTACGGCGATGATCCTGCGCGACTACGGCCATCTGAAATAGCGACGACGCCGACTTCGCGTTCAGGGCAGCTACCTCGTCGCCGGACCGGATGGTCGAAGAGATCGTCGGGCGGAGCTCTTCCAAGGACGGGTTCAGCACGTTGGATCCGGAGGCTCCATGTGCTGCCGACGAGTGGTCCCAGCCCTGATCAGGAGCGGTAGCCACGGCGATGACGCTCGCGCTGCCTCGCTCTGCTCGATGACGCACTCTCCACAACTCCAGCGGTATCGATGACGGTCCACCGTGCACCCTCCGCGTCATCGCCGCGTGCATCGGCCCTGAGCAGCGTGTCTCCCACCGATTCACGGAGGAGACGACGATGGACCACTCCGACGTTCAGTCCCAACGGCCCACTGTGGACGACGCGCCGACGGAGATCCGCCGCGACAGCGATGGGCTCCGCGGCCCGCTCGACGCCATCGACGCCAAGGGCTGGGACGGGCCGACCGCCACGGCCCTGCTCACATACCTACGGAGCCGTGTTGTCGGACCGCTCGTGTTGGACGTCGGCCTCCGCGGCGCCCCGGGACCGTATGTGAAGTCAGTGGTCACCGGCGTGCACTGACCTGGGAGATCGGCTCGAACACCAGCCCAGGACGGCCCGGGAGTGCGACGGGTGGCGGGCTCGCGGGAGGGGCCTGTGCCGGGTGTCGATGCACGATGTCGAACTCCGCGTGGATCGCCTCCACGACAGCATCGGGCGCCCGGACGAGCGCCCCTCGGAGCCGATCCTGGACGAGTTCGGCATCGTCGCTGACAAGGCCGCGCGGTAAGTCGCGAGCGTTCAGACGGAGAGCACCAGATCGCGCGAGGTCGGCGAACGCCGCGGCGCTGTGCTCGCCGATGTCGGTCATGGTCGCGACGGCACCGTTGAGGCTCGCGCCGATGCGCCGCGATGCCGGGTCCGCGAGTGTCGCGCTGCTCGCGCGGGCCGTGAGCGGTGCGAGGGCGGGCAGCAGGCGGCTGAGGGCGACGAGGTCGTCGCGGACGGTCTCGTGTGGCGGGGCGAGAGTGACGAAGTGGGAGAGTTCGCGGTGCAGCCACTGCCAAGCCCGGCCCCGCAAGATGAGCGCCCCAGCGCCGCGTGCGCCAGGACTTGGATCCAGCGCCGTTGTGGGCTGGGCGCCGTGGAAGGCCGCGGCGTGGGCGTGGACGGCGATGCCGATCGTGGTGACGTCTCGCAGGGTCGCAAGGGTGTCGCCGGCCTCGGCGGCCATGTCGAAGGTGGCTTGGCGGAGGCGGTGCATGCGGTCGCCGAGCTCGGTTGCGGGGTCGTCGGTGCGGATCGGTGTCCAGGTCTGAGGCAGTGCCTCGAGTCGGGTCCGGGCGCTCGGGTCGAGGCCGTCGTCGGTGGTGCTCAGGTCTCGGGCGAGGTCAGCGAGGTAGCCGAGGCCGGGCAGGTGTCTGATGACGACGGTCTTGCTCACGTCGGCCTGGAGCGCGCGCAAGGCAAGGGGTTCCTCGGCGCTGAGGATCGTGGCGGCGAGGTGGCCGAGGTCGACCAGGCCGGCGTCAAAGGCACGGGTGTTGGTGGCGGCGGCGTCGGGGGTGCGCGGGCGTCCGTCGGGATGGAAGTGGGTGGCGACCAGGTCGGAGGCGGCGCGCAGCTGCAGGGCGGCTCGGAGCCAGGGAGTCGTTGCAGGGGTGAGCTGTGAGGGGTGGGGGCGCGCCTGGCCGACGAGGGCTTCGATGCAGGCCGCCAGTGCGATCGCGGCGCGTTCGTTCGGAGGTAGGCCGTCGCGGTGGGAGGTGAAGCCGATGCGGTGGATCTGCGCCGGCCACAGCAGGCGGCGGGTGTGGGAGGCGACCGCGTCGAGGACCGCGTGGAAGTCGCCGATCACGTCCAGCGCATCATCGGCGGACCAGAACGTGTCGGTGCGCAGCTGGCCAGCGCCGATCCGGATCTGCTCGGCGGCGCCGCCAAGGAGGTCGGCGTAGGTGGTCATGCCCAGCGCCCTGTGACCTTGGCCCGTCCGGTGATCAGGCGGGCCATGACCCGCGACAGGGCGGCCTGGTCGGACAGGTTGAGCTCGACCTCCGCCAGCGCGGCCGCCCGGTCAAGGGCGGCGGCCGCGAGCTGGTCCAGGATCGCCCGTGCCTCAACGGCGTCGTCGACGTCGCGCACGTGCCCGAGCCGCACGGCCGCGGCGGTGGCCCGCAGGTTGGGGCGTGCCCACTCCAGCTCGTCCTGGGCGTCGCGGAAGTCCATCGCCGCGTAGGAGATCGACACCCCGACCCCCAGGGGCACGCTCATCGCCAGGTTCAGGGCACCGAACCCGGCGGCGTAGGTCAGCGACCAGATGCCCTCCCACCCGGTGGTCGCTTCGGAGATCAGCGTCTGCGCCGATTGTGTCCACGTCGTGCTCATCGCCTTCGCCTTCCCTCACGTGCCCGACGGCGTCGGGGTCTCTTGACTGCAGGTGTGCGGATCGAGGCGAGAAGATCGCAGCCATCCCTGGTCACGTCGGCCAGGCCACGACAGGACCGGGACGGGTCAGGTGTCCGAGGCCGTCCGGGCCCACGACGACGTCGGCGTGTTCGTGCGACCCCGCGGCGTGCGCGAGGGCGGCCAGGACCAGGTGCAGGTTCGCCCGGTCGAGCCCCGTCACGACGTCGACGACGTCGACTGGTGTCTCGTCGAGCAGGGCGGCGACCATCGCGAGGACCCGGCGTTCCCCGCCGGACAGGGCGCCGACGCCGTCGCTCAGGGCGCCGGCGTCAACCCACACCCGCCCGTCGGGCTCGGTAACGATCCACGACCTCGACGGGCGCGCGAACCGTCCGTCGAACGCACGGAGCATCAGCTCGGCGCCGGCCGCCATCGGCAGTGAGCCTCGCGCCCAGTCGCGCAGCCCTGCCGCGATCTCGTCCAGCTGCATCGCGCTCATCACGAACCTCCTGCGATCGGTCCCCAGCGGGCCGACGCAGCGTCGACCCGTTCTTCGAGGCTCGTCACGCTCAGCTCTCAGGTGGCGATCGGGCGGCCGAGCCTGTGGATGACGGGTCCTCGAGGGCAGGGGTGCGCGACCGGGCACGAAGATCGCGCGGCGGAGGGCAGTAGGAGCCATGACACTTCTGGCATTCCAGGTTCGAGTGGGCATTATCGCGATCCGCGATGGCGCATCTTCTTGCCTGGATCCGCACACCTGTAGGCATGAGGACGACAACCACGCCGCCGCGGACATGGCCCGCTGGCCTCCTCCGTGAGCCGGGCCAAGGTTGCGCGCCGGCGAACACGGGCGGTGGCCGACCGTGGTGATGACGATGCACCGGCTGACGGCCGGCGCCGGCTACCAGTACCTGCTCAAGCACACCGCGTCGGGCGACTGCGACCGGTCAGCAAAGGCCGACCTGACCGCCTACTACACGTCGTCAGGCAACCCTGCGGGCCGCTGGTACGGCCGGGGACTGGCCGCCCTCGACGCGGACGGGCTATCGGCTGGGTCGCAGGTCAGCGAGCCGCAGATGGCGTACCTGTTCGGCGAGGGCAAGGACCCCACCACCGGTGCCGCGCTGGGTCGCCCCTATCGGAACCACACGCCGGCGGCGGAGCGCATCGCCAAGCAGGTCGCCGCACTCCCGCAGGACATGGCCGGCGAGGCCCGCGCCGCCGCGATCGCCACGATCACCCGCGTCGACCTGGCCAAGCGCACCCCGAGCGCCGTTGCCGGGTTCGACCTGACGTTCACCCCGACGAAGTCCGTGTCGACACTTTGGGCGGTGTCCGACGAGGCCACCCAGGCCGCGGTCCTGGCCGCGCACCGGGCCGCCGTTGAGCAAGCACTGGCCTTCCTGGAGGACACCGCGGCGTTCACGCGCACCGGAACCGACGGCTGCCAGCAGCACAAGGTCGATGGCCTGATCGCAGCTGGCTTCGACCACTGGGATTCGCGCGCCGGGGACCCGAACCTGCACACCCACCTCGTCATCGCCAACAAGGTCCACGGCCCGCACGGGGCGTGGCTGTCGGTGGACTCCCGTTCTCTGCACCACGCGGTCGTCATGGTTTCGGAGGTCTATGACGACCTGCTCGCCGACGAGCTCGCACGCCGCCTGCCGGTGCAGTTCGGGTGGCGTCATCGCGGCCCGCGCCGGACGCCGGGGTTCGAGCTGGACGGGGTCGATGACGCGCTGATGACGGAGTTCTCCACCCGCACCACCCAGATCGATGAGGCGATGACGGGCGTGCTGGGGGCGTTCTACGCGACCCACGGGCGCGGCCCGAACCGCATCGAGGTCTCCCGCCTGCGCCAGCAGGTCACCCGTGCCACCCGCCCGGACAAGCACGTCACCCCACTGGGCGACCTGATGACGGTGTGGAAGGCCAGGGCCACCCGCCGCACCGGCAAGACCCCCGCCGAGCTGACCGCCGCGGTCATGCGCCTGTCCCACGCCGTCCCGCAGCGCGCTGCTCACATCCCGGCGCCTGTCGTCGACCGGTTGGCCGAGCACACCATCGGGCAGGTGATGACGCGCCGGTCGACCTGGACCCGCTGGAACGTCATGGCCGAGGCCGCACGGTCCACCCGGGCGATGCGCATGGCCACCCCCACCGACCGCACCGCCCTGCTCGAGCGCGTCACTGACGCGACCCTGGCCTCGTGCGTGAGCCTGCAGGCACCCGACCCGCTGATCGTCGCCGCCGCCTACACCCGGCCCGACGGCGCCTCCCAGTTCACCCGGACCAGTGAGGACCGGTACACCCACCACCAGGTGCTCGACGCCGAGGCCCGACTCCTCGACGCGGCCACCCTGGACGCCGCGGCGCCGACGGCACCCGCGTGGCTGGCCAAGGCCGTCACCTCCCGGCCGATCGACCGCACCGACGGGCGCACCGTCACCCTCGCGCCCGACCAGGCCGACGCCGTCGAACATGTCGTCGCCTCAGCCGCCCGGGTCGAGGTCCTCGTCGGGCCGGCTGGGACGGGCAAGACCACGACGCTCGCCGCGCTCAAGGCGGTGTGGGAGCAGGCCTACGGGCGCGGCACGGTCGTCGGCCTCGCACCCTCAGCAACCGCAGCCGCCGAGCTCGGCCAGGCCCTGGGGATCGGGTGCGAGAACACCGCCAAGTGGCTGCACGAGTCCGTCGGCTCGGGCGCACAACGCCGCACGAACCTGCTGGCGCACCTGCACGCCGAACGCTCCACCGCGCTCGGCATCGACCAGCGGACCCGGCTGCGCACCATCGACACCGCGGTCAACACCCTGGCCGCCCAAGGTGACCGCTACCGGCTGAGCCGCGACCAGCTCCTGATCATCGACGAAGCCTCCCTGGCCGGGACCTTCACCCTCGACGCCCTGACGGCACAGGCGGCCGCGGCGGGGGCGAAGGTGCTGCTCGTCGGGGACCACAAGCAGCTCTCCGCGGTCGACGCCGGCGGTGCGTTCCACCTGCTCGCCGAACGCGGACGACCCGCGACACTCACGTCGCTGTGGCGGTTCAGCCAGCCGTGGGAGGCCGCCGCCACACGGCGCCTCCGCCGGGGCGACCCCGGCGTCATCGACGCCTACGCCGAGCACGACCGCATCAGCGCCGGCGCCGCGGAGGTCATGTGCGAGGACGCCTACGCCGCCTGGCAGACCGACACCGAAGCCGGCGTTCCCGCGATCCTCATCGCCGCGGACTCCCACACCGTCGCGGTCCTGAACACCCGCGCCCACAACGACCGCGTCGCCGACGGCCTCGTCGCACCGGAAGGGCTGACCAAGGCCGACGGGACGACCATCAGCGTCGGCGACCGCGTCCTGACCCGCTCGAACAACCGGCGCCTTCGCGCCCCGAACGGACACGTCCGCAACGGCGACCTGTGGCAGGTCGCCGCCATCGCCCCCGACGGCGCCATCACCGTCACCCCGGTCACCCGCCCCGGCTCCGCAATGCCCGCGACCGGGGGAGAAGCGACCCTCCCGGCCGGGTACGTCGCCGAGCACGTCGACCTGGGCTACGCCACCACAACCCACCGCGCCCAGGGCATCACCGTCGACCGCGCCCATGTCCTGGCCGCACCCGGCATGGTCCGCGAGAACCTCTACGTCGGCATGAGCCGCGGCCGTCACGACAACCACGTCTACATTGCCCTCGACGAAGTCGACCCCACCTGCGACTACCTGCCCGATCGCCAACACATCCCCGACGGACACGACGCCCTCGCCGCGATCCTGGCCACCTCCGGCGCCGAGCTGTCCGCCACCGAGACCATCGCCGCCTCCCAGGACCAGGTCGCCTCCCTCAGACGCCTCGAGCCCATCCACCAAACTCTGATCGCCGACGCCGCCGGCCACCGCTGGGACAGCACCTTCCCCACCCTCGGACTGACCGCCGGGCAGTGCGAGCAGATTGCCACCTCACCCGCCCGGGGCCCCCTCATCACCGCACTTGAACGCGGCCGTACGCTCGGCCACCCGATGCCCCAGGTCCTGGTGGGGCTCATCGCCGCCCGGCCCATCGACGACACCGCTTCCGCCCACGTCGTCGCCGCCCTTCTGCACCACCGTGTCAATGACTGGCTGCACACCCAGGTCGACGACCCCACCCGCATCCGTGTAGTTCCCGACGCAGCAGGCATGCCCGACGACGTCGCCGAGCTCCTCCACCAGGTTGACGAGCTCATCGCGGCACGCATCGACGCCCTGACCGACCAGGCGATTGGCGCCGAACCGGAGTGGCTTGTCGCCCTCGGACCGGCGCCTGCGGACCCGAGTGCTCGATTGGCGTGGCGCGCCGCGATCGGCGCCAACGTCGCCCGCGACGACGCGATGAGCAGGCCAACACCGGTCAGCGCGCCCCGGTCAACAACCCCGCGAGTCCCGACACCTGCCTCCGAACGGAGCGTGACCCGATGACCAGGACCAGACCGAACGCCGCCCCCGACGGGTTCTTCCCCGAGCCGGTCCTGCACCAGCCCAGCGGCCCACCAATGCCGATCATGTGGGCCGCACACACCACCGACGAGCAGCGGCACTTTCTTGACGAGCTTGACCTGTGGGTCACCTGGCTCGTCGACCACTACCAACTCGACCGCCGCTATGTCCCCGAATGCTGGACCAAGCACTGGCAGCTCATCGAAGAACTCTCAGCCCTCCACCTCGCATGGGAAGCCGCCTACGCCACCACCTCGCACGCGGACGCACCGCTAACCTGGCACGAGCGACTCGGGCTCGCCCGGCCCCGGCTGGCCGAGTGGGCCGCGCGAAGCGGATGTCGCGCTGGGGAACACCGCGTTCAGTGAACGCTGGATGCCTAGATGGGGTACTGACCCCTGACACTTTTCTGACGCGCTTTCACCTTCTGGATCCACTCGCGTAGCGCGTCAACGCGGCTGCGGAGTTCGTCGGGCGTTGGGCTGTCCCTCTCGCTTCCGTCCGGTGTGGAGTGAACGAAGAACGACTCCACGTTCATGCCAACTGCCACGGAAGCAACCTCCTCCGCGGTAATGCCGATGAGTCCTGAGATCCTGTTCTCCGTAGTAATCGACTTTCGATTGCGGCGGACAATCTTGCACAGCAGAAGATCCTCGACGGCACTCTCCCACGAACCGCGCAGGTGACGTGCGAAGTTCTCGATGCTCCTTTCGTAGAGGTCGACCTCACCCGCGTCCCAGTGCGCCTGGCTGGCAGCGATGAGCTTGCCCAGATGCTTGACGCGCTCTTCAAGGACATTGGTGGCAGTCACGAAGGTTTCGACCTTGATGCCGGAGAAGCCCGAGTTGCGGTCCCTGGCCACCTCGATCACGGAGAGGGGAACCGGATCATGCGGATCGATTCCCTCGCTGATCTGGGCTGCGGGATCATCCTCAACGGCCGACTGAATCTCGCTGAGGAACGCCGTGCTGTGAGTGAAGACGATGACCTGCCGGGAGCGTGCCTCTCGCACAAGCCTCTCGGCGGCCTTTCTCTGGAAGCGGTGATCGAGCGATGTCATCGGATCGTCCAGCACGATGGCGGAAGCCTCCCCGCTGCCTCGAAGATCCGCGAAGAATGCGGCCAGGCTCATGACGCGCAGCTCGCCCTCGCTGAGCACGTTATCGGCTGGTATTGATGTACGTTTGGCTTGTCGCAGAACGATTCCTGTCCGGCGCGTACCCTTCTGGGTTGTCAGCGGAGCCATGGAGGCGCAAATGTCGAATCCACCGAGCAATGCGGCCTCGCCGCTGAACGCTTCGCAGATCGCGGTGACGTACGTCTCCGAGATCGTCCCGGACTTGCGGCTCACCGGTTGTGTATTGGATTGCGCGAGCACTTCGTTCAGCGCGTCGGCCTCAATCTTTGCGTCGTGGAGGGCAATCAAGGCCTCCATATCTCCCTGGAGACTCTTGCGCTCCTGGAGAAGACCAAGGCGTAGGCGCAGCGCGCTGATCTGCTGCGGATCGTCGCTTTGGGCGGAGAGCGTCTCGATAATCGTGTGCGCGCGGTCAGCCTCGGCCGAGACGTGGGTCTTGAGACGGCTGAGGGGGCCCAGGACGGCACGGAGTACGGCCTCGTCTTCTGCACTCAGCTCTGGGTCGTGCTCCGTATCGATTCGTTCGCATACGGCAGCGGCCGATGTAAGTGCGGCGGTTGCTGCGCTCACGTCTGCTGCCGCCTCTGGAGGAAGGACTGCCAGCAGGGCAGGGTCGAGCACGCCATCGAGGCTGCAGGTTGTGAGACTGCGAAGGATGTCCTGGAAGGTCCTCTTGAGGCGCCGCATGCGCGCCGCCGATGTCTCGGACTCCCGGCTTGCATACCGCTGGAGCCTTTCCGCGGCCGCACCGTCGAGAGGCTGTTGGCACAGGAGGCACAGCGAGCCCTCCTCCGGAGAGTAGGACTCGCCTCGGTAGGCATGGTTCAGTGCGTAGGCGAGTGCAGCCTCCCACATTGCTTCCCAGTGGGCACCGTGAACACCCTCGAGCAGTTCCTCCGGCGGTGCGGGCGCGGTGGAAGCATCGCGGAGGGTCTCAGCGTGTGAGGTCGCGGCTTCTGCGAGTTGCGTGATCTGCTCGTTGGAGAACGCCTCGGAAGTGGTCGCAACGCGAGCGCTCTGCGAGCGGAACTGCGACTCATGTAGCGTCTCGGCCGCAATGCGGGTCTTGCGGCTGCCGGACTCGAGCACCCTAATCTGGTCTGCCAGCGAAGCGAGCTCCTTCTCTTCGGTTGGGCTGAGCAGCGCTAGCACTTGGAGCGCTTCCATCGCGCCTTGCGTGCCGACGGCATCCATCTGCGAGCGTAGAGCCACGGCGTTTCGGTGCGCCCCTGGTGGTAGCACGGCCCTCCTGCGGGCAAGTTCGGCTTTTGCCCATCCGGCGATCTCATCATAGAAGTCAGCGAGCCTAGCCAGTGCGTCCAGACCCGGGGGGAGGAGTTCCACCTGAGCGCCGTTCCTGTGGAAATGGACCATAGCACCGCGATTATCGTAGATTGCAATTCGCGGGAGATTCGGGTCGGCGCTGTCCTTGTCCAAGTCCCAGGTGTGTGTCTGTTCCTCATCGCCGAGAAGGTAGGTGAGGGCTGCTCGGGGTTGCTCTGCAATGTCACTGAAGACATTCGGGACGATCTCCTCGGGTGCGCGTGAGTGGCAGGCGCGCTTGAGGATTCGCGTGAAGCCGGACTTCCCTACTCCGTTGCCACCGTAGACGACCGTCAGCCCATCGAGTGCGAACGGAATCGCAGCGTCGGGCTTGAGCCTGTTGACTCCACTGATGTGACGAAGGGCGCCGAGCCGTACCGGAGGTTCAGATGACGAGCGCACCGGGAGATGCACCAGTTCAAGCGGAATCGCCACCGTGCTGACCGGTACGTCCGCATCAGGTTGCCCCGGCGGGATGTACCGCGCCGCTTGCCGCCGATCCGCCGCTGCACGGTAGGCGATCCCGGCAACTTCCTCGGTGTCTCGGCGGGACGCGAAGTCCGCCTGGACGATTCGACGTAGTGCATCCTGCTGCCACGGCACCAGGCTGCTGGTAGACCACGTATGAAGCTGCTCGTAGACCGAGTCCGGCATGTTCGTTCCCCCCCGCCGATCGCGTTGCTCGGACGGTACCGCTGGCACGCCAGCCCCGCGGCCGATTTGGGGGAGGATCACCCGCTCATTTGGCGCATGGATGAGGGCGCGTCGTCCCTCGTCCGTAGGTGACCCGCGTCTCCGGGGCGTCGTCAACGGGGCGCCATGGCCGGAGTTCATCCTCAGCGGTTCACGGAGGCAGACGCCGAAAGTTCAACGCGCGGTGCCACCTGACGGGGCTGCTTCCAGGATGCGCTCGGCGGTGACTCGGGTAGTTGGGCATCCGCCTCCAGCGCATGCACTTGGCCACCGAACGGACTGGCGTCTACCGTCCGCGCGACCGAGGTTACCCGTGCCATCGACGCGATCAGCAGGTCGGTGGACCCTCCCGACCAGCTCGCGAGGTAAGGAAGTGAGTACGAAGCGGAGTCGAGGCCGGCCTGTGCGGTGATGAGGTAGGCGATCGACTCGGCCTCGACTTCGGCCTGGCCGCGACAAGCGGCGGAGGTCGCGTAGTCGGTGAAGCGGTGCTCGTGGTCGGCGCGAATGTGCCCGAGCTCGTGGGCCAGGGTCTTCGCGGCCTGCGAAGGGTCGACGTCGTCGCGAACCCGGACAACGCGCGCTGTGAAGTCGGTGTAGCCGTTGGCTCCGAAGCGGCAGGGTCCGCGCTCGATCCGGTATCCGTCCTCGCCGACGAGCCCGGCCAGGTGGTCCCATAGCCCATCGGGAGTCGGGCCGGTGAGATGCGTCGGTCCGGCATCGGGCAACGGGTCTCCGTTGGTCTGGGAGACGTCGAATACATGGACGACCTTGAACCCGCGAAGCTGCCGGATCGCCCCGTCGGTGTTCGCCGTGGGTTTGAGTAGCGCGGGCGTGGCTGACGCGATGTCCGGGCCTTGGTCTGCGGTCGGGGTCTCGCCGGGTGCAGCACGGTAGATGCAGGGGGCGAGGATGGCGATGCCGTGTTCGCCCCTGTTGACGCGGCGGCCCAGGCTGTTCCAGGTGCGGATGCCGCCGACGCGGGTGGCGTCGGGCCGCTGAACGCAGATGAGCAGGATGTTCGAGGGCGACTGCGGCCAATCGCATCGACTGCGTGATTCACGGTCTTTGCACTGCGCTTCGGGCGTCGGTACCGGGGTGACAGCGGCGGACGGCGGAGGCCGTGATGTGGGCCGGACCGGGGGCGTTGGACGACGGACGGCGCCCGCAATCGTGCATCTGATGAGTGATACGGTCATCGGACCACGACGGTCTGGGACGGAGTTGGATGCGAGCTGATCGATCGGTTCGGGGGGTGGTGGCTGGCTCGGCCGTGTCCGTGCTGGCCGCGGGCGTGTCGTTCCTCGCCCCGGAGGAGGCGGTCTTGGACGCGATGCTGGCGGGCTGGGCCGCGCAGCAGACCTCGCGGCTCCTGGCGGCCACGACGATCGAGCAGCGGGTGCTCCTGGTGCGTCGGCTGGTCACGTTCACCAACGCCTACCCGTGGACGTGGACCCCGAGTGATGTCGAGGAGTGGACGACGGCGTTGGTCGGTCGGGGCCTGGCGCACTCGACGCTGCGCAACTATCAGATGGCGGTGCAGCTGTTCTGCGGGTACGTGACCGATCGCCGCTACGGCTGGGACGAAGTGTGCGAGCAGCGGTTCGGCACCCACCCCGTGCAGGTCTTCCACGAGTGGAACACCGCCGTGCATCGCGACCAGAGCGAGGCCCGGCCCGGGAACCGTCCACTCAGCCGCCAGGAGCTGCAGCAGTTCTTCGACTACTGCGACGAGCGGGTGGTGGCGGTGGGCAGGTCCGGGCGCAAGGGCTGGCTGGCGGCGTTCCGTGACGCGGCGTTGTTCAAGACCGTGTACGCCTTCGGGCTGCGCCGCCGGGAGGTGGCGATGCTGGACCTGGCCGACCTGTCGCCCAACGCGCACGCCGAGCAGTTCGGCCGGTACGGCGCGGTCTCGGTGCGCTACGGCAAGGCGATGAAGGGCGGCACGCCGCGCCGGCGCACCGTACTGACCACGATGGGCTGGGCCGCCGAGACCCTCGCGGAGTGGGTCGAGGAGATCCGCCCGGGTTACGCCTCGGCGTCGACGACGTTGTGGCCGACCGAGCGGGGCGCGGCCATCTCGACTGACCACATCAACGCCCGGTTCGCCGCCTACCGCGACCAGTGCGGTCTGCCGGCCGAGCTGGGGCCGCACTGCCTGCGCCACTCGTACATCACGCACCTGATCGAGGACGGGTTCGACCACCTGTTCGTCCAGCAGCAGGTCGGCCACTCCTGGGGATCGACCACCGCCGGGTACACGTCGGTCGGCTCGGACTACAAGAACCAGGCGCTGCGTCGGGCCCTGAGCAGGGCGTTCACCGATCCGGCTACGCCGTGACAGACAGGAGCATCGCGATGGCACCCGCTCGCAAGCTGGGATACGCCTGGCACCTGAGACTGCGGATGGCCGAACAGAACATGTTCGCCACCACCGACCTGGTCCCGCTGCTGGCCGAGCGCGGCGTGGTCCTGTCGGCCGCGCAGGTCTACCGCCTGGTCACCCAGACCCCAGAACGCCTGAGCCTGCGCACATTGATGGCGCTGTGCGACATCCTGGCGTGCAGCCCCAACGACCTGATCGAACCGGTCGCTGCGACCCGCCGGTCCCGGGCGACCGGCACCAGCGGACCAGCAGCGACCGGGGCCGCGGACGGTGGGCGGGGACGGGTTCCGCGGCGAGCCGAGATCCACCGCGACCGGTGAGTGATCCGCCCTGCGCGGGGTGCGGGCGGCAGGTCACGCTCAGGGGCGCCGGCCCGCACGGGCGCATCTGCACGGCGTGCGTGGCCCGCGCCCACCAGGGCATGTGCGCCTCGTGCGGCCGGCAGCGCAAGCTCGTGGGCCGCAACCCCGACGGGGCCCCGTGGTGCGACGCCTGCTACCGCACCGCGGCTGCGGCCCGGCTGGCCGCCCGGCGCCGCGCCGTGATCCTGGTCGCCGTCGCGGCCGCCGAACCGGCGCTGGCCAAGGCCACCGTCCTTCGGGTCATCGACCAGATGGCCGAAGGACGCCGGTTGGGACAGCTCGCCGACCACCTGCACGCCCACCCCGACGTCCTGACCACCGGCCCGACCAGCCTGCCGCCGGTCCTGGACCGGTTCGTCGACGCCCTGATCACGGCAGGCGCGAAGACGATCACGACGATCCACCCGACCTGCCAGGACTGCGGACGGACCCGACCCGCCCACCACCTCCCCGGCGGCGCGGTGATCTGCTCAGCGTGCTACGCCCGACGCACCAGTACGCAGATGTGTGCCGGGTGCGGTCAGCGGCGGCGCCCCTACGCGCGCGACCAGGCCGGTCACCCGCGCTGCCGCGGCTGCACCGACCGGGTCCGCGCAGAGGCGAAACGGACCGAGGCGCTCGAGCAGCTCACGTCCGCGCTGGCCGGGCAGGTGTCGCTGGACCGCGCCCAAGTCGCCGACGTCCTGGCGGCTGTGGCGCCCCGCGGCTATGACCTGCGGGTCTTGGCCGAACAGGTGGCCGAGCACCGCCTGACCGACCCCGGGCTCCCGTTCGTCGTGGCCCGGCTCGCGGTCGCGTTGCGCGCCGCGGGGGCTGACCTGCCCGGCCCGCCATGTCAGTCCTGCCAGCAGCCCTGTGGCAGCGACGCGAGCGTGTACGGGGCCCGGGTGCGGTGCCGGACCTGCGTGCGGCACTGCCCCGGGTGCGCCAGGCCGGCCCGGCGTGAGGATGAGCGCGTGTGCGGACGGTGCCGGCGCGACGCTCACCGGCGGCGGGGCTCGTGCGCGGGCTGCAACGAGCCGGGCCGGGTCCTCGACGACCGGGGGTTGTGCCGTTGGTGCCGGGAGCGCGCAGCGCGCCGCTGCGCCGACTGCCACCAGAACCGCGCCCTGACCATCGTCGCCGGACACCAGCTGTGCGACAGGTGCGCGTTGCGGCGGACCGTCGACGGGCTGCTCGTCGACCGCCCGCCCGGTGCCCTGTATGCGCTTCGGGCGCCGGTCCTGGCCGCCGAGCCCATGACCACCCGCCGCTGGCTGCGCCGACCAGCGGTCGCCGCGCTGCTCGCAGCTCTGGACTCCGGCCGACTCCCGCTGACTCACGCCACCTTGGACGCCCAACCCGCCAGTAGAGCGGTCGAGCATCTGCGTGACCTGCTCCTGGCCACCGGCGCGCTGGCCCCCGACCGGGACCGGCTCGTCGACCGGTTCCAGCACGGCAGCGACCAGATGCTGGCGGCCCTGGACGCCAGCGATGCACGGATCGTGCGCTCATGGCTGCGCTGGCAGGTCCTACCGCGCCTGCGTCGCCACCAGGCGGGGCCCGTGGACGTCGGCGCCGCCGTCGCCAACGCGCGACGCACCCTACGGTCCGTCATCGCGTTCCTGGCCACCATCGAAGCCGCCCACCGCACCCTGGCCAGTGCCCACCAGGGCGACATCGACAGCTGGTTTGCCAGCCCCCGCACCCGACCCCACCAGGTCCGGCCGTTCCTGGCCTGGGCCCGGCGCACCAGGGTGCTCCCTGCGGCGATCCGGCTGCCGCCCTCCTTCCGTGGCCGAAGCGAGCTGCACACCGACCCCGAACAGCGATGGTCCATCGCCCGCCGCCTTGTCCAGGGCGACACCACGGACACCGCCGACCGTGTCGCCGGCGCCCTCGGCGTCCTCTACGCCCAAACCCTCGTCCGGATCTGCGCGCTGACCACCGACGACATCGCCACCGACGGCGCCATCGTGACCGTACGTCTCGGCGGCGACCGGCTCGAGCTCCCCGAACCCTTCGCGACCCTGATCCAGTCGCTACCGCAGCCTCGGCGCCATGGTGTCGCCGAGCAGATCCCCGGGGACTGGCTGTTCCCCGGCCAGCGGGCCGGACTCCACCTCGCTGCCGCGAGCCTGGGACGCCGGTTGCGCACCATCGCCATCGAGCCACGCCGGACCCGACTGGCCGCCCTCGACCAGCTCAGCGCCGAGATCCCTCCAGCCATGCTCGCCGGGGTCCTGGGCCTCAAGACCTCTCACGTGGTCCGGCACACCACCCGCGCCGGCGGCGACTGGGCGCAATATGCCGCCGACCGCGCGACATGACGACCGTCAAATGGTGGGTGGCACGCGGACCCGACCATCCCCACCTCTCCCGAACCCCGGTCACCCGAGGGCTCATGCAGAGGCGGCAGATGCCGATGACGTGGTGGACGGTGGCATCGCCATGCGGTTGTAGCCCGGGGGTGGATCAGGTGCGGTTGGGCACACGAGTGACACTTCGCGCGGGCCTGGTGTGGGCGATGGGACTGCTCCTGGTCGCCGCCGTCGTCGGCAGTCTGGCTCTGCACGGCGACGCGCGGACCCTGGTCGTGGACGGGTTGGGGATCCTGGTGGTGTGGGTGTCCGCGGCGGTGTGCTGGCTGGCGGTCTGGCGAGTCGGGTTCCGGCGCTGGGATGTCCTGCTCGCTGCGGCCGCGGTCGTTGCGCAGGCCGCCGGACTCACCTACCTCGGCGTGGTGGTGGCCGGCGGTGGGTCAGTGCCGCTTCCCTCGCCCGCGGACGCGGTGTTCTTGTTGTTCTACCCGCTGATGCTGGCCGCGCTGCTCGTGGCGATGCGCCGTCACGTGCGGGGGCTGGCTTCGTCTCTGTGGTTGGACTGTGCGGTGGGATCACTTGGCGCGGCTTCGGTGCTGGCGGTCGTGCTCAGCCCGGTGCTGGACTCTGCCCTGGCCGGTTCGTCGTCGTTGGCCACCGCGGTGGCGGTCGCCTACCCGATGTTCGACCTGCTGCTCGTGGCCGCTGTCGCCGGGATCGTCGCCTTGGGGGGCGTGCGGGTGGGCAGCCGGTGGGTCCTGCTGGCCGCGGGCCTGATGGCCTTCGCCGCGGCGGACGTGGTCTACGCGCTTCGGGTGACCAGTGACCTCTACGTGGTCGGTTCACCGTTGGACGCCGGATGGGCGCTCGGGCTCGCCCTGATGGCGATGTGGGTCGACGCCGTCGCGCAAGACGACGGCCTGGCGACGCGGGAGACGGGTTCGACGACCGGTGCGACGGCCCTGTCGACCCTGGCGGTGGTCCTGGCGGGTGTGACGCTGGTGTTGGCCGCGGCGCGCACCCAGTTGGCGTTCCGCCAGCTCGCGCGGATGGCGGATCTGCGTCACCGGGCCGCCACCACCGACGAGTTGACGGGGCTGCCGAACCGGCGGGCCCTATATGCCGAAGCACAAGCGCGGCTGGTGGAACCGCAGCGGTGGCGCTTAGCGCTGCTGATGCTGGACCTGGACAGGTTCAAGGAGGTCAATGACAGCCTGGGCCATCACGCCGGGGACCTGCTGCTGATCCAGGTGGGCGCCCGCCTGAGCGAGCACCTGCGTGCCGGCGACGTGCTCACACGATTGGGCGGCGACGAGTTCGCGGTGCTGCTCGAGGACGTCGGCCGCGACGAGGCCGCGGCTGTCGCCGTCAAGCTGCGCGCCGCGCTGGCCGAGCCGTTCGCCTTGGAGGGCATCGCGCTGCACAGCAGCGTCAGCGTCGGGATCGCACTGTCCCCCGACGACGGCCCCGACCTGAGCTCCTTGCTGCGCAAGGCCGACATCGCGATGTACCGGGCCAAGACATCCGGCGACGGCCATCACGTCTACAGCATTGCCGACGACGCCCACGACGGCACCCGGCTGCGGACGGTGGGGGAGCTGCGGACCGCCTTGGCCGAGGATCAGCTCGTCGTGCACTACCAGCCGAAGATCGACTTGCTCACCGGTGAGGTCCGCGGTGTCGAGGCGCTGGTGCGCTGGGACCACCCCACGCGGGGTCTGCTCTACCCCGACGCCTTCCTGGACCTGGTCCAGGAGGCTGGGCTGATGCGCGCCATGACCACGGTGGTCCTCGACCTGGCCCTGGACCAGATCGCGGCCTGGCAGGCGCAGGGCCAACAACTGACGGTCGCGGTGAACATCTCGGCCAGCTCGTTGGTCGACGCCGACCTGCCCGAGCAGGTCGCCGGGATGCTCGCTGCCCGAGGTCTTGAGCCCCGCTCCCTCCAGCTGGAGATCACCGAGGAGTTCCTGATGGCCGACCGCGATCGGGCCCGGGCCATCCTGACTCGGCTGCGGCACAGCGGGGTCCAGATCTCCGTCGACGACTTCGGCACCGGGTACAGCTCGCTGTCCTACCTGCGCGACCTGCCCATCGACGAGCTCAAGCTCGACCGCTCCTTCATCTTCCCCATGGCCGACGACGCCCGCGCCGCCGCCCTGGTCGCCTCCACCATCGACCTGGCCCACAGCCTCGGCCTACGCATGGTCGCCGAAGGCGTCGAGACCGACGTCGCCTACACCGAGCTGACCCGCCTGGGCTGCGACCAGGCGCAGGGCTACTTCATGTCCAGACCCGTCCCCGCCGCCGAGCTCGACCACTGGCTCAGCGCCCGCCGCGCCACCGCGAAGCTCATTGATCTCCCCAACCGCGGCCCGCTGCGCCCCTCGGGTAGGCACTGAGCTCAACCCCACCGCAGAGCGCCACCTGAGTCCCGGCACCGGTGACCGTGACTCGGAACTGTCAAGGGGGGCGGTGCTCCCATAGGCCCCATACGAGAACGGACCAACCTTCAAGTGCCCAGCCGCCTGCCTGCGTGTCTGACCGCGCCACTGTGCCGCGTCCAGCTCGCCGGGGCACTCGAACTGTCCCGTTGCGAGACGCCAGACCCAGAGCCTTCACGACGCTGGGATGCCGAGTGGCACGACAGACCCTGGACATCACCACAACCGAGGGCAAGCGCGACTTCGTGCGCAACCTCGTGGCGTACAACGTCGTCCTCGAGGGGATCTGGTTCTACAGCGGGTTCATGGTCGCCTTGAGCTTCCGGCAGCGGAACCTGCTGCGGAACTTCGGCTCGTTGATCGACTGGGTGGTCCGCGACGAGTCGCTGCACCTGAAGTTCGGGATCAACCTCATCCTCACGGTGCTGGAGGAGAACGAGGACCTGCAGACCCCGGAGTTCGCCGACGAGATCCGGCAGATGGTGCTCGACGCCGTCGCGCTGGAGGAGCAGTACAACCACGACCTGCTGCCGCACGGGATCCTCGGGCTCAACGCCGACTACGTCAACCAGTACGTCAAGTACCTCGCCGACCGGCGCCTGGAGGAGCTCGGCTTCGAGCCGCACTACAACGTGCCGAACCCGGCCAAGTGGATGGCCACGGCCAACGACACCCTGCAGCTGGTCAACTTCTTCGAGGCGACGAACACGTCGTACGAGGTCAATGCGAGCGCGTCGACCGCCCGGGGCTGACGACCGCTTGCGACCTTCGGTCGAGGGCGGACGGGGTGATCGCATCGTGAGAACCTCGTCCACCCTGTCGGCTAGGGTGGCTGTCGCCAACGGTTCACCAGCCCCACGGGGCCGGGTGAGGCAAGAGGGAACCCGGTGCGAGTCCGGGACTGCCCCGCAGCGGTATGTGGGAACGACAGCCGTCAATGAAGCACTGGGCGCCAGCCTGGGAAGCGACGGCCGGTAGGAGCGAGCAGGACGCCCACGAGTCCGAAGACCTGCCGTTGGTCCGCGCACCGCCGGTGCGCGGTGTCCGGAGCCTCTCGGGTGGGCTGGGTGGATGGGTGCCGTCGCGCCCTGCCCAGCCCTGCTCCCGCTGTCTCCGGTGCTTTCCGCACGCTCGCGAGGAGAGAGTCTGTGACCACGATCGGTACCACCGTCCTCGGATACCCGAGAATCGGCCCGCGCCGGGAGCTGAAGCGCGCCGTCGAGCAGTACTGGGCCGGAAGGATCGACCAGGCCGCCCTGCTGGAGGTCGGGCGGGGCCTGCGCGCCGCGACCTGGGCCGAGCTGCGCGACGCCGGGCTGGACTCCGTCCCTGGCAACACGTTCTCGTTCTACGACCACGTGCTCGACACGGCGGCCCTGTTCGACGCCCTGCCGTCGCGGTTCGCCGCGATCGGACTGTCCCCGCTGGACACCTACTTCGCGGCGGCGCGCGGGTACGGCCAGGAGCCGCCGCTGGAGCTGACCAAGTGGTTCGACACGAACTACCACTACCTCGTCCCGGAGTTGGGGCCCGAGACCGTGTTCCGGCTCGCCGGGGACAAGCCGCTGGCCGAGTTCCGCGAGGCTCTCGACCAGGGCATCGTCACGCGACCGGTGCTGCTCGGCCCGGTGACCTTCCTGCTGCTCGCCAAGCCGACCGCCAGCGGGTTCGACCCGCTTAGCCTTCTCGACAGGCTGCTCGACGTCTACGCCGAGCTGCTCACTCGGCTGCACGCCGAGGGTGCGCCCTGGGTGCAGCTCGACGAGCCGGCGTTCGCTGCCGACCGCACCTCGGCCGAGCTGGACGCCCTGCGTCGTGCCTACGCGCGGCTGGGTGGCCTGGCGGAGCGGCCGCAGCTGCTCGTCACCGGGTACTACGGCGACCTCGGGCCGGCGCTCGCGGTCCTGGCGGACGCCCCGATCGAGGCAGTGGCGGTCGACTTCGTCGCGGCGCCCGGCAGCTCGCTCGCCGGCCTGCCCGGGCTGCGGGACAAGACCGTCGTGGCCGGCCTGGTGGACAGCCGCAACGTCTGGCGGACGGACCTCCCGGCGGCGCTGGCCACCGCCCGGGCGCTGCTGGGATTCGCCCGGCAGGTGGCTGTTTCGGCGTCTGCGACGCTGCTGCACGTGCCCTACGACCTGGACGCAGAGACCGCCCTGCAGCCGAAGGTGCGCGAGCGGCTGGCATTCGCCCGCCAGAAGGTGCGTGAGGTCGTGCTCCTCGGGGCTGCCCTCGCGGGCGAGGCAGGGGCGGACTGGACGGTGGAGGTCGCCAGGCCGTCACCCGCCCCGCGCCGCGACGACGTCGTCCGCGCCCGCGTCTCGGCGCTGCGCCCCGAGCACCTGGACCGCGTGCCGTTCGAGCAACGCGCTGCCGCCCAGCAGGAGCTGCTGGGACTGCCGCTCCTGGCCACGACGACCATCGGCTCGTTCCCGCAGACCGAGCAGATCCGACGTAGCCGCGCGGAGCTACGCTCGGGCGCGCTCGACACCTGCGTCTACGAGCAGCGGATGTGCGAGGAGATCGCCCGCGTCATCGCGCTGCAGGAGGACGTCGGCCTGGACGTGCTGGTGCACGGCGAGCCCGAGCGCAACGACATGGTGCAGTACTTTGCCGAGCACCTCGACGGGTTCGCCACCACGCAGCACGGTTGGGTGCAGTCCTACGGCTCGCGGTGCGTGCGGCCGCCCGTCCTGCACGGGGACGTGTCCCGGCCCGCCCCGATCACGGTCCGCTGGACCACCTACGCCCAGGGTCTGACCACCAAGCCCGTCAAGGGGATGCTCACCGGCCCCGTCACGATCCTGGCGTGGTCGTTCGTGCGCGACGACCAACCGCTGGCCGAGACTGCGTCGCAGGTCGCTCTCGCACTGCGCGACGAGATCGGGGACCTCGAGGCAGCGGGCACCCACATCGTGCAGGTCGACGAGCCCGCGCTGCGCGAGCTCCTGCCGCTGCGGGAGGCGCAGCGCTCGGCGTACCTGGCTTGGGCGGTCGGCGCGTTCCGGCTCGCCACCGCCGGGGCCGCACCGACCACGCAGGTCCACACGCACCTTTGCTACTCGGAGTTCGGCGACGTGATGAGCGCGATCGAGGGTCTGGACGCCGACGTGACGACGATCGAGGCGGCACGCTCAGGGATGGAGATCCTTGGCGACCTGCAGGCGGCCGGCTTCGCACGTGCCGTCGGGCCGGGGGTCTACGACATCCACTCGCCGCGGGTGCCGAGCGAGGACGACATCGTCGCCCTGCTCACCGAGGCGGTGCGTGCGGTGCCCGGTGAGCGGCTGTGGGTCAACCCGGACTGCGGGCTGAAGACCCGCGGCTACGCCGAGGTCGAGCCCGCGCTGCGCCACCTTGTCGCGGCGACGCGCCGAATCCGAGCGACGCTGCAATGACAGCGGGTCAGCTCGCGCCGAGCCCGGACGGCGTGACCACAGCGTCGGGATGACGACGCCTTCGACTGCGTGTCGTCCTGTGCTCGCCATCCGTCCTGCACGGATGGCGAGCACAGGGGGTCAGAGGGCAGTGACGATGCGGGGAGCCGCAGCGGCCTCGCCCTCTCGCCGACCGCAGTGCGCCGGTGGCGCCCGGTGCCCCTGATGGGCACGGCCGTCGTCGTCGCGCCCCTGCTCGTCGGTGGGGCTGATCACCGGGTGCCTGTCCATGGTCTTGCTGGGGGTCCAGGACCGCTACGGGCAGGGTCCTTCGAGTCAGTGGCCAGCGACCAGCTCGCCGTCCTCACGGGGCGCTCGTCATGGGCGAGCCGTGCTGCGAACGTGCCATCCGTGCAGACCTGCGCAGCCCTTTCGGCACCACCTCAGCTCGCCACCGTACCCGTTTCCGGGCCGGCGACCGCACCGATCGCGACTAGGAGGCCCGCGAGTGCCAGCAGGGCGGCCACGGCCTCCTGATCCCCGAGGGCCTGCTGCAGCGGCGGCAGGTAGTACGGGTACAGGGCGGGCAGCACGATCGAGAGGCTGTATGCCAGGCCGTACCCGCTCGAGCGCACTGCGGTCGGGAAGCGTTCGGTCAGGTAGGCAGCAATCGGACCATAGACGGACACCGTGACAATCTGCAGCGACACCACGAGGAGCACGAGCGCCGCCTGAGCTGTCTGATGGAAGATCGCCAGGTAGACGATTGGCGCCAGAATCGTGGAGAGAACGCCGAAGCCGATGAAGAAGACGCGCCGTCCGATGAGGGTCGAGAGATGGCCGCAGCCGGCCATGGCGATGGCCGAGACCACCGTCGCACACATCATGGTGAAGGAAACGCCCTGATCGGAGAGGTGTCCGTCGGTCTTCAGCTGGCCGGTGAGAACCGCGAGCGCCATGTTGGTGAAGAGCCACATCCCGGTCATCATGACGAATACCTGCCGCAGCGGGCGGCGATTCGCACCGACGAAGATGTCCTGGAGCGGGTTCGGTACCTTGGCAGTGCGCTTCCACACCGGGGCATCGGAAACGTACTTACGATAGTAGATCAGCATGGCAAACGCCATCAGCGAGCCCAGGAGAAACGGAATCCGCCAGCCCCATGCGCTGTACCTGTCCGCGCCCAATACGCCAAGCAGAACGAAGACCAGCATCGCGATCGAGGCGTTGGCCCACGGTGACATCCACATGATCAAACCGCTGACGAGGCCGCGCCGGCGCGGGACTGTCCACTCCATCGCGAGCGGCACGGCGGACGTGTATCCACCGCCGATGAAGACCCCGCTCAGGAGGCGCAGCGCGAGGATCGACATGAGGGTACCGGGGCCCAGCAGCGCCTGGCCGGGTACCAGAGCGACAAGCAGGGTTGTGGTGGCGACGCCTGCCATCGTGATCTTCGTTGTGGTGGTCCGGCCGATCCGATCGGCCACCGGACCAAAGATCGCAGCGCCGAGTGGGCGTCCGATCAACGTGGCGACGAAGATCAGGCCTGCGTTCGTCGCCACATTCTCGGCGCCGTAGAGACTTGCGGCGGCGGGGGCCAGCGCGATGATCGGCAGGAATATGTCGAATTGATCGACGTAGTTGCCAAGTACTCCGCCTCGTACAGCACGTTTGGCCGCAAGGGGCATCGCAGCGCCCTCCGGGTTCGATCGGGTCTCAAGGGTTGTTGCATGTTCGAGCTGCGGGCACATCGGATGCTCCCTTTCTTCGACGGCATGAGCCAGAGCCCCTCGCCGGGGCTCGCGTTCTCGGGTGTGTACGCCAGGGCAGGCGCTTTCGGTGGCCGACGTGCGGCGGGCGCCGCCGTCGTGGATGCGGCCGACGCTGCCGGGTCCGGTCCGTCAGGACGCTGCTGAGCGGGGTCGTCCTCGTGGCCATAGCGCGTGGAAGTGGTGTACCGGGCCGTGCCCGTGACCTACGTCAAGGGCGTGCGCGGCGAGCAGTGCGCCGGTCAGGTAGTCCTTGGCGTCAGCGACCGCGCTGGTCCAGTCCGGCCGTTGGGGGCGTAGCGCGGCGATTGCGGCGGAGAGGGTGCAGCCGGTGCCGTGGGTATTGCGCGTCGGCACGCGGGCGGCGCGCAGGCGGGTGACCTTCCCGTCAACCTGGAGCAGGTCCACGCTCTCGGGGCCGTTGAGGTGGCCACCCTTGATGAGCACACCGGGACAAAGCCGCTGGAGTCCTTCAAGTTGGCCGAACATCTCGTCCTCGCTGGTGGCCTCGTCCGCGCCGAGCAGGTCGGCGGCCTCCAGCAGGTTCGGGGTGATCAGGTCGACGACGGGCAGCAGCTCCTCTCGTAGTGCTCTCCTTGCATCGGCGGTGAGCAGCCGGTCACCGCTTGTGGCGACCATGACCGGGTCCAGCACGATGTACGGGGGACGGTGCCTCCTGAGGGCGGCCGCGACCGCCCCGATGACGTCGGCGGTGCCGAGCATGCCGATCTTCACTGCGTCGATGCGAACATCGTCGAACAGGTTCTCCAGCTGCACGGTGACGAAGTCACCGGGAACCTGATGGATCGCCGCGACCCCCATGGTGTTCTGGGCGACGAGCGCGCTGATGACGGTCGTGCCGTACACGCCCAAGGCGGAAAAGGTCTTCAGATCGGCTTGGATGCCGGCGCCGCCGCTGGGGTCGGTGCCGGCGATGCTCAGCGCATGGACGATCATGGGCGGCCATTGCGCAGAGCGGCGGTTGCGGCGCCGGGGTCGGGGGCGGCGCAGATCGCTGACGCGACGGCCAGCCCGTCGACCCCGGTCGCCCAGACCGAGGGCGCGTTGTGACGGTTGATGCCACCGATCCCGATGCACGGCAGGTCTGTGCAGCTGCGCAGGGCGGCTGCCGCGTCGAGTCCCAGGGCAGCCCGGGCATCCGGCTTTGTCGTGGTGGGAAACACGGGGCCGATGCCGAGGTAGTCCACGGTGCCGGTGGGCAGGGCGTGCACCTGCGCGATCTCCTCGGCCCGCGAGACGGACAGACCGATGAGGAAGCGCGGGCCGGCGAGGCGCCGCGCGTGGTGCACGTCCAGATCGGATTGGCCCAGGTGGACGCCGTCCGCGCCGGCCGCGAGGGCCACGTCAAGTCGGTCGTTGATCAGCAGGGGGATCCCTGAGCCGCTCAGCGCGCCCAGCAGTTCGACGGCGAGCGCCAGAAGCTCGCGTCCGGACGCCTGCTTGTCTCTCAGCTGCACCGCGCCCACGCCGCCGCGGACCGCGGCGTCCACGGTGGCGAGCGTCCCGCGCGGACCAGATGGCTGGGTGCCGATCACCAGGTACACCGTAAGGTCAAGGGCCATGGCTTCAACCCGCGTGCGTGCGAAGGGCTGCGGAGTCAAGCCTGTACAGGGCGTCCAGCAAGGAGACCGCGAAGCTACCCGGGCCCTCGCTCCGCTTGACTGCGACCTCGGCGGCCACGGTGAGTATCGTCGTCGCCGCGCTCGCGGCCAGGAGTGGTGAGCGCTCCACCGCGCAGCACGCCGAGACCAGTGCCCCCAGGGCGCATCCGACGCCGGTCACCCTGGTCATCATCTCGTGACCGGTGCGCACGTCCAGGACCACGGCGCCATCGGTGATGTAGTCGATGGCACCGCTCACAGCGACCGTGGTCCCTTGCCGACGGGCAAGCTCGATGGCCCGCTCAAGGGCGTCTCGCGAGCCGGACGTGGAGTCCACCCCGCGTCCCGCCGAATCCGTCACACCGGCGAGCGAGAGGATCTCCGATGGGTTGCCGCGGATCACTGCGGGGCCGCTGGCCAGCAGCTCGGTCGCGAACCGGGTCCGGTACGCCAGGGCCCCGACCGCGACCGGATCCAGAACCCAGGGGGTGCCCGCCCGTGCGGCGGCAGCAACGGCGGCGCGCATCGCCGTGACCTTGTCGGGGGAAAGGGTCCCGAGATTCACCAGGACCGCGTCCGCGACTTGGGCGAACTCTGCGGACTCTTCGGAGTTCTCCACCATCGCCGGTGACGCGCCGACAGCCAGCAAGACGTTCGCGGTGAAGCCGGCCACGACGATGTTGGTCATACAGTGCACGAGGGGGCCGCGCCGGCGCAGCTCGTCAAGAACGCGGATCGCATCATCAGCGGACGCGCGAACGCGCGGTGGAGCGAGCGCGCCCCGACCCGTCCCGTCGGGGCGCTGCGATACAGCGTGTTCCCCTCCCATTTCCCGAGACTCCGGCTCGGGCAGCGGTGCGGCGGCCATGGCTAGATCGCCTGCAACGGCAGGTATACCGAGCTGCCCATGCGAGCGAATTCTGCGGACTTGTCGGCCATGCCGGCGTCAATCGCTTCCAGGCTGGAGAGCCCGTTGTCTCCCGCATAGGTTCTTGCGTCGGCCGAGATGCGCATGGAGCAGAATTTCGGCCCGCACATGGAACAGAAATGTGCGGTCTTTGCGGGTTCCGCCGGAAGTGTCTCGTCGTGAAAGCTGCGGGCCGTGTCCGGGTCCAAGGACAACGCGAACTGATCATTCCACCGGAACTCGAAACGGGCTCGACTGAGCGCGTCGTCACGTTCCTGGGCGCGCGGGTGCTGTTTGGCCAAGTCGGCCGCATGGGCGGCGATCTTGTAGGTGATGACTCCCGTCTTCACGTCGTCGCGGTTCGGCAGGCCCAGATGTTCTTTGGGTGTGACGTAGCACAGCATGGCGGTTCCGGCCTGGGCGATCATTGCCGCGCCGATGGCCGAGGTGATGTGGTCGTAGGCCGGGGCGATGTCGGTGGCCAGGGGGCCGAGCGTGTAGAAGGGCGCTTCTTCGCAGAGCTCCTCCTCCAGCCGGACGTTCTCCACGATCTTGTGCATGGGGACGTGTCCGGGGCCCTCGATCATGACCTGCACACCGTGGGACTTGGCGATCCTGGTGAGTTCCCCCAGCGTGCGCAGCTCGGCGAATTGGGCTTCGTCATTGGCGTCGGCTATGGATCCGGGGCGCAACCCGTCACCGAGGGAGAAGGTCACGTCGTAGCGTCGAAGGATCTCGCAGAGCTCGACGAAGTGCGTGTACAGGAAGCTCTCCTGATGGTGCGCGAGGCACCAGGCCGCCATGATCGAACCGCCGCGGGAAACGATCCCGGTGACGCGCCTGGCTGTCAGCGGCACGTACCGCAACAGGACCCCGGCGTGGACCGTCATGTAGTCAACGCCCTGTTCGCACTGCTCGATGACCGTGTCGCGGTAGATTTCCCAGGTCAACGCGGTGGGATCGCCTTTGACCTTCTCCAAAGCCTGATAGATGGGCACCGTACCCACCGGGATGGGCGAGTTCCGCAGAATCCATTCGCGGGTCAGGTGAATGTCCTTACCCGTCGACAAGTCCATGAGCGTGTCCGCGCCCCACCGGGCGGCCCACACCATCTTCTCTACTTCTTCAGCGATGGAGGACGTGACCGCGGAGTTGCCGATGTTCGCATTGATCTTCACAGAGAACGCCTTGCCGATGATCATCGGCTCGCTCTCTGGGTGCCTGTGGTTGGCCGGGATGACAGCCCGGCCCCGTGCTACTTCGTCGCGGACAAGTCCTGCCGGTAGCCCCTCCCTGGCGGCCACATAGGCCATTTCGGGAGTGATGATCCCGGACCTTGCCCAGACCAGCTGCGTGGCAGCCCCGTCAATGGCCTGGGGGCGGTCCCACCCGTCTCGCGTCTTGGACAACCCGGCCACCAGATCGATCACGGCGCTCTCGTCGGTGTATGGCCCGGAGGTGTCGTAGAGGTCGAAGTGCTCACCGTTGCTCAGGTTCACTCGCCGGAGCGGGACACTCATCCCCGGGAATCCGGCGACAAGTTCGAATCGCTTCGTGCTGCCCATGACAGGACCCGTGGTCACAGCGGACACAGTTGTAGCGTCATCTTGGCGCATCGTGATGCTCTCCCTACGCCGGCATTACCCGGACAGGTTCAACGGTCGACGGCCCTAGCCGTCCTCTCAGCTCACTGGTGCGAACTCCCGCGGTGGTTGACTGACACCCACAGCCTAGCCTCGATCTTTCACAGGTCTCGGGCGTGAGGGTCTGGCGCGGCTCGATGGTCGTGCTGGTTGCTGATTCTGGCCGGTGGGTATGACACGGCGGCCCGCTGTCGTGCGGGTTGGGCGCCGGTTCCAGTGGCCGGGGGTGTGCTCGGGGTCGTCGGGGCGGTGGTGTTCGGTGTCAGCCGGGAGCCAGTGCTCCGAGTCGACAGAGCCCGGCCAGGAGCAGCGGGGCGAAGGGCGACCGGGCTGCCAGGTGCAGGCGGACGCGCCGCCCGGAGCGGGCCAGGGTCGCCGGGATCGTGAAGAGTCGGAACCGTAAGGTCTTGGGTTCCCAGCGCCGGGCCTCGTGCCCGGTCAGGGCGAGCATGCCCATCCAGGCGGTGATGTCGGCGGCCAGGGCCACGACGGCGCACCAGATCCGGTTCGCGGCGAACGACTTCAACGGCAGGTTGTTCAGGCCGGTGTCCTTGGCGATGCGGCTGCGGTCTTCGCAGCGGGCTCGGCGCCGGTGGCGCAGCTCGAGGTCGGCGAGCTGGCCTTGAGTGCTGTTGGTGACGAACGCGGTGATCCGCATGCCGTCGACGTCTTCGAAGCGCAGCTGGGCGCCGGGGTGGGGTCGTTCCTTGCGGACGATCACCCGCATCCCCTTCGGCCAGGCGGACAGGTCCATCAGGTGGGTCAGCTCGGCGACCCACGCGCCGTCGCGGACCTGGTCGACCGCGTCGTAGGCCGGTGCCCACACGTGCTCGGGGATGAGCCCCAGCAGGTCAGGGGTGTTCTGCGGCAGGGTGAACCCGACCGAGTACGCAAGCCGTCGCCTCGTCAGGGCCTCGATGACCTTGTGCGACCCGCCGGCCCCGTCGATCCGGACCAGGATCGACTTGCCGCGGGTGGCCCCCGGGATCTGTGCCAGCGCCTGCGAGATCACGTGCAGGTGGTCGGCGGCGGTGTTCGAACCCGCGTTCCCGGCCCGCAACAGGACCGCGACCGGCTCCCCGGTCCCCTCGGGCCCGTGGTCGACGAACGCGCACAACGGGTGGAACCCGAACCCCCGCTTGAATGTCGGCGCCGCGTTCTGCTTATCGCTGTGTGCCGTGACCAGGGTCGCGTCGATGTCGATGACCAGCGGGTGCGCGGCGTCGCGGCCATGGTCTGGAGCGTGGACGCCGACTGCCTTCCAGACCTTCGCGCGGGCGGCGGCCCGGGCCCGGTTGATCGCGGCCAGGGCCGCGTCCGCGTCGCCGGCCAGCCGGGCCAGCACCCGTGAGAGCGTCGGGTCGGAGGCCACCGAACCGTAGATCGCAGGCTCGGCGCGGACCACGGCCAGGTCCGAGCAGGTGTCCCCACCCAGGGCGAGGGTCATGGCCAGATCCAGCAGGACCTTGGCCGGGTCGTGCGTCGCGGACGGCGACCGCCACGGCGCCAACGCCCGGGACAACTCGACATCCAGACCAGCGGCCCGCACGGTCGAGGTCAGCAGCACCCCGCCGGCCTGGCCGACCGCCGACCCGCCGTCGGCGTCAACGGTCAACCGTGGTAGAAACCGGTACGCTTCTTCACCTGGAAGGTGCTCCTCGAACTGGACTGATACGGCCCTCGACAAGCCACATCATCCCTGGTCAGGAGCACTTTTCACGTCCTCGGCACGCCACCGCCGTGAAAGGGCGAGGTTAACGCCACCTAGGGCGTGTTGATCAAGAGGTTTCGGGGGTTGTTCGGGGAGTCTTGACCGGTGGCGCGTCGTGAGATCTCTGATGAGGTGTGGGTTGTCCTGGAGCCGCTGATGCCGGCGGCCTCGGGACGTTCGCGTCCGTGGACCGATCACCGTCTGGCGGTCGAGGGCATGGTGTGGAAGTACCGCACCGGGGCGCCGTGGCGGGACGTACCGGAGCGGTTCGGTAAGTGGAACTCGATCTACAAGCGGTTCACGCGCTGGGCCGCCGATGGCACCTGGGCGAGGCTTCTGGCCGAGGTGCAGCGTCGCTCCGACGCGGCGGGAAGCCTGGATTGGGTGGTCTCGATCGACTCGACGATCACCCGCGTCCACCAGCACGGCGCGACCCTAACCCGGGACACAGGGGGCCTTGGCGAATCACAAGAATCCGTGGGCCGAACCGCCTGACCACGCGATCGGTCGCTCCCGCGGCGGCCTGACCTGCAAGGTTCACCTTGTCGCCGACGGCAAGGGCCGCCCGCTGAGCTGGGTGCTCACCGGCGGGAACGTGAACGACACCACGATGCTGGCCGCCACGCTGGACCAGGTCCGCGTCCCGCGGGCCGGAGCCGGGCGCCCCCGCACCCGCCCGGACAGGGTCCTGGCCGACAAGGGCTACCCCTCCAAGGCGAACCGCGCCTGGCTACGGGCCCGCGGGATCGCCGCGACGATCCCCGAACGAGACGACCAGATCGCCCACCGCCGCAAGAAGCCCGGACGGCCGATCGACTTCGGACCCGACCAGCGCCGCCGCTACCGCGGCCGCAACGTCGTCGAACGGTGCTTCAACACGCTCAAGGGCTGGCGCGGCATCGCGATGCGCACCGACAAGACCGCCCGCAGCTACCGCGCCGCGATCCAGCTCGCTGCCACCCTCATCTGGATCAAGACCGACTTAGTCAACACGGCCTAGTGGGCGAGCGATCCAGGGGCCGCCCGTGCTCCAGGGTTTGGCGGGCTGACCGACCCCTTGCCGGCACCCGTGGCCTTGGAGCCGGTGCGGCCCAAGTCGGTTCGATTCCGCCCACCCGCGAGACGAATCAGCAGGTCAGCGGTCCGCCGTCACATCCGGGCGCCGAGGGTGGCACGAGTCAGGCTAGACCTCCACCGGGACCGGGTAGACCTCGGTGGCCGGGTGACCGGCGCGCTCATGGATGCGCTTGACCGCCTCGGCACTGGGTGCCTCCGAAACGCACCAGACCATCCCGGAGTCAGGGTCACCCCACGCCCTCTGGAAGTCGACCCCCTCGTCACCCTGGATGTCGAGGTCCGCCTGATGCGCGGCTTTTAGGGCCTCGGGGGTGATGCCGTGCATCCCGTGGTGAACGTCCATGAACTTGGGCATGGCAAGAACCTCCAGAGGGGCAAGCGGTGCCCGATTAGCACCGGTTCTACTCCGGATCAGGTGCTGTGGGGAGAGGCGTAGGCGGGGGACGCCCCGAAGTCGACGACGACGCATGCCTCGTCCCCTATGACCCAGGCGTCGTGGCCAGGTTCGATGCGCACGACGTCGTTGGGTGCGGCCTCGGCCTCTGTGCCATCGTTCATGACCACGTGCATCCGCCCGGAGAGCACGTAGAGGAAGTGGGGTGACTGGCAGCTGTCGGTGCCGGCGACGGGACGGAGGTGTTCAGACCACCGCCAGCCCGGTTCAAACCGAGCCTTGAGCACCGAACTGCCGGCGAGCGTCACAACCTGCGCCTCACCCTTGTCCGCGAACGGCCGAACGTCATCGGGTGCATCGAAACTCTTCAACTCCAGTCCAGCCATCAGAAGCCTCCTCGATCGCGTGGTGCACTCGAACCTACGCCGGTGCCCGACATCGAACAATGGGGCTCATCACCATCCTGAAGGGTGCCCCACCCGAGCCGACCCCGCTCGAGCCGGGACTCGTCGTCGGCGAGCTCAACCGACCGGGGTCGGACCGCACGCCACACCGTCTTCCACGAGGTTCCCAGCTGGCGCGCCAGGCCAGCGACTGTGGCGTGCTCGTGGCGCAGCTGAGTGATCGCCCAGGTCACGGCCCTGCAGCTAAGCGACCCGCGGGGCGCGACCAGAGTGGGGTGCTGCTCGACGAACACCCCGACCGGACACCCCGGGTCGGGGCACCGCCACGTGCGCTGGCGCCACCGGACCACCACCGGCACGGCTCCGGGAACGTCATGCAGCCGGCGCAGCCGCCGTCCACGACCAACCGCGACGACCCCGCACCGCGCTCACCGGCGAGCCGCGCCCCTACCGGATGTCCGATGAGCCCCGAAAGCCCTCACCTTCGGCCGCGAAATGCCGATGAAAGTGCTGTGGCTGTGCAGTGAAGGCGTCTTGGCGCCGTTATCTGTTCCTCGGCGTCCTGGCCGCCGCGGGTTGCGTCGCGCTGCCGCTCGGGGTGAGCCGTGATGTCGTCTACTGCCTGATAGGCGTCTCCGGCGCTGCCGCGATCATGGTTGGCGTTCGTAGGTACCGGCCGGCCCACCCCGTCGCGTGGTACCTGATGGCTGCCGGTACCGTGACCTGGGTCGCGGCGGACGGGCTGTACGGCTGGTATGAGCACGTGGCGCTGATCGAGCCGTTCCCCTCGCCGGCCGACGCGCTCTACCTCACCGCATACCCCCTCTTTGCCGGCGGGCTGTGGGTGCTCGTGCGAAGCCGCGGCCCTGCACGCGGTTCGGCCGTGCTCCTCGACACCGCAATCCTCATGGTCGGTCTCGGTCTGCTCTCCTGGGTGTTCCTGATCGAGCCGACCTGGACCGCCGACGGTGAGCCGATGCTCACCCGGGTCGTCGGCGTCGCGTATCCGCTGGGTGACGTGCTGCTCTTCACCATGCTCGTGCGGCTTGCCATGGCGGAGAGGGTGTGGAACAGCGCGTCCCGTCTGGTCGCGGGTTCGTTCGGCGCATTGTTGGTCGCCGACAGCGTGTTCGCGGCGGGGGTGTTCGTGCCCGCCATCGCCGCCCATACGCACCTGCTCGACCTCGGGTGGCTGGTTTCCTACGTGCTGATGGGTGCGGCGGCCCTGCACCCGTCGATGCGCGCACTGTCCGCGCCGGCACCCGAGCGCGCCGGGAGGCTGTCGGTGCCTCGGATGGTGGCGCTAGCGGCCGCCGTAGCTGTCGGACCGGCCCTCCTCGCCGGCGAAGTGATCGCTGGCGTCCCGCCGCACAACGCTGCAGTCCTGATCTCGTCAGGCTTGATGGTGCCGCTCCTTGTTGTCCGAATGGTCCGCATCGTGCGCCAGCTGGAGCACCAAGCGGACCGGCTCGGTCTGCTCGCGGACACCGACTACGGGACGGGTCTGGCGAACCGCCGACTCTTCGTCGATCGGCTCGACGGGCTCCTCAGCGATGCGCACGGGCAGGTCGCGGGCTTCCTGTTGATCGACTTGGAGCGGTCCTCCGAGATCAACGACACCCTCGGATCCCGCACGAGCGACGCGATCCTGCACGCGGTCGGCGTCCGGTTGGGCGAGCTGACCGGCGGGGGCGCCTTGGTGGCGCGGATGGGCAGCAACACGTTCGGGGTCCTGGACCCGTCGATCACCACTGGTGAGCAGGCCTACTGCGAGGCGGTGCGCATCCGAATGGCCCTGGAGCTCCCCCTGGACCTGGCCGACCTGTCCGTCTCGGTCGAGGTGAGTGTCGGAGCCCTCGTCCTGCCCGAAGACGGACCGGAAACGGCGGTCGCGCTACTCCGAGCGGACGCGGCGTTGTCGGCCGCCAGGGCGCGGTCGGACCGGTCAGCGCGCTACGGCATCGAGATGGCGAAGGGCGGCACGCTCGCGCCCATGGTGATCGCGGAGCTGCGCGAAGCGATCGAACACGCCGACCTCGTCGTGCACTACCAGCCGCAGCTCCAGATCCGCAGCGGGCGCGTGTTCGGGGTCGAAGCCCTCGTGCGCTGGCAGCACCCGCGCCACGGGCTGCTGGGACCGGACGCCTTCATCCCCGCGGCCGAGCACATCGGACTCATCGGCCCCCTCACGCAGTACGTGCTCGACAGCGCGCTGCACCAGTGCGCGCGCTGGCGGCGCGAAGGCCTGGACCTGACGGTCGCAGTGAACCTGTCGGTACGCAACCTGCTAGCCCCCGGCCTCGTCGGTGACGTGCGCGCGGCCCTTGCTCGACATGGCGTCGAGGCACGATCGCTCGAGCTCGAGATCACCGAGGGCACCGCGATGGTCGACCTACGGCGCTCGATGCAGGTCCTCAGCGCACTCTCGGAGCTCGGCGTGATGCTCTCGATCGACGACTACGGCACCGGCCACAGCTCGCTGGCGTACCTCCAGCGACTGCCGGTCCGGCGGCTGAAGATCGATCGCTCGTTCGTCACCGGAATGATCGACGACGATGCGAGCGCGGCCATCGTGCGCTCGACCGTCGAGCTGGCACGGGTGCTGCGCCTTGACGTGGTGGCTGAAGGGGTCGAGGACGACGCGACGCTGCTCATGCTCCGAGACATGCGGTGCTTCGCAGCTCAGGGCTTCGGACTCGGGCGCCCGGTGCCGGCCCCGCTCGTCCCCGAGCTCGTTGCACGCATCCAGGAACGACTTCCCGCAGTCCTCGGAACGCACGTGCTCAACAGGGGTCTGTCCGAGTAACGGTGCAAGTGCTGTTTGGCCGGACACGCCGAGCGTGGCTTGGCGGGGAAGCAGGCAGCATGACCGAGACGATCGAGTCCGTGACGAGGACGGATACGGTGTTGGACAAGCATGCGCAGCGTGAGCATGCGGCGCAGATGGTCGAGCAGGCCCGGGCGGCCGGGATCGACCTGGTCGGCCCGGGTGGGTTGCTGACCTGGCGGATCGCCGGCTGCCGGGACTACTGGTCCAAGGACGCCCGCCGGTTCCACATCTCCCCGACCGCGAACATGCACGACGCGATCGCCGCGGTCGAGCTGGCCCTGGCCGAGGCCGCCGAGCTGTTCGGCCGGCCCCTGCGCGACCTCGCGACCGTCGACGACCAGGGCAACGTGGTGCCCGTGGTGACGATCGTGACCGACAACGGTGGCGCTCGTTCCGGTTCGAGGCGTTCATCACCACCCACCCCGAGCTGCGCCACGTCCGCACCCGGGTCCGCACCCCGGGCCAGAACGGCTCACGCGAACGCGGCTTCGGGTCGCTGAAGTATGAACGGCTGTCCTTCGAAGAGATCCCCGACGCGATCGACCTGGCCGCCCACGCCGAGCACTACTGGATCGAGTACAACACCGTCCGACCCCACGAGAACCTCTCCTGGTGCCGCCCGATCGAGGTCCACCTCGGCCTGGCCGACCCGAAGATCCCCAACTCTCCCGAGCCCCACAACCTGCCATCTGCTTGACGCGGGACACCCGTACCCAGCACCCTGCTTCTTGTGCCCGTAGGTCGCTTTGATGGTGTCGTCGATGTCCAGGTAGGCGACCTGGTCGGCGCCGACCAGCAACGGTGACTGCTCGGCCAGGTTCACCAGCACCCTGCGGGCCACCGCGTCGAGCTGGCGCACGTGGCCGAAGGTGAACGCCCGCAGGAACGTCCCCAACGTCGAGGGCGCCCGACCCGCGGTGAACACCCGGTCCATCCCCCCGTGGCGCAGCAGGTCCATGTCATCGATGCTGTCCGCGCCCGCGACCATCCCCGCAACCAAGGCGGCGACCTTCACCCCCGGGTTCGCCCCGGCCGAGCCCGGCACCCGCACGTGGGCGGCGGCCAGGTCGTGCAACCCGGCCCGCCCGGCCAAGGCCATCACCGGGATCAGTCCCGCGCACGACACCAGGTTCGGGTCATCGAAACTCGCTGAGAGGTTGTGGCAAACTCGCATCTACCGGATGTCCTTCTTCTCGGTGCGTTGGAACCGTCGATAAGTCCCATCGTCCCAGGTCAGAAGGACATTCGTGCGTCACGACCCGCTCAGAACACCACGCTCATCGGTGGATCCAGGTTGAACCTCTCGAGCGCATGAGGCACCAGACCCCAGGTGGGTCAGCGCAACGCACTCACATCAGCGTAAGACGGCTACGCTCGTTCGGTTTTGCCGCGACTGGGACACTCTGGCTGACCTTCATCGGGGACGGGAAACCGTCATTTACTTGGCCGCCGTTATCAATGCCGCTGGAAGTTTGCGGAGGGTGCTCGCGCCGAGCAGTCCGGTGGTCACGGCGAGTGTGATGAACGCTGCCTGGAATCCGATGCTGCCGACGAGGATCCCGGCAAGAGCGGGGCCGGTCATGAGGCCGACGGCGTAGGCGAGGTTGTACAGGCTGTAGGCTCCGCCGAGGGCTGGGGGTCTTGTTTGCATACCCTGAACGCCGATCAGGGTGCTGGAGGGTGCGGAGAAGAACGCGATCGCCGCACCGAGCAGCACGAGGCCAATGATGATGTGCCAGAGCTGGTTCCCGAGCCCCAGGACAAGCAGTCCTGTCGTGGCGAGCAGGACGCCGCCGGCGACGAGGTAGCGGGCGTCGATTCTGCCGACGAGGTTGCCCACGATCGGGTTGAGGAGGACGCCCACGGTGACGAGCAGGGCGAAGAGAAGTCCGATGCCGAGCGCGTCGACGCTGTACCCCGTGTTCAGGTGTTGCGGGAGTGTCGGTTCGATCGTGGCGATGATCGCCGCGCTGAGGGCGACTACGCCGATCACCGAGAGGGACCCGGGCACGCGGAGCACGGCCAGAGGGCCGGTGGGGTCATCGGTCGGTGCGGGCATCGGTTTGATGAACACGATCCGCAGCACACCGTCAGCCAGGGCGATACCGGTCGCGAGGATGAATGGGGCGGCGGTGCCGAAGTTGTGGACCAGAAGACCGGATATCGGGGGACCGATGAGGGTGCCGAGGGCGATCATGCTCATCGCGATCCCCATGTATCTTCCCCGCTTGGGAAGCGGGATCACCGCGGCGATCAGGGCGAGACTGGCGACCCAGGACATGCCGGCGGCCACACCCTGCAGGATGCGTCCGAGCAGCAGGAGCCAGTACGGCCCGCCGACCGCGAACAGGAGGGTTGCGGTGGCGAGCCCGATGAGCCCGATCAGGAGCGGACCGCGAGGTCCACGCCGATCGACTATGCGCCCCGCGATGGGAGTAGCGATAATCATTGCCGCGGCATAACTGGCGAACAATGCGCCGGTGCCGACGGGTCCGGCCTTGACCGTGGCATCCAAGAGCGGCAGCACCGGAATAGCGAGCCCGTAGACGAGCATGTCAGTGAACAGGGCGATGCACGCGACGACGACTGCTGCCCGGGGTCGTGTTGCGCCCGAAATGTTGGATGACGTTGCGTTGGGTGGGGCTGTTGTCATGAAGGGTCCTCGATTATTGGGTTGGTTCTGTCTATGGAGTGGGGACCAGGCCGTAGAGGATGGCCCGGCTGGTGGAGGAAATGGCGGCACCGCGTGGTAACAACGCCGCCTCTGTAGCCGCGGTCAAGGTCAGGCCATGGACGAATGTCATGATCACGAACACGGCTTGACTCGCCGACATCCCCTCGCGCAGCGGACCGCACTCTGTGAGAGTCTGGCTGAGATGCTCCTCCCAGCCGGTGAGAGCGCTTCGTTTTTCCTCAATGCCGGAGGTCAGCTCGACAGCCTGCGGGGCAACCACCGTGGAGACCACGGTCAGATCGCGAAACGCCTCATCAGTGCCAAGCAGCGTGATATACATCTCCAGAAACGACACGAGCCGTCCTAGCGGGGAAACGCCGCTTGCGCCCAGGGTGTCTAGGACAGGCTGCATCTGCGTCACCCACTCCTCGTTCAACACCGCCCGCAACAGTGCCTCTTTGCTCTCGAAGTGGTGGTAGACCGCGCCCCTGGTCAGCCCGGCTCTACGGGCGATCACCACCAACGACCCACCAGCCCAACCGTGGGTGGCGAACTCCCGGAGTGCCGTTCGGATGATGGTGCGCCGCGTCTCGGCGGCATCTTCTGCGGTTCTTCTCACGCTTAACAGACAACCCTGTATGTATAAGTCTGTCAAGACAGCTCGTCTCTGCTCGTGGTGACGGCGCCGAGTTGCGTCGTTGCGCCGTGTGCCCGGCGTGATGCAAGGAGCGGATGCTCCCCGACTACGTGTGATCGACGCGGTGGACTTCGCCGAGCGCGCCGGACGGTCGCTAGGCAGGCCGCCACCGCTGGGCCCCCCGCACTGTGCCGTTGCCGCCGCCGGGGTGTACTCGCAAGACCGGCACGTTGTCCGTGACGCTTTGGTCGGCGGTGCCGTGTGAGCCTCGATCCACCGGTCGGCTTTCTGGTGACACCTGATCGGGCCGTGGGTGTGTGATTTCTGATTCGGGCGTGGGTGGGTTGCCGGTCTGTCCGGGTCTTTCACTTCGGGTTCTTGGTTGCGCCGCTGGGGCCGGGTGGTCAGGCCGCGCAGGCGGGTGGTTCGTCGGCGGCGGTGAACATCGCCTGCCAGGGGTCTTCCCAGGGCCATCGCTCGGGCAGGTGGAGACGGGCCGGCGGGCGGAGCGGGCGATGCGGGCGGGCACGGCGATGAGCTGGGTCCGGATCGTGGCGGTCGTCGCCCGGGCGTGGAACCTGGAGGCCAGGGTTCCGGCGGCGCGGGTCAGGTTGAACGAGCTCGCCGCCAGCACGAGCCAGGCGCCCTTCGCGGCGAACGACCCCGACAGCAGGTGCGCCAGGGGCCCGGCTTTGAGTTCGGCGATGACCTTCTCGATGATGGCGTGGTCGCGGTGGGTGGCCTCGGCCGCCAGCATCGCCTCACCGGAGTCGGTGAAGACCGCGTGGTGGCGCCAGGTGGTGAACAGGGCGCCTTGCCCGGCCGGGACCGTCGTGGGGTTCAGGCGCTTGACGCGGCGCACGATCAGCCGGGCGCTGATGTGCTCGGACTTCTTGCGTGAGGTGAACGCGGTGAAGGAGGTCTCGGCGACCTCGGCGTCAGAGACCCACCGGCCCTCTTGCTCGCCGTAGATCGCGTGGGGGTACTTGATTCCCACCCACGCACAGTCGGGGATCTGGGTGATCACCCTGGTCACGGCGGGGTCCATGCGGGCGGTGATGGAGAACCGGGCCCCGCCGGTGCGCGCTGCGGCGATGACGTCGTGGTTGCAGTACGCCGAGTCGCAGCGAACAGTGACCTGCCCGGTCGCGCCGGCCTTGGCCGCGGTCACCAGCGCGTCAGCAACCAACCGGACCGCGCCCTTGGCGCAGTTCGTCGACCCACCCCCGCAGCCGGGTCGCGGCGATCACCGGCGACGACAGTGGTGTCGAGCAGGTCGCGAGCAACGCGTTCAAACCCTTGACCTTCGAATACCCGTACCCGGCGCCCTGCTTCTTGTGCCCGTAGGTCGCCTTGATCGTGTCGTCGATATCCACGAACGCGACCTGGTCGGCGCCCGCCCGGCCAGGTTCACCAGCACCCTGCAGGCCACCGCGTCGAGCTGGCGCACGTGGCCGAACGTGAACGCCCCCAAGAACGTGCCCAACGTCGAGGGTGCCCGCCCGGCGGTCAGCACCCAGCCCATCCCACCATGGCGCAGCAGGTCCATGGCGTCGATTTCCGCCCCGGCGACCATCCCTGCGACCAGGGCGGCGACCTTCACCCCCGGGTTCGACCCGGCCGACCCCGGGACCCGCACATGGGCGGCGGCCAGGTCGTGCAACCCGGCCCGCTCGGCCAAGGCCATGACCGGGACCAGACCCGCGCACGACACCAGGTTCGGGTCATCGAAACCCGCTGAGAGGTTGTGGCAAACTCGCATCTACCGGATGTCCCCTTGTCTGGTGCGTTGGAACCCTCGACAAGTCCCATCGTCCCAGGTCAGAAGGACATTCGTGCGTCACGACCCGCACCGAAGACCACGCTCATCGGTGGATCGAGGCTGAGCCGAGGCCGACCGCATGACCCGGGCAAACTTCCCGGCGCTTTGGGACTGCACCCTTGTCGTGGCCTCGGCCCCGACCACAGCAGCCACACACGAACGCGTCGACGTTCACCCGGCTTGATGACCCCGCCCTCGGCATCCCACAGCTCAACCCCGCGTGTCCTGTAACGAGCTGTCAGCACCATCGGCGAATGCGTGACGCGGCACCCGGCAGAGCGGTCGACGACCCGTCCGGTCAGGCAGCGAGACCTGATCTCGCCGGGATCGGTGCGGCGTACCGTCCCCTGCCCATGGCGCCCGCTTCGTTTACCTTCCCGTCACATTCACTCCGGCGGGCGATGCGCCCGTGGTCGCCGTGCGTCAGACTCGCAGCGTGGAGGATGTGGCGTGGCGGGTCGATCTGACCGATGAGGACATCCTCGCCGCTAGGAACGCCTGGTGGGATGCCTACCAACGCGGTGCACCACCGGAGCGTGTTCAGGTGCTCTGGGACGGCTTGGGGCGGCTCTTGAGGCAGCAGGTGACTCAGCTCGTGATCGACTTCAACAACGGGCGCGAACTCACCTAGCGGCGTGTAACTGACGTGTCTTGTGTGTTCGTCACCTTGGGGCGGGTGTCCTTGGCGAGGATGGTGTCGGCGTCCTTGACCCAGCGGAACGGTTCGCAACGTTCGTTCCAGGCGTCGATGTAGGTGCCGATCGCCGCCTCGAGGTCGGACACGGAGGTGAACGTCCCGCGGCGGATCGCCTGACGCGTGATGATGCCGAAGAACGTCTCGACGAGGTTGGGTCTGCTGCACGGATAGGTGACAGTCGGGCTCAGGCGGCGAGTGCGACCTGAGTGGTCATGATGGCCTCGAATTCGATCGGTGTCAGGCGTCCGAGGCGGGCTTGGCGGCGGCGGCGGTGGTAGGTGCGTTCGATCCAGGTGATGATCGCGATCCGCAGGTCCTGACGGGTGGCCCATCGGCGCCGGTTCAGGACGTTCTTCTGCAGCAGGCTGAAGAAGGACTCCATGGCAGCGTTGTCCCCGGCGGAGGCGACCTGCCCCATCGAGCCGACCAGGTCGTGGCGATGCAGCCGGCGACCTGCCCGCGACGGGCGACGGCACTGACCAGGGCGTTCACTGCGATTCGGGACTTCATCCGGTCGCTGATCGAGTACCCGACGATCCGGTTGGAGAACACGTCCTTGATCGCGCAGAGGTAGAGCTTGCCCTCACCGGTGGGGTGCTCGGTGATGTCCCACAGCCACAGCTGGTTGGGTCGCTCGGCGCGGAACTGGCGCCGGACGTGGTCGTCGTGCGCGGGTGGGCCGGGCTTCTTGCCGTTCTTGGCACGCTTCTTGCCGAACACCGACCACCAGCGGTTGTCCCGGCAGATCCGCCACACCCGCCGGTCACAGGCGCGCAAGCCGGCCCTGGCGGCCTCGTCGGCCAGCAACCGATGACCGAACTCCGGGTCGTCGTGGTGGGCGTCGAAGAGCACGTTGGCCAGGTATGCCTCCTCGAGCTCGCGGGCACCGACGGGTGCGGCGAGCCAGCGGTAGTAGGGCTGTCTTGCGAGCTTCAGGACCCGACACGTCACCACGACGGGGATCCCGTCGCCGGCGAGCTCTCTCACGAGCGGGTAGATCATTTTCCCGGCAGGTGCGCCTGGGCGAAGTAGGCCGCAGCTCGGCGCAGGATCTCGTTCTCCTGCTCCAGCAGCCGGTTGCGGCGCTTGAGCTCACGCACCTCGGCCGACTCGCTGACCGTCACGCCAGGGCGGTGACCGTCGGCGACGTCGGCGGCAGCCAACCAGTTGCGCAGACACGAGTCGGAGATCCCGAAGTCCTTCGCGATCTGGGCGATCGGCGCCTCGCCGCGGCGAGCCACGGCCACGACGTCGTCGCGGAACTCCTTCGGATGGGGTCGTCTTGACACGGTGAACATCCTCTCAGCGGGGACCCTCGTCCCCACAGATCAGGTGTCACCTATCCGTGCAGCAGACCCGTTCATCCACGACCCCGAGGTCGGGGTGCATCGTGATCCGCGGGTTCTTCGCCAGCCACGCCTTGACCGCAGGGTGCTTGTGGGTGGCGTAGTTGTCGGCGACCACGTGCAGCTTGACCCTCGGGTAGGCCTTGGCGACCTGCTTGAGAAACCGCAGGAACTCCTCGTGACGGTGCCGGTCGTAGCAGGCGTCAGCGACCTCGCCGGTGGCGATGATGACGCTCGTTTGAAGTTCCCCGGTTCTGCTCACTGAAATTCCCCACCCGCGTGGCTCCGCCGAGTCGGGCGGGGCTCCCTCAAGGCTGGCGGTCTCTGACCTCCGACCAGCTCAAGGGAGCCCCTCCGCTCATGCTCACACGGGAGGACGACATCGACGTGCACGCATTGCGCCGCCAGGGGTGGACGATCTCCGCGATCGCCCGTCACCTGGGAAGGGACCGCAAGACCATCCGCGCTTACCTGTCCGGGGATCGTGAGGCCGGGGTCCGAGCCCGGACCGTCCCGGACTTCTTCGAGGTGTTCGCGCCGTACTGCGCGCAGCGCCTGGCCGATGACCCGCATCTGTTGGCCAGGACCTTGTTCGACGAGGTGACCGACCTGGGCTACGACGGGTCGTATCCGACAATGACCCGCCAGATCCGCACCCGCGGGCTGCGCCCGGCGTGTGAGCCGTGCCGGCCCGCCACGGGCCGCCCGATCGCGGTGATCGACCACCCGCCCGGCGAGGAAACGCAGTGGGACTGGGTCGAGCTGCCCGACCCGCCTCCCTCGTGGGGATGGGGCGCGCACGCCCACCTGCTCGTCGGGGCGTTGTCGCATTCCGGGGCGTGGCGCGGGGTGCTGTGTGAGTCCGAGGACCAGCCCCACCTCGTGGACGGTCTGGACCGGATCGCCCGCGCGCTGGGCGGACTGACCCGGGACTGGCGCTTCGACCGGATGGCGACCGTGATCAGCCCGGGCACGGGCAAGGTGAGCGCGTCGTTCGCCGGGGTCGCCAAGCACTACGGCGTCGTGGTGCGCCCGTGCCCGCCGCGGCGCGGAAACCGCAAGGGCGTGGTGGAGAAGGCCAACCACGTCGCCGCGCAACGGTTCTGGCGGACCCTGCCCGACAACGTCAGCATCGAGGAAGCCCAGGCACGGCTGGACACGTGGTGCGCGCGGCGCGCCGACGCCCGGATCCGGTCCACCCAGGCGGGCAAGACGACGGTCGGCGCCTTGACCGCGGCCGAGCTGCTGCGCCCGGTGCCGGCCCCGTTCCCGGCGACCTTGAGCGTCGAGCGGACCGTCTCGGCGCAGGCGATGGTGTCCTTCCGCGGGAACCGGTACTCCGTCCCACCCGACATCCAGGGCCGTGGTGCTCTGCGGCGCGAGCTGGTGTGGTGTCTGCGCACCGGGCGCGCGCTGCGCGCGCCGCGGGAGCGGTCGCGGCGCAAGACCTGGGCGCACGTCACGCCCGAGACGCTGATCAGTGAACGCCCCGCCGAGGTCGAAGACCGCGCCGTCCCCGGGCACTGGGAAGGTGACCTCCTGATCGGGCTGGAGCGATCGGCGATCGGCACCGTCGTGGAGCGCACCACCCGGTTCACGATGCTGGTGCACCTTCCCCGCGAGGAGGGCTACCGCCACAAGGAGACGCCCAGGAACGGTCCCGCACTGGGCGGCTACGGGGCGATCACCATGAAGAACGCCCTCGCTACGACGATGTCCACGCTGCCGGCGCAACTGGCCCGTTCACTTACCTGGGACCGCGGCAAGGAGATGCCCGCCCACGCCCAGTTCAAGGTCGCCACCGGCATCCCGGTGTTCTTCGCCGACCCGCAGTCCCCGTGGCAGCGGGGCACGAACGAGAACACGAACGGGCTGCTGCGCCAGTACTTCCCCAAGGGCACCGACCTGTCCCGCTGGAGCGCCGAAGACCTCGAAGCCGTCGCCCACGCGTTGAACACCAGGCCCCGCAAGACCCTCGGCTGGAAGACCCCCGCCGAAGCCTTCAACGAGCACCTACTCTTGCTCCAACAAGCCGGTGTTGCATCGACCGGTTGAATCCGGTCAATACACCTCGATCCGCTACACCGAGCGGCTCGCCGAAGCCGGCCTACAGGCTTCGATCGGGACCGTCGCGGACAGCTACGACAACGCGATGGCCGAGGCCGTCAACGCGCTGTTCAAGACCGAGCTCGTCTTCTGGGAGGGGCCCTGGAAGGGCGTCGACGACCTCGAGCTCGCGACCCTGGGCTGGGTCGACTGGTTCAACCACACCAGGCTGCACTCAGCCCTTGACTACCGGCCACCGGTCGAGGTCGAGAACGAGTACTACCGTCAGATCACCCCCACGCAGCGACCGCTCGTGGGAGAACCCGCCCTGTAGCGAACCCGGGGCGCATCAATGTACCGGTCGCGGTTGGCCTGCCGGTGCTCCGCGGCGATGGCAGCGAGGGTTCGCTGGTGCTCCACGTTCCTCTGGCTCCTCGCGACCAGCCCCGCCCCGATCACGCCGCCAATCAGGGGACCGGTCAGGCTCCAGAGCGTCACGAATCCGTCAACGACTGCTTTGACCGCTTGGGAATCTAGGCTCACGGTTCCGACGGTAGCGCCCGGCGCCGCACGTCATGTCGAGACTCTGCGCGGAGCGCCAGTCCGGCTGTTCTCCGGAACGGGGAGTCTGAGTCACTGGCGACGGCGACCCGGCGGCAAGAGCGTGGCGTGATGCCGACGACGCGCCCCGGGCAGCCGCGAGAACGGCCGCTCAGTAACCGCAAACGGAATTCCCCCAGCCGATCAGGCCGTCAATCCCCACCTTCAGCCCGTCCACCTCGGGGTCGTCGAGCCAGATCGCCTCAATGTCCGCGTACTCACCGGTCCCCTTGGCCAGGCCGTTCAGCGCGTACTGAGTGCCGTCCGCCTCAAACACCAGCCGCCCCGCGCCGACACACCAGATTAGGCCCTCGCTCACGGTCAATGGCCACTGGTACCCCAGCGCTTCCGCGTTGTCGGCAGATACGTCGTGGGTGTCCCTGGGGTCGCGGGCGCTCAGCAGCGCGGTGCAGGCGACAGGGATGCCGATGACCAGCGCTGCGACGGTGAGGCACCCGACAAGGAGGGGCTTCCGGTTCTTGGGCACTTCCGATTCCGCCATGGTGCCAAGTTAGGGCACCTCATCCGGTCCGGGGTGCCCGATGAAGGCGCCGCGACGGTCGCCAAGTCGGGCGGCCGTCACTCCAACGAAGTGAGGGTGGCCCAAGCCTCGGCGGCCTCTGCGCGCACCTCAGGGGCGGTTGTGGTGCGCGGCGCGGTGGAGAGCCACGCCAGGCGCAACGCCTGGCAGACCTGCCCGGCGGGCTTCCCGTCTCGGAGGCCGTAGAGCACCGCCGTCCCGGCGTCCGTTGCGACGATGGCGGGCACGGAGTCTGGGTCATCGTGGTGGGCGCTGATCCACTCCAAGGAGTCGGCGGTGGCGTCGCACAGGAGCCACCCGGCGGGTGCCTCGGTGGGGCCGGGTGGCCCGTAGAGGGTCACGATCTGCACGGTTGCGTCGTCGGCGGGGCGGGGGAACCGGGGAGGGATGTTGAGCGGCCGAGCGTGCGCCTCCGGGGCGCGCCCCTGCGCGCGTGTGGGCTCCGGGTCCATGGGCTGAGTGTCGCGGCCCATGGCGTCAGGCCGCCACGTTCAGGTGAACGGTGAACGGGACCGGGGTGTGGCCCCGGCAGGCAACGACTGGCTGCCCTTCTTCAGCAAGCTCAACTTGATGCAGTCCGCGCGGGCACTCCAGAACCTCGGTATCGATGTCACGCTCGACCGCGTCGAGGCCAGGTGAGTCGTCGCGCAGTCGACCCGTCAGTTCTCTGCAACTCACCTCGCGGGTCCGGGCGCAGCTGCAGTAGGAGCCGGGCCGGGGTGCTGGCCTGCGGGAAGGGCCTCGGGGGCGGGTGGCCAGATGCCGACCCTGTTGTCGCCTGTGGCGGCGCGTGCCACCGTCACCACCCTCGCCATCGACTCTCGCAGGAGGTCGATGTCACCACCGGACCAGCTCGCGAGGTAGGGGACTGAGTAGGTCGCGGAGTCGAGGCCGGCCTGAGCGGTGATCAGGTAGGCGATGGACTCGGCTTCGACCTCCGCCTGGCCGCGGCAGGCCGAACTGGTGGCGTAGTCGGTGAAGCGGTGCTCATGGTCGGCGCGGATGTGGCCGAGCTCGTGGGCAAGGGTCTTGGCGGCTTGGGCGGGCTCGACGTCGTCGGGTACCCGGACGATGCGGTGGGTGTAGTCGGTGTATCCGTTGGCGCCGTGGCAGGGTCCGCGTTCGACCCGGTACCCATCGGCCGCGATGAGGCCGACGAGGTGGTCCCAGAGGCGGTCGGGCGCGTCGCCGTGCAGTAGTGGGCGCTCGACGTCGGGCAGAGGCTCCCCATCGGTCTGGGTGACGTCGAAGACATGCACGACTTTGAAGCCGCGCAGCACCCGCTTCGCAGCGGGCTCGTCTTCGCTCGGCGATGACGCGGGCCGAGAGTGCGACTCGCGGCCGAGCGCCGCATCGGCCTGGGGTGTCCGTGGGGCGTTGTCCAGCGGGTGGGTGGGGTAGACGCACGGGGCGAGGATTGCGATGCCGTGCTCGCCCTTGTTCACGTGGCGCCCGAGGGCGTGCCAGGTGCGGAACCCTGCGACGCGGGTGGCGTCAGGGCGCTGGGCGCCGACCAGCAGGATGTTCGACGGTAGTCGTGGAACCGCGGTGCGGCGGCGAGCATCCGGGCCCACCCGTCGGAGGTGGCAAGGTCCGCGACCCGCTCGGCCAACGCCATCACCGGGATCAACCCGGCGCACGACACGAGGTTCGGATCATCGAAACCTGCCGAGAGGCTGTGGCAAGATCGCATCTACCGGATGTCCTTCTTCTCGGTGCGTTGGAGCCCTCGACAGGTCCCATCGTCCCAGGTCAGAAGGACATTCGTGCGTCACGACCCGCTCAACACACCACATTCACCGGTGGATCGAGGCTGAGACCTCGACCAGCACCGCGCCGCGCGTCAGTGCGCCGATGCCCTTCACCACCGCGGTCCTCTCGGTTGGGCTGGGCGCGGCCGCAGAGAACCTCGGTACGAGGGTTACGCTCGCGGCGTGTCAAAGCAACCCTGGGTGCTCGCCCTGACCGGCGCTCCCGGTGCCGGGAAGTCCACGACCGCCCGTGAGCTCGCGCGGATCGCCGGTGCCGCCATCCTCGACCAGGACGCGATGACGAATCCACTCGTCGACGTCGTGGCCGGGCTGATCGGTGCGACCGACTATGACGACGCGTGCCTGGCGGGTCTGGTCCGGCCTGCGCGCTACTCCTGTCTCGCCAGGGTGGCCGCCGACTGCGTGTCCGCCGGGGTTCCTGCGATCCTCGTCGCACCCTTCACCGCTGAACGGCGCGACGCCGAGCAATGGGCGCGCTGGGAGTCCGAGATCGCAGCGGTCGGCGGGCGGGCCGTGCTCGGGTGGTTGCGCCTCGACGCGCCAGAGCTCCGCCGCCGCATCTGCGAGCGTGGTCTGAGTCGCGATGCGGCCAAGTTGGCAGACCTCGATGCCTACCTCGCAGGCCTCGACCTTGAGCCTCCCCGGGCTCCGCACATCGTCGTGGATGCCGCGGCCGCTCCGGAGAGCCAGGCTCGTCACCTGCGCGCCGCGCTCGCCTGATCCGAGCGTCCGCCGGTCTTGGGCCCGAGCGGGTTGACAACCATGTCACCGGTCCTCGATAGTCATATCGCTGCGGATGACATCGATGACATCGCAGAAGATGACAACGATGACATCACCTCAACGGAGAGGACTTCTGGGATGTGCGCACCGCGCCAGTACCCCCTGGCTTCTCGGCGATCCATCGTCCGGCCGGCCGGGATCACGTCATGACGATCCCGAAGGGTGGCCCGACCCTCAAGGACGTCGCCGAGCTCGCTTCGGTGAGCACCAAGACGGCCTCGCGGGTGCTCAACGAGCACCCCAAGGTCGCGGTCGCGACGCGAGCCGCCGTCATCCAGGCGATGAGAAGCCTCGACTACCAGCCCGATCCCGCCGCGCGGTCGCTGCGGGCCGGGACCGACCGCGTCGTCGGTATCGTCATCGACAGCATCGGCGACGTGTTCTTCGCGCAGCTGGTGGCCACCGTTGAGGCGATCCTGGACGCCGCCGGCTACCGAGTGCTCGTGGCGTCGAGCAACCGTGATCCCGCCCGCGAGCGGGAGACCGTGCAGAACTTCGTCCAGCGCCGCTGCGCCGGCGTCATCCTGGCCCCCACGGGGCGGGCCTCCCTGGCCGACCTGCGGCTGCGCGACACGCCGATCGTCTTCGTCGACCGCATCGGTGACCTCGATGGGGCGCGGAGCGTGGTGTCGGACGACTTCGGATTCGGACTCACGGCGACCGATCACCTCATCCGCCACGGACACCGGCGGATCGCCCTGCTCAGCGACGCGCCGCTCGTCGAGACCACGCGGCTCCGCCACGAGGGGTTCCGGGCGGCGATGGCCGCTGCTGGGCTCGAAGTCGACGAGCAGCTCGTTCGGGCCGACTGCCCGGGCGCCGCGGACGTGATGCGGGTGATTACTTCCCTGCTGGCGCTCGATGAGCCCCCGACGGCGCTCATCTCGACGAACACGCGACTGTCGCTCGGCGTCGTACCTGCGCTGCACCAGCACGGGCGCACCGACATCGCACTCGTCGCGATCGGGGACTTCGCGATGGCCGAGAGCCTCTCGCCCGCGGTCACGGTCATCGACCACTCACCGGAGGCGGTCGGTGCCGCTGCGGCACAGGCCATGCTCCTGCGGCTTGACGCCGGGGCAGACCTCCCCCTCGACCGGATCCAGACCGTCCCCGCCCGCCTCATCGTGCGCGGTTCGGGCGAGCTCGAGCCACCCGGCCCGGGCCTTTCCCACGGCTCGACGACGCCTCAACCAAGAAGGAGGAGGAATGGCAACCACCGGTAGTTCACCGATCTACGAGGCGCGTGGCATCGACCGCGCCTACGGTTCCGTGCTCGCCCTGCAAGGCGCGAACTTCGACGTCTACCCCGGGGAGGTCTCCGCGCTCATCGGAGACAACGGCGCCGGGAAGTCGACCCTGGTGCGGATCCTCTCCGGCGCCGAGCCAGCCGACAACGGGAGCGTCCTGTTCGAGGGCAAGGAGATCACTCTTTCCAGCCCCACCGATGCCCGCAACCGCGGCATCGAGACGGTCTTCCAGGATCTGGCGCTCGCCAACCACTTGGACCCGATCCAGAACATGTACCTCGGGCGGGAGGTGATGAAGCCGGGTCTGCTCGGGCTGCTCGGGTTCATGGAGCGCACCCAGATGCGCAACGCCGGCCGCGACGCGTTCGCCAATCTCGGTGCGACGGTCACGAACTATTCGGGTCCGGTCGGGGGGATGTCCGGCGGGCAGCGTCAGGCTATCGCGGTGGCGCGGGCGGCAACCTGGGCGAGCAAGGTCATCTTCTTGGACGAACCGACCGCTGCGCTCGGGGTGGTCCAGACCAAGGGCGTGCTCGACCTCATCCGTCGCATCCGCGACAAGGGCATCGGTGTCGTGCTCATCAGCCACTCGATGCCGCACGTCCTGGAGGTCGCTGACCGCGTCCACGTGCTCCGCCACGGTCGCCGGGTGGCCACGTACGAGGGCGGCACCACCAATGTCGAAGAGCTGGTCGGGGCGATGACCGGCGCCCTCGACGGGAGGGAAGCGGCATGAGCGTCATGGCAGACGACAAGACACAGCTCGCGCAGGAACCAGCCGTCGCGCATCCAGGCCTGGCCGCGCGACTGAGGCAGGGCGTGCGTGCACAGGCGCTCCAGATCGTCCTCGTCTGGCTGGCGATCGTGACCCTCTTCAGCTTCCTGAGCCCGAACGCCTTCTTCGACCCGGCCAACTTTCGGAACATCGCGATCAGCGTGTCGATCCTTGCTGTGCTCGGCGTCGGCACGACGTTCATCATCATCACCGGCGGAATCGACTTGTCGATGGGCTCGGTCCTGGTCTTCAGCGGGGTCGTGTCGTCGATGACGATGGAGCGGGTCGGCGGCGGCGAAGGCTGGGGTTCCGCGTTCGTCGGGATCGTTGTGGCTTTGGCAGCGGGCCTGGCGTGGGGACTGCTCAACGGGTTCCTGGTCGCCAAGGCGAAGGTCCCGGCGATGATCGTCACCCTGGGAACGTTCGGGGCCGCTCTCGGCCTCGCCCAGGTGATCACCGGCGGTATCGACCGCCGAGCCGTACCCGCCGTGCTCGTCGACACCATCGGGTTCGGGCGGGTTCTCGGGGTCCCCAGCCTCGTCATCGTCGCGGTCGTCGTCGTCACGAGCGGGATCATCGTGCTCAACCGGACCCGCTTCGGCCTCCTGACCTGCGGCGTCGGCTCGAACGCCGAGGCATGCCGACGGGTCGGCATCAACGTCGATCGACAGATCGTCCTGGTCTACGGCCTGGCCGGGCTGCTCGCGGGGCTCGCCGGGCTGCTGAACCTGGCGTTCTTCCGGTCGACGACGATCGCCGGGAACAGCCTGACCAACCTCGACGTCATCGCAGGCGTCGTCATCGGGGGCACGAGCCTCTTCGGGGGCGTGGGGACCGTCTTCGGGACGGTGATCGGCTTGCTCATCCCGGCCACCCTGCGCAACGGCTTCGTGATCCTCGGCGTGCAGCCGTACTGGCAGCAGGTCGTGGTCGGTGCCTTCCTCATCACGGCTGTCTACGCCGACCAGCTGCGTCGGACCGCAAACCTGCGAGGTCACCAGAAGTCCTCGCTCGTGTCTCGCCTGCTCCACCCCAACCGAAAGGACAAGTAGATGCGTCACCACAAGTTCGTCACGATCAGTGCGGCCTTCGCCATGGCACTGAGCCTTGCCGCCTGCTCGAGCGCCACGCCCGACGAGCCCGGTACCGACGAGCCCGGTACCGACGAGGCGACGTCTGCGCCGGAGGAGGAAGAGACCATCGACCTCGCCTTCATCCAGGGCGTGATCGGCGACAACTTCTACATCTCCATGGAGTGCGGTGTCCTTGCCGCCGCCGAGGAGATGGGCGGCATCGAGGTCAGCGTCCAGGGTCCCCAGAAGTGGGACGCGGCTCTCCAGCAGCCGATCGTCGCCTCCGTGCTCGCCACCGAGCCCGACGCCATCCTCATCGCGCCGAACGACGTCAGCGCGCTGCAGCGTCCCCTCGAGGAGGCGGCGGGCGCGAGCGAGGTCGTCCTCGTGGACACCACCGTCGAGGACCCGTCCTTCGCGGTCAGCGAGATCTCTTCGGACAACGTCGGTGGCGGCGCAGCTGCCTTCGCGGCGATCCAGGAGCTCGTGCCGGACGGTGGAAAGGTGCTGGTCATCGACAACCAGCCCGGCATCTCGACGTCTGACGCTCGCGTCCAGGGCTTCGAGGGGGCGGTCGCGGAGGACTCGAGCTTCGAGTACGTCGGGGTGCAGTACGCGCAGAACCAGCCTGCCCGTGCTGCGGACATCGTGACCTCGACGTTGCAGCGGTTCCCGGACCTCAAGGCGATCTTCGCGACGAACCTGTTCAGCGCCGAGGGCGCTGCGACGGGCATCGCCCAGGCGGGGATGGAAGGCAAGGTCCAGGTCGTGGGCTTTGACGCTGGCCCTGCCCAGGTCGACGCGCTCCGCGCCGGGACCGTCCAGGCGATCATCGCCCAGCAGCCGTACGACATCGGCTACCAGGGCGTGCAGCAGGCCGTGGCCGCCCTGCGCGGCGAGGCGACCGAGTCGAAGATCCAGACCGGCTTCACCATCATCACGCTCGCCAACCTCGACTCCGAGGAGGGCCAGGCGGCCCTCTACGCGTCCGGGTGCTGACGCTCTGACGTGCCAGCGGTGGGTACCGCCCGAGGTGGAGCCTCGGGCGGTACCCACCGGCATGGACACCAGTCAGGCATCTCGCACCTTCGGTGCACCCAGCACACCTTGAAGGAGACATTCGTGGCCGACCTGGTTGCGGGGCTCGACCTCGGCAGTACCGGCATCAAGATCCTCATCGCCGATCGGCAGGGGCAGGAGGTCCTTCTCCGACAGGTGAGCACGCCGTGGCGGGATTGCCCGCACGGCGCCACGGAGCTCGACGCCGACGACCTGCTCGCCAGCGTGCGGGCGCTGCTCGCCGACGTCGCGGACGGCCTGGCCGAGGTCACGGGAGATGCGGGCGCCAGGATCTCCGCTCTGGCGGTGTCCGGCATGGGAGAGACCGGCTTCCTGCTGGGCAGCGGCCTGGAGGTCGTCTCACCGGGGATCGCCTGGTTCGACCCTCGCGGCGCGGATCAGGTGCGCAACCTGCCCGCGGCGCTGCGCGAGCAGTTCGCCGGCCGGACCGGCCTGCCGTTGGGCGCCCAGGTGACGGTCGCCAAGCTGCTCCTGCTGCGCGACGAGGGACTGACGCTCGCCGGCACCCGCTGGGCCAACCTTCCGGAGTTCGTCGCCGCGTCCCTCGGGGCCCGCCTCGTCGGTGACGTCTCGCTCGTCTCCCGGACCGGCCTGCTCGACCAAGACACGGGCCGACCATGGCCCGAGATGCTCGCGTACCTGGGCGTCGATGCGACCTTCCTTCCTCCGCTCGTCCCGTCCGGAGCCGACCTGGGCGCTGCGTCGGGTGTCCTCGTGCCAGCCGCGCTCCAGGGCGCGCGCCTCACCGTCGCCGGGCACGACCACCTGGTCTCGGCCGTCAGCGGCGGGCTCACCGAGAGCGACCGCTACCACGTCTCGATGGGCACGGCCGAGGTCCTGCTGCGCGTCGTGGACTCACCGCTCGATTACGACGCGCGCAGCCGCCTCGGCGCCGCCCTCATCAACTGCGTGCACCACGTGGTCCCGGGGAAGCACGTGCTTGTCGCGGGCGTCAAGACCGGACTGCTCATGCGCCGGGCGCTCCAGCTCGTCGGTATCACGGACGCCGCCGGGCGGGATGCGCTCGACGCCGCCGTCCTGGCGCTGGACCGGAGCCCTGGCCTAGTCGAGGGCGCCGTTGAGGTCCACGGAGCGCGCAACGACGACGGCATGCTGTCGCTGACCATCCGGGCTGATGGCGTCACGCCGGCGGAGGTCTTCCGTGCCGTGCTCCGGCACGGCAACGAGGAGATCAGCCGACTCATCGAGGTCATGGACCACGAGGTACGGCCCGCGCGGTCGACCCTCCTCACCGGTGGCTGGGTGGGGATGCAGAGCGTCTGCGGGGCCCGAGCGGAGGTCCTGCCGGGCATGAACGTCTCGACGCGTAGCCAGGACACCGCGTTCGGTGCGGCGATGTTCGCCGCTCGCCTCGGTGCGACCGACCGCGCGTTGTCGGCGGAGCACTGACACAGCCCCCGGCCCGGGCACCGCGTTCGGGCCACCACCACCGATCACGACTGGAGCATCCATGAACCCCCTGACCACCCCCGAGCACCGAGGGTTCGGCGCCATCTGCACCGACGCCGGCCACCTGCTCATCGTCGCTGCCGACCAGCGCAACGGCATGAAGGCCGTGATGAATCACCCGGACGGCGCCGGGGCCATCACGCACGACGAGCTCCTCGCGGCCAAGGCCGACCTGGTGCGCCACCTCGGCAACCACGCCCCCGCGATCCTCCTCGACCCGGAGATCGCCCTCCCGCAGGTCGTGGACAACGGCACTCTGGCACGCGGCACGGCACTCGTGGTCGGCATGGACGCCTCGGGTTTCGAGACGGTCGACGGCCTGCGGTACACGCGGATCGTGCCCGGCACCACCGCGAAGAAGGTGCGTGACCTCGGTGGCGACGCCGCCAAGATGCTCTGGTACGTCCGCGCCGACAAGCAGGGCCCGGACTCGCGGGTGGCCGACGAGATGCGTGAGTTCGTCAGCGCCTGCACGGCCGAGGGCCTGCTGCTCATCGTCGAGATCCTCACCTACCGTCTCGAGGACGAGTCCGCGGAGGAGTACGCGGAGCGCTTCCCCGGGCTGATCATCGACGCCGCTGCCCTTGCCGTGGCCTGCGGTGCGAAGGTCCTCAAGCTGCCGTACCCGGGCAGCGCGCAGGCGTGCGCGGCCGTGACGGCTGCCGCGGACGGGGTGCCGTGGGCGGTCCTGTCCGCCGGCGTCGACCACGCGACCTTCATCGAGCAGGTCACCACGGCCGTGGCCAACGGTGCGGCCGGCGCGATGGCCGGCCGTTCGCTGTGGAAGGACAGCCTGGCGATGACGACGCAGGAGCGGGAGGCGCTGCTCACCGAGCGGGCTCAGCCCCGACTGCGCGAGCTCGCCGCGGCGGTCGACGGCCCGCGCTGAGCGTCGCGGCCCCGGGACCACACCTAGCGCGGCGGGCCCGGGAACCAGCACGACTCGCGCTCGACCAGGCTCACCGGAAGGCTCTGACGGCGGCGGTGCCTGCGGCCCGGGTGCTCGAGACGATCGAGCACCCGGGCGGTGGCGAGCTCCCCGAGGCGCGAGGGGTTCTGGTCGAGCACGGTGACCGTCGGCGCGAGGGCGTCCGAGAGCGGGAAGTCCCCGAAAGACACCAGCGCCATGCCCAGCCCGGGCAGGAGCGGTGCGAGTGCGATGGTGCACCGCGCGTTCGAGCTGAACAGCGCGGTCGGTGGGTCCGGCATCGACGCGAGCCGAGTGACGGCCGCCGCCGCTCCGGCCCGGGTCGCGCCGTCCATCGCCACGAGCTCCGGCCGCCAGGGCAGGCCGGCGTCGCTCAGGGCGCGGCGGTAGCCGGCGAGCCGCAGAGCGGTCGTGGGCAGCCGCAGGGTGTCGCCCAGGAACGCGACCGCCGCATGCCCGTGACCGACGAGGTGAGCGGCACCGGCGTGCGCCCCGCCGTCGTCGTCCGACGTGAAAGAGTCGGCCGACACCCGGGCGGGGCGCCGGTCGACGAACACCGTCGGGGTGGTCGCGAGCCACGGCCGCAGATAGGCCTGATCGTCCGAGACCGGGGCGAGAATCAGGCCGCTCAGGCGCCGACTGAGCAGCGCAGTGACCCTGGTCCGCTCCTCCTGCGGGTCCTCGCCGGTCCCGGCGACGATCGTGAGCATGCCGTGCTCCGCGGCGGTGCGATCGACCTGGCGCACGATGGCCGCGAAGAACGGGTCCTCGATGTCCGGGACGACGACCCCGATGACGGGTGACCTGCCGTCCCGGAAGGTCGTCGCGAGGGTGTTGGGCAGGTATCCCAGCCGGCGGATCGCTGCCTCGACCCTCGCGCGGGTCTCAGGTGCGACGTGCGGGTCGTCGTTGTGGACGCGCGACACCGTCTTGACGGAGACCCCTGCCTCCGCGGCGACGTCCTGCATCCGGACCACGGTCGACTCCTGTCACCTGAGACCAGCATCGTGCAGAGCATCCGGAACCGGCTCGCGACCTCGGCGGAGGCTGCCCCGGCTCAGCGGCAGGTGTACCCGCCGTCGATCGGCAGGTGCACCCCGGAGATCATCGACGACGCGTCGCTGAGCAAGAAGACAACGGGCCCGGCCACGTCGTCCTGGGTCGCCCACCGGCCGAGCGGCATCTGCTCGAGGAAGGGCCCACCGATCTCGGGCCGGCCCCAGTAGAACTCGGACATCTCGGTCATGACGACGGTCGGGTGCACGCTGTTGACCCGGATGCCGTAGGGGCCGAGCTCGAGCGCGCTGACGCGCGTGATCGAGTCCACGGCGGCCTTGGAGGCCGCGTACGAGACGTGGTTGGGCAGGGCGACCAGCGAGGCCTGGCTGGAGACGTTGACGATCGCCCCACCCGCACCCAGCCGGATCAGCGTCCGCGCGGCGTACTTGGTGACCAGCAGCGTGCCACGGGCGTTGATGGCCATGACCCGGTCGAAGACCGAGATGTCGGTCTCCATCGGGGTGGCGATCTCCCCGCCGAACCCACCGCAGTTCACCACTCCCCACAGGTCGAGGTCCCCGAGGGCCGCGGCGACCTCGTCCTCCGACGTCAGGTCGAACGGCAGGGTGCGGCACCCCGTCTCTTTCGCGATCGGCTCGAGGCCGTCCTGGGTCCGGCCGCTGGCCACGACGTCTGCGCCCGCGGCCACCAGGTGCCGGACTATCGCACCGCCGATCCCGCCGGCTGCGCCGGTCACCAGGATGGTCCGACCCTCGAATCCCGTCATGGCTGGGTGTCCTCTCGTCACGGTGCTGCCGGCGAGCTCTGGCGCGTCGCCGTTGGTGCTGCCAGGTCAGATGGTGCCACAACGTGGGCGTCCATGTCACCGATGTCATGCGGCCATCTTGACACCGGTGTCATTGGATCCTTAGCGTGATCTCGAGCCGGGTGCCACATCGTGGGTGCGCCCCTGGCGCCAGGCCGAAGGAGGCGATCGGGTGCACCCCGAGCCAGACGATGCCGCGGCCGTGTCGCTCCGTGTCGGCGAGCTCGTGCGACGGGCCGAGTGGCTCGTCGACCAACGCCCGCGCACCATCTTGGGCATCGTCGGAGCGCCCGGCTCAGGCAAGTCGACGTTGTGCCAGGCTCTCAGCGCGGCCCTTGGGACGCGGGCCGTGATCGTCGGGATGGACGGGTTCCACCTCGCCGATCCGGTGCTCGAGGACCTCGGGCGTCGCGATCGAAAGGGAGCCCCCGACACGTTCGACGTCGCGGGCTATGTCGCCCTGCTGGACCGCCTGCGGGGCGCGCAGGACGACGTGGTCTACGCGCCCGAGTTCGACCGGTCCCTTGAGGCGGCGATCGCCGGCGCCGTGCCCGTCCCCGCCGCCGTCCAACTGGTGATCACGGAGGGCAACTACCTCCTGCACGCGGCCGACGGCTGGTCCTCGGTGCGGGCCAGGCTCGACGAGGTCTGGTTCCTGGACGTGCCCCCGGCGGAGCGGATCCGTCGCCTCGTCGCCCGCCGGCTCTCCTTCGGCGACCCGGAGCCCGCTGCGCGGGCATGGGTGCTCGGTGTGGACGAGGCGAATGCCGTCGTGGTCGAGGCCGGGCGTGACGCCGCCGACCTGGTCGTCCAGCTGCACACCGAACCCCCCGGGGGACCAACGGCCATCGCCTGATGGCCCGTCGAAGGAGACGTCATGACGATGCTCGAGCCAGGTGCCCTTGCGGCACTCGCATCCAGAGTCCAGGTTCCCCGGTACGACCGGTCGGCCGTCACGGTCGGGGTCGTCCACATCGGGGTCGGCGGCTTCCACCGCGCGCACCAAGCCCTCTACCTGGACGACGTCCTCGCCGGGGGCGACCTCGCCTGGGGCATCTGCGGTGTCGGCCTCATGCCCGCCGACGTCGCAGCCCGGGACGCTGCTGCCGCACAGGGGGGTCTGTACACCCTCATGACGGTCGACCCGGACGGTGCCCTCACGTCCCGCGTGATCGGCAGCCTCGTGCAGTACCTGTACGGCCCCGACGACCCCGAGGCTGTGCTGAACGTCCTTGCGGACCCGGCCACCCGGATCGTCTCCTTGACGATCACCGAGGGTGGCTACGGCGTCAACGACGCGACGGGGCTCTTCGCACCCCAGGACAGCGCGACGCTCGCCGACATCGAGCAGGGCGGCCCGCCGCGCAGCGCGCTCGGGTATCTGACCGAGGGTCTTCGGCGGCGGCGCGAGGCCGGGATCCCCGCCTTCGCGGTGCTCTCCTGCGACAACATCCAGGGCAACGGGCATGTCGCCCGCGTGGCACTGACCTCGTTCGCGAGCCGTCGCGACGCGGATCTCGCCGACTGGATCGGCCGCGAGGTGGCCTTCCCCTCCTCCATGGTCGACCGGATCACCCCCGTGCCCGACGACGCGACGCGCGAGCTCGCGCGCAAGGTCCTCGGGATCGACGACGCCTGGCCCGTACGCTCGGAGAGCTTCCGCCAGTGGGTGGTCGAGGACTCGTTCAGCCACGGGCGGCCCGACTTCGCCGCTGCGGGCGTCCAGCTGGTCGAGGACGTCGAGCCGTACGAGCACATGAAGCTCCGACTGCTCAACGGCTCGCATCAGGTGATGGCCCACGTCGGGCTCCTGGCCGGCTTCACGTGGGTCCACGACGCCTGTCGCGACCCGCTCGTCGTCGCGCTGCTGCGCCGCTACATGCAGACCGAGGCGATCCCGACGCTGGGCCCGGTCCCGGGCATCGAGCTCGGCGCCTACTGCGACCAGCTCCTGGAGCGGTTCGCGAGCGAGCAGGTCCAGGACACGCTCGCGCGCCAGGTCGTCGACTCGTCCGCCCGGGTCCCGAAGTTCCTCCTTCCGGTCGTGGCGGAGCAGCTGCGTCTCGGTGGCCCGATCGACTGCTGCGCCGTGGTCCTCGCGGCCTGGAGCCTTCGCCTTGAGCGAGCCGTCGCCCCGGCGCCGGACCCGCAGCACGACGCGCTCCTCGCGGCGACCCTCAACGAGCAGGGGACACCCGGAGCGATGCTGGACGTGGCCTCCGTCTTCGGCGACCTGGGCGCGAACCCTCGCCTGCGCAGCGCCTACGTCGAGGCACGCATCGCGCTCGGCGCGCGGGGGGCCATGGCGGTCCTCGCGGCCCTGGTGTAGACCGACCTAGGTTCGCCGCCTTCGTCGAACCCGGTGGGCGATCTGGTCGTCTCGTTCGGGGATCGTCGCGGCGATCCCGCGGGTGCGCAGCCAGGCGCGGTTCGCCTTGGAGGGGTAGCCCTTGTCGGCCAGGACCCTGTCCGGGCGGGTGCGTGGGCGGCCGGCCCGGGCCCGCGGGACGCGGACCTGGTCGAGCGTGGCGGCCATAATCGTGCGGATCGCTCGACCGTCGCCGACACCGTCGGTTCAGCGGTTGATCCACCGTTGCATGGCCTCGGGGTACCTGTCGCCGGCTGTGGCGATGCGGTCGCTGGCATCCGTGAGCTCGGCGAGGTCGCTCGCGCTCAGCGTCACGTCGAGTGCTCCGACGTTCTCCAGCACACGGTGGGGCTTGGTGGTGCCGGGGATCGGCACGATCCAATGCGCGACGGCAAGGACGACGGCCACATGCGAAAGGCGCTCACATGGGTCGGCGGTCTGGCGACGAGTACGGCAGCAGGGGCGTTGGGCCAGATGCTCGCAGCCGCAGCGATCGCTCTTCTTGGTGGGGGCGGCTGAGGATCCGGTCGAGCTGGGATCTGATGAGGATGCGTCCCGAGTGCTGCGACGGAGCCCTCGACACCCCTGAACACTCGGCCTAGACTCGTACTGCCGCACCCGGACGGGTGTTGGAAGTGAGGCCCGGTGCTACCCGCCCCTGATGGCGGGACCCGGGCCTTCGCGCTGCCTAGGGCACGCCGGGGATGCTGATGCGGATCAGCCGGTCCCCCAGGGCTTGCGTGTACCGCCCGTCCCCTCTGGCTCGAGCGCTCTCGGCGCCGGCCACGGCGTCGGCGATCCAGAGCAGTGGCTCGGCCTTGGTCGCGAAGGAGAACCGGAGCCCGGGTCCGATCCGCATTGATGCTCGGAGGCCTTCGATGCGGGTCCCGTCGCGTCTGTCGAGCACGTGAGTGCGGCTCTCGAGGACGACGTCGTGCACCGGTGGATCGAGCACCTGGAGTTGTGCCAGGAGCGACTCGGTGCACCTGGCACGGGCGCGTTCTTGGCGGCGTGGTGGCACCGGCCGACTGACCACCACGATCTGCAGGTCGCTCGTCGCCGCGATCAGCTCGAGCATCGCAGTTCGTGAGCGGTCGAACTCGCCGTGCCAGTGGAAGGCGTCCCGGCGACGGCGACGCACGGCACGGACCGAGGCGCGAACGTCGTCGAGCACTTCCTCTCGGACGACGACGGCGGCCAGCAGGTAGTGCCGGGTCTCCACGATGTAGCTCTCGTCGACGAAGGCGTACCGGTCGCTCATGGCGTCGACCGCCGGCGCACAGCCTCGAACGCCGTCAGGGCCTTGTCGTCGGCGTCGGGCAGGGTGTGCAGGTACTTCTGCGTCGTCATGATCTGGGAGTGACCCATGCGTTCCATGACCGTCTTGAGGTCGGCGCCGCCGGCCAAGAGCCACGAGGCATGGGCGTGGCGTAGGTCGTGGACGCGGACGTGGAAGTCGATGCCAGAGCGTTCGAGCGCAGGCAGCCACACCTTGGTCCGAAAGGTGTTGCGTGAGATCGGCCGGCCGCCGGCGGTCTCGGTCGAAGCGAAGATCAGGTCGTCGCGGTTCAGGCCCAGCTGTTCGATCCGGCGTGCGATCGACCGCAGCAGGGTCTCACTCACGCGCAGGGTGCGGAACTCGTTGTCCTTGGGGTAGTCCTTGACGATCATGCGTTCGCCAGTGGGGGAGTGCTTGCGCGAGACCTCGACGATCGTCTGCTCGACGGAGATTGTCTTGCGCAGGAAGTCGATGTGCCTCGGTCGCAGGGCGATGAGCTCGCCCCAGCGAAGTCCGGTCTCGATGTCGGTCATCACGAGAACCTGGAACCGGTCGGGCATCTGCGACAAGAGCTGGTCGTACTCCTCGGGGGTGAGGATGCGCGCCTTCCGTGGCGGGATCTTCGGCAGCTCGATGCTCTCGCACGGGTTGGTCACGATGATGCGGTCGCGTACCGCCCGCTTGAAGACCGAGTGCAGCATGACGTGGTACTTGCGCACCGACGTCGGCGACAGTCCCGATCCAACGGCCGCGGTCACCCAGTCCTGCACGAATGACGGCAGGATCTCGGCCATCGGCCGGTCCCCGAAGAACGGCAGGAAGTGCTTGTCGAGGTAGGAGCGGTAACCGGCGAGGGTGGAGACCTCCACTTGCCGGGACGGCAGCCATACGTTCTCGACGTAGTCGCGGAACGTGATCCGCCCCGACGCTTGGTCGATCCATCCGCCCGTCTCGACCTTCGACTCCGACCGGCGTGCCGCTCGCAGCGCGGCCCGCTCCGAGGTGAAGGTCCCGGCCGAGCGCTGACGCCCGGTCGGGTCGCGATACATGGCAGTGAACATGGCGCCCTTGGCGCGCTGACGCACTCGCACCGACGGCACGGAATCACCTCCTTCGCCACAACCCATCACGCGACCCAGTGGTCAACCGTGGTCAACGGATGGTCAACATTGCTTGCCGTTTACCAGCGAACTCGGGCGGATGCTGACGGACACTAGAAACCTACCGTGACCTGCGGCGTTATCCCAGATTACCGCACGCGGCCTGGCGCGTCGAGCACCGCTCAGGACCCCAAGAATGCGGCTCATAACCCAGAGGTCGCAGGTTCAAATCCTGCCCCCGCTACAAGTGAAGTCGCAGGTCAGAGGCTCTTTCGATCTTCGGATCGAGGGGGCCTCTTGCTTGCTCGTAAGCAGTTTGTAAGCAGGCGACGTCCACGGATCGACCTGGATGTCGGAGGACGCAGGTGGGCGCCATGAGCCGTGTCGTTCACCGTCCGGCTACCTGGGCAGCGAGATGCGGTCGCCGGACGGGCGGCGCGAACCAGGTCTACGTCCAGGCCGCCACCCTCACCGGAGATCAGGTCTCCGACGACGCTGTCCTTATCAACGCCAAGCTGACCCGAGCGCATGTGCCGGTGCCCCATGAAGACCTAGTCGATGTCGGCAGCCACTACGCGAGGGTTCGACCAGAATCGCGCGCCGCCGCGCTCGGCGTTGAGGGTATGTTGCTGCGTTCGGCGCCCTTGGTGGGACTGCCGCGCGAGACCGGACATACACCGATCCGGCGTGAGGTCGTAGGTGGGCCATGACGGGGGCCAGACCCGCGCACGAAACTTGGGTTCGCCTCACCGAAGACGGAACGCTGTGAGAGGCTCGCACTTGCCAACCCCACCGGCAGGTCCATGCCCAGGGCAACCTGCACCCGGGACTGCTCCCCGCGACGGGCCATCGCGATAGCGTCACTCCGGAACCGAAGCTGGGGCCGTCCCGGTCGTGCCCCTGGCCGCGCGGACTGCCGTGTGCCACCATCGTGTGTCGGAGACGTTCGCCCATGGCTGAGGAGCCGCGAAGCCGCCTAGGCCCGGACTTCAGGGAAGTCGGAGTAGGCTACTGGCTATAGAGGGAGGTGACAGGCCTTGATCGAAATCCGTTTTGAAGAAGAGGATGAGGACGTCTAGATCTCGCTGTGTCCAAGACGCCGAGGCAGGCCTCGGCGTCTTTTGCATTTCCTAGTGGCGTCGCAAGCGAGCTGTCACGTACGCCTGGTCGATGGCTCGCGCCCGCTTCAAGAGGCTCTGCGACTTGAGGCGTTGGACGAGTCCCTCAAGTTCGACAAAGGCAAACTCGAACGCGACTGCAGGGTTCTCCGCATTTCGCCTGTTTAGTACGTACTGTTCCCAGCGCTCAAAGCAGTACGTAATCGTGGTGCCGCCGAGCCTTCGCAGTGTCGTGAGGTCAAGGACCCCCATCTCGACACCCACCGCGAGTCGCTCAAGGCCGTTGAGCGTGCTGCGAATTGCCTCGGCAAGAGAGCGTTGCTCCTCAGCTGAGACGGGCTCTTGGAGTGCAGGCAGCACTGTCTCGTCGACTAGTGCTTTGCCTTGAGCGGCGGTCAAGCTACCAGTCCCAATCAGCCTCGTTACGGTCTTGCGGTGCGCGAGCGAGTCTGACGACCACGTGTGCCAGGCGTCGATCGTCGCCGCGCGCTTCCCGCGCTGCCAGTTCGCCGTCGTGCTCGCCGCAGCCACCGCCAGGCTCAGGAGGGCGATGGTCGCAGCAACGACGGGAGCCGCCGTTACGAGGTTGGTCCCGACGGTTCGGGTCCGTAGTGCCACTGCCACTGCCCCCACCGCGATCGGAACGGTCAAGAAGAGAGCGATCACGCCGAGAACGCGGGCGGTCGGAGACCAGAAGCGCGGGCTGTTCATCTTCCGATTCAAGCGCATGTCGGGTGGCTAGCGCGAGGGGCGACCTTGTCAAGGGCCATTGAGTTCTGCCCAGGGGCGGTCGTGAAACCTGCCCGGTGATGGCCATGGGATCTGCCCAGTGCTGACCATCACCGGCAGGGTGCTCAGTTCAACGGACTCACCCCTGGCCCGCGAGGGCCTGGGCCTGGCGGACGCTTTCGCCGCTGGTTTGGCAGACGTGGGCGTGGTGCAGGAGCCGGTCGACGGTCGCGGTGGCGAGGGTCTTGGGCATGAGCTCGTCGAACGCGGCGGGGTGCAGGTTGGACGAGATCGCGACGGACCGTTTCTCGTAGGCGGCGTCGACGAGCCGGAAGGGGCCCTCGGCGGCGTCCTGAGAAACCGGCAACAGGCCGATGTCATCGCAGACGACGAGGTCGGCGCGCAGGACCCGGGCGATGGCTTTCGTGACGGAGTCGTCGGCGCGGTGGCGGCGCAGCAGCGTGCCGAGGTCTTCCAGGGTGAACCAGGCCACCCGTAGTCCTTGCTCGACAGCGTGCTGGCCGAGGGCCTCGAGCAGGAACGTCTTGCCCGTGCCGGACGGCCCGCAGACCACGAGGTTCTCGCGGCGGTGGACCCATTCCACGGTGCGCAGCGCTTGCTGGGTCGGGGCCGGGATCGAGGACGCGCCCGGGTTCCAGGCGTCGAACGTCTTGCCGGTCGGGAACGCTGCGGCGGCCCGCCGGGTCGCCAGCGCGGAGCGTTCCCGGCCGGCGGCTTCCTCGGTGAGCAGGGCGCGGAGCACCTCGACCGGTTCCCACCGTTGGGCCTTCGCCGTGGCGATCACGTCCGGTGCGTGCCGGCGGATGTGGGGCAGCCGTAGCCGGTGCAGGAGCGCCTGGACGTCGGCGGGCATCGCTGGCGCGGCCGGGACCCCGGCGACCGGCACGGATGTGTCGCGCGTGCGGGTCGGGGTGCTCATGCGGTCAGCTCCGCCGCGGCCGGCGCACCGAGGGTGGCCCAGCCTGCGGTGCCCTGGGTCAGGGACCGGTCCTCGCCTGCCTGGCTGACGGGCCCGGCCGCCGTGGTGGTCGCGTGGTGGTCCAGGATCGAGGCGAGGTCGGCCTCGGCGAACCGGGCATGGACCGCCGCGTGCCCCAGCGCCCAGTCGACCTCCGCCCGGGAGAACAGCTTCGCGAGCTCGACGGCCTGGCCCATCTTCACGCGCATCTTCGTCGTGCCCGCCGCGGCGGCCTCAGCCAACCAGACCCTCGCGCCGTCACCGAGGGACAAGAACGCGGCCTCGGACACGGTCCGGGCCAACGGGACCCGGCCGAGTGCTCCCGCAGGTGAGGGCGGGAAATGGGCGTCGATGATCCGTGGGCTGCCCGGCGTCGCGCGGGCGTGGCGGGCGACCTCGCGCGGGCCGGTGGGCCCGACGTGGACGATGACGACCTGCTCGTCGGAGCCGCGCCCGTGCACCCGCACCCTGACCGCCGCCCCGAGCAACACGTGCGGCACGGAGTACTGCCCCGAGTCGAACGTGACCATCGGCATCTTCGCCGGGACCACACGCGTGAGGCCGAACGCGAGCGTGTGCGGATCGGCCGGGACCGGGTGCAACCGGACGCGTTCCTCGGCGAGCATTACGTCCGGGGCCCGCCGGGTGACGCGGTGCTCACGGGCATTGACCTGCGCGCAGAACGCCTCGCACGCGTCCTCCAGGTCCGCGAACGATGCGTACTCCTCCAGCAGGTTCGTGTCCTTGGGGACCAGGTCCGCCTTGGCGACCTTCACCGACGACTCGCTGCCGCCCTTGGACGCGGGGTCCACCGGCACGCACGTGTGTGTGCAACGTGACGCCGTAGTGGCGGGCGAACGCGACCATCGCCGGGTTGCGGACCGCCATGCCCGCGACGTGCTCGACCGTGACCGTCTTCTCGTTATCCGTCGGGACATACGTCGGTGCCCCGCCGATCCGGCGCATCGTCACGTCCAGGGCCGCCATCACCGACGGTGACGTCTTGTCCCTGATCGCCAGCACCACCCGGAACCTCGACCACGCCAACCACGCGACGAACAACGTCGTCTTGGCCCCGTCGATCGTGGGCCCGTCGCCGAAGTCGTACTGGATCCACATCCCCGGCTCGGTGACCCACGGGCGGTGCACCCGGGTCCGCCCGACCCGGTAGTTCGCCTTCACGACCGCGACCGCCCGGCGCGTGGTGCGCTCCGAGCCGGTGAACCCCAACGCGACGAGCTTGTCGTGGGCCACGTCGGCGCGGACCTTGCCCTTCGACCTCTCGACCCACTCCTCGACCTTGGCCAAGTGAGCGTCGATCAGCTGCGGGCGCGGTGCGTAACGATCAGACAATCCGCCCGCGTCGCGGGCCGCGACATACCGGGCCACGGTGTGGTGAGAGACCCCGGCCAGTTCCCCGGCATCACGCAACGACCCGGTCAAGTCGAATGCTTCCAACATGTTCATGATCTCCTCGGCAGACTTCACGGTGTCCCTCCTGGGGGCGAACGGCGCATCAGCACCGCCAACCGCACCCCAGGAGGGGCCTCAACCGCGGGAAGCGGCGAGGCGAACGACGTCGTGTCGGGCAGATCTCATGACCGCCAGCGGGCAACATTCATGTCCGCCACCAGGCAGCTATTTGGCCGTCTCCGGGCAGTTTCTCGTGGCCGCTGTCACCACCTCACGTCGCCCCCATCGGGCCGGTCACGCCCACTCTGCTGGACACGAGTGTCGCGCGGGTCACGGAATGGATCTACTGCGCACCAACTGGAATGCGGCGAACGCCTTCTGGTCGGCGTCGGGCAGGGTGTGCAGGTACTTCTGGGTGGTCATGATCTGGGCGTGGCCCATGCGCTCCATCACGGACTTCAGGTCCGCGCCGCCGGCCAGGAGCCAGGAGGCGTGGGCGTGGCGCAGGTCGTGCATGCGGACGGGGAAGTCGATGCCGGCGCGTTCGACGGCCGGACGCCAGTAGCGGGCTCGGAAGGTGGATCGTGACAGGGGGCTGCCCTCGGCGATCTCTCGTGAGGGGAACAGCAGGTCGTCTCGGCTCAAGCCGAGGGTGGCGATCCGTGCGGCGATGGCCTCGACAAGTGCTGATGAGACGGCCAGGGTGCGGGGTTCGTCGTCCTTGGGGTAGGGCTTGAAGATCATTCGTTGGCCGGTGGGGGAGTCCTTGCTGGAGACCTCGACGATGGTCTCCTGGACGGTGATGGTGCGACGTAGGAAGTCGATGTGCAGGGGGCGCAGGGCTACGAGCTCGCCCCAGCGCAGCCCGGTCTCGATCCCGGTGAGCACCAGGACCTTGAACCGGTCGGGCACCGCGGCCAGGACCGCGTCGAACTCGTCGGGGGTCAGGATCCGCGACTTCGTGGTGATGACCTTGGGCAGCTCGGTGGCCTCGCAGGGGTTGTAGGCCAGGATCCTGTCGCGCACGGCCCGGGCGAAGACCGAGTGGAGCATGACGTGGTACTTGGTGATGGACCGGGGAGACAGGCCCTGCGCGGCGGCGAGGGTGACCCACTCCTGGACGGTCGACGGCATGATCCGAGCCAGGCGCATGGGCCCGAAGAAGGGCACGAAGTGGTTGCGCAGGTAGGACCGGTACCCGGCGCGAGTGCTCAGTCCCGGAGAAGCAGAGAGACGCCGCCGTTCGCCGAGGCGATCGCGTACGAAGCAGCCCACAGTTGGACTTCAGGGCTCCGGAGCCCCAGTTCGAACCCGTGTGGCGCGAGCTGCATGCGAGCGAAGAGGAAAGCCTCCTCGAACTTCCCTACCCAGGCGGTGCAGAGCGTGTCCATCGCGACATCACCGAAGGGCCGCGAGACGGTTTCGGTCAACAGGGCCAGGCCCGACCGGTCGAGCGTGTCGCGGAAGATCGCAGCCTCGTCGGGGCGGAGCGTCCTGAGGGCAGCATCGCTCGCGGCCGTGTGGCACCGGCTGAGGGTCTTGGCGTCCGCCTGGCGGGTCGGCTTCGCGCTTCGGAGGGAAGCGCGGTACGCGGCAAGGTAGCGGCGCTCGGCTGACCGGACACGCCGCTGAAGGAGCCAGTCGCTCATGGTCGCTAGGCTACTGAGCGGCTAGCCCGCGCAGGCGACTTTCGGTGACCACGGTCGAGTAACCGCGGCCGTGACCCGCGGCCCGATCGGCCCGGTGATGCGCGCCGACTGTTGACGATCAACTGTTCAGTCGACGTACCGCGCCCACGCGTCTGCACGCAATCAGGCCCGCCCTGGTCACCCGCAGCGACAGCGAGGCTCCTCCGAGGTTGAAGCGGAGGAACCCCGCTAGATCGTCTCAGCCCAGCCAGGCGGACTCGGTCACGCCTTCAGGGCACCTGGGTCCCACCCGTATGGGCGATTCGCTAGCGATCTTGGATGGATAGCGTGTGGTTGGCGGGGCAGGGGGCTCCGCGGCACAGCCGCTGGAGAACAATGTCGATCCCACGTGCTCTCGTCCGCAGCCTCGTCTCGGTAGTCACCGTTGCGTTGCTGACCACGACCGCCATCCCACCGGCCGGGGCGGTCGACGATCTCGACGGCACGGGGTCGTCGGGATCGGACCTCACCGCAGCCGCGGCACCCTCGCCGGCGGAGTTGTCCGTGACCGAGTCGGGTCCCGTGATCTCCACACTTAGCCCGCCCGTGGCAGTGCCGGGTGCATCGGTGGTAGTCGACGGCGCTGGCTTCGCTGCGGAGCTCTCGGAGAACACCGTCACCGTCAACGGCCAGTCGGCCGTGGTCACGGCGGCGACCACGTCGCAGCTGGAGATCCTGGTCCCAGCCGCTGCCGGGTCCGGACCGGTCGCCGTGACCGCTGGCGGGACCACGGTCGTGTCGGAGTTGGACCTCTATATCGTCCCGTCGGGGTTCACGCCCGATCTCGTCGCCGTCACGGGGCGCCTCGTGTCGGGCGAGCCAGTCACGGTTGCGTTGGGGGCGCCCAACCAGATCGCCCTGCTGACCGTCCCGCTCACGACCGACGATCGTCTGGCGGTCCAGATCAGCGGGAGCACCTTCGGGTCTTCCACGTCCAGCGCGCGGGTGAGCGTGCGGCGGCCCGACGGGTCGCTCCTCGTTGGTGCAACGGGCTTCGGCAGCTCGGGCCTGTGGATCGACTCGACAGCCGTGCCCGTCGACGGCACCTACACGATCCTCGTGGATCCGCAGGGAGTGGCCGTGGGTTCAGCCTCGGTGACGGCACACGGGGTGCCGGCGGATGTGGTTGTGGACGCGTCGCCCGGTGGTGCCCCGGTGGTGGTGGGCACGTCGGTTCCGGGTCAGAACGGTGCGGTGGTCTTCTCTGGTGTGGCGGGTCAGCGGGTGGCGTTGTCGCTGGTCGGGTCGACCTTCGGGACGGCGTCGACGGCGTTGACGTTGGTTAAGCCTGATGGGTCGGTGTTGGTCTCGGCGTCCTTCGCGGCGGCCACGGCGTTCGTCGATGCGGTGACGTTGCCGGTCAGTGGGGACTACAAGCTGGTGGTCAACCCGGCCAAGGCCGCGATCGGGCAGGTCGAGGTGTCGGTGTTGGATGCCTCTGAGGCGGTGGTGGCCGGTGCTGCCGATGGTGGGCTCCTGACGGTGGCGACGTCGGTGGCGGGTCAGAACGGTGCGGTGGTGTTCTCTGGTGTGGCGGGTCAGCGGGTTGCGATTGAGGTCGTGGACTCGACGTATGGGATCTCGACGTCGTCGCTGTATCTGTCGCTGGTCGGTCCGGGTGGGACCAGCGTGGTGGTCGCGACGAAGTCGGCGAAGGGCACGTTCATCGAGCCGGTGGTGCTGGCGGCCGGTGGTGAGTACCGGGTTGTGGTCGATCCGACCGGGGTGCTGACCGGGACCGTGGGGCTGCGGTTGCACGGGGTGCCGGCGGATGTGGTTGTGGACGCGTCGCCCGGTGGTGCCCCGGTGGTGGTGGGCACGTCGGTTCCGGGTCAGAACGGTGCGGTGGTCTTCTCTGGTGTGGCGGGTCAGCGGGTGGCGTTGTCGCTGGTCGGGTCGACCTTCGGGACGGCGTCGACGGCGTTGACGTTGGTTAAGCCTGATGGGTCGGTGTTGGTCTCGGCGTCCTTCGCGGCGGCCACGGCGTTCGTCGATGCGGTGACGTTGCCGGTCAGTGGGGACTACAAGCTGGTGGTCAACCCGGCCAAGGCCGCGATCGGGCAGGTCGAGGTGTCGGTGTTGGATGCCTCTGAGGCGGTGGTGGCCGGTGCTGCCGATGGTGGGCTCCTGACGGTGGCGACGTCGGTGGCGGGTCAGAACGGTGCGGTGGTGTTCTCTGGTGTGGCGGGTCAGCGGGTTGCGATTGAGGTCGTGGACTCGACGTATGGGATCTCGACGTCGTCGCTGTATCTGTCGCTGGTCGGTCCGGGTGGGACCAGCGTGGTGGTCGCGACGAAGTCGGCGAAGGGCACGTTCATCGAGCCGGTGGTGCTGGCGGCCGGTGGTGAGTACCGGGTTGTGGTCGATCCGACCGGGGTGCTGACCGGGACCGTGGGGCTGCGGTTGCACGGGGTGCCGGCGGATGTGGTTGTGGACGCGTCGCCCGGTGGTGCCCCGGTGGTGGTGGGCACGTCGGTTCCGGGTCAGAACGGTGCGGTGGTCTTCTCTGGTGTGGCGGGTCAGCGGGTGGCGTTGTCGCTGGTCGGGTCGACCTTCGGGACGGCGTCGACGGCGTTGACGTTGGTTAAGCCTGATGGGTCGGTGTTGGTCTCGGCGTCCTTCGCGGCGGCCACGGCGTTCGTCGATGCGGTGACGTTGCCGGTCAGTGGGGACTACAAGCTGGTGGTCAACCCGGCCAAGGCCGCGATCGGGCAGGTCGAGGTGTCGGTGTTGGATGCCTCTGAGGCGGTGGTGGCCGGTGCTGCCGATGGTGGGCTCCTGACGGTGGCGACGTCGGTGGCGGGTCAGAACGGTGCGGTGGTGTTCTCTGGTGTGGCGGGTCAGCGGGTTGCGATTGAGGTCGTGGACTCGACGTATGGGATCTCGACGTCGTCGCTGTATCTGTCGCTGGTCGGTCCGGGTGGGACCAGCGTGGTGGTCGCGACGAAGTCGGCGAAGGGCACGTTCATCGAGCCGGTGGTGCTGGCGGCCGGTGGTGAGTACCGGGTTGTGGTCGATCCGACCGGGGTGCTGACCGGGACCGTGGGGCTGCGGTTGCACGGGGTGCCGGCGGATGTGGTTGTGGACGCGTCGCCCGGTGGTGCCCCGGTGGTGGTGGGCACGTCGGTTCCGGGTCAGAACGGTGCGGTGGTCTTCTCTGGTGTGGCGGGTCAGCGGGTGGCGTTGTCGCTGGTCGGGTCGACCTTCGGGACGGCGTCGACGGCGTTGACGTTGGTTAAGCCTGATGGGTCGGTGTTGGTCTCGGCGTCCTTCGCGGCGGCCACGGCGTTCGTCGATGCGGTGACGTTGCCGGTCAGTGGGGACTACAAGCTGGTGGTCAACCCGGCCAAGGCCGCGATCGGGCAGGTCGAGGTCGAGATTGTCGACGTCGACGTCGCGGTCGTCTATGAGATCGTGCCTGGCGGCGAAGAAGTCACCGTTGAGACGACCTCGCCCGGGAAGTACATCCGCCTCGATACGGAGCTCACGGCAGGCGTTGTGTACGGACTGCGGATCGACGCGGCGAGTGGTCGGACGACGGTGACGGTCCGCAACGCTGCCGGGAACACGGTCGTGACCAACGACAGCTCGAGCCTGGACCGGACGATCGCGTTCACCGCGCCCTCCGATGGGATCTACACGATCACCGTCGACCCGCTGGGCGCCGTCGTGGGGTCCTGGCGTTGTGCGTTGTTCAGCGGTGTGGGAGCGCCGAAGATCGGTCTGCCCCTGAGCCCCAGTGGTTGGTACTCGGTCCATTCCATGACCGTGACCTGGCCGACGGCAAGCGCGGAGACCATCGTGGGCTACGCCGTCGTGCAGGACGACGACCCGGCGACCGAGCCCACCGAGACGACCCACACGGCCGCCTCCGGGACCATCGAGGTCCCGGAAGGGGAGAGCTGGGTGCACGTGCGCGGTGTGCTCGCTGACGGGACCCTCGGCCCGACCGCGCACGCGCGGATCATGGTCGACACGGTGCCGCCGGAGCTCGGGCCACTGACCACCGTGTCCCATCCCGATGTCGCCGTCCTGTACGGGGATCGGACGGTACAGCTCACCTGGACCGAGCCAGAGGACGCCTCCGGGATCGCCGGATACAGCATCGGGGCCTCGAAGAGCCCGTCGAGCGCACCCGACGCGACGTTTGACACCGTGGCCACCGGGCACGCCTTCGAGCTCGACTCCAACGGTCTGTGGTATCTACGGGTTCGCCCCGTCGACATCGCCGGCAATGTCGGTGAGGCGCAGGCCTACGAGGTCAACGTGGACGGGGACGCACCCGCGGCCCCGCTGGTGACGGGCACCCACGAGGACGGTGTCGAGTCGAGTAGCCGCACCCTTGTGGCGGAGTTCGCTCCCGGTGATGACGACGTCGTGTCTCGGTGGTCGGCAGTGGTGGACCAAGACCCGGGCACGGTGCCGAACCCTGCAGCGGGTCATGTCGAGCCGCGGCTCGTCGCCACGCTGGAGCCTGGGGTGTGGTGGCTGCACGTCTCTGCGGGTGACGCGCTCGGTCGGTGGGGCGAGCCGACGCACGTCCAGGTCGTCGTGACCGCCACGGATGTCGCCGTCCTGCAGGCCGCGGACTCCTGGGTCTGGACGAGCACGTCCATCGGCGTCGCGTGCGAGGTGGACGTCGCAGGTATGCAGCTCGTGACCTTCGACGGTGACGGGGCCGTCCAGGCCGTGGGGCCGCTCGTGCCTGGTGACGGTGCGTGTTTGGTCACCTGGGACCCGACGACTTTGTTGGACGGACAGCGCGTCTGGCCTGACGGCGCCTACGACTTGGCCGTCGCAGACGCCGACGGGAACGAGGTCTCTGCGCGTGTGCCGGTGACCGTAGCGGTCACGTCGACCGCGGTCGACCGAGTGATCTCTGAGTACCGGGCGGGCATCATCAGCGCGACCGAGCTCGTCGACCTGCTCGTTCGCATGCTGACCAGCCCGACGAGCGTGCCGACCAGGTACCTGGCGGGGGCGAGCGAGGGTGGAATGACGACGGCGATCATCCTGCAGGCGCTGGGCCTCCTCGACCCGGAGCTGCGTGACGCGTTCATCGCCGCCCTCACCCCTGAGCAGCCGGCCCCGACGCCCGCTTTCCGGACCCCGACCCAGACACCCCGGACAGCGACTGAGGGGGTACCGGACTGCGTCTCGTTGGATGACTCCCCGCCGGGTTGTGTCGTGAACTTCCCAGGCTTCAGCATCACGTACATGCACGCCATGGTCGGCGTCCCGGACGACTTCCAGGGCATCCCTCCTCGCGTACAGACGGTCTATGACGCGCTCGCCTACGCGAAGTTGACGTTCGAGGGCATGGGTTTCGCCACTCCCGACCGGACGATCTCCGTGAACCTCGTGGACGACCTGTTCCTCAAGCCCGGTGGTGGCGTCTCGTTGCCCTCCGGGGTCATCAACATGAACGTGACCAACAGCGTCGAGTACTACCTGCCGATGCACGAGTACTTCCACCAGGTGCAGTACGAGTACTTCAACGGATGGGACACCGCGAGCGAGCCGTACTGGTGGATGGAGGCCACGGCCGAGTGGGCCGCACACCGCGCGCAGGAGCAACTCGGGTTCCCTGGCAACAAGGTGAGTTCATACGCCGCAAATCTGAAGGGATTCCTCTCGTCCGGGGCCCCGCTGCACATAGCGCAGTCGGCGGTCTTGTCACCAGGTGGGAACGAGTACGGTGCCTTCGTCCTTCCTGAGTACCTCGAGGACCGATTCGGCGGAGACGAGGCCATCCGCTGGACCTGGGACCGCATCGGAGACGGGTACTTCGGGATCCGCCCGCTCGACGCGGTGGACGACTACGTCCAGACACAAGGCTCGACCTACGCCGAGGCCATCGAAGAGTTCCGGCTGTGGACCTACGTGCTTGCCGACACTGGCAGCAATATCGGCTTCAGCGATGACGACGCCAAAGCGGACGAGTTCTGGCGTCAGCGGCTGATGGACGGACCCGGAAGCGACAACTACTTCCGTCGCGTCACGGCGACAGCCGCGATCGATCCGGTAACAGGGGTGGCGGACGGCAGCGTCCGTGCCGCGGCGAGCAACACCGCCTACATCGAGATCGACAAACCCGCCGGTGTCGGTGGCACTGTGGTGGTGACCGTGACTCGGAAGCCTCATCCCCGCGAGAGCGCGGGTCTTTCCGGCGCACGCGCCTCGGTCATCCCCGTCTCCAACTACCCGACCTTGTGCGGGAACGCTGAGGCACTGACGCCCGTCGACGCTGGCGAGCCCCCGCCGTCGTTGATGGCGGTCGACGCTGGCGACCCCTCGCCGTCGTTGATGTCGGTTGACGGTGGCGAGTCCCTGCAAGGCTCGTTCCAACTCGCACCGGGGTGCTCCACGCTCACCCTCGCCATCACCAACACCAGCAAGGACTCGGTATTCAAGGACTTCGACTGGTCGGTGGCGTTCGAGCCGACGTGGACAGTCCTCAGCAACGGCGTCATCGAGGTTGGGGTCAACCGGAACGGGTCGATCATTTCGGACGGCGTGGGTGTGCGCCGCGCCGGGGACCCGGGCAGCGACGTGCTCTCGTGGGGGTGCGCCTGTGCGGCCTGGGGGATCGCGGACGGGACAACCAGCGGGTGGGCGGACACCAACTTCAGTTCCGTGCCCCAAGGGATGCTGGGCGTGTCCGGCTTTGCCGCCGACGGGCGGACCGCCGCCGTGGACGCGTCACTCGCGGCATTCGTGGGCTCGACAGTCCAGAGGAGCCTCGACGTCCAACTGAGCTACCGACCGTCGGCGAGCCCGAGCCTGTACGCCATCGATGTCCAGGTCGAGCGAACCGCGATGACGCCCACCAGCGGAAGGATCCTGTTCGAGACGGCACTGGACTTCGACGTCCCGCCCGACGTACACAGTGAGCGCGTGACCTGGGACTCTGCGACCGGGGAGGTGCCCGCGTTCGTCGACTACCTCGGGCGCAACGGCTTCCACAACGGCAACCCGCTCACTCAGCCCAGCAGCCTCGGCGGACCCGTGGTGCTGGGCGAGCCCTACGGACCGAGCGACCAGGGCACAGTGATCCGGCTCGACCTCGGTGAGCTCGCAGTCGGCGACAGGGTCGGGTTCACTGTGTATGTGGGGGTGGCAACCGGTTCGTCAAGTGCTGCCGCGGCGGTGGACGCTGTGGACCCGGCTCTGTACGCACTTGCCGAGCCGGGTGCGGGGCCCGACGTCCCAGGAGGTGTGATCGGTATCTTCGGGGTCTCCGACCTCAGTCGCCTGCCGGTGTCGCCGACACCTGGGCCGGACCCGGTGTGAGCAAGTGCAGACAGTGCCGTGGAGATGCACTAACGGTGCCCGTGAGCGGACTAGAGGTGGCTAGATGAGGCGTCGACTCAAGGCTTGTGCAGGAAGCGTCGCGCTGGCAGGGCTGCTCAGTGGGTGCATGTTCTCCTACGACGCGCCGCGTCCGTCGGTGGTCTATCACAACAACCTCGACGAAGGGGTCCTCGTCAGCATCGAAGGCACGGCGTTCGAGCCCGCGCAACCGGTCCGTACTCGGAGTGACGTGGCCTACGAGCTGGACGAGTGCGCTGGGACCGCCATCGTGGTGGAGACCCAGGACGGTGAGCCGGTGGGCCGGGTCGACGAGCCGGCCTGCCCGGGCTGGGCGCTGACGATCAACGAAGACGGCACCCTGGAGTACGCCGAAAGTTAGTTGCCGCCCGGGCGGTCAAGTACGCCGTTCCGAGGTGGCGGATCGATATCGGACTCGTCTTCGTAGGCTGCAGGGCGGTCAGCCCGACCTATCGGGTTGAGCCCCTCGGCCCTTGACCGCGCACCCGACGAAGCAGGATCAAGATCCCCGGACACGTCGGGCGTTCTCGGCGCACAGTGCGGCCACAAGATCACTTCGGAGAGTCCCGGGAGCTCGCTCGCCGAGACGCCGACGACCATGACCTCACGGCGGACAAGTCCTTACGGAGCGGATCGCCCGCGTATCGACTGGAACGCGGCGAAGGCCTTCTGGTCGGCGTCGGGCAGGGTGTGCAGGTACTTCTGGGTGGTCATGATCTGGGCGTGGCCCATGCGCTCCATCACGGACTTCAAGTCGGCACCGCCGGCCAGGAGCCAGGACGCGTGGGCGTGGCGTAGGTCGTGCATGCGGACGGGGAAGTCGATGCCAGCGCGTTCGACGGCGGGGCGCCAGTAGCGGGCTCGGAAGGTCGAGCGTGACAGGGGGCTGCCCCCGGCGATCTCCCGCGATGGGAACAGCAGGTCGTCCCGGCTCAAGCCGAGAGTGGCGATCCGGGCGGCTATGGCCTCGACCAGTGCTGAGGAGACGGCGGGACTGCTGAGGGTTTGGTTGACACCTGGTCTGTGGGGGCGGGAGCCCTCGCTGGAAGGATGTCGATCGTGTCCAGAGTTCATCCGAAGGAGTTCCGCGCGGACGTCGTGGCTGTGGCCAGGCGCGGTGATGCTCCGATCGCTCAGATCGCCAGGGACTTCGGGATCTCCGACTCGTGTCTGCGCAACTGGCTGCATGCCGCCGACGTCGAGGACGGTCACCGTCCCGGCCAGAGCGCGGCGGAGTCCGCTGAGCTGCGCGAGCTCAAGCGTCGCAACCGGTTGTTGGAGCAGGAGAACGAGGTCCTGCGCCGGGCGGCGGCCTACTTGTCGCAGGCGTCGCTCCCAAAATGATCTTCCCGCTGGTCCTGAGCTGGCCGCGGCCGGTGCCCCTGTGCGGGTGCCGGTCGCGGTGACCTGCCGGGTGCTGGGGTTCTCCCGGCAGGCGTACTACTCCTGGCTGGCTGACCCGGTCAGCGCCCGGGACCTGGTCGACGCGTATGCGACCAACGCCGCGATCGACGCCCACCGCGATGACCCGGAGTTCGGTTACCGGTTCATCGCCGACGAGCTGATCGAGGCCGGCCACCAGGTCTCCGAGCGGCGGGTCTGGCGGCTGTGCTCAGTCGCGGGGGTGTTCTCGGTGCACTCGGTCAAGCGCGGCAAGGGCCGCCGGCCCGGTCCGCCGGTCCACGACGACCTGGTCGAGCGGAACTTCACCGCCACCGCCCCGAACCGGTTGTGGCTGACGGACATCACCGAGCACGCCACGAGCGAAGGCAAGAGCTACTGCTGTGCGGTCAAGGACGTGTTCTCCAACCGGATCGTGGGGTAGTCGATCAGCGACCGGATGAAGTCCCAGCTCGCCGTGGACGCCCTGAACTCCGCGGTGGCCCGCCGCGGCGGACGGGCCGCGGTCGCCGGTTGCGTGGTTCACTCCGACCGCGGATCGCAAGGCGGATTCAATCGGTCGTCGCAACACCTCGAGGTCTCGGAGGTGTTCGATGGTTCGTCGGCAGCGGGCAGCGGATCGGGCGGTTCGGCCGAAGTTGAGGTCGCCCGGTCATCCGAAGTTCCAGCGCGAGGTCGAGACCGGGTTCTGGGTCGAGATCGTCAAGGGGCTGTTGCCCATCGAGGCGGCGGCCGCGGTCGGTGTGTCGCAGCCGGTCGGGCAGCGGTGGTTCCACGACGGTGGCGGCATGCCCCCGTTCGACCTCAAGGCGCAACCGTCGGGCCGCTACCTGTCCTTCGCTGAGCGCGAGGAGATCGCGCTGCTCAGGGCCCAGTGCCAGGGCGTGCGCGAGATCGCCCGGGCGGTCGGCCGTGACCCGGGGACGATCTCTCGTGAGCTGCGCCGCAACGCGGCGACCCGTGGCGGGAAGGTCGAGTACCGGGCGTCGGTCGCGCAGTGGAAGGCCGATCTCGCCGCCCGTCGACCGAAGACCGCCAAGCTGGTCGCCGATCCGCGGCTGCACGCCTATGTCCAGGAGCGCCTGTCGGGGCAGGTCCGCCGGCCCGACGGGACCACGGTCAGCGGGCCGGTGCCGCCGCGGTTCACCGGCAACCACAAGTCCCACCGCCGGGACCGGGTCTGGGTGCGGGCGTGGAGCCCGGAGCAGATCGCGAACCGGATCAGGGTCGACTTCCCTGAGGATGAGTCCATGCGGATCAGCCATGAGGCGATCTACCAGGCGCTCTACATCCAGGGCCGTGGTGCTCTGCGGCGCGAGCTGGTGTGGTGTCTGCGCACCGGGCGCGCGCTGCGCGCGCCGCGGGAGCGGTCGCGGCGCAAGACCTGGGCGCACGTCACGCCCGAGACGCTGATCAGTGAACGCCCCGCCGAGGTCGAAGACCGCGCCGTCCCCGGGCACTGGGAAGGTGACCTCCTGATCGGGCTGGAGCGATCGGCGATCGGCACCGTCGTGGAGCGCACCACCCGGTTCACGATGCTGGTGCACCTTCCCCGCGAGGAGGGCTACCGCCACAAGGAGACGCCCAGGAACGGTCCCGCACTGGGCGGCTACGGGGCGATCACCATGAAGAACGCCCTCGCTACGACGATGTCCACGCTGCCGGCGCAACTGGCCCGTTCACTTACCTGGGACCGCGGCAAGGAGATGTCCGCCCACGCCCAGTTCAAGGTCGCCACCGGCATCCCGGTGTTCTTCGCCGACCCGCAGTCCCCGTGGCAGCGGGGCACGAACGAGAACACGAACGGGCTGCTGCGCCAGTACTTCCCCAAGGGCACCGACCTGTCCCGCTGGAGCGCCGAAGACCTCGAAGCCGTCGCCCACGCGTTGAACACCAGGCCCCGCAAGACCCTCGGCTGGAAGACCCCCGCCGAAGCCTTCAACGAGCACCTACTCTTGCTCCAACAAGCCGGTGTTGCATCGACCGGTTGAATCCGGTCAGTACCTCGCGGTTCGATACACCCAGCGGCTGGCCGAGGCCGGCGCCGTCGCCTCGGTCGGGTCCACCGGCGACTCCTACGACAACGCCCTGGCCGAGGCGTTCAACTCGTTGTTCAAGGCCGAGCTGGTTCGCAACAAGGGCCCCTGGAAGAACATCGACGACCTGGAGATCGCCGTCGCCGAATACATCGACTGGTTCAACCACCGGCGCCTGCACGGGGAGATCGGACTGATCCCACCAGTCGAGCAGGAGGACACCTACTACCGTCAGAACAACGCCCCGGCGACCGCCGGAGCGTCAGTTGCGAGCCTCCACTGAAGTCGGCACGAGACACTTCCTCACGAGCGGTACCGGCCCGTGTCGGCCACGCCGGCCGGTCCTGAGGCATTCGGGTGATCTTCCGACGAAGTGCCGCGCGGCGGGGTAGGAGACCACTAGCCTCCAGGACGGGGAGTCACAAGCGGCGGCCCTGGACTTGACAGGGGGCATGACCGTGCGCGGTTTGCTGGCGATTCGTCTTCGGGTTGTAGCTCGGGCTGTGGTGGTGACGCTTCTCCTCGGGATGCTGGTCGGCGTTGTGCCGGCGGCCCCGGCGGCCCTGGCTGTTGCGGATGAGGGGCCGTGGTCTGGGACGCTCGCATTGTCAGCGGCACGTTCTGAGGTCGATGCGAATGATGCGTCGACGACCTTCACGGTGGCGGTGAGCAAGGATGTGGTTTCGCCGTACTACTTGACGGTCTATGACGACACCGGGCGTCAGGTGTTCGACTGTGCTGGTTCCTCGACCTGCAAGGGTGGGGCGACGTTCACCGCCTGGACGCCGAACAACGCCACCCGGACCTACACCGCCTACGTGGCCCTGGACCGACCCATGACCGGGCCCCCCGTCAACGACGTGCGTGGGGCGTCGAGTGTGTCGGTGGCGAATCTGGGGTGGACCGGGACTCTTGAGCTGTCGGCGGACCGGACCGACGTCGATGCGAACAACGCGGCGACGGTCTTTACGGTCACGCCGAGCATGGATGTGGTTTCGCCGTACTACTTGACGGTCTATGACGACACCGGGCGTCAGGTGTTCGACTGTGCTGGTTCCTCGACCTGCAAGGGTGGGGCGACGTTCACCGCCTGGACGCCGAACAACGCCACCCGGACCTACACCGCCTACGTGGCCCTGGACCGACCCATGACCGGGCCCCCGGTCAACGACGTCCGCTCACCGGTGGCAGTCACGGTGGGGAATCTTGGGTGGACCGGGTCGACCACGCTGACCGCCGACTCGCCGTACGCCGATGCGAATGATGCGTCGACGACCTTCACGGTGGCGGTGAGCAAGGATGTGGTTTCGCCGTACTACTTGACGGTCTATGACGACACCGGGCGTCAGGTGTTCGACTGTGCTGGTTCCTCGACCTGCAAGGGTGGGGCGACGTTCACCGCCTGGACGCCGAACAACGCCACCCGGACCTACACCGCCTACGTGGCCCTGGACCGACCCATGACCGGGCCCCCCGTCAACGACGTGCGTGGGGCGTCGAGTGTGTCGGTGGCGAATCTGGGGTGGACCGGGACTCTTGAGCTGTCGGCGGACCGGACCGACGTCGATGCGAACAACGCGGCGACGGTCTTTACGGTCACGCCGAGCATGGATGTGGTTTCGCCGTACTACTTGACGGTCTATGACGACACCGGGCGTCAGGTGTTCGACTGTGCTGGTTCCTCGACCTGCAAGGGTGGGGCGACGTTCACCGCCTGGACGCCGAACAACGCCACCCGGACCTACACCGCCTACGTGGCCCTGGACCGACCCATGACCGGGCCCCCGGTCAACGACGTCCGCTCACCGGTGGCAGTCACGGTGGGGAATCTTGGGTGGACCGGGTCGACCACGCTGACCGCCGACTCGCCGTACGCCGATGCGAATGATGCGTCGACGACCTTCACGGTGGCGGTGAGCAAGGATGTGGTTTCGCCGTACTACTTGACGGTCTATGACGACACCGGGCGTCAGGTGTTCGACTGTGCTGGTTCCTCGACCTGCAAGGGTGGGGCGACGTTCACCGCCTGGACGCCGAACAACGCCACCCGGACCTACACCGCCTACGTGGCCCTGGACCGACCCATGACCGGGCCCCCCGTCAACGACGTGCGTGGGGCGTCGAGTGTGTCGGTGGCGAATCTGGGGTGGACCGGGACTCTTGAGCTGTCGGCGGACCGGACCGACGTCGATGCGAACAACGCGGCGACGGTCTTTACGGTCACGCCGAGCATGGATGTGGTTTCGCCGTACTACTTGACGGTCTATGACGACACCGGGCGTCAGGTGTTCGACTGTGCTGGTTCCTCGACCTGCAAGGGTGGGGCGACGTTCACCGCCTGGACGCCGAACAACGCCACCCGGACCTACACCGCCTACGTGGCCCTGGACCGACCCATGACCGGGCCCCCGGTCAACGACGTCCGCTCACCGGTGGCAGTCACGGTCCGAAACCACGGCTGGACAGGCTCAGTCGCGCTCCTGCAACGGCAGTCGAGCCCGACGAGCCGCACCATGACCGTGACGCCGAGCAAGGATGTGGTTTCGCCGTACTACTTGACGGTCTATGACGACACCGGGCGTCAGGTGTTCGACTGTGCTGGTTCCTCGACCTGCAAGGGTGGGGCGACGTTCACCGCCTGGACGCCCAGCAACGCCACCCGGACCTACACCGCCTACGTGGCCCAAGACCGACCCATGACCGGGCCCCCCATCAACGACGTGCGGGCGATCAGTGGGGTCTACAGCACGGCGGGTCGTGGGCCGACGGAGTCCGGCGAGACCGCTGCGGGGTACAACTTGTCCCAGGCATGTAACGACCGGTGCGCCGGCGACCCCGTCAACACCACGACCGGTGAGTTCTTCGAGACGACCACTGACCTGGCGGTTCCTGGGTCCGGTCCGGGGTTGGCGTTCACCCGTTCCTACGGTGTGAGTCGCACCGACGTGGCCGGGACGCTGGGCCGCGGTTGGACGGACAGCTTCGCGATGCGCTTGTCGATCCGAGTCGGTGCGGTTGGCAACTCGTTGGAGACGGCGTCTCAGGTCCAGGTCACACAGGAGAACGGCAGCGTGATCACGTTCTCGCGGCTGTGGAACGGCACCTATGTCGGCCCTGACCGTACGTTCGCCTCCCTGGTTCGGGACACGGACGGGACCTACGTGTTGACCCGGAACGGTCAGCAACGGTTCACCTTCGACGCCCAGGGTCGCCTTGCCACGCTGGCCGACGCCAACAACAACACGGTGACCCTGTCCTACGACGGTGATCAGCTTGCCGCGGCCGCCGACGACAAGGGTCGCTCCCTGCAGCTGACATGGTCCGAAGATCGGATCGCGTCGGTCACCGATCAGACCGGTCGGAGTGTCACCTACACCTACTCCGCGGCCGGTGACCTGACCCGTGTGGTTGGTCCCGATGGTTCGGTCAAGGTCTACTCCTATGACACCGCCCACCGGGTCGTTTCGATGATCCACCCAGATGGTGGGATCACGCGCAACGACTACGACGTGGCGTCGCGGGTGATCAAGCAGACCGACCCGCTTGGGCGCGTCCTGACGTTCGCCTATGGCGACGGCCAGACCACGATCACCGAACCGACCGGTTCGGTGGGGATCGAACGCTACGTCGATGGCCAGGTGCTCTCTAGAACGACGGCGGCCGGGACCGACCTGGAGGCCACAACCTTCTTCACCTACGGGGCCACCAACCAGGTCGAGTCCACCACCGACCCGCTGGGCCGGGTGGTCCGGTTCACCCATGACGCTCGGGGCAATCGCACGTCGGTGACCGACCCGCTGGGACGGATCTCGACCACGACCTTTGACCAGTGGAACAACCCGCTGACGGTGACCAACGCTGCAGGGGAGACCACGTCGTTCGCGTATGACGAGCACGGAAACCTGACCGGCAGCACCGGCCCGGATGGTGCGGTCTCGACGATGACGGTCAACCCGGACGGGACGATCGCAACTGCGACCGACCCGTTGGGTCGCGTGACAAGCTTCGCTTATGACACCAACGGCTACCTGGCGACGGTCACCGGTCCGGATGGGGCCGCGTTGGTGACCCAGTTCGACGAGCTCGGGCGGGTGGTGGCGACGACCGATCCGCGCGGCACCGCACCTGGCGCCTCGCCCGCGGAGTACACCACGACGTTCAGCTACGACGCGGCCGGCCGCCGCACCTCGGGCACCGACCCGTTGGGTGCCGTCGTTGCCACGGCCTATGACGCCGCCGGGCGACCGACCACTGTCACTGACGCGCTGGGGGCCCAAAGCCTGCGCGAGTACGACGCCGCCGGTCAGCTGGTCGCGGTGGTTGATGCCGCGGGTGGCCGCACGACCATGACCTATGACGGTGCCGGGCGCATGCTGACCGTCACCGACGCCCTCGGGGCCACGACCAGCACGGAGTACGACGCCCTGGGGCGGGCGGTTGGGCTGACCGACGCCCTGGGCCGGATCAGTCGGACCGAGTACGACGCCGGGGACCGGGTCGTGGCCACGGTAGCGCCCTCCGGTGCGCGGACCACCTACACCTACGACGTCGCCGACCAGCTCCTGACCGTCGCCGACCCCCTGGGCGGTCAGACGGTCACGACCTACGACCCGGCAGGCCGCCCTGTGACGGTCACCGATGCCGACGGGCGTGCCGTCACCGGCACCTATGACGACGCCGGCAGGCCGGTCGCCTTGGAGCGGGCCGACGGCAGCACCGTGGCGTGGGCCTATGACGCTTCCGGGCAGATCACCGCCTACACCGACGCCGCCGGGACCCCCACGACCTACACCTACGACACCGCCGGCAGACGGGCCACATCGACCGATGCCGCCGGACGCACCACCGCCTATGCCTATGACCGGGCGGGCCTGCTGGCCACCGTCACCTACCCCGACGCCCAGCACGCCTCGTACTCCTATGACGCAGCGGGTCAGGTAGTGGGCATCGACTACTCCGACACCACACCGGACGTGACCTACACCTACGACGCCGCTGGGCGGGCCACGGCCGTGACCGACGGGACCGGGCAGACCGACTACTCCTACGACGTGCTCGGCCAGGTCCTGGACGTCACTCGCGGCGCGACCACCGTCGGGTATGGGTGGGACAACGTCGGGCAGCTGACGGACCTGACCTACCCCAGCGGCCAGAGCGTTCAGCGCACCTACGACGCGGCCGGGCAGCTGACCACGCTCACCGACTGGGCCGACCGGGTGTTCACCTACACCTGGACCGACGACGGGCAGGTCGACCAGCTCACCTACCCCAACGGGGTCACCACCGACTACGAGCAGGACGCGACCGGGCAGGTTCTGGGCATCACCACTTCCAATGACACCGGGATCGACCTGCTCGAGCTCGCCTACTCCTACACCGACGCCGGGCTGATGGCCGACCAGACCACCACCCGCTCCACCGAAGCCCGCGCCCCACCGACCGCCACGACCAGCACCTCGACCTTCACCTGGGACCCGCTGGCCCGGATCGCCCAGATCAGCGGAGACCAGGCCGGGACATTCACCTTCGACACCACAGGGTCGCTGACGGCCCTGGCCGACGGGCGCACCCTGACCTACGACCCCGCCGGTCAGGTCACCGGCCTGACCAACCCCACCGCAATCACCGTCACGGCGTTCGGGTACGACGGACGGGGCAACCGGACCACAACCGCAACCACTGGGGTGGCCGGCACCGCAACGACCACCGCGGCCTACGACCTGGCCAACCGGCTCACGTCACTGACCAGCCCCGACGGCGTGACGACCAGCTACACCTACAACGCAGCAGGGCTCCGCGCCTCGGCGACCACCGGCACCGGGCCTGACGCCGTCGAGGACTTCACCTGGGACTCTGCCGCGCCCATCCCGCTGCTACTGGCCGACGCCAGGTTCACCTACCTCTACGGAGCCGGAACGGCGCCCCTGGCTCAGGTCGCCCTGGACGACGGGCACGTCGAGTACCTGCACACCGACCTGATCGGCTCGATCCGCACCACCACCGACACCAACGGCCAGGTCACCGCCGACGCCAACTACGACACCTACGGCCAACCACTGACCATCACCAACAGCCCGGTCAGCGACGTCACACGCTTCGGATACGCCGGGGAGTACACCGACCCCACCGGCTACATCTACCTCCGCAACCGCTACTACGACCCAACCACCGCACAGTTCCTAACTCGAGACCCACTGGAAGACCGGACCCTCGACCCCTACGGCTACACCAGCGGCAACCCTCTCCAGTTCATCGACCCGTTGGGGCTGTTTTCTTGGAATCCGCTGGACTGGGACCCCGATGTGCTCGACACGGTCTCAGCAATCGCAGGCGGTGCGGCGGCAATCCTGGTGGTGACAGGAGTAGGGGCACCGGTCGCGGCCGTCCTCGGCGGAGTGGCCATGGCCACCTCAGCTGTCGCAACGGTCAACCGAGTCCGACAAGGGGACGATTTCATTGACATCGCGCTGTCTGGCGTGGGCGCTGTCACTGGTGCCGGCGGACTGGCTGCAAGGGCCGTCGCCAAGGGTTCCGTCGCCGCCGCGCGGGCGGCATCCGCCTACACTCGCGGAGCCGGGTCCGCGGGACGTGCAGTCGACGATGTGCTGGAGACCTTCGACGTGCTGGGCTACACACCTCTGACGTTCCTGGATGGAGCTCGCGCCCTCTGGTGTGAAGGAGTGATCTAGATGCCGACGTCGGACGTCCGGTTCATCAGGGAGAGCGCCCTCGCCTGGCGAGCGCTGCACCGCATTTCAAGGGTGTTCGTGACCAAAGCGATCGTGGCGCGTGACGTCCGCGGCCGGTCACGCGAGCAGCTCGCCGCGGACATCGTCAACGACGGTCTCGGGCCGCGCGCATCGGTATGGGGTCGTGACCACGCGGTCGAAATGCTCACGTACGCGGTTCCCATCGTTGCGACCGCGGCATACGTCCCGCTGCTGGTAGGCGCCCTACTCGTGCGGCCGATCTTCGGTGGCCCTGCAACGGGGAACGTTCTCGCCCTAGCGGCAGCTGTCCTCTTTCCGGTGCTCGGGCTCGTGGTTCCGTTGTCGGTACGGTTTGCTCGGGCACGCCATCAACTACGCGCATGGGAAGCTAGGGGCGAGCCTGAGGACGAGCAGCCCGTCGACGGCTCGCTCCCGCGCGGGGTCGATGCCGTCATTGGCATGTCAATAGGCGGGGTGCTCAGCATCATGATGATCGCCGGAGTGATCCTTGGACCGTCCCGCTAGTGACTTCAGGACGACTGTCGCCGTGACCACCGACAACACCCGTCCGAGGGCAACCCGCGCCGTCGGGACCATCCGCCGCAGCGAAGGCTCAAGCGCGTGAGCTCCGGAGACGACCAGGCGGCGAACTCAGAACGCAGCGATTCGGCGAATCACGCCGTGGCTGACGCTCTCACCGGTCCACGGCAGTTGCCCATTACCCAGGCAGGCGCGTCTTCGATCTGAGCCCCTGACCGCCGAGGACCTGGAGTCTCTCGCCCCATCACTACGGCCCCAAGTGGGGCCACATCAGGCTGTCACTCTCAGCGGGCCTCGGGTGTCGATGAGCGAGCCGTCTCGTTCGGCCAGCACATCGGTGATCGAGCCGCGCCCGAGCGCCCGGGGCCGGGCAAGCGACCGTGCCCTCTGACACGGGCCTGGACCGGACGGCCCGTCAGTTGGGCCGCGTCCCTCGGTGAGGCGCCCTTCGTGAGGCCCTTGACCTCAACGAGCCCGACCGACCCCGCAGCCATGGGGGCGCTGCAGTTCTGGGCCCGATGAAGCAGGATCGAGACCTCGGACACGCCGGGTGTTCTCGGTGCACAGTGTGGCGACAAGATCACTTCAGGGAGTCCCGGGAGTTCGCTCTCCGGGATGCCGACGACTGTGACCTCACGGCGGACGTGTTCTTACGGGGTGGATCGACCGCGTATTGACTCGAATGCGGCGAGGGCCTTCTGGTCGGCGTCGGGCAGGGTGTGCAGGTACTTCTGGGTGGTCATGATCTGGGCGTGGCCCATGCGCTCCATCACGGACTTCAGGTCCGCGCCGCCGGCCAGGAGCCAGGAGGCGTGGGCGTGGCGCAGGTCGTGCATGCGGACGGGGAAGTCGATGCCGGCGCGTTCGACGGCCGGACGCCAGTAGCGGGCTCGGAAGGTGGATCGTGACAGGGGGCTGCCCTCGGCGATCTCTCGTGAGGGGAACAGCAGGTCGTCTCGGCTCAAGCCGAGGGTGGCGATCCGTGCGGCGATGGCCTCGACAAGTGCTGATGAGACGGCCAGGGTGCGGGGTTCGTCGTCCTTGGGGTAGGGCTTGAAGATCATTCGTTGGCCGGTGGGGGAGTCCTTGCTGGAGACCTCGACGATGGTCTCCTGGACGGTGATGGTGCGACGTAGGAAGTCGATGTGCAGGGGGCGCAGGGCTACGAGCTCGCCCCAGCGCAGCCCGGTCTCGATCCCGGTGAGCACCAGGACCTTGAACCGGTCGGGCACCGCGGCCAGGACCGCGTCGAACTCGTCGGGGGTCAGGATCCGCGACTTCGTGGTGATGACCTTGGGCAGCTCGGTGGCCTCGCAGGGGTTGTAGGCCAGGATCCTGTCGCGCACGGCCCGGGCGAAGACCGAGTGGAGCATGACGTGGTACTTGGTGATGGACCGGGGAGACAGGCCCTGCGCGGCGGCGAGGGTGACCCACTCCTGGACGGTCGACGGCATGATCCGAGCCAGGCGCATGGGCCCGAAGAAGGGCACGAAGTGGTTGCGCAGGTAGGACCGGTACCCGGCCCTGGTGCTGACCTCGAGGTGCCGCGACGGCAGCCAGACCTCCTGGGCGTACTGCTGGAACGTGATCTGGCCGGCCGCCCGATCGACCCACGTGCCGTCGGTGACCTTGTCGTCTTGCCGGCCGGCAGCGCGCTCGGCCTCGCGCTTGGTGTTGAAGGTGCCCGCGGAGCGGATCTTGCCGTGGCGGTCCCGGTAGACGGCGGTGAACCGCGACTTGTCGCCTCGGACGGGTCGCTCGACCACCCAGCCCATCGCCGCCACCTCCAGCGTCCTCGTAAGCAGTTCGTAAGCAGACATGCCTGGATCCGGGTGGATCGTGGCGTATCTCAGTGGACCCCGATACCGCCTCTGACCTGGGCAAACGCTCAGATCGATGCTAGTCGGAACCTCGCGAATGGCAAGGTGCTCCCGGCTCATAACCCAGAGGTCGCAGGTTCAAATCCTACCCCCGCTACCAATGTAAGTGCAGGTCAGAGGCCCTTTCGATCTTCGGATCGAGAGGGCCTCTGGCGTTCGTGTCAACGAGATGTCAACGAGGGCTGCCTGCGGACGCCTGCGGACTGGCGCGCACTGGGACGGTCTCGGATGCTCGGATGCTCGGATGCTCGGATGCTCGGATGCTCGGATGCTCGGATGCTCGGATGCTCGGATGCTCGGGTCACAGGGCAGGATGCTTGCATGGAGATCGGGGAGGTCCACCACCTGCGCTGGTTCCATCCGGGTCGCGATCCTGAACGAGGCGTTCCCGGGTCGTACAAGGTGGACGACGCAGGCAGGATCGAGGTGAGGCTGTACGAGAACTGGGACGACCAGGGCTCGCTGGCCCTCATGCCTGCAGAGGACTTCCCGACGATCCTCTACGGCGAGGTGTTCCGCGAGGCAGTGACGCTTGTCGGTTGCCGCGACCTTGGCGGCAAGACGACGGTTACGAGCCAGCAGGACGTCCGGATCGGTGTGGACTACGGCGTCGAGGGGTTCGTCTACCTATCCGAAGACGAACTGGCACTCACCGAAGTGCGCTTCTGCTTCACAGACCAGGAGGCGTGGACGGGTTGGAGTCCGCACCAGGTGGAGCAGTCGCGCGGAGCCAATGGCCTTGAGCGCGCCTCCGTCCGCTTCGAGCGCCCGCCGGATCTGGAGGTGGGGGTCGACGGTGGACTGCTGCAGCTGCAGGACGACTCGTACCTCCATGAGGACTCGGTGACGCGCCGGACGACCCTGCAGATTCGAAGCCGGTTTGCCTACCGGTTTGACGAGCCCGTGCCCATCCCGGAGATTATGACCCGGTACGCCTACCCGCTCCAGATTCTGCTCCTCACAGCCACTGGGAACATGCCTGGCGCGATGTCGATCGTGGGGACCAACCCCGCCTGGTTCGCGCACGGGAAACCGGCCACCGTTCACAGCGAGTGGGTCTCGATTAGGCGTTACCACGGCGGACCCAGGGGTCTTGCCCCCGGTAGCCTTCGATACCTGCATCTGCTGGACGACTTCGACTTCGTAGCCCAACTGCCTCAGGTCCTGGAGGCGGTCGCGCGCCACCGCCTCGCTTTCGAGAGGTACGCGGAGATGCTCTCCGAGCACTCCGTCGGTGACCTGTCACGGTTCGTCGCAATGACCCGCGTCATCGATGCGTTCGATCGGTCGAGACACCCGGATAAGAAGCGAACGGGACGCTTCAAGGAACCTGTTATGCGCCTCGATGATGAGGCCGGCGGCTTCGTTGGTCGGCTGGTGGGCAGGGTGCCCGATTGGGGGTTCTACATCGCGGAACTCAGGAACGTGGTGCTGCACGGTGTCGAGAGGACGCGAGATCTCGTGCCGGATCCCCGCCCGCTCTTTGCAGCCACGGAGGCGCTCGAACTGCTCTTCGAGATGCACGTTCTAGTCGAGTTCGGCTTCACGGTCGAGCGCGCCGCGGCGCTCGTCGAACGGCGACACCCGTTCTGGGCACGCCGCAAGACCATCGACGAGTGTTTCCCCGTGCTGGTGGGATTCGTCGGTCGGGACTCCAGGGCTGGGCCGCGGGAGGGCGCGAGTCCGTCAGCGTGCGCCCCCGTCGAGGGGGTGGCCTCAGACGGCGGAGGTGTCACGCCCTCCGGGTGATGACTGGGTCCGCATCGGCGCGACAGCGCAGGGTGCGGTCGGTGGCGGCTGACAGACTCGCATTGTGGTCGACCAACCGAAGACACTTGGCCGCTTCGTCCTGCGGGCGCGGCGCATCGCGGCGCACTCCCTGGCGAGCGACCGGCAGGCTCTGCTGTCTCTGAGCGAGTTCACGTTGACGGGCCACATCGAGCTGGACGGCACGATGCAGATGCGTCGCGCGTTGCCGGACGAGGAAGCCTTCGAGTCGCTGGCCGCGCGGGTACGCCCGGTGCTGGTCAAGACGGAGTCGGTCCACCACGGGCGGGTCCTCGAAGCCATACAGGCCGCCATCGACGCAACCGAGTCGGAGATCCCCGAGGGCCTTCTGGTCCGGCTCGCAGGTCTGCAGAACGAGTGGCCTAAGTTCGACCTCGATAGCACCAACGTTCTGCGGTTTGCCATGCAATCCGCCAAGACCGACGGTTCCGAGAGCACTCCACAGGTGTCCGATACCCAGCTGGCGGCTGCATGGCTCTACGGCGATCTGGTCCATGTCGACACGCGCGGGGACAAGAGCGATGGTCAGCTGTTCCCGGTCAAGGAGCGCTACTCCGCTGCGGTCACCTACTTCGCTCACGCGGTGGTGCTCACCCTGATGACCTTGGATCTGGTGGTGGCGCTGCATGAGCTTGGAGTGATCGCCCTCGACGAAGACTCGCTCCGAGAGGATGTCGTGATCGGCGCTGATGAACTCGTGGATGAGGGTGTGGCCTACGTCGGTCCGGTTGGCTCCCCCATGCCGAGCCTCGACATCGCGATTCAGGAGCCTCCCGAGGGCTTCCGCCCCTTTACGGTCACGGAGCTCTTGCGACAGGTGCCGGCCGGCCAGGTCCAGGTCGTGCTCACCGCACACGGCTCCAAGGTCGGTGAGTACGAGGCTGCTGTGTCTCGGCGCGGGGAGAAAGACGGTCGGCTGCACTGGGAGGCTCTCGTGGCAGGCGCTGTGACCTTCGAAGTGTCCTTCGGCGTGGAGGATGAGGAGATCAGGGACAGCCGCTTCGAGGGCATCACGTCACACGCCACGACGAACCGGATGAAGCTCGCCGAGGCGATGCTGGCCCGCGAGATGGCGACCAGCAGCGAGATCAGCTTCTACGTCGCGGGCCAGAAGTTCTTCGCCCTCGACGTGCCCCCACACGCGGCGGAGGAAGTGACGTACATCGATGTCTCCATCGACAGCCTCTACGACCTCGTCGTCATTGAGACCATCACACGCCAAGCTCTGAGACCGATGACCGGTGCCTACAGGAGCGCCGACCGGGCGCTGTTGCGCCGCACCCGCCTTCTCTGGGAGGGACGGGTCGTTCCGTTCCGATCGGGCCCTCTGTCGACCACTGCACCAGCAGGTGTTGTTCCCCAGGTGATCGTGATGCCGGCGACCAACCATTCGATCGCCGACACGGAGGTTCCCGTACCCACGACCTTCATCCGGCACCCGCTCATGGCTCCGGAGTCGGTCACCGAAGTGCCAGGCAGCGATCCACCGAAGGATCACATGAACATGGTGGTCCCGCGAGACGAGCCGTTCGTCGCCTGGGCACCCGAGAAGCGACAGATCGCTGGTGACAACGACCTACTAGAACCGACGCCTTGGGGCCTGTCCCACTTCGACGAGCAGGCATTCCTCGGCGAGGGCTGAAGGTGCGCATGGCCCCATGGCGACCACTCGGATCTTTGTGCACGTCCGACGCCGCTCGCCCGTCAGTCGACACGTCACCCCGCGACACGGGAACCCGCGGCTCGCGCTCGAGGTGGGTCAGGTCGTCAGCGCGCGGACGACGTCAACTTCGGGCAGGTCCAGTGCGTCGGCGAGGAGCCGGGTCAGCAGGGCCATAGTGGGGATCAGGTGGTAGACGCTGAACTCGATCCGGGGAGCGTCTGTGCGGTCTTCGTCGCGCCACAGGGCGGCCCAGTAGCACTCGAGGAGTGGGTTGTAGCCCCAGATCGACTGCTCGGCCCAGCCGGGCAGGTTGATGTCGCGCACGAACTCGTCGGCGAGGCTCATGCGTCCACCTGCAAGCCGATCGGCTCGACGTCGACGACCCGGTCCGCCTGGGCGTGGACGAGTGCCGGCCCGAGCGCGGGGGTTGGGCTCGGGTGACTGCGAAGGTCCTGGTAGAGCCTGCTGACCTCGTCGAGTTGACGCTCCGGTGCGGGCGCGAGCCTGCCGTCCAAGCGCGCACGTACCAATTCCGGGTGGTCGGTGATCTCGTCGCCGGTCAGTGCCCGTGCGGGGACGTAGACGGTGCTGGTGCGGGTGATCTTGGCGAAGGTCCGGGCGTTGTGGTCGGCGACCTCGGTCATCAGTGCGACCGCTCCGCCGAGGGCGGCGCCCGTCCGGCGGATGGTCGGGTCCGCCTCACGCGCCCTTCCCGGGCCCGACAGAGGCGCCACGGCGGGCAAGAGGCGCGCGAGTGCGGTCAAGTCGGCGCGGACGAGGTCGTCGTGCGGGACTGGGCTGACCAGCGCGGCGAGCTTGCTGCCCAGGGTTTGCCAGCTCCGACCGCGTGCGACGAGCGTGCTGGCTGGGCCGGTGGGGCCGGCGTGGAACGCGGCGGCGTGGGCGTGCACGGCGATGCCGATCGTGGCGAGGTCGCGCAGGGTGGCCACGGAGCGGTCGGGTGAGTTCACCAGTTCCCAGGCCCGTTGTCGCACGCGGGCGAGGCGGTCGGTGAGCTCGATGAGGACGTCGCCGGTGCGCACGCGGGAGGCGATCAGGCCGATGTCGGGCAGGGGGCGTGGGTCGCGTGACTCGGTTGCTCGGGCGAGGTCTCGGGCGGCGAGGGTGACGTGCTGCATGCCGGGCAACCACGAACGAACGGTGGTCCACGGGACTCCGGTCTGCCCGACGCGGAGTGCCAGCGCGTCCTCCACCGAGGCCGTGGTCAGGGCGAGGGCAGCGACCTGGGCCAGCGCGGCGTCGCGGGCGTCGGCCGCCTCAAGGACGTGGGCATTCGGGGAGCGCGGCGAACCGGCGAGGTCGTGGTGGACCGAGACGAGGTCGGTGGCGGCCCGGATGGCCTGGGCAGCTCGACCCCAGGCGCCATGAGGGCCGGCGATCAGTGACGGGTGGGGCCGTTCGACGCCGATAGTCTCGGTGATCGTCGCGGCGAGGTGGAGCGCGGCGGCTTCGACGGGGTCGGGGTGCAGGGCTGAGCGCACCCCTGCGGCGCGGCCGGGACCGATCAATGCCCACACGTGGGCCTCGAGGGCGGACAGGACGGCGTGCCGGTCCGTGACGACGGACAGGGCACTGTTGCGATCGTCCATCCGGACGGACGTCGAACGCCGACCGTCCTCGATCAACGTCGTGGCCTGAGCGATCAGGTCCCGGTAGGCCGCGGGCGTCATGGCCGGGGCCCGAGGATCTTCTCCCGCGCACGACGCAGAGCGGCCTCCACGTCGGCCAGGGTCAGGACGTCGGCAATCGTCAGGTCCGCGTCGAACAGGTCCGAGGCGCGGTTCAGCGGCTCTTCACGATCCGGGGTGTAGTCGGGGTCTGAAGCCGCCTGCTTCCAGGAGTGATCGGGCGATGTAGTGGGTGAGGTTGCGGAAGCCGAGGGCGGAGCCGCGGAGGTGTTCGAGGCGGCCGTTGATCGCCTCCGTCGGCCCGTTGCTCGTGCCGGGACGGTCGAAGTAGGCCAGGACGTCAACGGCGCGCTTCTTCAGGGTGCGCCCGAGGGTGATGATCTCGCTCAGGGCGGCGGGAACGCCGCTGCTGACCGAGGCGATCAGCTTCTCCATCAGCGCACGGCCGGTGGCGCGGTCGGGGTGGCGGTAGGCGGCGATCATCCGCTGGTAGATCCCCCAGGTGGCTTCGACTTCGACGTGCTCGTCGGCTGCGAACAACGCCTCGATCCGTGCCGTCTGCTTCTCGGTGAGCAGGTCAGCCCCGGTGTGCAGGGTCCGCCTGGCCCGGTAGAGCGGATCGCTGGCGCGTCCGCGGTGGCCGTGGAGCTCCTGCTGGACCCGGCGCCGGCAGCGGTCCAGAGCGTCGCCGGCCAGGCGGACGACGTGGAAGGGGTCCATCACCGCGACGGCGTCGGGCAGTTCCTCGCTGGTGGCGGTCTTGAACCCGGTGAAGCCGTCCATCGCGACGACCTCGACGCCGGCCCGCCAGGACTCACCTCGCTCGGCGAGCCAGGTCTTGAACGCCTGCTTCGAGCGACCCTCGACCATGTCCAGCAACCGCGCCGGGCCGGTGCCCTCGCGGATCGCAGTGAGGTCGATGATCACGGTGACGTACTTGTCCCCGCGCCGGGTGTGCCTCCAGACGTGCTCATCGACTCCTACGGCGCGCACACCCTCGAACCGGCCCGGATCGTCGATCAGGACCCGGCGCCCCTCGGCCAAGACCGCAGTATTGGCGGCGTCCCACGAGACCGCGAGACCCTCGGCGATACGGGACACGGTCAAGTGCTGCACCACCAGCCCCTCAAGAGCCCACCGCAGCGCCCGGCGAGACAACTTCGCCCTGGGCTCGGCCGCCCTCGAGGCGTCCTGCCGCCAGACGTGGCCGCACCCCGAACACCGGTAGCGCCGCAGCCTGACCTCCAGCACCGTGGGGCGCCACCCGAACGGTTCATGCGCGAGCCGACGAGTGACCGTGTCCCTCGCCGCCTCCTCGCACCCACACCGCCGGCACCACGCATCCGGCTCCACGACACGACAGGCCAACACCGCCCGGCCGAGCTCGACGCGCTGTCCAACCACGACGAGGCCGAGCTCGTCCAGGCGCGCGAACGTGGTCAGGTCAGGGGCAGCGAAGGTAGCGTCAGGCACGTCGAGGTCTTCCCGGTGGGCAGTGTGAGAACTTCCATCTTCGGAAGACCTCGACCCCTACCCGCTCAGCGACGCGCCCACCCCGACTCCACCCTCATCTGCGAAGAGCCCGATAGTCTCACCCCGAACAGGCGGATGACGCGACGAGAGGCTCAACTGTTGGCAATCTCCGACGACACCGCCGCTGGATGTCGCCACCTCTTCGCAGACCAACGGCGGCGGATGAACCACTACTGGTTCGGAGATGCGCCGAAGGCCCTGCGGGCTGGAGTCGAGCTCCAAGTTGCGATCATCGCGGCTTCCTACGGTCTAGACGTGGACGACGAACTGGCACGGGCTCACCCACGAGACGATTAGCGCGGCACCAACTCTCGAGATGCTGCGGCCCGCACGCGAGGGACGCTCATTGGCCCGTCCGGACCGGAACCCTGAGAGGCGGCAATAGTGAACCACGATGGGCCGCAGGAATCGCTCGGCCTTAACGTCGTCAAGGTACTCGGCGCTCTGGCGCTCCTCGCCCTAACAGTCGTATTCGGGTGGCCTCGGCTGGCCGCCTATCTAGCTCGCGACACGGTTGTTGACCAAGGCCCGCGAGGCTTGGTGGTGGTAGCAACGAGGGGCGGGGCGGCGGACCTGACCCTGCACGTCCGAATAGACGTCGACCGCGACGGCGCAGCCACGATGGTGCTGTACGTGACGGAGGAGGACGTGACGTACGGCGAGGCTGGAACGACGACCAGCGTCTCGTACTCTGTTTCCTTCGCTGGTGAATCGCTTGATTCCGGCGTGACATGCGGCACAAGCCAAGACCCCATCGCGCGCCAGGTGTTCACCAACCTCGCTGTCGGAGCTCAGAAGGCGATTGAGATCGACGCGCACGGTGGTTCAGCGTCGGCCCTGAACTACAACGGTGACGTTTCGACCGCCGACATGACCGGGCGTGTGTTCCCTGAGTTCCGAGGAACACTGTGGACGCTGGACGACGCGGATGGGTATGCGGAACGGACACCGATCGAAGGTTCGACGGATACTTGGGCCGAGTCGTGTTCCCTGCCTTACGCCGCGCTCTGGCGAGACGAGTCCACTGGTGGTCGGGCCACAGGTCGGCGCACACTGCTTCCGCCGCAGGTCGACTGGACGTCACTTGACTCGACAACCGACCACCAGGCCAAGCTCGACGTCAGGATTCACGTCGACCGCGCGCACGGCATCGAACTGGCGGAGGCATACCCCGCACCAGATGTGCAGGACGATAGCTGGCTGTACAAGTCATCCGTGACGTGGGCCGGGACCCTCGGTGGCGAGGCGAACGTGGGCTTCACGGACAACCCGGTATGGATCTTTGCCGATCGCGACGAGGGAGACACGAGAGACACCGTTCTGATGTGGGCAGGCGTTGCGCTGGGGCTGGTCGCGGCTCTCATCGTCGCCGTCGTGTCGCGACTGCTCGATGTTGCCTGGATTGTGACCCGACGAAGCCGTACCTGAAAGCACGAACCCCCAGGGTGATGACCTCGTTCAGGGCGCGGGGGACACTGTGGCTCACGGAGTCGATCAGCTCGCGCATGAGCTGACGACCGCGTTCGCGGTCAGGCTCGCGGTAGGCGGCGATCATGTTCTGTGGATGCTTCGCGGCGGCGGTCAGTGCTATCCGGTGTCCGCTCGAGCTCACGTGAGCGGCTGCCTGGGGCTGGCCTCCATGGCGCACCCTTGCCCTCAAGCCGAGCTCATGGACGAGTTCGAGGGTCGATGGGTGAATGGTGTCGCCGCGGAAGTCCCGGAAGAAGTCTGGGTACTTCTCGCAGACGACGACGTCGATTCCTTGTCGTGCAAGCAAGAGCCCGGCCATCATGCCAGCGGGGGCCGTCGCCGACGACGCAGACGGTGGTTTCGATGGTGAGCGTCACCGTGGTCTCCTATGTGCGAGCGCGGAACACGGCCACGCCGACGGTGAGTGCGAGGATGGCTGCCAAGGATTCGCCGAGAAGCAGGCCGGTCATGCTGGGGGGTTGGGCCATGAAGGCGACGGACTGCATGCCGTCGAAGACGTAGGCGGGTGGCCACCACTGGTTGAACGCGCGGACGGCGGGCGGGAGGGTGGCGAGGCTGGAGAAACCGCCCGAGGCGAAGAACGTGCCGGCGAAGGTGACCATGAGCAGAGGTTGGATGGCGCGGTAATCCCGCAGCCAGGCGCCGAGCGCCACCCCGATGCCCGCGCAGGTGATGGCGGCAAGCCCACCAATTGCGAGCAGCAGCGGAAGACGCTGCCACGGAACTCGCACGCCGAAGACAAGCGCCGCGAACGCGGCCGCGACGGTGGCGTTCACCGCGCCAGCGACGAGACCGGCGGTGATTTTTCCCCAGAACACCGGCCATTGTGCGTGCGGAGCGAGGCGGATTTCCTTGGACGTCGCGCGTTCCCACTCGCGGGCCACAATGATGGCCGCGTTGAGAGCTGCTCCGACCATGATGGCCAAGATGGTGGCGCCCAGGCCGATGAAGGCACGCCGCCACACGTCATCTGCCCGTGTGGTGTGCTGCTCGACGGTGACTGGGGCGAATCCCGGGCGGTGCACTGCGGCATAGTCCAGCAGCGCTCGGTCTAGACGCAGCCGGGCGTTCTTCATCATGTCGGTGTTGATGTTGAACACCTTGGTCTGAAGCTGCGGGACGTGGCCGGCCGCGATGTCGGCGTCGAAGTCCTCGGGGATGGTGACGACCAGCTGAAGCCGGCCCTCGGTGACGAGCCGGTCAGCCTCGGCGGGATCGGTCGTGACGACGTTGAAGTAGGGCGAAATGTTGCTCTGGAGTGTCCTGATCTGGTCTTCGAAGGCAGCAGCGTGCTGGCCTTTGCCGTTGTTGACCAGGCCGATGTTCCACTGGTCGCCGCCGAATCCGAAGAGGATCGTGCTCAAGAACATCAGCGCGAGCGGGATGAGCATGGGGCCGGCCAGCGCTTGCTTGTCCCGAACCCACTGTTTGAGGTCCTTGGTGGCGACGGCGGCTGTCCGGTCGAGGTTCATGCGTTTCCTCCGGTGAGCTGGCTGTAGGCCCGCCGAAGCATCCAGGAAGCGAGCGCGAGCATGGCGATGGCGGAGACGGCGACGATAGAGAGGTTGCGGGCGAGGTCACTGGTGTCGCCGGTGAGGAAGATGCTGCGGGCAGCGAGAAAGGCGTAGGTGGGTGGCAGGAGCAGGGAGAACTGCCACAGTCCGATCATGGGCTGGGACCAGGCCAGACCCCTCATGGATTCCTCGTTGCCGCTAACCATGAAGAAGGCGATGGCCAGCGCGACGAGGATGGAGGTGGCAGCGAGCGTCTTCTTGGTGGCGACGCCGATGGCCGCGCCGATACCGGCCCCGATGATCGTCGTCATGGCCATGATCGCGGCCATTGCCCACATGCTGCCGACGGGCCGAAAGTCGAAGCCCACCAGCAGGACGAGGACGACCAGGGCGATGCTGAGTAAGCTTTGGCCGAGCCCGGCGATGACCTTGCCAGCGACTAGGATGCCGCGGCCCACGGGCGCCAGCAGCAACGACTTGACCGTTCGGTCGTTCCACTCGGACGCCACCGCCAGACCGGTGTTGACCATGCCGGCGTAGAGGCAGCCGAAGAGCAGCAGACTGGTGGAGATGTAGCCGAGCATGGTGGGGTCGACCGGAAGCCAGCTGGTCTCCTGGACGGTCGCGACTGGCGTGGTGAGGTTCGCGTTGACGTTCTTCACGGCGAGGTCCAGCCTGAGGCGCAGGTTCTTGGAGTAGTCGGAGTTGATGTTGTTGAGGTGCAACTCCACCGTCGCGGCCCCGGTTGCGGCTCGTTCGCCGAAGCCGTCGGGGATAACGATCATCGCCAACGCCTTGCCCTCCTGGAACGCTTGCCTGGCGGTCGCGGCGTCGGTGGTGATCACCTCGAAGTACGGGGCTTCCACGCTGCGGATGTCACGGATCTGGTGAACGAGGGCGGCCGCTGGCGGGGAGTTGTCCTCGACGGCGACCATGATGGGATTCGTCGCGCTCAGCGGCACGATGATCGAGTAGAAGAAGATGAACACCAGCGGAATCACGATGCTGATGAGCATCAGGAATGGTTGCCGTACGAACCGCTGCCAGTCCTTGACGGCGATGGCCCACGCCGACCCGAGTGCCTGTCTCACGCTGCACCGCCATCCCGCAACGCCTTGCCGGTCAACGCGAGGAAGACGTCGTTGAGGTCGGGTGTGCGAACGCCGATGAGCTGGGGATGATGGCCCTGCTGGGTGAACCACGCCAGGGTGGTCTCCAGCGTTTCGGGGTGGCCATCAGCCGACAGCGAGACGGTGCCGTCCGGACGCCACTCGGCTGCGCTGATCCCGGGCAGATGGGTCACAGCGGCACGCTGGTCGGCCGGTACGTCTGTCCGCAGCTCGATGAAGGACCGGCCGAACTGGTGGCGAAGACCCGCAGGCGTTCCGGTGGTGACGAGCTTGCCGCGGTCAATGATCGCCAGGTTATCGGCCAGCGCCTGCGCTTCCTCCATGTAGTTGGTGGTGAGCAGAACGGTGCCGCCTTCATCGGCGATGCCGCGGATTCGTTCCCACAGGGCAGCGCGGGACTGCACGTCGACGCCCAGAGTCGGCTCGTCCAAGACCACCACCGACGGCTCCGTCAGCAGTGCCCGGGCCAGCGCGAGGCGCCGCTGCATGCCTCCGGAGTAGGTGCCAGCCCGGTCGTCTTCCCGCTCCGTGAGCCCAACGAGGTCGAGGACCTCGGCGATGCGCTCCGCGCGACGGTCCCGGGGCACACCGTACAGACGCGCATGGAAGGTGAGGTTCTCGCGGGCGGTCAGGTCGTTGTACAGCGCCGTCTCCTGGGGCACCACTCCCAGTCGCGCCCGCACGGCGGCCACGTCCTCCCGCACATCCACCCCTTCGCACCGGACCGTGCCTGCCGTCGGGCGCAGCAGGCCGCACAGAAGGTTCACGGCCGTCGTCTTGCCTGAACCGTTAGGGCCGAGCAATCCGAACACCTGGCCCGTGGCCACCGTGAGACACAGGTCATCCAGCGCGACCAGGTCATCCGCCCGCTTCCGGGCGAACACCATCCGCAGATTCTCGAACTCCAGCGCCGCTACACCCATACCCATGTGAGTTCCCCTTTCACCACCCGGAGAGCCGCGGAGGCCTAGTGGCTCGCGTCAGTTGACATCCTCAGACCGGCAGGCGGACTATTCAACTGTGGTGAATAAAGGACGAGGGCGGCCATCCCAACCCACCGGTGCACGGGAGCGCCTCCTCCACGCAGCGCGTGCGCGGTTCAGGACCCACGCATATGCCGACTGCACGGTCCGCGCGATCGCGAAGGACGCGCAGGTGGACCACTCGCTGGTGAATTACTACTTCGGGTCGAAGGAGGGCCTGTTCCGCGCGGTCATGGAGCTCGTGGTCACCCCTGCGGAGGTCCTCGAAGCAGCCATGGCCCGGGCTGTACCGACGAACCTCGCGCCCTCCCTTCTGGACGCCGCCCTCGCCGCATGGGATGTCCCCCAGCAGCAGCTCGTACTCAGTCAACTGTTCAACGGGTCACTGACCGATCCGGCCACCCATCGGGTCATGACCGAGTACTTCCAAAGCCAGCTGGTCACCCGCATCGCCGCGATCATCGGCGGCCCAGACGCCAGCCGGTGGGCCAGCGGCGTTGCGGCCACCATCACAGGCGTGTTCTTCACCCGCTACGTCCTACGCCTAGAGCCCATCGCCTCTATGAGCCGCGCGGAGATCGTCCGCTACCTCACCCCAGCCCTCGACGCGAGCCTGCGGGCGAGGGCGCCTTGCCCCGACAAGGGTCGCTAAACGAACGCACACCGGCTCTCCGGCGAGTTCCACAGCCCGGCTAACAGGACCACGATTGGCGGAACACCACCGGAGCACGACCACGCGTGTGCACGCGACTCCAGACACCTGTGCAGACCACTTCGGAAACTGACTCAAGCCACACTCGCCGCGCGGGGGGAGAGGGCCGACCGAAACGCACGACCGAAGCCCACAGTGGCCTCATGGCCTGGTAGACGCCCCAGGTGACCTCGACCTCGATGTGGGCGTCGTCGGCGAACAGTGCCCCGATCCGTGCGCGCTGGGTGTCGGTGAGCAGGTCGGCGCCGGTGTGCAGGGTGCGCCGGGCCCGGTAGAGGGGGTCGTTCATGCGGCCGCGGTGAGCGTGGAGTTCCTGCTGGATGCGTCGGCGGCACCGGTCCAGCGCGTCACCGGCCAGGTGGGCGACGTGGAAGGGGTCCATGACCGCCACGGCGTCGGGCAGCTCTTCGGTGGTGACGGTCTTGAACCCGGTGAACCCGTCCATCTCGACGACCTCGACCCCCGCCCGCCATGACTCGGGCCGAGCAGCGAGCCACGCCTTGAACGCCTGCTTGGAGCGGCCTTCGACCATGTCCAGCAACCGGGCCGGCCCTGTGCCGTCGCGGACGCCGGTGAGGTCGATGACGACCGTGACGTACTTCTCGCCGCGGCGGGTGTGACGCCACACGTGCTCGTCGACACCGATCACCGCTACGGCGTCGAACCGGTGCGGGTCGTCGATCAGGACCCGCCGACCCTCGACCAGGGGGACCGCGTTGTTGGCGGTGTTCCACGAGACCGCCAGGGCCTCAGCGACCCTAGCGACGGTCAGATGCGCCACGACCAGAGCCTCCAGCGCCCACCCCACCGCCCGGCGGGACCGCTTCGACCGGGGCTCGGCCGCCAGGCTGGTGTCCTGACGACACACGTGAGCGCACCCGGTGCACCGCTAGCGGCGCACCGTGACCTTCAAGACGGTGGGACGCCACCCGAACGGCTCGTGCGCCAGCCGCCGGGTCACCGTGTCCCTCGCGGCGCCCTCGCACCCGCAGCGCCGACACCACTGGTCCGAATCGACCACCCGGCAGGCCTGGACCGCACGAACGGGCTCGAGCCGCTGCCCCACGACCACCAGGCCGAGCTCGTCCAACCGAGCGAACGTGGTCAGGTCAAGGCAGGCGAAGGTAGCGTCAGGCACGTCGAGGTCTTCCCGGTGGGCAGTGTGAGAACTTCCATCTTCGGAAGACCTCGACGCCTACCCAGCCATCGACGCGCCCACCATCCCCGCCAGGCTCAACACCCCGCGACTACACCCCCGATCGCGAAGAGCCGGTTCAGCGCGGCGGTGGTCAGCTGGTCGAGGACGAGCCGTCCACGTGTGAAGCCATCGCCGGAGTCGAGGGGGCCGAGGTCGACGGCGGCGCACCGGGCAGGCAGCGCGGGATGGGCCCACTCGAGCTTGTCCTGGGCCTCGCGCAGGTCGGCTGCGGCGTAGATGACATCCAGGGCGTCGATCAGAGGCAGGGCATCGGCCAAGTGCAGAGCGGCGCGGGCCGCGGCGTGGGTCAACGTCCAGATACCAGCCCAGCCGGGCTCGGCGCCCTCGGTCAGCACGTCGGCCGGTGCGGTCCAGGACAGGCTCATCGCCGTTCACCTCTCAGATCGGACGACCGTGCCCGGCGTCGTCGTCGGTGCTCACGAGCAGGTAGGCGCCGTGTGCCGCAACCTCCTCCCACTCGATTTGGCTCACCGTGTGCCGGCGGGCGGCCATGGGTGCAGCGGGCCGGGGCTCGACAGGTGAGCCGTGCCGTCGGGGTCGAGAGTCACGGCCGCGTGCTCGTGGCTGCCGCCGGCGTGCGCCAGGGCAGCCAGCACGAGGTCCAGGTGGTGACGGTCCAGGCCGCTGACGACGTCCACGATCTCGACCGGCTGCGCGTCGATGAGTGCGGCAACCAACGCGAGAACTCGCCGCTCGCCGCCGGAGAGTCCCGACGCCGCGCGCAGGGCGTCACCGTCGAGCCACATCCGGCCCGCCGCGTCGGTACCGATCCACGGATGACCTGCCCCGGCGAAGCGCCCACCGAACGCCCGGGCGAGCAGCTCGACCGCCGCCGTGTCGGCGTATGAACCTTCGGCCCAGGCCCGCAGTGCCTCGATCGTCGTCATCGCATCCTCCAGCTCGCCAACCAGCCGCCGCCGTGGTCGTCGCGACACCCGTCTCCAACCTCGCCGCCGAGACACTCCACCCGAACAAGCACGAGCCGGTTCTGTGGACAGCGAACGGGTCAACAGCAGGTGGGGAGAATCGTCGACAACCTCGGGCGCGGACCGAGAGGGAGCCCAGCGGACGGGTCGACGTCGCAGCGGCCCGCGTTGGGGCCGGGTGGGGCAAGAGGATCCGGGACACCTCTGGCACTTTGACATGGAGCACCACGCGCCCGCACCCAGCGAGGCAGCTGCCTAGAGCGTGTCTCCCATATCTGGGGTGAGGCTTGCGGCAGTCTGTGCCGGTGACGTCGTCTTCTCGGTATCAGGTGTTCTCTGACGCGCAGTGGGCTCGGGTGGAGCCGTTGTTGCCGTCCAACGCGGGCCGGCGGGGTCATCCCTTCGCAGACAATCGGCGGGTGGTCGAGGCGATCGCCTACCGGTACCGGACCGGGATCCCGTGGCGCGACCTGCCGCGCGAGGCGTTCGGGCCGTGGCAGACGGCGTGGAAGCGCCACCGCCGCTACGCCGCGGACGGGACGTGGGACCGGGTGCTGGCGCGGTTGCTGGCCGAGGCCGACGCGGCCGGGAAGCTGGACTGGAAGGTCTCGGTGGACGCCACGATCGCTCGCGCGCACCAGCACGGCACGAACACGTCCCGCCCGGACCAGGACACGGGGGGCAGGGTCGAATCACAGGAATCTGCCGATCAGAGAGTGTGAACCTGCAGGTCACGGCATCGGACGCTCACGCGGTGGGCTGACCACCAAGATCCACGCCGCCGTCGACGGGAACGGACGCCCGCTCGCCGCCGTGGTCACCGGTGGGCACCGCAACGACGGCGCCCTGCTCGAAGCAGTCCTGGCCGACATCCGCGTCCCACGCCTGGGCCCTGGGCGTCCACGCACCCGGCCCGAGGCGGTGATCGCCGACAAGGCCTACTCCGCCGGGGTCTACCGCCACGCCCTGCACGCCCGAGGGATCACGGTCGTGATCCCCGAGAAGTCCGACCAGATCGCCGCCCGCAAACGCCGGGGGTCGCGCGGCGGGCGACCACCCGGGCTGGATACCGCCGCCTACCGCGGCCGCAACGTCGTCGAACGCCACTTCGCCCTGACCAAGCAATGGCGCGGCCTGGCCACCCGCTACGACAAGCTCGCCATCACCTACCGCGCCGCGATCATCCTGGCCGCCTGCCTCACCTGGACGCGCATATGGGAGACATGACCTAGCTATTCGAGCGCGTACTGCGTCTCCGGCGTCAACGCGGTTACCAGGGACGGCGCGCTCACCGCCGAGCATTCCGGTGAGGTGTGCCATGAGGACACCTGGGTGATCGAGCAGTCCGACCTGGTGCCGGTCGAGGACGCCGACAAGACACCCACGCCCTCGCCGTAGCGGGGCCTGCCGTACGGCGGCACCCGTGCACCCCGAGATCAAACGACCTCAAACCGGCTGGGCGCGCGGGTCGCCCATCTTCGTGACCGCGTGACCGTCGACGGGCTCAATTGGTGATGCGAGATCGTGAAGGTCGACTCGGCGCAGCGACTTCGAGGTCAGCCCGTCCCTCGGGCGTAGAGCTACACGTACTCGTCGTCGAGTTCGGCCAAGAGCGCCGCGTGCCGGTCTTGGATGCGGCGCGCCTCGTCGATGTCGCCGTGGCCGAGGGCCGCCGCGACGGCGATCTCCCGCAGATCCTCTGAGCACGGGTCGGCGGCGAGCCCGGTCATTGCTGCGCTCAGGGCATTGCGCGAGTCGCCGCTGTCGAGCAGGTGCCGAGCGAGCGAAAGAGAAACGTCGGCGACGGTGCTGATCATCGTGTCGGTGTCGCGATCTGCCCACGCGTATGCGTTGGGCGGGACGCCGGTGAGGGGTCGGCCTCGGACGAGGTCGAGGGCGTGCTGAAGGTCGGCGACGCCCGCTGCGTCGGCCGCGAGGCCGGACATCGCGAGCCGACGGAAGTCGTCCCAGTCGCAGGTGGCGCCAGGCCCGAGCCGCAGCGCGTCGCCCTTTTCGGTCCTGGGCAGGTTGTGGTCGAGGACGATCCGCCGCGTTCGGTACGCCAGGCCCCACCGGGCGACACCGTCGGTGCGCGAACCCGGCCATAGGTCCTCGTCCATCGCCGGCCCGCTCGTCTCGCCCCGCAGGGCGAGGTAGACCAGCAGTTCGGTCTGGCGTGGAGTGAGCCGCTGCTCGGTCGGAACGTTCTCGATCTCGACAGTGCCGAGCACATTGATCCTGAGGCCGCGAGCCCCGTCGGACTCGCCCGGCTCGGGCGCTGGTGGACGGGGGATCGGCAGTGCTGCGAGGGCAGCCCGCGCACCCTCGTCCGCGGGGGTAGCGGTCGAGGGCGCAAGTGGCTGATCGGGCGCCGGCGGCGACGCCGTGGTGAGCAGCTCAGTCACCAGTCGCAGTCCAGGCGGATCGAGGCGTGCGACGGTGAGTCGCAGGTCGAGGGCGTCCAGGTGTGAGTCCCCGTCGCGGTCGACGGTGAGCGTCCACCCGCCGGGCCCCTCCCGCGTGGTGATGAGGACCGTCCCGCACCACGGTGCGCATGGGGCGGGGTCGGGCAGGTCGTCGACGAAGACGACCGGTAGCCAGAGGTCTGGGCAGGTGCGGTCCGAACGGGCCTGGAGGGTGTCGTCGAGCCCGTCGTGCTGGAGTGACCGGCCGGCGCGATCCAGGCGGTCGGCGAGCTGGATCGCTGGTCCGGGTGCGAGTGGGGCCTGCAGCCGCGCTGGCGCGCAGGCCGCGGCTAGGTCTGCGAACTCGTCTCCGGCCGTGAGCCCAATCCGGCCGGACAGCTCGCTGGTGGCGAGCTCGGAAACGATGGCGCGCAGGACGCCGCTTCTGTGAATGTTCCGCGAACGGGCTCGGATGACGGTGTCGAGACGCGCGATCCGGACGGCACACGAGCGCGCCGAGACCACGATCTTTGGGTTGTTCCCTCTTCGCTGCTACGTGGGGTGCGACGTCACCTTGCTCAAGCGGTGATGCTGACTTCGGGTTCAGCTGAGGAGGGTCGGTTGAGGGGCGGACCAGCATCACCTGGGTTTCCTCTCGCGTGCGGATGGTGCGGAGCCGCCGTCGGGCAGCGGCACGCAGATCTCGAGTGCGCCCGGCCGCACGGCAACAGCCAGGGTGCGTCCGGGGTCGATGACGTCGCCGTCGAGCTGGCGGGGTTCGTCCCGGTCGCTGGTCACGGTGATGCGGGAGCCACGCAGGACCTCCCGGTGGTGGACCTGGCGGTTGCGACGCACCACTCCCCAGGCGAGCGCGGCCCATTGGCCCAGGGTGCGGGGCGTGAGAATCGCCACATCGAACTGGCCGCTGCCGGGCGAGGCGTCCGGCAAGAGCTCGACCCCGCCTTGGAGTCGTCCGACGTTGCCGACGACGACCGTGCGCGCCCGACGGTTCAGCGTGAGTTCCTCGTCGATGCGGATCTCGATGCTCATGCGCCGGTCCCGCAGGTGGCGCAGCGCGGACACGACGTACGCGGGGGCGCCGATGCGGGCCTTCAGCGTCGTCGAGGCGTCCCCGATCAGGGCGGCGTCAAAGCCGATCCCCGCCATGACCGCGAACGCGTGCCCCTCCACGTCGCCGATGTCGATGCGGCGGCGGCCGCCGACGGTGGCCAGGCGCACCGCCGCTGCCGGATCCAGGGGCACCTCGAGGTTGGTCGCGAGCAGGTTCCCGGTCCCGGCGGGCAGGATCGCGAGGGCGATCCCGGTATCGGCGAGCCCTTCGATACACGAGCGGACGGTCCCGTCGCCGCCGCAGACGAACACGAGCTGCGCACCGTTCTCGATCGCGTGGCGGGCCTGGCCCGCCCCGGGGTCCTGCTCGGTGGTCTCGAGCCAGCTGGGCAACGGCCACCCAGCGTCCGTGAGGATGGACTCGATGAGCTCGCGCCGTTCAGGCATGTCCTCTACTCGCACGGGGTTGAAGACCACCGCCGAGCGGAGCGGGCCGCGAGGTGAACGCGGGGTGGCGTCCGAAGCGATCGAGCTCGACGTCACGGTGGATCCTTCGGCAGAGGGGCGGCGGGAGACGTTCGGAAGGACTTTCGGGGACCTGACGTACTTGCGACGCGGTTATGCGTGTCACCGTAGCCCGATGACAACACACGTTCCGGGTGGGCGCCGCGGGGGGAGGAGGGCGATGCGCCGCGGCGTGGCCCGGGCCGTCGGCGCGGCGGCCGTGTTCAGCATTCCGGTGATTGCCCTCGCACTGGTCGTCTCGATGCCGGAATCGCCGCTGGTCGTGTTCGATCAGCGTCTCGTCCAGGCCGCGACGGACATCACCCGGACCAACCCTGAGCTGCGCCAGGCGTTGATCCTCTGGCAGGAGGCGTTCCAGGGCCGGTGGGTCAACCTCGTGGGCACCGGGCTGTGCGTCTGGGTGTGGCGGAGGCACGGGTTGCCGGCGCGCGCGCTGTGGGCGTTCCTCACGCTGCTGGTGTCGTGGAACCTCGAACTGGGCATGAAGCTCGTGGTCCAGCGGCCCCGTCCGATCCTCGAGGACGCCGTGGTGCTGGTGCCGGGGTACAGCTTCCCATCCGGGCATGCCGCCAACGCGGCGTCCGCCGGGTTGACCTTGACGCTGCTGGTCTGGCCCCTGCTGGGCGCCCGCGCCCGGATCGCCGTGCCCGCCGTCGTCATGGCGCTGGTCCTGTGCACCGCGCTCGACCGGGTGTTCCTCGGCGTCCATTATCCTGGTGACGTCATCGGGGGCATCGCACTGGGCAGTGCCCTGGCGGGTGCGTCCTACCTCGGGTACCAGAGATGGAACGCTGCGGCGGCGGCTCCGGCCGACGAAGTAGGGGAGTGACAATGTCGTTTCTGCGCCGCTACAGCGACGACCTGTCCCGACCGACCGTCGCGCAGGCCGGGGTCGACCTGTCACGGCGAACCCTGCTGCCCGCCACAGCGCTGTGGGCTGCCATCGTCGCCGTCGGCTTCTTGCTTGTCGGCCCGCTCGGATCCCTGCCGGGTGAGGTCCGAATCAATCGCGCCCTCGAGGCCTCGCGAACCCCGGCCTGGAACACCCTGACGTCGGTGTCGTCACACGTCGGCGGCACCCAGCTGGTCGTCGTGGCCGCGCTGATCGCCGTGGCGCTGATCTGGTGGCGGACCAGGCAGTGGTGGTTCGCCGTCGTGCCGGTCATCGCGATCTCCGTGCAGTCGGCGGTGTTCGTCACTGCGGCCGCGGTGGTGGCGCGCGAGCGGCCAGAGGTCACACAGCTCGACGACGCCCCGCCGACGTCAAGCTTCCCGAGCGGTCACGTCGGCGCGTCGACCGCGCTGTACATCACGCTGGCCATGGCCTCGCAACGGATCGGTCACCCCGCCCTGCGCGCGGTGGCCACCGGGCTCTGCCTGCTCGTGCCGTTGCTCGTGGCCTACGCCCGCCTGTACCGCGGCATGCATCACCTCTCCGACGTGGTCGTCGGCCTGGCCAACGGCATGGCGTGCGCGTGGCTGGCCTGGCGCTACCTGCGCCGTCAGGCTGTCGACCACCCCCGGACCTGATTCAGACCCGTCGGTAGCGGGCCTCGCAGAGCCCGTAGACCCCGAACACGATCAGTCCCGCCGCCGCCACGGCCAGCAGCAGCCCGCCGAAGGGGCGGTCGCGCAACGTCTGCAGGGCGCCATCGAGACCGCCCACATTCGACGCGTCGTAGGTCCAGGCCGCTGAGGCCACCAGAACGCCCGTCAGAGTGAATACCAATCCTCTCGCGATCGTGCCGACCCGGCCGAGGTGGCGGACGGCTTGCCGCGTGCGGGGCGGCAGACCTGCCGCCGGGAAGTAGCGCATGAAGGTCAGCTTGACCCCCTGGACCACCATCACGAGACCGACGACGGCGATCGCGACCCCGACCAGGCCCACGACCCATCGCCCGAACGGGTGAGTCATGAGCTGAGCGGCGTACCCCCGCTGCTGGCTGCTCTGATCAACGCCCGAGCCCCGCATCAACGTCACGGCCGTGTACGCCAGGAAGCCGTAGGCGAGCGCCCGGGCGAGGGACACCAGGCGCGGACCGACCGCGCGTCCCTCGCCGGTGACGCCGAATGCCACCTCCGTCAGCCGCCACACCGCGTAGCCCACGAACCCGACGGCGAGAAGGCCGACCATCACCGGGCCGAACGGCTGGGCCAGAACCTGCGCCAGAGCACCCTTCTGGTCCATCTTCGCGCCGCTGCCGCCGGCCACGGCCAGGGCCAGGAAACCGATCAGGAGATAGACCACCGCGCGAGCCGTCAGGCCCGCCCGCCCCGCCCAACCCATCTGTCGGCTGTCGGCCGCCTGCCGGGTCGCCTCGGACACCTGCGCCGCGGCGTCCTGTCCGGGTGTGTCAGCCATCGGGGGGAGCCTCTCGGGAAGCCGTGAAAAGTGCGACCTAACTGACCGAAGGCACCCACCAGACTCGACAATTCCGGCGATGGCTGTCTCGGTTGCAGCCTCACACGGAACCGACCCGAGCGTGAATCGAGGCGGCACGACGCTGCCCTGGCCCGCTGCGCGTCCGGCAAGTACCGCGACCGCGTCGCCGGACTGTGCTTCACCCATGCCCTGACCAGCGGTGATGTCTCCCTGGTTCACTGCGACGTGACAACGCTCTACTTCGAGGCCGAGAAGGAAGACGGCCTGCGCAAGGTCGGCTACTCCGAGGAGCGGCGGGTCGACCCGCAGATCGTCGTCGGCCTGCTGGTGGACCGGGCCGGGTTCCCGCTGGAGATCGGCTGCTTCGAGGGCAACAAGGCCGAGAAGCACACGATTCTGCCGATCATCAAACAGTTCCAGGCCCGCCACGGCATCGAGAACATGGTCGTGGTCGCTGACGCCGGGATGCTCTCGGCCGCGAACCTGGCCGAGCTGGACGCTGCCGGTCTCGGGTTCATCGTCGGGTCCCGCGTGACGAAGGCGCCGATCGATCTGGCCTCGCACTTCCACTGGAACGGGGACGGGTTCGACGACGGGCAGCTCATCGACACCCTCACTCCCAAGACCGGCGCGAACCACGACAACGACCCGGCCGTGCGGGCCGAACCGGTCTGGGACCCTGACCTGCACCCGACCCTCGTGGCGGGTCGTGTGGGCGTTCTCCCGCAAACGCTTCGTGCGCGACAACACCACGCTCACCGCCCAGGAGAACCGTGCGCGCGACGTCATCGCCGGCGCGAAGGACGCCCGCGCCCCCAGATTCGCCACGACCGCCACCGGCGTCCGCGCCCTGGACGAGTCCGCCCTGGCCCGCGCCCGGCGCCTGGCAGGCCTGAAGGGGTACGTCACCAACATCCCCGCCACCCTCATGCCACCGGCCGAGGTGATCAGCTGCTACCACGACCTGTGGCACGTGGAGCAGTCCTTCCGGATCAGCAAGACCGACCTGGCCGCCCGACCCATGTGCCACCGGACCCGAGACGCGATCGAAGCGCACCTGACCATCGTGCTCACCGCCCTGGCCGTGGCCCGCGAGACCCAGAACCGCACCGGTCTGGCCATCCGCAACGTCGTGCGCCAATTACGACCCCTGCGCTCAGCGACCATCGAGATCAACGGCGCGACCCAGACCTTCCCACCCGCCATCCCGACCGAGCAGCTAGCCCTACTCGACGCAGTCGTCAGACACTAAGCGAATGAGCCAACATAGGGCGCTAGCTGCGGCGAATCCGCCCGTTGAACAGGCGCCGCTCAGGGCGTGCGATCCAGGCGAACCTGGGTATACTTGGGGTCCGAGTCCCGTCGACAGAAGGTGAAGATCATGGCAATGCTGTTGTGGATTCTCGCCGTCATCCTGGTCATCTCCGGAATTGTTGCGATCGTGCGCAAGCAGTTCCTGTGGGGCATCGTTCTTATCGTCGTCGGGCTCCTGGTAGGGCCGGGCGGGGTGAGCATCTTCACGTAGGACAGCTCCGCCTGCGGTTCCACCAAGTCGACATCAGACGAGTCGACGCGGCGCACGACACCCAGGCAGACGTGAGCGCGAGGGCCATCCTTCTGGAGATCATCGAATCTCGAGCGACCCCACACGGCTCGCAAGTGCGGTGAGGAGCTTCTTGATCATGTCGTTGGCGCGGTCGGCGGTCAGCCAGCCCGGGGGAGTGTGTCGCTCCCCGCTGCGGAGCCTCGCGCCACGCGGTGAGCCGCGACGTGCTCACTAACCCTGCGATCGTCGCTGGCCGGGCGGGCCGCGGGACGCGTCGGCCCCGCCCCGATCAGGGCGGGGCCGACGAGGTATCAGCGCGACCTACTTGAAGGCGTCCTTGACATTCTCGCCGGCCTGCTTGATGTGGGCGCCTGCCTTCTCGGCGCGGCCCTCTGCTTGGAGGCGCTCGTTGTCCGTGGCGTCGCCGACAGCTTCCTTCGCCTTGCCCTTGGCTTCCTCGGCGGCGTTCTTGATCTTGTCGTCTAGACCCATGGTGGGCTTCCTCTTCCGTTCTCCGGGACCCCTCGTTGAGGTCTCGAAATCACGGTACTCGGCACCTCGGCGATCGGCATCCGCGACCGGATGCGCGGTGCTACCCGGCCGTGGTCGTCGACCTGACGTGGTGGCGCGGCCACTGGTTCGGCCCTCGTGGCGGGCCGTGTGGGCGTTCTCCCGCAAACGCTTCGTGCGCGACAACACCACGCTCACCGCCCAGGAGAACCGTGCCCGCGACGTCGTCGCCGGCGCGAAGGACGCCCCCGCCCCCAGATTCGCCACGACCGCCACCGGTGCCCGCGCCCTGGACGAGTCCGCCCTGGCCCGCGCCCGGCGCCTGGCAGGCCCGCTGCGACGACGACAACGACGTTTCCCACCTTCTGGCCGGGTTCGGCGTACCTGTGCGCCTCGGCCATCCGCTCGAGCGGGAAGCGCCGGTCGATGACCGCGGGTGCCGAGCAGCCGATCGGGGTCGCCATGCGCCTCGCGGCGGGCGCAGTGGCGGGCGTCCGGGAGGAGCACACGACCCGTCCTACCGCTGGTGCCAGGACTCCCCGGTCGCGCCGTCGAGCACGTGGACAAGGGTCTTGTCGCCGCAGTCGAGCCCGAGTGGCACAGCCGGAATGGCCGCCCAGTGGTTGCCAGGATCACTTGCCGAACCCAGATGACGGCTTTGGCTCGCCTTGAAACCTTCTCGTGGCAGGGTTGGTCCCATGACGCAGCAATCCGGGTGGCGCGACAACCCGCAGGACCGCAGCCGGCTTCGCTGCCGGGACGCAGTGATCTGGTCCAGCGACGTCACTCCGAAGGTCTCGCCGACCGTGGACCGGTCCGACAGCGGTATGCCATGCGGCGTCACCCCGGCCGGGCCAGGGGCAGCAGGGCGGCCCGTGGCCGGCATACGCAGGAGACCGTAGTGAAGAGCTTTAGTCGACTCCCGCAACACATTGGCATTATTCCTGACGGCAATCGAAGGTGGGCTCAGCACAAGGGCCTGAAGAAGCAGGACGGGTATGAGTCCGGCCTTCGGCCAGGACTCGAGCTGTACGAACTATGTTTGGAGCTGGGGATTAAGGAGCTAACCTTCTACGGGTTCACGGTAGATAACACAAAGCGCCCCTCCGTGCAGATCATAGCTTTTCAGAAGGCGTGTGTCGACGCCGTTGAATACCTGGCAAGCAAAGACACGGACTTGCTGGTCGTCGGGAATACTCAGTCGCGATTCTTTCCAAAGGCACTGCTGCCGTACACCGAGAGAACTAGATTCGGGAGCGGTCTCATCAAAGTCAACTTCCTGGCCAACTATGGCTGGAACTGGGACCTCAACTATTCGGTGCAGAACAGTGCCACCAGCTCAAGTGGCAACATCATTGACGGTATAGCGTCCTCGGATATCTCAAGAATCGACTTGATCATCCGCTGGGGCGGCGGGCGAAGGCTGAGTGGATTCTTACCGATCCAGTCAGTCTATGCGGACTTCTATGTGTTGGATGAGATGTGGCCCGACTACAGCATTGAGCAAGTCTACAAGGCCTTGGAATGGTATCAAGACCAAGACATAACGCTGGGCGGTTAGCCTCGCGGTTTCATGGCAGGGTGGCGTGAGCTCGTGTCGTTGACCGGAAAAGTGCCCCTGACCTGGGATGATAGGGATTGTTGAGGCCCATTCCGTACCAGTTCGAGGAGCACCTTCCAGGTGAAGCACCGCTCTCTCACCTCGATCTTTCATGATGAACGGTGGCGCTTGGCGTCGGGCAGTTCCGGTGCCGTCCGGGTGTGATTTTGGTGTCCGGGTGTGACCCGGTGTCCCGGTGTCGTCCGACCTGACTTGGGTCACCTTGGGTCCTCCTGGGCGACTGGATCGCTCTGACCTGGGGTGATGTCCGGGCTTAGTGCGCTGTCGAGGCACTAAGTAGGTTGGGGTCGTGGCATGGCACCGGCGGGTGCGGACGGCTTCGGGAGCGACTGCGGTGCAGATCGCTGAGTCCGTGGCGGGTCGGCGTCGGATCGTTCGGCATGTCGGCTCGGCTCATGACGAGGCTGAGCTCGGCCTGCTGATCCAGGAGGCCAACGATCTGCTCGTTGATGATCGGCAGGGAGTCCTTGACCTAGGCATGCGGGTTCCCCAGAGGGCGGCATCGCTGCTTGCGGTGCCGTCGCCGCCGGCCCTGTTCGGTGATCGGTCCGCCCAGCCGCGCCGGCGGGCGGTGGCGGCGCCGACGGTGCTGCGCACGTCCTCGCGGTTGCTGTTCGAGGGGACAGCTCGTATTGTCGATGACGCCTGAAACTGAGCTCCGGCGTCAATCGCCGTTTGTCGGGTGAGTCACCGCGATGCTTGCCATTGTCGCTGCCGATACCGCGGCGGATCGTCGCAGGCAAGCAGCGAGGCTGCGTCGCCCGGGGGCGCCCGTCTCTGACAGGTTGTCCTAGATGCCAGCGACGTTCTTGAGACCCTCGGCCGTGCCCGCTTCGGGGTTGTACTCCAGACCGATCCATCCCTCGTAGCCGCCCGCGCGCAGCGTCGAGACCCACCTTGCGAGGGGCAGCTGCCCCGTCCCCGGCTCGTGGCGGCCCGGAAGGTCGGCGATCTGAACGTGAGCGATGTCGTTCACCCGTGTACTGATGATCTCGTTGACGTCGTCACCGTTGGCGGCGAGGTGGTAGAGGTCGGCGAGAACACCGATGTTGGTGTGTCCCCGACGCCTGGCACCATCTCTGAGGTCGACGCAGTCCTGGAACGTGGCGAGTGGGAAGTCCGGGATCCCGCTCACAGCCTCGAGCAGCACCGTGCCGCCGACCTCGAAGAGGCTCGCGGCGACCACGGCGAGTGCGTCTAGGGCTGCACCGTGCTGAGCTTGCGGAGAGCGACCTGAGTCTCGCAGGCCGTGAAGCGCGTTGAACGCCTGGACACCGGTCGCCTCGGCAATCTCGCGGGTGGCGCGCAACGACGCTTCGAGCTCGGTGAGACGGTCCGCATGACTGAGGATGCCCCGGTCGCCGTTGGCCATGTCGCCCGCGAACAGGTTCAGGGCCACCAGCTCGACGTCGGCTTCCTCGATCGCCCGGATGAACGCAGAGACCTCAGCGCCGGTTGGTTCCGGGCCCGCGAACGGCCACCAGAACTCAACCGCGGCGTAGCCTGCGTCTCGCGCCGCTCTGGGTCGGTCAAGGAGTGGGTACTCCTTGAACAGCATGGAGCAGTTGAGCGCAATTCGGGGGTCATCGGTCACAGCGTGCCTCTCTAGCTCTTGCGGTCGACTGGTCATACGAATGCCACGGAGCCGTCTGGGCGGACGGGCAGCCGTCGCTCCCATCGCACGTAGTGGTCCTCGGCGAGTGCCCCTTCATCGATCTCGACTCCCCAGCCGGGTCGATCGGGCCGGAGCTCCAGGTGACCGTCGACGGGGAGGTAGGGGTCCGGGCACCACGTCGTGACATCCGGCTTGTACTCCAGGTACGCGAAGTTGGTCGTCGCGGCCGCGAAGTGCACGTTGTGTGCGGTCGCCAACGGGCCCATGGGGTTGTGGGGGGCGATCGGCACGAAGTGGGCCTCGGCGATGGCCGCGATCTTCCGCATCTGGCTCAGGCCCCCGACCACACAGATGTCCGGCTGGGCGATGTCGGCGCCGCCTGCTGAGAGCAGTGCGAGGAACTCGTACGGTGAGTAGAGCGACTCACCGGTCGCGAGTGGGACGCGCATCTTGGCCCGAAGGTCGCGCCATGCCGGAAGGTGCTCCGGCCGCAACGGCTCCTCGAGGAAGAGAGGGTCGTAGGGGGCGAGGGCGTCCGCGAGCTGTACGGCCTTGATCGGCTCGAAGATCTTGGCGTGTGCGTCGAAGGCGAACTCCCAGTCGTCCGGTGCCGCTGACCTGAGGGCGCCGAAGTAGTCGCCGGCCTCCCGGCAGACGACTCCCCACCGTGTGTCGTGGGGTGTGCGGCGGTACGGGCTGAGCTTGAAGGACGTGAAGCCGTAGTCCGCGTGCATCTGGTTCGCGCGGTCCAGGCACTCGTCGACGTCGGGCGCGTCGTAGAGGCCGCAGTAGACAGGGACGCGGTCACGGACCTGCCCGCCCAGCAGCATGTACACGGGTAGCCCTGCAGCCTTGCCTGCGATGTCCCACAGAGCATGGTCGATGGCTGCGATGGCAGCGAGACCGATCGCGCCCTGCGGAAAGCGGGCACTGCGGAGAAGGACTGTCGACGCGTGCTCCACCCGACGGGCGTCGAGCCCCGTGATCAGTTCGAAGAAGTAGTCCAGCACGTGCGTGAGAGCAAGGTCGGGACCGTGGTTGTAGGCCTCGCCCCAGCCGCTGATGCCTGCGTCCGTGTCGATCCGTACGAGGAGCCTCGGTCGATCTCCCACGCGTTGCATGTAGCTGCGCAGACCGGTGATCCGGACCGGAACATTCGTCGTTGACACGTCAGACCTCTCGTGGCCGGTCAAGGCAGCTGGGCGAAGCACTTTGCAGCGAACTGCTCGATGTGTGCGGCCACGAGCCGCTCGGCCTCCTCGGCGTCGCCCGACAGTGCGGCCGCCAACATCGCCGAGTGCTCTTCGGCTTCGTCGTCCCAGCTGTGCACGGACTTCCAGAGGGTGACGGAGATGAGTGCCGTCCGTTCGCGCAGGCCGTCAAGAATCTCGATCATGAGCTCGTTTCCGCAGCCTTCGTAGAGCGTTCGGTGGAACTCCCGGTTCAGGACGCTGCGCTCGAGAGCGGAGTCGGTGTCTCGGGCGCGTCGTAGGAGGTCCTCGGCGGGATGAAGGTCCACGCCTGCCCGGACCGATGCGCCGACCGCAGGGGGCTCGAGCAGGCCCCGGACGTTGAAGACGTCCTTGACCAGGGCGGCGTCCACCCTGGTCACCGTTGCGCCCTTGAAGTCACCCAGGCGCACCAGTCCTTGGCCGGCGAGCGTCTTCAACGCCTCGCGGACCGGGGTCTTGGACACGCCGTAGAGCCGGGCCAGGTCGGCCTCGACCAACGGCTGCCCGGCCGTCAGCTGCCCGGCCAAGATCGCGTGCCTGATCCCTGTCATCACCCAGCCCGTGCGTGGAGGCATGGGTGCGACCGGCGCCAAGGGCGACGGGGGCTGTGGCGCTGTTGCGGTGGGCTTCATCTGGTCCTTGCTTTCGTATATGACGTACGATACGTTACACATCCTACAGCGGTCCGCTCGCCCCCCACAACCCGCACGGCCACCCAGCTTGGCCGGCGTCCCGCCGGCCGAGCACCCCGCAATGACGCGAAGGAGCTCACCCATGACGTACGAGAGTCGGCCTGGCCTCACCAGGAGGATGCACGTGCCCAAGCGCAGGACTGGCGCCCGGCTGGCTGCCGCTCTGACGGTGTCGGTCTTGACCCTCACGGCCTGCTCAGGAGGCGCTGAGGAGGTGGAGGCCGGACCTGCCGAAGTGGTCGAGCTGACCTTCTGGGACACGGACGCTCGGACCGGTAGGACCGAGCGCCTCGAGACGCTGATCGGCATGTTCGAGGAGGAGCACCCGAACATCACCGTCGAGTACGTCGGGCTGCCGAGCGACTCGTACATGCAGAAGGTGGATACGGCGATCGCCACGGACTCGACGCCTGATCTCATCACGATGAAGGCGTCGGACATCTCGGCCCTCGTCGCGCAGGGCGCCCTCGCCCCGCTCGACGATCGCATCGAGGAGGCCGGGCTCACCGAGCTGTTGTCGGAAGGCATGGTCACCTCGGCACGGGCAGCCGCGGGAGACGACAAGATCTACCTCACCCCCACCACGTCCCTCACCGATGTCCTGTGGTACCGGTCCGACCTCTTCGAGGAGGCGGGTCTCGGAACTCCCACGACCTGGGACGACTTCTTCACCGCGGCGGAGACTCTGACCGACAAGGAGACTGGGCAGTTCGGCTACACGATCCGCGGCGGAGCCGGGTTCTGGTCGCAGTTCGTCGGCATGGTCCTGCCGATGGCAGGCGTCGCAAGCTACTTCGACGAGGACGGCAAGGCCGTCTTCACGCAGCCGGAGGTCGTTGCTGCGGCCGAGCGGTACGCCGGCCTCTACAACACCGTGACGGCCCAGAGTGATCTGACGGCCGACTTCAAGGTCATGGTCGCGCAGTTCGGTGGAGGGTCGGCGGCCATGCTCAGCCACTCCATCGGGTCCTACCCCGACCACGTGGCCGCACTGGGCGAGGAGAACGTCATGGCGGCAGCCGCGTTCCCGTCCGACGAGAACGGTGTGCGGGTCCAGGCAGGCCTGGTCCTCGGCTTCTCGGCATTCGAGAAGAGCGAGCACCCGGATGAGGCATGGGAGTTCCTCCAGTACGTGATGGAGGCAGAGGGCGATGGCTACTGGGCCAAGGAGTCCGGGTACATCCCCGGCAACCTCGAGGTCGCCGAGCAGGACTGGGTGAAGGAGTCCCAGCCGATCGCGGTGTCGCTCGAGGCGATGGCCGAAGAGGACACCGTCCCGCTCGACCACCCGTACTACCTCCCCGAGTTCAGCGCGATCACGGGAACCGAGCTCCTGCCCGAGTGGCAGAAGACCCTGCAGGGCGAGCAGACCGTCGAGGAGTTCATGCAGAAGACGGCTGTCCTCTTCAACGAGGCACGCGCCGCCTACGACGCACGCCAGTAATCGAGCACCATCCTCGGGCGCCGACACGTCGGCGCCCGAGGAAGTGCCTGCCACTCCACAGAGGTCCCATCCGGAGCGTTCATGACAACCATCAACCACATTCGTGAAGGCCAGGCGCCGCCCCTGGTCGCCCGCCGTGTGCGGTCGAGCCGGGCACCCTACGCCCTCATCTTCCCCGCGGCGCTGCTCGTAGCGGTGTTCCTCGTCTACCCCGTCGCGAAGGTCGTCCATTCGAGCTTCCGCCAGGAGAACGTCCTCAAGCCGTTCGATGACGGGTTCATCGGGCTCGCCAACTACTCCGCGATCCTCCGGGACGACCTGTTCTGGAGCAGCCTCGCCTTCAGTGCCAAGTGGGTGGGGACCGAGGTCGGTCTCCAGCTCGTTTTCGGTCTCTGTCTCGGCCTGATCGTCAATGAAGCGTTTCGAGGACGCGGCCTCGCACGGGCACTCCTCTTCTCCCCGTGGGCAGTCGCCGGGATCCTTACGACGACGATCTGGATCCTGATCTACAACCCGACCACGGGTATCACGCGCTATCTCGCAGACATGGGAATCGGAAGCTACGGCACCTCGCTCCTGTCGAGCTCGAGCGGAGCGTTCTGGGCAGCCGTGCTCGCAGAGATGTGGAAGGGGATCCCGTTCTTCGCAATCATGATTCTCGCCGACCTGCAGTCCGTCCCGGGAGAGCTCTACGAGGCGGCAAAGGTCGACGGGGCCGGCCGTATCCGACGGTTCTGGAGCATCACACTCCCGCACATCAAGCGCGCCCTTCTCATCGCCACCCTCCTTCGGGGCATCTGGGAGTTCAACAACGTGGACCTTCTGCTCACGCTGACCGGCGGGGGGCCTGCGAACGCCACGACGACGCTCCCGCTCTACGTCGCACAAACCGCGCTGGAGACCAAAGAGTTCGGGTACGGGTCCGCGCTCACCATGGTCGCATTCCTCATACTCTTCATTGTCTGCGTCCTCTATCTGAAGCTGACGAAGATGGGAGACGACGAATGACCACGACGGCGCGCGAGGCGCTCGGATCCCGACCGGGGACGAGCACGGATCGAGCTGGTCATCAGGACGTGAGGCGTCGAGCAACGCGACGTGGCGCCGGCTGGCAGGTGAAGGTTCCACTGGTCCTCTACCTCCTCTTCACGCTGATCCCGTTCTACTGGATGGTGATGTTCGCATTTCGCGAGCGCGGATCGACGTCGCTGCTCCCGCTGCCCTTCACCCTCGACAACATCCAGCACGTCTGGGTCGACAGCCATTTCGCCACCTACTTCGCCAACAGCATGTTCGTCGCTGTCGTCAGCGTGATCGTCTCGACGGCGGTCGCGGTGATGAGTGGATACGCGCTTGCGCGCTACAAGTTCCGCGGAAAGGGCACCTTCCAGCTCATCATGCTGTGCACGCAGTTCGTTCCCGGGGCGATGATGTTGATCCCGCTCTTTCAGACGTTCCAGGCGCTTGGTCTCATGAACAGCCTCTGGGCGCTCGTGATCGCCGACACGGTGTTCCATCTGCCGCTCTCGATGCTGCTGATGTCCGGCTTCGTCGCGAACGTGCCCGAGTCGTTGGAAGAGGCCGCGTGGGTCGATGGCTGCAGTCGCTTCGGTGGATTCAGGCGCATCGTCCTGCCGATGCTCGTCCCAGGCATAGTCGCGGTGGGCGCGTACGCCTTCATCGGCGCCTGGAACAATTTCCTCTTCGCGGTGATGTTCATCAGCCAGCAGGACAGGTTCACGGTCCCTGTGGCCTTGAGCTACATGCTTGGCGAGTTCGGGGTCGACTACGGCTCCCTGGCCGCAGGCGGCCTCGTCGCAGTCCTGCCGGTGATCCTCATCTTCGGCTACGTGCAGAAGTTTCTTGTCAAGGGCCTGAGCGCCGGGGCGGTGAAGGGCTGATGCCCGGCACCGAGGATGGGGAGATGTGCAGATGACTATCGCTGAGACGTTCGCAGAGAGGCTCAGGGCTCGGGAGTCGCTCGTCGGATACTGGTCGATGCTCGACTCCGCCGTCGCCATCGAACGCCTGGCCCGCGTGGGCTACGACTACGTGTGCGTCGATGCGCAGCACGGCTTCGGTGGCTACCCGGGCCTGATTCACGGGCTGATCGCTATTGACGCGGCCGCCACGAGCGCGGCCCTGGTGCGGGTCGCCGAGAATTCTCCGATGGAGATCGCGAGGGCTCTCGACGCGGGTGCCAGCGGGGTGATCGTTCCGTTGATCAACAGCGCGGCCGACGCCGAGGTGGCCGCGCGGTCATGCCGGTACCCACCGCGTGGCATCCGATCGTACGGCCCCATCAGGTCAAGGCTCGGTCGATCCGCCGATACCACGGATCGCGACCGCGATGTGGTCTGCCTAGCCATGGTCGAGACGGCCGACGGGCTTGCGAACGTCGAAGCGGTCGCCGAGGTCGCCGGAGTCGACGGCCTCTACGTCGGTCCGTCCGATCTGTCGCTCGTGCTCGGTGCTCGGTTCCCCGGGGACCCGCTCGTGACGAGCGAGTTCGAGCGTGCGCTCGTCCGCATCAGGAACGCGGCCGAGGCGTCGGGCAAGGCGGTCGGCATCCACTGCGCGTCGGGCGAGGCCGCCGCCAAGCGTCTGGCCGAAGGGTTCACCTTCGCCAGCGTCGCATCCGACATCGTGCACCTGGAAGCCGCTGCCACTGCCCACCTCGCGGCCTGCACCGAGCTCCGGGGCGGTCCGATCCTCGGCCGACCCGGTGCGTGAGCCCCAGATGAGCATGCCAATCGAACGTGAGGAAATGACATGAAGATCGGATTCATCGGGCTCGGCATCATGGGCAAGCCCATGGCCAAGAATCTCGTCGCCGCCGGCCACGATCTCGTCGTCCGCGACCCGAACAGCGCCGCCGTCGCCGAGCTCACAGCCGTCGGCGCTACCGGGGCCGGCACGCCCAGAGAGGTGGCTGAGCAGGTCCAGCTGGTCCTGACGATGCTGCCGAACTCGCCACACGTGAAGACTGTCGTCCTCGGTGACGAGGGCGTCCTCGAAGGCGCGCACGACGGTCTCGCCTACATCGACATGAGCTCGATCGACCCTCTCGTCTCCCGAGAGGTCAGCGCCGCCCTGGCCGCCAAGGGCATCGGGATGCTCGATGCCCCGGTCTCCGGTGGGGAGCCCAAGGCGGTCGACGGCACGCTGTCCATCATGGTGGGTGGTCCCGCCGGCATCTTCGAGGCGTATCGGGACGTGCTGACGGTCATGGGTGCCTCGGTGGTGCGGGTCGGTGAGATCGGCGCCGGTAACATCGCCAAGCTCGCGAACCAGATCGTTGTCGCGCTGAACATCGCAGCGGTCTCCGAGGCGCTCGTCTTCGCCCAGAAGGCTGGCGTCGACCCCGAGGCCGTCTTCCAGGCGATCCGCGGCGGCCTCGCTGGGTCGACGGTCATGGAGGCGAAGGTGCCCATGATGCTGGACCGGAACTTCAAGCCGGGCTTTCGGATCAACCTGCACATCAAGGACCTGACGAACGCGCTGGACACTGGCCACGCGGTCGGCGCCCCCGTGCCGCTCACCGCCGCCGCCTTGGAGATGATGACCGCGCTCAGGGTCTCCGGTGGCGAGCTGGACGATCACAGCGCGCTCGTCCGCTTCCACGAGAAGCTGGCCGGCATCGAGCTCAGCCGGGGCGGCCCGGAGTAGGACGCACAGGGCAGCGGGCCCGGCCGAGGAGACCCAACGATGAGATTCATCCTGGCCCCGGACTCCTTCAAGGAGTCCATGACCGCCCCCGAAGCCGTCGCTGCGATGGAGCGCGGAATCCGCGCAGTCTTTCCTGACGCCGACTGCATCCGCGCACCCATGGCAGACGGCGGTGAGGGGACCACCGCCACCCTTCTCGGCGCCCTCGGCGGCACCGACGTAGCGGTGCGCGTTCACGACGGCCTGGGCCGACCGATCGTGGCTCGGTACGGCTATGTGGCTGCCGAGCGGTTGGCGATCATCGAGGTCGCGGCAGCGGCCGGGCTCGACCTGATTGCCGCAGACGAGCGTGACCCGCTGATCGCCAGCACCTACGGCGTCGGGGAGATGATCAGCGATGCGCTCGACCACGGTGCGGTGCGCTTCGTCGTCGGACTGGGAGGGTCGGCGACCAATGACGGAGGCGCAGGCATGCTCCATGCGCTCGGGGCACAGTTCCTCGACGCCTCGGGAGTGCCCCTCCCCCCTGGGGGCGGTGCACTCGCCCGCTTGCACCGGATCGACCTCGCTGGGTTCGATCTACGTGTTGGCGCGGCCGCGTTCCAGATTGCCGGTGACGTCACGAACCCCCTGCTCGGCCCGGACGGAGCCAGCGTCGTGTTCGGACCCCAGAAGGGCGCCGACGGCCACGCGGTCCGCGAGCTGGATGCCGCGCTCGGCACGTACGCCGGGGTGGTGACTGCGACGGTCGGCCGCGACGTCGCCACGCTCGCGGGCGCCGGCGCCGCAGGTGGCCTCGGCGCCGCATTCCTTGCTTTCTTCGACGTCGAGATGCGTAGCGGGGTCGACGTCGTCATGGCGGCCGCACGCCTCGACGAGAAGCTCGCGGGCGCGGACTACGTCTTCACCGGAGAAGGCAGCGTGGACTCCCAGACACTGCGCGGCAAGACCCCCTTCGGCGTCGCACAAGCCGCAGGTCGCCACGGTGTTCCGGTCATCGCCTTCGCCGGTCGTGTCAGCGACGCCGGCGTGCTACACGGTCACGGGTTCGCGGCGCTCGTCCCGATCGTCCAAGCGGTCAGTGACCTTCCGACCGCATTGGCCGAGGGGCCGGTCAACCTTGAACGAGCCGTCGCGACGACTTGCCGACTGCTCGCTTTGCACGAGCAGAGGCGCATGTGAGTCGCAGCATCGGCCGGCGATCCATTGACGGGGGACCCTCACCCGGAGGCCAGCCCAGCCAAACTCCGGGACTGACGCAGTCGCTGCGCGAGTCGCACACGAAGACGAGGACGGACCCCCGGTGCGCCGTCATCGGCAGATCTGGATTGCCAGGAGGTCCCCTCTCGGCGTCCCGATCTCGGCCATGAGCGCGCGTCCTGAGGACCGAACGCGACGGTGTCTCCAGGTCAGTGTCAGATGAGTGAAATCGCCGTAGCCCTCGCATCCAGGGCACCTGAGGCGGGTATCGCCCCAGGTGCGGGGCTCGACGCCGCCTCTGCGTCGCTCTCCGCGGATTGACTGGGAGGCGGCGCGTGCCTTGTCGTCGGCGTCGGGCAGGGTGTGGAGGTATTTCTGGGGTAGTCATGATTTGGGCGTGTCCCATACGTTCCATGACGGCGGCGAGGTCGGCGCCGCCGGCGAGGAGCCAAGAGGCGTGGGCGTGGCGTAGGTCGTGCATGCGGACGGGGAAGTCGATGCCCGGTGCGGGTCACGGCGGGGCGCCAGTACCGGGTGTCGAACGTCGCACGGGAGAGCGGGTCACCGCCGGCGTGCTCGGTGGAGGGGAAGGGCAGGTCGTCTCGGCTGAGGTGGAGTCTGGCGATGCGGGCGCTGATGGACTGCAGGAGCGTGTCCGAGACGCGCAGGGTGCGGGTTCGTCGTCCTTGGGGCAGGGCTTGACGATCATGCGTTGACCGGTGGGGAGTCCTTGCGGGAGACCATCGACGATGGTCTCTTGCACGGTGATGGTGCGGCGCAGGAAGTCGATGCGTCGTGGTCGCAGAGCGGCCAGCTCGCCCCCGCGCAGGCCGGTCTCGATGGCTGTCTGGACCAGGACGTAGAACCGGTCGGGGATCTCGGCGAGGAGGAGTTCGAACTCCGCGGGGGGTCAGGATCCGGGCCTTCCTCACGACGACCTTGGGCAGCTCGGTCGCGGCACAGGGGTTGAACGCGAGCATCCGGCATCGCCCGAAGGGAGGCACGAAGTGGGTGCGCAACATCGACAGGTACCCGGCGCGGGTACTGACCTCCAGGTGCCGGGAGGGGAGCCACACCTCCAGGGCGTACTCGGCGAACGTGATCCGTCCGGCGGCGGGGTCGATCCAGGTGCCGTCGCCGACCTTCATCTCCTGGCGTCGGGCGGCATCGACGGCTTCGCGTGCGGAGTCGAATGTCCCGGCCGAGCGCAGGCGTCCGCCGTCGTCGCGGTAGGCGCCGGTGTAGCGGGGCTTGCCGCTGCGGATCCGCTTGACCGCCCACCCCACGCCATCACCCCCCGAAACCCGGTATGCACCTGGTAAGCAGACGCCGGTCGACGGAACTGGATGACCATGGACCACGGTGGACCATGAATGTGCCTTTGACCTGCGCGTATGCAACGGGGCGTCACTCATAACCCAGCGGTCGCAGGTTTAAATCCTGCCCCGCTACAAGTGAAAGTGCAGGTCAGAGGCCCTTTCGATCTTCGGATCGAGAGGGCCTTTGGCGTTGTGGTCAACGGATGGTCAATACTCGTCGCCGCCCGGGAGTGTGCATTCCCGGTTGATGCTGGACACCGTGGCCCCGGTAGGTGGCTGACGGTTTCGGGACGCGGCCCCGGTAGGTGGGCGACAGTGGCCCCGGTTCCTGGCTGACAGGTCGACCTGTTCGGGTGTCGCCTTCTCCTGGTGGGTGTGTGACCCATCGCCCGGGAGGAGGCCGGCGATGCTGGTGGAGCTGGGACTGGTGGAGCAGCGGTATCGGGCCGTGCTCGAGGTGCTCAAGGACGGCGCGAGCGTGACCGAGGTCGCGCGCCGGTTCGGGGTGGCCCGCCAGACGGTGCACGTGTGGTTGCGCAACTACGCCTCGGGCGGGCTGGGCGCTCTGGCGGACCGCTCGGATGGACGTGGTCGGCGGGGTCCGCCTGGTCGACGGGACCGAGGCGAAGATCGTCTCGGGGATCGATGACCACTCCCGGTTCGTGGTGTCCGCCCGGGTGGTGGCCCGGGCGACGGCGGGGCCGGTGTGCGCGGCGCTGGAGCTGGCGATCGACCGGTTCGGGGCGCCGCGACAGATCCTGACCGACAACGGCAAGTGTTCACCGCCCGCTTCGACCCCGGGCCGGGTCCGGTGCGCTTCGATCGGATCTGCGCAGGTCACGACATCGGTCACCCCGGCCCGGCAGACCCCCTCCGCGCGACGAGCCACCCCACCATGCCCGCCGAGGCCACGCTGTCGGAGGCGGCGGTGACCCGCAAGGTCGACTCCTCGGGCAACGTGTCCGTCGCCGAGGTGGCCTACCGGGTCGGATCCGCCTGGGCCCGCCGTCAGGTCCAGGTCGCCGTCGTCGGGCGCACCGTGGAGATCTCCGCCGGCACCCAGCTCATCCGCACCCACCGCACCCGCCGCGACCCCACCCGCGAGCACGGCGCCCTGGCCAACCCCGGCGGCCGAACCCACCGCACCAACGCCGCCTGACCACCGCACGGGTGTCAGGCACCTACCGGGGCCAACCTGTCAGGCGGGTGCCGGGACTTGACGGTTCTGGCGAACGGGGTCGAACAGGAAGCACGGTGGCGATGCACGGGTGACGTCCCCTGGGTCGTCGGGTCTGCTGCACGGACAGGTGACACCTGACCTGTGGTGCCCGCGGGTGGATCTGCCGCGACAACCGGTCGTGGAGCGTGTTCGGCAAGAAGCGCGCCAAGAGCGGCAAGAAGCCCGGCCCGCCCACGAGGACCGCGTTCGCCGGCAGCTCCGCGCCGACCGACCCAACCAGCTGTGGCTCTGGGACGTCACCGAGCACCCCACCGCTGAAGGCAAGCTCTGCCTCTGCGCGATCAAGGACGTGTTCTCCAACCGAGTAGTGGGCTACTCGATCAGCGACCGGACGAAGTCCCGGATCGCAGCGAACGCACTGGTCAGTGCGGTGGCCCGCCGAGGGCAGGTCGCCGGCTGCATCGTCCAACCCGATAGGGGATCGCAGTTGCGCTCCAGAAAGGTCCTGCGCGAGCTGGACCGTCACGACCTGGTCGGCTCGATGGGCCACGTCGCCTCGGTCGGCGACAACGCCGCCATGGAGTCCTTCTTCTCGCTGCTGCAGAAGAACGTCCTGAACCGGCGTACCTACTCGTGCAGCAGACCCGTCAGTCCCGATCCGTCGCTAGCGGGTCAGTCTCGACGCGTCGTCGACACGGCCGGCTGCAATCCGAGTTTCGCGCGAAGCCACGCACGCGAGCGATGAATGTAGCCTTGTGCGATCGGGGTGCGGGAGGAGGAGGATTCGAACGCGTGAGGTGCTCCTTCCACGCTGTCGAGGGTGCAGTCCACGCCAGCGTGGGCGAGGGCGTGCGCGTAGATGCGATTCTCGGCGTAGAACAGCTCGGCCGTTCCGGTCCCGATCCAGGCCGGTGGCAGGCCGTTGAGGTCCGCGCGGCGTGCCGGGGCGGCATACGGCGAGACTCCGTCGGTGCCGGGTTCTTGGTTGAGGTAAGCACGCCAACCAACACGGTTGGCGGCGTTGTTCCAGACCTTGTGCCTCATCCGGTCAAGGTCCCGGTTCGCGGCGGTTCGGTCATCGAGCATCGGGCAGAAGAGCCATTGTGCCGCCGGCTGACGGCCGCCTTCGTCGGCGAGCCGTTGGACGAGGCCGGCGGCGAGCCCGGCGCCGGCGCTCTGACCGCCGATCGCGATACGGCCAGGGTCGATTCCGCGGTCTGCGGCGTTGGCCAGTAGCCATTCCCAGGCCCGGTGGCAGTCGTCCACCGGTGCCGGAAAGGGGTGCTCCGGCGCAAGCCGATAGTCAACGGATGCAACTGTGATCTTCAGGTCACGCACCAGGTCGGCACTTCTCGGGTAGTCCTGCGCGGCGGAGCCGATCACCATGCCGCCACCGTGAATCCACAACAGCGCGGCGCCGGTGTTGTCGCCCAAGGGGGTGAACAGGTGGATCACGACCTCGTTGGCGAGGTCGATCCGCTCGTAGGCCACGTCCGGGGTGAGCCGCGGACCGGGTGAGAGCCTCATCAGAGCGCGGATCATCGCACGCTGCCACCGGTGCCGGATGGGGATGTTCGGCACGAAGCGATAGCTCCGGCGGAGGTCGGGGTGAAGATCGCCGAGGGTCAGTCTCTCGGGCGGCCGGTCAACCATGCGACGTACTCCTCTGCGTGTGGGCGAACAGTCGAGACGGGATGGACAGGTGCTCGTGGGGATCAACCGGGCGGTTCGCTTCCGTCGACGAGCACACCCTCCAGTAGCAGCTCAATCGCCCGTTCGGCGGCCTCGTCGCGTCGCTTGAGCGCTACGAGGCTCGAGATGACGCCGTCAAGCATGGCCATCATCGTGAGGACGTCGTCGGTCGTCAGGTCCTCGCGCACGACACCTGCCGCCCGGGCCGCGGCGAGCGGTTCCTCGAATGCTTCGACGGCACGACGCGTAAGCCGCTCGAGGAGACGCATGCCGTCCTGTGCGTCACGCAGGGCTCGGGTCAGGCCGTGAGTGCGCACCTGACTACGAAGCGCGGCGGTGAGCATCCGAAGGAAGCGCCCGGGGTCGTCGGCTTCGCCCGCGTCCAACCCCAAGTGGTCGATGATCCGCTCGAACACCTCGGCGACAAGCACCGATCGAGTCGGGAAGTGACGGTAGAGCGTGCCCTGCCCGAGGCCGGCAGCGCGAGCGACCTCGTACATCGCCACGTCCGCACCGCGTTCCACCGTCAAGCGTTCGAACGCGGCAATGATCGCCTCCCTGCTACGGCGAGCATCCGCGCGGACGGGCCTCTGCGCGAGGGGTGGATCGGACGGTCGCGAGGCGCCACGGAGCTCTGTTCCCTGCTGGTGCGGCGCGGGCACGCGGCCGGCTATTGGGCCGCTCCTTGCGCAAGCCGACCGAAGATCTTGCTCATCTCATCGTCGATCGCCTCAGGCACGACGAAGTCGCCTGTCGCGGTGATCTCCTCGATGTGCGTCGCGATATCGTCGGCGCTCGGCTGCACTCCCAGACCAGCGAACCACCCAGCGGACAGCCCCATGAACGCACGCGAGTACCCTCCCCCGCCCGCGGTCAGATTGCGGTGCGTGAGGCCGCACTCGCGAGAAGCGAGGAAGACGGCCATCGGCACGACGAGCTCGGGGCGGATGGCATTCTCCAGCATCTCCAGCATCGCGGGGTCTGCCACCGTCTCACTCACCATGCGCGAGAAGCCGAAGGGGAGCAGCGTGTTGCAGGCGATGCCGTACGGTGCGCCCTCGAGCGCGACAGTGTTCGATAGGCCGATGAGCGCGGACTTCGCGGCGGTGTAGTGAGCGCTCAGTCGCTGACCGAAGGCCCCGGCGGAGGACGCGACGAGGACGATCCGCCCGTAGCCCTGCTCCTTCATGACCCGGAACGACTCCTGGGTGAGGTAGAACCCGCCATCGACGTGCACCGACATCATGCGGCGCCACTCCTCGGCCGAGATGTCCTCGAACGGCACGGTGCCGAAGATGCCGGCGTTGCTCACGATCGCGTCGAGCCGGCCGAATTGCTCGACCGCGGTGCGCACAATCGCCGCCGCACCCCCCTGGTCTGCGACCGAGTCGTGCGAGGCGACAGCCGCGCCGCCCGCATCCTGGATCTCGCGGACCACCTGCTCGGCGACACTCTCGTCCGAGCCCTCGCCGTGCATCGACCCACCCAGGTCATTGACAACCACCTGTGCGCCACGCCTCGCCAGCTCCAGCGCAAACAGGCGGCCAAGTCCACGGCCCGCACCCGTCACGACGACCGACTGGTCCTCGAAATCGATCGCCATCTTCATCTCCCATCCTTGACAACTGGACGCACGGCTGTGTCCCGACTCCTGCATTGTCGTCCGAAACGGACAGCACTGTCCAGATCGTTGGGAGGCCGAAGACGCTCTCACTCCGAAACTCCTGATCCAGCCCGTAGGGCAGCGACTCCAGGCGGTGTGCGGCGCCGGCGTCTGTGCGGACGATGCCGTCGAAGCCCCAGTCCCCTCGGAGCACGTCGCCGATCAGGTCCGCGCTGTCACAGGCCTGAGTTCCGTTGACCTTGGTGTAGGCGCACATCACCATGCCGACGTCGGCATCCTGCACGACGTCCTGGAAGGGCGCGAGGTAGAGCTCGTGCAGGGTGCGCTGGTCGACCTGAGCGTCCACGGTGGAGCGATTCAGCTCCACGGTGTTCAGACCGAGTGCGGCATGGTCTTGACTCAGAGCGAGGATGCTGCGGGGCGGGTGGCCTTGAGGTTGACGGCACGGCGATCCCTTTGGGTCAGGTCGCCGCGCACGCCAAGGGGTATGAGATCGCTGCGTGCGACCGTCCTGGGCCGTGTTGACTCACGGCAAGGTCAACGTTGACGAGGCCCTGGGGGTAGTTCGAGCAGCACTTCGATGACCTCGCCGAGCGGGCCCGCGAGCTCATCGGGGCTGGCGGTGGTGAGCGGTTCAGGCGCGGCGATCGCCTTGGTCGCAGCGATCCCCACGGCCAGCGCCGCGATGAGTTGGGCCCGCAGCCGCAGCTCTGGTGACGTGCCGGTTCCAGCTGCCTTGAGTACGTCGTCGATGAAGCGCTCGAGAGCGGCTCGGCGGAGCGCGATGTCGGGCTCGTCGGCTGGGCCGCGCAGCCACAGCATGATCGGGTGCTGGTGCCCGAACTCCGGCCAGACGGACTCCTGGAGATGGCGTGCGAGGTCGTCGGCGAGCGTGCGGTCGCCCGGATCGGCGCCGAACGGGGTCTGCGTCGACGGTGTCGCCAGGCAGATGGCGAACAGCTGCTCCTTCGACCCGAAGTAGCGGTTGATCAGCGAGACGTTCACTCCGACGTCAGCAGCGATGTCACGCACCTTCGTCCCCGCGTACCCGAGGACAGTGAACCGCCGGCGCGCTGCGTCCAGCAACGCTGCCGTCGTCGCCTTGGCGTCCCGCGGGTGGGGCGTCCGTGGATCCAGCGGAGCCGTTGTCATCGACCGGATGCCTCCTTCGTGTCGGCTCCAGGCTACCGGTCCTTCGAACCAAGTACACGCGTGTTGACTTCAACCGACCCGGGTCGTAGGGTCCTAAGTAAGCAGCGGTATACATGTAGAGGAGTGCGCCTGATGGTCGCGGAGATGACTGAAGTACGACCGGCCGGGCTGCCGGCGGGTCGATCGACGCGCCATGCGAACCCGGCCCTTGTCCTGGGCTTCCTGTCGCTGGCCGGGCTGGTGATCTCGATCCTTCAGTCCCTGGTCGCCCCCGCTCTGCCGGTGATTGCGGCTGACCTCTCGGTAACGACGGCCGACGTCAGCTGGATCCTGACGGCGTACCTGCTCGCCGCGTCGGTCTCGACCCCGGTTGCCGCGCGTCTGGGGGACATGTTCGGCAAGCGCAGGGTGCTGCTGGTTGTCCTGTCCATGCTCGCCGCCGGCACCCTGGTCGCCGCGCTGGCGCCCAACCTCTCGGTCCTGATCGCCGGTCGTGTGCTGCAGGGCGCGGCCGGCGCGATCCTGCCGCTGTCGATCGGCATCGTGCGGGACGAGTTGCCGATCGGGCGAGTCGGGATGGCCGTGGGGACCCTCTCGGCGATCTTCGGGGTCGGGGGCGGTCTCGGCATCGTCCTGGCCGGCCCGATCGTCGACAATCTCTCGTGGCACTGGCTGTTCTGGTTCCCGCTCGCGCTGATCGGCATCGCCTTCGCCGGAGTCGCCTTCGGTGTACCGGAGTCCCCCGTGCGTGCTCCCGGGCGGGTGGACTGGACCGGCGCGCTGCTGCTGTCTGCCGGCCTGGCCATGCTGCTGTTGGCGCTGAGCAAGGGCTCGGCCTGGGGTTGGTCCAGTGGCCGTGTCGTGGGAATGCTCATCGCCGCCGGGTTCACACTCGGTGCATGGGTGATCATCGAGCGTCGGATCCAAGAGCCATTGGTGGACATGCGGATGATGGCCACACGCGCGGTCTGGGCGACCAACGTCGTGGGGTTGGCCTTCGGATTCGCCATGTTCGGCGCATTCCTGCTCGTCCCGATGCTGCTCGAGCTGCCGAAGGCGACCGGGTTCGGCTTCGGAGCATCGGTGACGACCGCCGGGCTCTACCTGCTGCCCGCTACCGCCGGGATGCTCGTGTTCGCACCGATCTCCGGCGCACTCGAGCGCCGGGTCGGCGCACGTGTGCCCATGGTGCTCGGCACTGCGATCGCCGCGGGTGCGTTCGCCTTCCTCGCGATCTCCCACACCCAGGCCTGGCAGCTGCTGGTCTCGGTGTCCCTTGTAGGCATCGGGATCGGTCTTGCGTTCGCCGCCATGGCCAACGCCATCGTCGCGGCAGTCCCCCCGACACAGACCGGCGTCGCCACCAGTGTGAACACCATCGTCCGAACCGTCGGGGGCAGTCTTGGCGCGGCCATCCTCGCCGGCCTCCTGACGGCCGGAGTCTCCGACCGCGGAATCCCGACCGACGCGGCCTTCACCCAGGGCTTCTGGCTCAGCGCGGCAGTCCTCGTCGTCGGCCTGCTGGCGTCGCTCCTCCTGCCTCGCCGAACGACGCAACAGGCAGACGCATGAGCGAACGGGACCGGCGGCCGGCGGGCCGGGCCACCGACGCGCCCCCACCACGGCCGCAGCCGCGACTTGGCGCGGAGTGGGGGAGACATTCGGCGAGGCCGCAGGCAGCAGTCCCGTCCGGTGCGCGTTGGTGCCCGGCGTCGGGGACCGTGGTGCGCGCCTTGCGCGTGTAGCGCGCGCCTTCCGCCCGTGCAGGCGGAAGAGCCGCTCGACGGTGCACCGGGCGACGGGGTGGCTCTCCCCCCGCGGGCATCCCGGATCCGGGCACGCCCGCGGCGCTGCCGCCAGGCGACCTCGACGGGCACGGCCCCGGGGACGTCGTGCAGCACCCTGGTGCGTCGGTCCGTGCTGAGCGCGACGGCCCCGCAGCCCGGACAGCCCACCAGCTGCCAGGGAGTCTGGACCGTGACCCGCAGCCGGTCCTCCCGGCGGTGCACCGCGATCACGTGCACACCGGTCAGGCCGAGCAGCACATCGCCGCGCAGGCACGGGTCAGTTGCGGGCGCGCCAACAGCGCACCCCGAAACGTTGGGCATCGTCGAGATTCTCGAAGTGCGGTCGCTTCGTCGCTCCTGATACTGAGGGCCCCGACCTGCACCAGCCCGGACCCCTCCTCACCCGGCGCGTCTCGCTCCTCCCAACGGATCTGCGAAGGGCATCAAACGGAAGCTCGCAGTGCTCGAGCACGTTGGTGACTGCGGCAACGTCGCCAGAACCTGGCGACACTGCGGGATCTCATGCCAGCGCTACGACACCTGGCGGAGCGCCTACGAGCGTCACGGCGAGACCGGCCTGGTCAACCGAGGTCCCTTCTGTCCCGAGGAGCACTGCGGCCCGTCCTCAGGGTGTGGACCAGGTAGCGGCGGCCTGGAGGAACATGGCCATCTCATCGCCACTGTGGGCTGGGACGATGTAGCCGGTCTCGTCGCGGATCTCGGCGAAGTGATCTCGCACGTCTTCAGGCGACAGCATCGGGTTGAAGTAGCCCTTGGTCATCCCGATGAAGACCCGAGAGACCTGCCCACCGCCCAGGGTGTAGATCTCGCCAGATACAGGGCAGTCCTCGTGGGCGAGGAAGGCCACCACGGGTGCCACCAGCGCGGGGTCGAATCTGCTCATGATCATCTCGCCCAACCCTGTGAGCTGCGCCGCGCTGACACTACCTGCCGACGCCTCCTCTTGTCGTGCCTCGAGCGCCTCGGCTTCTTGTTGTGCGTTGGCCAGGGACTGGGCGAGCATCCGGGTTGCACCCGTTGGAGTGATCACGTTGACCTTGATGTTGTCCTTGGCACCCTCCAGCGCGAGGACCCGCGTGAAGCCGAGCAGGCCGGACTTGGCGGCACCGTAGTGGGCTTTGAGTGCAACGCCCCAGACGCCAGCGCTCGAGGAGGTGTTGATCACCCGGCCGTATCCCTGCTCCCGCATCGTGGTCCACGCCGGCCTGATCACGTGGAACGCGCCCTTCAAATGCATGTCGATCATGGCTTGGAACGTGTCGAGGGTCATGTCGGCGAACGGATCGTCGAGCGAGACTCCCGCATTGTTGACAACGATATCGATACGCCCGTAGGCATCGAGGGCCGCCTGGACGATGGATTCCCCACCCTCGGGTGTAGCAACATCGCTGGTGACTGCCACGGCCTCGCCGCCGGCGTCGCGGATCTCGCGGGCCACCATCTCGGCCGAACTGACGTCCGATCCCGCACCAGACACCGAGGCCGCGCGGCTGGTGACCACCAACCGCGCTCCGCGCGCTGCCAGCAGCAGGGCGTACTCCTTGCCGAGCCCTCGGCCGGCGCCGGTGACGATCGCGACCCTGCCGTCAAACCTGAGTTCCGTCATGGTTGTTACGCTGCCTTTCCCTGTCGCAAATGAGTGGCGCGGTTCTCGTGGATGTTCAGTCGGGCGGCGGCTGCCCCCGCTGCAGCCCCGACCGGAGGAGGGCGAACGCTTCCGCGAGGAGACGTCGACGATCGCCGAGCGCTCCGTCTCGGGGCGTGAACTGGTAGGCCGTGACCATCGCCGAGATCCCTGCGGCCGTCACGAGGTGGGGATAGACGTCGGTCGCCGGGTCGGTGCCGGTGCGCGAAGCGACGACGTCGGTCACCATCCAGATGGCCTGGTCGAGGAGGATGGACCGGTGGCGCGCCATCGCCGTGCTCGTCCAGACGAGGTCGGCGTGGCTCTCCGCTTCGCCGGGGCGTTCCCCGATCCGGTACGCGATCTCGCCGAAGACGTGCTCGAGCGCATCGAGGATCGGCTCGTCGGCCGGACGGTCGCGCAGGGCCTCGACGTAGACCCTCAGCTCCGACACCCAGGCGGCGACGAGCGCCTCCTCCTTGGAGCCGAAGTAGTTGTGGAACGTCCGCACCGAGACGTTGGCCGCGGCGGCGATCTCGTCGGCCGTGACGGCGTCGAGCCCGCGGTCGAGCGCGAGGAACAGCACAGCCTGTTGGATGGCCACGCGGGTCTCCGCCTTCTTGCGCTCGCGGAGTCCCAGGGTGTCGCCCACCGCTGCATGCTACGACAATTCTGCAGAGCGGTGCAAATATGCGCTCTGGTGCAGTTCCTTCCCGTCCGACTCGGTGATCCGGTCATCGTCAAGAAGCGACAAGGCCGGCTGGAGGGGGTCGACCAGATCGTGCTTCCCCCTGACGGCCCGGGGGTTGACGACGGGGGAGGTCGCAGCGCACTCCACCGACGTCTACGGCGCCAGTGTCTGGCAAGGACACGATCTCGAGGATCGCCGAGAGGGGTGGTTCAGGACCTGAAGGGCGATCGGCGGCGCCCTGCTCCAGTCCCGCGCCACCCCGGCGGCGGTCGTGGTCCGCCAAGGATTGACATCACTTCTCCATCGTGGGCGTGGTGGGGGATGACCCCCCCGCCTCCGGGTTGAGCAGGAGCTCGACCGCCGCGGGTCCCCACTCGATGGGCGCGAGCCACCTTCTGGACCCCGAGGAGCGGTGCTCGTCCTCCGGGCGAGAGCCTGGCTGCCAGGTGTGTTGTCGACGCGCGCTCGGTCACTCCGTCGTCGCCGGCGCGAGTGCCGGCTCCGGCGTCGGGGCAGGAGCGACCTCGTCGACCGTCGCGATGTGCTGGTGGTGGCGGCGTTCGAGGGCGGCTCCTTCGATGTCGACGTTGGGCAGGAGGCGCTCGAGCCAGCGGGGCAGCCACCAGGCCTTGTCGCCGGCGAGGTGCATGATGGCGGGCACGATGAGCATGCGGACGACGAAGGCGTCCAGGAGCACCCCGAACGCCAGTCCGAAGCCGAGCGGCCGGATGACGGTGGTCTCGGAGAACACGAAGCCGCCGAACACCGAGATCATGATGATCGCCGCTGCGGTGACCACCGTGCGCCCCGCGTGCAGGCCCTCCATGACGGCGTTGCGGGCCGGCGCGCCGTGGACGTAGGCCTCGCGCATCCCGGAGACCAGGAACAGCTGGTAGTCCATCGCCAGTCCGAAGAGGATGCCGACGAGCAGGGTGGGCAGGAAGTTCAGCACGGGCCCCGGGTCGTGCACGCCGAAGACCGAGCCGAGCCAGCCCCACTGGTAGATCGCGGTCACCCCACCGAACGCGGCGAACAGGGACAAGACGAATCCTCCGGTGGCCACCAACGGCACGAGGATCGACCGGAACACGAGGACCAAGATCATCAGCGAGAGCCCGACGACGAGGATCAGGTAGATCGGCAGGGCGCTGGAGAGCTTCTCTGAGATGTCGATGTTGCCGCTCGCGGCACCGGCCACCGACAGCGTGAGGTCAGGGTCCTCGGCGAACGTCAGATTGCGCAGGTCGTGGACGAGCTGCTCGGTCGAGACGCTGGTGGGACCGCCTGCGGGGATGACCTGGAAGGCGGTCAGGCTCTTGTCCGCGGCCGTCGCGATCGGTGCCACGGCGACGACGTCGTCCTGTTGCATGATCGCTTCGCCGACGAGGACCTGAAGTGCGGTGATGTCGTCGTCGGACATGTTCGCGGGCAGGTCGACGGCGACCACGAGGGGACCGTTCTGGCCCGCGCCGAACTCCTGGGCGATGGTGGTGTAGGCCGCGTACTGGGTGGACTCCTGTGGCTCGGACGAGCCGTCGGGCAGGCCCAGGCGCATGGACAGGGCAGGCAGTGCGATCAGGCCGAGGGCGGCGACGCCGCCGAGGATGGACAGCACGGCACGGCGGGTGGACATCGGTAGCGCGAGCTTCGGCGCAGGCGAGGTCACATCGTGCGGCGTGATGGTGCGGTGCTTGCGGGGCAGCACACGGGTGCCGGCGATGCCCAGCATCGCGGGGGTGAGCGTGATGGCGATGAGCACCGCGACCGCGACGCTGAACGCTGCGACGACGCCCATCAGCCCGAGGAACGGGATGCCGGTGACGTTCAGGGCGAGCAGGGCGATCATGACGGTCACGCCCGCGAAGACGACCGCGTTGCCCGAGGTGCCGTTCGCCAAGCCGATGGACTCGTGCAGCTCGAGGCCCTCGCGCAGCTGGCGGCGATGCCGGTTCAAGATGAACAGGGTGTAGTCGATCCCGACGGCCAGTCCGAGCATCACGCCCAGCAAGGGGGTGGCCGAGACCATCTCGATGCTGCCGGACAGGGCGAGGGTCCCGAGTGCGCCGACCGCGACGCCGAGCAGGGCGCTGATCAGCGGCAGGCCCGCAGCGACGAAGGTGCCGAGCATCACCAGCAGGACGGCGGCGGCGATCGCGACACCGAGGACCTCGCCGACTCCCAAGCCCGGGGTGGCGCTGGCGATCTCGGCGGAGACATCGGTCTGGACGCCATCGATCGGGCCGCCGTCAAGGACGGCGAGGACAGCAGCCTTGGTCTCGGTGGAGACCTCCAGCTCCGGGGCGGTGAACACGATCGTGCCGACCGCGGTCGAACCGTCGAGTGACACGGACCGCATCTCGGCCGACATCTCGAGCAGGGCCGTACCGAGCTCGAGCTGACTCCTCTGCGCGTCGAGCGCCGCCGCCGACGCGTCGATCGTCGCCTGCTGGGCGTCGAGGGTCGCCCGCGCCTGGTCGAACGCCCCGCTGCTCGTGGCCTGGGCCACGGCGGCATCCAGCTGGTCCTGACCCTGTTGCAGCTGCGCGCGCGCGGCCTCGATCTGGGCAAGGCCTTCGGTGATCTGCAGCTCGCCCGCGGCGCGCTGGTCCACCGTGGCAAACGGATCCACGACCGCCTCGACACCGTCGACCTGGGCGGCCTCCGCAATGACCGCGGTGATCGCCGCCTGCTGGGTGGTGGTGAGCGCCGATCCGTCACTCGAGCTGAACACGAGCGTCCCCGTGCCGCCGCTGGCCTGCGGCAGTGCTGACTGCAGACGCTCGGTGACCCGTGCGGTCTCGGTGCCGGGGATCGTGATCGCTGTGCTCAGCGTCCCGCCCCAGACCGCGAACGCGCCACCGGCGGCCGCGATGACCACGATCCAGGCGACTACCACGAGCCAGGCCCGGCGGGCCGAGGCCCGTCCCAGCCGGTACAAGAACTCAGCCATGTGGAATCTGCTCCTCTTCGGTCGGGGCCGTCCGTCGGCACCCGGGGTGTGGGCTAGCGACGACAGCGTCAGTACGGGTTACGCGTCATGGGAGGACTCGCGTGCTGGCACCCGCAGAAGCGGATGAGGTCTATCCGTAGGGACCACAGTACCCAACAACCGGATGAACGCAATCCACTTCGGGTACGATTCAGACATGGGCATCCCCGACGCACCGTTCGCGCAGGCACCTGGCGACCGCTCGCTGCGTCGCGACGCCGAACGGAACCGGCTGCGCATCATCCAGGCGGCGCGGGAGGTGTTCGCGGCTCAGGGGCTGGGTGCGGGCCTGAATGGCATCGCGCACCATGCGGGGGTAGGCGTCGGCACCGTCTACCGCAGGTTCCCCGACAAGGAGGCGCTCATCGACGCCGCCTTGCATGATCAGGTCGACCTGCTGCTCAGCGTCGCGGACGAGGCGATCGCCTCGGCGCGTGCGTGGGACGGGCTCATGCTTCTGCTCGATCGAGGCCTGGAAGTGCTGGCGAGCAACCTGGGCCTGCGCGAGATCGCGCTGGGATCGGGGGCTCACCAGGCGCATGATGCCGCGGATCACCGTTTCATTCCCTTCATCGAGACGCTGCTCGAACGCGCCGAGGCTGAGGGGGACATGCGCCCGGGCGTGACCGTCGAGGACTTCATCATGGTGCAGTGCATGATCAGCGAGGTGGCCCGCCACAGCGCCGGCATCCGCCCCGACGCATGGCGGCGCTACCTGCAGCTGCTGATGGACGGATTCCGTGCGCACCCTGATGCGGCCCCGCTGTCCGGCGCCCTCGACCGGCCCTCGGCGGAAGCGATCGCGCTGCGCTGGGTTGGCCCCCGATGAGCCAGCCGTATCGGCCGGGACCCCACCAGACGCGGTTCCGCCGGTGACCGAGATCGTCATGGTGTGCTTCCCTTCGTGATGTGACACGTGCGGTCGGTCAGCGGTAGGCGAAGGCCTCCGTGCGCAGCCGCTCGCGAGGCAGGCCCGCGTCGATCAGATCGGCCCCCAGCGACGAGATCATGGGGGCCGACCCGCAGGCCAGGACGGTGATCGCGTCGGCACTCCCGCCGCCCGCGGCCACGATGTCGTCGGCGGTCAGGCGCGAGAACCGCGTGGTGTCGTGCAGGTGGACGTCCAGCCATGCGGAGTTCAGTGCGGCCTCCACGAGCTCGTCGACGAACGGTTCGTCCTCGAACCCGCGGTTGGACCACACCAGGTCGACGTGGTGACCGGGGTAGTGCTCGCCCTGGGCGCGAACCCAGCTGATGAGCGGAGTGATGCCGATGCCCCCGGCCACCCACACCTGACGGGGGCCGGCGTCCTGGTACCGGAGCAGCCCGCGTACGGGCCCCAGGGAGACCCGGTCGCCGACGGCCACGTCCTTGACGATGTGGGTCGTGCCGGCACCCGAGGCATGCACCGCCACCTGAACGTGCGGTGAGTCGGGTGCGCTGGTGATCGTGAACGGGTGCGGGCGCTCGCCGGAGACGGGCACACCGAGCTCGATGAACTGGCCTGCCTCGTAGCTGACGGGTCGTTCGGGGTCGATGGTGATCACGGCCGTACCCTGGCCGAAGCGCTCGACGGCGACGACCGTACCCGGGACGTCGCGCATCTTCAGGCGAGAGACGAGCACGCGCTCGAGCAACGCGTAGAGGCCGACGGCGCAGATGCCCGCATACACGATGAGCAGCGCCGGTGACTTGAGCAGGCTGGCACTGTCGGCGATGCCGTGGGCCATGGCGACGATGAGGAATACTGCGAGCAGGCCGTGAATGGCGCGCCAGCGGTCGTAGCCGCGCCGGGCGAGCCAGCCGAGGGGGCCCCGCCACGAGGCGACGCGTGAGGTCGGCGTCATGAAGGCCCAACCCACGAGCACGACGGCGAGCATCATCAGGGGGCTGAGCAAGCCGACAAGGACTGAAGGCTGGCCGTCGCTCGACACGAACAGGGCTGGATGGACCAGCCCGAGCCCGATGCCGACGGCGCCGGCCGCGCGGTGCCACAAGAGCGTCCCCTCGACGCCGCCGAACCAGCGGTCGATTCGTGCCGAGCGTGTGAGCACGAGGACCGACGAGCTCATCAGCCAGATGGACTCGAGGCCGAGCAGCTCTGCCACATGGTTCTGGAGGGGCCCGCCGACCGGGCCGACGGTGATCCAGACGATGGCTATCAGCACGGCGATCGACGCGTGGATCAGCCCGCCTGCTGTGCGGTGGGCGCGCCGTGGGGCGGTCGCTCCTGCGGGGCGGTGGGCCGCTCCCGAAGGGGGAAGGGCCGCTCCGGAAGGGGGAAGGGCCGTGGCGTCGGCAGGAGCGAGCCGCCCGCGGGGTGTCCTTGTCGTCATGGTTCGAGCGTCCCGAGCGATGTACGTAGCCCGCATCGCCGTGGCGCCGTATCCCGCCGCTACCGCGGCTGCGGTAGGGCGATCGAGTCGGCCGCGCTTTCGGCCACGGAGGCCGGGCAGGGCGCTTCTGTGCTGGCAGAGCGCGTTGAGCCACCGCCCACCGTTAGCCGACTGGGGCCACAGCCCTCACGGTCAGCCGTCGGTCGGGCCGATCCGCACGAGGCCGGACTGGTAGGCGGCGACGACCAGCTGTGCGCGGTCGCGTAGGTCGAGCTTGGTCATGGAGCGGTTGACGTGGGTCTTGACGGTCATCGGTGAGATGAACAGCCGGGTGGCGATCTGGTCGTTGGTCAGGCCCTCGGCGACGAGTGCGACGATCTCGCGTTCTCGTTCGGTGAGCTGCTCGAGCTGGGCGGGAGCGGCCGCGGCCGTGACCCGGCTGGGTTGGGCGAGGAACGTCATGATCAGGGATCGGGTGGCGGCGGGCGACAGGAGGGCCTCGCCGGCCGCGATGAGGCGGATCGCGTCGAGCAGGTCGTCGGGGTCGACGCTCTTGCCGAGGAAGCCGCTCGCGCCGGCGCGCAGGGCCAGGTAGACGTACTCGTCCAGCTCGAATGTCGTCAGGATCAGCACCTTGACGCCGGCGAGGTCCTCGTCGGCGCTGATGCGGCGGGTGGCCTGCAGGCCGTCGAGGCCGGGCATGCGGATGTCCATGAGCACGACGTCGGCCCGTTCGCTCTTGGCCAGTGCCACCGCCTGTGCACCGTCGGAGGCCTCGGCGACGACCACGAGGTCGTCGGCGCCGTCGACCAGGACGCGGAAGCCGGCACGGATCAGTGCCTGGTCGTCGGCGATCAGCACACGGATGGTCATGGGTCCTCCTGGGCCAGGGGCAGTCGAGCTGTGACGCGGAACCCGCCGTCCGCGGTGGGGCCGGTCTCCAACGAGCCGCCGGCCGCCAGGACGCGTTCGCGCATGCCGACCAGGCCCAGGCCGGAGCCGGTGCTGTCCGCAGCAAGGCTCAGGGGCGGCACCGACGCGGGACGACGCCGGAGCGGCTCCACGACCGATCGACCCAGGTCCATGGTCGTCACCCTACGGACCAGGCGGGCCCCGCCGGACCCGCTCACACGTCGCGGCGGGTGATGGCGACGAGGACCCAGGCGGCCAGGACCACTGCTCCGGCCCCCGCTCCGAGGACCTCGGTCCCGGCGGCCCGGACGGTGGTGAAGGCAGCCGCAGCGGAGCTTGGCAGGTACTGCTCCGGGGCCTCGTCGTAGGTGTATTGCTTGGAATATAGTTCTCAGGCATCATGTTTCCATGAGCATGGACTTCTTCGATGCCGTGGTGCGCTACGAGACCCACCTCTGGAACCACCTGGACGCCCGACTCCGTGAGGCCGGATGCACCTCCCTGGGGACGCTGTCCGCACTCCGGACGGTGCGCCATCGCGCCGGTGCGTGCCGGGTACAAGAGCTGCGGGCCGATCTGGGGATCACCGTCGGGGCGGCGAGCAAGCTCGTCGACCGGCTCGAGCGCGACGGGCTCGCGGAGCGACGGCCACACCCCGAGGACCGTCGCTCGTCCTTGATCGCCCTGACGCAGGCGGGCGAAGTGGCGCACGACGCGGGGATCGCTGTCGTCGAGCTGGCGCTCGCCGAGCACTTGGCAGGGGCGACGGGAGTGGACGACACCACGGCCGCGCTCCGTCACATGCTCGGTGTGCTCGCCCCCGCGCCCGCCACCACCTCCGGGGAGGCGCGGTGAACGCGTCGATGCGCGCCGTCGTCGTCGACCGCCCCGGCGGTCCGGACGTCCTGCGGGTGAGTGAAGTCCCGGTTCCCCAGGCAGTGGCGGGCCAGGTGCTGGTGCGGGTGCTCGCGTTCGGGCTGAACCGGTCCGAGCTGCACTTCCGGCGTGGTCAGGCGTCCTTCGGAACTCTCCCGCGCATTCCGGGGATAGAGGCGACGGGGATCGTCGAGGCAGCGCCCGGCGGTGAAGTCGCCGTCGGAACTCAGGTTGCGACGATGATGGGCGGGATGGGCCGCACCATCGACGGCGGCTACGCCGAGTACGTGCTCGTGCCCGCCGCCCAGGTCATCCCGTTCGTCAGCGACCTGCCGTGGGACGTCCTCGGCGCGATCCCCGAGATGCTGCAGACCGCATACGGGTCGCTCGCGGTCGGAGTCCGGGCCGTGGCGGGGGACAGCCTGCTGGTGCGAGGCGGCACGTCGTCGGTCGGGTTGGCCCTGGCCGTGCTGGGTCGCCTTCAAGGCCTGACCGTGCTGTCCACCACGAGGTCGCCGGCCCGCCGCAGCCTCTTGGAGGGCATGGGTGTCGACCACGTCGTGCTCGACGACGGCGCGATTGCCGACCAGGTGCGCGCGATTGTCCCTGAGGGTGTGGACGGAGCAGTCGAGCTGGTGGGTGTGAACGTGTTGCGCGACACCCTGCGTGCCGTGCGCAGCGGGGGCACCGCGTGCTTCACCGGGATGCTCTCAGACGAGTGGACCATCGACGGGTTCTACCCGATGGACTGGCTACCCAATGGGGTGCGGCTGACTGCCTACTCCGGCGAGGCGGCCGACCTGCCCGCCTCGGTGCTGCAGGACTTCCTCGACGCCGTGGCCGACGGGCGCGCCAAGGTGCCCGTTGGCCGGGTCTACCACCTCGACGAGATCGCGCGCGCCCATGCCGACATGGAGACCGGTGTCCTCGGCGGCAAGGCCGTGGTCGTGCTGTGAAGCGAGGATTGACGGCTCCTCGTCAGCGAACCTCGGGACCGGGACGGCCGGCGCCGTAGAAGGCCAGCGTGACGGCCATCCCGAAGCCGAGGCCGGCGGTGCTGCCGGTGATCACGGCGACCTTGCCGGTCAGGTCGACGTCCTCAGAGCCGCTCGATCACACCGGCGGCACCCATGCCGCCGCCGATGCACATCGTCACCAGGGCCAGTCGCCCACCGGTCACCTCGAGCTCGGCGAGGGCCTTGGCGACCAGGATCGCGCCGGTCGCACCGAGCGGGTGCCCCATGGCGAGCGCCCCGCCGTTGACGTTCACGCTCCCCCAGTCCATGCCGAGCTCGCGCATCACGGCGATCGCCTGGGCCGCGAACGCCTCATTCAGCTCGATCACGTCGATGTCCGCCAGCGTCAGGCCCGTCCGGGCGAGGACCTTCGGCACGGCGGCGACCGGCCCGATGCCCATGTACTGCGCCTCGACACCCGCCACGGCGAACCCGAGCAGGCGGGCGACCGGCGTCGCGCCGAGTTCCTGCGCCCTCCGGCTCGAGGTCAGGACGGCGAAGCCCGCGCCGTCGCTGCGCTGGGACGAGGTGCCCGCGGTGACCAGGCCGTCCTCGGCGAACACCGGGACAAGCCCCGCGAGCGCCGCCTTGGTCGTGCTCGGCCGGACGCCCTCGTCGACCGCGAACGTGGTCGTCGCGCCATCCTCGCCGACCGCGGCGACCGGGACGATCTGCGCGGTGAAGGCACCGCGGTCACGGGCGGCGGCGGCGCGCGCGTGCGAGTCGACGGCCATCTGGTCCATCTCGTCGCGGGTGACGCCCCACTTCCGGGCGACCCGCTCGGCGGTCAGACCCATCGAGATGTATGCGTCGGTGTGCTCGCGCAGCCAGGGATCCTGGTACTCCGGGGCGGCGCTCAGGACCGGGCTGCTCATGTGCTCCACGCCACCGGCGACGATGACGTCGGCCATCCCCGCGTCGATGAGGGCCGTGGCGGTGGCGATCGCCTGCAGCCCTGACGAACAGAACCGGTTCACGGTCTGGCCGCTGACGACGTCGGGCAGCCCGGCGCGCAGCACGATGTTCCGCGCCGGGTTCATCCCCATCGTGCTCTCCGGCATGGCGCAGCCGAGAACCAGGTCGTCGATCTCGACCGGGTCGAGCTGTGGCACCCGGGCAAGCACGCCGTTCAGCACCTCGGCGCCGAAGTCCACGGGGTGCGTGCGGGCGAGGCTGCCCTTGCCGGCCTTGCCGATTGCGCTACGTCCGTAGGCCACGACGACCGCGTTCGTCATCTCATCGTCCCTTCGTGTGCGACCCCCGTTCGCTCACGGACGGTCAATGGATGGCTGCTTCTCGACAGTAGGGATGCAGCGCGGGATGGGGGCATTCACGGTTCGCATAAGAGCCCGGCGCCGATGTCAGTGGCCGGACCGCGCGATCTCCTCGGCCGGTGCGCCCTCGGCCGCCGCGCCGACCGGCCGCGTCGGGCGCACGAGCTGCCGGGAGAGCACGACGGTGACCGCCAGCCCCACCGCCGCCGCGCCGATCGCAATGAGGAACGCCTGGCTGTAGTCGCCCGACGCCTCGCCAAGCTGGGCCGCCAGGTGCGGCGCGAAGTACGCCGAGACCGAGTAGGCCGAGAACGCGAGCCCGTAGTTCATGCCCTGGTAGCGCAGGCCGAAGCGCGTCGAGACCAGCGAGGGCATCACACCCATCACGCCGCCGAAGCACACGCCGAGGCCGAACACGCCGGCCATGAACCCCGCCGCGTTGCCGCGCACCACGATCAGCAGCCCGAGGAACGCGGCGACGAAGGCGAAGATCAGGACCAGCGTGCGCGCAGTACCCAGCGTGTCCGAGACGCTGCCGAGGACGAAGCCGCCGGTCATCTTCCCCGCGGCGTACGCGCTCACCGCGAACGCCGCGGTGGTCGCGGTCATGCCGTACATCGCCACCCCGATCGGCGAGGCGTTGGCGGCGATCATCAGCCCGGAGAACGCGCCGCACACGAAGACCACGAAGATCGCCCAGAACGCGCCAGTGAGCATCATCCGCTGGGGCGGGACCGCCGTTCCCCCGCCCGACGGGCCGGCCGCCGCCTGCCTGGTCTGCGGGACACCCGCCGGCCAGAAGCCGGTCGGTGCCACCCGGATCACCACGAACGTGAGGCCCGCCACCACGACGAAGACCCCGCCGAGCACGACCATCGCGTGCCCGACGCCCGCGCCGGAGATGAGCGCACGGGCCATCGGTGCGACCACGATCGCGCCGGCGCCCTGCGAGCCCACGCTCAGACCGGCGGCCAGTCCGCGCTTGTCGGGGAAGAACCGGATCGCGTTCGCGAGCAGCGCGGAATAGGCCAGCCCCTGGCCAAGCCCGGCGACCACGCCGTAGCCGACGATCAGCTGGACCAGGCTCGTCGACGCCCCGGACAGCATCCAGCCGACGCCGAGCATCACGCCGCCCACCAGCGCGGTCCACCGCGCCCAGCCCTTGTCGACCAGCCAGCCGCCGAGCACCATCGGGATCGGCGAGATCCCGGCGTTGACCGAGTAGGCCAGGAGCACCCCGTCGAGGCCGAAGCCCTTCTCCTGCACGAGCGGGTTCCGCAGCACGGAGAACGTGTACAGGGCGCCGAGCGCGAACATCAGGACGCACGACGCGACCAGGACGGCTTTGCGGTTCACGGGCCGAACCAGGGCGGGTGCCGCTCCGGACATGACTGATCCCCTCGGTGAGTCCTTCGCGACAGCCCACTCGGGCCGCCAGTCACTTCGCCTGCGCGGCCGCCACGATCGGGCCGAGACCGTCCCAGGTCTCCTGGAAGATCTCCGGCGGCATGACCCCGAGCCTGTCCGCGACGATCGGCGCGAACTCCATCTGGGCGAGCACATCCAGTTCCAGGTCGACGCCCGGGGCGAGCTCGGTGAGAACCAGGCCCCGCGCCGACAGGCGGAACACGGCCCGCTCCGTGACGTAGCGGACCTCCTGACCGTTGCGCAGGGCTTGCTCGGCGTTGAAGGTGATCTGCTCGATGGACCGGACGAACTTCTTCCGGTTGCCCTCCTCGCCCACCTCCAGGCGGCCGTCCCCGATCCGGACCTTCGCGCCGTCGCCGGCGTCTAGCCCCCCGGTGAAGGTCATGGCGAACACGATCCGCTTGGCGCCCTGGGCGACGTTGATGAAGCCACCGACGCCGATGCCACCGCCATCACGCATGCTCGCGTTCACGTCCCCGTTCGGCGCGACCTGCAGACAGCCCAGGACGGCCAGGTCCAAGCCTCCGGAGTCGTAGAAGTCGAACTGGTCGGCCATCTCCAGCGTTGCCTCCGGGTTCCAGGCACAGCCGAAGTCGTGACCACCGGCAGGCAGTCCTCCGACGGCTCCCGCCTCGGTCGTCAAGGTGAACGCGTCGCCGACGCCTTCCTCGGCGGCCACCGACGAGACGGCCTCGGGGATCCCCACGCCGAGGTTGACGACCATGCCCGGCGCCAGCTCCATGGTCGCCCGACGGGCGATGACCTTGCGCATGCTGAGCTTCTCGACGGGCATCGCGTCGAGCGGCACCCTGGCCTCGCCGCTGAACACCGGGTTGTACGGCGTCTGGGCGGTCTGCCAGTGGTACTCGGGCCTGGCGACGTAGACGTGGTCGATCAGGATGCCCGGGACCCTCACCGCCTTCGGGTGCAGCGTCCCGCTCTTGACGATCCGCTCGACCTGGCAGATCACGATGCCGCCGCACGCCCGCGCGGCCTGAGCGGCCGCGAGCTGCCCGAGCTGGTACCCCTCGTGGCTGAGCGTGACGTTCCCCCGCTCGTCCGCCTCGGTGCCGCGGATCAACGCCACGTCGAGGCGCGGCAGCCGGTACAGGAGCCACTCCTCGCCGAGCAGGGTGACGACCTCGACGAGGTCTTCGCAGTCCCGCGTGCGCGAGTTCATCTTGCCGCCGCCCAGGCGGGGGTCGACCATCGTGCCGAGCCCGACCTTGGTGATCACTCCTGGCTTGCGAGCTGCGATGTACCGGCACATGGTCGCCATGACGCCCTGCGGCAGGTTGTAGACCTCCGCCCTGTCGTCCCGGCACAGCTCGACCAGGGCCGGTCCGCAGCCCATGATGTGGCCGCCGACCGCCCGCTTCATCAGGCCCTCGCGGGCGACGTAGGCCAGGCCACGGTCCTTCCGGTTGCCGACCCCCGACTGGAAGTAGAACGTCAGGTCGCGGGGTGCGCCGGTGGCCAGGAAGCTCTTCTCGAGCTCGACCATCGCCTCCTCGGCGAACCCGCCCAGGGTGATGCCCGTGAGCATGACGGTGGCGCCGTCCGGGATGAGCCCGGGCACGTCGCCGGCCGCGATGACGCTGATCATGGTCTGCCCTCCGCGGCGCGGCATGCGTCACCGCACACCGTGCCGCCCGTAGTCGTGCCGGTCCGTCGGATCGGTACCGTCGGATCAGTACTGGTAGAAGCCGGCCCCGGACTTGCGGCCGTTCAGACCCGCCCGCGCCATCCGCCGCAGCACAGGCTGCGGCGCGTAGCGGTCGCTGCCGAGCTCCGCCTGGAAGTAGTCGAGCACCGTCACGGTCAGATCCGCACCACCCATGTCGATGAGCTCGAACGGCCCCATCGGATGATTGAGGCCCAGCTTCACGGCCGTGTCGATGTCCTCGATGCTCGCCACACCCTCGGACAGCAGCCGCGCCGCCTCGTTGAGGAACGGGACGAGCAGCCGGTTCACGATGAACCCCGGGGAGTCCTTGGCCACGTGGACCACCGTCTTGCCCAGTCGCTCGACGAGCTCGTCGGCGACGGCCACCGTCGCATCGGAGGTGCTCACCCCGCGGATGACCTCCACCAGCCGCATCACGGGCACCGGGTTGAAGAAGTGGATACCGCAGAACCGGTCGGGCCGTCCTGAGGCGGCACCGAGCTCGGTCACTGACATCGAGGACGTGTTGGTGGCCAGGACGGTGTCCTCCGGGCACACCGAGGCGACCTCTGTGAACACCGACTTCTTCAGCTCGAGGTCCTCGATGACCGCCTCGATGACCACCTGGGCAGCGCTGAGGGCGCCCAGGTCGGTCGACGTGGTGATCCGGGCAAGCGCGGCTTGCTTGTCGTCAGCGGTCAGCTTCTCCTTGACGACGGCCCTCTCCAGGTGGGCGTCGATCCGCCGCACCGCCGATTCGACGAGGCGCTGCTCGATGTCGCACAGCACCACGTCGAGCCCGGACTGCGCGGCGACCTGCGCGATGCCCGAGCCCATCGTCCCCGCGCCGACGATGCCGATGGCCGAGATGGTCACTTCTGCACCTCGGTCGCGGACGTGGCCGACTCGACCGGGGCCGACGCTTCCTCGGCGGCCTTGCGCGCCTTGAACTTCGCCAGGACGCGCCGCGGGGTGACCGTCTTGCGCTCGTAGATCGGGATCTCGGGCTGGATGCCGGCGAGGTACTTGGCGATGCCCTTGAGCTCCTCGACGTCGTACCCGCCCATCATCGCGATGGTCTCCATCTGGGGCGACCCGCCGCCGTGCAGGCCGGCCACGATCATGGCGCCACCGAACTCGCTGACCAGGGTGTCCTCGATCATCCGGAAGCAGCGGTGCACGGCCTCCGCCGAGACCGCGGGGTTGCGCATGATGTACTTGTTCATCAGCTCGCCGGTCGCCTCGGTGTAGTACGACTCCTCGAGCGGGAGCGTGGCGATCAAGCCGCCGGCCAGGTCCGCGAGGATCTTCGCCTCGTTGTAGATCTCCTCGCCGGCCAGCTTGCGCCCGGCGTTGGTGAGGATCTCGTCCGGGATCATCGTGCCGGACGGCGACTTCTCGGCCCGAGAGACGCTCGCGACCCCCGCGGCGTACACGAGCTCGGCGATGCCCAGGATGTGGGCGATCTTCTCCTGCGCGTGGCTGGTCTTCTCGATGTTGTTGTACTCGGCGACCAGCGCGGCCTGGCTGGCGAACACCTCCGAGGTCGCCGGCTTGCAGCCGGTGTAGGAGTGCCGGTGGAAGTGGGCGAACATGATGGCCAGGAAGCCGGCGTACGGGGTGCACTCGGGGTTGCCGAGACCGTCCATGAAGACCCGCTCCCGCGGGACGAACACGTCGTCGAAGATCGTCAGCGACTCCATGTCGCCCACGTGCGCGATGGGCGCGTCGATGTAGGCCCGCTTGTGCCGCTGGCCGGGCAGAGCCACGATCTTGATCCCGGGCCAGTCGGCCGGCAGAGCGAACGAGACCGCGTACGCGTTGTCCTTCGGCCCCATGAAGCGGGTCGGCGTCACGATGATCTCGTCGACGTACGGCGCGGCGGAGTTGCACGACTTCGCGCCCCGGACCACGATCCCGTCCTCGCGGGACTCGACGATCCGCAGGTACATGTCCGGGTCGACCTGCTCGTGCGGCCGCTTCGACCGGTCGCCCTTGACGTCCGTCTGCGCGCAGTTGGCGACGATGTCGTTCTGTTGCGACCACCCCAGGTACTTCAGGAACCGCTTGTTGTAGTCGGTACCGAGGTCCTCGTCCATCTCGTAGGTGACCACCGACAGCGCGTTCATCGCGTCGGTACCCATGCAGCGCTGGATGCAGCCGCCCACCCGGTGGCACAGCAGCCGGGTCATCTTCTGCTTGGCCAGCAGGTCCTCGGCGGTCTGGTGGATGTGCGTGAACCGGTTGATCTCCTCACCGGTGAGGTGCGACTTGGCGACGCACACGTCGGTGTAGCGCTCGTCGTGCGCGCAGTCGAAGGTCTGCCGCATGACGTACATGCCGCTCTCGAGGCGCGGGTCCTCTCGGCCGATCAGCTCGGCACCGACGTAGATGTTCGGCGTCATGCTGTACAGCCGGTCCCGGTACTGCTCGTAGGTCCCGATTCCCATGTCGTTCACTCCTCTGTTCGCGACCGGGATCACACCGGCTCCGCAAGGGCTGCGTTGTCCTGCTCCGCCCGGACCCGGCACAGGTCGGGCCATCGCTCCCGGCGACCGTACGGACGGCCTGCGAGCATCGGGAAAGTCCGAACACGCATCAATGGGTGCCGGCCCTCCCGCCGGCCACGCCTCCACCGGGCCGATGCAGACGCAGGAGCGGGTGGGCCGCCGACCGGACGACCCACCCGCGCTGCTCCGAGTCGGGAAGGGGGTGGCTCAGAACGTCCTGGCGATCTTCGCGCCGGCGGCGATCGCGTCCACGATCAGCTTCGGCTCGGCGGCGTCACCGATCGTGTAGACCTCGGGCGCCTTGCCGGCCAGCACCTTCTGCACGGCGGTGTTCGGCTTGAGCGGCAGCGCGGTGATCACGGTGTCCGCGGCGATCGTCTCGCGCCGGCCGTCCTTGTGCTTGACCACCAGGCCGTCGTTGACCACCGAGTCGCACTCGACCTCGGTCACGAACCGCACGCCGTGGTCCTTCAGCCACCACAGCAGGTACGGCTTCATGAACACCTCGAGCATGCCCCCGCCGACCTCCTCCTCCGTGAGGGAGTCCACGATGGTGATCTGCTTGCCCTGCTCGAGCAGGAACTCGGCGGTCTGGCAGCCGTGCAGCCGTGCTCCGATGATCACGACGTGCTTGCCGATCACCACGTTCTTCGCGACCGGCAGCGAGGACAGGGTGCGCAGCGTCTTCGCGTCGGTGAACCGCAGGAGCGACTTCACCTGGTGGTGCAGCTTCTCCGCGGTCAGCACGTTGCGCCCGCCGATCCCGGGGATGTCCGGCACGTCGTGCACGCCACCGGCGGCGACCACGATCACGTCGGGCTTGAGCTGGTCGGCGGTCTGACCGGTCACCGTGGTGCCGGTGTGCACGTGCACGCCCGCCTTCTTCACCTGGGTCGCGAGGTACGCCGCGGTCCCGAGCAGGTCCTCACGCGTGCCCTTGACCATCGCGGCCACCGGCAGCGAGCCGCCGAGCTTCGGCTGCGTGTCGTACAGGTGCACCTCGTGGCCGCGCAGCGCGGCGACCCGGGCCGCCTCCAGGCCCGCAGGGCCTGCACCGACCACCATGACCTTCTTGCTGACGGGCGCCGGTGTGATCGCGTACTCGCGTTCCTTGCCGAGGGCGGCGTTCACCCGGCAGGTCACTCCCTGGAAGTGCTCGCACGCGTCGAAACAGGTCATGCAGGAGTTGCAGACGTTGATGTCCTCCGGCCGGCCCTCGAAGACCTTCCGCGGCAGCTCGGGGTCGGCGAACAGCCGCCGGTTCATGCTGATGATGTCGATCTTGCCCTCGGCGATCGCCCTCTCGCCGATGTTCTGGTCGAGCTTGCCGACCGTGATCACCGGGACGTCGACCACTGCCTTGATCGCTGCGGCCATCGGGATGTTCGCGCCCGGGCCTTTGCCCCTCGCGTCCACGTACGGGTTCACAGGGCCCTCGTGGCCCGGGTAGAAGTACACGTCGGGGAAGTGCAGGCTCTGCCGGCGGTCCACCGCGTCGACCCAGGTGTAGTACTCACCGCGGACCTCGAGCGCGTCGGCGCCCGCCTCGACGAAGGCCTGGGCGAACCGCTTGCTCTCTTCGATCGTGATGCCGTCGACCAGGTCGATCTCGAGCCCGTTGAACAGCGCGATGACCGGCCAGTCCTTGCCGTTGCGCCGCTTGATCTCTTTGATCACCGACACGAACGGACGCGTCCGGTTCTCGAGGGTCTGGGTTCCGTACTCGTCCTCGCGCTTGTTCCACGCGCGGGACAGGAAGTTGTTGAGGAAGTGGTTGCACGCGCCGTTGACCTCGGTGCCGTCCAGACCGGCCCGCTTCATCCGCTCCGCGCCCGAGGCGAACATGTCGATGACGTCCTCGATCTCGGCGACGGTCGCCTCACGCGGGACCGAGAAGCCCGGGCGCGGCGACTGCTCGCGCGGGATGGACGAGGCCGAGATGCCGGAGGGCGCGGTGACGAACAGCGGCGTCATCGGGCCTAGGTGGAAGATCTGGTGAAACGCGAGCGCGCCGTGCTTCTGCACCACGCCTGCCCATTTCTCCCAGCCGGGGATGTAGTCGTCGGTGAGGAGCTTGAACCCGGGCATCGGCACGCTGAGATCCCTGGTCAGCGGACCGGTGGCGGAGGAGATGAGCCCGGCACCGCCCTTGGCCAGCGCCTCGAAGTAGTCCAGGTACCGGTCGTTCATGAAGCTGCCGGTGGCCGGGTCGTCCCAGAAGAACCCCGTGCCGTTCTTCATGATCCGGTTCTTGGTGGTCACCGCACCGATGTCGATCGGCTGGGCCAGGTGGGTGTAGGTGCTGGTGCTCATCGGTTCCTCGACTCGTCACGGGCGGTTGCCTGGCCGGGTGACGACGCCGTCTCCGCCGCGCACCCGTACGCAGCACCGCCGACGGTACGACCGGTCGTCGTCATAGGGAGTTGCCGGATTCGCATAGATGCCCCGCCGCCCGACCGCCCCCCGGCCCTCGCGGAGGGCGGGCGGACGCTCAGGGTCGAACGGCCCAGCGCACCGGCTCGGTGGTCGCCGCGAGCTCCGCGGTCGCCCCCGCGGAGTCCTCGAGGGAGACGACCCGCTCGAGCATGCCGTCGGTGTGCAGCAGGCCCCGCTCCATGAACCGGAACACGGCGCGGATCTCGTCGTCGGTGGAGGCCCCGACCACGGCGACGTTCATCCCGGCCCGGAACCCGGACCGCCGGATGCTGTGCCAGGCCGTGGCGTAGATGTCGTACCGAACGGCCTGCTCGTCGTTGACCTCCGTGGTCGGTCAGAGCATCGAGGGGAGCGGGGCGACGACCGCGAGGTCCGCCTCGGTGGCGGCGCGGACCTGGTCGACGGTGAACACCGGGTTGATCTCGGTCAGCACGAGCCCGCCGTCGGTGACCTCGATGACCCCCATCTCGGTGACGATGAGGTCGACGCACGCCACGGCGGTGAGCGGCAGCGTGCACCGGCGCAGGATCTTGGGGGCGCCCTTCTGCGTGTGCTCCATCGCGACGATCACCCGCTTGGCGCCGACCACCAGGTCCATCGCGCCGCCCATGCCGGGCACCATCTTCCCGGGGATGATCCAGTTGGCGAGGTTGCCCGCGGCGTCCACCTGGAGCGCGCCGAGCACGGTGGCTTCCATGTGGCCGCCACGGATCAGCCCGAACGAGGTCGCCGAGTCGATGAACGCGCCGCCGACCAGGCACGACGCCGGCCGCCCACCCGCATTGACCACATACGGCGAATCGCCCCCCGGCTCGCACCCGCCGGCCCGCACGATGCCGTTCTCCGACCCCAGGACGACCTGAACACCGGGTAGCAGGTAGTCCGGCACCTCGGTCGGAAGGCCTATCCCGAGGTTGACGAAGTCGCCGTCCTTGAGCTCGCGTGCGACCCTGCGTGCGATGGTCTCGCGGACCTGGGCCTTGTCCAGCACGCGCAGCCCTGTGGTGTCGGTCGTGGCGGTCATGCCAGCTCGCCTCCTTCGACGATGAGGTCGACCAGGACCCCGGGGGTGACCACGTCCTCGGGTGGGATGGCACCCACCTCGACCAGGTGGTCCGCCTCAGCGATCACCAGGTCGGCGGCGGTCGCCATCACGGGGTTGAAGTTCCGGGTGGTGCCCCGATACCAGACGTTGCCGAACAGGTCGATCCGGTAGCCCGTGATCAGGGCGACGTCGGCGTGCAGCGGCTTCTCCAGCAGGAACTGCCGGCCGTCGACCTCGACCACCTGCTTGCCCTCGGCGATCGGGGTGCCGAGGCCGGTCGGGGTCAGCACGCCGCCCAGCCCTGCGCCACCGGCGCGGATCCGCTCGGCCAGGGTGCCCTGAGGCACGAGCTCGACCTCGAGCTCGCCCGCGTTCATCTGCTCGGCCACCGCCGGGTTGAGCCCGACGTGCGAGGCGATCAGCCTGCGCAGCCGCCGCTGCTCGACCAGCTGGGCCACCCCGTAGCCCGGCCGCGAGGCGTCCGTGCAGATCAGGGTCAGGTCCTTGACGCCGGCCTCGAGCAGCCCGGCGACCAGTCGGTGCGGGTTGCCGCAGCCCATGAACCCGCCGGACATCACGGTCATCCCGTCGGTGACGTGGCTGATGGCCTCGGCAAGGCTGACCACCTTGATCCCGGTCCCGGTCAACGTGCTCATCTCGACCTCCCTCACGCCTCGAGCAGCAGGGCGTCGCCCTGGCCGGTCCCGCCGCACAGCGCCGCCGCAGCCCGGCCGCCGCCGCGGCGGTGCAGCTCGTGCGCGAGGTGCCCGACGAGTCGCGCGCCGGACTGGCCGATCGGGTGCCCCAGCGCGACCGCGCCGCCGTGCACGTTGACCTTCTCCAGCGGCACGCCGAGCTGGTGCACTGCGTGCACCGCGACCGCGGCGAACGCCTCGTTGATCTCCAGCAGGTCCAGGTCCGCCACGGTCCACCCCTGCGCGTCGAGCGCGGCGAGGATCGCGTTGCCCGGCTGCGGGGCCAGCGCCGGGGACGGCCCGGCCACCTGCGCGTGGGCGCGCAGAGTGGCGAGCACCGTCCAGCCCTCCGCCTCGGCCCTGGCCCGGAGGGTGAGCACCAGCGCAGCGCCGCCGTCGTTGATGGTCGAGGAGTTGCCCGCGGTGATCGACCCGTCCGGCCGGAAGGCCGGCTTCAGCGCGGCCAGGGTCTCCACGGTCGTCTCCGGCCGGATGCCCTCGTCGCGGTCCACCACGGTCTCGCCCTTGCGCTGCTTGACCACCACCGGCACCACCTCGGCGTCGAACGCGCCATCGGCCCAGGCCTTCGCGGCCAGCCGGTGGGAGCGCGCCGCGACCTCGTCCTGCTCGGCGCGACTCGCGGGGTAGTCGGCGGTGCGGGTGTCGGTGTCCAGGCCCATCGCCTCGTGCGACCAGGCGTCGGACAGCCCGTCGGTGGCCATCGAGTCGACCAGGGTGACGTTGCCGAACCCGTAGCCGAACCGAGAGCCCACCAGCAGGTGCGGGGAGTTCGTCATGGACTCCATGCCCCCGGCGACCACGACCTGCGCCTCGCCGAGCCGGATCATCCGGGCGGCGTCGATCACCGCGGTCAGCCCGGACAGGCACACCCTGTTCACGGTGGTGGCCGGCACGTCCCAGCCGAGGCCGGCGGCCACGGCCGCCTGCCGAGCGGTGCATTGACCCAGACCAGCCTGCAGCACGTGACCCATCACCACGTGCTGCACGGCCTCGGCGGGCACTCCGGACCGTGCGAGTGCCGCACGGATCGCAGTCGCTCCGAGCTCGACCGCGGGCACGGTCGCGAGCCCACCTCTGAGCCTGCCGTTCGGGGTGCGGGCGGCACCCACCACGACGACGTCGTGTGCTTGGGTGGTCATCAGTGCTCCTCGGTCTGGGAGGGGTCGGCTGCGCCGACCGGGACGGGGTTCGGTGCGGGCGCGGGCGCGCCGAGCAAGCTGCACAGCAGCAGGGAGTGGAGCTTCTCGGCTCTGCCAGCGCTGCGCGAGGTCAGTGCGACGGGCACCCGGGTGCCCACCAGGCAGCCGGCCAGGATGTTGTCCGGGTCGGCATTCCAGATCTTGCTCATCACGTTGCCGGTGATCATCTGCGGGACCAGCAGCATGTCGACGTCGCCCGCGTACGGGTTGTCGTAGCCCTTGATCGCCGCGGACTCGCGGCTGGTGGCCAGGTCGTAGGAGATCGGTCCGACCACCACGCAGTCGCCGAGCTCACCCCGCTCGGACATGGCAGCGAGCTCGGCTGCCTCGACGCACTCGGGCATCTTCGGGTTGACCACCTCGACCGACGCGAGCGCCGCGACCACCGGGCGGTCGATGCCGAGGTGCGCGAGCGCCTCGGTGCAGACCCGCACGATCTTGGCCTTGTCCTCCAGGGTCGGGTACGGCACCACTGCCGAGTCGCTCATCGCGAGCAGCTTGTGGTAGCCGCGGATCTGCATGAGGCCGAAGTGCGTGACGAACCCGCTGTCGTTCAGCCCGGTCTCCTTGTCGAGGATCGGGCGCAACAGCTCCCGAGTGTCGATCCCGCCCTTGAGGATGAAGTCGACGGCGCCGGCACGGACCAGGCGGACTGCGATCGCCGCAGGGCTCTCGTCGGGGGGGCAGTCCACGATCACCGCGCACCCACGGTCCAGCCGCATCCGGGACACCATCGCCTCGACCTCGTGCGCCGCCCCGATCAGGACCGGGCGCACGAAGCCGAGCTCAGCCGCCTCGAACACGGCCTCGAGGGCGTGCTCGTCGGCGGCACCGGCCACGGCGCACCGGGCCACCAGCCCGGAGCGCCGCGCCCGATCGATCAGCTCGGCGAAGCTCGCGTACCTCATGACCCGCTCTTCCACAGGTGCTTGACGTTGTCGCTGAGCAGGCCGTCGACGTCGTTCTGGGTCAGCCCACGCTCGAGCAGCCCCGGAATGATGTACTCCCCGATCCGATGGATCCCCCAGTTCTCGGTGCCTGGCAGCTCGTGGAACCCGCTGGAGTCGCGGCCCTTCCAGTGGTTGACCGAGTCGTGTGCCAGGAAGACCCGGTCGCCGAAGCCCCGGTCCATGAGGTTGACGACCATGTCCATCCGGTCGTCGTCCGTGACGTCGTTGAACATGTGCGTCCCGCCGATCCGGTCGAACGCCACACCCACCCCCTGGCGCAGCACCTCGAGCTGGTAGTCGATGTTGTGCGCGCGCTCGCACATGTGGCCGATGACCACCTTCGACGGCTCGGCGCCGGAGTCGATCAGCAGGCGCGCCTGCTGCGGACCCATGGTGCCGTGCGAGGTGTGCGTGAGGATCGGCACGCCGGTGAGCTGCTGCGCGGCGGCAGCCGCCTGGATCGTGGCCTTCTCGTAGTCGGTGATGCGACCCGGGCTGGTCGCGACCTTCATCACGCCGGTCCGGATGCCGGTGCCCTCGACGCCTTCGGTGAGCTCGGTCACGAAGAGCTCGGTCAGCTCCTTGACGATGTCGCCGAAGAGCCGACGGAACTTGAAGTACCCGGCCGCGCCCTCGTGCTCGTGGTAGTAGCCGGAGGTCGCCACCACGTGGATGCCGAAGCGCTCGGCGATCTCCTTGAGGAGGCGGACGTCGCGACCGCAGTCGTTGGGCGTCAGGTCGAACACGGTGGTCACGCCGTACGCCCGGACCTTCTCGACGACCTGACCCGCCTTCTCGATGAGCTCCTTCTCGTCGTAGTGCCACATCGTCCGGTCGGCCTCGTGGCCGGGGTAGCCGAAGAAGAAGTGCTCGTGCACGAGTGTGCGACCCAGGTCGTCCGGGTCGACTGCTCCTCGCACCGTCGTCACGACGCCCATCGCCGAGCCCGTCACTTCAGGGAGAGGATCTGGCGGGCCTCGTCCGGCGTGGCCGGCTCCTTGCCGAACTCGCGCACCACACGCACCGCCCGCTCGACCAGGGACACGTTGGTCGCCTTGACGCCCTTGGAGTACCAGACGTTGTCCTCCAGGCCGACCCGCACGTGGCCGCCCAGCGCGATCGTCGCGTACATCATCGGCATGTGCGCCCGGCCGATGCCGAACGCCGACCAGGTGCTCCCCTCGGGCACGTGCCGGACCAGGTAGGCGAGGTTCTCGACGGTCGCCGCCATACCGCCGCCCGCGCCGAGCACGAACTGGTAGTGCAGGGGCGCGACCAGCACGCCCTTCCTGAGGTAGTAGTCGGCGATGCCCATGAAGCCGGTGTCGAAGACCTCGAGCTCAGGCTTGATGCTCAGCTCCTGCATGAGCACGCCGAGCTTCTCCAGGAACTGCGGCGAGTTCGCGAAGATGCCGTCTGGCATCCAGTTGAAGGAGCCGACGTCGTAGGAGGCGATCTCCGGCCGGGTCAGGGGCAGGTGCGCCATCCGCTCCTCGTCCGACGCGCGGTGGTCCCCGGCGGTGGTGCAGTTGATGACGACGTCGCAGTCGGACTTCGCCCGCAGCAGGTCGACCGTCGCGACGAAGCGGCCGGAGTCCATCGTGCCGAGCTGCTGGTCGTCCCTCATGTGCAGGTGCACCGTCGATGCACCTGCCTGCCAGCAGCGGTAGGCGTCGGCGGCGATCTGCTCCGGAGTCACCGGGATGTTCTCGTTGAATGATGTCGGGGTGACCGCCCCGGTCAACGCCGCGGAGATGATGACCTTGTTCTCGAGACCCATCGGTCTGTCCTTTCGGTGGTGGTGTCGGTCGCCCGGCGCTGTGGTCAGGCCAGGAAGCTGGGGTGGGCGCGGATCTCCTCGATCGAGGAGTAGCCCGGGGGCAGTGACTCGTACGGGTACAGCGGCTCCTCGCCGCCCAGGACGCGCAGGCCACCCTCGGCGAGCGCTTCCATCTCCTGCTCGCCGGGCAGCACCGTGACCGGGGCGATGAAGGACACCAGGTCGCTCACCATCGCGGTGAACTGCGCGGAGTAGGCGATCCCGCCGGTGAGCAGGATCTGGTCGACGCTGCCGGCCCGGACCACGGCCAGCTCGCCGATCGCCTTCGCGACGCCGAGGGCCATCGCCCGGTAGACGAGCTCGGCCCGGGTGTCGCCGGCCACGATCATCGCCTCGACGTCACGCACGTCCTGCGTGCCGAACCACGCGGCCAGGCCGGCGCCGCCGGCCAGGTACATCCGCATCTGCTGGTGGTTGCGGCTGCCGTCGTAGCAGAGGTCGGCCAGGTAGCGGGTGGGGATCCGCCCGGCGCGCTGCGGTGACATAGGGCCTTCGTCGTCGTACACCCAGTCGACGACCCGCCCGCGCTCGTGCAGTCCCAGCGAGATGCCACCGCCCAGGTGGGCGATGACCAGGGTGAGCTCGTCGTACCGCTTGCCGACTGATGCGGCATAGGTGCGGCCGGCCTTTCGGGTGTTGAGCAGGTGCAGCACCGGCATGTTCACCACCTCGGGGATGCCGGTGATCTTGGCGACCGGGTCGACGCCGTCCACGCAGGTGGGGTCGTAGATGATCACGGGCACGTCGGTCCCCGCGACGAGCTCCACACCGATCAGGGCGGAGAGGGACGAGGCATGCTGCGCGGCCGGCGCGTACCTGAGCGTGGCGATCATCAGGTCGTTGACCTCGTAGGCGCCCGCCTCCGGGACGTGCCAGATGGTCCCGGCACGCGACACGACCATGGCCAGGTCGGCGACGGAGCAGCCATGCTCGGCCAGGAACCCCGTGACCTGCGCGGTGCGGTAGGCGAGCTGATCGAGCACCTTGGGCATCGTGGCGAGGTCGGCCAGCGGCACGTCCAGCGAGTCCTTGTGCACCATGGTCGCGTCCTCGAACCACGCGATCTTGGTCGACGTGGACCCGCAGTTGATCGCCAGGAGGCGCTTCATCGTTCACTCCTCGTGGTGACGCCGGCGGGCGGCGCGGTACGGTCAGCGCGACACGCGCCGGCGCCGGCGCCGGACTTGGGGGCGACCGCGGTCGGCCCACGCCGGACCTTTGTCGCGGCCCGCCCCGGCGGTCCAGCGCTACGGTCGGCGGTCGGACGGACCGAGCGGCAAGGAGGACACCGATGGACCTGCAGTCGTTGAAGTACTTCCAGTTCGTGGCGATGTACCGGAACTTCAGCAAGGCGGCCGAGCACTTCTACATCGGCCAGCCCGCGCTGAGCCGTCAGATTGCGGGCCTGGAGAAGGAGCTGGGCGTCCAGCTCTTCAACCGGGACACCCGCAACGTCGACCTCACCGAGGCCGGTCGGGTGCTCTACGCGCACGTCGACCTGCTGCTGCGGCACCACGAGCACGTGCTGTCCCTGCTGGACGCCGCGAAGCGGGGCTTCGAAGGCCACCTGAGCATCGCGGCGGTGCGCGACTTCAGCCCGCTGTTCACCGCCTTCGTGGAGCACTTCATGCAGGACTACCCGAACGTGCACACCCGGGTGGAGGACGTGCCGTTCGACGAGCTCTCCGAAAGCATCATCCACGGCGTCTACGACGCCGCGTTCACCCTCGACTACGCGGTGCCGAACAACGACAAGCTCGTGACCATGCCGATCGGTACGGACGAGTTCATCGCGTTGATGCACCGCGACCTCGCACCGCAGCTCGGGGACGCGGTCAGCCTGGCTGAGCTGCTCGAGCAGCCGCTCCTGATTCCGCATCATGTCGATCCGCCCTTTCTCAAGCAGCTGCGTCTGACGAGCAGACAGCGCGGCGGCAATGGCCCGGGGATCGAGTACGTCCCGAACACGAGCACCGCCGTTCTCCAGGCCGGCCTTGGCATGGGCATCTGTTTCGTGCCGAGGCGGATCCTCAGTGCATCCGCCGAGTCCGAGCTGATGAAGTCCTGCCGGCTGAGTGACGTCGACTCCCGTTTCTCCCTGCTGCTGGTGCGGCGGAAGGACAACGAGTCGACGACCCTGCAGAACTTCGTTGACCTGGTTCGTGACGAGCGGAGGGGGTATCGGGTGGCTCGGTGAGCCCTCCGGGACACCGTCATCCGCTCCGCCCGTCACGAAGACTCAGGTCTCAGTGCTTCTTCGGGGGCTCGGAGCCCTCAGGCCACCGGTGGTCGGCCGGATCCGTCCCCCGGCACGTTGCCGACCAGCAGGTGCTCCTCTGAACATCTCGGCGACCTCGTCGAACGACGGCCACTTCACGTACTCGGTGTTGGTCACCTTGGCTCCCTCAACTTCCGGACCAGGACAGGGACCTGCCGCCGCTGCGCCGGTTCGCTGACCTGTTGATCGTGCTGGGGGCCGCAGCGGTCGAGAAATGCCCATGACGCATCAGTCGCCCCCCTCCCGCGACGGACAGGAGCCCCGGCCGACGCGGTCGACAGGGGCTCCTGGGAGGGTCGCTGGGGACGCCTGGCGGGCTCGGAAGCCCGCGCGTCCGACTACTTGATCTCGTCCTCCTCCTGGCCCCCGTTCAGCCGCGGCCGGATGACCTTGCCCCTCTTCTCAGCCGCCCTGACCAGCTCGGCCTCCTCGTGCGCCCACTCCCAGTAGCCCACCTCGTGCGGCGAGTGCTCGGTGGCGGTGACGAACATCTCCGTGGCGAACGCGTTGCGGAGCTCGTTGGCGATGTCCTCCTTCCACGCCTTGCGCAGCTGCTGAACCGTCATCCGCCGGGTCACCCGGGTGCCGGCGTGCATGATCAGCTCGGCGATCTCGTGGGCGCGCGCGTAGGCCGCTTCGGTGTCGTCGCAGATCTCGTTGATCATGCCCAGCTGGAGCGCCTTGCGCGCGGTGATGATCTCGCCGGTCAGCTCGGCGTAGGCGTAGCGCTTGCGGCCCATCAGCTCGCGCCAGGCGATCTGGATGCCGTCGCCGGGGACCATGTTGACCCGGAAGTGCATCTCCGTCGTCCAGGCGTCCTCGGTGGCCAGCGTGATGTCTGAGAAGAGCACCAGGTCGGTGTGGAAGGCGGCGCCGTTCCACACGCCGATCGTCGGCACCTCGACGTCGAAGACCTGGCCCTCGACGTCGTTCGTGCCGTCGTAGTACTGGTACTCGTACATCTTCCAGGCCTCGTCCGGCGCCGAGGCGAACTCGGTCGAGGGCAGCCAGTTGCCGTCCTTGTCCAGGCGGCCGATGCCGCGCATGAAGTCCTTGCCGGTGCCGCCGAGGATGATCACCTCGTTCTCGGGGTCACGGCCGGCCCAGTCGAAGAAGTAGTGCAGGCCCTGGTGGGCAGGGGCACCCCACTGCAGGCTGTCGCCGTTCGTGTGCAGACGCGCCTCCAGGATGCCGTTCGTGCGCTTCATCGTGAAGCAGTGCTTGAGCTTCTCCGAGTACTCCTCGAACGGCATGTGCGGGATGGTGCCCAGCTCCTCGTGGGACATCGCCTTCCGCTTGTCGTGGTCCGACTCGTAGTTGCCGCGGATCATTTCTTCCACTCTCCTTTGATGGGACTGAGCATCGAGGTGGCGAGCGAGGCGACACGCTCGACCACCGCCAACTGGCATTCACGCAGTCCCGCGATGAGTGAGCCAATCGCGATGCCGCATAGGTCCGCGGGCGGGCGCGGCAGGGCAGGGTCGGCCCGCGGCGGGGGTGCGCGGATGACCGAGGCGAATGGGCGGGGCGTGCAGTCCGCGCGGCTGCACGCCCCGCCCCGCTTCTGGTCAGTCAGATCAGTGCAGAATCGAACTGACGCTGCTGGCGGCCTCCTGCATCAGCGAGGCCTTGTCAGCCTTGGCCTGCCGCAGGAACAGCGCCGGGACGACGCCCAGAGCGCACACGCCGACCATGATGAGGATCGACACGGTGTAGCGCCCCGTCGCGTGCAGCGCCGCAGCGCCCGCCGCAACACCGGCGGTGCCACCGAAGACGCCGATGCCCATCGCGTAGCCACCGAGCTTGCCGGTGATGCTGGCCGGGAAGGTCTTGGCGATGTAGCCCAGGGCGTTCGGGTTGACCCAGGCGAAGAAGAATGCAGCGACACACAGGAAGACGGCCATCAGGCCGGCGCTGGACGTCGCAGCAGGGAGCAGCAGGCCGAGGCCGAACACTGCGCCCATCGTGAAGCCGATCGTGAGAGCCGGGCGCACGCGACCACGGAAGAACCGCTCCGTGACGATGCCCCCCGCGAAAGCCCCGAGGAAGTTCGCGATCTGGGCGTAGCTGAGCAGCGTCGAGCCGTTGGCGAAGCCGACGCCGACCGGCGCGGCGAGCCTCAGGTAGGCGGGCGTCAGGTCGTTGAAGGCCTGGAACACCCACGACAGGATGACGATGCAAGCGATGGCTGCCCACACGGTCGGGGTAGCCAAGGCCTTGCGCAGGGCGTGCTTGGCCTCTGCGACTTGCTCGGCGGACTCGGCCACTGCCTCGACCGGCGCCTGCTTGGGGCCGAAGGCGACGACTGCGGTCATCGCGAGGGCGACGACGGCCACGGGCCACAGGCTGACCAGCGCGGACTCCCAGCCACCCTGGGACACGGCGAGCTTCGGCATGAACGCCAGGCCGAGACCGATGCCGGCGCTCATCGCCGCACCCTGGGTACCCGTGACGATCGAGCGCTCCTTGATCGGGAAGCGCGTGGCAGCAACCGCCGCGGCGGAGGCCATGATCGGGCCCGTGCCGATGCCCTGGATGGTACGGATGACCATCATCCCGTTGTAGGTGTCGCCGATGGTGCCGACGAGCAGCCACCCTGTGACGATGAGGGCGATGCCGATGACGTAGATCCAGACGAAGCCCAGCTTGTCGACGAAGTACCCGCCGAGCAGGGCCGCGACGGCGACCGCGAGGTTGAACCAGCCCATCGTCATCCAGGCGATCTGGCCGATGGAGAGCAGACCGTCAGGCAGCGGGACCTCGCCCTTGAGGACCTGGTCGATCATCGCCGGGTCGGCGAACTGGCTGCCGAAGATGTTCGGGATCAGTGGTGCCGGGGAGATCAGGGCTAGGGCCGTGGTGGCCGTGACGATGAACAACGTGGCGAGCACGACCCACCTGAATGGTGAGTACGTGATCTCCTTGATCGGTGTGGACATGGGTGCACATCCCCTTTGATGAGGTACTGCTTCGGGTAGGGAGGTTGGGGTGCTGCACCGTCGGGGCCGGAGGACCGTGGGCTCAATCCCAGAACGGCTGTCGTGCGAACTGCGGGGGGCTAGAAGCTGTCGATGTACCGGTTGGCGTGGTACCCGGCCATTCGGCCGGAGTTGATGGCGAAGCCCATGGTGTTGCCGGGCAGGTAGAAGCAGTACGAGTCGCCGAAGATGCCGCAGGCGTCGGTGCCTGAGGCGTACAGGCCGTCGATCGGCAGACCCGCCGTGTCGAGCACCTGGAGGTCGTCGTTGACCGCGACGCCGCCGAGGCTGCCGTAGCCGGCCGGGAAGTGCCGTGCCACGTAGTACTTCGCGCCGGTCAGCGGCCGCAGGTACTTGTACGGCTTGAAGAACTGGTCATCGGTCGTGGCGCAGAGCTGGTTGTACTCCTCGACGGTGGCCTTCAGGGCTCCGGCGTCGATGCCGGTCAGCTCGGCGACCTCGTCGAGCGTGTCGCACACCCAGAAGTTCTTGGTGTGCCTCTGCTCATCGTTGTGCAGGTCGGACAGGCCTGAGGCCTCGACCCCCGCGCCGGACACGTACGCGTCGACCTCCTTGTCCCACTTGTCCACCGTCTTGACGTTGTGGTGGAAGGTGACGTAGTCCAGGCCCTTGGCCCGGTAGTCGTCGATCACCGAGTCGGACACGATCGTGAACGCCACGCGCTCGCGCTGCCGGGCGATCGCGTTGCCGGTGTAGACGGTGTTGTTCATGATCTCTTCGTCGATGAACCGCTTGCCGTCGAGGTTGACCATGAGGTTCGGCTGACGCATGGTCTCGGAGATCGTCTTGAGGACGTCGGTCACGCCGGGCGTGGTGTAGGTGAGCTCCATGGTGGGCTTGGTGCGCCCGGCGCCGACCTCCCAGAGCATCGACAGACCCTCGCCGTCCACGCCCGGGACCCGGAACGAGTGCAGGTCCTTGCCCCACTCGAAGCCCAGGTGGTCGTTGATCATCTTCGGACTGTTGCCGAACCCGCCGGTGGCCACGATCACCGCGTTGCACGCGGCGGTCAGGGCCACGCCGTCCTCGCCGACCAGCTCGACCGCCGCGACCGCACCGACCTCGAGCACGATCTTGGTGGCCTTGGTCCGGTACATGATCCGTACGCCGAGGTCCTCGGCCTGCTCGGTGAGCGCCTTGTACAGGCTGGACGCCGCGCGCTCGGCCGGCTTGTCCGACCCGGCGGTCTTGACCACGTGCCAGGTCTGCTTGGAGGTCTCGAAGTACTTGTAGGCGCCGAGGAACTCCACGCCCATCTTCTCCAGCCAGGTGATGGTGTCCGCCGACTGCGCGAAGTACTTGCGCACCAGCCGGGCGTCGACCTGCCAGTGGGTGTACTCCATCAGGAAGCGGAACGCGTCCTCCACGGACAGGTCGACCATCTGGGCCTTCTGCTGCTTGGACTCCACCGCGAAGAAGCCCATGCCCATGTTTGCCGCACCGCCGGTGGTGCTGCCCTTCTCCAGCACGATGACGCTGGCGCCCTTCTCGGCCGCGGCGACAGCCGCCGTGATGCCCGAGGCGCCACCGCCGATGACGATGACGTCCGCTTCCAGGTCGCTCATGAAAACCTCCTCGTTCTCGATGGGGTGGGTTCTGGTCAGGAGGGCCGCCGCCGGCGATGCATGCCGCCGGGACCAGCCGGTTCAGCCCCGCCGGACGCGCCGACGGGGACGGGGGCGGAGGGCAGCCGGGGCTTGATCGGCCCGGCCTTGGCGATCGCGCCCACCGGGCACACCGGCAGGCACGCCGAGCACCGCGTGCACACGGCGTCGTCGACCACGTGCACCAGCTCCGGGCCGCCCGCGATCGCGCCGACCGGGCAGACCGGTCGGCACGCCTCGCAGCCGGTGCAGGTCGCCGGGTCGACGTACACGGTGAACGACATGGTGCAGGTCAGCGAGGTGCACCGCCCGCGGCGCACGTGCCGGTCCCACTCGTCGGCGTGGTCGTCCAACGAGTCAAGCACGCTGCGCGCCGCCGTCCCTGCCATGGCGCAGGGCACGAGGTCGACCATCAGACCGCACAGCTCCTGGACCAAGGGGAGGTCGCCGGGTTCGCCCTTGCCGACGGTGATGTCACTCACGATCGTGGCGACCTGCCGGGTGCCCTCGCGGCAGTAGACCTCGCGTCCGCACGACGACGCCGCCGCCTGCCACATCAGCGCGGCCGCCTGGGTCACGGGGCACGCGGTCCCGGCGGCGGCCGCCGCGGCGTCGATCAGGGTCAGCGCCTCGGCGCCGCGGTCGCACCTCATGAGCGCGCTCCCCGGTTCGCCGCACCGGACTGGTAGACCGCGTCGTTCCAGTACTTGACGGTGTCCACGTCCGGGCGCAGCTCGCAGTGCAGGCACCGGGAGGTCTCGGTGACGACCGCCTCCGCGGTGCTGCAGTCGGTCCTGGTCAGCTGCGAGAAGCTCGGAATGGTCCCGAGCACAGGGTCGTGCTCTGTGCGGTCGAAGTAGGTGTCCTCGATGTCGCCGTCGCCGCCCAGGTACCTGTCGATGCTGGACGCTGCGGTGCGGGCCAGCGCGATCGCGCCGATCACCGTCGAGGTGCCGGTGATCGCGTCGCCGGCGGCGAACACGCCGGGCGTCGAGGTGCTGCCGTCGGGCTGGGTGACCACGAAGTTGCCCCGCCGCAGCTCGACGCCGAACCCCGGCGTGAGGTCCGACTGCTGGCCGGCGGCGACGATCACGGAGTCCGCCGCGAGCGCCCGCGTGCTGCCGGCGACCTCGTCGAGCGTGAGGCCCTCGGGGGTGAACGCGAAGGACCGGACGTCGGTCACCCGCAGGCCGACGACCCGGTCGTCCAGCGTGGTCGGCTCGACAGCGACCGACGCATGCACGACGACGCCCTCGGCGATCGCGTCCCGCACCTCCACCGGGTCGGCCAGCATCTGCCCGAACGGCTCGAGGCAGAGCAGGTGCACCTCGGCGGCACCTGACCGCAGGGCAGACCGGGCGCAGTCGAACGCGACGTTCCCGCCGCCGAGCACGGCCACGGTGGCACCGAGGTCGGGACGCTCGCCGTCGTTCCAGCGCCGGCAGACGTCCACGCCGTCCACCACGTTGGCCCATCCGGTCTGGTAGCCGGGTGGGCGCTTGCCGGCCTGCGCGCCGGTGGCGACCAGGACCGCGTCGAACTGCTCGCGCAGCGGTGCGAGGTCGGTGATGCGGACGTTCGTCTCGATGACGAACGGGGCGACCTCCTGCAGGATCGCGATCTCGCCGTCCACGACCTCCTGAGGCAGCCGGTACCGGGGGATGCCCCAGCTGAGCATGCCCCCCGCACGCGACCGGCGCTCCAGCACCGTGACCTCGTGACCCTTGCGGGACAGGTAGTGCGCGGCGGTCAGTCCGGCAGGCCCGCCGCCCACGATGGCGACCCGCTTGCCGGTGGCCGGCTCGACCCAGGTCCGGCCACGCCAGGTCTGCTCCGTGTCGTTCTCGACCGCGAACCGCTTCACCTCGCGGATCGCGATCGGAGCATCCATCTTCCCGCGCTTGCAGTCCTGCTCGCAGTTGTGGCTGCACACGTAGCCCAGGCTGAGCGGGAAGGTCAGCTTCTCGCGGAACACCGCGACCGATTCGGCGTACCTGCCCTGGCCGGCGAGCTGCAGGTACAGCGGGATGTCGGTGTGCGCGGGGCAGGCGTTGCTGCACGGCACGAGCGCCTGTCGGCGCGCCACGTCCTGGCGGAACAGCCCTGGCGGGTCCATCAGCGTGCCGGTCGGGCAGACCTCCACGCAGGCGCTGCAGAACCGGCAGTCGGTCTGGTCGTGCGGCATGTCGTCGACGGTGCCGACGTACGCCTCGCCGCCGGAGTAGTTCATCTCGAGGATGGAGACGCCACGCAGGTCGCTGCAGGCCCGGATGCACCGCGTGCACTGGATGCACCGGAACATCTCCTTGGAGATGATCGGGTTCGAGGCGCCGGTCCGCGCCGTCTCCTTCTCGATCTCACGAAGCCGCGAGTGGGCCACGCCGGTGTACTGCATCAGCGCCTGGAGCTCGCAGTTCAGGTACGCCCTGCAGGACGTGCAGTCCTTGGGGTGCGGCGCCAGGATCAGCTCGAGCGCCACGTTCCGGATGTGCTCGACCCGCTCGGTCTTGGTCCGCACCACCATCCCGTCGGCGACGGCGACCTCGCACGCCTGGACAGGCTGGCTGTGCCCGTCGACCTCGACCGTGCACATCCGGCAGCCACCTTCGGCCGGCAGGTCCGGGTGCGAGCACAGGTGCGGGACATAGATGCCGGCGTCGAGACAGGCGTGGAGGAGGTCCTGGCCGGGTCGCGCCCGCACGGCGACCCCGTCCACCTCGATCCCGACCATCTCGACCGCCTCTCGCTCGCGTCGTGCGGTCCGTGCCCCGACGCGAGCGCCAGCGACCCGTCCCCCGCGGCGCCGCGCCGGACAGACGGTCGCGGAGCCGTCGTCACGGACAGTAGGTGCGCCACGGTGGATGGTGACATTCAGTATTCGCATAGGAGGAGGGCGGTCCGACGGCCATTGGTCCCGGGCCGGACGGGGTCTCACCAGAGACTTGGCGGGATGCCGGACCGTGGGTCCCAGCGAAGCTCGGACCTCTCCGGCAGAGGCGGCGCGCGCCAAGGTCGTCAGCGCGAGCTGCGCCGACGTCACGATGACCGTGGACCGCACCTGCACGCACCTGCACGCACCTGTTGGCTCCACGGTTGGCTCCACGACCCAGCTTCCGAGGCGACCGCAGCGCGACTCAGGCCCGCGGCGTCAGTCGCGCCGTCGACAGCGAGCCCATAGACCGCGCGCGCACTCGCGACGACCGGTCGGAGCGCAACGCCACCGTCTGCGGCATGGTCGAGCTCTCGCCTGCGAGCGATACGCAAGACCGGGTTGCCGTCCTGGGGACGACCCGCATCGGCGATCGCCGCGGCGCCCAGCGTCGGGCAGGTCATCCGCCCCCGCGCACCTGCTTGCCGATCGGCCACGAGTCGCACCGAGCCGCGGCTGTCGTAGCGCCTGCACGACGCGGTCTGCCGTCCACCCCCCGAAGGCCGCGGGTGCGCCGATGCCCTGGCCCTTCCGGTGTGCGCGGGCTCGGCGACACGTCGGACAGGACCAGGGCATCAGGTTCCTGCATACCAGCGGGCGTGACGACCGCCGGTAGGTCGAGCGAGGCCCGAGCCGGGGGCACTGTCCACGGTGTCCCCGGCTCGGGCCTCAGTTCCTCCCGTCAACCGAGGGCGGGCTCACTCACCTCGGGGGCCACGTCGCCCCGCATCTCCGGGCTGATCTCGTTGTTCTCTTCGGGCACCACGCGTGTCCAGATGAGGTACGCCGTCAGGTACAGCAGGAACATCACCAGCGAGAAGGTCATGAGCGTGCGCGGCGCCGGGTCGCCGAACACCCCGAGGAGCTTCTCGACGAAGCCGGCCGCGATCTGCCCGAGGAAGAGGGCACCGAACGCGACGGACATCGCGTAGGAGACGTTGGCCCGCGGGCCGGTGCCGATCGCCTTCATCTCGATCGAGGGGATCATCAGCCCGTTGCCCAAGCCGTTGATGAAGAAGCCCAGGACGATGATCGGGATGCTGTGCGCGCTCAGCACGATCAGGAACGCCACAGCGGTCAGCGCCAGGTAGACCGCGAGGGTGTATCGCTTGAACACGCGGTAGATCCAGCCGAAGCACAGCGCGGAGATGCAGGCGCCAGCGGTGTTCGCGGAGAAGCCCATCGCGATCTGCGCGGGTCCGCCGAGCCCGTCCTGGGTCACCATGATCGGCATCTTCAGGAAGAGCAGCATGCCGGCCATCAGGTTGAGGAAGACGAACCCTGCGATCAGGGCGAGCTTGGCCTTCTGCTTCGGGGTGAACTGCGGCTTCTCGACGGCTTGGCGGGCAACGGGTGGCGGGATCGACGGAAGGGCGTACGCCTCGAGCAGCAGGACAAGGATGAACACGCCGTAGGCGAAGAAGGTGTAGCGCCAGTTGATCGCGCCCAGCACGCCCGCGAGCATCGTGATGAACACCGCGAGCAGGCTGTCGAAGCCGTTGGCCCAGCCGAGCATCCTGGCGCGGTCCGGGCCGTGCCAGAGCTCGGACACGATGCACCCGACCAGCGGCGCCGTCATGCCCGCACCGATGCCGACCAGGCTCCGGGACAAGATGAGCGCCCAGATCGAGTAGCTGAACAGGTAGCCGCCGAGGCCACCGATGATGTAGATCACCAGGGCGATGAGCACGATCTTCCGTTTGTCATACCGCGCGCCCACTCGTCCGACGATGAACGAGCACAGGAACATGAATACCACGGAGCTGGTGGAGACCAGGTTGATCAGAACCGGGTCGGCGGTGGGGAACGCCTTGGCTATCTCGCCCAGGGCGCTGTTGATCAGCGACACCTCGATGTTGAGCAGGAAGATGAAGAGCACGGCCGTGCGGACGAGCCATCCATTCGTCTTGACCATCTGACACCTCTTCTGTTGACAGCGACGTTGCTGCTAGCGGACCTGGGTGCGCGACCAAGGGCTGCGCCCACCGGCCGCCTGGAGCTGGATGTAGCGGTGCATGCCCTGGACCCGGCCGCCGAAGAACCGGACCATCTCGTACGTGGTCGCCGACGCGGGCATCTGCTGCAGCACCGACCGGCCCGTCAGGTCGGCGATGTCGAGGGTGCGCTGATGGGCGTCGATCATGATCTCGGGCACGAAGCACGAGGAGTTCTCGTGGTCGACGACGTAGGGGCAGACGTACCCATCCACCGTCAGGCGCGAGACCACCACCCCGTGCTCCACGTCGACGGCCAGCACCTGCCCGCCGGTCGGGTCGACCGGGCGACCGGGCCACAGACCACCTCCGACAGGAGACGGCTCGGTGTCCTCGGGCACCTCACGACCCTGCAGGGCCGCCAGGTACTTGGCGTCCTCGAAGACCACACCGCCGATCTCGAGCAGCACGCATTGGTCGGCGGTCTCGTACTCCAGCGCCCCATCGGTGTCGTAGATGGCCCGACCGAGCGCTACCAGCTCCTCGCGCGTGGCCCGCTGGCTGGGGTCGATCTCCCTGGTCCAGACCTCCGGCAGTTCGGCCATCTGATCGGGCAGGTAGACGAACCCCGAATCGGCGCGAGAGCGGTCCAGGTACAGCTCGATCTCCGTGAACACCTCGGCCTCGACCTTGATCCGACCGAACACGATGGTCGGAGAGCCTGCCTCCTCGACCGCTGCGGCGAACACCACGGTGCCGGCCTGGTCGTCGGCCACCACCTGGGACAGGCATCTGACCGCGGTCACGGTGCGCCACGCGGTCATCAGCGCCAGGGCCGACGGCCGGGAGTCCTCGGTAGCCGCGTAGCGAGCGGCCAGCGGCAGGCGCCCTGGATCATGCGCGACCATCGAATCGAGCAGGGCCTGGACGTGCTTCTCCACTGGGTCTCCTCGTCGTCAGCGCCACCGGTCGCTCACTTAAGCGCTTCGGTAACGGCGCTCACGCTATCTATGCGCCGACCGTGTGAGGAAAGACCGATCGCGCATAGAACGACGTCGCACGCACGACCGGCCGGGTGGCGGTGCTGTCCGAGTAGGCTCGCGCCGTGGTTCAGGGCCGGAGCAGAGCGCGGTCGGCTCGCGTCACGCTCAAGGACGTCGCGGATCGGGCGGGTGTCTCGCTCAGCACGGCCAGCTACGTGATGAACGACGTGGCCGGCCAGTCCATCCCCGCCCCGACCCGCGAACGGGTCCGACGGGCCGCCGACGATCTGCACTACATCCCGTCGGCCGCCGCCCGCACCCTCGCGCGCGGGCGCAGCGACACGATCCTGGTACTGCTCCCCGATGAACCGATCACCTTCTCCCTCGCGCGGTTCATCGACACCTTCGGCGAGGTCGTCGCCCGGGCCGGCTACGAGGTGATCTTCCGCGAGCACGCCAGCGGCACCTCGCTGGCCCAGGTGGCCTGCGCCCTCGCACCACTAGCGGTGACCAGCCCCGGCCCGGTCGCCGCGGCGGACCGGGCAGCTCTGAAAGCCGCCGGAGTGGCCCTGGTCGGCGCGCCAGAGGACGGAGTGCTGGCGGTGCACGACCTACAAGCGTCGATCGGATACCTCCAGGCCACCCACCTGCTTGACCGCGGGCACGAGCGGATCGTGTACGCAGGATCGAACGATCCGCGTCTGAGCGTCCTCCAGCGAGGTCGTTGCGCTGGGGTCGAGCGCGCCTGTCGCGAACGGTCGGCTGCTCCTGCCTCCCTCGAGGTGATTGCACTCGACGTCGACTCCGCGACGGAGGCGGTCGCGAGGTGGGTCTCGGCACAGCCCCGACTGTCGGGCGTATGCACATTCGACGACGACCACGCCCTTGCCGTCCTCGCCGGGATGCGCGCACACCACTTGGCGGCACCCGCTGACCTCGCGGTGATCGGCGTCAACAACCTTGCGTCCGGCCGGTTCTCGGACCCCCCGCTGACCTCCGTCGATCAGTCCGACGACGTGAACGCCAGGGAGCTGGCAAATGCCGTGATCAGCGTCGTCCGCGCGTCAACCGGGGACTCTCCAGGTGGATACCAGCCGCTGGCAACGACGAGCCGAGCGTTCCTCGTCCAGCGCTCATCGACGTGAAGACCCGGCGCGCAACCCGGAACGGCCTCGGATGGTCGAGTAGCCACACGCCAGTCATGGACGGCACGGTGCAGGCTCCGAGTGGTGTCGCGCAGACCCTTCTGTGTCTTGTCAACCCGGGCTGGGGTTGGTGATGGTGGTGTTGAGGGTTCGGTAGATCTGGCGGGCGAGGTAGCGCTTGAGGACGCGGCGGATCTCCTTGGTGGTGCGTCCTTCGGCGCGTCGCATCTCGACGCAGGCGCGGGTAGCGGGGTCGTGTGTCATCCGGACGATTGTGGCCATGTGCACGGCACGGTTCAGGCGTCTGTCTCCGCCGCGGTTGAGCCGGTGTCGGGCGGTGTTCCCTGACGAGGCGGGGATGGGGTTGACCCCGGCGAGGCAGGCGAATGCGGCCTCCGACCGCACTCTGCCTGGGTGGGACCAGGCGGTCAGCGCGATCGCGGCGGTCACGGGCCCGATGCCGGTCTTCTCCAGCAGTACCGCGGCGCGCGACTTGGCCACCGGCGCCTACCTGGCCGCCGGGGAACCCGTCGTGCTCCTCGGAGACTCCGGCACCGGCAAGACCCACCTGCTCATCGGCCTGGGCGTCGCGGCCTGCGAACAAGGCCACCGGGTCCGCTACGTGACGACCGCCCACCTGGTCAACGAGCTCGCCGAAGCCGCCGACAACCGCACCCTGTCACGCGTCGTGGCCCGCTACGCCCGCCTGGACCTGCTGCTCCTCGACGAGCTCGGCTACGTCCAGATCGACCCCCGCGGCGCCGAACTGCTCTTCCACGTCATCCAGGTTCGCTCGGGCACGCCGATCAGCTCACAGAACCTCGCGGTCGGCATGCCCGCCTCGACCCGGACTACCTCGAGGTCCTCGAAGGGCCCAGGCGGCCCTCCGCACTCTTCTTCCGCACCCGGATCTCGACTGCGGCCTCACCCAGCGCCTGAGTCTCCCGGTGGCGGGTCATCGTCAGGCGGATCGGGCGACTCCTGACTGACTGACGCCAGGGCGATCGTCGGCGACACCGCTGGTCGCTGAAGGTCAGAGGCGTGACGGCTGGCCAGGAGTTCCGCCTCGTCCCGGCAGTCGCAGGTTCCCGGTGCTTGCCTGGCTACGTGAGGTCGCGCCCGTTCCTGAAGTCGATCACCAGTTGACGCACCTGTTCCCTCATGAGCCGCCCCAGGTCGTCCCACAGGACCTGAACACGCTCCGGTGGCGCGCCGCCTTCGCGGGCATCCCACCAGGCGTTCCTGGCGGCGAGGATGTCCTCATCTGTCAGATCGACCCGCCACGCGACATCCTCCACCGGAGGAGTCTGACGCGCGTCGACCCAGGGCGCATCGCCCGTCGGAGTGAACGTAACGGGAAGGTTAACGAGACCGGCCCCTGGGCAAGCGGACGGTACGCCGCAGCGGCCTCCACGAGACCAGGCCTTCCAGCGCCCCCGGACCAGTCGTCGACCACTCTGCCGGATGCCGCTGCAGCCTTCGCTGGTGGTGCTCGGGGCTTGTCGCAGGGACGCGCGAGGGCGAGACGGGGGAGCCGAGGGCAAGGGTGTCGAGTCTCGCAAGGGAGGTTTCACCCGGCGTCCGGGGCGGCCTGTCACACCAGACGTGACCATGATGGGTGTGGCGGATGACTACTGGGTCCGCCACTCGGTGTGTTCGGGAGTGGTGGGATGCGGCTCACGGGGAGCGAGACACGGCACGGTGCTGGGGCGCGACCGGGGGCCGGCTTCCGGAGCCGCATCTCGATGGACCGGGTGGTCAGCTGGGGCCCGACGGTCCCGCGATGGGCGGCGGTCGTGGTGGTCGGCGCGCTGCTGGCCATGGCCTGGGGGGTGGTCTATGCCGCCGGGGGCACGAAGACCGCCACACCGCACCTGTTCTACATCCCGATCCTTCTCGCGGTCGTGCTCTTCGGGATACGAGGTGCGTCGGTGGTCGCGGTGGTCGCCGCTGTCCTGGCCGGTTCGTTCCTGCCGATCGATACCGGCACCGGTGAGCAGCAGGCCCTCGTGGGCATGCTGGTCCGCGGATCGTCGTTCTTGTCGGTGGGCGTGTTGGCATCGTTGTTCCTGGTCCGAGGGCAGCGGCTCGACGGCGAACTGGCTGCCCGAGACGTTCAGGACCTACTCAGTGGCCCGCCGGCGCCGGCGGTCACGATCGACACGGCTCTGATCCCGTTGGTCGCCGACATCTTGAGCCGGCGGGCGTTCCACCCGGTGTTCCAGCCGATCTACTCCCTGCACAATGGCCGGCTGGTGGCGGTCGAGGCCCTGACGCGGTTCGACGTCGAGCCCTACCGTCCCCCGGATGTGTGGTTCGCCGCCGCGGAGCTCGCCGGTCTGGGAGCGGACCTGGAGATCGCAGCGATCGAGGCGGCCATCGAGGCGACCACCGACCTGCCCGGAGACGTCAGCCTGTCGCTCAACGCTTCCCCGGCCACTCTGGCCGATCCCCGCCTCCATGAGTTGCTGTTGGCCCGGGACGGGCGCGACTTCACCCTGGAGCTCACCGAGCACGCCGTCATCGAGGACTACGACCTGCTCGAGGTGCCCCTGGCGGCCCTGCGCGGCGCCGGTGTGATGATCGCGGTGGACGACGCGGGGGCGGGGTTCGCCAGCCTCCAGCACATCGTCCAGCTGTCCCCGGACGTGATCAAGCTCGACATCTCGCTGACCCAGAACATGGGCTTGAGCGCGGTTCGCCGGGCCCTGGGACGCGCCCTGGTCGAGTTCGTTCACCACACCGGGGCGATGCTCGTTGTCGAGGGCATCGAGGACGAAGCCGACCTGCGCGCCTGGTCCGAGCTCGATGCTGATGCCGTCCAGGGCTACCTCGTGGGCCGACCGGGCTCTCTGCCGGCCGAGCCCGCGAGTCCGATCATCACGGCACTGCTCGACATGCAGTCCGACGCCATACCCGCCACCGCAGGCCTGCCCGTACAGCGGTCATGGCCTGAGCAGCCTGTGAGCGCGTCGCCGCCGAGGTAGACGGCCAGCCGAGAGCCAGAGCCGCGATCGACGGGCGCGTGCGCCGGCGATCCGATGTTGCGAAGCCGCCGGAGGGCCGTCGTGCTCTTCGGCTTGCGGGCGACGACCATCGGGCTCCCGGCCTCGGTGCGGTGTGGGCCTTCCTGGCGCTGTGCGGGCGGGCCGGTGTACCGGTGTCGGTGCCCGACGGTACCGACGCACCGTGCTGTGGCACCCTGTGGGCGTCGAAGGGCTTCACCGCAGGCAACGACGTGATCGCGACGCGAGCCTTCGAGGCGCTCTCGGGCGCGAGTGGTGAGGGCCGACCGCCGGTCGTCTGCGACGCGTCGTCGTGCCCGCACGGACTGCGCCAGATGCGCCCACACCCGGAACCGGACGGCCAGGCGAGACTCGACCGCCTGACCGTTCTGGACTCCGTGACCTTCGTGCGCACCAACGTGCTGCCGGGACGACACTCGCGAGGTCCCCGCCCGCGTGCTCTCGCACGGGTGCTCGGTCGTCAGGTTCAGGAACGGCGGCCGGAACCGGCGGGTCACCTGAAGGTCGATGCGCCCGTGACCTGGGCGACCAGGTCGACGCCCGTGACGTCCGACGTGCGGTGCCCGTCGACGACGCGACCTCCCCGCATGACCCAGACCTGCTGGGACAACCTCATGACCTGCTCGAAGTTGTGCGAGATGACGAGCACGGTCGTCCCGTTGTCGACTATCCGGCGTACGAGGTCTTCCACCTGCGCCGTCTCCCGTAGGCCCAGGGCAGCAGTCGGCTCGTCCATGATGACGAACTGGCTGGACCACATGACGGCCCGAGCGATCGCCACTGCCTGGCGCTGACCCCCCGAGAGCCGCTTCACCGACTTGGTGACCGACGGGACGGTCACGGCCAGTCCGTCGACGAGGGCGGCCGCCTGCCGTCGCATCTCGGCCCGTCGCATCGCACGGAAGGGCCCGACCCCCCGCGTCAGCTCCCGGTTCAGGAAGATGTTCTGCCACACCGCGAGCTGGTCTGCCAGAGCGAGATCCTGGTAGACAGTCTCGATACCGGCTCGACGTGCGTCGAGAGGCGAGCTGAACCGGACAGGTGCGCCGTCGACCAGGATCTGCCCCTGGTCCGGGGCGTGGTAGCCGGACAGGCACTTGATCAAGGTCGACTTGCCTGCGCCGTTGTCGCCGACGATGGCGGTCACCTCCCCGGCGTTCGCGTACATCGACGCCCCACGCAGGGCCTCGACGCTCCCGAACGACTTGGTGACATCGACGACCTCGACCTTGTGCTGCGACCTGCTCTCCGCGCTCATCTCCTTCCTCGCATCAGTGTCGCGGCCGCCAGGACGACGACGCCCACGACGGCAGGTTCGTAGAAGGCCTCGACACCGACCATGGTCAGGCCGGTCTGCATGACGGTGAGCAGGAGGGCACCGAGCATCGGACCCCAGATCGTCGCCCTGCCCCCGAACAGGCTGGTGCCGCCCAGGACGGTGGCGGCCACGGCCTTCATGACGTAGTCCGTGTTCGTGGCGGGCTGGGTTGCTCCCACGTAGAGCACGAGGAAGATGCCGGCCGTACCGGACATGGCGCCGGCGATCACGTACCCGATGAGCTTGGTCCGCGGGACTCGCAGGCCCATGGCCTTGCTCGCGTCGACGTTGTCGCCGACGGCCAGCAGGTGGGTCCCCGTCGGGCGGTAGGTCAGCACGAAGTGCAGCACGGCACCGATGAGGAGCACGATCATGATGTTGTAGCGGAGGAACCCGACGGACTGGCTCGACACCGTCCGCAGGACCGGGTCGGCGACCGGGACCGGGATGCCCCTCGACACGATGAGACCGATGCCCTGCACCAGACCCATCGTGCCCAGAGTCACGATCATGTCGGGGATCCGCACCCGGCCCACGAAGAACCCGTTCGTCGCCCCTACCGCAACCCCCACGCCAACGGCCAGCGTGCACGCCAGGGCGAGGCCCCAGCCGGCCGAGTACGCCATGCCGAAGACCACGCTCGCCAGGGCGAGAGTTCCGGCCATCGACAGGTCGATGCCTGCGAGCATCACCGCGAAGGTCATCCCGATGGCGAGCAGCATCGGGATGGCTGCGTCAGCGAGCATGCCGTTGACGTTCTGCCACGTCGCGAAGTAGGGGGACAAGAGCGAGAAGGCGATGAAGCTCAGGACCAGGGCGGTGGGTGCAGTCGCCTTCGTCCAGGTCTCCTCGAGTCGCGCCACGCGCACGAACCTCTGGCCCCGGGTCGGGGCGGCGGGTGCTGGCGCTGGCGCGCGGGTCAATGTGGACACGGGTGCGGATCCCATCAGTAGCTGGTCAGTCCTCGAACGGGTTCGGAACCTCGAAGTCCTCGGGCGGTGCGGGGGAGGAGGCCAGCGCAGCGGCGGCGTTGTCCTTCGTCACGATCATCACCGGAGTGTCGACACGCTCCGGCAGGGTCGAGCCCTCGTGCGCCGCGACGCATGCCTGCACGGCCTGGTAGCCCATGAGGTACGGGAACTGCTCGACGGTCGAGGCCAGCTTGCCGTCCGCGATCGACTGCAGCTCCTCCTCGGTGCCGTCGATGCCCACCACGACGACCTCCCCGGTGCGACCCTCCTGTTCGATGGCCTCCTGGATGCCCATGGCCTGCGTCCCGGCCGGCGTGAAGAAGCCCTTGACGTCGGGGTTCGCACGCATGATCGCAGCCGCAGCGTTCTTGGCCTTGACGCGGTCGGCGTCGGCCGAGACGGTCTGGACCACTTCGAGCTTCCCCTCGACGACGGAGTTGAAGCCTGCCTGGCGCGCGATGTTGCCCGCGTCCTGAGCGAGGGTGCCGATGATGGCCACCTGAGAGCCTTCAGGGACCAGGCCGAGCATCGCCTCGCCTCCAGCGGCCCCGGCGTCCTCGTTGACCGTCCCGATGAACGTGGTCACGTCGACGCCCTGAGCCGCCGCCCCCTCGAAGTCCATCTCGAGGTCGATGTTGATGATGGTCGCGTCACCTGCGCTCGTGAGCGGGGTGATCAGGTTGGTCGGGCTGGTCGGGTTGAGGATGTAGCAGTCGAAGCCCTGCGAGACCAGGCTGCTGAGCTTTGAGGCCTGCCCGGTGTCATCGCTGACGTTCTGGGCGGCGGCGACCATGAGGTCGACACCCAGGGCCTCGGCCGCCGCCTCGCCGCCAGTCACCATGGAGCCGAAGTAGACGTTGTCGAGCGGCTTGGTGATGAATGCCACCCTGACCTGGTCGTCACCGGCCGCATCGTCGGCCGGTGCCGCTGTCACGTCCCCGGCAGCCTCGGTGGCCTCGCCGGCCGTGTCCGTGTCGTCGGTCGCCGTCGTGCCGCAGGCGGCGAGCGCGAGGAGCGCGACGAGGGTTGTGCCGAGGGGCGTCAGGCGACGCCTCGAGGTGGGGATGCTCATGGGGGCTACCTCTCTTCGTTGAGATGCCGTCCGGATCACGCCGATCCGAACGGACCACGATCTGCGACTGAACAGTCCACGTCGCTGACTCATGCTGTCCTGTTTCTGACAGCGTTGTCTAGCCCTGTCCGACGACGTGACTGATCTGTTACCCCGTCTCCGTGTAACCGTTGCCCGATGTGTCCGTTGTCAGGCGCCTTGCTCCCGGCATGTCAGCGGTGTCGGACCACCAGCCGCAGGCCATCCCGGCGATCGCTGCTGCTCCGCGCGCGACCGTCTCGGTCGCCTGCGAGACCACCGGAGACGTCGCGCCGAGTGCGGCCTTCGCGGCGACCCATCGAGGCGATCTCAGACCGCCGCCGGTCAGGAGCGTCACGCCGGACGCTCCCGTGGCTGCGCGGACCGCCTGCTCGCCCTTCGCGGCCATCACGGCGTAGTGATCCAGGATCTGGGCCCACGAGCTCGGACCTTCGGGAAGGTGGCAGGCGCCCCCCTGCTCGAGGGTGCGGACGGCGTCCGGGGCGGGGAGCCCGGCGGTCCCCGGAGGCGGCGCCTGGGCATCGAGGGCCGCCCGGTCCCCGCGTGTCGCATCGAGGAATGTCTGCATCGCCAGGCCGGGCCGCAGGCCCTCCCAGATGAGGGCGACGTCACCCGTGGACGGCCATGACTCGACGGTCAGACCATCAGCGACCAGCCGGGCGACCTCCGCGTGGCTGGGCCTGGGCGTGCTGCGGGTCACCGCCGCAAGAACGGGTTCGCCGGTGCCCATGGAGTCGACTACCTCACCCGCCCGGGCGCCCGTCCCCACCGCGGCAACGGGGTGGTCATGTCCCGCGATGACCACCATCGCCCCAGGTCGGAGGCCTAGTCGGCGCGCCAGCGCAGTGTCGGCCGGCGTGCCCGTCGCAGGCGGGGTGACCCGTGCGGGCCTCACGCCACCCAGCCCCGCCGAGACCCAGATGGCCTCGACGTACTGTCCTTCTACGGGGTCGAAGGCGCCACTGGTCGACGCGAGTGACGCCTCCTGGACGGCCTGGCCGGTCAGGCGCCATGCAACGGCGCCGGCAAGACCGAGGAACGTCCCGTCGACCAGCCGTCCATGCGCGCTCAACCAGGCCAGCTTGGCCAGGGACGAGGTCGAGCGGACGTGGCCGCCGGTTCGCCCGGCGAGCCAGGACCGTCCGAACGCCTCCTCAAGGGCCCGCACGACATCCGCTCCCCGGTCGTCGTACCAGGCCGGGAAGTCGATGTGCTGCAGACGGGAGCCGGCAAGGATGGTGCCGACCTCACCCATGGTGCCAATGCCCACGCCGACGATCGGCGAGCCGCGTAGCCCCATACCCTCGATCAGCGACTCGACGGTGTCGAGCATGGCCAGGACGGGGAAGTCCACGGCACCGGCGATGTTCCCGATCGGCGTGGGTGAGGCACGGAACGTGACCGCCCGGCCGTCGCGCCCATAGGCGGCAACCTTCGTCCGCGACGTGCCGATGTCGATCCCGAGCACAAGCTCATCCACGTGTCTGTCCTCGCCCGTGTGTTGTCGCCGCGCGGAAGGCGTGACGTGTCCCGTTTAGTGCACTAGTCTGTCCAACGTTGTCAGACGAAACAACCACCACCTTCATCATCCCGGGAGACACGATGACCCTGATCACACTGAGGAACGCCCTCGACGAGGCACGCAAGGGGGGGTATGGGGTCGGTGCGTTCAACGTCACCGACGTGCTCCAGGTGGAGGCGGTCCTGGATGCGGCGGCTCGCACCAGCTCGCCGGTGATCGTGCAGACGATCGTGGGTGCCTCGGCGTTCGCGTCGGACGAGCTGTTCTGGGACCTCATCCTGCGGGCGATCTCCCACTACCCCGATGTGCCCGTCGTCCTGCACCTGGACCACGGCCCGGACGAGGAGTCCTGCCGGCGTGCGATCGACGCGGGGTTCAGCAGCGTGATGATCGACGGGAGCCTCGACCGCCAGACCCATCAGCCGGCCTCCTTCGAGGAGAATGTTGCCGTGACCGCCAGGGTCGTCGAGTATGCGCACGCACGCGGCGTGTCGGTGGAGGGCGAGCTCGGGACGATCGGCGGTTCGGAGGACGGGTCGAAGCACGCCGAGATCGTCCTCGCGGACCCCGAGCAGGCAGCCGAGTTCGTTCGCCGTACGGGTGTCGATGCCCTCGCCGTCGCGATCGGCACCTCGCACGGCGCCTACAAGTTCTCGAGCCCGCCGGACGGGTCGGTGCTCCACATGGACCTGATCTCGGAGATCGCGGGGCGCGTGCCTGGCACCCACCTCGTGATGCACGGGTCCTCCTCCCTGCCGGGGGACCTGCGAGCCGTGATCAACACCTACGGGGGCACCCTGCCGGAGTCCTGGGGCGTGCCGGAGGACGAGAAGGCCCGATCGACCAAGCTCGGTGTCACGAAGATCAACCAGGGCATGGACTCCCACATGGCCTTCATGGCGGAGGTCCGCCGGTCTCTCGCGACCGACGGGCTCACGGCGGATCCCGCTCCTGCTCTGCGCGCCGGACGTCGGGCGATGACCGACCTCATCGCGGAGCGCATGGAGGTCTTCGGACAGGCAGGGCACGCCGGTGACTACGTCGCCGAGCCATTCCACGCCGTCGCCCGGTGAACGAGGGGACGTGAGGCCGGACACGGCCGACCGTCGCCGCCGGTTTCGCGGGCGAGCCACTAACCTCACGCCATGAGCGGTGACGAGGTGGTCAGCCCGCGGGCGCCCAGGGGTTTCCCCCGAGCCGCACGCCTGGTCGACATAGCCGAGGCCGCCGGGGTGTCGATCAAGACCGTCTCCCGTGTGCTCAACGGCGAGCCGTACGTCACCGACGCGATGCGCGAGCGGGTGCTCGGCGCGGTCGACGACCTGGGCTACACGACGGACAACCGCGCGCGGTTGCTCCGGACGAGCAAGTCGGGCTACCTCGGTCTGATCGTGCCTGACATCCGTAACGGCTTCTTCGCGGGTCTGACCCACAACATCGAGAAGCGCCTGAGCTCGAGTGGACAGACGATCCTCCTCGGTATCTCCGACGAGTCCCCCGAGAAGGAGGAACGCTACCTGCGGCTGTTCCGGCAGCAGAGGGTGGACGGGCTCATCGTCCTTCCTGCGGGTGCACCGAGCCTTGCCGACGTCTCCCGGCGCCTTCCGATCGTCGTGCTCGACCGGACAGTCGAGAGCATCCGCTCGAGAGCCGACCACGTCCTGGTGAACAACCGCGAGGCCGCTCGGGTCTTGACACGCCACCTGGTGGAGCACCACCGCCTGCGACAGGTCGCCATGGTCACGGGCGAGGCAGCGATTTCGAGCGTCCACGAACGTCAGCTCGGCTACGCCGACGTGCTGGCCGAGGCGGGGCTCCAGCCGTTCGAGTCCAGCGGTCACACCTCGCAGGGGGAGGCCGCGGCGGGCGCGCTGCAGCTCTTCCGCACCATGGAGCCGCCGTTCGGCGTGCTGGCGACGGGCAACCGCATGTTCAGCGCGGCGATGACCGCGATCACCCGGCTCGGGCTCCGGGTGCCGCGGGACGTCGCGATCGTCACCTTCGACGGTGTCGGGGACCCGGACCTCACCGGGATGACGCCGACACGGGCGACCTTGCCCGTGCCGACGATGGCGGCGCGCGCCCTGCAGCTGCTCACCGAGCGGTCGAACGACCCCGCGCGCCCGTTCCGCGAGATCCTGCTGGACTGCGACATCGAGTACGGCGTCACCTGTGGATGCGTCGAGGCGGACCAGACCCCGCCCCTGAAGGTCGCCCGTCGGACGGCCGACCGGTAGTGCCACGAGCGCATTCGACGGTGTGCGGGTACCTCTGGGTGGTCATGACCTGGGCGTGGCCCATGCGCTCCATCACGGACTTCAGGTCCGCTCCGCCGGCCAGGAGGCAGGACGCGTGGGCGTGGCGCAGGTCGTGCATGCGGACCGGGAAGTCGATGCCGGCGCGGGCCACGGCCGGGCGCCAGTAGCATCAGAGGCCCTTTCGATCTTCGGATCGGGAGGGTCTCTTGCGTTGGATGTGGGCTCGAACCTGCGGCGCGCGACCGGTGCGCCGCGCTCCGCAGGGCTCCGGCTATGGTCGATCAGACACTCTTCGGAAGGGGACGGCCATGCCTACCATCGCGATCATCGGTGCTGGACCGGGCCTCGGGGCCGCCGTCGCGCGCAGGTTCGGTGCGGAGGGCTTCTCGATCGCGCTCATCTCTCGGGATCAGGCGAAGCTGGACGCGTTGGCGGCCCAGCTCCAGGACGGTGGTCTGGTCGCGCGCGGCTACGCGGCGGATGTCCTTGACCCTGCCGCCCTCGAGGTCGCCCTGGCGCGTGCCGCGGCCGAGCTGGGCCCGATCGCCGTGCTGCAGTACAGCCCGCTGCCGTCCAGGGAGTACCTCGAACCGGTGCTCGAGATGACGCCCGAGCTGGCGCTGGAGGCGCTGCGGTTCTCGGCCCTGGGGCTCATCCACGCGGTTCGATCGGTGCTGCCGGCGATGCGGACGGCGGGCGACGGCAGCATCATCCTCGTCAACGGCGGCACGTCGGTGAAGGCGCGAAGCGGCTTCGCGGGCACCTCGATCGCGTTCCCTGCCGAGAGCGCGTACGGCGAGATGCTCCACGACGCGCTGCAGGACGAGGGCATCCGCGTCATCCAGCTCGTCATCCCGGGAGGCATCCCGAAGCTTCGGCTCGAGAACGGGATCGACGACGTGGCGGCGCGCATCTGGGAGCTCCACGGCTCCCGGGGCCCGTTCCGGACCATGCTCATCCCGCTGGAGGACGGCCGAGAGTGAGGCGCGTGCGTCCGACGCGCGACGCGCACGACCGTGACGTGCAGCCCGTGGTGCTCCGCGCCCACCCTCCTCGGCAGCCCGCCGGGGCTCGGGTACGGTCGCCGGGATGAGGCGAGCAGTGTTCCTGGACGTCGACGGCACCTACGCTCACCACGGTGAGGTCCCCGCGGCGCACGCGTCGGCGGTGCGCGCAGCTCGCGCAGCAGGGCATGCCGTCCTGCTGTGCACCGGGCGCCCCAAGTCGATGCTGCCGGCGCGCATCCTTGGTGCGGGCTTCGACGGGATCGTGGCCGCCGCCGGCGGGTACGTGGAGGTCGACGGCGAGGTGCTCGCGGACCGACGGTTCCCCGCGCCGCTTGCCGAGCGGGCGGTCGCTGCGCTCCGGGCCCACGACGTCGCATTCATCCTCGAAGCGCCAGACGCGCTCTACGGGCCGCTGGGCCTCGACCGCAGGCTCGCCGCGCTGTTCGGCGCGCACCTGCACCCTCAGCCCGGCGAGCGCCACGGAGGGCCGTCGGACATCTTGGACGGCCTGACGATGTCCGACGACCTGGCCGGTGCGTCGTTCGGCAAGATCACCTGCTTCGGCTCGTCCGTGCCCGTCGTCACGCTCCGGGACGAGATCGGCGGTCCGCTCGGAGTGCTCCCGAGCTCGATCCCCGGCATGGGCGAGTCCGCGGGCGAGATCTACCTCGAGGGCGTCCACAAGGCCGTCGGGATGCGGATCGCCGCTCAGCATGTCGGCGTCGCGCTCGCGGACGTCATCGCGTTCGGCGACGGGCTCAACGACCTGGAGATGATCGCCGAGGCCGGGATCGGGGTGGCCATCGAGGGGGCGGACCCACGGGTGCTCGCCGTGGCAGACCGCGTCGCCGCCGGTCCGGAGCGTGCGGGCCTGGTCAGCGCCTTCGAGGATCTCGGGCTGATCTGAGACGGACCGCGGGGTGGCCCGGGGCCATGGCCGCGCGCACGCCCCTCGTCGACGCGGTCGAGAGTCGGGGGTTTACACGGACGGGCCCGGTGGTCTAGGTTCCGACTCGGGCGCCCAGTGCGTCCCCGATGTCTGGGATTGTTACTGCACGGCAGGCAAAACCCAAGCTGGCATCCGTTCGGCCCTCACGGTCGAGTCGGTTGCACGGCTTGGGTTTTTTTGTTGCCTCAGGCAAGGCCCACGCTGCGGACGTGACGGGTTCAAGGAGGAATCATGGCTACCGCAAGCAAGTACGAAGTGATCGCCGACGAGGTCATGCGGGCCGTCGGCGGTGCCAAGAACGTGAAGTCGGTGACGCACTGCGCGACCCGGCTCCGCTTCCAGCTTCATGACCGGTCGAAGGCGGACAAGGCCGCCGTCGAGGCGACCCGCGGCGTGATCACCGTCGTGGAGTCCGGCGGTCAGTTCCAGGTCGTCATCGGCAACACCGTGAACAACGTCTACGAGGCGTTGACGGCCCACCACGAGGTCACGTCGGAGGGCGCCGCGTCGGGTGGCCTCCTGGCCAAGGCGATCGACCTCATCACCAGCATCTTCACCCCGTTCCTCTGGGTGCTCGCCGGCTCGGGCCTGCTCAAGGCCCTGCTCGCCGTCTGGGCGAAGGCCGACGAGACGGCGGCCGCGTCGTCCAGCTACGCGATCCTGTTCGCCGCCGGTGACGCGATCTTCCAGTTCCTGCCGATCCTGCTGGCCGTGACCGCGGCCAAGAAGTTCAAGGCCGACGTCTACTCGGCGCTCGCCATCGCCGGTGCGCTGATCTACTCCGCAACCGTCGCGGTCATCCCGAACGCCGACGGCGCGAGCGTCACGCTCTCGGCGTTCGCCTCGGGCGGCGGGGAGCTGACCTTCCTCGGCATCCCGGTGGTCATGGTCAGCTACCTGTCCGCGGTCATCCCGACGATCCTGGCCATCTACGCCCAGAGCAAGCTCGAGAAGGTGCTCAACCGGGTGCTGCCGGACGCGATCCGGAACTTCGTCACGCCGCTGGTCGTGCTCGCCGTCATCGTCCCGGTGACCTTCCTCGTCATCGGCCCGATCTCGGACTGGGCGGGCAGCGGCCTGTCGTCCGGCGTGAACTGGTTCTGGGGCCTGTCGCCGCTCATCGGCGGTGCGCTCATGGGGGCGTTCTGGCAGGTCTTCGTGATCTTCGGGGTGCACTGGGGATTCGTGCCGGTCATGATCCAGGACCTGTCGGAGCAGGGCTACTCGCTGCTCACCGGCCCGCTGTTCGCCGCGGTCCTCGCGCAGTCAGGCGCGGCTGCCGCGGTGTTCCTCAAGACCCGGAACCGCGACCTCAAGGCGGTCGCCGGCCCGGCGACCATCTCGGCCTTCCTGGCCGGCATCACCGAGCCCGCGATCTACGGTGTGACGCTCCGGTTGAAGAAGCCCTTCATCTTCGCCTGCATCGGTGGCGCGATCGGTGGTGCGATCGCTGCGTCGGGCGGTTCGGCGTCCATGGGCTTCGTCCTGCCGGGTGCGATCACGCTCACCTCAACGGTCGACGTCGGCAACTTCGCGCTGCAGCTCCTCGGCACCGGCCTGGCGATCGCGATCGCCTTCACCCTGACGATGGTGCTGGGCTTCAAGGACATCCCGAACAAGGAGGATGCCGAGGCCGTCGCGGGCGGTGCCGTGCCGAGCGAGGCCGCAGCGGTGACCTCGCCGGTTGCCGGTGCGGTCGTCCCGCTCAGTGCCGTGCCGGACAAGGTCTTCTCCTCCGGCGCGATGGGGACCGGCCTGGCCGTCATCCCGTCGGAGGGCAGGGCCTACGCGCCCATCTCGGGCGTCCTGCTGACCGTGATGCCGCACGCGTTCGGCATCCGCGGTGACGAGGGGCTCGAGGTCCTCGTGCACATCGGTCTCGACACCGTCGAGCTCAACGGGAAGCACTTCTCACCACTGGTCACTCAGGGCCAGCGCGTGACCGCCGGGGAGCTGCTCGTCGAGTTCGACATCGCCGGGATCACCGCCGCGGGCTACAACCCGATCACCGTGATGATCGTGACCGACGACGGCGGGTACGCCGCCGTCGTCCCGGTCGCGACCGGGGACGTCCGCTGCAACGAGCCGGCCCTCGACCTGGTCGGCTGACGCAGCGTCGGTCGGTGGTCGGGTCGACCCGACCACCGACCGGCTCCCGGCGCCGTCGCGCCCACCCCATCAGCACCGCACGAGACGGAGACAGAGGATGACGCACGCTGAGCCACGGACGTTCCCCGAGGGATTCCTCTGGGGAGGCGCCACCGCCGCCAACCAGCTCGAGGGAGCATTCGACGAGGGCGGCAAGGGCCTGTCCATCCAGGACGTCACTCCGCGCGGGATCATGGCCCCGCGCACGCCGGAGCCGACCCCCGACAACCTCAAGCTGATCGGGATCGACTTCTACCACCGCTACGCCGAGGACATCGCGCTCTTCGCCGAGATGGGCTTCTCGGTGTTCCGGCTGTCCATCGCGTGGAGCCGGATCTTCCCGAACGGCGACGACGAGCAGCCCAACGAGGAGGGCCTCGCGTTCTACGACCGCGTGTTCGACGAGTGTCACAGGCACGGCATCGAGCCCCTGGTGACGATCTCCCACTACGAGACCCCGCTGCACCTGACCGAGACGTACGACGGCTGGGTCAGTCGCGAGCTGATCGGATTCTACGAGCGCTACGTGCGGGTCCTGTTCGACAGGTACTCCTCGAAGGTGAAGTACTGGCTGACCTTCAACGAGATCAACTCCGTGCTGCACGTGCCGTTCATGTCGGGCGGGATCGGCACGCCCAAGGACGAGCTCACGCAGTCCCAGCTGTTCCAGGCGGTGCACCACGAGCTGGTCGCGTCCGCGCTGGCGACCAAGATCGCCCACGAGTCGTACCCCGGCATCCAGGTCGGCTGCATGGTCATCTCGATGCCGATCTACCCGCTCACGCCCGACCCGGCGGACATGCTCGCGGTGATGGACGCCGACCACGCCAACCTCATGTTCTCCGACGTCCACGTGCGCGGTGCCTACCCCGGGTACGCACTGCGCTACTTCCGCGAGCACGGCATCGAGCTGGACATCACCGCGGAGGACCGCGAGCTGCTGCAGAACACCGTCGACTTCGTCTCGTTCAGCTACTACATGTCGCTGTGCGAGACGGCCGACCCGGCCAAGAAGGTCCGCGGCGAGGGGAACATCATGGGTGGGATCCCGAACCCGCACCTGCCCGCGTCGGAGTGGGGCTGGCAGATCGATCCGGTCGGACTGCGGGTGGTGCTCAACCAGTTCTGGGACCGGTGGGGCAAGCCGCTGTTCATCGTGGAGAACGGCTTGGGCGCCAAGGACGAGCTCGTCGTGGTCGACGGTGTGACGACGGTCGTCGACGACTACCGGATCGCCTACCTCAACGACCACCTCTACCAGGTGGGGGAGGCCGTCCGTGACGGGGTCGAGGTCATGGGGTACACCTCGTGGGGCTGCATCGACCTCGTGTCAGCCAGCACGGCGCAGATGAGCAAGCGGTACGGCTTCGTCTACGTGGACCGCAGCGACGACGGCACCGGCACGCTGGAGCGATACCGCAAGAAGTCGTTCGCCTGGTACGCCGAGGTCATCCGGACCAACGGCGCAAGCCTGACCCGGTCCTGACAGGTGGTGCCGTGGTCGCTGTCCGGCGGCCACGGCACCCGCCAGGATGGGATACCGGACTCTCGACGAGGAGAGGAGGAGCAGGTGCAGGTCGTCAAGGTCTTCAACAACAACGTCGTGCTCGGAGTGGATGACCGCGGGGTCGAGCGGGTCCTCCTCGGGCGAGGTCTGGGCTTCCAGATGAGCCCGGGTACGGAGGTGGACCCCGCCAGGATCGAGCGCGTCTTCGTGCCGAGCGGCGCCACGAGCGCCGAGCGGATCGCGGCGTTCGTGGACGAGATCCCGATGGCCGACATCGAGCTCACGGAGAAGGTCGTCGCGATGGCACGCGAGCGGCTCGGGCCGCACGTCACCGAGCACGTGCTCGTCCCGCTGGCCGACCACCTGAGCTTCGCGCTGCGCCGCGCCGCCGGGGGCACGACCGAGATCGAGTACCCGCTGCGGTGGGAGGTGCAGTACCTGTACCCCGGCGAGGTCGCCGTGGCGCGGGCCGCACTCGACCTCGTCGAGCAGGAGCGGGGTGTGCGGCTGCCCGACATCGAGGCCGTGCCGATCGCGCTGCACCTGGTCAACGCCCAGTTCGGCGCGAGCGACCTCGGCCAGATGGTCCAGATGACCGCGCTGCTGCACCAGATCCTCGCGGTCATCCGCGAGGAGTACGGCACCGAGATCGACGAGGACTCCGTCGAGGTGGCCCGGTTCGTCACCCATCTGCGCTACCTCTTCCTCCGGGAACGGCAGGGCAAGAAGCTGAGCGAGACCCCGGCCGAGCTGCATGCGGCGCTGCGGAACGCCCGTCCCCGGGAGTACACGTCGGCCGGGCGGGTCGGGGAGCTGCTGCACGACGAGTTCGGCTGGACCATCACGATCGACGAGGTGCTCTACCTCGCCCTGCACGTGAGCCGGCTCGTCGACGTGGCGTCCCCGACACCCGTCACGGGGCCAGGTCGAGAGGTCGAGCCATGAGTCTCGCCGCGGAGCTGCTCGACGCCGTCGGCGGGCCCGAGAACGTCGCGGCGCTGACCCACTGCTGGGCCAGGCTCCGCTTCGAGCTGCACGACGACGCGGCGGTCGACGAGCCGCGCGTCGAGGCCCTGCCCGAGGTCACGATGGCGGTGCACCAGCACGGGCAGTACCACGTCGTCCTGGGCGGCAGGTTGCTCGAGACCTTCGACGACCTGACCGCTCTCATCAACCGGCACCACGAGGTTCACCATGGCTGAGCGCACCGTCGTCGTCGCATCGAGGGTCGGACTGCACGCCCGTCCCGCGATGCTGTTCACGCAGGTGGTTGCCGCCGGCGGGGGGGCAGTGACCATCGCCCGCCCGGGCCAGGAGCCCGTGGACGCCTCGAGCATCCTGCTCGTCATGAGCATGGGCGTGAAGAACGGTGCGGAGGTCGTGCTCGCCGGCGAGGACACGGCGCTGCTCGACCGGCTGGTCGAGATGCTCGAGACCGACCTGGACGCCGAGTGAGCTCGCCGATGCGTGTGATCACCGGGGTCGGCGTGGGGCGGGGCGCGGTGCTCGGGCCGGTGGCCCGGGCCCATCCGGTACCGCACGTTCCCGCCGGCGCGCCGGCGCACTCTGATCCTGAGGTCGCCGCTGCGCACCTCGCGGCCACGTTCGACGCCGTCGCGGACTCGCTGCAGGAGCGGGCGGAGGCCGCGCAGGGCACCCTCAGAGACGTGCTGCACGCGACGAGCCTGATGGCCAAGGATCCGGCGTTCGCCTCGCAGTCCACGGCCAAGGTGCGTGCGGGGACCGATCCGGCGCTCGCGGTCTGGGAGGTCGCCGGGCAGTTCATCGACATGTTCACCGCGGCGGGCGGGTACCTGGCCGAGCGTGCCACGGACCTGGCCTCCGTGCGCGATCGCGTCGTCGCCCGCCTGCAGGGGCTGCCCGAGCCGGGCGTTCCCGCACTGTGGCGCCCGTCCGTCGTGGTGGCTGAGGACCTCTCGCCGGCGGACACCGCGGTGCTGGACCTGTCGCTGGTGCTGGGCATCGTGATCGAGAAGGGCGGCCCGACGAGCCACACCGCGATCATCGCCGGACAGCTCGGGCTGCCGTGCGTGGTGCGCGCCGGCGATGCGGCCAGCCTGCGGGACGGCGACGAGGTGGCCGTGGACGCCGCCCGCGGCACGGTCACGGTGGACCCGGACGACGTCGCGCGCGCCGCGGTGCGCCGGCGCTGCCAGTCCCTCGCCACGCTCGCCGAGGACACCGCTGCGGGCGCGACCTCCGACGGACACGCGGTCCAGCTCCTGGCGAACATCGGCACCGCCGACGACGCCGAGCGGCTGACCGACCTGGCCGTCCAGGGCGTCGGGCTGTTCCGGACCGAGGTGCTGTTCCTCGACGCGTCGACCGCGCCGACCGAGGACGACCAGGCGGCGGTCTATGCCCGGGCGCTGACCGCGCTGGGCGACCGGAAGGTGGTCATCCGGACCCTGGACGCGGGCGCGGACAAGCCGTTGTCGTTCGTCACCCAGCCCGGCGAGGAGAACCCGGCACTGGGGGTGCGCGGCTACCGGTTGATCCGCACGGCGCCTGGCCTGATGGACGCCCAGCTCGCCGCCATCGCCCGCGCCGCGCGGCAGACCGGCGAGCACCCGTGGGTGATGGCTCCGATGATCGCGACCGTGGACGAGGCCGCCGAGTTCGCCTCCCGCGCACGCGCCGCGGGGATCGGGACCGTAGGTGTGATGGTCGAGGTGCCCGCTGTCGCGCTGCGTGCGCGCGAGGTGCTCGCCGAGGTCGACTTCGTGTCCGTGGGCACCAACGACCTGGCCCAGTACACGATGGCGACCGACCGGCTGCGCGGTGAGCTCGCCGATCTGCTGGACATCTGGCAGCCCGCGGTGCTGGACCTCGTCGCGGCGACCGCGGCGGCCGGCCTCGATCTGGGCAAGCCGGTGGGTGTGTGCGGGGAGTCCGCGGGCGACCCTGTCATGGCCCTCGCGCTGACCGGCATGGGCATCACATCGTTGTCGATGTCACCGGCATCGGTGCCGGGAGTGCGGTTCGCGCTCCGCCTGCACACTCTGGACCAGTGCCGTCAGATCGCCGCGGCGGCCCGAGCCGCTGGCTCGGCCGCCCGTGCCCGGGCTGCGGCGCTCGCCCTGGTCGACCCGCAGGCCCGCGAGCTCCTCGCGCTGGACTGAGGCGGTCCGGTCGCGCGCCCGGACGGGGCGCACCCGCATGTGCGGCCGGTACCTCGACATCACGCAGCCGACAGCCTCCGCGCACGACCACGCGGAGGCGATCCTGTGGTTCGCCTCCGGCGCGATCCCCGTTCGACCCGCATGCTTGGCAGGTCGGATCGTGGACTGCGGGCGAGGGGGCCTCGGATGGACGTCAAGCCGTTGGGTCGTGCGCGTTCCGCGGCCGGCCGCGTGCCGTTCCTCGTGCGGTGGGTCCTGGCGGTGACACTGAGCGTCGTCAGCGCCGGCCTGATCGAGTACGCGGTCGCCTCGGGCCAGGTGGAGCAGCGGACCCTGGAAGCGGCGATCGGGACCTATGAGGCTGAGATCGTCGGCCTCGAGGCGGTCCTTGCCGCAGATCTGGCGCCGGACGCTCGGCGGGCAGCGGTGGCGGCGCAGCTGGAGCACATCGCGGTGACCAACGGGACCGAGTACGTCGGCCTGTTCGACGCGGACGGACGACCCGTCGGTGTCGTAGGGACCGGCACGAACACCGTCGACGCGGAGCGGCTCGACGCCGTCCTCCTGTCCGGAGAGCCGTCGGCCGACTCCGAACGTGACGTGGGCGAAGCCGGGCAGTCGGAGCGGTACGAGTTCCTGCTGCCGGTGCGCTCACCGGACGGGATGCTGGTCATCGAGATCGATCAGCGGGCCGAGATCATCGGCAACGTGCTGGCCGACCTACGGGTGAGCCAGGTCTATGGGCTGCTGCTCGGGCTGGTGCTCGCCATCCCGCTCTCCTACCTGTTCGGGGGACGTACGCTGCACCGGCAGCATCGTCGGGCGCAGCGGACGGCGAACACCGATGCGTTGACCGGGATCGCTGCACGACGCCCGTTCCGTCCCGCGCTGGAGGCCGCGCTCGCGGACCACACCGCCACGAACGTCGTGCTGGGTCTGATCGACATCGACGACTTCAAGCAGGTCAACGATCGGCTGGGCCACACCTACGGCGACCGGGTCCTGTGTGCGTTGGCGGACTCCTTCGACACGTTGCGCGCGTCCGACACCCCCTTCCGGCTGGGTGGTGACGAGTTCGCCGTCCTGCTCGTCAACAGCACCGACGTGCAGGCCGACGAGGCGCTCGAGCGGGTCCGTCGCTCGTTGACGGAACGGGCGCCCGGCATCACGTTCAGCGCCGGCATCGCGTCGGCCCGGCCGCACGACGAGGTCGCCGCTCAGGAGCTGTGGGAGCGCGCGGACGCCGCGCTGTACGACGCCAAGGCCCGCGGCCGCCGCCAGACCGTGACCTTCGACTCGATGTCCACCGGGCTGACGGTCAGCGCGGAGAAGCTCGACGCGATGTCCTCCCTCCTCACCGACGACGGCGGACTGACCGTCGCGTTCCAGCCCATCTGGGACCTTCGCCGAGGTCAGATCATCGGCCACGAGGCCCTCCTTCGGCTTCCCGCGGGCGTACCGATCGACGGCCCGCAGGAGGCCTTCGAGCTGGCCCGACGCCTGGGTCTTGCCGCCGAGCTCGACGAGTGCGCCCGCCGGACGGTCCTGGCGAGCGTCCGTGCACGGCACTGGGACGGGCTGCTGTTCGTCAACGTCCATCCCGACGCGCTGCCTCGGCTCGATGTCGAGGCGCTCGTCGCCGAGGCAGCGTCGGCCGGCCTCGCTCCGAGAGACGTCATCCTCGAGGTCACCGAGCACACCGGCCTCGATCTGCCCGAGCCCATCGGGGTGCTCAGGCGGGCACACGCCCTTGGCTTCCGGCTGGCCCTGGACGACATGGGCCGGGGCAACGCGGGCCTCCGCGCCCTGACGCACGTCCGCTTCGACGTGGTCAAGATCGACCGCCACGTGATCGCCCGACTCGGTCTCGACCCGGCCTCCGACGCGACAGTTGCCGCGGCGACGACGTTCGTCCAGCAGACGGGCGGCTGGGTCGTGGCCGAAGGCATCGAGGACGCGGACATGCTCGGCGCGGTCCTCGGCATCGGCCGTGGACCGTCCGCGGTCGCCGGGATCGCCGGGCAAGGGTCCTTCCTCGGCCGCCCCGCCGCTGCCCCGACGGCGATCACCACTCACCTTGACGTCCTGCCCGCCCCAGAGCGTCCGTCGCCGCCGGCCGCGCCGCCGCTCGGCACCTGAGGGTGTGGGGGAGTGCGATGTGCCAAACTCGGTTGTCGCGCGAGGATCTGGCTAGCCGTGGAGGGTTGATGGTTCGGGAGCCGAACACGTTGCCGCTCCTTGAACGGCTCACGAACCACAGCGAACGGCTGCGTCCCTCGGAGCTCAAGGTCGCCAGGGCCGTGCTCGCTGATCCGGCTGCGGCCGTGCGGGTGAACATGGCAGCCCTGGCCGCCAGCGCCGGGGTCAGCGAGCCGACGGTCATGCGCTTCTGCAACGGCCTCGGTTTCGACGGCTTCCAGTCGTTCCGCTTCGCACTCGCCGAAGCCCTCGCCATCGGCATCCCGGTCACCCACTCGGCCATCAGCGTCGACGACTCCGTCGCCGAGATGGCGACGAAGATCTTCGACCACACCCTGAGCAGTCTCGACCGCGCCCGCCGTGGACTCGACACGACAGCCGTGACGACAGCGGTCGACGTCCTGCTCGAAGCGAGCCGGGTGGTCCTCGTGGGCCTCGGCGCCTCGGGCATCATCGCTCAGGATGCGCTGCAGCAGGCCGTGCTCCTGGGCGTGCCGTGCGCCGCCCCGATCGACCTGCACCAGCAGTTCATGGCCGCCTCGATGATGGAGCCCGGCAGCGTCCTCGTCGCGATCTCGAACACGGGCCGGTCGCGATCGATCCTCGAGATCACGGTGGAGGCGAAGCGCAACGGAGCCACGATCATCGGCGTGGTCGGTGGTCCGAGCCCGCTCCTCGACCTCGCCGACGTCGGTATCGTGCTCCGGACGTTCGAGGACACCAACACCTACACGCCCACCGTGAGCCGACTCGCCGGCCTGGTCCTGGTCGATGTGCTTGCGACCGCGGTGGCCGTCCGCCGTGGACCGGGTCACCTGGAGCGGCTGCGGGAGATGAAGGCGGCGCTCTCCGAGTTCCGGGGGAGCTTCGAACCGGGGAGCCCGGACGGCGACCCGCATCCGTCGGCCGGCCCTGGCGTCGGCTGACGCCGGACTGTCGGATCTGCGCCCTCGGCGCGCGGCTCAGCGCAGGGTCAGCAGGCGTGCGGGGTTGTCGACCAGCAGCTGTTCGGCCAGGTGCCCGCCGACGCGCCGGCGCAGGCGGGGCACGAAGCGCAGCGGCAGGTACGTCAGCCCCGGCATGCCCCCGTAGGAGTGGTACCGATGACGTCGTGCGACGTCGCCGCCGAGCAGGACACGGCCCGGGTCTCCGGTGGCGAGCACCCGCTCGAGGCAGTCGAGGATGGCGGAGTCGGGAGCCTCGCGGTGGCGCGCCATGCCGTCGTAGCCGAGGTAGGCACCCGCGAGGGTGAGCTCGGCATGCAGGCCGGGATCCAGGTTGCGGTCGACGTGCGCGAGCACGACCCGTTCGGCGGGCAGCCCCTCCGCTGCCAGGACGTCCAGCACCTCCCAGGTCGCCGAGCCGTGCTCGAGGTGCACCATGACACTGACGCCGGTCTCGCCGGCGGCAGCCGCGACGGCGGCGAGCACCCGACGCTCGAAGGGGTCGATCCGCCAGTATCCGATACCGGCCTTGAGCAGGCCTGCCCGCACGGGTTCACCGGACGGGCCACGGGCAGTCGGACCGCGATCGGGGACGTCCTCGTCGGGCAAGCCGTCGCGGATGTCGCGCGTGAAGCGGTCTGCCAGGTCCGTGACCCCCTCCGCCAAGAGCCAGTGGCCCGCGGCGTAGTGCTCGGAGCGATGGGCGCCGCTCACGTGGACGACGGCGAGCCCCGTCGCCTCGCTGATCCGGGCGACCCCGGCGGGGTCACGGCCCAGGCCCGTCGGGGTGGCCTCGACCATGGTGGTGATGTCCGCGGCTCTGAGCTCGGCCGCCTCCCGGCGACTGGAGTCCTCGTCGTCGAGCTCGTCGCCGGCGAGGAGCGGGGACGTCTGGAAGAGGTGGTCGTGGTAGTCGCAGCGACCGAGCTCGCTCGCCGGTCGGTCGCCGAGCACCGTGCGGACGAGGCCGTGGTCGTGCGCTGTGCTGGACGACATGCTCTCTTCGGCTCCCTGTGCTCGGCGCAGGCCCGTGCCTCAGCAGGCTGGCTGAGCTCCGATCCCAGTAGTACCACTACGCACGAGGTGGCGTACAGACGCAGACCGGCGCGTTCACCCGTGCGGAGGGTTGCGCGGGGTGCGGGCAGTCAGTAGTCTCACTACAACACGCTCCGACGACGAGGGGGAGACCGATGCCGGCGATGCCAGAGCCGACGCCCATGGACCTGGACGCTCCGGACGTCCTCATGCAGCCCGGGCTGCTGACGATCGGTGCCGACGGTGCCATGGCGGGCCGGACCGGCGCGTACGACAAGGTCCTGGGAGACCTGGTCGGCGTGTACGCCGACGGGGACGCGTTCGAGGCAGCCGTGCGGTCGCAGGGCGCGGATCGTCTCGTCTACCACGTCGACGAGCACCGCGGGGCCGACGGCGCCGGTGCGCTGATCATCGGGACCAGCACCGTGCTGCCCGGCCGGATCGGTGACGAGTTCGCCGTGACGCGCGGCCACCTGCACGCCAAGGCCGACCGCGCCGAGCTCTACCACTGCCTCAGCGGCCGTGGCGTGATGCTCCTCGAGACGCTCTCCGGGGAGAGCAAGGCCATCCCGCTCTCCGCCGGGGAGGCCGTGCACGTCCCCGGGCACTGGATCCACCGGAGCGTCAACGTCGGCAGCGAGCCGTTCGTCACCCTGTTCTGCTACGCGGCGGACAGTGGCCAGGACTACGGGCTGATCGCCGACGCGGGCGGGATGGCCCAGCTGGTCGTCACCGACGGGGCCGGCGGCTGGACCACGCGGCCGAACCCCCAGCACGTCGGCTACCGGGCGACGCGCGGATGAACGCCCAGGACCTTCTCGCGGCCGTCGAGCGGCACGGTGTGGTGCCCGTCGTCGAGATCGACGACGTGGCAGACGCGGTTCCGCTGGCCCGCACGCTCGTCGAGGCGGGGCTGCCGGTCATCGAGGTGACCCTGCGCACGTCGTCGGCGCTCGAGTCGGTCGCCCGGATCGCCGCGGAGGTGCCGGAGTGCCTGCTGGGCGCCGGGACCTTGCTGACCGCCGCCATGGTGGCCGCCGCGGTGGACGCCGGTGCCCAGTTCGGCGTGTCGCCGGGCGTCTCGGCCGCGCTGCTGACCGCGGCCGCAGAGCGGGACCTGCCGTTCATCCCCGGGGCGGTGACCCCGAGCGAGATCATCGTGATACTCGACGCCGGGATCCGCCACGTGAAGTTCTTCCCGGCCGGCGCCTACGGCGGTGTCCCGACCCTCAAGGCCCTCGCCGGGCCGTTCGCCGCGACCGGGGTGCGCTTCATGCCCACCGGCGGGGCGACCGCCGCGAACGTCGGCGACTACCTCGCGCTGTCCAGCGTCTTCGCCGTCGGAGGGACGTGGGTCGCACCCCGTGCCGACGTCGCGGCCCGGCGCTGGGACGACATCGGGGCGAGGGCTCGCGCCATCGTGACGGCGTGCAGCGCACGGGCCGAGGCGGTGACCCGGTGACCGTTGCCACCGGCACCACCGACCCCCTGCCGGCGGCAGCGGACGTGCCGACGATCTACTTCATCGGTGTCACCACGGGGAAGTCCTCGATCCGCACGGTGTTCCCGCGATGGGCCACGGAGCTCGGCCTCGGCGACGTGCGGCTGGTCGGCATCGACCTGCCGCTGCATGCGCCGGCCGAGGACTACCGCCGCGTCGTGGACTTCATCGCCCACGACCCGTTGAGCCGCGGCGCACTCGTGACCACGCACAAGATCGACCTCTACGACGCGTGCCGGGACATGTTCGACGTGATCGACCCGCACGCTGAGCTCATGGGGGAGACGAGCTGCCTGTCGAAGCGCGACGGCCGGCTCGTGTGCCACGCCAAGGACCCGATCTCCTCGGGCCTGGCCATCGACGCGTTCCTGCCGCCGGGCCACTGGCAGCGCACGGGCGCCGACGCGTTCGTCATGGGTGCGGGCGGGTCGGCGATCGCCATCAGCTGGTACCTCTCGCGTCCCGAGCGCGGTGCGGATCGCCCCGCGCGCATCGTCGTGGCGAACCGCAGCACGCCACGTCTGGAGGCCTTGCGCCGGGTGCACGACGAGCTGGGCACCGACGTCCCGGTCGAGGTCGTGCACACTCCGACGCCGCAGGCCAGTGATGCCATCCTCGCGACGCTGGCGCCGGGCTCGCTGGTCGTGAACGCGACGGGCCTCGGCAAGGACGCCCCGGGGTCGCCGCTCACGGATGCGGCGGCCTTCCCGCTGGACGCCGTGGCCTGGGACCTCAACTACCGGGGTGACCTGGTGTTCCTGGACCAGGCGCGCGCCGCGGGGCACGTGCAGGTGGAGGACGGCTGGGTCTACTTCCTGCACGGCTGGACGCAGGTCGTCGCCGAGGTGTTCGACCTCGAGATCCCGACCTCGGGGCCGGTCTTCGACGCGCTGGACCGGATCGCCACGGACACCCGGCGATGACGGCCGGCAGGGTGCTCGTGACGCCGCGGTCGCTCACCGAGGCGGGTCTGGAGACCGTCCCCGAGCTCGCCCCCGTCCGCGAGCGCGGGTACGAGCTCGTCGGCGCGCCCCCCGGCCGGATGCCCACCGAGGACCAGCTGCTCGAGGTCGTACCCGGCTGCGTCGGCTGGTTGGCCGGTGTGGAGCGGATCAGCGAGCGGGTGCTCGGCAGCGCCACCGGTCTGCGGGTGATCAGCCGCAACGGGTCCGGGACCGACGCGATCGACATGGCGGCCGCCGCCCGCGCCGGCGTCCGGGTCGAGCGGGCCGTCGGCTCCAACGCCCAGGGCGTGGCCGAGCTCGCCCTCGCGCTCAGCCTGAGCGCCCTGCGCAGCGTGCCGTGGAGCGCCGCGGCCCTCGTCGCCGGCCGGTGGGAGCGGACGCCGGGTGCGGAGCTCCCGGACTGCACTGTCGGCATCGTCGGCCTCGGCGCCATCGGGCGGCGGACGGCACAGGCCTTCTCGGCGCTGGGCTCCCGGGTGGTCGGCTTCGACCCGTTCGTCGCCGCCACCGACGTGCCCCTGATGGACCTCGACGACCTTCTCGAGGTGTGCGACGTCATCAGCCTGCACTGCCCACCGGCGGCGGACGGCGCACCGATGATCGACGCCGCCAGGCTCTCGCACGTGGCCAGGGGCGCCGTCCTGGTGAACACGGCGCGGTCGGCGCTCGTGGACGACGACGCCGTGCTCGCGGCGCTCGAGGCCGGCACGCTGGGCGCGTACGCCGTCGACGCGTTCGACGTGGAGCCGCCGGAGATCACGGCGCTGCTGCGCCACCCCCGGGTGATCTCGACGCCGCACCTGGGCGGCTACACGCACGCGAGCATCCGGCGGTCCACGACCCAGGCCGTCGAGAACCTCATCCACGCCCTCGACCAGGGATGAGGCCGGCGATGGTGGCGGCAGCACCCCTGGCGCTGATGGAGCGGCTGAGCACCATCGAGGGCCGCCTTCGGCCGTCGGAGCGCAAGGTCGCCGAGCTCGTCCTGAGGGACCCGGCCGCGACGATGGGCATGGGTATGGCCGGCCTCGCCGCGACCGTGGGGGTGAGCGAGCCGACAGTCATGCGGTTCTGCAACGCGCTGGGCTTCGACGGGTTCCAGACGTTCAAGTTCGCCCTCGCCCAGGCGCTCGCGATCGGCATCCCGGTCACGCACTCGGCGATCCAGCTCGACGACACGGTCGAGGCCATGGCGATGAAGATCTTCGATCACACGGTGAGCAGCCTGGACCGGGCGCGCCGCGCGCTCGACACCCGCGCGGTGGCCTCGGCCGTGGACGTCCTCCTCGACGCCCGCGACCTCCTGTTCGTGGGCCTGGGCGCATCCGGGATCATCGCGCAGGACGCCCTGCAGCAGGCCGTGCTGTTCGGCGTGCCGTGCGCCGCGCCCATCGACCTGCACCAGCAGTTCATGACGGCCTCGATGAGCGGGCCCGGTACCGTGATCGTGGCCATCTCCAACACGGGCCGCTCGACCTCCGTCCTGGACATCGCCGCCCAGGGCAAGCACCGAGGAGCAACGCTGATCGGGATCGCCGGTGGTCCCAGCCCGCTGATCGACCACGCCGACGTCGGCCTGATCCTGCGCACGTTCGAGGACACCGACGTCTACACGCCCACCGTGAGCCGCCTGGCCGGGCTCGTCCTGATCGACGTGCTCGCGACGGCCGTCGCCGTCCAGCGCGGTCGCGACCACCTCGAACGGCTCGGCGAGATGAAGCAGGCGTTGTCCTCGTTCCGCGGCAGCGCCGCACGAGATCGGCGCCGCACGAGATCGGCGGCGCGCGACGGCCACGGGAGCGGCCGACCATGAACGCGGAAGCGGTGCTCGGCATCGATCTCGGGACCAGCGTGGTCAAGGCCGGCATCTACGGCTTCGACGGCGCGATGCACGCGAGCGCGAGCTGCCCGCTGACGTTGAGCCACTCGGGGCCGGGCCGGGCCGAGCAGGACCTGGACGACTTCTACGAGGCCGCGGCCGCTGCGAGCCGGGTGTGCCTCGCCGGGGGGTACGCCCCCGAGCGGATCGGGGCGGTCGCGATGGTCGGTCAGATGGCGGGGGTCGGCATCGTCGACAAGGATCACCGGCCGCTCGCCGCCTTCGACTCGTGGCTCGACACCCGCTGCGGCGACGTCGCCGACGAGCTCTCGCGCACCCTCGGCGATCGGATCACCGCGACGGCCGGGTGCGCCCCGACGATCAGCATCGGACCGAAGATGCTCTGGTGGCGTCGCCATCGCCCCGACGTCTGCCGCGACGCGGCGTCGTTCGTCACGGCAGCCGGGTACGTGGCCGGCCGGGCCACGGCGACGGTGGGCCGGTCCGCCTTCATCGACCCCTCGTACCTGCACTTCACCTCCGTCGCCGACGTGGGACGCGCCGCGTGGGACGAGGCGCTGGTGGACGCCGTCGGCGTCGATCCGGATCTCCTGCCCCGGATCGTCGAGAGCGCCGAGATCGTCGGCACCCTGACCGACCGGGCTGCGGCGGACTTCGGTCTGCGGCCTGGTGTGCCGGTGGCGGCCGGCTGCGGTGACACGGCCGCGAGTGCGCTCGGGGCGGGCGCCGCGCGGGCCGGTCAGGCGTTCGACATCGCCGGCACCGCCGCGGTCTTCGGCGTCTGTCTGCCGGTGTTCGCACCGGACGCGTCGGACGGGACGCTCATGACGATGCGGGCGGCCCTGCCCGGCCGGTGGTACTCGCTCGCCTACGTGGGTGGTGCGGGGCAGGTCGTGGAGTGGGTGTGTCGCGAGGTGCTCGGACACGCGTCCGTCGACCCCGACGCGTACGCCGACCTCGCGGCCGCGGCGTCGAGCGTGCCGCCCGGCAGCGACGGCGTGATGGTCTCCCCGCACTTCTCGGGGCGCGTGGCCCCGGTGTCGCCCAGCATGCGCGGCTCGATCGTCGGGCTGTCGGCCGTGACCGGCCGCGCGCACCTGGCCAGGGCGGCGCTCGAGGCGATCGCCTTCGAGTACCGGCGCTACGCCGACATCGCCCGCGGCGCAGCACCGGATGTCGCGGTCACGGAGATCATCGGTACGGGTGGCGGCAGCCGGCTCGACGTGTGGAACCAGATCAAGGCGGACGTCCTCGCGACGCCGTACCGGCCTGTCGTGGGCGCCGAGTCGGGAACCCGGGGCGCCGCGATGGTCGCGATGGCCGCGATCGGGCAGGAGCTGCCCGAGCTCGAGCCGTCCGCGTACGGACCGGTCGCGCGCCCCGATCCCGCCACGACGGCCGCCTACGCGGCCGCCACCGAGAGCTACCAGCGGTGGTCGGCGCGATGGGCCGCCGGCTACCGCAGCGAGTCAGCACTGACCGAGCACCACGGAACGGGAGACACCATCTGATGGCGACGAAGCGGCTGTGCATGGTCGGTGCGGGACGCGTCGGTCGGCTCCACACCCGGAGCATCACCGAGCACGTCGGGCACCGAGCCGAGGTGACGGCGATCTGCGACCCGAGCCGCGAGATCGCCGCCGAGCTGGCCGCCGACTACGGCGTCGGCCTGGTGTGCGCCACCCTGGCGGAGGCGCTCGAGCGCGGGACCTACGACGGGGTCGTGATCACGACCCCGACCTTCACCCACCACCCGCTCGCGCTGACGGCGATCCGCGCCGGCCTGCACGTGCACCTCGAGAAGCCGATGGCGATGAACCTCGTCGAGTGCGCGGAGATCAGCGGGGCCGCCGAAGCCGCCGGGATCGCGCTGCAGCTCGGCTTCATGCGTCGCTTCGACAGCGACTTCGTCGCAGGCGCCGAGCTGCTCCGCAGCGGGGAGATCGGCGACCCGATGATCATCAAGTCCCTCACCCACGGACCGGGCCTGCCGCCGGCGTGGGCCAACGACATCCGGACCTCCAACGGCATGATCGCGGAGGTCAACAGCCACGACCTCGACACGATCAGCTGGTACGCCGGATCCGAGCCGGTGGACATCCACACCCGGGTCGCCAACTTCAAGGGCGCCCAGCGGGGCGTCGTCACGGAGCACTTCTACGACACGTTGGTCGCGACAGTGACCTTCGAGTCGGGGGCCATCGCCACCGTGGCCGGGGTCTGTCCCGCCGACTACGGCTACGACGCGCGGGTCGAGGTGACCTGCACGGCGGGCATGGTGCAGGTGGGTCACACCGGGCCCGGCGGGCCGGCGAGCATCGTCGCCGGCACGGCGCTGCGGGGCGAGGCGGTGTACCGCTCGTGGCGCGACCGGTTCGCCGACGCCTACGTGCGGGAGATGGTGGCCTTCGTCGACGCGATGGATGGCGCCCCCCTGCGGGTCGGCGCCGCCGACGGCACCCGAGCCGTCGGCCTGGTCCTCGCCGGGACGCTCTCGATGCTCGAGGGCCGGACCGTGACGGTCGCCGAGGTGCAGGCGGCGGGATTCGTCCCCGCCTGGCAGACGCGGACGGGGCAGTGACCATGCGCGCCGTGGTGTACCGGGGCCCGCGCGACCTCGTCGTGGCCGACGTCGACGTCCGGCCCCTGGGTCCCGGGGACGTGCGCGTCGCCGTGGACAGCGCGGGGGTGTGCGGCACCGACGTCCGGATCTTCAAGGGCGAGCACTCCGGGTTCGCGAACGGGACGGGACGCGTGCCCGGCCACGAGGTGGTCGGCCGAGTGAGCGAGGTGGGCCCGGGTGCGGCCCCGCCCGGCCTTGCCGTCGGCGACGTGGTCTTCGTCGCTCCCAACATCGGCTGCGGCGTGTGTGCCCAGTGCCGACGGGGGAACGAGAACCTGTGCCCGACGACCGAGGCGATAGGCATCTCGCTGGACGGGGGCTTCGCCCAGAGCGTCCTGGTCCCCGCCCGCGCCGTCGCGCGCGGGAACCTCATCCCGCTCGGTGCGGTGTCGTCGGACGCCGGGGTCCTCATCGAACCGCTCGCCTGCGTGCTCCGGGGCCAGGACAAGGTCGACGTCCACGAGGGTGACACGGTCCTCGTCGCGGGCGCGGGGCCGGTCGGGCTCCTGCACGTGGCGCTCGCGCGCACCAGGGGGGCCGCGCTGGTGATCTGCTCCGAGCCGTCGGCCGTCCGGCGCGAGGCGGCCCAGCGCGCCGGGGCCGCGGTCGTCGTCGACCCGACCGCGGCCGACCCGTACGAGAGCGTCGCCGCGGCGACCGGGGGTCTCGGCGCCGACGTCGTCATCACCGCCGCTCCGGTGCACGCCCTCCAGTCCGCGGCGCTGCACCTCGCCGCGACCGGCGGGCGGGTGCTGTACTTCGGTGGTCTGCCCAGGAGCCGGCCAACCGTCGAGCTCGACACCAACCTCATCCACTACAAGGAGCTGCTCGTCGCAGGCACGACGGCATCCACGCTCGACGACTGCCGCCGGGCGGCCGAGCTGGTCGGCGGGGGCCGGCTCGAGCTCGACTGGATGGTCTCGGACCGCTACGCCCTCGAGGACTTCGCGGCGGCCGTCGGTCGCGCCCAGGACCCGGCTGCGCTCAAGGTCGTCGTCAAGCCCTCGCTCTCACGGAAGGCACTGTGATCATGAAGCCGGGTCTGCTGCCCGTCCACCTCGAAGACGTCCCGAGCGAGACGTTCGTCCGCCAGCTCGGCAAGCTCAAGGAGCTGACGAGCGAGCTCGTCGACTGGCTCGAGCCCGCGCACATCGACCGCCCGGTCCCCGCCGGGACGAGTGCTGTCGTCGTGCCGGACCTCAGTGGTCTGGCGTACCGCATGGTCGACTCGTTCCGCCGGATCGATGTGCCGATCCTGCTCCTGTCGACCGAGTTCGGCAGCGTCCTGATGTGGGACTGGGAGATCCGCGACCACCTGCGCCGCAAGGGCGTCGCCACGATCGCACCGACCTCCCTGACCGAGTGCGAGGACGTCTGCCGCACGCTCGCCACCCAGAAGACCCTCCGGCACTCCTCGATGCTCGCCTACCAGGACGACCTCGGTGCCGGCATGCAGCCGGACATCTTCAAGCGGTTCTACTGGTGGGAGGACGAGTGCGTCCTCGACCTGCAGAAGGCCTTCGGGGTACGCGTCGAGCGGCGCAGCTTCCACGACCTCGCCGCGCGTGCGGCCGCCGTGCCGGACGCCCGGGTCGAGGCCGCCTGGGACCGCCTGTCGGCCCGCACGCCCATCGTCGGCCTGGCCCCCAGAGGCAGGGCGGACGCCCTGCGGCTGTACGTCGCGCTCGGCGACGAGCTCGACGAGACCGGCGACGTCATCGCGGCCGGCATCAACTGCCTGAACGAGTCGACGACGTCTCCCACGACGCCGTGCCTGGCCTGGAACCTGCTCTTCGAGGAGCGCGGCCTGATGTGGGGCTGCGAGGCCGACCTGACCTCGATGATCACCAAGACGCTGGTGCACAAGTCGCTCAAGGCCCCGGTCATGATGACCAACCTGTACCCCTATCTGATGGGCCAGGCCGCGCTCGCGCACGAGCGCATCCCGTTCTTCCCCCCGGTCGACGAGGAGCCCGAGAACCACGTCCTCGTGGCGCACTGCGGCTTCCTCGGCGTCGTGCCGCAGTCCTTCGCCACCGAGTGGACCTTGCGGCCGCGCGTGCTGGAGATCGTCGACCCGAGCGCCAACGTGATCGACGCGCGGCTCGCCGAGGGTGCGACCACGATCGTCAAGATCGCCGGCGACATGAAGACGCTGGTGGTCGCCCCGTCCGTCCTGACGGGCTACCACCAGTTCACGAACTCGGACTGTCTCAACGGGGCGGTGCTCCGCGTCGAGGACGGCTACCGCTTCGTCGAGAACCTGCCGTCCCATCACGCGATCCTCGCCACGGGTGACCTGGTGCGTCGCCTCGAGGTGATGTCGAGCGTGCTCGGGCTGGACGTGCTGAAGATCTGACGGCGAGGTGCGCGGAGGTCCGGTGCTGCGGGCGGCGGGCCCCCGGGCGGGCACCGGTGATGCGGGTCGGAGGTGCCGTCCCGGTGCAGGGTGCACCGGCAGGAGCGGGAGGGAAACAGGTGTCGGAGAGCCAGCAGGAGCGCGGTCGGGTCGTGGAGCTCTTCGACGGGACGACGCTCGACGGGTGGCACGCGGTGCCGCGGCTGCCCGTCGCCGCCTGGCCCGGGGGACCGGCGCCGGACCCCGGTTCTGCCGAGTACCTGGCGGCGGCGAGCAGCGTCGGCGGGTGGTCGGTCCAGGACGGTGCCATCGTGGGGACCCAGAGCCCCGCCGGCTCGGGTCTCGGTGGCTACCTGCTCACGGATGACCGGTACGACGACTTCCGGCTGACGTACGAGGTGCGACCCGACTGGCCTGCGGACACGGGCGTGCTCGTACGGGCCAGCGACCTGGGCGCCCAGGGGTTCCAGGTGCTGATCGACCACCGCAGGTCGGGGGGGATCGGCGGCTTCTACGGCAACGGCATCGGCGGCTTCCACGCCCTCGCCTACGGCGTGGACGTCGCACGGGACGAGTCCGGCCGGCCCGTCGGCCTCGTCGAGGACGACCCGGCCACCACGCTCGAACCCGTCACGGCCGCGAAGCGGGCCCTGCTCTCGTACGCGGCACCGGCCGAGGAGTTCTTCCGGGCGTGGCGATGGGGCGACTGGAACGAGATGTCCGTCCGCTGCGTCGGCGCGTACCCCGTGCTGACGAGCTCGGTCAACGGGGTCACGATCTACGAGGTCGACACCGGTGCGATCTCGCACCCGACCTATGACCGAGCGGCCGTCGCGGCACTGCTCGGCAGGAGCGGGCACATCGCGCTCGAGGTCCACGACAACGACGAGCCGATGGGCGCGGACCGCTGGGCGCCCGACGCGGCAGTCCGGTGGCGCAATCTCAGGATCGAGACCCTGTAGGCGACGCCGCGGATGAACCTCCGCCGCTCCGGACGGGCCGGCAGCCGTCGGGAGCGGGGGCAGATCGAGCAATGACGACGACGACAGGGAGAGACCGACAGTGACGAGTGCAGTGGGCAGTGCTGGGAACGACATCGGCGGCGCCGGGGGACCGGCCCGGTACGCGGTGGTGGGCAACGGCTGGCGGGCGGGGTTCTACCTACGGCTCGCGAGGACCTTCCCCGAGCGGCTGCAGGTGACGTCCGTCGTGACCCCGAAGGCCGAGACGGGCCTGGCGGCCGAGCGGCAGTGGGGCCTGCCGTCCGTGCGCACCATCAGGGATGCGATCACTGGCGACCGGCCTGACTTCGTGGTCGCCGCGGTGCCGTGGTCGGCGACGCCGCGGGTGATCAGGGAGGCCGTGGCCGCCGACGTCCCCGTCCTGAGCGAGACGCCCCCGGCCGCCGACGTCCCGGGCCTGCTGGAGCTGTGGTCCCAGGTCGGCGGATCGGGACTCGTCCAGGTCGCCGAGCAGTACCCGCTGTACCCGGGGCACGCGGCCCGGATCCAGCTCATCAAGAACGGGCTCCTCGGCACGGTCAGCAACGTCCAGGTCTCCTCGACGCACCAGTACCACGCGATCGCGCTGATGCGCGCGATGCTCGGCGTGGGCTTCGAGAACGCCGCCGTGACGGCGCACCGCAGCGAGTTCCCGCTCGTCAGCCCCATCGGCCGGGACAGCTGGACCAAGGACCTCACGCCGCTGCCGGCGTGGAACCTCCTGTCCCACCTCGACTTCGGTGCCGGTCGGACCGGGCTGTACGACTTCACCGACAACCAGTGGCACAACGAGCTCCGCAGCAACCGCATCCTCGTCCGCGGCAGCCTCGGCGAGCTGGTGACCGATCACGTCGTGCACGTGCGGGACGAGCTCACCGTGCTGGAGTCCGACCTCGTGCGTCGCCAGCTGGGCGTCGACATGAACTTCGAGGGCTTCGACCTGGACCACATCACGTTCGAGGGCGACGTCGTGTACCGCAACGCCTGGCAGGGCGGCCGGCTCGCCGACGACGAGATCGCCGTCGCGTCCGTGCTCGAGCGGATGGGCGCCTGGGTCCGCGGCGAGGGCCCGGCGCCCTACCCCCTCGCGGAGGGGTGCCAGGACCACATGCTCGCCCTGGCGATGGACGAGTCGCTCGCCGTCGGGGCCACCGTGCGCACCACGCGTCAGCCCTGGGCCTCCTGAACGACAGCGCCGCGGGCGACCGGCGGGCGCCGCCCGACGACCGGTCGCAGCGGCCGCGTCCGGGTGGGCGTGTTGACGGTGGCGGACATCGGTATGTAGTGTCACTACAAAGCCAGGGCGCCAGCGGCGGGACCTGGCACCACGGGCTGACCGAGCACCACACGAGCTGGGAGTGCGATCTGAGCATGGCGATCCACAACGTCCTGATCAATGTCTCGGATGTCGCCCGATCCGCCGACTTCTACGCGCGCCTCCTCGGCGGGCAGCAGCTCGGGGCGGCGACGGCCGACGGCGCCGTGCTCGACTTCGTGACCGCGACGATCGAGCTCCGGCGGGTCGACGGCGCGGTGCCGTCCACCTGGCACGAGGACGACCAGCACCTCGGCTTCCGGCACGTGGGCTTCAAGGTGGCGCAGGTCGACCCCCTCGTGGCCGAGCTGAGGCTCGCGGGGGTTCCGTTCCGCCTCGAGCCGGTCGACGCGGTCGGCGGCGTCCGGATCGCCTTCTTCTTCGACCCCGACGGCACGGTGCTGGAGGTCGTCGAGGGCAACCTTCAGTACCACGACGTCGTGGACCGGGACGCCGTCGCGGCCGAGCGCGCGACGGCGACGCCGTCGCGCCCGCGCTTCGACCACGTGGGGGTCACCATCCGCGACCTGGCCGCGACCGCCGACCTGTACCGGCCCCTCGGCTTCCAGAACATCGGCACGCTGTTCTTCCAGGACGACCCGCGCGGGTTCCGGATCGACTACCTCAAGGGTGGTGGGTCGGTCATCGAGGTCTTCAGCTTCGACGTCGAGGTCTTCCCGGTACCGCCGCTCACCGACGCGCTCGGCTTTCTCGCCGTCGAGCTCGAGGGCGATGCGACGGCGCTGCCGCAGCTGTCGACGGTCGGCACCGTCGCCGGCCGGACGGTGTACGCGGACGCGAACGACTTCGCGGTCATGGTCGGGCGGTAGGGGCGATGGCAGCCGCGTACCGGCCCCGACTGCTCGGCTCGACCGGCCTACGGGTCACGGCCCTGTGCGTGGGCGGGGGCCGCTGGGCAGCATGCCGGAGGCCTTCGGCTACGCCGTCGCCGAGGACGACGCGATCGACCTCGTCACGGCCGTGCTGGCGAGCCCGATCAGGGTGATCGACACCTCGAACGGCTACTCGGACGGGCAGAGCGAGCGCCGGATCGGTGCCGGCATCGCGCGCGCCGGCGGCCTCCCGGACGACTTCCTCGTCGTGACCAAGGTCGATGCGCGCGACGCGGACTACTCCGGTGCGCGGGTGCGGGAGTCGGTCCGGGAGAGCAAGGAGCGGCTGGGCCTCGACACCCTGCCCCTGGTGCACCTGCACGACCCGGAGTTCCACGACTTCGGCGACCTGACGGCACCCGGGGGTGCGGTCGAGACGCTCGTGCAGCTCCGGGACGAGGGCGAGATCGGCCACATCGGCGTCGCCGGCGGTGACGTGCACGTGATGTCCCGCTACCTCGACCTCGGCGTCTTCGAGGCGATGCTCGTGCACAGCCGGTGGACGATCGTCGACCGCAGCGCGGGAGAGCTCATCGAACGGGCCGCCGCGAGCGGGGTGGGCGTCATCAACGCCGCGGTCTACGGCGGAGGCATCCTCGCCGATCCTTCGGGCGGCTCGACCCGGTACGGGTACCGACCGGCGTCGGCGGCGACCCTGGACGCGATCGTCCGGATGAGCGAGCTCTGTTCCCGCTGGGACACCGACCTGCCGACCGCGGCGCTGCAGTTCTCGCTGCGCGACCCTCGGGTGGGTCTCACCGTCGTCGGGATCAGCAAGAGGCGTCGCCTCGACGGCCTGCTCGAGGCCGCCCGGGTCGATCTCGCCCAGGAGTTCTGGGACGAGCTCGAGACCCTGGTCCCCGCACCGCAGCACTGGCTCGATGCCCGGTAGGTCCCGCACCGGCCTTCGGTCGGTGCACCCCGACGAAAGGACTGTCGTCATGCCGCTCGTCCGAGTCGACGCTCGCGTCGCGACCGAGCTCGACCCCGAAGGGGGCCTGGCGTCATGAGCTTCGACCGCAGGGACTTCCCGGCGGACTTCGCCTGGGGCACGGCCACCGCGTCGTACCAGATCGAGGGCGCCACCGACGTCGACGGCCGCGGGCCGAGCATCTGGGACGCCTTCACGCGCGTGCCCGGCGCGATCGCCGACGGTCGCACCGGCGACCTCGCCGACGACCACTACCGCCGCTTCCGCGAGGACGTCGCGATCATGGCGGACCTCGGCGTCAACGCCTACCGCTTCTCCATCGCGTGGCCGCGGATCCAGGCGGACGGTACCGGCCCGGTGAACCCCGCGGGCATCGGCTTCTACCGTGAGCTCTCCGAGGCGCTGCTCGAGCGGGGGATCACGCCGTACGCGACCCTCTACCACTGGGACCTCCCCGGAGCGCTGGAGGACCGGGGTGGCTGGCTCGAGCGGGACACCGCTGAGCGCTTCGGCGACTACTCCGGTCTCGTGGCCACCGAGCTGGGCGACGTCATCACGCACTGGATCACGCTCAACGAACCGTGGTGCTCGGCCTTCCTCGGCTACGCCTCCGGCGTCCACGCGCCGGGCAAGCGGCTCGGTTCGCTGTCGAGCCACGCAGCCCACCACCTGCTGCTGGGGCACGGGCGCGCGGTACCGGCCATCCGCGCCGCACAGCCGGACGCGACCGTCGGCGTGACGCTGAACCTGTACTCGATGCGGGCGGCGACCGACAGCGCGGCGGACCGGGACGGGGCCCGACGGATCGACGGGCTCACCAACCGGATATTCCTTGAGCCGATCCTTGCCGGGCACTACCCGCCGGACGTCATCACCGACCTCGGCGAAGGGGAGTGGTTCGACCGGAACCCGGCCGCGGACGCCGCCGACATCGCCGCGCCGATCGACTTCCTCGGGATCAACTACTACAGCCGGCACACGGTCGCCGCTCCGCCGCTCGGTTCGTCGGTGACGGGTGCGGCGGCCGGCCTGACGTACCCGGGCAGCGAGGGTCTGCAGCTCGTCGACACGGGCGCGGACCGCACCCAGATGGGCTGGCCCATCCACCCGGAGGGCATGCTCGACGTCCTCGAGCTCGCCCACGCGTACCGGCCGGACCTTCCGCTGTACATCACCGAGAACGGCTCGGCCTATCCGGACGCGATGGTCGACGGCGAGGTCGAGGACGAGGACCGTCGCCGGTACCTCGAGCAGCACGTGATGGCCTGCGCGGCCGCCCTCCACAAGGGGATCCCGCTCAAGGGGTACTTCGTCTGGACGCTCGCGGACAACTTCGAGTGGGCGTGGGGCTACTCCCGCAGGTTCGGTCTCGTGCATGTCGACTACTCGACGCAGAAGCGCACGATCAAGCGCAGCGGCAGATGGTTCGCGGCGTTCCTCGGTGGACCGGCAGGTGGTGCGGGCTGAGCTGCCGTGCGACAGGGGGTTGTGCCGGGCAACATTTGACTTTTGCATTCTCACTGTACAAAGATGAACCATGCCCGAATCGACTCCAGCCACCATGACGTTCGGCGGTGCTCGACGAAGGTCGACCTCCGGGCTGCGGTCCGGGATCGTCGGGCTCGGTTTCATCGGCGAGGTCCACGCGCGGGCGGTGCGCGCGTCCGGCGGGACCCTGGCCGCGGTCGCCGACTCGTCGGCGACGGACGTCGAGGACCTGGCACGCCAGCTCGGGGCCACCCGGGGTGCCGCGTCAGCCGAGGAGCTCGTGACCTCGCCCGATGTCGACGTCGTGCACATCTGCACGCCGAACCACCTGCACGCCCCGTTGGTCCGGATGGCGCTCGGCGCCGGCAAGCACGTCATCTGCGAGAAGCCGCTCGCCACGAGCAGGGCGGACGCCGCCGAGCTCGTGGAGCTGGCGCGCGCGGCCGGCGTCGTCGCAGCCGTGCCGTTCATCTACCGGTACTACCCGACGGTCCGGGAGTCGCGGGCGCGCGTCGCGAGCGGCGCGAGCGGTCCGATCCATCTGATCCACGGCTCGTACCTTCAGGACTGGCTCTCGACCGCCAAGGACCAGAACTGGCGCGTCGACCCGACCCTCGGCGGCGCGTCGCGCACCTTCGCCGACATCGGGGTCCACTGGTGCGACCTCGTGGAGTTCGCGACCGGGCACCGGATCACAGCGCTCGCGGCCCGCCTCATCACCGCCGTGCCCGAGCGGGCCAACGGTGCGGGCGTCCCGGCAGCGACGCAGCGGGTGGCCACCGAGGACGCTGCGACGCTCGTCTTCGAGACCGACCAGGGAGCCATCGGCTCGCTGGTGGTCAGCCAGGTCACGCCCGGACGCAAGAACCGGCTCTGGTTCTCGCTCGACGGCGCCGACACGTCCATGGCATTCGACCAGGAGCTCCCCGAGAGCCTGTGGGTCGGCAGCCGTGCGAGCACGACGCTCGTCCAGCGCGGTTCGAGCGACATGTCGCAGGACGCGCAGCGGCTGTCGGTCCTGCCTGCGGGCCACCCGCAGGGGTACCAGGAGTGCTTCAACGGGTTCGTCGCCGACGTCTACGCTGCGGTCGCGGGTGAGGCGCCCGAGGGGATGCCCCGCTTCGAGGACGGCCTGCGTGCGGCGGAGCTCACCGAGGCCGTCCTGGCGTCGGCGGCTGCACGGTCCTGGGTGGAGACCTCCAGGTAGGACGACGAGGTGGTGACCGCGGTGCGGCTTCGCTCGACGAGGAGACAAGATGTCCGGCTCTGACCTCTCGGTCCAGCTCTACACGATCAGGCACGCGCTGGCCGAGGATCGCGGCGCGGCGCTGTCGCGCCTCGCGGACCTCGGCTTCCGGGCCGTCGAGCTGTTCGACTTCGTCGATCGGGCGGACGCCTACGCCGACCTGCTGGGCGAGCGCGGGCTCGCGGCCCCCTCGGGTCACGCGATGCTCATCGGCGAGGACGCCGGCAAGGTCTTCGACGCAGCGCTGACGATCGGGATGCGGACCGTGATCCAGCCCATGGTGGCGGCGGACCGCTGGGCGGAGCTGGACGACGTGGTGGGCACCGCGCGTGCCCTCAACGAGATCGCCGAGAAGGCCGCCGATCGCGGACTCGTCGTCGGCTACCACAACCACTGGTGGGAGCTGGAGAGCCGGATCGGCGGTACCTCGGCCCTCGAGGTGCTTGCCGAGAACCTGGATGACGCGGTCGTGCTGGAGATCGACACCTACTGGGCGGAGGTCGGCGGCGAGGGGGCGGTCGAGCTGCTCGGGCGCCTCGGCGACCGGGTGGGCCTCCTGCACGTGAAGGACGGACCTGGCACGCAGGTGATGAGCGACCAGGTCGCCGTCGGCTCGGGCAGCCTGGACGTCCTGGCGATCATGGCCGCTGCGCCCCGGGCGCTGCGCGTGGTCGAGCTCGACGACTTCGCCGGCGACGTCTTCGACGCGCTGCGCGACAGCCTCGCCTACCTGACCGCCCACGGCAGCAGAGCCTGAACCGGAAGATCGGAGGAGCCATGGCAGACACCCGTACCCGCGCCACCCGGCCGGTGACGCTCTTCACCGGCCAGTGGGCCGACCTGACCCTCGAGCAGGTCGCCGCGTACGCGAGTGCTTGGGGGTACGACGGTCTGGAGATCGCCTGCTCGGGCGAGCACCTCGACGTCTGGCGCGCGGCGCAGGACCCCGGCTACCTGCAGGGCCGTCTCGACATCCTCGACCGGCACGGCCTGAAGGTGTGGGCGATCTCGAACCACCTCAAGGGCCAGGCGGTCTGCGACGACCCGATCGACTTCCGGCACGAGGCGATCGTCGGCTCCCGGGTGTGGGGGGACGGCGACGCCGAGGGCGTGCGGCAGCGCGCGGCCCAGGAGCTGAAGCTCACCGCCAGGGTCGCGCGGATGCTGGGCGTCGAGACGGTGGTGGGCTTCACGGGTTCGAAGATCTGGCCCTACGTCGCGATGTTCCCGCCCGTCCCCGCCGCGGTGATCGACGCGGGGTACCAGGACTTCGCCGACCGGTGGAACCCGATCCTCGACGTGTTCGACGGCGAGGGGGTGCGGTTCGCGCACGAGGTGCACCCGAGCGAGATCGCCTACGACTACTGGAGCACCGTTCGCGCGCTCGAGGCGATCGACCACCGTGCGGCGTTCGGTCTGAACTGGGACCCGAGCCACATGATGTGGCAGGGGATCGACCCGGTCGGGTTCATCGTCGATTTCGCCGACCGCATCTACCACGTCGACTGCAAGGACACCCGCCTGCGCCCGGCCAACGGTCGGGCGGGTGTGCTCGGCTCCCACCTCGCCTGGGGTGACCCCCACCGAGGCTGGGACTTCGTGTCCACCGGGCACGGTGACGTGCCGTGGGAGGACGCGTTCCGTGCCCTGAGCTCGATCGGCTATGCGGGCCCGATCTCGGTGGAGTGGGAGGACGCCGGCATGGACCGGCTGCACGGTGCACAGGAGGCGGTCGCCTTCGTCCGATCCAAGCTCTGGGAACAACCGGCCCAGTCGTTCGACGCCGCTTTCAGCAACCAGGAGTAGAGACATGCCCCCACGCACCTTGCGCCCCGGCCAGCGGGCGGAGCTTCACGTGATCGACGTCACCACCGGTGAGCGCGAGCTCGTGCACTCCTCGTCGACGCTCCTCTTCGAGGCACCGAACTGGACGCCGGACGGCGGGTCGCTCGTGGTCAACGGCGACGGCCTCCTGTTCCGGGTCCCGGCCTCCGGCCGCGGCGAGCCGGAGGAGATCCCGCTCGGCGGCATCCCGCCGATCAACAACGACCACGTGCTCAGCCCGGACGGGCGCACGGTGTACGTGTCCGCCGACGACGGGCACCTGTACGCGGTGGACATCGCGACCGGGCGGCCGACGCGCGTCTCGAACGACCACGGGCCCGAGTTCCACTACTTCCTGCACGGGATCTCGCCCGACGGCGCGACGCTGGCGTACATCGGGCTCGTGGAGAACCCCGACGGGACGGCGACCACCAACGTCTACACGATCCCGGCCGCGGGCGGCGAGGACGCGCAGCTGACGGACGACTCCTACGCGGACGACGGCTCGGAGTTCAGCCCTGACGGCGAGTGGATCTACTTCAACTCCGAGCGGGGCTCGGCCCTCCCGGGTCACGCCCAGCTGTTCCGGGTGTCCCTGGACGGGGCGAGGGTCGAGCAGCTCACCGAGGACGAGCGGGTCAACTGGTTCCCGCACGTCTCCCCGGACGGGAACCGGATCGCCTACATCAGCTTCCCGAGCGGCACGCTCGGCCACCCGGCCGATCGGGACGTCATCCTTCGGCTGATCGAGAACGGCACGACGGCCCGCGACCTGGTGCACCTGTTCGGTGGGCAGGGGACGATCAACGTCCCCAGCTGGTCCCCGGACAGCCGCAGGATCGCCTACGTGGCGTACCCGATCGAGCTGCCGTGAGCCGGCGACCGCAGCAGGGCACGTCCGTTCTCGACAGCTTCAGCCTCGCCGGCAGGACCGCCGTGGTCACCGGCGCGACCCGCGGACTGGGCCGGGCGTTCGCCCGCGCCCTGGCCGAGGCGGGCGCGAACGTCGTCGTCGTCGGGCGCGACGCGGTGGCGGCAGCCGAGGTCGAGGCGGAGATCGCCTCGCTCGGCGTGGGCGCTACGACGGTGATCGCCGATGTGACCCGCCGGGACGACGTCGAGCGGATCCTCGCCCGGACCGTGGCGGTCTTCGGCCGTGCCGACGTGCTGATCAACAACGCCGGGACGTGCATCCACAAGCCGGCGGTCGAGGTCACCGACGCCGACTGGCGCGCTGTCATGGATGTCAACCTCGACGCGGTGTGGGTGACGAGCCAGGTGTTCGGTCGGCACATGATCGAGCAGGGTGGCGGCTCGATCGTGAACGTGGGTTCGATGTCCGCGTCGATCGTCAACCGGCCGCAGTGGCAGCCCGCGTACAACGCGTCGAAGGCTGCCGTGCATCACCTGACCCGGAGCCTCGCGGCCGAGTGGGCACCGGTGAACGTGCGGGTCAACGCGATCGCACCCGGGTACATGCGGACGGACATGTCACCGATCGACGAACCGCGGTTCCAGCGCTACTGGATCGAGGACACACCCCAGCGCCGCGCGGGCGAACCCCACGAGCTCGGTCCTGCCGTCGTCTTCCTCGCGAGCGACGCGTCGAGCTTCATGACCGGGTCTGTGCTCACGATCGACGGCGGGTACAGCGTGTTCTGAGCGACCTCGGACGTCGCGTGCCGGACGTCGGATGCCGGGCGACGGCGCCGTGACCGAGCTGCCACATCGAGGTCTGTGAGAGGAGTGCCAGTGCTGCGGATCGGGGTGCTGGGTGCCGCGGGGATCGCTCCGCAGGCGATCATCCGGCCGGCGGGCCGGCGTGACGACGTCGTGATCGCGGCCGTCGCGTCACGCAGCGAGCAGTCGGCCGTCGCGTATGGCCGGGCGAACGCGATACCGGTGGCCTACGGCAGCTACCAGGCGCTCCTGGACGACGACTCGATCGACCTCGTGTACAACGCCTTGCCGCCGTCGGAGCACGCACGGTGGTCGATCGCGGCGCTGGAGAGCGGCAAGCACGTCCTGTGCGAGAAGCCGATCGCGATGAGTGCCGCCGAGGCCGGGGCGATGGCGAGCGTGGCCTTGCGCACGGGCCGGCGGCTCATCGAGGCGTTCCACGATCGGTACCACCCGTTGAGCGAGTACCTGCTGGGGGTCCGGGAGTCCGGTGAGCTCGGCCGGCTCCGCTCGCTCGACGCCGCCTTCACGGTGGCGATCCCGTTCGACCGGACGTCGATCCGGCACGATCCGGCGCTCGGGGGCGGCGCTCTGATGGACCTCGGCTGCTACCCGGTGCACTGGGTGCGGTTCTTCGCCGGCGAGGAGCCCGAGGTCGTCGAGGCCTCCTGCACCCCGAACGCGATGGGTGCCGACGAGACGGTCGAGGCCGGCCTGCGATTCCCTTCGGGTGTCGAGGCGAGGGTTCTGGCGAGCATGGCGGAGAAGGAGACGTTCTGCGCATCGCTGGTCGCCGTGGGGACCCGCGGGCGGCTCGAGGTGGACAACCCCGTCCTGCCGCACAACGGGCACAGCGTGCGCATCACGACCGACGGCGTGCGGCGCACGCTCACCATCGGAGGGGCCGAGACCTACGACCACCAGCTGGACGCCGTGGTGAAGGGCATCCTCAGCGGGGAGCCGCTTCCGACGGAGTCGGTGGACTTCGTCGCGAACATGACGACGATCGATGCGATCTACCGGGTGGCCGGTCTCGACCGGGGGCACGCATAGGCGCTGCCCGCAGGCCGATGCCCTACATGTGCGGCTTGATGTTGAGGTTCACGCCGAGGCCGGCCTCGCCGTCCACGATCGTCCAGCTGCCGCCCGGGTACATGCCGATCGTGCGCATCACGTAGCCCAGTCCCTCGAGCTCGCCGATCACTGCATCACGGGCCTCGCCCACCTGGAAGCCGATGTGGTGCACGCCGTTGCCGTGCTGGTCGAGGAACTCCCTGAAGGTGGAGGGGTTCTCGTCGGGCTCGTGCAGCTCGACGATGAAGCCGCGCTCCTTGCAGTCGATCACCGCGAGCTTCAGCCCGTAGGCGGCCGTGCTTCCGCGGTACGTCTCGCTCGGGTTCGGTGTCGCATCGGTGACCCGGACGTCCGGTCGGGGAGCGTCGAACAGCTCACACCACGCGTCGAGGGCGCGCTCGATGTCGCCGACGACCACGGCGATCTGGATGAGGCCTGTGAGGGGGATCGGGTTCTGCATCGGGTCTTCTCCTTGGCGTGGCTCTGCTGTCGGCTGTCGTGGGTGCCCTCCGTCGATCGTGGATCACGACGCCGGAGCGTTCGGGATCGACGAGGCCCGAGCCGGCCGCGCGCGAGCGTGACTCCGTCGGGTCCGCCTCACGAGTGCCGCTGGACATCTGTCGATCGCCGTCAGAAGACTGACAGGCCAGTGCGCGAAGTGCAAGTCCGGGTAGGCAGATGAGACAGTCGTCAGAGGGGAAGTCGGGAGCGGCCGCCCGGCAGCGGCTACAGGAGCGCTTCGAGGCCGTCCCTGGACAGGACGTGGTCGATGACCATGGTGCTCGCGCCGACGATGCCGGCACGGCCCTTGGTGCGACTGGTGACGATGCTCAGGTGCTGCGTGGCGAGCGGGAGCGACCGCCCGTAGACCACCTCGCGGATTCCCGCCAGCAGGTGCTCGCCGGCCTCCGCCATCCGCCCGCCGATCACGATCACGGACGGGTTCAGCATGCTCACGCAGGTAGCCAGCACCCGCCCGAGATCGCGGCCCGCCTCACGCACCGCGCTGGACGCCCGGACGTCGCCGGCCCGGACCAGGGCGATGACGTCGGCGCCCGACGCGGCCGGCAGGCCTGCCGCCGTGAGCTTGGCGGCGATCGCGCGACCGCTGGCGAGTGCCTCCAGGCATCCGACGTTGCCGCAGCGGCAGATCACCTCCCGCCCCCCGGGTACCGCGACGTGGCCCAGGTCGCCGGCGGCTCCCTGAGCACCACGCCGGATGGCGCCGTCGCTGATCACGCCCGCGCCGATCCCCGTCGCGACCTTGACGAAGAGCAGGTGGTCGACAGTGGGGAAGTCCGACTGGTGCTCGCCCAGCGCCATCAGGTTGACGTCGTTGTCGACCAGGACGGGGGCGCCGCCGAGCAGCGGGCTGAGCTGGCCGACGACGTCCGCGCCGTCCCACCCCGGCATGATCGGCGGGTTCATCGGCCGGCCCGTGCTGAAGTCGACCGGACCCGGCAGCCCGACGCCGACCCCGACCAGCTCGGACATCGTGCGTCCGCTCCGCTCGATCAGCTCGACGGTCATCGCGGCAGCCCGGGCGAGCACCAGCTCCGGTCCGTCACCGATCACGATGGTCTCGAGATGCTCGGCGATGGCCTTCGAGGCGAGGTCGGTGATGGCGATCCGCGCGTGCGTGGCGCCGAGGTCCACAGCGGCGACGATGCGGGCGCCCGGACTGAAGGCGAACGTCGCGGGCGGTCGACCGCCGGTCGAGACCGCGTCGCCGGTCGGCGTGATGAGTCCGGACTCGAGGAGCTGCTCCACGCGCGCGGCAACCGTCGACCGGGCCTGGCCGGTGATCTGGGCGAGTTCCGCCCGCGTGTGCGGGTTCCCGTCTCGAAGCAGCCCCAAAGTGCCGCTCAAGTCCCCTGAGTTCTGCATGTTCCATGACACAGGTCAAGTGAATCATGCCGAGCGAGCGCCGCCGTGCATCATGAAGGCCGCGTGATCACAACGTTGCCTGCTCGGCGTCGACCGGTACGCCACCGAGGCGCGCCGCACCGAGTCACGGCGGCAAAGCGTCGGCGGCCGACCGGGGGCACCGCGGGCGGAGCTGGCCGAGCCCTCGCGCAGCCGGATGCCGGCCGTGCCCATCGGCTGCGCACAGTGTAACTTTTGTGTCTCGATCAACCGAAGGCCCTTGGAGTTTGACTACATCGCTGCTACTTTTTCTCTCACTGGCCCCAACGACGACGTGGGCCCACTCGAGAGAGGGAACCCCATGACCCACCTGGGAATGGGAGCGTTGCGAACCCGCAGGGCAGCGGCGGTCGCCGCGGTCGCGGCTGCCTCCCTGGCGCTGGCGGCATGTAGCAGCAGCGGCGGCGGCGATGGCGGCGACGAGGCCCCTGCCGCCGAGTCCGGCGAGGTCAGCTGGTGGGGCTGGACGCCGGACACCCCGGTGGCCGAGCGCTACATCGCCGAGTTCAACAAGGAGTACCCGGACATCACGGTCACCTACAAGAACTTCGAGAACGTCGACTTCCGCAACGCCCTCGCCCCGGCGCTCGACTCCGGTGAGGGCCCGGACGTCTTCGACCTCTCGCCGGCGGGCGGCTCTCCCGACACGTGGGGCCCGTACGCGCTCGACCTCGCGCCGTTCGCCGAGGAGGTTCTCGGTGCCGACTGGGAGTCGAAGTTCGGCGCCGACTACGTGCGCCAGCTGAGCGACTCCGAGGGCCGCGTGGTCTCGCTGCCGCTCGGCGGCATGGCCGCGGGCTTCGTCTGGGTCAACCAGGACATCTTCGACGAGGCCGGCGCCGAGGTGCCGACCGACTACGACTCGTGGCTCGCGGCCTGCGAGAAGATCACGGCCATCGGGAAGAAGTGCTTCGCGGTCGGCGCCGGCGGCGAGGACACGTTCCCGACCGAGATGTTCCACTCGATCGCCAACTCCGTCGACCCCGAGTTCTTCCTCAAGGCGGCTGTCGGCGACGCCCGGTGGGATGACCCGGAGGGCATCGAGACCCTCGAGATCATCAAGAGCATGAGGGACGACGGGATCATCGCCGACAACGTCCTCGACGCCGGGCAGTACCCGCTGGCGAACGAGGAGTTCATGAAGGGCGAGGCCGCGATGGTGCAGATGGGCTTCTGGTACACCCAGTACTCAGGCGCCGAGTCCTGCCTCGCCGCGATGGAGAGCGCCGGCGTCAGCAACCCCGAGTGCTTCGTCCAGCTGCCCGCCGAGTTCCCGGACGTCGCAGGCCGCGGCAACGGCTCCGAGTACTTCGGTGAGGCGGACTACGGCCTCGCGATCAATGCCGACTCGGCGAACATCGGCCCGGCGAAGACCTTCATCCAGTGGATGACGATGTCGGAGGCCGGTCAGCAGAATGTCGCGAACGCGCTCGACCTGCTGCCCTCGCTCGGCGGCGTGGCCCCGAACTGGGAGACCATCGCCCTGGTGGACCAGGAGGTGCAGCAACCTGCCATCGAGCAGCTGATCGAGGCCAGCAACGCCACGACCCAGTCCCGCCAGTGGCAGACCACCGAAGACACGCTGGACGCCATCGTCCTGGCCATCCAGCAAGTCCTCGACCCGACGATCGACATCTCGATCGAGGACATCGCTGCCCAGCTGCAGGAGTCGTCGGTCCCGAGCACCGTGGGCGTCGAGTAGTCCACCCGACAGGACTGGAGTTCGTAACTGATGGCGATCCTCGAAAGGTCGGCCGGTTCACTGAATTCCACCCCGGGTGCGAAGGGAGGTGGGTGGCTCCGTCCAGGGGCCGCCCACCTCGTCCCGGGTGGTCTGAAGTGGATCCTCCCCGGCTTCATCTTGTCCGTAGGCCTGATCTACTACAGCATCATCTACTCGGGCTACCTGTCCTTCTTCGACTGGCCGGGCGGCCGACAGCCGATGACCGCGGTCGGCCTGGTCAACTACCTCGAGGTCTTCTCGGACCCGGTGTTCTGGATCGCCATCCGGAACACGCTCGTCTACTTCGTCGTGATCTTCACCGTCCAGGTGATCGGTGGGATCTCCTTCGCGGCGGCGATGCACTCGAAGGTCTACCTGGCGAACATCTACAAGATCATCATCATCGTGCCGGTCGTCGTGGCCCCGGCCACGATGGCGCCGGCCCACATCGAGGTCTGGCAGACCAACGGCACCTTCAACACCATCCTGCGAGCCATCGGCCTGGACGCGTGGACGCAGGGCTGGATCGGGCAGTCCACCACGTCGCTGCTGGTCATCATCATGGCGGGGTGCTGGGGTGCGATCGGGTTCGGCTTCATCCTGTACTTCGCGGCGATGGGGCAGATCGACCCGGAGATCATCGAGGCCGCACGGATCGACGGCGCGGGCAACGTCCGCCTCCTCACGTCGATCGTGCTGCCGAGCGTCCGCTCGGTGACGATCTCGCTCGGCATCCTCAACTTCATGACCGCGCTGAAGCTCTTCGACGGGCCGTGGCTGCTGACCCAAGGCGGCCCCGCCCACTCGTCGGAGTTCCTCGGCACGATGATCTACGCGGAGACGGCCGGCTCGTCGCGCAACCTCGGGTACGCGGCGGCGCTGTCGATCGTCCTGCTCGTGCTGGCGATCGGGACGTCGATCGCGATCCAGCTGCGCTCCCGCGAGAAGAGCCCGACGGGCGTCCGCAAGCCGAAGGTGAGGGTGGCGAACGATGTTTGAGACGCGGACCCGCTGGTCCCAGATCGTGCTCCAGGTGCTCGTCACCATCGCGGTGATCCCGTTCCTCATCCCGCTCGTCACCATGGTGTCGCGCTCGCTCGAGGGACGCGGGTGGGGCAACTACCTGGCCGTGCTCGAGGTGCCGGGCTTCCTGACCTTCTTCCGCAACTCGGCGATCGTCGCGGGCGGCTCCATCGTCATCATCTACCTGGCGACGATGGCCGGCGCCTTCGGCTTCTCGAAGCTGCGGATCCGGCACAAGGAGGTCTTCTTCTGGATGATGATGGCAGCGCTGACGCTGCCGGAGGTCGTCCTGATCGCTCCGCTGTACGCCACTGCGGTGCGGCTCGGGATGATGGGCACGTTCTGGTCGGTGATCCTGCCGATCGCCGCACTCCAGGTGCCGTTCACCATCCTGCTCACCCGCGGGTACATGGACGGCATCCCCGACACGCTGTTCGAGGCCGCCCGCCTCGACGGGGCGAACACCTGGCGGTTCTTCTGGTCGATCCTCGTGCCGCTGGCCCGGCCGATGGCGACGGCCATCATCATCCTCGTGCTGATCAACGCGTGGAACTCGTACCTCTTGCCCAAGGTGTTCCTCATCAACGACAACATGGGCGTCGTCACGCTGCTGCCGGAGTTCTTCCGCCGCCAGTACAACGACGACACCCCGAAGATCCTTGCGGCGGCGGTGGTCACGGCGATCCCGACGATCGTCGCCTACATCGCGATGCAGAAGCAGTTCGAGCGCGGCATGGCGGCGGGCGCGCTCAAGTAGCACCGGGGTCCACGACGACTCGCGGGGCGGGCACCCCTGGAGACCGGCGTCGACCCTGCCCGTCTCCCGGAGGGCGCTGCCGGTTGGCTCCCGTCGCGCCGGGTCGGGCGCACGCTAGCCTGGGGTGATCGTGTGCACGCCGCCGATCCGGTGCGGCGTCGTTGGGAGTTCGGCTCCCGGGTGGGTGGGCTCGTCCAGAGAGGCGCGCCCATGACCCACCCCTACCTCACCCTGGTGCGCACACCGGGTGTCCCGGTCCGGCTCGGCGCGGTCTTCGTCAGCGCCGTCACCCTGGGCATGATGTCGCTGACCGTCGTGCTCTGCGTGCGCGAGTGGACCGGCTCCTTCGCCCTGGCCGGAGTCGCCAGCGGACTCTTCAGTCTCGGCAACGCGGCCGGGATCGCCCTGCAGGGCCGCCTCCTGGACCGCGCGGGCGGTGGGGCTGTGGTCGGTGTCGCGGGAGCCGTCTGCGCGTCGGCCATCCTGGTCTTCGTCGTCGCGGGCTCGGCCGGCGCACCATCGGGCGTCCTGCTCGTCTCCGTGGTCGTCGCGGGTGGCACCGTCCCCGCCGTCACCGCCGCCGTCCGGTCCTGGCTGCCGAGCGCCCTGGTTTCCGAGCATGATCGGACCGCGTCCTATGCGTTGCTGTCGGTGGCCTTCCAGGCGGCCATCGCCGTCGGTCCGCTGCTCGTGAGCGTGTGCGTCGTGGTGGCCGGACCCGCCCTCGGGGGACTGGTCGCCGCGGTGCTCGTAGGCGTTGCGGCGGGGATGTACGTGCGGGCCGCTCGCTCGGACCACCCTGCCTCTCTCCGGGGGCGCCTCGCTGGGCCGGGGGATGTCCTCACTCGGGGGCTGCGGGTCGTGCTGGCCGTGACCGCCATGACCGGCGTCGGCTTCGGCGCTGTGGTCGTGGCTCTCCCGGCCGTCATGACGGACAGGGGAACGCCGGCTCTCTCCGGGGTCCTGTTCGCCGCGATCGCGGTGGGCGAGGTGTGCGGGGCCCTGGCCTACGGGTCGTGGCGATGGCGTGGACGGCGCCCCCTCCACCTGGTCCTGGGCCTCGTGGGGTCCGGGGGCGCCTATGCGACAGCTGTCGTGGCAGTGCCGTCGACGGTCGTGCTCGTGGTGGTCCTGTTCGTCTCCGGGATGGCCGCCGGGCCGGTTGCCATCGTGCTCTCGGCACTGATCGACGACGTGACGCGCCGTGGTGTCGTCGGCCGCGCCTACGCCCTGCTGGTGAGCACGAACCTCGTCGCCATCGCCGGCGGCAGCGCGGCGGCAGGGTTCATGGCGGATCTCATGGCGCCGGCGTTGCTGCTCGGCGTCCCCGCCGGACTCTCCGGGATCGCCGCCGGCTGGACACTGGCTTGCCGGCAGAGCCTGCTCCGCGGGTAGGCCGGCCCGTCTTCTCGGAGTGTGGCCGTGGCCGACGGCGACCCCGGATCAGCTGTCGCGCGGCAGGAGGCGGATCGTCACGTCATGGACCTTGGGGCCGACGACGCTGCCGACGATGCCCGGTCCGTACCGGTCGTACTTCGCGTGGTAGGCGGCGTCGACAGCGGTGTGTGCGCCGGAGGTGGGTTCGTCGAACACGACGTCGCGCTCGATGCCCCCGGCGCGGATGCGGCCGGTGCCGCTGGCCTGGGCCCGGACGAACCAGGGGTTCGTCGAGCCGTAGGCGGACCGCACGTACAGGTCGTCCCCGGCGCCGGCGACCCAGATCGTCACGTACGGGCGCAGGGTCCCGTCCGGTCGGGTCGAGGCGATCTGCAGCTCCTCGGCGTTCCCGATCCGGGTCAGCTCGTCCTTGGTCCAGCTCGTCATCTCAGTGACTCCCTCCACAGTGCGTTCTCCCAGGGTGTCCGGGCACGGGTGTCACGGAGAACGCGTCGGACGCGGCTCAGCGGCGGATGAGGACCTTGAGCGCTCGCCGGTCGGCCATCGACTGGTACCCGGCGGCCACGTCGTCCAGGGTGACGGTGCGGTCGAAGACCCGCCCGGGCTGGATCGTCCCGTCCAGGACGTCCGGAAGGAGGTCCTCGATGTACGCGCGCGCCGGCGCGACCCCACCGGTCAGGGTGATGTTGCGCATGAGGGTGCCGAAGTCCATCGGGACGTCGGTGTACTGCGGTGCGCCGACGCGGCCGATGACGCCCCCGTCGCGGGTGACACCGATCGCCGTCTCGACCGCGGCGCGGGTGCCGACGCACTCGAGGACCGCGTGCGTGCCGTCCCCGCCGGTGAGGTCCCGCACGCGCGCCACGCCCTCGTCGCCGCGCTCGGCCACCACGTCGGTAGCGCCGAGGTCCCGGCCGAGGGCGGTTCGACCCTCGTGGCGGCCCATCAGGATGATGCGCTCGGCGCCCAAGCGCTTCGCGGCGATCACCGCGGACAGACCGACGGCGCCGTCCCCGATGACGGTGACGGTGGTCCTGGCGTCGACGCCGGCGGTGACAGCGGCGTGATGGCCGGTGCACATCACGTCGGAGAGGGTCAGCAGCGCCGGCAGGAGCTCGGAGTCCTCGCCCACCGGGACCTTGACGAGGGTGCCGTCGGCCTGCGGGACGCGGACGGCCTCGCCCTGGCCGCCGTCGACGTCGCCCGCACCCCAGTGGCCGCCGTGCCGGCACGAGGTCTGAAGGCCGGCCCGGCAGAAGTCGCAGGTGTTGTCCGACCACACGAAGGGCGCGACGACGACGTCGCCGCGCTTCAGCGTGGTCACGTCGGCGCCGATGTCCTCGACGACGCCGAGGAACTCGTGCCCCATCCGGCTTCCGTGCTCGACGGGGGCCATCGACGCGTAGGGCCACAGGTCGCTGCCGCAGACGCACGAGACGAGCACGCGCACGATCGCGTCGGTCGGCCGGCGCAGCACCGGGTCGGGCACGTCCTCCACGCGCACGTCACCGGCGCCGTACATCAGGGTCGCTCGCACAAGCAGTCTCCTCGGGAGTGTCGACGGGGCCGACGCCGAGGGGTGGCGCCGCGCCCAGACACAAGGAGACGCCCGCCGGACGAGATGGGGGAGTCCCTGCCTGTCCGGGTACTGGCAGAACCCCCCACCGAACCCCCCACCGAACCTGGGACTGCCGCTCGCCCGCGCGGCGGGCAATCATGGGAACCCACGCCGGCCGAGTGGCGGGCGCCGCACGAGAGGGCTGTCGAGATGGAGCTGTCGGACCGGGCTCGGGCGGCGGGCGATGCGATCGAGCCCGTGACGTCCTTCTTCCTCTCCTTGCGCGCGATGGACGGTCAGCCCGACGTCGTCGACCTGACGTTCGGCGACCCGCACGAGATGCCGCTCCCCGCCCTCGTGAACGCGTTGCGCGCGACCATCGAACCGCGGGCGGAGGACTGGTTCGCCTACAAGTCCAGCTTCGCGCCCGCGCAGGAGACGATCGCCGCCGGGCTCCGCGACGAGCTCGGGCTGCCCTACGAGGCCGCGGACATCACCATGACGCAAGGGGCCTTCGGTGCGATCGCGCTGGCGTTCCACCTGGTCGCCGACGCCGGCGACGAGGTGGTGATCCCGGAGCCGGGCTGGTTCTACGCCCCGATGCTCCGCGCGGCCGACATGATCCCGGTCAGGGCGCCGCTCGCCCCGGAGACCTTCGACCTGGACGTCGAGGCCGTCGCGCGTGCGATCTCACCGCGCACGCGCATGGTCGTCGTCAACTCGCCGGCGAACCCGACCGGTCGCGTCTATGCCCGCGACCGGCTGGTCGAGCTCGCGGCCGTGCTCGAGGCAGCCTCCGCGCGCAACGGCCGACGCATCTGGCTGCTGTCGGACGAGCCGTACCGGCGCATCCGCTTCGACGGCATCCGCTTCACCAGCCCCGCGGCCTGCTACCCGTGGACCCTGATCGACTACAGCTACGGCAAGGTCCTCCTCGCCCCCGGGCAACGCCTCGGCTACCTCGCGCTCTCCCCGCTGATCCCGACGCCGGAGCGCACCGAGCTGCGCGACGCGATCCTGCCGCTCCAGCTGGCCCTGGGGTGGGCATTCCCGGACGCGCTCATGCAGTACGCAGCACCGGCCCTCGAGACGGTCTCGATCGACCTCGGTGAGCTCACGCGCCGACGGGACCGGATGGTGGCGGCGCTCATCGGGGCGGGGTACACGCTCACCGTGCCCGAGGGCACGTTCTACCTCTGGGGGGCAGCACCGGGCGGCGACGCCGTGGCCTTCGCCGCCGCGCTGGCCGAGCGCGGCGTCTACGTGCTGCCCGGGACTGTCTTCGACCGGCCGGGCCACTTCCGCATCAGTCTGACGGCCACGATGGCGATGCTCGAGCAGGCGTTGCCCGCGCTCCGCGAGGTCGCTGCCGGCTGATCAGTCGCGCCCGCGGCCGGCCCGGCAGGCCGGGATCCACCTGGGCGTCGCCGGCGTTCCCGTGTTCACCACCGACATCGGCGGGTTCCTCGACGGTCACATCGACGACGCGGACTTCTGCGACCTCCTCGTGCGCTGGTTCCCGTTCGGCACCTTCTGCCCCGTGATGCGGATGCGCGGGACAGCCAGCCGACCGAGATGTACGGCTCGGACCTGCTGGTCGCGCCGGTCCTCGAGCCGCACGCCACCTCCCGGAGGGTCCACCTGCCCGCCGAGAGCACGTGGACCGACCTGACGTCCGGTGAGGTCCTGGCCGGCGGTCGCTTCGTGAACGTCGACGCGCCTCGAGCTGGTCGGGCGCGTCGGGGCGGGGGTTGAGCGGGCCGGGTGACGGGTCGCCGGGTCGCTTCCCGGATGTCATCGGCTCCTGCGGCGGACGAGTTGGTGAGGTGGGCACTTGCAGGGGGATGCTGACCCCATGTACTGCCTACTCGTGCGATTCCGAGTGCATGACGAGGTCGCCGCACGGCACTTCGACCAGCTGACCGCCACGGCGGTGGCCGAGATCACCGCCAAGGAGCCGGGGACGTTGGTGTACGCCACGCACCGGCCCACCGGCGAGCCGCTGACTCGCGTGTTCTACGAGGTCTATCGCGACGACGAGGCCTTCCAGGCCCACGAGCATGCGCCGCATGTCATCGACTTCCACGCGCGCAAGGCGGAGCTGCTCGCTGGCCCCGCCGACGTCGAGGTCCTGACCCTCGGGCCGCTCAAGGAGCGCTCCTCCGGCCCCGGGAGGTCGTGACGCCGGGCGCTGGACGCTGGACGTCCGGCGCCCAGGTCGGGTCGTCTCCACCGGTGCGGGGGTCCCAGCACGTGCCATGGCCGAGTTCGTCGCTCGGCCCCACGGGACCGCGAGGGTGGGTCGCCGTGCGCGGGGAAGAGGAGGTCGGGCTCTCCGAGTGGTGGTCGTGGATCGAGGTCGAGCCCGGGCCCCTCGCCGGTGACTGGGTCACTCCCTTCGTGACAGCGGCCGAGGCTTCGGACCTCGGCACGATCCGCCTGCTCGGCGGTCCCGCGCGGCCGCTCGCCTTTGCCGCCCAGCCCCGCCTCGGCGACGCCACCGGAGCGCGCAGGGTCCTGACCGACGAGTCCTGGGCGGCCACTGCTGTAGGACAGGTGGTGTCGGCCGGGATCTACGCGGGTGAGCGGGACGACGCCCGGCGCGATGACCGCGTGCTTACGAGGGCAGGTGCGGCCATGACCGGCGTGGCCCCCCCGTCCGCGTGCCCGCCGACTTCGCTCGGACGTGGTCGGCGCGCGGTCGGTGGTGCGGCGGCACCACGGCCGAACCCGTGACCGGCATCTGCACCTACAACGACGAGACCGCATTCGCTGTGCTCGCCGGTGCGCGCAGGCTGGGCCTGGCAGTCCCCGCCGATCTCGCGGTCATCGGCGTCGACAACATCCCACTTGCTCCCCTGGCGGAACCGCCCCTCACGACGGTCGACCAGAACACTGACGCGCTCGCCGCCCACCTGGCGCGTGAGGTGGCCCACGACGTGCTCGGCACGCCCGCTCCCCGGCCGCTGCCGGCGGACGCAGTCACGATCGTCGTGCGCGAGTCCGCCTGACAAGGTCACGGCCGCACCTCCGACGGCATCCGCGCGGCCATGCCGGCGGCCGCGTAGATCTCGTCGACGGTCCGCATCATCGCAACGGCCTCGGCCGGGCCGCTTACGACGGGGCCGCTGGTGAGCACGGCGCCGCGGAAGGCCTCGAGCTGATACCGGTAGGTAGACGTGGGGTCTGCGCTGGTGGTGGTCGTGCCGTCGGTGTCCGTGACCGTGACAGTCGCACCGAACTGAGGGTGGTACGGCATGTGCACCCGCACCTCACCAGACGAGCCGAAGACGCAGAGCTCCGCACCGAGGACGGCGTCCTCGAACATCGACGTCTCCAGCATGCCCGTCACCGGTCCGGCGAACTCCAAGGTGGCCGTCATCGAGCCATCGACGCCGTCCACCTGGCCGGCGCTGGCGGTGAGGACCGTCGGATCGCCGAACAGGTAGGTGAGCAGGCGCAGAGGGTAGACGCCCATGTCCATGAGCACTCCGCCGCCAAGACCGGCCTGCCACCGGATGTCGGTTCGGTCGGGATTGGGGTTGCGCAGTGACGCGGATGCCGTCTGGACGGTCCCGATCCTGCCCGAGGCGAGCACGTGCGCCACCTCGCCCCACAGCGGGTGGTGTGCCGAGTGGAACGCCTCCATCACCACGACCGGGCTCCCGGCAACGGCGGCGGCGATGTCGGCGGCCTCCTCGGCGTTCGCTGTGAAGGGCTTCTCGCACAGCACATGCTTGCCCGCGGCGACGGCCCTGCGGACCCAGGGCCCGTGCAGGGACGCGGGCGTTGCGATGTAGACGGCGTCGACGCCGTCGTCCTCGACGAGCTCGGCATAGCTGGCGACCACGCGGCCGATCCCGTGCTGCGCCGCGTACTCAGCGGCACGCTGCGGGTCACGGGCGGCAACGGCGACGACCTCGATCCCCTCAACGACCGCCGCCGGCTCCAGCAAGGCCATCTCGACGATGCGAGCCGCACTCATCACACCGATCCGTACCGGCATGTGATACCTCATTCTCTTCGTAGGGAAGTCCTCAGGCAGACGGGTAGGCCACGTAGGCGAGTCGCCGCGAGTCGGGCGCCCAGCTGTTGACGTTGATGGTGCCCTGGCCCCCCTGCAGCGCGATGCGGCCGCGAGTGCCGCGGGTGGCGAGGTCAACGAGCACGAGCTCGACGGGCAGGTCGGCCGGATGGCCGAGCGTGGCCGGCGGGTAGCTCAGGTAGCTCAGCAGGCGCCCGTCGGGGGACACGTGCGGGAACCAGTTGACCCGTTCGTCGTCCGTCAGCTGTTCCGTCGTGTCGTCGGCGAGCCTGTGCCGGAACACCTGTGCGTGGCCAGGCGCCGTCGAGGCGATCTCGGAGTTGAACCACAGCCAGGCGCCGTCGGGCGAGAACTCGGGGCCGTCGGCCACCGAGAAGCCGTTGCCGATCAGCGCCTCACGACCCGTCGACACGTCGAGGGTCCACAGCCTGCGGATTCCGAATTCGTCGTCGCCCAGCACCTCTGTGCCGACAAACGCGAGGACGCGGCCGTCCGGCGAGATTCCGTGCAGGAAGTGACGAAAGGCGCGCGCAGGGTCCTTGTCCGACGTGACCCGTCGGACCGGCCCACCCCGCCAGGGCGCGGTGTAGAGATGCCCGTCGTTGACCGAGACGACGTGCAGCGACCCGTCGGGCGACAGGATGTGGTCGTTGTTGACGTCCGTAGGGACACCGTCGAGCGCGATCGGCTCGAGCCCAGCCGGATCCTCGAGGTCGACCCGGAACAGCCGTCCGTCGGCATTGAGCACGATCCAGCGCCCGGACGGGTGCCAGTTCGGCGACTCGAACAGCCACTCGGCCGAATCGAGGACCAGGACGGACTCACCCGTCTCGACGTCCAGGACGAACAACTGGGCGCGCTGCCCCGCGGCCAGCGTCCGTACCCACCGCACGGGCTCCGCAGCCGCCCCTGCCGGCGCGGTCACCTGCGCACCTGCCCGGCCAGGTGCGCCCGCAGGGCCTCGACGACCAGCATGTGGTCCTCCAGGTCGGTCAGGCCGGACACGGTTGCGACCGCCACGAGCCCGGCACCGGCGACGACCACGGGGAACGCCCCACCCGCCAGGGTGTGCACCGCGGGGTCGAGCCAGCCGTGGTCCGACGGCGAGATGCCGGCCTCGGCGAACCGCCGCTGCAGGAGCAGCGTGCTGACCTCGAAGCGGAACACGGTCGCCGTCTTGCGCTCGACCCAGCGGTCGTTGTCCGCTGTAGCCCCGGGCAGCGCGGCGTGGAACAGCACCTGGGACGGGCGGCGGATGTCGACGACCGCACCAAGGCCGCGGGCCTGCGCCTGGTGCACGATGCTGCTGCCGATCTCCCAGGCGGTGGCGAGGGTGAACGACCCGAGCACGAGCTCGGCCTCCTGTCGCTCGATCTCCTCGATCCCGTCGCGCACCTCCCGCGCGGCTGCGTCCTTGTCGTTCACGCCTCGACCCTCCATCCCTCGGGCAGCAGCGCTGCCGGTGCACGACTACTGGCGAGGTCCACCGGCTGGCCCCGCCACCGTCTTGGTCTCCGCTCGTCGCCACACCTGTGAGTCAATCGTAAATGACCGTTGAGCTTCCGCACAAGAGCCGTGGCCGGCCGGTACGCTCGAACCTGTGTCCGAGGCGACCGCACCACGCCGCGGCCCCTACCGCAGGGGCATCGAGACCCGTGTGCGCGTGGTCGACACGGCCATCGAGGTGTTCGGCCGCCGCGGATACCGGGGTGGCACCCTGCAGGCCGTCGCAGATGGCGCCGGTATCACCCCAGGCGCCATCGTCCGGCTCTTCGGCTCGAAGGAGAACCTGCTCCTGGCGGTCTTCGACGAGTGGGACCGCCGTCAGGAGGAGCTGATCGGCGGCAGTGGTGAGCGCGGCGTGGCGCTGCTGCGGCGCACCGAGGTCCTCATGGCCCACCACGTCACCCACCCCGGCCTGCTCGAGCTCCACGTCCGCCTCGGCGCCGAGGCGCTCGACCCCGACGCGCCAGCGCACGCCCCGATCGTCGAGCGCTATGCACGTGTCCGCTCGGCCCTCGTCGGCCACGTCCTTGAGGCGTGCGCTGCCGGCGACCTCGCCCCCCTGGACGAGGCGTCGGCCCTCCATCAGGTTCGCGAGCTCACCGCGACCATGGACGGGCTCCAGCTCCAGTGGCTTCTGGACCCGTCCATGGACCTGCTCGCCACCTACTCCCGCTACCTCGAGGAATGGCTCGCCCGGCTAGGTGTACTCGGCCGTCAGGTTGTTGACAGGCGGCTGGTGGGTGGTAGTACTCCGAGGGTGCTGCGGCGACGTCGAGTGTTGTAGTGCTCGAGCCTGGGGGCAAGGGTGGCGGCGCGTTCGGCGTTGCTGGTGAAGACCTGGCGGTAGGCCCATTCGGTCTGCAGGGTGCGGTTGAGTCTCTCGACCTTGCCGTTCTGCCAGGGGCGGTGCGGCTTGATGAAGATCTGCTTGGCGCCCAGATCGGCGGCGACGTCGCGGCCAAGGGCGCGCCAGCCGCCGCGGTCGGGGATGCGTCCGACCTTCTTGGCGTCCATGTGGACCAGCTCGCCGGGCCGGTCGCGTTCGTAGCGCACCGCGGTGGCCTTGCTGGCCCGGATGACCACGCCGGTGGGCGGGTCCATGTCGGCCAGCAGCGGCATGCCTCGCCGGCGCAGGCGTGGTGATCGACTCACGCACAGCACGTGCTGGCCCGCGGCGACGGCCCGACGGACGCAACGTCCGTGCACTGACGCCGGCGTCGATGCCGTCCTCCTCGACGAGCTGGGCACAGCCGGCGACAACACGGTCCTGCGACACCTCAGTTGGCTCGCTGGGGACGCTCAGCCGACGGGCACGATGACGTCGTGGGATCGGTTCCACTCCCTCGTCCGTGAGGGGTGGCATCCTAGCGATCCAACCGCTACTGTGACGTTTCAGCGAGCCCGAGGGGGAGTCATGGCGAAGGCCGTCACCGCGAAGGACGTCGCGCGCGCCGCCGGGGTCTCGCAGGCGACGGTGAGCTACGTCATCAACAACACCCCGACGCAGACGATCTCTGCCGACACCCGCGCGCGCGTGCTCGCCGCGGTCGCAGACCTCGGCTACACCCCGTCGGCCGCCGCGCGTGCGCTGCGCCGAGGGACCAGCGACGTTGTGCTCCTGCTGCTGCCGGACGTCCCCTTCGGCCCCGTCGTGGCCCACGTCATCGAGCAGCTCACCGACGACCTCGAACCCGCCGGCCTGACCACTGTGACCCGCCGGATGCGCGCGGGCTCCTCCGTCGCGGCGCTGTGGCGCGAGATCCGGCCCGTCGCGGTCGTCGTCGTCGGCGGACTCGCCGATCACGACGAGCAGGACATGCGCGCCGCCGGGATCCACGTCCTCAGCACCATGCTCTCGACGTCCGCCGGGCATGTCGGCGCCGACGTGCCCCAGACCCTCATCGGGCGGCTCCAGGTGGAGCACCTCGCAGCGACCGGCCACCGCCGGATCGGCTACGCCGCGCCCGACGACGCCCGCGTCAGCGACTTCTACCGGCTGCGCCTTGACGGCGTGCGTTCGGCGTGCCTCGACCTTGGGCTGGACGACCCCGTCGTGCTGCCGGTCCACCTCGACGCGGCCGAGGCCGAGGTCGCGGTCCGGGCCTGGCTCGACCGCGCGGAGCCCGTCACCGGGGTCTGCGCCTACAACGACGAGACGGCCTTTGCGGTGCTCGCCGGCCTCCACCGCGCAGGCCTCAGCGCCCCCGGCGACCTGGCCGTCATCGGGGTGGACAACATCCCGCTCGCGAGTCTCGCGAGCCCACCCCTGACCACGATCGACCAGAACATCGACGCCGTCGCCGCCTATCTCGCGGCTGAGGTAGTCCACCTCGTGCAGGGCGGGCCCGCGCCGCACCCGCTCACCGTCGACAACGTGCGTCTGGTGATCCGCGAGTCGGCCTGACCCCGCGAGACGACACCCCGACCTGCGGGTGCTCGACCCCTGTGTCGTCGGACTGGGACGTGCCGTGGGCGGTCTCGCGTGACGGCTCGACCCACCTCGAATGACGGGCGCATAACGATTCCATCACGACTCTTGCGATCACGGGTCCGCTCATCTAGCGTACCTAAACGTATCACCTAGACGTATCAGTGGCGGATTGCCCCGCCCGACCCGATGCACTCAAGGGAGAGTCATGCGCAGACGTTTGCTGGCAGCCGGATCTGTCGCCCTCATGCTCGGCCTCACCGCCTGTGGTGGCGGCTCGAGCACCGACGACGCCACCGAGGGGCCCGACGGCACCGCGACCGGCGGCACCCTGACCCTGGCCCCCGTCGTGGTCGCCCAGCCATGGGACCTCAAGGACGCGGGCCTCGGCAACAACGTTACCTACTACCAGCCGGTCTACGACCAGCTGTTCCGCCTCTCGCCCGAGGCCGAGACCGGCCCCAACCTGGCCACCGAGTGGGAGTACGACGAGGCGCTGACCACGCTCACCGTCACCCTGCGCGAAGACGTCGTCTTCACCGACGGCACGCCTTTCAACGCCGAGGCCGTCGCCGCCAACCTCATGCACACCAAGACCGGCACCAACGAGGCTGCCAACCAGCTGAAGTCCGTCGAGAGCGTCGACGTCGTGGACGAGTTCACCGCGGCGATCCACCTGAGCGCCCCGGACCCGTCACTGGTCTCCAACCTCGGCAACACGGCCGGCATGATGGCCTGCCCGGACGCCCTCGGCACCCCCGAGCTGCAGACCACCCCGTGCGGGAGTGGCCCCTACGTCCTGGACGAGGCGAACACGACAGTCGACGCCAAGTACACGTTCATCCGCAACGAGGACTACTGGAACACCGAGGCCTTCCCGTTCGACATGGTCGTCCTGACGCCGCTGACGGACTCCACCGCCATCCTCAACGCCCTGCAGAGCGGTCAGGTGGACGGCGCGCTGATCACCGACTCGAAGAACATCGCGACGGTCGAGAGCGCCGGTCTCAACACCGTGCAGTACTCGGCCGGCTCCATCATGGGCTTCTACATCTGGGACCGCGCCGGCACGATTCAGCCTGCGCTGGCCGACGTCCGGGTACGCCAGGCGATCAACTACGCGTTCGACCGCCAGGCGATCATCGACACGGCGCTCCTGGGCCTGGGCTCGCCGCATGCCCAGATGTTCAACGCCCAGACTGTGGCGTACGACGAGGCGCTCAACGACCAGTACCCGTATGACCCGGAGAAGGCCATGGAGCTGCTCGCCGAGGCCGGCTACGCCGATGGCTTCGAGCTCGTCATGCCCGACCTGTCTGCCTTCAACGCCGGTGCGCAGGCCGCGATCGTCGAGCAGCTGGGTGCCGTCGGCATCACCGTGACCCTCGATGCCGCACCGCTGGACACGGTCATCAACGACATGCTCGCAGGCAAGTGGGCCACGGGCTTCTTCCAGCTCGACTCGTTCCGCCCGTGGGACACCATCCAGATCCAGCTCACGCCGGACGCTCTGTGGAACCCGTTCAAGTACGAGGACCCGATCGTCACCGACCTGATCAACGAGGCGCAGATGGCCACCGGTGAGGAGCAGGACGCGCTGTTCCTGGAGCTCAACACCTACATCGCCGAGCAGGCCTGGAACGCGCCGTGGACCGAGGCGCAGGCTACCTACGCCACGTCCACGCGGGTTGAGGTCGTGCCGCAGAACTTCAGCTCGGTCCCGGCTCTGTACAACTACAGCCCGGCCAGCTGAATCAACGGGTGCGTGGGTGGGCCGGTGAGCCGGTCCACCCACGCACCCCCCGGCCGCTCACCGGCGGCATCACCAACGCCACCCGCAACCAGCACCACCGAGCAGCAGCACCGTCGCTGCAACCGCCGTGCACGCCACCCGCCGCCGTCGTCAGGGGCAGCCATGCTGATGTTCTTCCTCCGCCGAACCCTTTCCGGGATCGTCCTCGTTCTGGTCGCCGCATCGGCCATCTTCGCGCTCATGAGCCTGTCGGACGACGCCGTCGCCCGCTCCATCGCCGGGCAGACCGCTTCTGCGGAGCAGGTCGCCGCCAAGGCCGCCGAGTTGGGCCTGGACCAGCCCCTCTTCAGCCGCTACGTCGACTGGCTGACCGCGCTGCTGAACGGTGACCTGGGCAGCTCCTGGTACTCCGGTCAGCCGGTCACCACGATCATCTCGGCCAAGCTGCCGGTGACGCTCTCCATCCTGCTGGTCGGCCTGCTCGCCGCCGCGGTGCTGGCGGTGCTGATCGGTGTGGCCGCTGCCGTCAAGGGTGGGTGGGTCGACCGGGCCGTGCAGTCCCTCGCGATCCTTGGCTTCGCCGTCCCGTCCTTCCTGCTCGCGCTGGTGCTCTCCGTGACGTTCGCCGTGAACTGGCGGATCTTCCCCGCCGTCGGGTTCGTGCCGATGAGCGAGTCGTTCAGCGGCTGGATCATGTCGGTCACGCTGCCGGCCGTCGCGCTGGCCATCGGTGCGATGGCCGCCACCGCCCAGCAGGTCCGTGGTTCGATGCTCGACGTGCTCGGCACGGACTACGTGCGGACGCTGCGCAGCCGCGGCCTGTCGGAACGGAGCCTGCTGTTCCGCCACGCGCTGCGAAACGCCGTTCCGCCGGCCCTGACCGTGCTGGGCCTGCAGTTCATCGGCCTGGTCGGTGGTGCGATCGTCGTGGAGAAGGTCTTCGGTCTCTACGGGATCGGCACGGAGATCTTCTCCGCGTCCTCGGGCGGCGACCAGCCGGTCGTGCTCGGCATCACCGTGGTCCTGGTGATCATCATCGTGCTCGTCAACCTGCTCATGGATGTCGCATACGGCGTGCTCAACCCCAAGGTGCGTGTGGCATGACGATCCCAGACCTCGCCTCGATGGACCCGCTGGGCGCCAGGGTGCCTGCGCCGCTGCCGAAGCGGGCCGGCAGGTTCAAGCGCCTGATCACCGACCCGACCGCCGCGCTCTCGATCGGCGTGCTGCTGGTCATCACCGTGGCGAGCTTCGCGGCACCGCTGCTGGCCGACGCGGACCCGAACGCACCGGCCCTGGCCAACACGCTCGGGACGCCTGAGCCAGGACACCCGTTGGGGTTCGATGGTGTCGGGCGCGACATCTGGGCCCGCCTGCTCTACGGCGGGCAGGTCAGCCTGACGGGTGCCGCCATCGCCCTGGTCGTCGCCCTGGCGATCGGCGTGCCGTCCGGTCTGATCGCCGGCTACTTCAAGGGCTGGTTCGACGGGGTCTCCTCGTGGATCGCGAACCTCACGATGGCGATGCCAGCGATCGTCATCCTCATCGTCGTGTCCCAGGCGATCGGTCAGAGCACCAACGCCGCAATGCTCGTCTTCGGTGTGCTGATGGCCCCGGGTGTGTTCCGCCTGGTGCGCGGCTCGGTCATCGCGGTGCGCGAGGAGCTCTACGTCGACGCCGCCCGGGTCTCGGGCCTGGGCTCGGGGCGGATCATGCGTCGGCACATCCTGCCGGTCGTCGCGGCCCCGACGGTCATCCAGTCCGCCCAGATGCTCGGCATCGCCATCATCATCCAGGCCGGCCTGCAGTTCCTCGGGATTGGCTCCTCGGGTGAGGCGTCCTGGGGCGCGATGCTCTCGGACGCGTTCGCCAACATCTACCTCGCCCCCCGCCTGCTGATCTGGCCGGGGCTGGCGATCGTCATCACGGTCGCGGCGTTCGCGCTGCTCGGCAACGCTCTGCGCGATGTGCTCGGCGCGCAGGCCGTCAAGCAGTCTCGGGCCACTCGCAAGGCAGCCAAGGCCGCCGCCAGGGTCGCTGCCGCGAACCGGATCGCCGGCACGACGATCGAGGTGGCCCACTCCGGGGTCCACCACACCGCCGTCGACCCCGACGTCCTGCTCGAGGTGGACAACCTGCGGGTCACCTACCCGAAGATCGACGGCGAGTCCGTGGTCGTGGACGGCATCTCGCTGGTCGTCCGCAAGGCCGAGGTCCTCGGCCTGGTCGGTGAGTCCGGCTCCGGCAAGACCCAGACCGCGTTCTCGATCCTGGGCCTGCTCCCCCCCGAGGCCAAGGTCTCGGCAGACACCATCACCTTCGGTGGCGAAGAGCTCGCCGGGATGAGCCGATCGGCGATGAACGTCATCCGGGGGCGCCGGATCGCCTACATCCCGCAGGAGCCGATGTCCAACCTCGACCCGTCCTTCAAGATCGGTTCGCAGCTCACCGAGCCGATCCGTCAACACCTGGGCCTGTCGAAGAAGGAGGCCAAGGCCAAGGCCATCGCCCTGCTGGCTCGGGTGGGCATCAACGACCCGGAGCGCACCTTCAAGGCGTACCCGCACGAGATCTCCGGCGGCATGGCCCAGCGTGTCCTCATCGCGGGCGCGGTCTCCTGCGACCCGGAGCTGCTCATCGCAGACGAGCCCACCACCGCACTGGACGTGACCGTCCAGGCTGAGGTGCTCGACCTCATGCGCTCGCTCCAGGAGGAGCGTCAGATGGGCATGATCCTCGTGACGCACAACTTCGGCGTGGTGGCCGACATCTGCGACCGCGTCGCGGTGATGCAGACCGGCAGGATCGTCGAGACGGCCCCCGCCGAGGAGCTGTTCGCCAACCCGCAGCACCCCTACACCCGGATGCTGCTCGACTCCACGCTCGAGGACTCCGTCCCGCGCCCGCAGCCCGCAGCCGCTTCGAGCGCACCATCAACCGGAGGGGAGGGCGCATGAACGCCACCCAGGCGGACGAGCCGCTGCTCGTCGCCCAGGACGTCGTCGTCGAGTACCCCATGAAGGGCTGGCGCAAGGCCCCGTTCATGGCGCTCAAGGGCGTGTCCCTGTCGATCAGGGCCGGCGAGACGGTCGGCCTGGTCGGCGAGTCCGGCTCCGGCAAGACGACCCTCGGTCGGGCCGTGCTCGGTCTGGCACCGGTCACCGGGGGCGAGATCCGCTACGCCGGGCGCGCGATCAACGGGATCGGCGCGCGCGAGCGTCGAGCCCTGAGCGAGGACATCCAGGTCGTCTTCCAGGACCCCTACACCTCGCTCAACCCCGCGATGACGGTCAACGACATCCTCACCGAGCCGCTGCTCGTCGCCGGGACCAGTCGCACGGCGGCCACCAGGCGGGTGCGTGATCTGCTCGACAGCGTCCACCTGCCGGCAGACGCCGGCGAGCGCCTGCCCCGGGAGTTCTCCGGTGGCCAGCGTCAGCGGATCGCCATCGCGCGGGCCCTGAGCCGCGGGCCCAAGCTCATCGTGTGCGACGAGCCGGTCAGTGCGCTGGACCTGTCCAACCAGTCCCGGGTCCTCGACCTGTTCATCGAGATCCAGGAGCGGACGGGCGTCGCCTACCTGTTCATCACGCACGACCTGTCCGTGGTGCGCCACATCAGCCACCGGGTCGCCGTGATGTACCGCGGCGAGATCGTCGAGACGGGTGACGCCGCCACGGTGACCTCTGCCCCCGAGCACCCCTACAGCCAGCGACTGCTGCTCGCAGCACCGGTACCCGACCCGGTCCGCCAGGAGAAGCGCCGCTCCGACCGGCTGCGCCTGGCGGCTCAGCTCGCTGCTCAGGACGAGCAGGCGGGAGCCGGCATGGGGGGGACCGAGTCCCTGCCGCGGACCGCCTGACCACGACCACGACGCGCGACGCACGACCGACCCAGGAAGGCTCGACCATGCTCAACCCCGCCGTCCCCGGCTTCCACCCCGACCCGAGCGTGGTCCGCGTGGGCGACGACTACTACCTCGCCTGCTCGAGCTTCGAGTACTTCCCGGGCATCCCGCTGTTCCACAGCACGGACGCGGAGCACTGGACGCCGATCGGGCACGTGGTCACCCGCCCGGGGCAGCTGGCGATCGAGGACGTCCCGACGGGCGGCGGCGCCTGGGCGCCGACCATCCGGTTCCACGACGGGCTGTTCCACCTCACGGTGGCCGACGCGATGGGTCGCGGCGGGCTGATCTTCACCGCGACCGACCCGGCAGGCCGGTGGAGTGACGGCGTCGTCATGGTCGGGGCCGACGGCATCGACCACGACATCGCCTGGGACGCGGACGGGACCTGCTACGTCACCTACTCCGGCCTCCTGCTCACCGGCCCCGACTTCGGCACGCACCTGGGCATCCAGCAGGTGCGGATGGATCCGGCGACCGGACAGGCGCTCGAGGAGCCGCGCTCGCTGTGGTCCGGTACCGGCCTGAAGTTCCCCGAGGCGCCGCACCTGTACGAGATCGACGGCACCTGGTACCTCATGATCGCCGAGGGTGGCACGGAGCGCGGGCACGGGGTCTCGATCGCCCGTGGGCCGTCGCCCGAGGGTCCCTTCGAGGGCGCCCCGGTCAACCCGGTGTACTCGCACCGCTCGACGAGCCACCCGGTGCAGAACGCGGGCCACGGGGATCTCGTGCGCACGGACGACGGCTGGCGGATGCTGCTGCTCGGCACCCGCCCGGGCGGGATGAGCCAGATGTTCGCCCCGCTGGGCCGCGAGACGTTCGCCACCCGCGTGCAGTGGGTGGGCGGCTGGCCGGTCGTCGAACGGCTCACCCTGACACCGGACCTGCCGCCGGTCGAGGTCCGCACGACCTTCGACCAGCCGCTCGGCCTGGAGTGGCTGACCATCCGCGACGCCGAGCGGTCCTGGCTCACCCGGGCCGACGGCCGACTGGTGATCACCGCGCCGGACGACGCGCCCCCGGTCGCGATGGACGCGGCGCGGCCGCACTTCCTCGGTCGCCGCCAGGAGCACCTGACCAGCCGCTGCACGGTGCGGGTGGACGCCAGGTCCGGCACCGGCGGGCTGTCCGTGCGGTACGACGAGCGCCACCACTACGACATCGAGGTGTCGAGCGGCACGCTGCGCGCCCGTGTGCGCCTGGACCAGATCGAGCAGACCTGGGAGGTCCCTGTCCCGGACGGTCCGGTCGAGCTGTGGATCGCCACGACACCCGTCGTGCCCGCAGCGGAGGTCGACATGCCCGACCTGGCGACCTGCGACCTCGTCCGGCTCGGCCACGGCAGCGGGGCGGACGCCGTGGAGGTCGCCGTCGTCGACGGCCGCTACCTGACGTCCGACGTGACATCGTCGTTCACCGGTCGAGTGACCGGCATGTATGCGGCCACGGGCACCGTGGCCTTCGACACCTACGTCTACGAGGGACACGATGTCTGAGCCCAGAATGCGCGGCCCCGAGGGGCCCCGGCTGCCCGACCGGATCCGCGTCGGCGCCGCCTACTACGCCGAGTACCAGCCCTACGAGCGGCTGGACGCCGACCTGGACCTCATGGTCGCCGGTGGTTTCTCCGTCATCCGGGTCGGCGAGTCGGTGTGGTCCACCTGGGAGCCACGCGACGGCGAGTTCGAGCTCGACTGGCTCCAGCCGGTGCTCGACGGCGCGTACGCCCGGGGGATCGACGTCATCATCGGGACTCCGACGTACGCCGCCCCGCCGTGGCTGCGCCACACCTACCCGGAGACGACGGCGCACCTCGCGACGGGCGCGCCCATGCCGTACGGAGCGCGCCAGGACGTCAACTACGCCCACCCGACGTTCCGCCGCCTCGCCGAGCGCGTCGTCCGCGCCGTCGTCGGCCGCTACGCCGACCACCCCGCGGTCGTCGGCTGGCAGGTCGACAACGAGCCGGGCAACAAGATCCTCTTCAACCCGGACGTCTTCGCAGGGTTCGTCGAGACGCTCAAGGCCCGCTACGGCACGGTCGAGGAGCTCAACAACCGCTGGGGCCTGACGTACTGGTCGCACCGGATCGCCGACTGGTCCGAGCTGTGGACGCCGGACCTCAACACCACCCCGGCGTACGACCTCGCCTGGCGGCGCTACCAGGCGACCCTGGCCGACGACCTGATCGCCTGGCAGGCCGCCGTGGTCCGCGAGTACGCCCGGCCGGACCAGTACGTCATGACGTGCATCGCCCCGCACCACAAGGCGCAGGACGTCACGACGATCACGGCCCCGCTCGACGTGGCCGCTGTCAACATCTACTACGCGACCCAGGACTCCCTGACCCACCCCGGACCGGACGGGCTGGTCGGCGGGATCGCCCCGGACTTCGTGCCGTGGGCGGGGCCCGCGTTCCCGGCGCTGCAGGCCGACACCGCCCGCGGGATCCGTGACGAGCCCTTCCTCGTCACCGAGACCAACGCGACGTCGATCGGCGGAGCGGGGGACAACCTGCCCTGCTACGACGGCCAGTGGCGCCAGGCAGGCTGGCTCATGGTCGCGCGCGGGGCCCGGATGCTCGAGTACTGGCACTGGGCCACGCAGCACTACGGCGCCGAGTCGTTCTGGACGGGGATCCTCGGCCACAGCCTGGAGCCCGGTCGCACGTACGCCGAGCTGTCCCGTCTCGCCCGCGAGCTCACCGCCGCGACCGATGACCTGGCCGACCTGCGTGCGCACAGCGACGTGGCACTGCTCGTCAGCCCGGAGAGCCGGTGGGCGCTGGAGTTCCAGGGCCCGCTCGCCGTGACCCCGCACACATGGTTCGGCGACCCGACCTCCTACGAGCAGATCCTCGCGGCGTACTACCGGGGGCTGTTCGACGCCGGGCTGGCCGTCGACGTCGTCGCGCCCCGCCAGCTGCCTGCCGACCCCGAGGCCATCGTCCGGCGCTGGCCGGTGCTCGTGGTGCCCGCGCTGTACATCGCCTCCGACGAGACGCTCGACCTGCTCGTGCGGTACGCCGCCGCGGGCGGTCATCTGGTGCTCACGCCGCGCACGGGGTACGCCACCGAGGAGAACGTCATCCGGCCCGTCGTGGCGCCCGGCGTGCTGCGCGGTCCCGCCGGCGTGCACTACCTCGAGTACACCAACCTGCCGGTCGACGTCCCGGTGACGGGCGAGGGGTGGACCGGCTCGGCGCACGCCTGGGCGGACGGGCTGCTGCCCGACGACGCCCAGGTGCTCGCCGGCTACGACCACCCGCACCTGCGCCAGTTCGCCGCCGTCACCACCAAGGTCCACGGCGCCGGACGGGTGACCACCGTGGGCACCGTGCCCGACCGTGCACTCGCCGCCGGCCTCGCCGGCTGGTTGGCCCGCACCTCGCTGCCGGTGGACCCGTGGCGGGACGCGCGCCCGGCGAGCGTGACCGTGCACCGTGCGGACGCCCCCGGCCGGCGCCTGCACGTCGTCCACCACTGGGACTGGGGGACGCAGACCTACCGCCTGCCCACCGACGTCGTCGACGTCCTGACCGGCGAACGACTCGCCGCGGGGACCGTCCTCCGGCTCGGTCCCTGGGATGTGCGGGTGCTGCGCGAGTGACGCCCCGACCCGACCCGGCTCTGACCCGGACCTGACCCGACCGCACCACCGCACGAGCTCATCGGAGAACCCCATGACCCAGCAGATCGCCACCCCCGTCCCCGCCGTCGACGAGGGCGACCTCGCCCGCCGCCTCGGGGCGCTCTCCCTGGAGCAGAAGGTGCGGCTCATGACGGGCGCGGACTTCTGGTCGGTCTACCCGGAACCCGCCGCGGGGCTGCGGCGGCTGGTCGTCTCGGACGGCCCCGCCGGCATCCGCGGGGAGCTCTGGGACGAGCGCGACACCTCGGCCAACGTGCCCTCACCCACCGCGCTCGCCGCGACGTGGGACCCGGACCGGGTCGAGGCGCTGGGCCTGCTGCTGGCCGCCGAGGCCCGACGCAAGGGTGTCGACGTGCAGCTGGCGCCGACGGTCAACCTGCACCGCACGCCCTACGGTGGCCGGCACTTCGAGTGCTTCAGCGAGGACCCGCTGCTCACCGCGCGGATCGGGGTGGCCTACGTGCGCGGCGTCCAGGCCGGCGGTGTCGGTGCGACCGTCAAGCACTTCGTCGCCAACGACACCGAGACCGACCGGATGAGTGTCGACGTGCAGGTCGACGAGCGCACCCTGCGTGAGCTGTACCTCGTGCCGTTCGAGGCGATCGTCCGCGAGGCGGGCGTCTGGGCCGTGATGGCCGCGTACAACCAGGTCAACGGCACCACCGCGACCGAGTCCCCGCTGCTGCGCGACATCCTGCAGGACGAGTGGGGGTTCGACGGGCTGACGATGTCGGACTGGTTCGCCACCCGCTCCACCGTGGCCACCGCCGCGGGCGGCCTGGACCTGACCATGCCGGGGCCGGCCGGCCACTGGGGCCCCGCCCTGGTCGACGCCGTGCGCGCCGGTGAGGTCGACGAGGCGCGGATCGACGACCACGTGCGCAGGATCCTGCGGCTGGCCGCCCGGGTCGGCGCGCTCGACGGCATCGCGGCGGTCGCTCAGGCACCGTCCTACACCGACGCCGACGTCGCGGCCCAGCTGCGCGCGGACGCGGCGGCCGGGTTCGTCCTGGTCCGCAACGAGGGCGTGCTGCCGCTCGCGGCCGACGCCCTGACCAGGGTCGCCGTGCTCGGCCCGAACGCCGAGGTCGGCCGCACCCTGGGTGGTGGCAGCGCGACGGTCTACCCGCCGTACACGATCTCCCCGCTGGACGGGGTCCGGGCTGCGCTCGGCGAGGGTGTCGAGGTGTCCTTCGCCCAGGGTGTGCGGGCGCACCTGAGGACGTCCCCGGCGCGCGACGTCTTCACCAGACGCCCGGACGGCAGCCCCGGTGTCGAGGTCCGCTACGTGACTGCCGACGGGACCGTGCTGCTCACCGAGCCGCGCTCGGGTGGCACCTTCAACTGGCTGGCGGGGTTCCCGGCGGCGGCGGCCGGCGCTGCCGCGGTCGAGGTCGCCGCCCGGCTGACGGCGACCGAGGCGGGGACGTGGGAGGTCGGCGGGTCCGGCCTGGGCCGGTTCAGCCTGGCGGTCGACGGCACCCAGGTCCTGGACACCGCGCTGGTGCTCCCGCCGGGCGCGGACATCGTCGAGGGCATGATGGCGCCGCCACAGGGCGTGCACCGGGTGACGCTGGTCCAGGGCCAGTCGCTCGACGTCGTGCTGCGGCACGAGCTCACCGGAGGGACCGTGTCGCCGGACGGGCTGGAGCTCGGCACGATGCTGCAGCTCAACATCGAGCCCCCGCACGCGAGCGACGACGAGGCCATCGCCGTCGCGGTCGCCCGAGCCGCTGCCGCGGACGTGGCAGTCGTCGTGGTGGGGACCAACGAAGAGGTCGAGTCCGAGGGCTACGACCGCACCACGCTCGCCCTGCCCGGACGTCAGGACGAGCTCGTCGCGCGGGTCGCCGCGGTCAACCCGCGCACCGTCGTGGTCGTCAACGCCGGCGCCCCGGTCCTCATGCCGTGGGCCGACGACGTCGCGGCGGTCGTGCTGGCCTGGTTCCCCGGCCAGGAGTTCGGCAACGCCCTGGCCGACGTGCTGCTCGGCGTGGTCGAGCCCGGCGGTCGCCTGCCCACCACCTGGCCGCTCGACGAGACGAACCTCCCCACCGGCACACCGGTCGACGGCGTGGTCCGGTACGACGAGGGCCTGCTCGTCGGGTACCGCAACCCGGCCCGCACCGCGCGCTACGCGTTCGGGCACGGCCTGGGCTACACCACGTGGGAGTTCGAGTCCGTCGGCGTACCGGTGGCCCCGACGACCGACGGGCCCGGCGAGGTCGAGGTGACGGTGCGCAACACCGGCGACCGCGCCGGCCGCGAGGTCGTCCAGGTCTACCTGTCGCGGCCCGGCAGCGAGGTCGAGCGCCCCGTGCGCTGGCTCGTCGGGTTCGCCGCCGCGGTGGCCGAGCCGGGGCAGTTCGTCACGGTCCAGGTCGCGCTGCCCACCAGGGCACTGGCCCACTGGGACGTCGACACCCATGCCTGGGCCGTGGAGCCGGGGACCTACACCCTCGAGGTGGGACCCTCCAGTGCCGACCTTCCGCTCGTCGAGGAGCTCGCCTGGACCGAGGCGCTCTGATGGCTCCCCGGATGCGGGTCATCACCGACAACGACTACGCCGGGGACCCGGACGGGCTGTTCCAGCTGGCCCACCTGCTGCTCTCGCCGTCGGTGGACGTGCGCGCCGTGATCGGCTCGCACCTGCGCGCCGAGGACCCGTTCGACCCGTCGCCGATCACCGCGACCAAGGCCCGGGCCGCGGCGGACGTCGTCGTCGACCTGCTCGGCCTGACCGGTCGGGTGACGACCCTCGAGGGCTCCAACACCGCCCTGGCCGACCGGTTCACCCCGATCCGGTCGGCGGCCGCCGAGGCGATCGTCGCCGAGGCCATGCGCGAGTCCGATCTGCCGCTGTACGTCACGCTCGGCGCCGGGCTGACCGAGCTGGCCAGCGCCTACCTGCTCGAGCCCCGCATCGCCGAGCGGCTCACCGCCGTGTGGATCGGCGGTCCGGAGCACCCCGGCCTGGCCGTGGCGCCGCCGCGGGCCGGCGGTCCGGAGGTCTCGGAGTACAACCTGCGGATCGACGTCACGGCCGCGCAGGTCGTCTTCGACTCGCCGATCCCGCTGTGGCAGGTGCCGCGGGACGCCTACCGGCAGGCGATCATGAGCGTCGCCGAGCTGGAGACCCGGGTGCGTCCGCACGGCGCGATCGGCGAGCACCTCGTCGCCTCGCTCGAGGCCGTCAACAAGATGGCAGCGGGGCACGGGTTCGACTTCGGCGAGGTCTACATCCTCGGCGACAGCCCACTGGTGCTGCTCACGGCCCTGCAGTCCTCGTTCGAGCCCGATCCGTCCTCCAGCCGGTACGTCACCCTGTCGGCGCCGACGATCGACGACGACGGCCGGTACGTCGCGCGGCCGGACGGGCGCTGGATCCGCGTCTACACCCACCTGGACCTCCGTCTCATGCTCGAGGACATGGTCGCCAAGCTGGCGAGGCACGCCGCCGCCCCGAAGGAGCCTGCATGACCGTCACCCGCATCACCGCGCTGTGGGCCGGCGACCGTGGTCGCCCGGCCTTCCTCGCGACGGGCAGCCCCACGCTGTCCTGGGCGGTCGACAGCGCGGTGGCGGGCTGGGAGCAGACCCGGGCGGAGCTCGCGCTGCGGCTCGACGGTGCGGTGAGCGCCGCCGTGGTGACCGGTCCGGTCGCGCAGAAGGTCGGCTGGCCGTTCGCCGCGCTCGGCCCGTACGCGACGGCCGAGATCCGGGTGCGGGTGCAGGGCGGCGGCGTGACGACCGGGGACCCGGCCGAGGCGCCGAGCGGGTGGAGCGCCTGGACCGAGCTGCGCACCGGCCCGCTCGGGTCGTCGGACTGGCGGGCGCCGTTCATCACCGTCGACCCGGCGCAGGGGTGGCCGGATCGGGCGACCGCCCGGTTCCGCACCGAGCTGACCGCCCCGACGGGTCTGGTCAGCGCGCTGCTCTCGGTCACCGCCCACGGCGTCCTCGAGGCGAGCCTCGCCGGGGTGCGGGTCGGCGACGAGGAGCTCGCCCCGGGCTGGACCGCCTACCGCGACGTGCTGACCTTCGCCACGCACGACGTCACGGCCCAGCTGGTCGCCGCCGGTGACGGACCGGTGGTGCTCGGCGCCACCGTGGCCGAGGGCTGGTACGGCGAGCGCTTCGGGTTCGACGGCAGCTTCGCCCGTGCCTATCTCGGGCCCGTCGCGCTCGCGGCGCAGCTGCGCCTGGTCGACGCCGACGGCCAGGTCACCTGGGTGACCACCGGACCCGGCTGGACCGCGACCACCGTCGGGCCGGTCACGTCGGCGAGCATCTACCAGGGCGAGGACGTCGACGCCCGCCTGGCCGACGATGCGCTCCTGACGCCGGGCTCGGCGCTTCCGGACGCCCGCCCGGCCGTGCTGCTCGACGGCGTCCTGGGCGACGACCCGGTCGCCGCGGACCTGCTGCGCGTCGAGCGGCTCGTGCCGGCCGCCGCCCCACCGGTACGGGTCGTCGAGACCGTCGCGGTGCGTGAGGTGCTCACGGCGCCGTCGGGTGCGACCCTGCTCGACTTCGGCCAGAACCTCGTCGGCCGGCTGCGTCTGCGGGTGGACGGCCCGGCGGGGACGACGATCACCGTCCGGCACGCCGAGGTGCTCGAGCACGGCGAGCTCGGCGTGCGTCCGCTGCGGTTCGCGAAGGCGACCGACCACCTCACCCTGGCCGGCGACGGTGCGCTGGACTGGCACCCGCGGTTCACCTTCCACGGCTTCCGCTACGCCGAGGTGAGCGGCTGGCCGGGCACCCTCGACCCGGCGGCCGTGGTCGCCGAGGTGATCCACACCGACCTGGTCCGCACCGGGCACCTGCGCACGGGTCACCCGAAGCTCGACCAGCTCCACCGCAACGTGGTCTGGGGCCTGCGCGGCAACGTCGTGTCCCTGCCGACGGACTGCCCGCAGCGGGACGAGCGACTGGGCTGGACCGGTGACATCCAGGTCTTCACCCCGACGGCTGCCTACCTCTACGACATGTCGGCGTTCCTCGGTTCGTGGCTGCGGGACCTCGCGGCCGAGCAGTGCCGCGACGGCGCCGTGCCGCTCGTGGTGCCCAACCCGCTGCGGCAGTCCGCGACCGCGAACGCGGCCTGGGGAGACGCGGCCGCCCTCGTGCCGGACGCGCTGTTCGACCAGTACGGCGACGCGGGCGCACTGGCCGCGGCCTACCCCAGCATGCGGGCCTGGGTGCAGCAGGTCCGGGAGCTGGCCGGGGACGACGACCTGTGGACCGGCGGCATGCAGCTCGGCGACTGGCTGGACCCGTCCGCAGCGCCGGACGAGCCGTGGGCGGCCAAGACCGACGGCGACATCGTCGCCAGTGCCTACTACCACCGGTCGGTCGTCGCCCTGGCCCGGGCCGCTCGTGTGCTCGGCCATGACCGGGAGGCGGCCCAGGACGAGGTGCTCGCCGAGCGGATCCGCGACGCCTTCGTCACGCGGTTCGTCACACCGGGCGGCCTGATGTCCAGCGATGCCCACACCGCCTACGGACTCGCGATCGGGTTCGACCTCGTCGCCGACCCTGCTCTGCGCCAACGCCTCGGGGATCGGCTCGCCGAGCTGGTCCGCGCCTTCGGCTACCGGATCAGGACGGGCTTCGTCGGCACCCCGCTCATCACCGGCGCGCTCCAGGCGACCGGTCACCTGGACGTGGCCTACCGGCTGCTGCTCGAGGAAGGCCTGCCGTCCTGGCTCTACCCGGTGACGATGGGCGCCACCACCGTCTGGGAGCGCTGGGACTCGATGCTGCCGGACGGCACGATCAACCCCGGGGAGATGACGTCGTTCAACCACTACGCCCTGGGCGCGGTGGCGGACTGGCTGCACCGGTCGATCGGCGGGATCTCCCCGGCCGAGCCGGGTGCCCGGGTGGTCGACGTGCGACCGGTCCCGGGCGGCGGCCTGACGGACGTCAGCGCGTCGCTCGACACCGGGTACGGCGTGCTCGCGGTCCACTGGACCGTCCATGACGGGACGTTCACCCTGCGCCTGCGGGTGCCGGCGAACATGCGGGCGCGGGTCGCGCTGCCCGACGGCGGGTTCGCGGAGGTGGGCTCGGGGGAGCGCACGTGGACCTGTGCGCTGCCGGTGCTGCCGGTGCCGCCGGTGCCGCCGAACGAGCCGTGGTCGCTGGACACCACGCTCGCGCGCTTCATGGACGACGACGTCGCCCGTGCGGCCCTGCTCGCCGCCTGTGCACAGGTCGGCTTCTCGTTCGCCCAGGGGTGGACGTCGCAGGGTCGGTGGCGCAGCGACACCACCGTGCGCCAGATGCTCATGCTCCTGACGCACGAGCAGATCGCCGACCTGGACCGTGCGGTGGCGGCGCTCAACGGCTGAGCGCCGGGTTCACACGGCGAACGGCACTCCGCAACGCAGCACGACGTTGGCGTATGCGGTGTCCTCACCCGTGCGGATCACCAGCTGGGAGCGGCCGACCATCGCCTTGAGCTCGTCGTGCGGCAGCCGCTGCGCCGGGGCGGACAGGCGCGTGTCGACCCAGCCGCCGGCGGGCCAGTCGTCCGCCGGGGCCGAGACCCACGCGTGCTCGACGACGATCTCGGCGAGCAGCGCGTCGAGCACGTCGGTGAACCGGGGCAGGCCGAAGACGATCGCGAGGTCGACCACAGGCACGTGCGCCGGCACCGGCAGCCCGGCGTCGGCGACGACGACGAGGTCCGTGTGGCCCAGACGTGCCAGATGGCCGGACAGCGGGGCGTTGATGATCCCGGTGCGCTTCATGGCAGAGGGTCGTCCTTCCAGGGGTAGGACGCCTGGGCACCCAGGCGTTGGACCGAGTACGCCGCGACGCGGGTCGCGATGACGGCGGCGTCGCGCAGGGTGGCACCCCGCGCGAGGTGGGTGGCGAGCGCGCCGACGAACGCGTCACCCGCGCCGGTCGTGTCCCGCGGGGTGACGGTCCGCGCAGGCTCCGACCAGCTCCCGTCGGCCTCGACGCCGACGACGCCCGCCGCACCGAGCGTGACGAGCACACTGGGCACGCCGAGCGCGTGGAGCCGCGCGGCCCTGGTCAGGGCGCCGTCACCCAGGGCGTCGGGGTCGCCCGTCAGGGGTGCGAGGTCGGCGCCGTGGTCGACGGCGGTCAGGACGATCGCGAGCTCGTGCTCGTTGACGACGAGCGGGTCCGCCAGGCGCAGGGTCGCCAGCGGCAGCGTGCAGGCCGGCGCGACGTTGAGCACCACACGCACACCCGCCGCGGCGGCGACCTCGGCGGCCCGGGCCACGGCGTCGAGCGGGATCTCGGCCTGGAGCACGCACACCGCCGCGGCGCCGATCGTCCCGGCCGCGGCGTCGACCCGCTCGGTGGTCACCGAGGCGTTGGCGCCGGCCACCACCACGATGGTGTTCTCGCCGTCGTCCGCCAGCGTGACGACCGCCAGGCCGGTGGGGCCGGGGTGCACCGCGACCGCAGCCAGGTCGACGTCGGCAGCCCGCAGCTCGGCCAGGGCGGTGGCGGCCGTCGCGTCGTCACCGACTGCGCCGACCATGGCGGTGACGGCTCCCAGGCGAGCGGCGGCGACCGCCTGGTTGGCACCTTTGCCCCCCGCGAAGTGTGCGCCCGAGCCCCCGAGCAGGGTCTCGCCGGGCAGGGGGTGGCGCGGGACCGTGAGCACGAGGTCGACGTTGATCGACCCCACGACGACGACGTCGTACCGCATCAGCGATCTCCTTCGACCGGGCAGGGGTGGTTGACATCCGGCGCCAGTCTACTTACGGTGAGCCCAGTTCATTCAAGTCAGAATGCATATTCAAGGACGGTCGACGGTGATCGCTGGACCCGGTACGGAGCACGCTGCCGCAGGGCTGCTGCTCACCGTCGACCAGGGCACCACCAACACCAAGGCCCTGCTCGTCGACCCGGCCTCCGGGACCGTCCTGTCCACCGGCTCGCGCCCGGTCGGGATCACGTTCCCGGCCCCGGGCTGGGTCGAGCAGGACGCCACCCAGCTGTGGGACGCGACAGTCGAGGCCATCGGCAGCTGCCTGGCCCGGGTGCCCGACGCCCGGCCCGTGGGTCTGTCGATCTCCAACCAGCGCGAGTCCGTCGTGGCCTGGAGCCGCACCACGGGTGAGCCGCTCGGACCCGTGCTCGGCTGGCAGGACGCGCGCACCGCCGAGGCGTGCGGACGGCTCGCGCACGCAGCCGACGAGGTCAGGGCCCGCACGGGGTTGTCCCTCGACCCGATGTTCTCGGCGCCCAAGATGCGCTGGCTGCTCGACGCCGCGATCGAGGGCGGCGCCGCACCGCAGGACGTCTGCCTCGGCACCGTCGACTCCTGGCTCGTGCACCGGCTGACCGGGGAGCACCTCGTCGAGGCGGGCAACGCCTCGCGCACGCTCCTGCTCGACCTGCGCTCGCTCGACTGGCACGAGGCCCTGCTCGACCTCTTCGGCATCCCGGCCTCGGCGCTGGGCCAGGTCCGTCGCTCGGACGCGGGCTTCGGCACCACCCGCGCACAGGGCCCCGTGCCGGCGGGAGTGCCGGTCGTCGCCGTGCTGGCCGACTCGCACGCCGCGCTCTACCACCACGGATGCACCGCGCCGGGCACCGGCAAGGCGACCTACGGAACGGGCTCGTCCGTCATGACGCCGTGCACCACTCCCGACGCCGCCCCCGCGGGCATCGCCACCACGCTGGCCTGGCTGACCGACGCGCCCACGTACGCCCGCGAGGGCAACATCGTCGCGAGCGGCTCGGCGCTGGACTGGATGGCCCGGACGCTCGGCGTGCCCGAGGGCACCTCGGGCGGTGCCTACCTCACGGCGCTGGCCCGCGGGTTGCCGGACGCCGGAGGCGTCTGCTTCGTGCCCGCGTTCTCCGGGCTCGGCGCCCCCTACTGGGACCGCTCGGCGATCGGGCTGCTCAGTGGCGTCACGGGCGGGACGTCGCGCGGCCACCTGGCCATGGCGGCCCTCGAGGCCGTCGCGCACCAGGTCGCGGACGTCGTCGAGGCGATCGAGCAGGACGGCTCCGCGCGGATCGATGTGCTGCACGCCGACGGCGGTGCGACAGCCTCGGACGTGCTCATGGGTCTGCAGGCCGACCTGCTGGGCCGCGCCGTGCTGGTCGCCGACGCCCCCGAGGCCTCGGCGCTGGGCGCCGCGGCGCTGGCCGCGCGCACCCTCGGCCTGCCGGTCGCAGCCCCGGTGCCCGGCACCCCGGTGGCGCCGCGGCTCGCGGCCGCCGACCGGACCGCCCGGCGCCATGCGTGGGCGGGCGCAGTCGCTCGATCGCGCGGACAGGTGCCGCCCCACCGCGCGCCGGGGTGAGACCCACCCACCTCCACACTGCGGCTGCCCGGATCACGGCGCACCCGCACCGACGGACCCGGGCCCGGCCCGGACTGCTACCTCGAAGGAGAGGAAACCGATGACGACGACGGCCCCCACTCGCGTGCCGATGTGGCGACGGCCCCGGGCGATCGGCGGTGTCCTGACCGTCGCGGTGCTGGCCGCCGCCGTCGCAAGCACCACGTTCGTCCCCACCGGGAGCCAGGCCGTCGCGGCCGACACCGCCGTCGAGTTCGCCGAGCTCAACTACGGCACGGTCGTGGTCCCGACCATCGTCGACGCCGCGCAGCCGGCCGCCGACCTGCTCACGGCGATCGTCGCCGACCCCGACGCCGCAGGCGAGGAGTTCGGCAGCCGTGAGGACGCGACCAAGCCCTACAGCTTCGCCGTCGAGGCGACCGGCATCGTCACGGAGGGTGAGTTCGGCGAGGTCGGCCTGGACGTCGCGGGGCTGCCGGCCGGGCTGACCCTCGGCGTGGCCATCCCGCCGCTCGGCTCGTCCACAGCCGTCCGCGACGCGGGTGCCGACCTGTCGTTCGGCGACTTCGTCAACCAGACCGAGTACCAGAACGTCGCGATCGAGCTCAACAAGAAGGTCGTCGAGACGGTCTTCCCCGAGCTGGACCTGGCGTCGATGATCGGTCAGGAGATCACCGTGGTCGGCGCGTTCACCTGGGTCTCGGACACCGGCGGTGACATCGACCACGTCTCGGTGGTCCCCGTGCAGGTCGAGGTCACCCCGTGAGCGCGCCCGAGGTGGGCGCCCCGGCCGGTGCGGCCGCGGACGTCGTCATGCGTGCGCGGGCCGTGACCAAGGTCTACGGCGGTACGTACGCGCTGCGCGGGGTCGACTTCGACGTCCCACGCGGTCACGTCACGGCGCTCATCGGCGAGAACGGCGCCGGCAAGTCCACCCTCATGAAGATCCTCGCCGGGGTCGAGACACCGACCACGGGCACCATCGAGCTGGACGGGCGGCCGGTGGCATTCCGCTCCCCGGCCGAGGCTGTCGCGCACGGGGTCGCGATCATCCACCAGGAGCTCAACCTCTGCCCCAACCTGTCCATCGCCGACAACATCTTCGTCGGCCGCGAGCAGACCCGTGGCGCGTTCGTGGACTTCGCGGCCCAGCGTCGCGCGGCCACCGAGCTGCTGGCGCACCTCGAGGAGCCGATCGATCCTGGCATGCTGGTGGGCGACCTGCGGCTGGGCCAGCAGCAGCTCGTCGAGATCGCCCGCGCACTGAGCGAGGACGCGCGCGTGCTCATCATGGACGAGCCCACCTCGGCGCTCTCGGCGGTCGAGGTCGAGGTGCTGTTCCGGGTGATCCGCGAGCTCACCGCGCGCGGCGTCTCGATCATCTACATCTCGCACCACCTCGACGAGTGCCTGGCGATCGCGGACCGCGCGGTCGTCCTGCGCGACGGCGACGTCGTGGCGCAGGCCCCGATGGCGCAGGTCGACCTCGCGTGGATCGTCGCCCAGATGGTCGGCCGCGAGGAGAGTGCGCTGTACGCGCCGATGGCGCACGACCCGGGCGAGCCGATCCTCGAGATCCGCGACCTCATCGTCGCTGACCCGGACGGCCCCGAGCGCCTCGCCGTGCGCGGTGTGAGCCTCACGGTCCACGCCGGTGAGGTCGTCGGGCTGTACGGGCTGATGGGTGCAGGGCGTACCGAGATGCTCGAGGCCATCGCCGGCCGCAACCCGGTCCTCGGCGGCTCGGTGGTGCTCGACGGTCGCGACCTGACCCGGGCGTCGATCCCGGAGCGGATCAGTGCCGGGCTCGTCCTGGTGCCCGAGGACCGCCAGCGCGACGGCCTGGTCCAGGCGCTGACGGTGGGTCGCAACATGTCGCTGGCCGCCGTGACGCGGTTCGCGAACGGGCTGTTCGTCCGGCGCGGTCAGGAGCGCGCGGCGGTCGACGAGACCTCGCGCCAGGTGCGCGTCAAGGGGGCCGGCCAGGACGCCCCGATCGGCTCGTTGTCCGGCGGCAACCAGCAGAAGGTCGTCATCGGCAAGGCCCTGCTCACCGAGCCCCGTGTCCTGGTGCTCGACGAGCCGACCCGCGGGATCGACGTCGGCGCCAAGGCCGACATCTTCGCGCTCATGGCGGCGCAGGCCCGGGCCGGGACCGGGGTGCTCTTCGCGACCTCCGAGGTCGGCGAGGTGCTGCACGCGTCCGACCGGATCGTCGTCATGGCGCGCGGCCAGGTCGCGGCCGTGCTCGACCCGCGCCGGACCGACAGGGAACAGCTCATGGCGGCCTCGGACGTCTCGTCCGCCGCCCGGACCACGGACGAGGACTGAACATGGCCACGACCACGGCATCACGGACGACGCTGGCGGCGCCCGCCGCGAACCAGCGGACCATCGGCGAGTTCCTGCTCGACCAGCGCGCCTTCGTCGCGCTCATCGTGCTGGTGATCATCTTCTCGCTGCTGTCGGACGCCTTCCTCACCCCGACCAACCTCATCACCATGACCAAGCACGTGGCCTACAACGCGATCCTCGCGCTGGGCATGCTGCTGGTCATCGTCACCGGCGGGATCGACCTGTCGATCGGCTCGATCGTCGGCCTGTCCGGGATCGTCGCGGGCGTCATGCTGCGCGGCTGGGAGCTGTCCCTGTTCGACGCGACCGCCTACCCGGCGGTGTGGGTGGTCATCCTGGTCGCGCTCGCCGTCGGCGGGGTGGTCGGGCTGCTCAACGGGCTGCTGGTCACCCGGTTCAACGTGGCACCCTTCATCGCGACCCTCGGCACGATGTACGTCGCGCGCGGCGCGGCCCTGCTCATCTCCGACGGGGCGACGTTCCCGAAGCTGCAGGGGGAGGCGGCCCTCGGCAACACCGGCTTCCGGATCCTCGGGACCGGCCGACCGCTCGGCATCCCCACGGCCATCTGGATCATGGTCCTGTTCGCCGTGATCATCGCCGTGGTGGTCACGCGAACCCCGTTCGGCCGCTGGCTCTACGCCACGGGCGGCAACGAGCGCGCGGCCCAGCTGGCAGGCGTGCCGGTCCGCTCGGTGAAGATGCGCGTCTACATGATCTCGGGCGTGTGCGCCGCGATGGCGGGTCTCATCATCGCCTCGGAGCTCACGTCCGCGGCACCGCAGACCGGCACGACGTTCGAGCTCAATGCGATCGCGGCCGTCGTCATCGGCGGTGCGTCGCTCTCGGGCGGACGCGGCACGGTCAAGGGCGCGCTCATCGGCGCGTTCGTCATCGGCTTCCTCTCGGACGGCCTGGTCATGGTCGGGGTCTCCAGCTTCTGGCAGACCGTGATCAAGGGCCTGGTCATCGTCCTGGCCGTCATGCTCGACCAGGGTCAGCAGAGGTTGAAGAACGCTCGAGCGGCCGCCGTCGCCGCGCAGAGCGTCAAGCGTGAGCTGGCGGCAGCACATCCCGACGCGCGCTGACGGGCGGCGGGTCTCATCACAACAACGGAGGTTGACCGAATGCGACGCACATTCCGCACGGGCGCGGTACTCGTTGCCGCGATCTCGGCACTGGCACTGACCGGCTGTTCCGGCGGCACGGCCGAGCCGGAGGAGACGACCGAGGCGACGACCGAGGCGGCCGCACCCGAGGCCGAGGCTGCGGGCGAGGCCGGTGGCCTCATCGCGGTCATCACACCGTCCCACTCCAACGTGTTCTTCAAGGCCGAGGCCGCCGCCGCCGTGGCCATGGCCGAGGAGCTCGGCTACGAGGCCCAGGCCGACTCGCACGACGACGACCCGAACAAGCAGAGCGAGCTCATCGACGCGGCGATCTCCAACGGCGCCGTCGCGATCATCCTCGACAACGCGGGTGCCGACGTGACCGTCGGTGCCGTGCAGAAGGCCGCTGACGCCGGCATCCCGGTGTTCCTCATCGACCGCGAGATCAACGAGTCCGGCGTGGCGATGGCGCAGATCGTCTCGAACAACTCCCAGGGCGCCGGCCTCGTCGGCGAGTCCTTCGTCGAGGCGATGGACGGCAAGGGTCGCTACATCGAGCTGCTCGGTCGTGAGACCGACACCAACGCCGCGGTGCGCTCGGACGCCTACCACGCGGTGATCGACCAGTACGCCGACATGGAGATGGTCGCGCAGGAGACGGCCAACTGGGACCAGCAGGAGGCCTTCACGAAGGTCGAGACGCTGCTCCAGGCGGACCCGAACGTCCAGGGCATCATCGCGGGCAACGACACGATGGCCCTCGGCGCCGTCGCGGCGGTGGCCGCCGCCGGACTGACCGGCCAGGTCATCGTCGCCGGCTTCGACGGCAGCCCCGACGCCGCTGAAGCGATCAAGGCCGGCACGATGCTGGCGACCGGCCTCCAGCCGGCCGTGCACATCGCCGAGCTCGCCGTGCAGCAGGCCGACCTCTACATCCGCACGGGTGAGACGGGTCAGCCGGAGAAGCAGTCGATCGACTGCGTCCTGATCGACGCCTCCAACGTCGACCGCTACACGACCTTCGCGCTGGAGGACTGAGCACTGGTCCCGGCCCGTGCCCCACGGGGCGCGGGCCGGGACCGACCGCGTCGGCGCGGCTCGACCTGCTACCATGTGCATCAACGATCGGAGATGAATAGAAATGTCTGAGTACCCCCGCTTCGGTGCCGGCCTGTGGCACTTCGCGAGCTACGTCGACCGCTACGCCACCGACGGCTACGCGCCGCCGGTCACGACCCTCGAGCAGATCGCCCTGGCCGGTGCGGTCGGCGACCTGTCGGTGGTCGACGTGCCCTACCCGTTCACCGAGGGAGTGACCGTCGAGCAGGTCAAGGCCGCGCTCGCGGAGAACGGCCTCGAGGCGATCGGCGTCACGCCGGAGATCTACATGCGCCGCTTCAGCAAGGGCGCCTTCACCAACCCTGACGCTGCGGTCCGGGCCGAGGCGCTCGAGGCGCTCAACGAGGCCGCTGATGTGGTCCGCGCGCTCGGCGCCCGGTACCTCAAGGTGTGGCCGGGCCAGGACGGCTGGGACTACCCGTTCCAGGTCGACCACCACACGCAGTGGGAGCTCGCTGTCTCCGGGATGCGTGAGCTGGCGCTGGCGAACCCCGACATCAAGATCGTCATCGAGTACAAGCCGCGCGAGCCGCGCAACAAGATGTTCTGGGACTCGGCAGCCAAGACTGCGCTCGGCATCAAGGCGATGGGTGTGGACAACGTCGGCGTGCTGCTGGACTTCGGCCACGCGCTCTTCGGTGGCGAGTCGCCGGCGGCGGCCGCCCAGCTGCTCATCGACCACGGCCTGCTGTGGGCGATGGACGTCAACGACAACCTGCGCAGCTGGGACGACGACATGGTCGTCGGCACCGTGCACCCGGTCGAGGTCTTCGAGTTCTTCTACACGCTGAAGATCAACAACTGGGAGGGCATCTGGCAGCTCGACCAGTTCCCGTTCCGCGAGAACACCGTCGAGGCCGCCAAGCTCTCGATCCGCTTCCTCAAGGGCATCCACCGCGCCCTGGAGGAGCTGGACATCGACGCCCTGCGCGCGGCCCAGGCACGCCAGGACGCGATGGGTGCGCAGAAGCTCGTCCAGGACGTCCTGTTCTCCTGCCTGCGGGAGGGCGAGTGAGCGCGGTCGAGGAAGACCTGGTCCCCGCGCTCGACCCGACCGGCCTGCCGGTGGACGAGCTGCCCGTGATGGGTCGGATCGACGCGTCAGCCGGCCGCGAGGCCGTCGTCGCGCACCTCGCCGAGGCGGCCCGGCAGGTCCGCCGCCGCGACATCCAGATGATCCGGGCCGCGGGCCTGGGGCACATCGGCGGCGAGTTCTCGGTCATCGACATCCTCGTGACCCTGTACCTGCACGCGCTCGACGTCACGCCGCAGACGGTGACGGACCCGGAGCGGGACCGGCTCATCCTCTCCAAGGGGCATGCGGCCGCCGCCCTCTACACGACGCTGTCCATCGCCGGGTTCATCCCGCCGGCGGAGCTGAGCACCTTCATGCGGCCGCTCGCCCAGCTCAACGGGCACCCTGCGCGGACCAAGATCGCGGCTGTCGAGGCCAGCACCGGGCCGCTCGGTCACGGGCTGCCGATCGCCGTCGGCACGGCGTTCGGCGGGGCGCTCGACGGCTCGCCGCGGCGCACCGTCGTGGTGGTCGGCGACGGCGAGCTCCAGGAGGGCTCGAACTGGGAGGCCCTCATGACGGCCGGCAACCACCGGCTGGCGAACCTCTGCGTCGTCGTGGACCGCAACCGCCTGCAGCAGGGCGCGCGGGTCGCCGACACCAACGACCTCGAGCCGCTCGCCGACAAGCTCCGTGCCTTCGGCATGGAGGTCGTCGAGGTCGACGGGCACGACCACGGCGCCCTGGTCGATGTCTTCGCCGCCGTCCCGGCGGCCTCGGGCAGACCGACGGCCGTCATCGCCCACACGTTCAAGGGTCACCCGATCTCCTTCATGTCCGACGACGTCGCCTGGCACCACAAGGTCCCGTCGCCGGAGCAGGTGGCCACCGCGCTGATCGAGCTGGAGACCCCGTGAGCACCGACACCGCACCCGTCCCCGCAACGGAGCGGGCCCTGCACGACTGCCGCGACGCCTTCGTCGCGACCCTCCTCGAGCTCGCCGCGGACGATCCGCGGATCGTCGCGGTCGTCAACGACTCCGTCGGCTCGAGCAAGCTCGGCCCGTTCGGCACGGCCTACGGGCCGCGCCTGATCAACGTCGGCATCGCCGAGCAGGACATGGTCGGTGTGGGTGCCGGCCTGGCCAACGGTGGCAAGATCCCCTTCATCTCCGCGGCAGCGTGCTTCCTCACGGCCCGTGCGATGGAGCAGATCAAGGTCGACGCCGCCTACTCCCAGCACCACATGGTCCTGTGCGGGATGAGCCCGGGGATGGCCTACGGGGAGCTCGGCCCGACGCACCACTCCATCGAGGACCTCGCCTGGCTGCGGGCGATCCCGGGCCTGACCGTGGTGGTCCCGTCCGACCCCGCCGAGACGGCGCAGGCGGTTCGGTGGGCTGCGGCGCACGACGGACCGGTGTACCTGCGGATCAGCCGGATGGGTGTGCCGGACGTCAACCCCGAGGGCTACCAGTTCGTCCCGGGCAAGGCAGTCACGCTGCGCGAGGGCACCGACGTGACGATCGTCGCCACCGGCACGGTCGTCGTCCGGGCACTGGACGCCGCCGACCTGCTGGCCGGGGCGGGCATCTCGGCCCGGGTGCTGTCGATGCCGACCATCAAGCCGCTCGACGAGGAGGCCGTCATCGCGGCCGCCCGCGAGACCGGCGCGATCGTCACGGTCGAGGAGGCACTGACCTCGGGTCTGGGCGGGGCGGTCGCCGAGGTGGTCGTGCGTCACGCGCCGGTGCCGATGCGGTTCGTCGGCGTCCCGGACACCTTCGCGCCCACCGGCTCGGTCGAGTGGCTGCTCGACCACTTCGGCATCAGCGCGGAGGGTGTCGCCGCGTCCGCGCGGGAGGTCCTGGGTCGCTGAACCCACGCCGTCAGCCGATCGGCGCCGTCGACTCGCGGGCTCTGAGCACGGGCTCGACGATCCTCCGTTCGAGGCGCTCGCCGGTGCGGATCCGCTCGTGGATCATCGCGAAGGCCGTGGCCCCGAGCTCGGTGAAGTCGAGGTAGACGGAGGACAGCGGGGGGGCGAAGTACCGCGCGTCCGGCATGTCGTCGATCCCGACGATCGAGTAGTCGTCGGGCGCCGCGAACCCGCGCGAGCGCAGCGCGCTCATGAAGCCGAGCGCCATCTGGTCGTTCCCCGCGAAGACCGCCGTGAAGGCGTCGGGGTCGACCGTGAGCCCCGCCGCGTGGCCCGACGCCGCCGACCAGTCGCCGCGCACGAGGGGCAGCGGCTCGGCGCCGTGCTCGGCCAGCGCGTCCTGGTAGCCGCGGTTGCGGTCGACGGCCTCGATCCGGGTGGCCGGCCCGGCCAGGTGCAGGATCCGGCGGTGGCCCAGCCCGGTGAGGTGGCGGGTCGCGAGGAGGCCGGCCGCGTAGGAGTCGGCGGTTGCGGCGTCCGCGCCGGACCACGGACGGCCCGAGACGGTGACCACGGGCAGGGTGTCCCAGATCCGGTCGAGCAGGTGCTCGGTGCCGAGGAACGGCGTGGACACGACGATCCCGTCGACCCGGGAGGACAGGAAGCCGTCGAGCGCATGGCGCACCTCGGCCAGGGCGCCGGCGTCCTCGGTGTCGATGTCGAGCTGGGCGATGAGCAGCGAGTACCCGGTGGCCCGGGCAGCCCGGCTGAGGCCACCGAGGATCGACCACAGGCCGTAGTTCGACTGGCCCATGGCCAGGACACCGACCGTCTCGGAGCGGCTGCTCCGCAGGCTGCGCGCGGTGCGGTTGGGTCGGTAGCCGAGCTCGGCGACCGCGGCCTCGATCCGCTCGCGGGCGGGTGCGCTGACGTAGCCCGAGCCGGTGAAGAACCGCGAGACGGTCTGCGCCGAGACCTCGGCGACGCGACCGACGTCCGCCATGCTCGCCCGGGTCCGTGGGGAAGGATTCGTGGACCGGGTCACTCGCCGCCTCCGTCGCAGGTGTCACTCACGTGTCCGCACGCGTCCGCACAGGGTTGCTCGCGGTTGCTCGCGGCTGGTGATCGTGACCGAATCGTAGCCGGAACAGGCCCGTCGAGGGCTTGCACCGGCTGATGTGTTATCGATAACCTACTCACACATTCATTGACGAATGGAAATTCACACCACCCGTCCTGACGAACCGGGTGGCCTCGACGGAGAGGACCGCCATGACGCAGCCGACCTGGACCCTGGGCCGGACGCCCTGGATCTCGGACGACGACGCCCACCCCGGCCCCCGCTGCCGGGTGATCGTCGACAACGACTTCTCGGGGGACCCCGACGACCTCTTCCAGGTGGTCCACCACGTGCTGTCCCCGTCGGTGGACATCCGCGCGATCATCGGCTCGCACCTGCGTCCCGGCGACCCGTTCGACGGCGGGCCGACAACCGCCGCGAACGCCGTGGCGCGACTGCGCGAGCTGTTCGCCGTCATGGGCCTGGACGCCGAGGACCGGATCGTCCAGGGCTCCGACGTCGCCCTGGTGGACCGGACCACCCCGCAGGACACCCCCGCGGCCCGCGCGATCATCGCCGAGGCGATGCGCGCCGATGTCGACACCCCGCTCTACGTGGTGTGCGGCGGCGGGCTGACGGACCTGGCCAGCGCGTGGCTGCTCGAGCCCGCGATCTCCGACCGCCTGACGGTCGTGTGGATCGGCGGCCCGGAGCACCCCGGGCTCGCCGCCGAGCCGCCCGGCGTCACCGACCCCGAGTACAACCTCGCCATCGACGTCGTGGCCGGCCAGGTGCTCTTCAACGACGCGGACCTGCCGCTGTGGCAGGTGCCGCGGAACATGTACCGCCAGTGCCTGGTCTCCGACATCGAGCTGCGTCGGCGGGTCGCGACGCGCGGGGCGCTGGGGCGCTTCCTCTACGACGCGCTCGGTGGCGTGGACCGGTTCGTCCGGGCCTCGGGGGCGCTGCGCGCCGAGACCTACGCGCTGGGCGACTCCCCGCTGGTGCTGCTCACGGCGCTGCAGTCGTACTTCCAGCCGGACACCTCCTCGAGCGACCACGTCGTCGTGCCCGCGCCCCGGCTCACGGACGACGGCGATGCCGAGCCCCGCGCGGACGGTCGTCCGATCCGCGTCTACACGCGGCTCGACACGCGCCTGATGTTCGAGGACATGTTCGGCAAGCTCGAGGCCTTCGCCCAGTGGCGCGCCCAGGCCTGACCCAGTTCCCGCACCGGCGCGCGCGCCAGAGGCGGGTTGCACCGACGTCCGACCCACGAAGGAGTGACGACACGATGGAGGCAAGGATGCGTTTCACACGGCAATCGGCCGTCGCGGCCGCCGCGGCAGCAGCGCTCGTCGCGCTCGCCGGCTGCAGCGGCAGCGGCAGCGGTGACGGCGGCACGACGGACGGCGAGGGCGGCGAGAGCGTCGACCTCAAGGTCTGGATGCCCACCCAGGAGGACGCCCAGACGGAGGCGATCGCGACGGTCATCGCCGACTTCGAGGCCGCCAACCCCGGGATCACCATCACACTCGAGGAGCGCTCGGTCGACGCCCACAAGGAGGCCCTGCGCCAGGTCGTCGGCACGGACGCCGGCCCGGACGTCTACTGGTACTGGGAGGGCCCGGGCCTGGGCGGCGAGCTCGTCGACGTCGGCATGAGCCTCGACCTGACGGACTACTACGCGCAGTACGGCTGGGAGGACCGCTTCACGGAGGCGGGCCTGGCCGGCATCACCCAGTACGGCGGGTTCCACGGCATCCCCTGGACGATGCAGGGTGAGGCGATCTACTACAACAAGGCGCTCTTCGAGCAGGCCGGCATCACCGAGCCCCCGGCAAGCTACGAGGACCTCGTCGCAGCCGCGGACGCGCTCGTCGCGGCGGGCACCACGCCGATCCAGTTCGGCGGCACGGTCAACTGGCACGTCATGCGCCTGCTCGACGCCCTCATCGAGACGACGTGCGGCAGCGACACGGCCGACGCCCTCAACACCACCCAGACCGGGTGGGACACCGAGGAGTGCGTGACCGAGGCGTTCACCGAGCTCAAGACGTGGGGCGAGAAGTACATCAACGAGGGCTTCATGGGGATCAGCAACGACGACTCCAGCCAGCTCTTCTACACCGGTGACGCCGCGATGGCCTTCGAGGGCACGTGGTTCGACTCCAACGCGGTCGAGAACGGGATGGACCCCGAGAACGTCGGGATCTTCACCTTCCCGACCGACACCGGCCGGCTGTACGGCTTCGGCGAGGGCTTCTACATCAACGCCGAGAGCGCACACCCGGACGAGGCCGCGATGTTCCTCGACTCGGCCACGTCGACGGCGACCCAGGAGAAGGTCGTCGGCGTGTGGGTGGCCATGTCCGTCAACAACGAGGTCGCCCCGAAGACCGACAACCCCCTGCACGAGCTGTGGGTCCCGGTCTTCTCCGGCGCCACGGGCCTGTACATCAACAACGACCAGAACCTGGCGCTGGACCAGACCACGGAGTACTGGCGGATCCAGAACTCGGTGCTGACCGGTGACATCGCCCCGCAGGACGCCGGGGCCGCGTTCCAGGCGTTCATCGACGCGAGCTAGCGCCGCACGGGTGCGGGGGCTGCACGTCGCGACCCCCGCACCCCGGCCCATCCCTGGAGGACAACGTGTCGACCACCACCTCGCCTGCCGCGACGGACGCGATGCGGAGCCGCCGCCACCGGCGGCACGGCAACCGCTTCCTGGCCGCTGTGCCCTACCTCGCCCCGGCGGCCCTGCTCTACGGCTTCTTCCTCGTCTACCCGATGCTCGACTCGGTCCGGCTGTCGTTCTTCGAGTGGTCCGGCTTCCGCACCGAGGAGCCCACCTTCGTCGGGACGGACAACTACGTCCGGCTCTTCACCGCGGACCCGGTCTTCTGGGCCGCGTTCCGCAACTCGATCATCTGGGTCGTGCTGTCCCTGCTCGTCCCGATGACGCTGAGCCTGCTGCTCGCGCTCGCCCTCAACCGGCGGATGGTCGGCCGCAACCTCTTCCGCTCCGTCTTCTACATCCCCGCCGTCTTCGCCTCGATCACCGTGGCGGCGATGTGGCGCTGGATCTACAACCCCACCCTCGGCACGGTCAACCAGGTGCTCGAGGCGGTCGGCCTGGAGTCCTGGAGCCGCCAGTGGCTGGGGGATCCCGACATCGCTCTCTACTCGGTCTTCGTCGCCGCCATCTGGCAGGGCGTGGGTTTCAACATGGTGCTGTTCCTCGCCGGGCTCCAGCAGGTCCCGGTCGAGCTCGTCGAGGCCGCCAAGCTCGACGGCGCGCGCGGCCCGCAGATCTTCCGCCACGTGACGATGCCGGCCCTGCGGCCCACCTTCGTCGTCGTGCTGATCCTGACGATCATCAGCTCGCTCAAGGTCTTCGACCTGGTGGTCGGCATGACGGGCGGCGGCCCGGCGCAGTCCACCCAGGTCCTGGCGCTGTGGTCGTACACGCAGTCGTTCTCGAACCACAACTTCGGCCAGGGTGGTGCCGTCGCGACAGTGCTGCTCGTCATCTCCCTGTGCCTCGTCGTGCCCTACCTCACCTGGGCCCTCAAGGGAGAGGACCGCTGATGGCCACCGCAACCCTCACCCGCGTGCCCACGGGCACGGCGTCGGCGACCCGCAGGCCGCGCGACTGGGTCGGCATCGGCCTGTGGATCGCCCTGGCGATCTCGGCGATCGCCTGGGCGACGCCCTTCGTGTTCATGTTCCTCACCTCGGTGAAGAGCAAGGCCGACGTCAGCCAGCTGTCGACCTGGGACCTGCCGACGGTCTGGCTCTGGCAGAACTACGCCGACGCCGTGCAGACCGGCGACCTGTGGGTCACCGGGGGCAACAGCCTGCTCATCGCGCTCGTCAAGGTGCCGTTGGGCCTGCTGGTCGCCTCGGCGACGGCGTTCGCGCTGGGCCGCCTGCGGTTCCGCCGGTCCAAGCTCGTGCTGGGGCTGTTCGCCGTCGGCTCGATGGTGCCCATCCAGGTGGCCCTCGGCCCGCTGTTCAACACGATGCTCTCGCTGGACCTGCTGGACTCGCGCGCCGGGCTGCTGCTGCCCTACCTGGCGTTCGGCATCCCGTACCAGGTGTTCATGCTCTACGGCTTCTTCAAGGCCATCCCGGACGAGCTCGACGAGTCGGCCCGGATCGACGGCGCCTCGACCTTCCGGGTGTACTGGCAGATCTGCCTGCCGCTCGCGCGGCCGGCGCTCGCGGCGCTGTTCATCCTCGACTTCGTCGCCACCTGGAACGAGTACGCGATGGCGACGACCCTCCTGCAGAGCCAGTCCAACTGGACCATCCCGCTGGCCGTCCAGGGCTTCAGCTCGCAGCACGCGACGGACTACGGCGCGCTCAACGCCTTCATCATCCTGTCGGCGGTCCCCGTCCTCATCGTCTATCTGATGTTCCAGCGGTACTTCGTACAAGGTGCCTTCTCCGGCGCTGTCAAGGGGTAGCTGCGATGCGGTGGAGGGAGTCGTCGGCGTCCGGACGGAGCGGCCTCTAGGATCGCTGTGGCATGAATGGGTCGTCAGCCCTGACTAGGACCCCCGAGAGGAGACCTGCTGTGGCCTTCGGTGGAGCTGTCGGCGCGTCGACCCGCCGGTTCGGTCAGAGCGACGAGCAGGTCCGGCTGATGGCCAAGGTGGCGCGCATGTACCACGAGCGTGGGATGCGCCAGGCTGAGATCGCCGCGGAGCTGCACGTCTCGCAGCCGCGGGTCTCGCGGCTGCTCAAGCGTGCTGTCGAGACCGGCGTCGTGCGAACCACCGTGAACGTGCCTCAGGGGGTCCACACGGACCTGGAGGACGAGCTCGAGGCGATCTACGGCATCTCCGAGGCGGTGGTCGTCGACGCCGGTGACGATGCGGACCTGCTCCGGGCGCTCGGCGGTGCCGCAGCGGTCTACCTGGAGACGACCCTCATCGGCGGCGACGACGTCGGCATCTCGTCGTGGAGCGCCTCGCTCATCGCCGCGGTCGATGCGCTCCGGCCGTCGAGCACCCCCGTGGTGTCCGACGTCGTCCAGCTCGTCGGCGGCGTGGGAGAGCCGCGGGTCCAGCTCGACGCGACGCGACTGCTCACCTCACTCGCCCACGCGACGGGCGCCGCGCCGATCTTCCTGCCGGCCCCCGGTCTCCTGGGCAGCCCCCTGGCCAGGGAGAGCCTCATGGCGGACCCTGCGGTGCTGCAGGTCACATCCCGCTGGCCGAACCTCACCGTCGCACTCGTCGGCATCGGCGCGCTCGAGCCGTCCCCGCTGCTGCGGGAGAGCGGGAACAGCATCGCCGAGGCCGACCAGGAGGCGCTCCGGGCAGCCGGTGCCGTCGGTGACGTCTGCTTCCGCTTCTTCGACGAGGACGGTCAGCTCGTGGCTACGGAGCTCGACGAGCGCGTCATCGGCATCACGCCGGACGTGCTGCGGACGATCCCGCGCCGGATCGCCGTCGCGGGCGGCCTGCGCAAGGTCGCGGCCATCCGCGGTGCCATGCGGGGCAGGTGGGTCAACGTGCTGATCACCGACTCGGAGACGGCGCGGGCCCTGGTGGCGAGCGCGTGACGGCGGTTCAGCACAGCACGGGGGACGTCGAGCAGGCGGTTGCCGCCATCGCGTCCGGACGCCCGGTCGTCGTGACGGACCACCCAGGCCGTGAGGACGAGGGTGACCTCGTCGTCGCCGCGCAGCATGCCACCCGCCAGGTGGTCGCCTTCATGATGGACCAGTGCCGCGGGCTCATCTGCGTCCCCATGACGGCCGAGCGGGCCGACCTTCTCCAGCTGCCGGCGATGGTGCCGGTGAACACCGAGTCGATGCGCACGGCGTTCACGGTGTCGGTCGACGCCGCCGAGGGCATCACCACGGGCATCTCGGCAGCCGACCGGGCCGCCACCATCACCCTCCTGCGGAGCCCGGGCGCTCGCCCGGCCGATCTGGTCCGTCCCGGTCACGTGTTCCCGCTCGTCGCTGATCCCGCTGGTGTGGTGCGTCGCCCCGGGCACACCGAGGCGGCAGTGGATCTGGCCGTGCTGGCTGGACTGGATCCGGTGGCGGTGATCTGCGAGATCGCTGATCGGCAGGGGGAGATGCTGCGGGGAGCCCGGCTGCGCCGTTTCTCCCGTCGCCACGGGTTCGTCCAGATCTCCATCGAGGAGCTGGCCCGGTACCGGCTCGCCTCCTGACTGCACCGGTGCCCGACCGGCTCGGGCCGGTAGCCGCAGACCGAGCCGCCCCGGGACCCCGGCGGTACGAGTAGCGGGCTCCCGACGAACGAGTGCCGTGGGACGCCCTGGAGTGGGGGTGAGAAGTCACCCGATGTTCCCCGACGAATCCCAGGATTCCGGTGCGCGCCGGTGGAATGCTGGTCACGTGGAGCAGCGTTGCCGTTCCACCAGCCCCGTGAGGCGTGACCCGTCTCCTCGGCTGAAAGTGGCTACCCGCCACTGCCCAATGATGTGCAGGAGAACCCCATGCATCCCGACCTGTTCCTGACGATCTACCGGCAGCAAGAGCGCGAGCTCGAGCAGCGCCTCCTCCAGCGGTTCGCCGCCGACGAGCGCGCTCCGGGCGGCCCGACGAAGGCCCGTGGCCTCCGGGTGGCGCACATCCGACTCCACCGCAAGGGCGCTGCCCGGCTGTGATCGCTGATGTGGCGTCGGCGACGCCGCATCACCACTGTTCGTCCTCCGACGGAGCATCCACGTGCTGCGGCGCTGACCCCTGCGTGCCCAGGGCGGCGGCCAGGACCACGAGCGCCACGGACGTGAGCGCATGCCAGACGGCGTGGCCCTGCCAGACGCTCCCCGGCATGCACGCCGGCCATCCGGCGTCCGACACCAACGAGGTCAGCCCGCCGATCGCGAGCAGGACCACCGTCCAGACGATCGGTCGTCTCAGGCGTGGTCTGACGCGGGCCCGGACCAGGCTGATGGCCACGGTGACCGCGGCCGCGACGTCCATGGACACGTCGCCGGCCCGGGGTGCAGCGTGCAGGAGAGGCATGAGTGCGACGGAGGGCAACGCCCACCACCACCAGGCACGAGGTCGCCCGATCAGGTCGGCGACGGCGTCGGCCGTGATGAAGGCGAGCGTGGCCAGCAGGGGCAGGTCGTGGCCGAGGTCCGCCCACACCGGGTTGGGCCCGTGCTGGGCCACCGAGCCGAGGCCGATGCCCGCCACGAGGACGCCGTAGCCGACCAGTGACGGCGAGCGGCCGCCTGGCGTGCCACGCGGAGCACCCTGACCCCGCGCACCGCGGCGGGCGCCGACCACGACGACGGCACCGGCCACGACGAACGCCAGGCTCGAGACCGCCGAGACGGGTTCCCGCAGGATGCCGTCGGCGATGGGCTCGCAGCCCGGTCCGGCGACCACCGGGACCGACATCGGCCACGACGTCACCCCGCCCATGCCGCCACGATAGGAGCACCGCGCCGTCGATGACACCGGTATGGCCGACGTTCGTGGTCGATGCCGGGCGAGGGCAGGAGAGCGGCCGTCCCGGGGCCGCCGAGCCCGTGGCCTCCTCACGTCTCGGCCACCCGGGCCGATAGGAACGCCGTGGATCCACTGCACCCGCGTCACGTCCTGGACGCGATCTCCGACGCCCAGGCGATCTGGACGTACCACCGGGGCGAGCTCGGTGGCACCGACCGTCTGGCCGACGTCGCAGAGCACACCGACCGCCTCATCCGCGCGCTGTCCCGGCTCCAGACCCTCGCCGCGACGCACCCCGACCTGACCATCGACGACGCGATCCCACGGGGCGCGGTACCGCAGGACGAGATCCTGCACTGGCTCGAGAGTGCCGCCTTCGTACGCTCGCTCGTCGAGATCCCCGAACACCCGTTCGAGATCGTGGTCTCTTCGGGCGCCCCGGCGTCCGCCGCCGGAGAGGTCGCCGAGCTCCTGACCACCCTCAACGGTCAGCGGCTCCCGGTGCGGCTCTGTCTCGAGGCCGACGGCACGCCGACGCACCGCGTCGACCTGACGCCTTCGGTGCTGGCCGCCCTCGACGCGATGGTCGCCGGCCGGGAGACGAGCCCGTGGGGCGACGACCCCGACGGTCCCGACGCTTCCGACGGTTCCGAACCGGACCCCGAGGACGATCCGGCCGACCGCTCCGAGGCTGTCGACACCCTGCTCCGGCGGCTGCGCGGTCGCTAGCGGGTCCCTGAGGACCCGTCGATCCGCGACGACGCGCTCAGGGCAGGGACCGTGGCGGCGCGGAGGACTCCCGTACCCGCAACGACGGGCTGATCACCACGCGGTGGGCGGGCCGACCCGGATCGGCCAGCCGTGCGGCGACGAGGCCGACGGCTGCGCGGCCGATGGACCGGCGCGGTGGACGGACCGCGGTCAGCGGCGGGCTGCACAGCCCGGCGACCTCGTCGTCGTAGGCCACGACGGACAGGTCGCCCGGTACCGAGAGGCCCCGTTCCTCGCAGCGCTGGACCAGGGCCATCGCCTCGGCGTCGGCGTGGACCAGAAGGCCTGTCGTCCCGGTGGACAGGCACCGGTCGACGACGGCGTCGAGCGCGGCATCCCACTCGGCCGACCGCGGGCCAGGAACGAGGGCGTCGACAGTGGCATCCGCCGAGAAGCCGCACTCGACAGCCGCCTCCAGCCAGCCGCGCCGCACGTGCGGACCGGTCGGGCTCTGCCGGCTGAGCACCAGGCCGACCTTGCGGTGGCCGAGCGAGGCCAGGTGGCGGACGGCCATGGCCGCACCGAGGGCGTGGTCGGAGACGACGGACTCGACCATCGCGTGATGGGGCCCGACAGTCGCCGATCGCTCGACCAGGACAAGGGGCAGCCGGGTGGACGCGAGCCAGCCGATCGTCTCGTTGGCGGTCAGGGCGTCCATCCGGGGTGCGATGACGAGCCCGTCGACCCCGACCTGCTCGATCAGCCGAGCGAGCTGGGGTCGGTCGTCGTCGGTCTCGTACGAGGATCCGCGCAGGACCATCCGCAGCCCGTGGACCCTGGCCTCCTCCTCCGCTCCGCGCACGACGCCCGGCCAGTAGTAGTCGAGCGAGGGGACGAGCATGCCCACCGATCGGAGCACGGGCTGGTCCGTGGTCGGCCGGACCGGTGAGCGGTCCTCGGTGTCCTCGTCCTGGGCGACGAGGGTCGCGCCGCCGTGCACGCGCCGGACCAGGCCCTCGCTGGCCAGCTGCGCGATGTCGCGTCGGATCGTGACGGGTGTGACGCCGAGGACGTCGGTGAGCTCGGACACCCGAACGGTGCCTTGGCGCTGCAGCGCCTCGAGCAGCTGGGCCCGCCGGGTGATCGGCAAGGGTCCGCGTGCGTCGAGCGTGCTCATCGGTCCTCCTTCACCGTCACGGTGAGCGTGCCGGACGGCGCGTCGCCCACCTCGATCGTCAACCGGGTGAGGCGGGCGCCCCAGACGTCGCTGAGCAGCGGGTCGTCGAGCTCGCGGACCTCGACGGCCGCGGCTGCCGTGCCGGGTTCCCAACTCAGGATCACGGTACCGGCGTTTGCGGGCGCAGTGATCAGGACACGGCCGGTGCCGACGACGACGTCGCCGGCCAGCAGCAGGCGCACGGTGCTCGGCGGCGCGCCTGCCGCGTCGTCCAGCTCCCAGGTGTCGGTGAGCGTCACGCGCTCGGCTGCGCGCTGGGGTGCGGCATCGGGCGTCCGGTCGAGCCGGACCGTGCGCCACCAGTGCCGCACGTCGGTGCGCGAGTAGGCGCCACCGAGATCCAGGCGCAGCTGCGCGTGGTCGTCGTCGGTCTCCGTGGACACCTCCCGAGCGCCGAACCGGTGGCCGGGGGACTGAGTGGTGCCGCGGATCTCCGGGACGTTGTGCCAGCTGCTCTGCATGGTCCAGATGCCGTAACGATCGTCCCCGAAGGTCCGAGCCGTGTACGTCGGACGTCCCGCGTCGACGACCACCGGGACGCCGTCGAGCGCGACCACGACGCTGCCGACGTCGTTGTGGTTGTGGTGCTCGCCGTTGTGGCCACCCTTGACCGCGACCGTCAGGCCGCGGGGCGTGCCGGCGGACCCGCGTGCCACGAGCACCTGGGTCGAGGCGAGCCACACGTCGCGCGGGAGCGGAGAGGCTTCGGGACCGGCCGCCAGCCAGGTCCGATCGGTCAGGGCCTGCAGCAGCCGACCGAGACCTGCACGCTCGTCGGCCGCCGGCGCGCCGGGTCGGCGGTGGGCTGCGGCGTGCCTGCGGGCGTCCTCGTCGCCGACCCGGACAGCGGCCCGGTGCAGGGCATGCCACGGCTGGTCCGACGGCGGGCGCGCGGGACCGTCGGCGAGATTGAGGTACCAGTCACCGCCGAGGTGCATCCGGTGCGGGAAGGCCACTGTCGCGCACAGTGCGGGAACCGCCGTCACGTCCAGCGCGCCGCCGGCGGCGTGGGTCAGGACCTCGAGCGCCTCGAGTGCCCGGCAGGCCCCGTTCCACCAGTAGGAGTAGCCCTCGTCGACCGCGCCGTCGGGCGGCAGGGCGGCCACGTACCGGTCGATGCCTTCGACGACGAGGGCGACCAGCCGGGCTCGCTCGACCGGGTCCTCGACCAGGCGCAGCACGGCGACCAGCACGTTGCCGTGGATCCACGGGTTCCAGTTGTGGACGTCCCCGTCGAGGCCGAGCCAGTGCCAGTCGCGGCGGCGGACGAACGGGTCGAGCACCCTGACCCGTGCCTCGTGCCGGACCCGCGCGCGCAGGCCCGGGACGCGGTCGTCGAGCTGGGTGCCGAGCAGCTGGTCGATCCAGGCGAGCTGGCCGACCACCTCGCCGGCTCCCAGGTCGAGGAACGGGTCGGTGACGGTCGGCACGACGGCGCCATGGACGCGATGCGTGTCGTCGTGGGCCGGCCAGCACCACGAGCTCTGCTCGCACAGCAGGGTGATGCCATCGGCGACCTCGTCGATCCAGGTCGGGTCGAGGGTGACGGCGGCGACCACGGCGGCCCGGCTGAGTCGCTGCTGCCTGGCGAAGACGGCCTGCTCGTAGTCGTCCCGATCGCCGTCGCGGAAGTAGCGGGCGTACCCTCGCGGGCTGGGCTGGGGCCACGCGCGGCCCAGGTCGGCGTCGGCCCGTCGTCGGAGATCGTCGAACGTCACGTGGTCGACGGAGCCGGCCGTGAGGTCCCAGGTCGAGCGGTCGTCCGCCGAGGGCACCGGGAGGGCAGTGTCCGGGCCGCGCAGGGAGGTGCGGAGTCCCTCGGGGCTCGCAGCGGGCCACATGGCGGCGAGCGGACCGACGAAGCGTTGTGACGTCACCGTGCCTCCTCACCGACCCCACGCTGGATCGATCATGATGTTCGAGCCTCTGAGATCGATTGTGATCGTATCAGATCGATTCAGCGCATTGACATGTTCGTATGTGAGCGGTTCACTGGGTCCCGCGCACACAATCCGATCAGATCAGATCGAGAACGTGCACGCTACGGTGCAGCCGGCCTCAGACACTTCGACGGAGAAGAGCACGTGAGGGATCGCCAGCCCAGGACGCACGCCCCGACGGTGCTGTCGGCTGTCGTGACCGGGCCCGGGACGCCGAGAGTGGGCACGGTGACCGCATGACCGTCCGCTCACTGCCCCCGCTGCCCCCGCTGCCCCCGCTGTCCCCGCTGTCCCCGCTGTCCCCGTGCACCGGCTGGTCCCGCACGCAGTGGGCCGAGCTTGCCGACACCATGCTCGCCGCCGTCCGCCCCTACGCCTCCGAGGGGCACGCGCGGATCACCCTGCCCGGCGCCGAGGGCGGGAACGGGCGCGCGATCGACGGCCTCGAGGGGTTCGCACGCACGTTCCTGCTTGCCGGCTTCCGCCTCGCGGGGGAGCGCGGTGACGACCCCGGGAACGTGGCGGAGTGGTACGCCCAGGGACTCGCGACGGGTACCGATCCCGCCTCGCCGGACCGCTGGGTGCGTCTGGACGAGCACCCGCAGGCCAAGGTGGAGGCGGCATCGATCGCCCTCGTGCTCGACCTGACGCGGCCGTGGATCTGGGACCGGCTCGACCCGCGGGTGCGCGAGCGCGTGATCGAGTACCTGTCGCCCGCCGTCGGGGACAGCACCTACCCACGGATGAACTGGGTCTGGTTCCGGCTCGTGGTCCAGACCTTCCTGCGGTCGGTCGACGGACCGTGGTCGGCGACGGACATGGCCGAGGACCTGGCCACCCATGACGGGTTCGTGCGGGCCGACGGCTGGCTGGCCGACGGCGTCGAGCGGTCCTACGACCACTACGTCGGCTGGGCCCTGCACCTGTACCCCACGCTGTGGGCACGGATGGCCGGCGCGCAGGACCTCGCCGCACCCCGGAGAGCCTCGGACACGGCGCTCCTCGACCGCTACCTCGTCGACGCCGTCGCCCTGGTCGGGGCGGACGGGTCGCCGCTGATCCAGGGCCGCAGCCTCGGCTACCGGTTCGCCGCTGCCGCCCCGTTCTGGGTCGGCGCGATGGCCGAGGTGCCCTCCGTGGCGCCCGGCCTGCTGCGTCGTGCCGCATCCGGGATCCTGGGGCACTTCGCGGCGCACGGAGCGTTCGACGAGCGTGGCCTGCTCACCCCGGGCTGGCACGGCCCGTGGCCGCGGATCGCGCAGGCCTACTCCGGCCCTGGATCCCCGTACTGGGCGAGCAAGGGCATGCTCGGCCTCGCCCTGCCGGCCGACCACGCGGTATGGACGGCCGTCGAAGAGCCGCTGCCGGTCGAGCGCGAGGACACCCTGCTGGCCGTGCGGGCCCCGGGCTGGCTCGTCTCGGGCACGCGGGCCGACGGCATCGTCCGGGTCGTCAACCACGGGACGGACCATGCCGTCGAGGGTGCGACGTCGGGGGACTCCCCGCTCTACGCGCGGCTCGGCTACTCGACGGCGACCAGCCCCCTCCTGGACGAGGCGAGCTGGGTCGACCCGCTCGACCAGTCCGTCGTCCTGGTCGACGCCGACGGTCGGGCGACCCACCGGACGGGCCTGCGGACCCTGACTGTCGAGGTCCTGGACACCGACGCCGGCCCCGTCGGAGTGGCGGCCTCCATCGCTGCGGCGCACTGGCTGACGCCCGCTCAGGAGCAGGAGCACCACGGCTCCGGCTACGTCGGTGTCGCCGCGCCGGCCGGGCGGATCACCGTGGTCTCGCTGGTGCGGGGCCCGTGGGAGCTGCGGCTGGCTCGGGTCGACGACGTCCATCGTGTCGGCAGCACAGGGCACGAGCAGGCCGTCGCTGCTCTCCGCCTGCGCATCGCCGGCTGGGCCGCGTCAGGTCCGGACGCCGAATCCCACCCGGTGCCCGTCGGGGCGGGGGCGGCAGCGGGCCGCGTCGCGTCGAGCATCCGTGCGGTGGTCGGTGAGCCCGAGGTGGGGACCACCGCGTGCGTCGACGCGAGCCCGCTCGGTCGCGGCTCGGTCGTCCCGTGGCTCCTGTTCCCCGTGCACGAGGGCGTCTGGGTCGCGGCGCTCCTCGAGCTCACGGGCGCGCGGTCGGCCGTCGGCGCCGGCACCTGCACCGCGGTGATCGAGCGCGACGGGCCGGCGGCCGACGTGACAGTGACGTGGCCGGACGGTGCCCGTACCCGCACCCGAGCCCAGCTCACCAACCCGTCTTCCGGGTGCGCCGATCCGGCCACCAGGTAGTTGTTCGGGCCCAACGACGGGCCCAGACCTCGAAGGAGAGAAGATGAAGCGCTCGACCTTGAGTGGCCTCGGCATTGCCGCGGTCGTCTCGCTGGCCCTTGCCGGCTGCGGCGGTGGAAGCGGGGACGCCGACGCCGACGCCGACGCGGCGCCCGACCCCGCGGCGACCGGAGCCGAGGAACAGGCTGAGCCCGTGACGGTGACCCTCGCCGGGTGGAGCCTGGCCACCACCCCCGAGTTCCAGCTGCTCGCGGACGCCTTCCACGAGGCGAACCCCGACGTGACGGTCGAGCTCAAGGAGTACGACGCCACCAACTACGACACCCAGATGATCGCCGACCTCGCAGCCGGCTCAGCCCCCGACATCTTCGTGCAGAAGAACCTCAAGAACTTCTTCACGTACCAGGACGGCGGCCAGCTGATGGACGTCTCCGACGTCGCATCGTCCTACGACGAGAACGTCAGCGGCCTCGAGTCCTACCAGGTCGACGGAGCGACCTACGCCATCCCCTACCGGCAGGACTCCTGGTACGTCTACTACAACCAGGACCTGTTCGACGCCGCCGGTGTCGAGTACCCGGACGGGACCTGGACCTGGGACGAGTACGTGTCGACGGCGAAGGAGCTGACGACGGGCCTGCAGGGCGCCGGGTCGGAGGCGCTGGGCACCTACCAGCACGTCTGGCAGTCGGTCGTCCAGGGCTTCGCGCTCGCCCAGACCCCGGACGCCGACCTGCTGGGCGGCGACTACCAGTACGTCGCGCCCTACTACGAGCGTTCGCTCGACCTGCAGCAGAGCGGTGCGCAGGTCACCTACGGCACGGCGACGACGAACAGCCTCACCTACCAGTCGCAGTTCGGCACCCAGAAGGCCGCGATGATGCCCATGGGCAGCTGGTACGTGGCCACCCTGATCGCCCAGCAGGGCAACGGGGAGGCCGACACCTTCACCTGGGGCATCGCCCCGGCCCCGCAGCTCGACTCCAGCACGACGGACGTCCCCGTCACGTTCGGCGACCCGACCGGTCTGGGGATCAACCCCGCGATCGACGAGTCCAAGGTCGAGGCGGCGAAGGCGTTCCTCGCGTTCATCGGCGGCGAGGACGCGGCGACGGCCCTCGCAGGGATCGGCATCACGCCCGCCTACACCTCGGACGCCGTGACCGAGGCGTACTTCGCCCTGGAGGGTGCGCCGGCCGACGAGCTGTCCAAGTTCGCGTTCTCCACGCACGACACGCGGCCGGAGAACCCGCTCTCGCCGGACACCGCGACGATCCAGAACATCCTGGCCGACGCACACTCGGCGATCATGTCCGAGAGCTCGGCCGTGGACGCCGCCGTCTCGGAAGCGGCCGACCGCGTGAAGAACGAGGTCCTCGACCAGTGACCTCGGGTCGCTGACCAACCGTCAGGGCCCGGTGCGCGGCGACGCGCCGCGCGCCGGACCCCGACCGAGACTGGAGAGAACCATGGCAACGACGCTGGCGGTCCGACGACCAGGCAGTCGCCTCAAGCGGCGCAACACCCTGCTCGGCTGGTCGTTCATCCTGCCGAACTTCCTCGGCTTCGCCCTGCTGACGCTCATCCCGGTGTTCGCGCTGTTCTACATCGCCTTCACGGACTGGAACGCGTTCGGCACAGCCGACTGGGTGGGCATCGACAACTTCAGCCGGCTGCTCGGCGACCAGAGCTTCGTGACCGCGCTGCTCAACACGCTCTACTACACCGCGTTCCACATCCCGCTCACCCTGGGCCTGTCGCTGGCCCTGGCCCTGCTGCTCAACCGGAAGCTGCGCGGTGTCGCCTTCTTCCGCACGGCGGCGTTCTTCCCCTACGTGACCTCCATCGTCGCCATCGCGGTGGTCTGGAACATGCTCTTCAGCCCGGAGTTCGGGCCGATCAACCAGTTCCTCACCGCGATCGGGATCAGCGACCCGCCTGGCTGGACGACCTCGGCCGACTGGTCGATGCCCGCCGTCATCATCGTCGGCACCTGGCGCGAGATGGGCTACTACATGCTCCTGTTCCTCGCCGGCCTGCAGACGATCCCGCCCGAGCTCTACGAGGCCGCGCGGATGGACGGCGCGAACGCCTGGCAGCGGTTCCGGAACGTCACGGTCCCCAGCCTCCGCCCGACGACCTTCTTCGTCACCGTGATGCTGACCATCGGCAGCTTCAAGGTGTTCGACCTGATCCTGGTCATGACCAACGGCGGACCCGGTCAGTCGACCCTCGTGCTCTCGCAGTACATCTACAACAAGGGCTTCGTCGAGAACCAGCTCGGCTACGCGTCGAGCATCTCGATCGTCCTCTTCCTGATCTGCATCTCCGTCACCGTCGTGCAGTTCCTGATCAACAAGAGGAGCGACGACTGATGGCCACCCCCCACCACGCCGAGACCGTCACGAGGCCCGCCGCGGACATCGGCACCCCGTCGACGCGCTCCTCGGGTCACGGTCCGGCCGCACGGAGCATCGGCCGGGTGCTGGGCTACCTCGCCCTCGCCGTCGCGGCGGTCGGTGTGCTCCTGCCGTTCTTCTGGATGCTGATGTCGTCCTTGAAGACGAACAACGACGTGTTCACGATCCCGATCCAGTGGATCCCCGAGACCTTCGTGTGGAGCAACTACGTCGAGATCTGGCAGAAGTCGGACATGACCACGTGGTTGAAGAACACCATGGTCCTGGCGCTGGCCGTGACGGCGCTGCAGGTCTTCACCGGGAGCTTCGCCGCGTACGGCTTCTCGAAGATCCGCTTCCCCGGTCGGGATGTGCTCTTCCTCGTCTATCTCGGCACGATCGCCGTGCCGTGGCAGGCCTACATGATCCCGCAGTTCATCCTGATGTCGAAGATCAACCTGTCGGACACGCTCTGGTCGATCATCGCGCTGCAGGCCTTCGGTGCGTTCGGCGTCTTCCTGATGAAGCAGTTCTACGAGACGGTGCCGGAGGAACTCAGCGAGGCCGCCCGGGTGGACGGTCTGACGGAGTACGGCATCTACCGGCGGATCATGCTCCCGCTGTCCGTGCCCGCGTTGGCGAGCCTCACCCTGCTGACCTTCGTCAACACCTGGAACGACTACCTCGGCCCGCTGATCTACCTGCGCAGCCCCGAGCTGTGGACCATCCAGCTCGGCCTGAAGACCTTCGTCGGGCAGTACAACGCCGAGCACGCGCTGATCATGACCGGTTCGGTCCTCTCGGTGCTGCCGATCGCGATCATCTTCATGCTCGGCCAGCGGTACTTCGTCGAGGGCATCGCCACGAGCGGGTTGAAGGGATGAGCCTCGTGCGCGCGCCGTACGAGATGTACACCCAGGTGTTCGGCACGGTGTACGTGGCGCTGATGACGAACCTCCTGCTGGTGGTCGCCTGCCTGCCGTTCGTCGTGGGCCTGGTCGCGACGGACCCGGTCAGGTCCTGGCCGCTCCTCGCGCTCGTCGCGCCGCTGTGCGCGCCGGCGGTCGCTGCGGCCTTCGCGGTGTTCGGCGCCTTCTCCGCGGACGGGACGACCACCGTGGTGCGCACCTTCGGCGGGGCCTGGCGCCGCCACCTCGCGCGGTCGCTGAGGATCGGCGCGCTCGCCACGGGTGCGCTCGTGGTGCTCGGCGTGGACGTGCGGGCGATGTCCCAGAACCGGTGGGGGGCCGTGGCCATCCCGGTCTTCCTGACCATCGCCGTGCTCGTCGTGGCGACAGCCACGCTCGGTCTGGTCGGGGCGGTGGCGCGGCCGGAGGCGCCGGTGCGTGCTCTCCTGCGGGCGGCGCTCTACCTGGCCGTACGGAGGTGGTACCTCACCGCGGTGTCCCTGCTGGTGCTGGGGCTCCTGGCGTCGCTCGTGGCCGCACGGCCGGCGCTCGGCCTCGGCCTCGCCGTCGCCCCGCTGCTGTACGTGGTCTGGGCGAACAGCAGGTTCACCCTGCGGCCCGCGATCGAGGCCGCCGACGACGCCCTGCTCCCGGCATGACGGAGGCGCCCCGCCTGGCGTCCGTGCCGAGCCCGGCCCCGGTTCTGACCCGCGGGACCACGACCACCGGCACCCGATGCCCGGGAAGGACCACTCCATGACGCCCACCGACCACCGGACGCCCACCGACGACCAGACGCCCACCGACGACCAGACGCCCACCGACGACCAGCCGACGCCGGCCGGCGCAGGTCTCCAGCGCGCCCTGTCCGCAGCGTTGGCGACGGTCGGGCGGAACATCGACGCCTTCCGCGACTGGTACCCGGACGACACGACGGTCGAGAACGTCTACCGCCGGCGCGCATCGAAGGGCGGTCTCGCCGAGGGCAGCAACTTCGGCTGGACGACCAGCTTCTGGCCGGGGATGCTCTGGCTGTCCTACGAGCTGACCGGTGACGACGCCTACCGCCGCGCGGGTGAGCCATTGATCGGGGACTTCGCCGAGCGGGTCGAGCGCCGGATCGACCTCGACACCCACGACCTCGGCTTCCTCTACACGCTGGCGTGCGTTGCGCCGTGGCGCCTGACGGGTGACGACCGCGCGAAGACGGCTGCGGTCGAGGCCACCGAGCACCTCATGGCGCGGTACCTCGAGCCGGCCGGGATCATCCAGGCCTGGGGTGACCTGCACAACCCCGAGCAGCGCGGCCGCACGATCATCGACTCGCTGATGAACACGCCGCTGCTCTACTGGGCGAGCGAGGTGACCGGGGACGCGCGCTTCGCCGAGGCGGCTCATCGGCACACGGTCCAGCTTCGGGACCACATGATCCGGCCCGACAGCACGACGTTCCACACCTTCTACTGGGACCCCACGACCGGCGAGGCCCTCCGGGGCGCGACCGAGCAGGGGCACGGCGACGAGTCGTGCTGGGCGCGGGGGCAGGCGTGGGCCGTCTACGGCTTCGCCCTGAGCTACCGCTACACGTCGGACGCGAGCCTCCTGCGCGCGGCCGAGCGGTGTGCCGACTACTTCCTCGACCATCTGCCGGCCGATCACGTGGCGTTCTGGGACCTGGTGTTCACCGACGGCAGCGATGCCCAGCGGGACAGCTCGGCGGCGGCGATCGCCGTCTGCGGCCTGGACGAGCTCGCGTCGTGGCTGCCCGAGGGCGCGCGCAGGCAGCGCTACCAGGTGGCAGCCCGGGAGATCCTCGCGTCGCTCGCGGCCCGCTACTCGACCGCCGGCCACCCCGAGTCGAACGCCCTGCTCCTGCACGGCGTCTACGACCTGCCCAAGTCGGTCGGGGTCGACGAGGGGAACCTCTGGGGGGACTACTTCTACCTCGAGGCTCTGACCCGCGCGACCAGGCCCGGCTGGAAGCCGTACTGGTGAGGGCGCCGAGGATGACGGCGGTCCCGGTGGGCCGCACCGGACCGAGCGGTGCAGCGGGCGGTGCGGCATGCGGCTCGTGACCTTCGTGCGCGACGGCCGGGAGCGCGTCGGGGTGCAGCTCCCCGGTGAGCACGGGCCCCTCGTCCTGGACCTGAGCCGTACCGAGCCCGACCTCCCGGTCGACATGACGCGCCTGCTCGCCGCCGGTGAGCCCGCGTTGGACCGCGCCCGGGCGGCCGCCGCGGCAGCGGACCCCGCGACCCTCCTGCCGGCGTCGGACGTCACGCTGCTGGCGCCCGTTCCACGCCCCGGCAAGATCCTGTGCGTCGGCTACAACTACCGCGGGCATGCCGCCGCCGGGACTGTCGAGCTGCCGGACTTCCCGGAGATCTTCGCCAAGACGGCGAACACGGTGATCGGGCCGGGGGCCGCTGTGGTTCTGCCGCGCGTCAGCCGGCAGGTGGACTACGAGGCGGAGCTCGCCGTGGTCGTCGGGCGGCGTGGCCGGGACATCCCGGAGGCCGACGCGCTCGACCACGTCGCCGGGTACTGCATCTTCGACGACGTGAGCGCCCGCGACTACCAGGGCCGGGGCACCCAGTGGCTGCTCGGCAAGTCGTTCGACACCTTCGGTCCGCTCGGCCCGACGCTGGTCACCCGCGACGAGGTCCCCGACCCCCAGTGCCTCGACCTGGAGCTCACGGTGAACGGCGTGGTGATGCAGCGGGCCAGCACACGGGACATGATCTTCACCGTCCCGTACCTCGTCGCGTACCTGAGCACGGTCATGACCTTGGAGCCCGGCGACATCATCGCCACGGGCACGCCGGCCAAGCTGCCCGAGGCGGAGCGGGCCCACCGGTTCCTGCGGCACGGTGACGTGATCGACATCATGATCGGCAACCTCGGTACCCTGACCAGCACGGTCGTGTCGGATGAGCACCGATGAGCACCCGTGAGCACTGACGGCGCCGGTCAGGTCGACCCCGGCGCGCAGGAGCCGCTGGGTGCGGAGTTCGCTGCGTGGTCCTTCTGGCAGACCGCCACGGCCGAGCAGCGCGCCGACCAGCTCGACCGGCTCGCGGAGCTGCGGAGCAGGGGTTTCACCATCGGCGACGGCTGCACGGTGTCGCGCCTCGCGGCCGTGCACCCGGACTCCTTCGAGCTGGGTGACCGCAGCTACGTCGCCGCGCACGCGCACGTGTCGGGCGAGGTCAGCATGGGTGCGGACTCATCGGTGAACGCCTTCGCCACGGTCCGGGGTCGCGTGACCATCGGCCGGGCGGTCCGGATCGGCGCGCACACGTCAGTGCTCGGGTTCGACCACGGCTTCGCCGGGACCGACCAGGAGATCTTCCGCCAGCCGCTCACCTCGGCCGGGGTCCGGATCGGCGACGACGTGTGGATCGGCAGCCACGCCCTGGTGCTGGACGGCGTGCGGATCGGGTCGCACACGGTCGTCGGCGCGGGCTCGGTGCTGACCAAGGACGTGCCTGCCTGGGCGGTCGTGGTCGGCAACCCGGCCCGGGTGGTGCGGGACCGACGGGGGCGACGACCGCACGAGCCCGGCGGCGGCCTGGCCGGCCGGCTCTCCGCGTTCGCCGACCAGGCGCGCCACGAGCTGCCGGGGATCCTGGCCGCGTCGTGGCAGGACGGCGCCTACCGGGACACCTCGTCGGCGGCACCGACCGTCCGGGCGCACGGCGACGCCATCGAGCTGGCCGCGCTGCTGAGTGGTGGTCCGCCGCCTCAGCTGCGGCGCGAGGAGCACATCGAGCGGCTGCGCGCGGCGCAGGACCCGACGAGCGGGCTGGTCGCCGAGCTCGTCGACGGGCGGTGGCCGGCCGGGCTCCCGCCCGAGCCGGGGGCGGAGCCCGGGCCCGAGCCGGGACTGCCCGACCAAGCACGCGCGTATCACGTGCTCAGCGTCGGCTGTGCGCTCGACCTGCTCGGTTCGGAGCTCGCGCACCCGGTCCGGGCCGTGACCGCCCTCGAACCGGGCCGGCTGGTGCGGCTGCTCGACGCCCTGCCGTGGACCACGGAGCCCTGGGGCAGCGGCGCCCTGGTCGACGCCGTCGGCACCGCACTGACCTGGGCGCGTCGTTCGGGGTACGAGCACTCCGAGGGTCTGGCCGAGGCGGTCGTCGGGTGGCTCGTCGTCCACCAGGATCCGCAGACCGGTCTGTGGGGGTCTTCTCCCGGCGGGCTGCGTGAGCCGGTGAACGGGACGTACCGCCTGGTGCGCGGGACCTTCGCGCAGTGGGGTGTGTGGCTCGGTGGCCAGGAACGCCTGATCGGCAGCGTCCTGACCCGGGCGGAGGCGGTCGTGGGCCGGGTCGACGTGACGGCGTGCGACGCCCTCGACGTCGTGCACCTGCTGCGCTGGGCCCGCGACCCGGGTCGCGAGCACCGGCGGTGCGAGATCGAGGACGTGGCCCGGTCCGTGCTCGACACAGCGGTCTCGGGCTGGGTCCCGGGCCGCGGCATCCGTTTCGACCCGCGACGCGAACCGTCCCTGCAGGGCACCGAGATGTGGCTCGCCGTCGCGTGGTACGCGGCCGATCTCCTCGGGGTGGCCGACGCGCTCGGCTACCGTCCGACGGGTGTCCACCGCCCCGAGCCTGCGGCGGCAGCGTCGTCGTCCTGCCGTCGGCCGGTACGTCCCCGGGGTGGGAAGATCTGACGATGGCAGACCAGTCCCGTCGTACCGTGACCCTCGACCGCCTCGACGAAGGGGTCTACGTCGCGCGCAACGCGCGTGGCGTCGAGCTGCGCTTCGGCAGCGGTGCCGAGGACGGGTTCAGCCCCGTGGAGCTGCTGCTCGCTGCGATCGCGGGGTGCACGGCCGTCGACGTCGACGTCGTGACCGGTCGTCGCGCGACCGCCGACGTGTTCTCGGCGACCGTCGACGCCGAGTACGTGCGGGATGCGACCGGCAACGTCCTGCGTGACATCCACCTGACGTTCCAGGTGGAGTTCCCGCCGGGCGACGCCGGGGACGCAGCACGCGCGATCCTCCCTCGCGCGCTGCAGACGTCGCACGACCGGACCTGCACCGTGTCCCGCACGATCGAGGCGGGCACGCCCGTCAGCGTGCACCTCCAGGGGCGGGCACCGGTCTAGGCGTCCACGCCGCCGCGACGGCCGAGAGCTCGAGATGTCCAGGCGTCCCGTGCGGGGACGCAACCGCCGGTACTGATGGAGGCACGATGGTCGACTACGCGGGAGATCTCACACCCCAGGATGCGTGGGAGCTCCTGCGCGGCGACGGCCGCGCGATCCTCGTCGACGTGCGTACCGATCCCGAGTGGCGGTATGTCGGCGTGCCCGACACGACAGCCCTCGGACGTCCGGTCGGCTTCGTCGAATGGGTCGACTTCCCTGCCGGGCGGCCGAACCCCACGTTCCTCGACCAGCTCGACCAGCTCGGCCTGCGGCCGGGCGACGGCCGGCCCGTGGTGTTCCTGTGCCGGTCCGGCGTCCGCTCGATCCACGCGGCGCGGGCGGCGACGGCGGCCGGCCTGGGTCCGGCCTACAACATCCTCCAGGGCTTCGAGGGTGGTCTGGACAGCGACGGGCACCGTGGCCACGAGGGCTGGCGCGCGGCCGGCCTGCCCTGGCGCCAGTCGTGAGCGCGCGAGCCGACGGGGGAGCGGGCGCCGCGGCCGGCGAGCCCCGACGCGTGCCCGGACCGGCCGACTGGGACGACCACCGCCTCGACCGGGAGCGCCTGCGCCCGGACACGCTCGCCGTCCGGGGTGGGCTCGTGCGCACCGAGTTCGCCGAGACGTCCGAGGCCTTGTTCCTCACCCAGGGGTTCGTCTATGCGGACGCGGCGGCCGCCGAGTCGGCCTTCGCCGGCGACGTCGACCGGTTCCTCTACTCGCGGTACGGCAACCCGACGGTCTCCATGTTCGAGGAGCGCCTGCGCCTGATCGAGGGCGCCGAGGCCGCCTTCGCCACGGCCACCGGGATGTCAGCGGTCTTCACGTCGCTCGCCGCGCTGCTGAGCTCGGGATCACGCCTGGTGGCGTCACGTGCCCTGTTCGGCGCGACCGTCGTGATCTTCGACGAGATCTTCCCGCGGTGGGGTGTCCAGGTCGACTACGTCGACGGGCACGTGCTCTCCGACTGGGCGGCCGCCCTGGCCTCGCCCGCGGACGTCGTGTTCTTCGAGACACCCTCCAACCCGATGCAGGACCTGGTCGACATCCGGGCGGTCAGCGCCCTGGCCCACGCGGCCGGCGCGGTCGTCGTCGTCGACAACGTGTTCGCCACGCCCGTCCTGTCACGGCCGCTCGAGCACGGGGCCGATGTCGTGGTGTACTCCGCGACCAAGCACATCGACGGGCAGGGCAGGGTGCTGGGCGGCGCGATCCTCGGCTCCGGCGAGTACATCCACGGACCGGTGCAGAAGCTGATCCGGGCGACCGGGCCGTCACTGAGCCCGTTCAACGCCTGGGTGCTGCTCAAGGGCCTCGAGACGCTCTCGTTGCGGGTCCGTCACCAGACGGCGTCTGCCCTGCACATCGCGCAGTGGCTCGAGCAGCACCCCGCGGTCGCCGACGTGCGCTACCCCTATCTGCCCTCCCACCCGCAGCACGACCTGGCGCTGGCCCAGCAGTCGGGGGGCGGGACCGTCGTGACCTTCACCCTCGCCGTCGACGACGCGCTTGCGGCAGCGGGAGCCCGGCGTCTGGCGTTCACGGTCCTGGACGCACTGCGGGTCATCGACATCTCCAACAACCTCGGCGATGCCAAGTCGATCGTGACCCACCCCGCCACGACCACCCACGCGAAGGTCGGCGCCGCGGCTCGCGCGGCCGTGGGTATCGGCGAGACGACGATCCGGCTGTCGGTCGGGCTCGAGGACCGCGACGACCTGATCGAGGACCTCGCCCAGGCCCTGCCTCCCGAGCGGGGCTGACAGCGCCAGCTGAGGATCGCTGGTCACCGGACGGGCGCCCGCCGAACCCTGGTGGGGTCGGCACGCATCCGGCAGGATCGTCCCCACTGCCGAAACCGGGAGGGCACGATGCGGAAGATCATCTTGTGCCGGGCGGGGACATGCTCCTGGGCGGCGCGGACCTCGCCGAGAACTTCCTGGCGCTCGACCTCGTCGACGAGCTGCGGCTCTACATCCACCCGGTCCTGATCGGGCGGGGCACACAGCTGTTCCGACCGTCGGATGCCACCGTCGACCTGCGGCTCGTCGAGACCAGGGTCTTCGGCAACGAGGTCGTCCTGCTGCGGTACGAGCGTGCTGTGCCCTGACCGGCCCTGACCGGCCCTGACCGGCCCTGACCGGCCCTGACCGGCCCCGACCGGCCCTGACCGGCCCTGTGCGGCCTGGCGCGACCCGGCGGATGTCGGAGCAGCCGTGCACAGTGTCGGGATGGACGAGAAGACGACCCTGCACCGGTACCTGAGGCTTCGACGTGCGGACCTCCTCGGCAAGCTCGACGGCCTCGGGGAGTACGACATCCGTCGGCCGTTGGTGCCGACCGGGACGAACCTGCTCGGCCTGGTCAAGCACGTGGCGAGCGTCGAGCTGGGCTACCTGGGCGACGTCTTCGGTCGGCCGAGCGGTCTGGACCTGCCCTGGTTCGCCGCCGACGCCGAGCCGGACGCCGATCTGTGGGTGACGGCGGACGAGACCAGGGAGCAGGTCGTCGAGCTGCACCGGTTCTCGGCAGCGCACGCCGACGCGACGATCGACGCGCTGGCCCTCGACGCGCGCGGTGAGGTGCCGTGGTGGCCACCCGAGCGCCGCGCCGTGACCCTGCACCAGATCCTGGTCCACCTGTGCGTCGAGGCCGCCCGCCACGCCGGGCAGGCCGACATCCTCCGCGAGCTCGTCGACGGCACGGCGGGTGACGGTCCGGACGACCCGAACGTCACCCGGCGCAGCGCCGAGCAGTGGGCCGACCACCGGGCAAGGATCGAGGCAGCGGCTCGGCAGGCGGCGCGCCGCTGAGCAGCGCGATCTCACCGAGCGCGATCTCACCGAACGCGATCTCACCGAGCAGCGTGCGCGCGACCGATGCGGCGGAGCAGGGTGCGTCCGAAGGGCGCCACCGGCAGGGTGCTGAAGAGCCGGAGCTCCTCGCGCAGGGAGGTGTCCTCGTCGAGGAACGACAGCACGCGGTCGGGCGGGTTGGCGCCGAACAGGCTCGTGAAGACGCCGGGCAGGGACTCCGGTTCGTCGCGGACCACAGCCAGGAGCGCCGCGTCGAGCGAGCGGTGCCATCGGTCGGGCGACCGGACGTCGAACGGGTGCCCGTGGCGCACGAGCGAGCGTGCGAGGGCCGCGCTGTGCCGCTGGATGCGGTCGTACCCGTAGCCCGTGCTCGCCTTGACCCTGCCGGCCCGGGTGCCGATCGGGACCACCGCCGACGTCGGAGCAGCCGGCGCCGTGGTGAGCAGAGGGATCGTGCCCTGCTCGGTGCCGGTGGCCCGCCACGACACCAGGCCGACCTCCTCGCGCAGGTAGCGGCCGATCGCCGCGGTGTGCTCGGGCGGGGCGGCGGTGCATCCGTCGCCCCGGGGGACGACGAATCGGGTGCGTTCGACGAGTGCGGTGCGCGGGGACGTCGGCAGCACGTACACGAACGACAGGCCGGCCGCCTGGCTGGTCCGGAAGTCCATCAGGGTCGGCGCGGCCGGCTCGAACGCATCGGTGTCGCACTCGATGCGGTGACCCACGAAGTCCAGGTGCGCCGATGTCGCGCGGTCCTGGCCCGGTGCGTCCTTCCCCGCACCGTCGAAGACCCACCGGGTCCGAACGGTGACCGACCGGGTCCTGGCACCGTCGATCAGGTCGATCGCCACCTGCGCGCCGCCGTCGTCCTCGCTGACGGCGACGACCCGGCCACGCAGCCGCCGGATCCCCGGGGCGGTCGCGAGCAGGCCGTCGGTCGCCGCCGAGAGCTGACGGCCCGTGATCGTCCGGTAGCGGTAGCGGCTCAGCGGCAGCAGGCGCGCCGTGCCGGGCCCGCGGACCCACAGGCGGTCGGCGCCGGGCGAGGCCGCGGCGTCGAGCAGGCCGTCGCCGCACGACCAGTACGCCCACGCCTGGTGGTCGATGGGCACCGAACCGTCGTCGACGACGACAGCGCGGCCCTGCCAGCCGGCCCCCGCGAGGTGGGCTGCGAGCGAGAGCCCGCTCGCCCCGGCGCCCACGATGACCGCGTCGAGACCCTCGACGAGGCCGGTCTCCCTCGGGCGAGCTCGCGGGCGCACGGCGATCGTCCTCCTGTCGTCGGAGCGGGCGTCCGCCGCTGCGTTCGAGCCGACGTCCTCGCATGCCACGGTCCCGTTCCTCGGGACTCGGGGCCAGGGTCGATCGTCCCCCGCTGCCCCCGCCGTCCGACGCGACTTCGCGCAGCGATGGCACTCGGCCGTCGACCGCGTCTATCGTTGTGTGAACAACCGTCGGACTGCCGCTCGCGCCGCATCCCGACCACGACGAATCGGGGCCGGGCCGATGCCCCTGCACACCGGGCGAGCCCGTGGACGCCGATCCGGGACGCCGAGAACCGCCGCGTCGCACCTCGGTGCACCCGCGAGCCGGATCGCGATCGCCGGGGCGACGTCGATCGAGGGGACGGTGCGCCGGTGACCGGCGCAGGAGGTGTGCAGCGCGGTACAGCGCCGGCTGACGTCACCGGCGAGCTGAGGCGTCGCCAGTTCGCGACCCTGCTCGAGCACTCGCCGGACGCCACAGTGATCCTCGATGCCCAGGGGCGGGTCTGCGAGTGGAACCCGGCGGCCGAGGCCCTGCTCGGTCTGCCGCGCGCCGTGGTCATCGACATCCCCGCCCGTCGCCTCGTCCCGCCCGAGTACCGGGTGCGGTTCGACGCGATGTGGGCGCAGCTCGTCGCCGGCGAGGTCGCGCCGCTGCCGGACACCCTCCGGCTGCTGCGCGATGGGGCCGAGGTGTCCGTCAGCACCCACATCGCCCCGACCAGGGCCGACGGCCACTTCGTCGGCGCGGTCGCGATCCTGCGGGACGACCAGGTCCCGGACGAGCCCGCTCAGGCCGACTCCCCGGTGGCGACGGGGGCGGCCGGCGCGGCCCGCACGGTGCCACGGCTCGGCATCCTCGAACGTGACGAGCTGACCGGGCTGCCGGGTCGCCGTCGTCTCCAGCACCGCCTCGCTGAGCCGGTGGCGTCCGGGGTGACCCGCGGGGTCGCGGTCGTGGACGTCGATGCGTTCGCGCTGGTCAACGAGGCGTACGGCCCGGACGCGGGGGACGCCGTCCTGAGCGAGCTCGCCAGGCGCCTCGTGGCGGTGGCGGGCATCGCCGACCTGGGGCGCTGGCAGGCCGACACGTTCGTGCTGATCGTGGACGTCGAGGACTCGGCCGCCGTGCTGGAGGCGCTGAGCGAGCGGGTCACGGCGGTGCTCGACGAGCCCTTCCAGGTGGGCGCCGAGAGCCTGCGCCTGAGCGTGAGCATGGGCATGGTCACCAGTGAGCTCGCGCCGGACGCCGATCTGCTCGCGGCCGCCACGGACGCGTTGCGGGTCGCGAAGAGCTCGGGTCGGGATCGAGGAGTCTGGTTCAGCGAGGCGCTGCGGACGACCTCCGCCGGCGGCTTCCGGCTGGCCAACGACCTGCATCGCGGGATCCAGCAGGGCGAGCTACGGCTGCACTTCCAGCCCATCCTGGAGCTCGCGACCAACCATGTCGTCGGGGTGGAGGCTCTGGTCCGCTGGGAGCGGCCGGGCGTCGGCCTGCTCAACCCGGTGTCGTTCATCGACGTCGCCGAGCGCACCGGGCAGATCGTGCTGCTGGGAGCCTGGGTGGCGCGGCAGGCGTGCCTCGTCGCAGCGGAGCTCGTGCGATTCGCGGGCGGACCGCGCAGCGTGAGCGTCAACGTCTCCGCCCGGCAGCTCAGCGACCCCGATCTGGTCGAGATGTTGCGTGCCGCGCTCCAGGAGAGCGGATGTGCGCCGTCGATGATCATCATCGAGGTCACCGAGAGCGCCCTGACGTACGACCTGGGAGCGGCGACGGCCACCCTGGAGGCCGTCAAGGCGCTGGGCGTCGGTCTCGACCTCGACGACTTCGGCACCGGGTACTCGTCCCTGCTGTACCTCAAGCACTTCCCGGTGGATCGCATCAAGATCGACCAGTCCTTCGTGGCAGGTCTCGGCTCCGACTACGCCGACACCGCGATCGTCGCCTCGACGATCGCGCTGGCGCACAGCATCGGGATCCAGGCGGTGGCCGAGGGTGTCGAGACCGCCGAGCAGCTCGCCATGCTGCGTCAGATGGGTTGCGACTTCGCCCAGGGCTACTACCTCAGTCGCCCGCTCGGCCTCGAGCCGCTGCACGAGTGGCTGACGGCGCACGTCCCGTCGGTGGTCGAGCCCGTCGTGCCATCCACCGTCGGCACCGTCGGCACCGTCGGCGCCGACGGCGGACCGTCGTCGACGAGTGTGCCTGCGGAGCCGGCCGACGGGCGCGACCGGGTGGCCGACCTGCGGGACGCGGTGGCCGACCGTCGAGACGACGTCGGTGACCTGCGCGACCGGCGTGCGGACGCGCGGGACGCGGTTGCCGACGTGCGCGACGCGATCGCCGACGTCCGCGACGACGTGGCCGGCGAGCGGGACCGGATGGTCGACGGTCCGGACGATGCGGACGGTGGTCCGGGGACGCCGCACACGATGGGCCGCGCCGCCCGTTCGACGCTCGCGCGGTGGGATGCGCAGTCCGACCGGACGAGTGCGTCGGAGGACCGGGACGCGGAGGCGAGCGGGCGGGCGCAGGACGAGCGCCATCGCGACGCGGCCCAGCGAGATCGCCGGAGCACGGCGAGCGGCCGGGCACAGGCGGAGTCCGACCGCGACGCGACGGACGGCGGGCGCGACGCGACAGACAGCGACCGCGACCCGGCGACGGGAGCGGGGGAGTAGGTGGACGGCGGCGCGAGGGCCGCGCGTCAGGTCGGCCAGCGTCCGCCGATGGCGACCGCGCGAGCACCAGCCGCGAGGTAGTCGCTGCGGGTGTCCAGACGCATCCCGCCGGTGCACACGACGTTGAGCCCAGGGAACGGGCCGAGCATCGCCGTGACCCAGGCGGGACCGAGCACCGAGGCAGGGAAGGCCTTGACCCAGCGGAGTCCGAGCTTCCAGGCGAGACCGACCTCGGTCGCGGTGGCGACGCCGGGAAGGTGGAGCAGGCCGAGACGCTCGCAGGCGAGCGAGATCTCGGCATCGATCCCGGGAGAGACGCAGAACGTCCCGCCGATCTCGGCGACGGTCTCCACCTGTCGGACCGTCAGGACGGTTCCCGCACCGACGAACGTGCCGCGCTCGTGGCCGGCAGCGACGGCGGCCCGTAGCGACGCGAACGCCGCGGGGCTCTGCACAGGGACCTCGACCAGGCCGGCGCCGCGGTCCCAGGCCACGCCGCAGGCCCGCACCGTCTCGGCAGGGTCCAGGTCACGGAAGATCCCCATGAGTCCGGAGGTGCCGAGGTGCGTCTCGAAGAACGCGGAGGTCGCTGCGATGTGCTCGAGCGAGAGCCTCGTCATGCCGGCGCCTGCCACCCGAGCTCGCGCGAGATGACGTCGGCGACCTCCTTGAACGCGGTCAGGTTGCGTCGCAGCTCGGGGAGCGGGGCGACAGCCTTGAGCGCGGTCACCGACATGCCACCGCAGACCTTGCCGCGTGAGTCGAAGATGGGCAGCGCGACACAGTTGATGTAGTCCTCCTTCTCGCCGTCGTCCTCGGCCCAGCCGCGGGCGCGGGTGAGCGCGAGCTCCTCGTCGAGCCGGGCCGGCGCGATGATCGTCGTCGGCGTGAAGCGGGTGAAGGTGATCTTCTTCTCGAGGCGCTGACGGGTGCTGTCGTCGAGGTTCGCGAGGATCGCCTTGGCGACGCCCGCGGTGTGCAGGTCCACGGCGAGACCGACCCGCGAGCCCATCGACACCGGACCGCCGCCCTCGATCTTGTCGATGTACCGGATCTCGTCACCGTCGAGCTGTGCGAGGTGCACCGTGTGGCCGTACTGGTCGACGAGTGCCTGCAGGTGGCGGTGCGCCACGGTGCGCAGCTCCAGGTCGTCCAGCGAGGTGCTCGCGAGCGAGATCAGGCCGAAGCCCACCTTGTACCGACCACCGGCCTCCTGCCGGGCGAAGCCCTCCTCCACGAGGGTCTGGAGGAGGCGCAGCGCGGTGGACTTGTGCACCTCGAGGTGCTCGGTGACCTCGGTCAGCGTGCGCGGCTTGGCTGCGATGAACCGGATGATCTCGATGGCCCGAGAGACGGTCTGCGACACGATCGGCTCCTCTCACTCTGCAGACGGCTGGTGGACACGACCGACGGACTGGGGCCCCACCCCGAGCGAGGCGGGCAGATCCGTGTCGTCGAAGGTGGTCTGGAGGACGTGTCCCGCGATCGCATGCCCGAGCACCAGGCGCTGCCGGGGATCCGCCCCGCGAAGCAGTCCGCTGAGCCATCCGGCGGCGAAGGCGTCGCCCGCACCGACCGGCTCGACGACCGCGACGGTCGCCGGGGTCTCCTGGAGCACCCCTTCGGGTCCGAAGCTGATGGCACCGTGTGACGAGTTCTTGACCACGAGGACCTTCGGCTCGGGGAGGAGTGCACGGACCTGCGGGGCGCTCGTGACGTTCCAGAGGGACGTGGCCTCATCGAGCCCCACGAAGACTACGTCCGCCGAGGCCGCAAGCTCACGCATGACATCGCCGGCGTTCGAGTCCCGCCAGAGGCCGGGACGGTAGTTCACGTCGAAGCTCACGCACGGTGTCGCCACTGCGCGATCGATGAGGAGGCGCCGCATCGCCTCGTGGCAGTCGTCGGAGAGCGCCGGCGTGATGCCGGAGAGGTGCAGCACCGCGGGCTCGATCCCGCGGAGGGACTCGACGTAGGTGGTGTCCATCTGCGAGGCCGCGCTGCCGGTCCGGTAGTAGTACACCCGGGTCCCGTCGGGCGATGCGTCCTTGAAGTAGACGCCCGTGGGTGCGCCCGGGACCGTGCGGACGTGCTCGACGCCGACGCCGACGTCCTCGAGGTAGGAGAGCACGAGGGACCCGAACGGATCGGCACCGAGAAGCCCGGCCCACTCGACGCAGTGCCCCAGGCGTGCGAGGTGAACAGCGACGTTGGCCTCTGCCCCGCCCGGACGGAGCATGAAGCTCGTCTCGGCACTGATCGCCCCCGGCGTCGGTGAAGCGACCATGACCATCGTCTCGCCGACAGTCAGGGCCTCAGGACCCTTCTTCCGCTGCATGTGCACTCCGGAGCTCGCGTACCGAGTGTTGCGGAGGTCGCAACGGGCCGAGCGTATACTACAACGACGCCGACGGATGACGGGCGATGCGGCGAGCGTCAGAGCAGATCGGCACCCAAGCCGTCTTGACAGATGTCTCCGGCAGCACCTAGCGTCGAGGCAACATACGCAAGAGTGTTGCAAATAGTGCAATCGGAGGCGGTGACGACGACGATGCCGAACAAGCGATCGACCTGTGGCGTCGCCCGGTCCGCGCGAGCTCAGGTCGCAGTCGAGGGAGTGCTGGCCCGATGAAGATCACCCGACTCGAGACGTTCCACGTCGCGCCCCGATGGCTCTTCCTGCAGATCAGCACGGATGCGGGCATCGTCGGCTACGGCGAGCCGATCGTCGAGGGATTCGCCCGGTCGACGGAGTCGGTCGTGCACGAGCTCGGCGAGTTCCTCGTCGGGCAGGACCCGCGGCGCATCGAGTACCTGTGGCAGGCGATGTACCGGGGCAACTTCTACCGCGGCGGGCCGCTGCTCATGAGCGCGATCAGCGGGATCGAGCAGGCCCTGTGGGACATCAAGGGCAAGAGCCTCGGGGCGCCCGTCTACGAGCTGCTCGGCGGCGTCTACCGCGAGAGCGTGCGCATGTACGCGCACTGCATGTCGACCGACGTCGACGAGGCGGTGGCCACCGCGCAGGATCTGGTGGCCCACGGTCTGACGGCGATCAAGGTCGGCGTCTCGGCGCCCGCGCCGCCGCTGCCCACCCCCGGCTACATCGAGGCTGAGGCGCGCCGGTTCCAGGCTGTCCGAGAGGCCGTGGGCGACGAGATCGACGTCGCGATCGACTTCCACGGCCGACTCTCGCCGGATGCGGCCATCAGCCTCATCGACGCCATCGCGCCGTATCGGCCGATGTTCGTCGAAGAGCCCTGCCTGCCGGAGAACACGGCCGCGCTGGTGCACATCGCGGAGCGGACGAACGTGCCGCTGGCCACCGGCGAGCGGCTGTTCACCCGGTGGCAGTTCCGGGAGATCCTCGAGCGACGGGCCGTCGCGGTGGTCCAGCCCGACCTGTGCCACGCGGGCGGGATCTTCGAGGCGCGCAAGATCGCCGCGGCGGCCGAGGTCGGCTTCGCGACGATCGCCCCGCACAACCCCCTCGGGCCGATCTCGCTCGCGGCGTGCCTCCAGCTCGACGTGTGCACGCCGAACTTCCTCGTCCAGGAGTACCCGAGCGTCGAGGACCACGCCGATCTCGGCGTCGGGCTCCTCGTCGAGCCGTTCGACGTCGTCGACGGCAGCATCGCCAGGCCTCGCGGCCCGGGGTTGGGCATCGAGCTCGACCTGGAAGCCGTGCGCGAGCGCCGGTACGACGGCGCCTGGAAGACCCCGCAGCTGCGGCACGCCGACGGCGGAGTCGCTGATTGGTGAGCTCGCACGGAGAGCACCGCGCGTGAGAAGCACTGACTCTGCAAGGCCCCCTGAGAGAGAAGAGAGAACTGTGAACACGAGGACAACGGGCATCGTCGCCTCCCTCGCGCTGCTGGGATCGTTGGCGCTCACCTCCTGCGCGAACGGTGACGACGGCGCGACCGAGGAAGCACCGACCGACGACGCCGGCGCCGCGACCGCCGAGTCGACCGAGCCCATCACGCTGCGGGTCATGTCGACGACTGTCGTCGGCGCACCCGAGGGACCGCTCGAGGAGCGGATCGCCGACGACTTCATGGCGGAGAACCCGAACATCACCATCGAGTTCGTCGGCGTCGCGTACAACGAGTACGCGACGAAGCTCACGACGATCGCCACCGGCGGCGACGTGCCCGACGTCTTCGCCAACGGACCCGAGCTCTACACGCGGGTCAACGACCTCGGGATCGCCGCGGACCTCGGCCCGCTCCTCGGGCAGGACTTCCTCGACGGCTTCGCGGCGAACATCCTCGACGAGAGCTACATCGATGACGTGCTCCAGTACGCGCCGTACTACTCGATCCCGCAGGCGCTGATCTACCGGCAGGACCTCTTCGACGCTGCCGGCCTCGAGGCGCCCACGACGTGGGACGAGTTCGTCGACGCGGCGAAGACCCTGACCGTCGACGCCGACGCCGACGGCACCACCGACCAGTGGGGCTTCGCGATGGTGGGAACGGCGAACGGGTCGGGTGGCTCGCGCTTCGTTCCGGTGCTGCGGACCTTCGGCGCCCAGGAGATGGTGCAGGCCTCGGACGGCACGTGGGCCAGCGGTATCGACAGCGAGGGTGGCATCGCCGCACTCCAGCTCTACGGTGACCTCGTCAACACCCACGGCGTGGTACCCCCCGGCGTCCTGCAGACGGGCTACCCGGAGGCCGTCAACCTGATGTCGAGCGGTCAGACCGCCATGATGGTCAGCGGCTCGAACGCCATCGGTGCGATCCTCGCTCAGGCTCCCGACCTCGAGGGCAAGCTCGCGAGCGCGCCGCTCCCGGCCGGTCCCGACGGCGAGACGGTCACCGTGCTGGGCCAGCTCGGTTGGTCCATCGCAGAGACCAGCGAGCACAAGGAAGCCGCTGCCGAGTACATCAAGTTCTTCCTGTCGAAGCAGAACCAGATCGACTGGGCCCTGACCACCGGTCGCCTTCCGGTGCGCTCGGACGCCACCGGCGATGCTGCCTTCGAGACGCCCCAGTACGCGGGCTTCATCGCCGCGATGGAGAACAGCATCCAGCTGCCTCCGGTGCCGTACTACCCGAACGTGCAGCTCATGGCCGCTGAGGCCTACCAGGCTGTGATCTCGGGGACCCCGGCGGAGCAGGCCGCCGCCGACGCCGCGACGAAGATCGACCAAGAGATCGCGAACAATGGCTGACGCAGCCCTGGTGACCGTCCGGGCCCCCTCGGGGGGGCCCGGACGGGCGCGTCTCCGCGGCGAAGAAGGGCGGCTACCGGCCCAACCAGGACAAGGCCGCCTACTGGTTCATCCTCCCGGCGCTCGTCGTGATGCTCGTGCTGATCGTCTATCCCCTGGTGAACGGCTTCGTGCTGAGCACCATGGACACGAACCTCGTGAACCGGTGGGAGTTCGTCGGAGGCAAGTACTTCGTCGAGACACTCACCCAACGTGCCTTCTGGCAGCGGATCGGCACGACCTTCCTCTATGCCGGCGCCGTCGTGGCGGGCAACCTCGTCGTCGGGACGAGCCTCGCGCTCCTGCTCAACAAAGCCTTCCGGGGGCGCACGGTGGTTCGGGCGATCCTGATCCTGCCGTGGCTCTTCCCTGAGGTGGTGGTGGCGCTCGTCTGGAAGTGGATCTTCAACCCGCTCTACGGGCCGCTCAACCACGTGCTCGCGATCGTGGGCTACAGCGGCGAACCCATCCAGTGGCTGGAGACCCCGTCCGGAGCGTTGGCCGGCGTCATCTTCGCCTCGATCTGGAAGGGCTACCCGCTCGTCATGATCATGGTGCTCGCAGGCCTCCAGTCGATCCCCAAGGAGCGCTACGAGGCTGCCGAGCTCGACGGGGCAGGGAAGGTGGCCTCGTTCATCCACATGACCCTTCCCGGGCTGCGTCCGGTGCTCCTGATCGTCGTGATCCTCGAGACGGTCTGGTACTTCAAGCAGTTCACCATCCCGTGGGTGATGACCGCCGGTGGCCCGATGAACGCAACACGGCTGATCAGCATCGACATCTACCGCGCGGCCTTCGAGAGCTTCCAGTTCGGCCGGGCGGCGGCGATCGCGGTGCTCGTGTTCGTGATCGTCCTCGCCATCACCGTCGTCTACCGGAAGGCCATCAGCGATGATGACGACGCCTGACATCCGTCGCCGCGCGTTCACCGGCGGCAAGTTCACCCTGCTGGCGGCCTTCTGCGCCGCGGCGCTGTTCCCGGTCTTCTGGATGCTCACGACGGCGCTCCGGCACCAGCCCGAGCTCTTCTCGGTGCCGCCGAAGTGGATCCCGGACGAGGTCACGCTCGACTCCTTCCGGTACGTCTGGACCGAGACCGCCCTTCCGCAGTACGTCCTGAACTCGCTCATCGTGGTCTCGGCAGCGACCCTCGTCTCGATCCTCTTCTCGTCGCTGGCGGCCTACGGCATGTCGCGCTACGAGTTCCGGGGCAAGGGGACCTTCCTGACGTTCCTGCTCGTGACCCAGATGTTCCCGTCGATCATGCTGCTCATCCCGTACTTCCAGATCATCCGGACCTTGGGTCTGTACGACACCTACGCAGCACTCGTGATCACGTACGTCTCCTTCACCATCCCCTTCTGCACCTGGATGATGTGGGGCTACATGAAGAGCATCCCGCGCGAGCTCGACGAGGCGGCGGCGCTGGACGGATGCAGCCCGTTGGGGACGTTCTTCCGGGTCGTGCTGCCGCTGAGCATCCCCGGTGTGATGGCCACGGCGATCTTCTCGTTCATCACCGGATGGAACGAGTACATCTATGCGCTGGTCCTCACCCAGTCGGACACGATGAAGACCCTGCCGGTGGGCATCGGCCTGCTGGCCGGTCAGGATCGGATCCAGTGGAACGACCTGATGGCCGCGGCCATCATCGCGGTGATACCCCTCGTGATCATCTTCGTGCTCTTCCAGCGCCACCTGGTCAGCGGTCTGACGGCGGGTGCACTGAAGTGACCGGGATCGACGGTCCCACCTACCGTGACCCGGTGGAGGACGGTGCCGCCGACCCGACGCTGGTGTGGAACCCGCACGAGTCGGCGTGGTGGATGGTCTACACGGCGCGCCGGGTCGGATCGGCCGAGAACGGCGTCGGCTGGGTGCACGGCACCGGGCTCGGGGTGGCGTCGTCGGCCGACGACGGCACGACCTGGACGTACCGCGGGCAGCTGAGTGGCCTCGAGACGGAGTGGGGCCACAACACCTTCTGGGCACCCGAGATCCTCGAGGTCGACGGCGTCTTCCACATGTACGTGACCTACATCCGCGGGGTGCCGACCGTCTGGGCCGGCCACCCGCGCACGATCCGCCACTACACGAGCCCCGATCTTGTCCGGTGGACCTTCCGCAGCACCGTGCCGCTGAGCTCCACCCGGGTGATCGACGCATGCGTCTTCCCCCTGCCCGGCGGTGGGTACCGGCTCTGGTACAAGGACGAGGCGGACGGCAACACCATCTGGGCGGCCGACAGCCCCGACCTGGCGGAGTGGCACGTGATCGGTGCGGTCCTTCGCACCGACGTCGCGCACGAGGGTCCCAACGTCTTCCGCCTCGGTGATCGGTACTGGATGGTGGTCGACGCCAAGTGCCAGCTCGTGTACCGCTCCGACGACCTCGAGCACTGGGAGTACGCGGGGACCGTCCTCGACGCGGCGAGCGGTCGCGCGGGCGGGCGGACGGACGATCTCGGTCCAGGGCTGCACGGCGATGTGGTGGTCGGTGGTGAGACGGCGTGGATCTACTACTTCACACATCCCGACCGCCACCGGCCCGACTTCGTCTCGGGCAACCCCCGCCGGTCGTCCATCCAGGTCGCGCAGCTCCGGGTCGAGGGGGACCGTCTCGTGTGCACCCGCGACAGCTCGGTGGCCGTGGACCTGAGCACGGCACGGCCGCCGGCCTGACGTCGGGAGCCGCGCGCCAGCAGGACGGGGCAGACTGCAGGCGTGGCCGACGACCCGATCGCCCGACTGCTCGCCGACCCACCTGACCTCCCGGTCGCCGCGGGCCTCGCCGAGCTGATCGAGGCCGTGCGCGCCGACGGCGTGGCGGTGCTGCACTCCCCGCCAGGGACCGGCAAGACCACTCTCGTACCGCCCGCGCTCGCGGCGGTCGTGGCCGGCCGGGTCGTCGTGACCCAGCCCCGGCGACTCGCCGCACGCGCCGCCGCCGGCCGCCTGGCGCACCTCTTCGGTGAGCCGGTCGGCCGGACCGTCGGCTACTCGGTCCGGGGTGAGAGCCGGACGAGCGCGGACACCCGGATCGAGATGGTGACCACCGGGGTGCTGCTGCGGCGGCTGCAGCGTGACCCCGAGCTGCCCGGGGTCCATGCCGTGGTCCTCGACGAGTGCCACGAGCGGCACCTCGATGCGGACCTCGCCCTCGCCCTGCTGGTCGACGTCCGGACCCACCTGCGTGACCTCACGGTCGTCGCGATGTCCGCGACCGTCGAGGCCGAGCGGACCGCCGGCCTGCTGGGCGGCGAACGGGCCGCGCGGGTCGTCGCCGTCGAGGGGGCGCTGCACCCGGTGGCGACCCTCTGGTGCCCGCCGTCCCGGCACGCCCCACCGGTCGACCAGCGCGGGGTGACACCCGCGTTCCTCGACCATGTGGCGGCGACGACGCGCCGCGCCCTGACCGAGTGCGCAGGCGACGTCCTCGTCTTCCTCCCCGGAGCGGGCGAGGTCAGCGGCGTGGCGCGGCGGCTCGCCGGGGTCGACGCCGACGTCCGCCCGCTGCACGGCCGGCTGAGCCATCGCGAGCAGGACCTCGCGCTCACCGAGGGGCCGCGACGGCGGGTCGTCGTCTCGACCGCCGTGGCGGAGTCGTCGCTCACCGTGCCGGGCGTCAGGGTCGTCGTCGACGCCGGCCTCGCCCGGGAGTCGCGCGCCGACCACCGTCGCGGCCTGGCCGGGCTGGTGACCGTTCGGGTGAGCCAGGCGGGCGCGACCCAGCGCGCAGGGCGTGCCGGACGCGAGGCCCCCGGGGCGGTGTACCGGTGCTGGTCGGAGTCCGACCATGTGCGGCTGCCGCGCCACCCGGAGCCCGAGATCGCGACCGCTGACCTGACCGCGTTCGCTCTCGACCTCGCCTGCTGGGGGAGTCCGACGGGTGACGGTCTCGCCCTGATGGACCCGCCTCCCGCGGCGGCGATGGCGGTGGCGCGCGACACGCTCGTCGGGCTCGGCGCAGTCGCGTCGGACGGTCGTGCGACGGCCCGCGGACGGGCGATCGCCGCGATCGCCGCGGACCCCCGGCTCGCCCGGGCGCTCCTCGACGGGGCACCGGCCGTCGGTACGCGCCGGGCTGCGGAGGTCGTGGCGCTGCTCTCCGAGGACGTGCGCGCCCCTGGTGGTGACCTCGTGGCGGCGCTGCGGAGCCTGCGCCGCGGCGGGCCGGACGCGACCTCCTGGCTCGCCCAGGTGCGGCGCCTCCAGGCCTCGCTGCCTGGCGCCGCTGCGCGTCCGGGCCGCAGGGACCCGGGCCCCATCGACCCGAGCCACGGCGACCTCACGGACGACCTGGCGGTCGGCCTCGTCGTCGCGCTCGCGCACCCCGACCGGATCGCGCGCCGCCGACCCGGCGGCTCGGCCTACGTGATGGCCTCCGGCACCGGGGCCGTGCTGCCGGTGGAGAACGGTGCCCTGGCCGGGCTGCCGTGGCTCGCCGTCGCGGACGCCGACCGCAGCCCGGGCCGCAGCGACGCCCTGGTGCGTTCGGCAGCCCCGCTCGACGAGGATCTTGCGGTGCGCGCCGCACCCTCGTTGCTGCGGCTCGAGGAGCGCGTCGAGTGGTCCGCCGGGCAGGTCGTGGCGCAGCGCACGACGTGGCTGGGGGCGATCGACCTGTCGACGACGACGATCCCCGACCCGCCGGTCGCGCTCGTGACCCGGGCGGTGCGCGACGGCCTGGACCGCGAGGGTCTCGCGCTGCTGCACTGGTCGACGGCCGCCGAGAGCCTGCGTCACCGGATGGACTTCCTGCACCGGGCGATGGGTCCGCCGTGGCCCGACGTCTCGGACGACGCGCTGCGCGGGGATCTCGACGGCTGGCTCGGGCCGGACCTGGTGCGGGTCCGCGGGGCGCGCGACCTCGCACGGATCGACGTCCTGACCGCCGTGCGGCGCCTTCTCCCGTGGCCGGACGCAGGCCGGCTCGACGCCCTCGCCCCGGAACGGGTGACGGTCCCGAGCGGGACGAGCGTGCGGATCGACTACGGCAACGACCAGCCCGTGCTCGCCGTCCGCGTCCAGGAGGTGTTCGGGTGGCGTGCCACCCCGCGCCTCGCCGACGGTCGGGTTCCGGTGCTGCTGCACCTGCTGTCCCCGGCGCGCCGGCCTGCCGCCGTCACCGCCGACCTGGCCTCGTTCTGGCGCACCGGGTACCCGCAGGTGCGGGCCGAGCTGCGCGGTCGTTACCCCAAGCACTCGTGGCCCGACGACCCGCTGACCGCCGCGCCGACCCGGGGTACCCGGGACCGGGCAGGTGGGCGGGCCCAGGGCTGACGTCGGCGGTCCGTCGGCCGCAACGGACGACCCGGTCGTCGTCCCTCGTTCACCTGCGGGCCCCGTCGCGGTCGCACGCACCCGCGAGCCTCGGGTGTGATGCCCAGCCCTCGCAGTCCTCGCGCTCCACAGGCCCCGCTGGCCGCCGCTGCGGCGACGGTCGCGATCGGCGTCGTCGTCCTCACCGGCCTGGCAGCGGTGCGGACGGGCGAGCCCAGGCCGTGGACGGTCCCCGCCGTGGGACCGGCTGTCCTGGTCCAGCCGTTGCCGCTGATCTCGGACGAGGAGCCCGAGCTCGTGTCGTCCGACGCAGCCGCCCAGGGGCCGGCTCCCGGCGCACCACGCTCGGCCGCGACGTGGCAGACCGCGACCGCTGAGGCGACCGGCATCCCCGCCGTCGCCGTCCGGGCGTACGGCGACGCCGTGCTCGCCCTGGAGGTCGAGGCGCCCGGCTGCCGGGTCGGCTGGACGACCCTGGCCGGCCTCGGGGCCGTCGAGTCGGGTCACGGCAGCCACGACGGATCGGTGCTGCTGGCTGACGGCCGGGCGAGCCCGGGGATCGTCGGGCCGGCACTCGACGGCAACGGTGTCGCGGCGATCCGGGCCACACCGGAGTCCACGGCATGGCACGGCGACCCGGTCTGGGACCACGCGGTGGGCCCGATGCAGTTCATCCCGTCGACCTGGCGACGCTGGGGTGCCGACGGCGACGGTGACGGCGTCGCCGACCCGCAGGACATCGACGACGCGGCGCTCGCAGCCGCGCGCTACCTCTGTGCGGATGGGCGTGACCTCTCCGCGGCTGCGGGCTGGCAGGCCGCCGTGTTCTCCTACAACCACTCGGACGCGTACGTCGCCGACGTGCTCGCCCTCGCCGACGGCTACGGGGCGGCCGTCACCCGGGCGGCGGGGCAGTGACGGAGGGCCTGGTCGGCGACCGGTACCGGCTGGGTGCGCTGCTCGGCGCCGGCGGGTCCGCGTCGGTGTTCCGGGCCGAGGACACGCTGCTGTGCCGCCCGGTGGCGGTCAAGCTGCTGCACCCGCACCTCGCGCAGCGGACCGACGCGGTGGACAGGTTCGTGGCGGAGGCGCGCGTCGGGGCGGGCCTGGACCACCCGAACCTCGTCCGGGTGCTCGACGCCGGCCAGGACGGTCAGCTCGTGTGGTTGGTCCAGGAGCTCGTCGAGGGCGTGACGCTCGCCGACCTGGTGGCCGCCTCGGGTCCGATGGCCGAGGCCGACGCGTTCGCTGTGGTCGCGGGCGTGCTCGCCGGGCTGAGCCATGCGCATGTGCGCGGGATCCTCCACCTCGACCTGTCCGCGAGCAACGTCATGGTGCCGCAGTCCCCGCAGGGCCTCGAGCTCACCCGCGTCCGGGTGCTCGACCTGGGAGGTCGGCCGATCGACCGCTCGGCGGTCCCTCTGGTGCGGGTCAGCCCGTGCTACGCCTCGCCCGAGGTGGCGACCGCGGCGGCGGTCGGCCCGGAGGCCGATCTGTACTCGGTGGGCGCACTGCTGCTCCTGCTGGTCACCGGCCGTCCACCGTTCGACGGACCGGATCCGGGTGAGGTGCTCGAGGCGCAGGTCAACGATCGTCCGCCGACACCGTCGAGTCGCGTCCCCGGGCTGTCGTCGGAGGTCGACCGGATCGTCGCGCGGTGCCTGGCCAAGCTGCCGGCGGAGCGCTACCCCACGGCGACGGCGATGGCCGTCGACGTCGCGCGGGCACGAGGTGCCCTTGTCGCGCGACGGGGCGCACCGGGCTCGACGCGCGAGCTGACCCCGGCGGCACCGGCCGGACCCGGAGGGCGTGCGTTGATGCCCAGGCACGACGCATCGACGGGCCCGGGCAGCCGGGCGCCCGGCCGCATCGGTGCGTCGATGGTCCTGCTGGTCACCGGTGCCCTGGTCGCCGTCGCGGTGGCCGTCGCCCAGCCCGGGTCGGCCCAGGGCGCCGCTCCGGCGGCGTGGAGCGATGCCACGACGTCGAGCCCGTCGCCGTCGCCGTCGGCGTCGCCGACGGCGATCCCGGCAGCGTCCCCTACCGGCGCACCGGAGCCGACGTCGGCACCGATCCCCGCACTGCTCGTCGACGTCCCCATGCCGGATCTGGCGGGGCTCACCCTGGCCGCCGCGCAGGAGGTGCTCCAGGCTGCCGGCCTCGCCGTCGGGCCGACGACGTACCAGGACGGTCCGTCGGTCGCCGGCGTCGTGCTCGCGAGCACGCCGGTCCCGGGTGGTGCGGTGGTGACCGGGGCACCTGTGGCCCTGGTGGTCGCCTCCGGCGCGAGCACGGTCCCCGGGGTGACCGGGCTGACCCCGACGCAGGCGCGGTCGGCGCTGGAGTCGGCCGGCCTCGTCGTCGCGCCGCTCGAGGCAGGCGGCGAGGACGTCCGGATCGTCTCCACCGTGCCGGCCGCCGGGCGCCGCGTGCTGGTCGGCGAGACGGTCGTGCTGATCGCCGGATCGCCGGAGCCGACGCCTGCTCCGACCGAACCCGCCCCGCCGGCGTCCCCCGAGCCCACCCCGAGCCGCGCGCCCGAGCCCACCCCGAGCCGCGCGCCCGTGCCCACGACTGACCCGAACGGGTGAATGTCATGCCATCGACGTCATGCGTTCACCTGGCGCTCGTCCCCCGGCTGTCCGTTTCCTCCCGGCGTGTCATCCGGTGTCCCTTGGGTCGTCCCGGGAGCTCCGCCGGGGCACCGAGAGCGACAGGGACGGGAATGCGCCCGGTTCGGCACGTCTTCCAGCTGTACACGATGGCCGGCGACGACCTCGTGTGGTGGCGGTTCCTCAGCTCCAACGGACGCTGCCTCGCACGCTGCCCCGAGCCGCTGGGCTCGGTCGCCGAGGCCAGGGCCGCGATCGCCTCGGCGGTTGCAGCGCTCGACCGGGCGACCGTCGTGGTACGACCCGTCTCGGACAACCGCTGGCGATGGACGATGCGGCTCGACGGGACGGTCGTCGCCGTCGGCTCGCCTGACCACGACCGTCGGGTCCGCTGCGAGCACGCTGCGCACCGCTTCGCCGCCGCTGCCCCGGCTGCGGCGGTCGACCCCATCGTGCACACCTTCCACCGGCGCGCTGCCCCGCGCCGCACCCAGCAGGCGAGCCGATGACCCTCCTGCGGACGGAGGTGCTCCCGACCGTCCCCGCGGTGCCGCGCAAGCTCGCCACGGCGGCCACCGGCTTCGACCGGGTCTTCGTGATCGGTGCCCGTGGCATCGGGGCGACGGTGCTCGCGATCACGGGTGGCATCGGGTTCTTCCTCGCCGTCCAGGCCGTGCCCACCCTGCAGCGGTACGGGTGGGACTTCTTCACCGAGACCCAGTGGCAGCCCGAGGCCGACGTGCTCGGCATCGCCTCGGTGCTCCTCGGCACCGTGACGGTCGCCCTCGTCGCGATGACTGTCGCCTTCCCGCTGGCGCTGGCCACCGCCCTGTACATCAGCGAGTACGCGCCGCTGCGCCTGCGGGGCACGTTCGTCTCGATGGTCGACCTCATGGCGGCGGTGCCGAGCATCATCTACGGCATCTGGGGCTTCTTCCTCCTTCAGCCGCACGCCAGCGCGATCGCGCGGTGGCTGCACGCGTACCTCGGGTTCCTGCCCTTCTTCAAGGTGGACACCGACCCGCACGCCGCGGTCTGGGAGCAGACCCGGTACACGGCCTCGGCCTTCGTCGCGGGCCTCGCCGTGGCGATGATGGTCATGCCGATGGCGTCCGCGGTGATGCGCGAGGTCTTCTCGCAGGCTCCGATGGGCGAACGAGAGGCGGCCCTCGCGCTGGGCTCGACCCGGTGGGGGGTGATCCGAGCCGTCGTGCTGCCCTTCGGCAAGGGCGGGGTCATCGGCGGGACGATGCTGGGCCTCGGCCGTGCGCTCGGCGAGACGATCGCCGTCCTCCTGATCATCTCGCCGTCCTTCGACCTGAAGCTCCGGCCGCTGGAGATCGGCACCAACACGGTCTCCGCCCTCATCGCCGGCCGGTTCGGCGAGGCGACCGACGCCCAGCTCTCCGCCCTGCTCACGGCCGGACTCGTCCTGTTCCTGGCCACCTTGGTGGTCAACACGCTCGCCGCGATGGTGGTCGCCCGCAGCCGCTCGGGCGCCGGGACGGACATCTGATGCTCGCCACGGATACGCACGCCCCACCGCCGGCCTCGGGAGGCCCTGCACCCGGCCAGGCACTGGCCGCAGGAGGTCGGGCCCCGGCCACCTGGGTGCGCGATCTCGATGACGCCGGCGGCGGGGGCGCCGCGCCGACCCGGCGTGCCGTGGGTGGTGCGACGGCGCAGGACCGGTTCGTCGTCGCGGGGTCGCTGGTCGCCGCGGGCGCTCTGGCCTGGGTCGTCTGCTTCCGGCTGCTTCCGTGGGGGACCGTGCCCGCCGTCGTGCTGGTCACCTTCGTGGTCTTCCTCGCGGTCGTCACGGTGGCCACGTCGGCGACCTCCGACGGGCCGATGGTCGTCGACCGGCTGGCCTCGGCCGTCATCACCGGCGGGGCCGCCCTGGTCGGGATCGCGCTGGCCTCGACGGTGATCTTCACGTTCCTGCGCGGCGCACCGGCACTGCCCCACCTGAACATGTTCGTCGACGACATGGCCGGCATCGGTCCGCGCGACCCGCTCGACACCGGTGGCGTGGCGCACGCGATCGTCGGCTCCCTGATCCAGATCAGCCTCGCGGTCGTGGTCACCGTCCCGCTCGGCTTCGGCACGGCGGTGTTCATGACCGAGGTCGGCGGACCCTTCGCGCGCGTCGTGCGGACCGTCGTCGAAGCGATGACAGCGCTGCCGTCGATCGTCGCGGGCCTGTTCGTCTACACCGTGCTCATCGTGACGCTCGGGGTGCCGCGGTCCGGCATCGCGGCGGCCGCAGCGCTCTGCGTGATGATGCTGCCGATCATCGCCCGGGCGGCCGACGTCGTGCTCCGCGTCGTTCCCAGCGGGCTGCGCGAGGCGAGTCTCGCGCTGGGGGCGTCCCGGTGGCGCACCGTGTGGCACGTCGTGCTGCCCACCGCCCGGCCGGGGCTCTCGACGGCGCTCATCCTCGGCGTCGCGCGCGGCGTCGGTGAGACGTCACCGGTGCTGCTGACCTCCGGCGCGGCCTCGTTCTTCGTCGTCGACCCGACCAACGGCGTCATGAACTCCCTGCCCCTGTTCATCTACACGACCGTGCGCAGCGGTGAGCCGCTGTACGTCCAGCGGGGCTTCGCCGCGGCGACGATCCTGCTCTCCCTCGTCCTGATCCTCTTCGTCACCGCCCGGTGGGTCGCCCGCCCGCGCACCGGTCGATGACCCACCGCCGACCAGTCCCTGGAGGACCGATGAACGAGCCGCGCCGGAACCTGCGCCGTGCTGCCGCGATGCTGAGCACAGCCGCGATCCTGCTACTGGTCGGTGTCCAGGCCCCTGCCTTCGCCGCCTACGGCCAGATCGAGGGCTCCGGCTCGACCTGGAGCCAGGTGATCGTCGACCAGTGGATCGCCGATGTCTCCGCCAACGGGATGCAGGTGACCTACAACGGCGGCGGGTCGTCCCAGGGCCGCAAGAACTTCGCCGCGAACGTCACCGACTTCGGCATCTCGGAGATCCCGTACCAGGGCACCGACGAGTACGGGAACGCGGACTCGGCGAACGGACGGGAGTTCGCCTACCTGCCGATCGTGGCGGGCGGCACGGCGTTCACCTACCACCTCGAGGCGGCCGGCGAGCTGGTGCGTGACATCCGGCTCTCCGGCGAGACGATCGCCAAGATCTTCACCAACCAGATCACCACCTGGGCCGACCCGGCGATCAAGGCCGACAACAACGGGCGCAGCTTCCCGGACACCCCGATCGTCCCGGTCGTCCGCTCCGACGGGTCGGGCACGACAGCGCAGTTCACGACGTACCTCGACACCCAGTACCCGTCGATCTGGCGGGAGTACTTCGGCAAGTCCGGCCTGACGTCCTACTACCCCCAGCCCAGCGGCAGCCGGATGATCGGCGCGGCGGGCTCGGACCAGGTGATGAACACTGTCGCCTCGGCGGCCGGCAACGGCACGATCGCCTACGTCGAGTACTCCTACCCGGTGAACAAGGGCTACCCGGTGGTCAAGGTGCTCAACGCGGCCGGCTACTACGTCGAGCCGACCCAGTACGCGGTCGCGGTGGCCCTGACCACCGCGCAGATCAACACGGATGCGTCGTCACCGGCGTACCTGACCCAGATCCTGGACGGGGTCTACGCCAACGCCGATCCGCGGGCCTACCCGTTGTCGTCGTACAGCTACATGCTCCTGCCGACCGGTTCGAGCGACCAGCGCATGACGACCAACAAGCGCCAGACCCTGGTGGACTTCATGTTCTACTCGCTGTGCGAGGGGCAGGGGAAGGCCGGGGCGTTCGGCTACTCACCGTTGCCGCTCAACCTGGTCCAGGCAGGCTTCGAGCAGGTCGCCAAGCTCGGTGCCGCCGACTCGGGGGTCGACATCGCGAACCGGGACGCCACGACGTGCAACAACCCGACGTTCGTCGCCGGGGACCTCACCCGCAACCGCCTGGCGGAGATCGCTGCGGCCCCGGCGGCCTGCGACCAGCAGGGCGCCGGACCGTGCCTCGGCGCGGGGCAGGCGGCCGACCCGGGCGGCACGGGGACCGGGACCGGGACGGGGACGGGAACGGGTACCGGGACCGGGACGGGTACCGGAACGGGAACGGGAACGGGAACGGGTACCGGGACCGGGGCGGGCACGGTCGTCGGGACCGGAGGCACCACCGGGACGGGCGCTGGGGGGTCGGTGACGGGCGGCGGCGCCGCTGCCGCTGCGGTGATGACCGACCCTGAGACCGGGTTGGTGATCGGCGACCCGTCGACGGGCGCCGGTGGTGAGACAGCGGGTGCGGTGGCCACGGGAGCCGTGGTCACCACGATGGCCAGACCCGTCGGCAGCGGTCTCGCCTTTGGCGGCCTGGCCGCAGCCGAGCTGCTGGCGATCATCCTGGTACCCGGCCTGCTCGCTGTGCGGGCGCGGCGAGCGGCGGTGACGCCGTGAACCTCGCGCGCAGGTTGACCACCCGGCTGCACCGAGCCGCAGCGCTCGGCGGGACGGCGGTGGTCCTGGCGGTGCTCACCGTCGCCGGTGCGGCGCCCGCGGCGCCGGCCGCCGCTGCGGAGGATGCACCGGAGTACACCGAGACGAAGACGCTCACCCGTGAGCACCTCGACGCGGACGGCAGCACCACCGTCGCCGACACCCGGACCGTCACCGTCACCGTCGATCACACCCAGAGCCTGCGGGGGCGCGAGCGCGTCCTGGTGAGCTGGTCCGGAGCGCGGCCGAGTGCCGCCCGGGCGAACAACCCGTACGGCTACGGGGGGATGAACCAGGAGTACCCCGTCGTGATCCTGCAGTGTCGAGGTCTGGACGACCCGACGCTGCCCCCGGACGAGCAGCTCCAGCCCGAGACCTGCTGGACGACGACCTACCTGCAGCGCTACTCCGCCGCGGGGAGGTCCGTCGCCGTCTGGCAGCACGACAGGTATGCCACCGAGGCGGACCGGGGGGCCGTGGACCCGGCCGCCTGGCCCGAGGAGTGCGGCACACAGCTGCCGCCGAGCATCCTCGCGCAGCACCTCCTGCCGTTCCGGGCAGCCAACGACACCGTCTTCCAGTCGTGCAACGACGCGACCATCGCACCGGAGTCCTCGATCGACGCGGCCCTGCCACCGGCGGACGTCGCTGCGTTCACGTCCCAGAGCGGCACCGGTGAGGTGCAGTTCGAGGTGCGCACCGAGACCGAGAACGAGTCGCTCGGCTGCTCGGCGGACGTTCCGTGCTCGATCGTGGTCATCCCGATCATGGGGATCAGCTGCGAGGGCAGCGACGCCCAGTGCCGCAAGGAGAACGCCTTTGCCGCCGGGTCCACGAACAGCCTGAACGAGACGGTGAATGCGGCGGTCTCGCCGTACTACTGGTGGTCGGAGTCTAACTGGCGCAACCGCTTCAGCGTGCCGCTCACGTTCTCGCTCCCGCCGGACGCGTGCGACGTGCTGGACGACCGCGCACCGGTCGCGATGTACGGCTCCGAGCTGCTCAACCAGGCCTCGTTGCAGTGGGCGCCCGCCTACTGCCTGCGCGAGGACCGGTTCAAGTTCCAGCACAACCGCTTCGCCGAGCCCCTCTCGCTGCGACTGCTGGGCACCGGGGAGGCAGTCGCAGCCTTCGTCTCGGAGCCGGCGGAGTCCACGACCCTTGCCCTCGGCTACGCGCCGGTTGCGGTGAGCGGGTTCGGGGTGGCCTACGTCTCGGACCTCGCGGAGAACGCCGGGGAGCTGACGCAGATGCGACTGACCCCGCGGCTGCTCGCCAAGCTGCTCACGCAGTCCTACCCGGCCACGAACCTCGGCCGCGGCCGCGAAGGCCTCGAGGACAACCCTCTTGTGCTCAGCCGCGATCCGGAGTTCCTCGCGCTCAACCCCACCGTGAAGCAGAACGACCTCGAGGCCATGGCGACGGTGCTGTCCCTCTCCGAGACCTCCGACGTGATGAGCGCTGTGACGCAGTACATCGCGGCCGACGCCGAGGCGATGGCGTTCATCGGTGGCGAGGCCGACCCGTGGGGCATGGTGGTCAATCCCGCCTACCAGGACATCGCGCTGCCTCGCGCGGAGTGGCCCATGCTCGACGGGTACATCCCTGAGATCCCCTCGACCGGGGACGCGTGCCTGCGGGCGAACCCGGCGCCGTACTTCCAGAAGGTCGCCAGCCCGGTCAACAGCCTGCGCAAGGTCGCGGTGGCGACGCTCGACGCCTGGCCCAACGTCTCGACGGTGTGCACGGGTGCGGGGACCGCGGCGGTGCCGTTCAAGCTCGGCCGGGTCGCCCGGCAGGACTTCGGCAACCGCAACATGCTCGGCCTGGTCTCCCTCGGGGACGCCGAGCGGTTCGGCCTGCGGACCGCCGAGCTGCGTACGTCCGGTACCGGCACCGACGCGACCTTCGTCGCGGCGAGCGAGGCGTCGATGGCGGCAGCGGTCGAGACCGCCTCCCAGACGGCGGTCGGGGCGCCGTTCACCATCGACCGGGGTGCGCTGCCGGCGACGGCCTACCCGGGCACGATGATCGTCCATGCGACCGCACGGCTGACGGACCTGCCCACCGGCGACGCCGGGCACGTCGCGGAGTTCATCCGGATCGCCAGCACGGAGGGGCAGACGCCGGGATCGGCCAACGGTGAGCTGCCGGCCGGGTACCTGCCGATCACCGAGTCGGGTGTCACCGCCGAGCTCTTCGCGTCGGCGCAGACGGTCGCCGGGCTGATCGAGGCGCAGGAGGGGCTACCGCCGGAGCCGACGCCCACGCCGACCCCCACCGCGACGCCCACGGCCACGCCCACGGCCACGCCCACGACGACGCCGTTGCCGGCCCCCCGCGGACGACGTCCGCTGTGGTGACCCCGCGCTCTGCCGCGCCGCTGAGCACCGCGCCCGAGGCGACGGACGGGACGACGACAGCCGAGGGACTGCCGGCGCCCTCGCCGGACGAGGTCGCCGCCGCTGCTGCGCCGGGTACCACCCTGGTCCAGAGCTCGACCACCGGACGGCGGATGGTCGCCGGTTCGCTGGCCGCGGCGCTCGCCGGCATCGTCGGGGCGCCGGCACTGTGGGCCTGGTCGACGCGGCGTCGGGTCCCGTGAGCGTCATCGAGGCGGATCGCGCCGCGCCTCCGATCAGCCAGTCTGCCGTCGTGGCCGGCCCGGTGCGCGCACCCGAGAGCGGGCGACGCTCCCGACGTCGGGCGGCCCGCCCGGCGCAGCGTCCGCTCCCGCCTCGTGCGCCCCGACCTGCGATGCCGGAGCGCGTCTCGGTCGTCGTCACCGCGCTCATGCTGGTCGCTGCCCTCGCGTTCTGGTTCCTGCTCCAGGTCCTCGTGATCGGCGGGCTGGCCCAGTCGCGCGCCCAGAGCGTCCTGCACGCGAACCTGCGTGAGCAGCTGGCCGCCCAGACGGCGCCGACCGGTGGGGCCATCATCCCCGGCGCCCCGGTGGCCCTGCTCAGCATCCCCACCCTCGGCGTCCGGCAGGTGGTCGTCGAGGGCACCTCCGCCGGAGACCTGATGGGCGGTCCCGGCCACCGTCGCGACACCGTGCTGCCCGGTCAGGCCGGCATCTCGATCGTCTACGGGCGATCGGCGGCGTACGGCGCACCCTTCCGCACCGTCACCCAGCTCCGAGCCGGTGACGGCATCACTGTCACCACCGCCCAGGGCGAGCACGTCTACCGGGTGGACCGGGTTCGCCGCGAGGGGGACCCGCTGCCGCCGGCGCTCGAGATCGGTGCGGGTCGACTCACGCTGGTCACCTCCGAGGGGCAGGGCCCGTTGGCTGCGATCGCTCCTGACCACTCGGTGTATGTCGACGCCACCCTCGTCGGCGAGGCCGCGATGGGCCCGGGCGGGCGGCCGGCGGGCGTCCCCGAGGCGGAGAAGGCGTTCGCCGGCGACCCCGGCGTGCTGCCGGTGCTCGCCCTTGCCCTGCAGGGCCTTCTGATCGCCGTCGCCGGGACCACGCTCGCGCTGCGCCGGCTGCCCGGCCGGGCCGTGTGGGTGATCGCCACCCCCGTGCTGGTCGCGCTCGCGTGGGTCGCGACGGACGCGGCCGTCCAGCTGCTGCCCAACCTGCTCTGACCAAGACCTGTGGTCGACCGGGACGTCCTGCGGACCGTCCGGCGCTGTCCCCCGTTCACCCGAAGAGCGTGGTGGGTTTGCCCGGGCTCGGGATGGTTCCGGCAGATCGGGACACCGGTCTGCAGCCCATGACCACGAAGGGTTCTCCCCCATGAAGCGATCGAAGGTCTCAGCCCTCCTCACCACTGCCCTCATCGGTGCCCTCGCCGTGTCGCTCGCAGGTCCCGCCGCGGCGGACCCGACGCCCCAGCCGAAGGACATCGTCGGAGTCGGCTCTGACACCTCGCAGTTCGCCCTGAACTACCTCGCCGACGGCGTTGTGGCCGGCTCGTTCAACGCCGGCTACAACGCCGGTGCCAGCGCTCGCCTGGTCTCGTTCGACGCGCTCAAGGCGGACGGCCCGGCCACCATCGTCCTGAAGGCCGGCACGGCCGCCATCACCCGGCCGAACGGCTCGGGCTCCGGCAAGGCGCTGCTCTACGGGGCGACCAACAACGTCAACGTCAACTACGCCCGCTCCTCCTCCGGTCCGTCCCCTGCGGAGAACAGCGCCAACCTGTGGCACGTGCCGTTCGCCGTCGACGGGCTCAAGCTCGCCACGGCGACGACCTCCAACGCTCCGGCGAGCATCACCCCGGCCCAGATGGTCGACATCTACAAGGGCACCGTCACCAACTGGAACCAGATCGGTGGCGGCAACGGCGTCATCGTCCCGATGATCCCGCAGGCGGGCTCGGGCACCCGGACCTTCTTCGAGGCCCAGCTCAAGGCCGCCAACGGGAACGTCACGGTCGTGCTGGGCGCATCCGTCGTCGTGACCCAGGAGCACGACGCCGCTCCGGTCGCCGCTGACCCGAACGCCGTCTCGCCGTTCTCCACCGGCCGTTTCGCTACGGCCACCGGCATCAAGCTCGTCAACGGCGCCGGCAGCTTCACCGCCCAGCGTGCGCTGTACAACGTGGTCCGCGCCGCGGACCTGACCAAGCCGTGGTTCACCGAGATCTTCGGCGAGAACGGCTTCGTCTGTTCGGGTGGCGCCGGCACGCTGATCGCCGCCTCCGGCTTCACGCAGCTCGCGACCGGCCTCGACGGTGGCGTGTGCGGCGTCCCGACGCAGGCCGCCACGACCAACTTCACCACCCTCTGACCTGATCTCCGAGACCCGAAAGGTACGTTGATGACTCTCAAGAAGACGCTTGCCGGCTTGCTGGCGACCTCGGTCGTGATGGGTGCGGCGCTCGTTGCCGTGGCCGGGCCGGCCGCCGCCAACGACGAGGGCACCGAGCTGCCCGGTGCGATCTACTGGTTCGACAACTTCAACCCGCTCGCCCTGCAGTCGGCCGCGACCCAGATCAGCTCCGGTGCGAACGCACAGACCGGTGGCCCGCTGGCGAACGGACGGCCGTGGGCGACGCTGACCACCGAGAACGCGTGCCCGGCCGGCACGACCAACATGCAGTCCATCATCCGGATCCCGCAGGTCGGTGTGGCGGAGAACAACTGGGTCCAGGTCCCGGTCGGCGCCACGGCCGTGGCCCAGGACGCTGACGGTCGCTTCTACACCACGACGGCGAACCAGGCCGACCGTCTGAGCAAGTCCGAGGTCACCAGCTACAACCTGGCCAACGGTGGCACCGGCACGTACCCGTTCATCTCGGTCTGCCGTGACATCGCGGGGGCATCGCTCGGGTACTTCCGCACGGCCATCACGATCTCCGGCACCACCGCAGCCGACCTCACCTGGTCGATCCCGCTGTCGGCGCTGCCCCAGGAGGCCAGCACGACGACCCTCGCGGCCTCGGCCCCGACGATCGAGTTCGGCTCCTCGGTCGACCTCACGGCGACGGTGACCCCGTCCGCCGCGACCGGTTCGGTCGAGTTCTTCGCCGGCGCCACCTCGCTCGGCACCGCGGTCGTCGCCTCGGGCGTGGCCACGCTGTCGACCTCGGCCCTGCCGGTGGGCACCAGCTCGGTGACTGCCCAGTACCTCGGTGGCAGCAACGCGGCCTCGACCTCGGCCGCTGTCTCGATCGAGGTCACCCCGGTCGCCGCGCGCTCGACCGTCACGACCCTCGCGGTCACGCCGCTCACCGGTGACGCCAACTCGACGGTCACCTTCACCTCCACGGTGACGGCCTCGATCGGTGCCCCCAACGGCACGGTCACCTTCAAGGACGGCGCAGCCGTCCTCGGCTCGGTGATCGTCGCCGGTGGCGTCGTCCCGAGCTTCAGCACCAACGTCCTCGGGGCCGGCGTCCACTCGCTGGTTGCCGAGTTCGTCGGGACCGGCCCGTACTCGGCCTCGTCCTCTGCTGCGGTCGAGGCGACCTACACCCAGGCCGGCGCTGTCCCGGATGAGCAGACGGTCACCGTCGACATCCCGGTCGGCACCATCACCATCACCACGCCGTACACCCCGGCCGCGCCGCTCGCCCTGGGCATCGCCACGCTCGACCCGGCCGACTCGACGTTCTCCGCGTCGAAGCCGTTCAACGAGATCGTCATCACCGACAGCCGCGCCGGGAACCTGGGCTTCACCGCCTCGGTGATCTCGGGCGACTTCAAGAAGTCCCCGACCGCCGCGGTCGAGGGCGTCGACAAGTTCGGTGGCCTCTACGCCGGTCTGACCGGCCTGACCGCCGTCCAGCTGCCGGGCAACGCCCTGCTGGCGACGAACGTCTCGGTCTCCGACCACGTACCGTTCGTCGACGGCCTGGGCACCAAGAAGCCGTTCGCGAGCTACCCGGCCGGTGCGGCCTACCCGAACGGCTCGGTCCGTCTGGACGGCACCTTCGGTGTCGACCAGATCCCGTCCTCGGTGCAGCCCGGCCTCTACACCGCGACGGTGACCTTCACCGCCGTCTGACGGTGACCCGACCGGCCGCGGCCGGCAGGTGACCAGGGGAGGTGGGGCGCCCAGCGCCCCACCTCCCCGAACCCGTGTCCACCATCCGTCGCCTCGATCCCCGCACCCCAGAGGAAGCCGTCACCATGCCCGACCTCCTGCGCACCGCTGTGGCCGCTGCCGCCCTGACGGCCACCTTGCTGCTGGCCGCGCCCGCGTCCGCGACGTCGACGCCCGAGCCGAGCGACGGCAGCGCCGACGAGGCCACGGTCACGCCGCAGGACCTCGTCTCCTTCGGCATCAGTCCCGCGGGGGTGGATCGACCGGACAACCGGCCGTACCTGAGCATGGCGGTCCCGACCGGCGCCGTCGTCTACGAGCACGCGGCGCTCATCAACCAGGACGACGCGCCCGTCTCGCTCGACGTCTACGGCACCGACGTCATCATGGCCGACGGGGGCGGCCTGTCCGCCCGGGCCGCTGCCGAGGTCAGCTCCGACGCCGGGTCGTGGATCTCGATCGTCGGGCCCACCACCCTCGAGGTGCCGGCCCAGACCCCCGACACCGGATTCGGGTACGTGGTCGTCCCGTTCACGGTGACCATCCCCGCCGACGCCGAGCCCGGCGACCACATCGGCGGCGTCGTCGCCTCGCTCGTCGGCGTCGGTGCCGGCGGCGAGAACGCACCCAGCATCCAGCTCGAGCAGCGGGTCGTGGCCCGGGTCTACATCCGGGTCCAGGGGGAGCTGGACCCGCGGCTCGAGGTCAGCGACGTCGTGGCGACCTGGCTGCCTGGCGCCGCGTTCGGTGCCGGCTCGATGAGCGTCGACTACACGCTGCGCAACACCGGCAACGTCCGGATGGCCGTGGAGCCCCAGGTCGAGGTCACCGGCCCGTTCGGCCTGCTGTCGAGCAGCGCCGACGGCGCTCGGGTCGACGAGCTCATGCCCGGCGGCGAGACCCGGATCACCACGGTGGTGCAGGACGTCTGGCCGCTGCTCCGGGAGACCGTCACCGTCCATGCCACCGCTGTGGCAGGGACGGGCGGCGAGGACCCTGGTGTCGGCACCGTCTCGGCAGCCGTCCAGACCTGGGCCCTGCCGTGGGTGATCCTCGGGGTCCTTCTCCTCGTCCTCGCCGCACTGGTCCGCCGAGTGCTGCGGGCCCGACGTCGCCAGGCACGCCGCAACCAGGCGCCCCAGGGTGGGCGCCGCTCGCGGCGCGGCTCCGGAAGGTCGGACGCTCCGGCGCCGGTCGGCGTCGGGTCGGCGGTCGAGGCCGAGCCGCCCGTCCACGCGTCGCCGGTCGGCGCCCGGGCCGCACGGCACTGACCGGCGGCCGCAGCCGACGGGATCCCCCGCTCGGGCCCGCAGCGCGGCCGGGTGGCCCGCCGTCATCCCCCGGACGCCCGCCGGGTGACAGTCGTTCACCTGACCCGACCATCCTCGAGTCGACGCGATTCCGCCCATCTCGCCACAGATCTCCGTTCCGCGAAGGGAACAGTTCCATGAGAGTCAAGAAGACGCTTGCCGGCTTGCTGGCGACCTCGGTCGTGATGGGTGCGGCGCTCGTTGCCGTGGCCGGGCCGGCCGCCGCCAACGACGAGGGCACCGAGCTGCCCGGTGCGATCTACTGGTTCGACAACTTCAACCCGCTCGCCCTGCAGTCGGCCGCGACCCAGATCAGCTCCGGTGCGAACGCACAGACCGGTGGCCCGCTGGCGAACGGACGGCCGTGGGCGACGCTGACCACCGAGAACGCGTGCCCGGCCGGCACGACCAACATGCAGTCCATCATCCGGATCCCGCAGGTCGGTGTGGCGGAGAACAACTGGGTCCAGGTCCCGGTCGGCGCCACGGCCGTGGCCCAGGACGCTGACGGTCGCTTCTACACCACGACGGCGAACCAGGCCGACCGTCTGAGCAAGTCCGAGGTCACCAGCTACAACCTGGCCAACGGTGGCACCGGCACGTACCCGTTCATCTCGGTCTGCCGTGACATCGCGGGGGCATCGCTCGGGTACTTCCGCACGGCCATCACGATCTCCGGCACCACCGCAGCCGACCTCACCTGGTCGATCCCGCTGTCGGCCTTCGTCGGCGGTGGCGGGGCCGAGGCGGTCGCGACGACCACCACCCTGACCGCCACCACCGCTGGTGCGGACCTCGCCCTGACGGCAACAGTGAGCCCGGCGGCCGCAGCGGGCCAGGTCACCTTCAAGGAGGGCGCGACAGTGGTCGGGACGGCCACCGTGGCCGGCGGCACGGCGAGCGCGACAGTCACGGCCCCCACCCAGGGTGACCACACCTACACGGCTGACTTCGTGCCGACCGACCCTGCTGCCTATGGCGCGTCGCAGGGCACCCTCACCGTGACGCTCTCGCTGGACGGCACGAGCGGGCAGCTCCTGCTGGACGTGCCGGCCGTACCGGTGGCCGATGGCGCGCTGACCTTCTCGGTGCCGTTCGACACGCCGGTCGCCCTGGCCGGTACCCGCGACTCCGCCAACACTCGGGTCGTCGCGAGCGGCGCCTTCCCGACCGTCACCGTGACCGACACCCGTCGCGACGGTCTGCTCTCCGGCTGGGAGGTCAACGCCCAGGCGTCCGACTTCACCGGCACGGCGGGCACCGTCGGTGCCAAGTACCTCGGCTGGACACCGGCCACGCCGGTCATGACCAAGGACGCCGGCAGCCCGCTGGTCGCCCAGGCGGGTCCCGCCGTGGCGTCGTTCCTCGACGACGCGGCGAGCGCCGGTCTCGGGGCCAGCTCACTGCTCGGCAAGGCCGCCACCGCCGGGCGCGGCGTCAGCGTCCTGGACGCCGGGCTCGCGCTGGCCATCCCGGGCACCACGGCCGAGGGTTCCTACACCTCCGTCGTGACCGTGACGCTGATCGGCGGCTGACGGGTAGCCCGACGGCCGCCCCCGCACCGCACTCGTCGATCACCGCCCTACCGAGAGCCAGGACCGGAGCAACCCCACATGACCCGTCAGTTGCAGCGTGCCCTGGGAGCCTCCGTCCTGGCTCTCGGTCTGGCGTGGGGCGCCGTCGTCGGACTACCGACGACGGCGGCCTACGCCGACGACAGCACGGCGTCCTGGTCGGCGACGCCGGCCGACGCGAATGGCCTACCCGACGGCCAGACGCGGTACGAGCTCGAGCTGGACGCCGGGCAGTCCGTCGAGCAGCACGTCCTGATCACCAACTCCTCGACCGTCGAACGCGAGTTCGCCGTGTACGCCGCGGACGCCTTCAGCACCCCGTCCGGCGGGTACGACGTCTCCCCGGCCGCCACGCCGCCCACCGAGGTGGGTGCCTGGGTCACACCGGCCGGCCCCACCGTCACGATCGGTCCGCTGGCCACCGCGACGGTCGCCTTCACCGTCGCCGTTCCCGCCGACGCGACGCCGGGCGACCACCCCGGCGGGATCGTCGTCTCCCCGGTCCGCGCCCAGGTCACCGAGACCGGCGTGGTGGTCGACACCCGGGTGGCCGTGCGGCTCAACGTGCGGGTTCCCGGCGAGATCATCCCGGCCCTCGAGGTGCGGCGGGTCGGCGGCGACTACGCGCTCGCCGGTGTGCCCTTCGCGTCCGCGGCCACGACAGTGACCTACGAGGTCGTCAACACCGGCAACGTCAAGGTCAACGGTGTCCCGCGGGTGCGGGTCACCGGCCCGTTCGGCATCGAGCTGGCGGAGGTCGAGGCCGACGAGACGCGCGAGGTGCTCCCGGGTGACTCGTTCATGGTCACGACGGTGCTCGACAGGGTCGCGCCGGTCGGTGTGGCCACCGTGGTCGTCGACGTCGCGATGGCTGCGGCGCCGGGCCCGGCCACCGAGATCCCGCTCGTGTCGAGCACGGCGCGGACCACGATGCTGGCGATCTCGTGGACCGGGCTGGCGATCGTCCTGCTCGTGGCTGCCGCCGCGTGGCTGCTCGTCCGGCGGATCCGGACCCGTCGTGCGCGCGCCGGGCACTGGGCGACGATGCTCGACGAGGCCCGGCGGGAAGCGGAGGCCGGTGCCGAGGGTGCGCGCGCTGCGGCGGGCTCGACCGGCTCGGGGCCGGCGGCCCGGGCGCTGGGGGCCGCACTGACCCTCGGGGTGACGCTCGCCCTGGGCGTCGGCGGCCTCGTCCTCGGCGCACCGCCCGCACACGCGGACGAGAGCGACGAGGGTGCCCTGTCGCTCACCGTTCCCGGGGCGCCGTCGAAGGGCACCACCACCACGACGGGGTCCGGTACCGGCACGACGCCGCGGAGCCGAGGCGCCGCCGGCCCGGCCGGGGTGCCGACCGAGCCGGGCGCCACGTCGGACGAGCCGGGCGCCGTCCCCGGCGCGGGCGAGGTGACGGCGACCGCGGACGGGCTGCTGCCCGACCTGCTCTGGGCTCTGCAGTCGCGTCGGTGGTCTCCGGTCCAGTGGACCCTGGTCGGCCTCGGTGGCGCAGGCGCGCTCGCCGGGCTGGGCCTCGTCGGACGCGGCTTCCTGATCGGTCGCCGTGGGATGGGAGCAGCATCGTGAGCGAGTTCACCGCCGGCCCGGCCGGCTACGGGTCCGGTGGTGTGACAGTCGTGCTGCCCCCGGTCGCCCCGGCCGCCGCAACCTCGAGCGGGTACCTGTCGCACGCCGCCACGACCGCACAGGTCCAGGGACCCCCCGTCATCGCGCCGACCGGTCTGGCCGAGCTGCAGGCGCGCTCGATCTCGGCGTGGTTCGGCAGCCATCAGGTGCTCGACCGGGTCTCGTTGACGATGCCCGCCGGGCAGGTCACCGCCCTCATCGGACCGTCCGGCTGCGGCAAGTCGACGTTCCTGCGCATCCTCAACCGGATGCACGAGCTCGTGCCGTCGGCCGCCATGGCCGGCGAGGTGATGCTCGAGGGGCACGACATCTACGAAGCCTCCCGTCGGGTGACCGAGGCGCGTCGGGACATCGGTATGGTCTTCCAGAAGCCCAACCCGTTCCCTGCGATGAGCATCCGTGAGAACGTGCTGGCCGGCCTCCGGCTCACCGGGGTCAAGGCGTCGAAGGCGACCAAGGACGACCTGGTCGAGGAGTCGCTGATCAAGGCCGGGCTGTGGCGCGAGGTCAAGGACCGCCTGAGCGCACCCGGTGGCGGCCTGTCCGGGGGGCAGCAGCAGCGGCTGTGCATCGCGCGGTCGCTGGCGGTGCGGCCGAGGGTGCTCCTCATGGACGAGCCCTGCTCGGCCCTGGACCCGACGTCGACGCGGGTCATCGAGGACACCATGGCCGAGCTCATGCACGAGGTGACGATCGTCATCGTCACGCACAACATGCAGCAGGCCGCCCGGGTCTCCCAGCGGTGCGCGTTCTTCCTCGCCGAGCAGGGCGCACCCGGAGTGATCGTCGAGCACGGCGAGACCGGCTCGATGTTCACCGCGCCGCGTGACGAGCGGACCGCCGCCTATGTGGCCGGTCGCTTCGGCTGACCGGCCGGTGGCGTCGATGCGCTCGGCGTTCACAGCGGTGTGAGAGCATCCCGCTGACCAGCATCGCCCGGCGACGGTCGCAGCCGCCCGGCGACGCCCGTGGCTGACCCGCTCGAGCAGGAGACCCGCCGCACGTGAGCAGCGCTGCCGTCACACCGCGCGATCCCTTGCGGGCTGCCGACCGGGCGGCCCCGCCGCGCACGCTGGTCGACATCTTCGCGGCGACCGTCGCCGCGCACCCTGATGCGGTCGCCATCGACGACGGCGACGAGGTGCTCACCTATACGGCGCTGGCCGAGGCGGTGCGCATCCGGGCGGACCGCCTGGCTGCGGCCGGCGTGCAGCGCGGCGACCGGGTGGGCGTGCGCGCCACGTCCGGGACGGTCGGCCTGTACGTGTCGATCCTCGCGGTGCTGCGCGCGGGTGCCGCGTACGTCCCGGTCGACGCCGACGACCCCGACGAGCGGGCCCGGCACGCGTTCGCCGAGGCCGGCGTCGTGGTCGTCATGGGCGACGGGCTGGACCTGCTGCGCCCCGACGGGACGTCACCCGCCGCCACCGACGGCGGCCACGTGGTCGACCCGCCGCATCCGGACGACGACGCGTGGATCATCTTCACCTCCGGCTCCACCGGCAGGCCCAAGGGTGTCGCAGTCACCCACCGCAGCGCGGCGGCGCTCGTCGACGCCGAGGCCGTCCTCTTCCTCCGGGACGCCCCGATCAGCGCCGGCGACCGCGTGCTCGCCGGGCTGTCCGTCGCCTTCGACGCGTCCTGCGAGGAGATGTGGCTCGCCTGGCGGCACGGCGCGACCCTCGTCCCCGCGCCCCGAGCGCTCGTTCGGGCCGGCACGGAGCTGGGTCCCTGGCTCGTCGAGCGCGAGGTCACCGTCGTCTCGACCGTCCCGACCCTGGCGGGGATGTGGCCCGTCGACTCCCTCGACGCCGTCCGCCTGCTCATCTTCGGCGGCGAGGCGGTGTCGCCCGAGCTCGCCCAGCGACTGTGGCGTCCGGGCCGTGAGCTCTGGAACACCTACGGCCCGACCGAGACGACAGTCGTCGCGTGCGCAGCCCTCCTCGAGCCGGACGAGCCCGTCCGGATCGGGCTCCCGCTGGACGGCTGGGACCTCGCCGTCGTCCACCCGGACGGCGAGCAGGTGCCCGAGGGCGGGACCGGGGAGCTGGTCATCGGGGGAGTGGGCCTGGCGCGGTATCTCGACGCCGAGCTCGACGCCGTGCGGTTCGGCCCGATGCCCGGTCTCGGCTGGGGGCGCGCCTATCGCACCGGGGACATGGTCGTCCGGCAGCGCGCGGGCCTGGCCTTCGTCGGCCGGGTCGACGACCAGGTGAAGGTCAACGGCCACCGGATCGAGCTCGGCGAGGTCGACGCCGCGCTCCAGGCCCTGCCCGGCGTGGTTGCGGCGGCCGCAGCCGTCCGGCGCTCGCCGCTCGGGGCCGGCCTGCTGGTCGGCTACCTCGTGCCCGCCGCCGGCGGCCTCGACACGGCGCCGCTGCTCGCCCGGCTCCGCGGCGAGCTGCCGGGCTCGATGGTCCCGCTGCTCGCCGTCGTCGACGCGATCCCGACCCGCACCTCGGGGAAGGTCGACCGCGACGCCCTGCCCTGGCCACTGGCCGGTGACGGCGGATCGCGTCCCGGCCCGACCCTCCAGGGCACGGCCGCCTGGGTCGGGCAGCAGTGGGCCGCGGTCATCGGTGTCCACCCGACCGACGACGACGACGACTTCTTCGCCCGCGGCGGGAGCTCACTGACAGCCGCGCAGCTGGTGTCCGCACTCCGCACGCGTTACCCGGAGGTCACGGTCGCGGAGGTCTACGACCACCCTGCGGTCGGTGACCTCGCGGCGCACCTGCACACCCGCTGGCCGGATGGCTCCGACGACGTCCCGACCGGCGCCGGCGAGGTCCCGGCCCGGCCGGTACCCGTCGGCAGCCAGGTCGCGCAGCTCCTTGCCCTGGTCCCGCTGCGCGGCCTGGTCGCACTCCGCTGGCTCACCGCGCTCGCCGCGATCAACGCCCTGCTCGACACCGTCTGGCAGGTGCCGTGGGCGGTGCCGGTCACGTGGTGGTGGGTGCTCGCTGGCTGGGTGCTCACGGTGAGTCCGCTGGGTCGGATGGGCGTGACGGCGCTCGGCGCGCGACTCCTGCTGGCCGGGGTCGGCCCCGGGACCTACCCGCGCGGTGGCTCGGTCCACCTCCGGCTGTGGGCCGCGGAGCGGCTGGCCGAGGGGTTCGGTGCCGTGACACCTGCGACCGCACCGTGGGTGGGCCTCTACGCGCGTGCCCTGGGCGTGACGATGGGCCGGGACGTCGACCTGCACACCGTGCCGCCGGTCACCGGCATGCTCACCCTCGGCCGGGGGTGTGCGGTCGAGCCCGAGGTCGTCCTGTCCGGGCACTGGGTCGACGGAGACGTCGTGCACCTCGGCCGGATCACGATCGGCGCTCGCGCCACCGTCGGGGCGCGCAGCGTCCTGTACCCGGGGGCCCACGTCGGGCAGGGCACGGACATCGCCGCCGGGTCGGCCGTGCACGGAGCGACCGGCGACGGCGAGTACTGGGCCGGGTCACCGGCGAACCGGGTGCACGAGGCCCGCCACCCCTGGCCGACCGACCGGCCGGCGCAGTCGGCGGCCTCGGGCTGGTGGGTGGTCGGCTACGGGGTGGCCGGCACGGTCATCGCTGCTCTGCCCACGCTCGCCGTCGGGGGCGCGCTGCTCCTGGTGGGCTCGGCGATCCGCCGGACGACGACGGTGGCGGGCGCGGTCGCGCCGGCGCTCGCGGCGGGGCTCGTTGCGACGGTCGTCGCGTTCGCCGTCTACGCCGGGCTGGTGGTCCTGTGCGTTCGCGTCCTCGGTCGAGGGCTGACGGAGGGCTACCACCCGGTGCGGTCGCGCGCCGGCCTGCAGGCCTGGTCGGTCGAGCGCCTGATGGACGCCGCTCGCACGTCACTGTTCCCGCTGTACTCGTCAGTGGTCACCTCGACCTGGCTGCGGCTGCTCGGTGCCGACGTGGGCCACGGGACGGAGATCTCCACGGTGATCGGGCTGCCGACGATGATGCGGCTGAAGAACGGTGCTTTCCTGGCCGACGACACGATGGTCGCGCCCTACGAGCTCGGCGGCGGCTGGGTCCGCGTCGCGTCCGCCAAGGTCGGGCGTCGGGCGTTCGTCGGCAACTCCGGGATGACGGCTCCCGGCCGGACCGTGCCCAAGAACGGCCTTGTCGCCGTGCTCTCAGCCACCCCGAAGCGAACCCACTCCGGGTCCAGCTACCTCGGGAGCCCGCCGGTGCTCCTGCCGCGCGCGGCCACCCTGGACGACCCCGGACGCACCTACGACCCGCCGGCACGGCTCCGCTGGGCGCGCGGGATGGTCGAGCTGTGCCGGGTCGTCCCGGTCATGGCCGCCGGCGCGCTCGCGCTGGGGACCCTGCTCACGCTCCAGGCCGTGGTGCTCGCCGGCGGCTGGGGATGGGCCGCTGCTACGGGTGGCGTCGTGCTCCTTGCCGCGGGGGTCGTCGCAGCAGCACTCACCGTCGTGGCGAAGTGGCTGCTGGTGGGCCGGTTCCGGACGGGTGACCACCCGCTGTGGAGCGTGGCGGTCTGGCGCGGCGAGCTCGCGGACACGTTCACCGAGGTGGTCGCGGCGCCGTTCCTCGCCGATGCGGTGACGGGTACTCTCGCGCTGGTGTGGTGGCTGCGAGGGATGGGTGCGCGGATCGGTCGGGGTGTGTGGTGCCAGTCCTACTGGCTGCCCGAGGCCGACCTCGTCCGGCTGGGTGACGGTGCCACCGTCGGTCCCGGATGTGTCGTGCAGACCCACCTGTTCCACGACCGTGTGATGAGCCTCGACACCGTGACCCTCGACGACGGCGCGACGCTCGGCCCGCACAGCGTGATCCTGCCGGCCGCACGGCTGGGCGTGGGGACGACTGTCGGCCCGGCGTCACTGGTGCTGCGGGGCGAGCGGGTTCCCGCGGGGTCTCGGTGGGTCGGCAACCCGATCGCTCCCTGGCACCCGGACGAGGTCCCGGCGTGAAGGCGCGGAGCGACGAGGGCTCGCGCGACCCGTACGGGGCCTGGCGTGGGACCACCTCCGTCCACGTCGAGCACTACGACCTCGACCTGACCTACCGGGTCCACGCCAACCGGCTCAGGGGTACTGCGACGCTGCACATCCTGACCTGCGAGACGGTCGACGAGATCTGCCTCGACCTCGTGGGTCTGGCGGTCGCGAAGGTGACGGTCACCGGTGCCACCCTCGCCAGGTACGTGCACCGCGCCGGGCGACTGGTCCTGCGCCTCGCGGAGGAGGTCCCCGCATCGACCCCTCTGACGGTCGTCGTCCGCTACGGCGGCAACCCGACCCCGGTCGCCACCCCGTGGGGACTGGTGGGTTGGGAGGAGCTTGCCGACGGCGTCGTCGTCGCGAGTCAGCCCACCGGCGCCCCGACCTGGTTCCCGTGCAACGACCGCCCGGCGGACAAGGCCACCTACCGGACCAGCCTGACGGTGGACAACCCGTACCGGGTCGTCGCGCACGGCGTGCTGGTCAGCACCCGGGTGCGGGCCGGCACGACCACCTGGGTCCATGAGGAACGGCACCCGACGTCGTCCTACCTTGCGACGGTCCAGATCGGGCAGTACGACGAGATCGCCCTGACGACCGACCCGGTTCCCCAGCGGGCTGTGGTGCCCGCGGCGCTCACGCAGGTGGCGCGCGAGCGGCTCGCGCGCCACGGAGAGCTCATGGCTCTGTTCACCGGGCTCTTCGGGCCGTACCCCTTCGACACCTACACCCTGGTCGTCACGGCGGACGAGCTCGAGATCCCGCTCGAGGCGCAGGGGTTGTCGATCTTCGGGGCGAACCACCTGGTGTCCCTGGACGGTGACGAGCGCCTCATCCCGCACGAGCTGGCCCACCAGTGGTTCGGCAACTCGGTCTCGGTGGCGAGCTGGCAGCACATCTGGCTCAGCGAGGGCTTCGCGTGCTACGCCGAGTGGCTCTGGTCGGAGGCCGCCGGCGGACCGAGCGCCGAGGCGATGGCGCGCCAGTGGCACGGTCGCCTGACGGTGCTCCCGCAGAACCTCGTGCTGGCGGATCCGGGGCTCGCCAACATCTTCGACGACCGCGTCTACAAGCGCGGGGCGCTGACGCTGCACGCGCTGCGTGGCGCCCTCGGCGACGAGGTGTTCTTCGGTCTCGTCCGTGCGTGGACCGCGCGGTACGCGGACGGATCGGTCTCGACCGCCGACTTCCGCTCCCATGCCGCCGAGCACGCGGCCGCTGCCGGGGGTCATCGGCTCGCCGGCACCGTCGCAGCCCTGCTCGCCACCTGGCTCGACGGACCACAGCTGCCGAAGCTCGCACAGCCCTCGCAGCGCCGACCGTGAACGGATGGTGGTCCAGGCGGTTCGGCCGGTCAGCGGTCCACGAGGCCAGCGAGGCCTGACGCGCCGTCGTGCACCTGCACGTCCAGCCGCGGTCGCCCGGCCCGCGTGCCGAGCCCTCGCTGCCCTGAGCCGTCCCAGGCCACGGCAACGGCCCCCGAGACTCCCGGACCGAGCCCGAGGGTCGCGACGACGAGGCGGGTGTCCCCGAGCACCCCGAGCACGGCGTGGCGGTCGCCGGGCCCGCCGGCCGGACCGCCGAGCTCGAGCCGACCCGGATCGGTCCGCAACCCGGTCCCGAGCGCCTTGAGCGCCGCCTCCTTGCGCACCCAGGCGCGGGCCAGCGCTGCCGTCCGACCGCCCGGTCGGAGCCGGCGGTAGGCAGCGAGCTCGCCACGCGAGAGGGCGACGTCGGCGAAGGGCCCGGCGGCCACGGCGGCGTGGGACTCGACGTCGACCCCCACCGGCCCCGCGCCCGTGACCGCGACCGCGATCAGGGGACCGGCCCTCGTGACGCTCACGTGCGGCGGCGACGGTTCGAGGTCACCGCGCGGCGACGGGACGAGGTCACCGCGTGGCGACGCGTCGAGGTCGCCGGGCCGAGCGACCTCGATCCGCCCGTGCGGGCCGCCGCAGACAGGGCATCGGACCCGCAGGAGCACGGCTTGCGCCGGGCAGCCGAGGCGTTCGCCCAGGACCTCGCGCAGCAACGCCCGTGCCAGGACGAATCGCGCCGCCTGCTCGGCCGGCAGGCTCGCGGCACGGGCCCGCTCAGCAGGGTCGAGAAGGGCGAGCAACGGACCGGGGTCGGATCGGAGTGGCTCGGCCACCCACACGTCGACCCTCGCCCGACGGACCCCGTCTCGGCTCACGGGCCCATCCTTCCAGGGCGGGCGCGATCCCCCGGGCGGACGCGACATCCCGGGGCGGCCGCGACGGGAAGGCTCAGGCAGCCGTCGACGGCCCGACGCGGTCGGTCCTCGGTTCCGGGTGCAGTGCCGAGTGACGGAGGCGTCCCGGTCGGCACTGGTCCGGGCCCGACTCGACGTAGTAGTCGAACCGGGGGATCTGGTCCGGGTGCTGGTCCATGTCGACCACCTCGATGGCCAGGACCTCACCCTCGGTGTGCGGTTCGCTCGACGCGAGGGTCTGACCTGCGAGCGGACCGTCGATGAAGTGGTACTCGGGCACTGGGGCCTCCTGGGGGTGTGGCGGCACATGCTCGTGGGGGTACGGGTCTGCTGGGGGTACGGGTGCAGGGTAGGCAACGCGTCTGAACGGCCGGCGTCCAGCACGTGACCAGGACACCGCACACGCACCACGGCGGTTCATACGACCTCGATACCCTGCGACCGTGTCCCCTTCCGACCTGCCCGGCGCAGGCTCGGGCTCCCGGCTCACGACGTACCGGGAGCTCGAGCGCAAGGTGCGTGTGCCCGAGGTGCTCGCGCTCCCGCAGCTGGCAGGCGTCGCGCCCGGGGTGGTCGACGTCGTCGCGGGCGACGAGATCACGATGGTCGCGGCCTACCACGACACCCCCGACCTCCGCCTCATCCGCTGGGGGGCGACGCTCCGCCGCCGGGAGGGCGGCCCCGACGAGGGCTGGCACCTGAAGCTCCCGGTGGCGAGCGACGGGGTCCTGGTGCGGGACGAGCTCACCTTGCCGCTCGAGGCCGGCGAGACGGGTCGGGTGCCGGCCGAGATCGAGGACGTCGTGCGTGCCCTGGTCAGGGCGGAGCCGCTGGTCCACGTCGTGACCGTCCGCACCCGCCGGACGCCCTACGCCCTGCTCGACGACGCCGGGACCGAGGTCGCCGAGCTGGTCGACGACCGGGTGGAGACCGTCGAGGGCGGGGTCGTCGTCCACCGCTTCCGGGAGCTCGAGGTCGAGGCGCGACGCGAGCCGAGCGAGCACGTCATGGCCGTGCTCGACGCCGTCGTGACGGTGCTCGTCGCGCACGGCGGCACGCCGACGACCCGGAGCAAGGCAGCGGAGGCCTTCGGGCCACGCGGGGGCGGTGCACCCGACGTCGTCGTCCCGCCCTGGCCCGGGGTCGACGACCCGGCGAGCGAGACGATCCGCGGCGTCCTGGCGACGAGCGTCCGCGCCCTCCTCCTGGCCGACGTCGGAGTCCGGCGGGACCTGCCGGACTCCGTCCACCAGATGCGGGTCGCCGCACGGACCCTGCGGAGCGCGCTGCGCACCTTCGCGCCGTTGGTCGACGCCGAGTGGTCGGCGGGACTGCGCGCGGACCTGCGACGGGTCGCTGACGCCTTGGCGACCATCCGCGACACCGAGGTGCACCTCGCCCGCCTCGAGACGGACGCCGCCCTCCTGCCGCCCGAGGACCGGGCGCGCGCGGTCGAGGTCGTCGGTGGGTGGCTGCGCGAGCGTCTCGAGGGTTCCCGGGCCGCCGCGCTCAGCGAGCTCCGCAGCGAGCGACATCTGCGTCTGCTGACCGGTCTCGTCGACGCCGCTCGAGATCCGCACGTCACCGGTGCCGCGGACGAACCTGCCGGCGTGGTCCTGCCCCCGCTCGTCAGGGCCGCGTCACGCAGGCTGACCGCGTTCGTCGACCGGCTCGAGCCGGACAGCCCGGCAGCCCAGTGGCACCGGGCGCGCATCCTGGCCAAGCGCGCGCGCTACGCCGCCGACGCCGTCGCACCGATCCTCGGCACCCGCGCCCGACGGTGGGGGGAGGGCCTCGCCCGCGTGACCGACGTGCTCGGGGACCTCCACGACGCCTCCGTGGCCCAGCAGATGATGCGCGAGCTCGCCTCCCGTCGCCAGATCGACGGCCTCACGGGCTACGCGCTCGGCCTGCTCGACGGGATCGAGGCCGACCGCGCGGAAGGGGACAAGGAGACCTTCGACCGGCTCTGGCCACAGGTGCGCAGGACGCTCTCCCGACGCCTCGTGCACTGAGCCGCACCGAGCCGCACGGGGTCGCACCGGGCGGCTTCCTGTGATGTCGCCATGACGTCGTCCGTTTCGTGGACGGCGGCGCTGTCGGGGTCCTAGCGTGGTCACCACTCCACGAGTGCGGGCGAGGCGCCGACCTCGGCACACGAGGGCCGGCTCAGCGGTGCCGGTGCACGATCGGGGAGCCGCCGTGCGATCGCGCCGAGGGGATGAGGCCTGTGAGGCAGGAAGACGAGCTCAAGCAGATCGCCTCGGTCAGCGACCGCCTCGCGGTGCGGCATCCTGACCTCGACCGTCGGACGATCGAGGCTGCGGTCCAGGAGGCCCACGGGGTCTACGCCGGCAGCCGGGTCCGCGACTTCGTGCCGCTCCTGGTCGAGCGCGACGCGCGTGACCTCCTGGCCGGCCGGGGCCGAACGCCCTCGGGCCTCGCGCTAGCCGCCCGCGCCCGGCCTCGGTGAGGCGCGTCGCGCCGATACACTCGGCGGGACCCACGGCACGGGGGAGACACGTGAAGATCGTCGCTTCGTACAGCGTCAAGGGCGGGGTCGGGAAGACCACCGCCGCCGTCAATCTCGCGTGGAGCGCGTCGCGGGAGCACCGGACGCTGCTGTGGGACCTCGACCCCCAGGGTGGCGCGACCTACCTGCTCCAGGTCAAGCCCAGGGTCAGGGGCGACGCGCACGACCTGGTCCGCGGCACGGCGGACCTCGCCGACGTCGTGCGGAGCACCGCCGACAAGCGGCTCGACGTCATCCCGGCGCACGACTCCTACCGGGTCCTCGACCTCGAGCTCGACGCCACGAAGCGGCCCGAGCGGCAGCTGGCGAAGATGCTCGCGTCGCTGGCCAAGCGCTACGACGTCGTGATCCTCGACTGCCCACCGGGCATGTCCCTGCTCTCCGAGAGCATCCTGACGGCGGCGGACGTCGTGGTCGTGCCGCTGCTGCCGTCGCCGCTCTCGATGCGGTCGCTCGATCAGGTGACCGCCATGGTCGCCGCCATGAAGCGCCGGCGGCCGACGATCGTCGGCTTCCTGTCCATGGTCGATCGCCGCAAGACGATCCACCGCGACCTCGCGGAGCGGCTGCCCAGGGAGTCCGCGAACGTGCTGCCCGTGGTCGTCCCGGCCTCCGCGATGGTCGAGCGGATGGGCGTCGAACGGGCTCCCATCGCCACGTTCGCCCCGCGCAGCGTGCCGGCCCTGGCCTACGGCGCCCTGTGGGCGGGAGTCTCGGCGGCTCTCTCCCGCTGAGCGGCCGCGCTCCGCGTCTGACCGGCGATCGGAACTGCGATCGGAACGGCGATCGGGACGGCGCGAGCCTCATCGCGGGACCGTGCAGGCCGATGGGAGACGTGTCGGGCCGGTGTGGCGCCGGCCACCCGACCTGAGGACGACGGCATGCTGGGTTCGAGCGTCGCGGCAGCCGCCCTGGTCCTGCTCGTCTCCGTGGGAGCAGGGCCGATGCCCACGGGCGGGCACGGCGCTCCCACGACCACCGTCGTCGCGGTGGCAACCACCACCGGCGGCGGCACGATGGTGACCGTCACGGTGGCAGCGACCGACGGCACTGCCTCGGGAACGGTCACGCCCTCGGGAACGGTCACACCCTCAGGAACGGTCACGGTGCGTGACGGCACCGCGACCGTCGCCGTGCTGCCGGTCGACCACGGCACGGCCCGGCTCACCACCACGTCGCTCGCCCCGGACGTCGCCCACACACTGACGGCGCAGTTCGCCGGGGACGGCGCACATGCCGGCTCGACGTCGACGCCGGTGACGGTCGGGGCCTCCGCCGGGCGCCCCGGGCCCGACCCGACCGTCGTCACCGTCGTGATCCCCGTCGGTTCGTTGACGATCACCTCTGGAGCCGTCGACCGTGTCGAGCTGTCCGGTGCGGCCGGACCTCGCCGTGCGTCCGCCACCGGTGCCACGCACGTCGTCGTGACCGACACCCGAGCCGGGAACCTGGGGTTCACGGTGTCGGTGTCCTCAGGCACGGGTGGCGGCACGGGGCAGCTCACCCTGACCGACGTGCGGGCGACTCAGGTCGAGGGGAACGGACTTGACGCTGCCGACGTGGTGACTCTCCGCGGGGGTCAGCCCCTCGTGCGCGGGCGGTGGGTCGGGGTCGCGACCTACCCCGGCGGGATCGGTACCGGCTCGGTCGGGGTGCGCGGGACGATCGCCGCCCCCGGACTGCCGCACCGCAGCCGCGTGGTGCGCGTCGTCTGGACGGTGGTCTGAACGGCCGGTCCCGGCGGACGCCGCGGCCGCCGAGCTCTGCGGGCTCAGCCCTCGAACCGGTAGCCGAGCCCCGGTTCGGTGATGAGGTACCGGGGACGCGACGGCTCCGGCTCGAGCTTGCGCCTCAGCTGGGCCAGGTAGACCCGCAGGTAGTTGGTCTCCCGCTCGTAGTGCGGTCCCCAGACGTCCCGCAGGAGCTGCTGCTGGGTGATCAGCTTGCCGGGGTTGCGCACCAGGATCTCCAGCAGGTGCCACTCGGTGGGGGTCAGGCGCACGGGTGAGCCGGCGCGCTCGACCCGACGGGCCGCGAGGTCGACGGTGAAGTCGGCGGTGCGGACGACGGGCGCGGTGAGGTCGGGTGCGGCCCGGCGCAGACCCGCTCGGATCCGGGCGAGCAGCTCGTCCATGCCGAACGGCTTGGTCATGTAGTCGTCCGCGCCGGCATCCAGGGCATCGACCTTCGCCGACTGGGTGTCCCGCGCGGACAGGACGATGATCGGGACGTTGGTCCACCCCCGCAGGCCCTGGACGACCTCGACACCGTCGATGTCGGGTAGGCCGAGATCCAGGACCACCGTGTCCGGAAGGAAGGTGCTCGCCTGCCGGAGCGCTTCGCGCCCGTCGGAAGCCGTCCGGACGTCGAAGTGCCGGGCGCGAAGGTTGATCGACAGGGCCCGGAGAAGGCTCGGGTCGTCGTCGACGACGAGGATCTTGGTCATGGTGCGACCTGGATGGTGAGCGTCATCGTCAGGCCGCCGCCGGGCGTGTGCGACGGTGCCACGTCGACGTCCATCGCCTCGCAGAAGCCCTTGACGATGGCCAGGCCCAGGCCGGTCCCCGACCCCCTGCTGCGATCGCCCAACCGCTGGAAGGGCTCGAACATCGTCGGCCAGGTGTCCTGCGGCACGCCGGACCCGTGGTCGGCGACGGCGAGGACGACCTGCGGACCGACGAGCCGCGCGGTCACGGCCACCGGACGATCGGACGTGCTGTGCCGGCGGGCGTTGTCCACCAGGTTGGCCACGACGCGTTCCAGGAGCCCCGGGTCGGCGCACACCAGGGGCAGGTCGTCGGGGATGTCCATGTGGACGAGCTCACCGGGTGCGTCCAGCAACGCCCTCGAGACCACCTCGTCGATCGCGACCGGGACGGGCTGCGCCGTGATGCCGCCGGCCTGCAGGCGACTCATGTCCAGCAGGTTCGCGACCAGGTCGGTCAGGCGGTCGGCGGAGTCCTCGATGGTCGCCAGGAGCTGGTCGTGCTCGGTCTCCGACCAGGAGACGTCGTCCTGCCGCAGCCCGCTGACAGCCGCCTTGATGCCGGCGAGCGGGGTGCGCAGGTCGTGGCCGACGGCAGCGAGCAGCGCGGACCGCACCCGGTCGGTCTCGGCCAGCTCCGTGGCCTGGGCAGTCAGCGCCTGGCTCTCCCACGCCCGGGCTGCCGCCGCGGCCAGGCGCTCGAGCACGCGACGGTCCTCGGCGAACAGGCTGGGGCCCTGGGCAACGAGCTCCAGCTCGGGGCCGGCGGCGATCCGCAGGGCCGTGGGGACCTCGTCGGCATCCCCGACGCGCGCCAGGACGGTACCTCCACCAGGGGCAGCGGGGTGCTGGACCAGGGCAGCCGACGTCATGCCGAACGTCGTGCGGACGTGCTCCAGGACCTGCATCAGGCTGACCTGTGAGGCCGGCTGCCTGGCGAACCGGGACAGCAGGTCGGCCTCGAGCTCGAGCCGCCCGGCCCGCGCCCGGACCCGCGCCGCGAGCTCGACCGTCAGGCTCACGATGAGGGCCACGACGGCGAAGACCACCAGCTCCACGACGCTGTCCCGGCTCTCGACGGCCAGGGTGTGGAAGGGCGGCGTGAAGAACCAGTTGGCGGCGAACAGCGATCCCACCACGGCCAGTGCGCTCGGCCAGAGCCCACCGACCGCGGCCACGACGACGTCGGCCAACAGGTAGAGCAGCAGGATGCTGCCCAGTCCGAGGTCGTCGCCGACGATCGTGAGCAGCACCGTCATGGCCGGCACGCCGACGATGGCGATCGCCAGGCCGGTGGATCGTCGAGCCCGGGAGAGCCCGCTGGCGAGGTGCGTCAGCGCAGGCCGCTCCGGGCTGCTCGTGCTCACCTCGACGTCGGCCACGGGCTCAGAGTGGCACGTCCGACCGTTCTGCAGCGGCCTCGACGGGAACGGGTGCATCCGGGTGGTGCGGGGCGTCCAGCCCGAAGCGCCACGGGACGCTCGTGACCATGACGCCGGTCTGGAACAGCAGGCGCGCCTTGAGCCGCAGCGCGCTCTGGTTGTGCAGCAGGTGCTCCCACCAGTGCTCGACCACGTACTCGGGGATGAACACGGCGACCACGTCGCGCGGACCGTGGGTCCGGATGTCGGCGATGAAGTCGAGTGCGGGTCGGGTGATGTCGCGGTACGGCGAGTCGAGGACGGTCAGGGCGACCGGGACGTCCCGGGCCTCCCACTCGGCCATCAGGTGCTCGGTCTCCTCGACGTTCGTCCGCACGGTCAGGGCCACGAGCGTGGCCGGCCGGGTCGCACGGGCGAACGCCAGGGCGCGCAGGGCCGGGGCGTTGAGGCGCGAGATCAGGACGACGGCGTGGATCCGGCTGGGCAGCGGCACGCCCTCCGCCCGCGGGACCAGCTCGCGGTCGACCCGGTCGTAGTGGCGGTGGATGCCCTGCATGAGCAGGTACAGCAGCGGCATGGCCACGACGACCAGGTAGGCGCCGTGGGTGAACTTGGTGGCCAGGACGATGACCAGCACGGCGGCCGTGATCGCAGCGCCCAGACCGTTGACCAGACGAGCTCGGCGCAGCCGCCCCAGGTGCCTGGACTCGGCCCGCCGCAGCACGTCCGTCCAGTGCCGCACCATGCCCGCCTGGCTGAGGGTGAACGAGACGAAGACGCCGAGGATGTACAGCTGGATCAGGCGGGTCGGGCTCGCGTCGAAGGCGATCAGGAGCATCGCGGCGAACGCGGCCAGGATCACGATGCCGTTGCTGAACACCAGGCGGTCCCCCCGGCGGGCCATCTGGCGCGGCATGAAGCCGTCCTTGCCCAGGATCGAGGCCAGGATGGGGAAGCCGTTGAATGCCGTGTTTGCCGCCAGGACGAGGATCAACGTGGTGAACCCCTGGACCGCGTAGAAGCCGAGGCTCTGCGAGCCGAAGACGGATCCGGCGATCTGGGCGATCACCGTCCGCTGGGCGTACCCGTCGGGTGCGCCGACCAGGTTCGCGGGGTCCTCCGCGACGTGCACCTGCGAGATGAGCGCCAGGGCGGTCAGACCCGCGAACATGGCAACCGTCAGCACCGCCATGATCGACAGGGTGGAGGCGGCGTTCCGGCTCTTGGGCGGCCGGAAGTTGGGCACGCCGTTGCTCACGGCCTCGACACCGGTCAGCGCGGTGCATCCTGAAGCGAACGCGCGCAGGACGACGGCGACCAGCAGCAGGCCGCCCAGGGGCGCGCCGGTGGTGGCGATCGACAGGTCCGCGGACTCCGCCACCGGTGGCGCGCCGGCCGCCGTGCGCCACAGGCCGATGCCAAGCATGAGGAACACCGCGACGACGAACCCGTACGTCGGCACCGCGAAGGCCCTGCCCGACTCCCGCAGACCGCGCAGGTTCGCCACGGCGAGCACGCCGACCAGGCCGACCGACACCGGGACGGTGTGCGGTGCCAGCGCGGGGACTGCCGAGACGAGGTTCGACACCCCGGCTGCCACGGAGACCGCCACGGTCAGCACGTAGTCGATGAGCAGCGCTGCGGCCGCGATGAGGGCGGCGTTCTGCCCGAGGTTCGCCCGGCTGACCGCATACGCCCCGCCGCCGCCGGGGTACGCGTGACAGGTCTGCCGGTACGAGATGACCACGACGAGGAGCAGGACGATCACCGCAGCGGCCACCCAGGGCGCCAGGTGCAGCAGCGAGAGCCCGCCGACGGACAGGACGAGCAGGATCTCCTCGGTGGCGTAGGCGTTGGAGGACAGCGGGTCCGAGCAGAACACCGGCAGGGCGAGGAACTTGGGCAGCAGGGTGTCACCGAGCCGCTCCGAGCTCAGTGGACGTCCCACGAGCAGGCGTTTCGGCAGACTGACGGCGTGGGTCACACCGCCATCGAAGTCCCGGTGCGACGTGGCCACCGACCGTCTTGACGCGTCCTTGACGCCGACGCCACCGATCTTGACGCGGATCCCCGCCGGGTCAGTCGCGGTGCGTGGGTGCGTCCTCCGGGAGCTCGGCGAGGTCGAGCGCGTCGACCGCCAGGTCGCGGCCGAGCCGGATCATGTCGGCGGCCAGATGGAAGTCCAGCGTGCCGCACGCGTCGACCGGCGCGGTGATCAGCACGTCGGGCGGGTTGCTGGCGAGCCGGTACCTCGTCAGGAGGTTCTGCATGGCTTCGATCGAGAGGTTCACGACGTCGATCGTCCGCAACCCGGGCGGGAGGGCCTCGGCCACGTCCACGGTCTCCAGCTGCAACGAGGCCTCGGGTGACGCGCTGTGCCCGGGGATCCGATGGCTCGCCGTGAACCGCGGCAGGTCGATCTCGCGCACCTGGTCGACGGTCCGCCGGAGCCGGTCCAGCAGCTCCTCGGCAGGGCGGAGCACCACGGACTCGTGCGCGGGACGTCGCCCCGGTCCGCCCGTCCGGTCGCCCCCGAGCGAGACCGCCACGGTGATGTCGGCGCGAGCCGCCGTGATGGCCGCCACCGGGACCGGGTTCATCAGTCCGCCGTCGGCGAGCAGGTGACCGTCGACCATCACCGGCGTCATGACGCCCGGCAGGGCGATGGACGCCCGGATGGCCGTCTCGACGGGCCCTTGCTGGAACCACACCTCCTTGCTCGCGTGGAGGTCGGTGGCCACCGCGGTGAACGGGATGCGCAGGTCCTCGATCAACGCGCCGCCCAGCAGCTCGCTGACGCGGGCCAGGATCTTCTCGCCGCGGAAGGCACCCGGTGCCTTGAGCGACGGGTCCAGCAGGCGCAGGACGTCCCGCTGGGTCAGGGTGCGCGACCAGTCGGCGAACGCGCCGAGCCGACCGGCCGCGTGGAGACCACCCACGAGGGCGCCCATCGACGAGCCGGCCAGACACACGATCTCGTAGCCGCGCTCTTCGAGGACCTCGATGACGCCGATGTGGGCGTAGCCGCGGGCTCCTCCGCTGCCGAGCGCGAGCGCGACGCGGGTCGGGCGTGTCATGCCGTCGATCCTAGGTCGCCACCGGTGCAGATCGTGGGGGCTTGGCCCCTGCCGCACGGAGGGTCCTCCGCGCTAGCCTCAGCACGACTCGATCATCCGACACTCTGGGCGGTGTGTGATGGGCGTCAACCGAGGATCCCGCAGGCGCGAGGCAGTAGGGCCGGCGCAGCCGGCAGCTGTCGACGGCTCACCACCTCCCGAATCGGCGGTCCTTGCGGCTGCGCCGGTTCCTGACGCCGTGGTGGTTCCTGGGGCTGCGCCGGTACCCGGGCCTCCGGCGGTCCCCGGCGCTGCCGTGGCGCCGGCCCCGGACTCCGGCGGCCCGGCTCCCGCCGGCACCGCCCCGGTCGCGAGCACCGACACCCCGACCCAGGCCAGCGCAGCCGTCACCCAGGGCAGTCGGTACGTCGTCGGCTTCTTCGTGCTCATCGCCGTGGTCGGGCTGATCTCTGCGCTCCTGGCCGCCGCACGGGGCCAGAACGCCGGCCGGGAGTGGGCCCTGTTCTTCGCGTTCGCCGTCGTCGCCGCGGGGCTCGGTCTGACCCATGTGCTCGGTGGCGCCGAGAGGTACGGGATCTTCCGCCCGCTGATCGGCGCCGACAACCGCTTCTCCACGTCCAAGACGCAGGCCGGCCTGTGGACGGTCCTCGTCGTGACCGGCTTCGCGTGGCTGCTGGGCGTGGCGACCTTCGCCGGGGCGGACCTCGCGATGCTGATGCCCGAGGACCGGTGGGACGCCTACCTGATCCTGCTCGGCGGCCCGTTCGCGGCCGCAGTCCTGGCCAAGGGCATCGTCGAGTGGAAGGTCGAGAACGGCACCCTGCAGAAGACCAGCCCGGCCCAGACCACCGTGTCCCAGATCGCCACCGACGACAAGGGCAGCGCCGACCTCGTCGACTCCCAGTACCTGCTGTTCAACGTCGTCGCGATGGGCTACTTCGTGGTCCGGCTGACCGTCGACGGCGTCCTGCCCGAGATGCCCTCGTCCCTGCTCGCCCTGACTGGGCTGACGGCGGCGACGTTCGTCGCGAACAAGGCGGCGCAACGCAACCGGCCGACGATCACGTCCGTCTCGCCGAAGACGCCGGCTCGAGGGGAGACCGTCACCATCTTCGGGACGAACTTCGACCCGACCGGCCCGGCGACCCGACCCGACCCGAACACCCCGCCTCCCCAGGCCGACTCGACCGACGTCCGATGGGTCACGGTGACCCTCGACGGCTACACTCGTGCGATCGACGTCCCCCCGGCCGACTACTCCGACACGCAGGTCTCGTTCCTGGTGCCGTCGTCGGCGGAGCTGGGGAAGCGGGCCGTCTTCGTCACGTCGACCGCCGGTGTCCAGACGCAGCAGGCCACGATCGAGATCAAGGAGGCGAAGTCCGCGTCGGACCCGGCAGTGGACGGCTCGGCGCTCGCCCGCTGAGGACGCGCGGAGACCGTCGACGCGGGGACCTTCGACCGATGGCGGTGCGCGGCCGCCCGGGTGGAAGATGCGGTGCACGGTTCCTCTCGGAGGTACCGATATGTCGACGCCGAGCATCGACCCGAAGCCGCGTTACGACCCCGGGTGTCCCTCGCCGCGTGCTTCGTCCGGTCGGCGACGCAGCGGAGCCACCGGCACCGCCGGTGCAGCCGGTGCGGGCAGCACGCCGGGCCGACCGATCGCGATCGGGGTCGACGTCGTCGACGTCCCCCGCTTCGCCCGGATGGTGGCCCTGCGCGGGCCGACGCTCGGTGGCATGGTCTTCACGCCGCGCGAGCTCGAGACCTGCCGGGGGAGCCTGCCGCGGCTGGCCGTGCGGTTCGCCGCCAAGGAGGCCACGGCGAAGGCGCTCGGTCTCGGCATCGGACCGGTCGCCTGGCGGGAGGTCGAGACCCGGACACGTACCCGGGGGTGAGCCGGAGCTGGCCCTCGAGGGTGCGGCGCTCGCCGCGGCCCGGGTCCAGGGGCTCGACCGCTGGGCCGTGAGCCTGTCCCACGACGCCGCGCGCGCCGTCGCGGTCGTCGTCACACGGGAGAGGGGACGCTGTCGTGACCTACCCGACGATCCACAAGGGGCCGCAGGACTGGCGCGTGCCACCCAACCTCGACGCGGGCGGCGACGCCCGGGCCGGGTTCTCGTGGGACCTGGCTCGGTCCTGGCTCGACGGGCTGCCGGACGGTGCCGGCCTGAACATCGCCCACGAGGCGGTGGACCGGCACGCCGACGGTCCGCTGGCCGCGCACGTCGCGATCCGATGGCTGGGCAAGCGGGGTGAGCGGGAGGAGATCACCTACGCCGACCTCCGGCTGCGGACCAACCGCTTCGCCCGGGTGCTCGAGGGCCTCGGCCTGCGACCGGGGGACGCGGTCTTCGCCCTGGCGGGGCGGGTCCCTGCGCTCTACGTCGCCGCGCTCGGGACCGTCAAGGCCGGGTGTGTCTTCTGCCCGCTGTTCTCCGCCTTCGGCCCCGATCCGGTCCGTCAGCGGCTGGAGATCGGCGAGGGCAAGGTCCTGATCACGACGCGGACCGCGTACGAGCGCAAGATCGCCGGCCTGCGTGACGGGCTGCCGAACCTCCGCCACGTCCTGCTGATGGACGTGCCCGCCGACGAGCCGCTGCCGGACGGCACGCTCTCCCTCGACGCCCTCATGGCACAGGCCGCGGACGACTACACGATCGTGCCGACCGAACCCGAGACGCCGGCGCTGCTGCACTTCACCAGCGGCACGACCGGCACGCCCAAGGGCGCCGTGCACGTGCACGGGGCCGTCGTCATGCACTACGCGACCGGGCGTTTCGCACTCGACCTCCACCCCGACGACATCTACTGGTGCACCGCCGACCCGGGTTGGGTCACGGGCACGTCCTACGGCATCGTCGCGCCCCTGACGCACGGCGTGACGAGCATCGTCGACGAGGCGGACTTCGACGCCGAGCGCTGGTACGCGATCCTGCGCGACGAGCGGGTGAGCGTCTGGTACACCGCACCGACGGCCGTCCGCCGCCTCATGCGGCTCGGCGACGAGCTCGCCCGGCAGACCGACCTGAGCACGCTGCGCTTCGTCGCGAGCGTCGGTGAGCCCCTCAACCCCGAGGTCGTGGTGTGGGGCGTCGACGTGCTCGGACTGCCCATCCACGACAACTGGTGGCAGACGGAGACCGGCGGCATCATGATCGCCAACACCGTCGCCGCGGGCATCAAGCCCGGGTCGATGGGCCTGCCGCTGCCGGGCGTCGAGGCCACGGTGCTACGGCGTCTGCCGCAGGGGGACGACGGCGACGTCGCGGTCGAGGTCGTGACCGAACCAGGCGTCGAGGGTGAGCTCGCCCTGCGGCCCGGGTGGCCGTCGATGTTCCGGGGATACCTGCACGACGACGACCGCTACCACCGCTGCTTCGTCGGCGGCTGGTACCTCACCGGCGACCTCGTCACGCGCGACGCCGAAGGCTACTTCTGGTTCCTCGGGCGGTCCGACGACGTCATCAAGTCCTCCGGCCACCTCATCGGGCCGTTCGAGGTCGAGAGCGCCCTGCTGGAGCACCCCGCCGTCGCCGAGGCCGGTGTCATCGGCAAGCCCGACCCGCTCGCGGGCGAGATCGTCAAGGCGTTCGTCATCCTCAAGCCGGCACCTTGACGAAGTTCATGCGAATGGACGTTATCACCGACCCAGATGAGTGGTGACCTCATCGCAATTGAGATCAACGGACAACGATGATCGGTCACAGGTGCCTGAATAGGCAGCTGATCTCGACCTGGTGACGATCAGTGCTTTGCTTGGCAGATATCTCGGGTTTCCCACGAAAGTCCCGAATGAGTGCCGCGGGATTCCGTGGGAAAGATGTCGAGGTCGCGAACAGCGACGACATCGAGTCCATCGCGCAAGCCCGGTTCGCTCCGCGGCGTCACACACCGACGAACCCCCTGGACCCATGGGTCATCCCGTCCCGCATCCAGTGGTCGGGGATCTGACTGCCGCGGAAACCGGAGATCGGGGCAGACCCTGGACCTCCGGGGGGAGTGTCCGGTAGACACGGTGGGCACCGGGACAATCCGGACGCCCCGCCCTGGCGGGGCGAGCGTCCGACCGACAGCACAGGCCTCGCGAGCCACCCGTACCGAGCCCACCCGTACCGAGCCACCCGAGGGGAACCCACCATGCCGTTCGACACAGCACGCCCGACGCTCGACGTCGCAGGCCTCCGGCAGCTCGTCACGGGACCTGTCCTCACCCCGGGCGACCCCGGGTACGACGCCGCCCGGCTCGTCCGCTACGGCGACCCCGACCGGCGACCGGCCGCCGTCGTCCAGGCGCAGGACACCCAGGACGTACGGCACGCCGTCGCCGCCGCCCGGGGTGCGGGGCTCGAGCTGGCCGTCCGGTCCGGCGGCCACAGCGCCGTGGGCCACGGGACGACGGACGGCGGGCTCGTCGTGGACCTCCGAGGGCTCACGGAGCTGTCGATCGACCCGGGCGACCGCACCGCGTGGGTCGGCGCCGGTGTCACAGCCGGGGCGTTCACCCTCGCGGCGGGCGAGCACGGCCTCGCGACCGGCTTCGGCGACACGGGCTCGGTCGGCATCACCGGCATCGTCCTGGGTGGCGGCGTCGGACTCCTCTCCCGCAGGCACGGTCTGACGATCGACTCGCTGCTCGCCGCCGAGGTCGTGACCGCCTCGGGCGACCTGGTGCTGGCCGATGCGGACTCCGACGCCGACCTCTTCTGGGCCCTGCGCGGCGGGGGTGGGAACCTCGGGGTGGTGACGCGGCTCAAGCTCCGGCTGCACGACGTCCGGGACTTCGTCGGTGGGATCCTCGTGCTGCCGGCCACGCCCGACGTGCTCGAAGGCTTCGTCGACCTCGCCGGGCGCGCACCCCGTGAGCTGACCACCATCGTCAACGTGATGCTCTGCCCCCCGATGCCGTTCGTCCCTGCGGAGGCGCACGGGCGGCCCGTCGTGCTGGCGATGATCGCGTGGGCCGGTGACGTCGACGAGGGCCAGCGGGTCATCGGGGAGCTGCGCGCCCTCGCCGAGCCGTTGGCGGACCTCGTGGGCCCCTCGCCGTACGCGGCGATGTTCGCCGACGAGGGCCACGGTGCCGACGGGCCGGCGCCCACCGCCGTCTCGCAGACGATGTTCGTCGACTCGATCGACGCGGCGACCGCCGAGCAGGCCGTGAGCTGGGTGGCCGGCTCGTCCGGTCCGAGCCGGGTCGTGCAGGTCAGAGTGCTCGGCGGCGCGGTCGGAGACGTGCCGTCCGATGCGACCGCGTACGCGCACCGCGACGCACCGATCATGGTCAATGTCGCGACGCTGTACGGCGCGGCGGCGCAGCGCGAGCCGGCGTGGCTCGAGATCACGCGGATGCGTGGGGTCCTGGACCAGGGACGCCCAGGCGTGTACGTGAACTTCCTCGGCGACGAGGGTCCGGACCGCGTCCGGGAGGCCTACCCGGGACGTACCTGGGACCGGCTCGTCGAGATCAAGCGGCGGTACGACCCGGAGAACGTCTTCCGGCTCAACCAGAACATCCCGCCGACGTGAGCAGGCCCGCTGAGAGCGGTTGCGGCTCGCGGGCGCCGCGGTAGGGCACCCGGGCGCCGGGCCAGCCGCCGGGACGGCTCGGCGGTAGGGTCCGAGACAGGCGGCCAGAGCTCCGGTCGACCTCGGGACCTTCGACTCCGCGCGTCGCCCGTCCGGGCGGACCGTGGGACCGGGGGCGACGCCACGGGACACGTCCCGGAGGAGGCGGCGGCATGACGGTCGATGGGGACCAGGGGCGACCTCGGCCCTCCGGTGCGCTCGACGCGCGGACCGTGGACCACACCGCTCGCGCCGGCCTGAGCACCGACGAGGCGCGGGCGCGTCTGGTCGCGGTCGGTCCCAACGAGCTGCCTCGCCCGTACCGGCCGTCAGCGGCGCGCCGGTTCGCCGCCCAGCTCGTGCACGCCTTCGCGCTGCTGCTCTGGGCCGCGGCCGCCCTGGGGTGGCTCGCCGGCCTGCCGCAGCTGTCGGTCGCGGTCGTCGCCGTGATCCTGGCCAACGCGGCGTTCTCGTTCGCCCAGGGCCGGCGGGCCGACCGTGCCGCGGAGCTGCTGAACTTCCTGCTGCCCACCTGGGTGTCCGTCCGCCGCGACGGCGTGCCTCGCCGGCTCGACGCGGTCGAGGTCGTCGTCGGGGACGTGCTCGTCCTCGAGGCGGGCGACCGGGTACCGGCGGACGCCCGGATCGTCGTCGCGGGCGCGTTGCTGGTCGACACCTCGACCCTCACCGGGGAGAGCCTGCCCACGTCGGTCGAGGCCGGCGGGATCGTGTTCGCCGGCACGTTCGTCGTCGAGGGGACGGCGGACGCCGTGGTGACCGCGACCGGGTCGCGCACCCGGCTGGCCGGTATCGCCCGCTCGACCAGCCTGGTCACCGACCATCCGACGCCGCTGACCCGTGAGCTGCATCGCGTCGTCCGCGGGATCGGCCTGATCGCGGTGGCCGTCGGGATCGCGTTCTTCGTCCTGTCCGCCGCCCTCGGGCAGCCGGTCGCCCGGGGGTTCGAGCTCGCACTCGGCGTCACCGTCGCCCTGGTCCCCGAGGCCCTGCTGCCCACCGTCACCCTCGCGCTGGCGTGGGGCGCGGAGCAGATGGCGCACCGCAACGTCCTGGTCCGCTCGCTCGATGCGGTCGAGACCCTCGGCAGCACGACGTTCGTCTGCACCGACAAGACGGGCACGCTGACCCGCAACGAGATGACGGTGGTCGAGGCCTGGACACCGGTGGGTTCCGCGCACATCAGCACCCCGGGCTACGACCCGCGGGCTGACCTGGTGCTGCCCCAGGTCGCCCGCGCCGCGCTCGAGCGGCTGGCCCAGTCCGGTGCGCGGTGCTCGCGGGGATACGCCGAGCTGCACGAGGGCTCCTGGCGCGCCCACGGCGACCCGATGGAGGCCGCGATCGACACGTTCGCGCGTCGGCTCGACCTGGACACCGACGGCCCACGGGCGCGCGCGTTCGCCGACGTCGCCTTCGCCTTCGATCCGCACCGGAGACGGATGTCGGTCGTCGCCGACGGAGAGGTCATCGCCAAGGGTGCCCCCGACACGGTGCTGCCGCTGTGCACCGGGGGTGCGGCCGAGCGCGCGGCGGTCGCGGCGGCAGCGGCCGAGCTCAGCGCCCGTGGACTGCGGGTGCTCGCCGTCGCGGGCCGGTCGGCCGGAGGAGTGCCGCCGACGGTCGCCGCCCAGGCCGAGCAGGGGCTCACCGTCTACGGGCTCCTGGGACTGCAGGACCCGCCACGCGAGGACGTCGCCGCCGCGCTCGACGCGTGCCGCCGGGCGGGGGTCGCCGTGGCGATGATCACCGGGGACCACCCCGCCACCGCAGCGGCCGTCGCGACCCAGGTCGGCCTCCGGCAGGCGGACGACCCGGTGCTCGTCGGTGCCGACCTGCCGGCCGACGACGCGGCGCTCGGCGCACTGCTCGACCACGACGGCGTCGTCGTGGCCCGGGTGTCACCGGAGGACAAGCTGCGGATCGCCCGCGCGCTGCGCGCCAGGGGGCACGTCGTGGCGATGACCGGTGACGGGGTCAACGACGGGCCGGCGCTGCGGGAGGCGGACATCGGGATCGCGATGGGCGCCTCGGGGACGGACGTCGCACGCGAGGCGGCCGACCTCGTGCTGCTCGACGACCACTTCGCCTCGGTCGTCGCCGGGATCGAGCTGGGCCGGGCGACCTTCGTCAACATCCGGCGGTTCCTCACCTACCACCTCAGCGACAACGTCGCCGAGCTCGCCCCGTTCGCCGTCTGGGGGCTCTCGGGCGGCAACATCCCGCTGGCCCTCGGCGTGCTGCAGATCCTCGCGCTCGACCTCGGCACGGACACGCTGTCCGCCGTCGCGCTGGGGGCCGAGCCCCCGGCGAAGCACCTGCTCGAACGACCGCCGGTCAGCGGTCGGCTGCTCGACCGCGGCGTCCTGCGTCGCGCCTTCGGGCTGCTCGGACCGACCGAGGCGATCGTCTCGATGCTGGCCTTCTTCGCGACGTTCCTCGCCGCGGGCTGGCGACCCGGCGAGGCATTTCCCGGTGGCGTGACCCTGGCGACCGCCTCCGGGTCGGCATTCATCGCCGTGGTCATCGGGCAGGCGGCGAACGGCTTCGCATGCCGCAGCGCCACCCAGGTGCCGGCCGCACTGGGTTGGACGACGAACCGGCTGCTCATCCCTGCGTCGGCGGCGGGGTTCACGTTCTCGCTCGTCGTGCTGCTCGTCCCGGCGTTCGCCGCGGTCCTCGGCCAGCGCCCGCCGGGGGTGGTGGGCTGGCTCGTCGCCGGGTTCGCCGGGGTCGCGGTGCTCGGCGTCGACGCAGCCGACAAGGCCTGGCGTCGGCGCCGCAGGTCACGAGGGCCGGTTCGGCCCGCACCCGGACGCGCCTGACGCGGCGTCGGACGAACTGGCCGTTGACATCTGAGCGATCTGCGTGCGAAAGTGGAAACAGTCGGTTGGAAACGTTTCCAATCGACCGACAGATCCGCACCTCAACGTCGAGGAAGGAGAGATCGTGACCGCACGTCGAGTGACGCTGCCGCAGGTGGCCGACCGGGCCGGCGTCTCCCTCGGCTCGGCGTCCCGTGCGCTGAACGGCAACGGTGCGAGCCCCGCGATGGTCGCGCGGGTGCGGGCTGCGGCCGAGGAGCTCGGCTACCAGCCGGACGCGACCGGTCGGTCCCTCCGGCTGCGCCGCACGTTCCAGATCGCCTTCGCGGTCGCCGACATCGGCAACCCGGTCTACGTCGAGATGCTGACCGCGATCCAGGAGGTCGTCGCCGACCATGGGTACCGGCTGCTCGTCGCCACCACCGGCAGCACGACGGACTCGACGATCGCCCTGGTCAAGGGGCTGTCGACCGGCCTCGTCGATGGTCTGGTGATCAGCCCGCTCCGCGTGAACGACGCGCTGGTCGACGCGCTCCGGAACGCCGCGATGCCGGTGGTGGTGATCGGGCGCTCCCTGGACGGCGAGAGCTTCGACTCGGTCTCGACCGACTCGGCCCGCGGCATCGGTCAGGCTGTCGCGCATGTGCTGCAGCTGGGCCGCCGCCGCATCGGGTTCCTCAACGGCCCGCTCGACACGACTCCCGGTGACGCCCGCCAGCGCGGGTTCGACACCGCGGTCCGCCGTGAGGACTTCGCGGCGGACGTCGTCGACGCCCATGTGGCGCAGGACTTCACGGTCGCTGCAGGCCTGGCCGGCGCTCGCGAGCTGCTGGGCCGCCATCTGACGGACGGCACGCCGCTCGACGCGATCGTCGCGGCCAACGACCTGCTTGCCATCGGTGCGATCAAGGCCGCCCGTGAGCTCGGCCTGCGCGTCCCGCAGGACGTGGCGATCACCGGGATGGACGACACCGAGATCGGTCGGGTGTTCCAGCCGAGCCTGAGCAGTGTGTCGCTGCGGTCGAGCGAACGCGGCCGTGCGGCGGCCGAGCTGCTCCTCGGTCGCCTCGAGGAGCCCGGTCGCCCGTCGCGCCGGGCGTTCGTCGAACCGACCCTGATGGCCCGGGAGTCGACCCTCGAACCCGAGGGGGTCACGGCGTGACGGCGTCCGGTCGCACCACCCGCGCGCCGGGTCGGACCTCCCCGGTGGGGTCCGGGAGCACCCCGAGCAACCCCGGGCGGCGGATCGGCGGGATCGGTCGCGCCAAGCGCCGTGAGGCGATCGGCCTCGTGGTCCCCTCGCTCCTGCCGGTGCTCATGCTCAGTGTCGCGCCGCTGCTCGTCGGCGTGCTGCTGGCGTTCACCGACGCACGTCTGGTCCGGCGACCGGAGTACCAGCTCGTCGGGGTGGACAACTTCACCAGGCTCCTGGACAACGGGTTCTTCTGGGAGTCCTTCCGCATCGGCATGGTGTGGGCGGTCTCGGTCACAGGTCTGCAGCTCCTCGCCGGCATGGGTCTGGCCCTCCTGCTCCACTCGGAGCTGCGGTTCCAGGGGCTCACCCGCGTCCTGGCCCTGATCCCGTGGGCGATGCCGCCGGTGGTCGTGGCGATCATGTGGCGGATGATCTACTCGCCCAACGCCGGACCCCTGAACGCCGCCCTCGGCGCCGTCGGCCTGCCGGACGACATCAACTGGCTGGCGGACTTCTCCACCGCTCTGCCTGCCGTCGTCCTCGTCGGCGTCTGGGTCGGCATGCCGCAGACGACGGTCACCCTCCTGGCCGGGCTGCAGCAGATCCCCGGAGAGCTGCACGAGGCGGCGTCGGTGGACGGCGCCAACGCGGTGCGGCGGTTCACCGCCGTGACGTTGCCCAGCCTGCGGCCGATCATCACGTCGATCACCTCGCTGAACTTCATCTGGAACTTCAACTCGTTCAGCCTCGTGTACGTGCTGACCGAGGGCGGGCCCGGGGGCAAGACCATGCTGCCGATGCTCTTCACCTACCTCGAGGCGTTCAAGAACCGGAACCTCGGGTACGCGGCCGCGATGGGTGTCGTGCTCGTCGTCGTCGTCGTCCTGCTCCTGTCGGCCTACCTCTGGTCGCAGTTCCGCGCCGAGAAGGAGCGCTGACATGCGAGCCGTCGTCAAGCCTGCGCAGTACCTCGCACTGTTCGCCTACATCGTCTTCCTGGGGTTCCCGCTGCTGTGGCTCATCTCGGCCTCGGTGAAGTCCTCGGGAGAGCTGAACTCGCTCACGGTGAACCTCATCCCGCGGAGCTTCCGCTGGGAGAACTTCACCGACGCGCTGGACCGGCAGGGTCTGGTCCGGTCCGCCGCCAACTCCATCGTCGTGGCGCTCATCTCCACCGGCCTCGTGGTCCTGATCGCCCTGCCGGCGGCCTATGCCCTCGCGCGGTTCCGGGGGTTGTTCCGCACGGTCGGGACCGGCTGGATCCTGGTCAGCCAGGTGTTCCCGGTGATCCTGATCATCCTGCCGCTGTTCCTGATCCTGCGGACGATCGGCCTGACCGACAGCCTCGTCGGCCTGACCCTCGTGCACACCACCTACACGCTGCCGTTCGCGTTGTGGATGCTGCAGGGCTACGTCGCCGCGATCCCCAACGAGCTCGAGGAGGCCGGCGCGATGGACGGTGCCGGCCGGCTGCGGGTCCTGCGCGACATCGTCTTCCCGCTCCTGATGCCGGGGATCGTCGCGACGGCGATGTTCGCCTTCGTCTCCTCCTGGAACGAGTTCTTCTTCGCCCTGGTCCTGCTGCAGTCCCCGGACAACTACACGCTCCCCATCACGCTCAAGATGTTCGTCGGCGGGGAGGGCAAGGTGGCCCTCGGTCCCCTTGCCGCGGGCTCCGTCCTCGCGGCGATCCCCAGCATCGTCTTCTTCTCGATCATGCAGAAGAAGCTCACCGGTGGCCTGCTCACCGGTGCTGTCAAAGGTTGACCCCATCCACCAGTCGAAAGGCGGGCGGCTCATGCACAAGCATGGCGCTTCCATCGCGGCAAGCCTCACGGTCGGCGTTCTCCTCCTCTCCGCCTGCGGCGGGGCAGGGGACGACGACGGCACCCCGACCGATCAGGAGACCGAGCAGGTCGCGGAGGCGACCGAGCCGATCACCCTGACCTTCCAGTCCCTCTCCGACCAGCCCGCGGCCATCGAGGCGACCGAGTCCGTCGTCGCGGCCTGGAACGAGGCCAACCCCGCGATCCAGGTCGAGATCGTGCCCGCCGGCTGGGACGGCATCTACGACAAGCTGATCACGCAGTTCAACGGTGGCGCAGCGCCGGACATCATCCACTACGAGGCCGCGAGCATCGTGCCGTTCGCCGTGGACGGGTACCTCGCGGACCTCTCGGAGTACATGTCGCCGGACTTCGTCGCCGACGTGCCCGAGGGGATCATGGAGTCGGTGACCGTCAACGACGAGGTCATCGCCTACCCGACCGAGCTGCAGTCCTACATGGTCTTCGCCAACAAGACCCTGCTCGACCAGGCAGGGGTCGAGATCCCCAGTGGCGAGACGATGTCCTGGGACGAGCTGCGGGAGATCGCCAAGTCGAGCACCGCCGGCGACGTCTACGGGCTGGGGTGGGGTCTGAAGAGCCCGACCGCCGCCTTCATGACGATGGCGCCGGCCTTCGGAGGCACGTTCTTCGAGGGCACCGGGGCCGACGCCGAGCTGGCCATCGGCGAGGGTGAGCTCGCGATCCCCGAGCTGGTCCAGGCGATGAACACCGAGGACGGCTCGATCCTGCCGGTGACCCTGACCCAGTCGGGCTCGGAGGTCCTGGCCTCGTTCTACGCCGGGGCGATCGCGATGACGATCCAGGGCTCCTACCAGGCTGCGAACATCGCCACGGACGCACCTGAGGGCTTCGACTGGATCGTGCTGCCCCCGCTCGAGGGCCCCGACGGTGCCGGTCAGGCCGCCAACCCGCAGACCCTCTCCGTCAACATCGACTCCGAGCACGTGGCGGAGTCGGCCGAGTTCCTGAACTTCTTCACCGAGGCGGAGAACCTCGCCGCCCTGAACGAGGCCGACGCCCTGATCCCGGCGTCGAGCTCCGCCCAGGACCTCATGGCCGAGAACCTCGCGGGTCAGCCCGGCTGGGACGTGGTGCTGTCGTCCGGCCAGTACATGACCGATGCGCCGTACCTCTTCGTCGACGCCTACGCCCAGTGGAAGGACACGGTCGCGACGCCCGCGTTCCAGCGGTTCCTCGCCGGCGAGATCGACGCCGACGGGCTGGCGGGCGCGCTGCAGGACGGCTGGGACGAGATCACCGGCTGACGCGACAAGGCTGGTGCCGGTCGCCGGCGGGTGCCTCGAGCACCCGTCGGCGGGCACCGGACACTCGGAACGACACCGACGGGCGGGGAGTGGACGTGGACTGGTTGCAGGACAGGTCAGTTGCTGTGATCACCGGGGCGGCAGTCGGCGACGCCCTCGGCGGAGCCACCGAGGGCTGGACACCGGAACAGATCGAGGAGCGTCACGGCGGGCGGGTCCGGGGCATCGTCGGCCCGTACCACCCCGACTGGCGTGACGCCCGGCCGATCGCGCCGTACCACAAGGGCGACGGGCACATCACGGACGACACCCTCATGACGCAGGCGCTGGTGGACGTCTACGCCAGCCGTCGCGAGCACCTCGACGCCTACGCCGTGGCGGACGATCTGGTCCCTCTCATGATCGGCGAGCCGCGGTGGATCCCAGAGCTCGAGGCCGATGCCCTGCTGCTCCAGCGCGTGTTCCTCGCCGAGAAGTGGCTCGTGGCGCGCCTGCACTACGGTCACGTCGACCCGCGCGAGGCCGGCGCCGGCAACATCGTCAACTGCGGTGCCGCCATGTACATGGCGCCTGTCGGGCTGGTCAACGCCGGCGACCACCGGGCCGCCTATGCCGAGGCCATCGACATCGCCGGAGCCCATCAGTCGAGCTACGGGCGGGAGGCCGCGGGGGTGTTCGCCGCCGCTGTCGCCGCCGCGGTCACCCCGGGTGCCACGGTGCCGGCCGTCCTGGCGGCCGTCCTCGAGGTCGCCCACGACGGCACGGCGGACGCCATCGGTGCCGTGGTCGACGCCCTGGCGGGGTGGTCCGCGGCCCCGGCGACCGATGAGCAGGAGCGCGAGCTGGCTCGGGTCGTCCGTGCGGCGGTGGCCCCGTACGACTCCGTGGGACCGGACTACCGGGCCATGTCGCGCGACGCCCGTCGCCCGTCCCGGACGAAGTCGATCGAGGAGCTCCCGGCTGCGCTCGGCCTCCTCATCGGACACCGCGGCGACTTCCGTGGCGCGGTCCTGGCCGCCGTCAACTACGGACGGGACGCCGACTCGATCGCGGTCATGGCGGGTGCGTTGGCCGCCGGGCTCGGCGGGAGCGCCGTGGTGCCGGCGGACTGGCTCGACGCGATCGAGACCGCCAGCAGGATGGACATCCGGGCCACCGGCCGACTGATGGGTCAGGCCGCGCAGGAGATTCTCGAAGGGGACCGCCGGTTCGCCCGGCAGCGGCTCGAGTCGCTGGCCGGCGTCCTTGACCCGCAGGGCAGGGTGGTGGGGTGAGACTCACCTGGGCGCAGCCCGAAGACCTCATCGCCCACGAGCTGGTCCAGTCTGCCGCCGAGGGCACCGACGTCGCCGACGTCGCGGCCCGGTGGGCGGCCGCCGGCGGGGACCTCCGGCCCGCGGCCGGTGGTGCCGGTGCGGCGCCCGCGACACCGGCGCTGCGGGCGCTGGCCCGCGAGCTCCTGACCGAGCTGCAGGGCCGGGCGGCGCCCGAGTCGCCCACCGAGCCCGACGACTGGTCGGCGATCTCCGCCCTCCTGCCGCCGGCACCCCGGATCCCGGCACCGGACGCATCGATGCTCGAGGCGCGGTTGCGTGGCGCGTGGACGGGGCGTGCGGCCGGTTGCCTGCTCGGCAAGCCGGTGGAGAAGATTCCCCGCAGGGGCATCGAGGAGATCCTGCGCGCGACCGACCGCTGGCCCCTCGACGGCTACTTCACGGCCGTCGGGCTGCCCGACGACGTCGCGGCGCGCTGGCCGTGGAACCGGCGCAGCGCACCGACGTCGCTGGTCGAGAACATCGACGGGATGCCCGAGGACGACGACCTCAACTTCGCGATCCTCGCGCTCGACCTGATCGAGGGCCGAGGGGTGGACTTCAGCACGGACGACGTCGCGACGGCCTGGCTCGACAACCTGCCCGCCGGCCGGGTCTTCACAGCCGAGCGGGCCGCCTACCGGAACATCCTCGACGCGCGGCCGGTCCCCGAGACCGCGACCCACCTCAACCCGTTCCGGGAGTGGATCGGCGCGCTGATCCGGGCGGACGTCCACGGCTGGGTCATGCCGGGCGATGTGCGCGGCGCCGCGCACCTGGCATGGAAGGACGCCCGACTCAGCCACACCCGCAACGGTCTGTACGGCGCGATGTGGGCGGCGGCCCTGTGCTCGGCCGCGCTGGTGTGCACGGACGTGGACGAGGTCCTGGATGCCGCGCAGACCGTGCTGCCGCCCGACAGCCGCCTCGCGGCGGCCGTCCGTCGCGGCAGGGAGGTCGCTGCGCAGCCCCAGGACGTCGCCGACGGCCTCGACACCCTGCACGCCGAGTACGGGCACCTGCACTGGGTGCACGTGATCAACAACGCCGCCGTCATCGCCTATGCGCTGGCCAGGGGCGGCGGCCGGTTCGGGCCGAGCGTGTCGGTCGCCGTGACCGCCGGGTGGGACACGGACTCCGCGGGGGCGACCGTCGGTTCGGTGGTGGGCGGGCTCCTCGGCGCCGAGGCCATCGGTCAGCGATGGACCGCGCCGCTGGACGGCCGGATCGCCACGTCCCTGCCCGGACCCGCCTGGCGCCCGATCGACGACCTGGCCTCGCGGACGCTCCGCCTGGCGCGCGGGGTGGCCCGATGAGCGGCCGGGTCGTCGTCGTGGGCAGCGCCAACATCGACCTGGTCGTGCCGGTACCGCGCCATCCCGGTGCCGGCGAGACGGTCCTGGGTGGGGACCTCACCCGCAGCCCGGGTGGCAAGGGTGCCAACCAGGCTGTCGCGGCCGCCCGTGCCGGCGGCGCCCGGACCACCCTCCTGGCGGCGATGGGCGACGACGACGCCGCCGAGCTCCTGCTCGGCTCGCTGGGTGCGGCCGGGGTCCGCACCGACCTCGTCACCCGGCTGGAGGTCCCGACCGGGACCGCGATGATCGGCGTCAGCCCCGACGGGGAGAACGCGATCGTCGTCGCAGCAGGTGCGAATGCCCGGCTCACCATCGGGCCGGTTGCCGCGCAGTGCCTCGGCGAGGCCGACGTCGTGCTCGTCCAGCTCGAGATCCCGGTCGAGACGGTCCTCGCCGCCGCGCGGGCCCGTCGTCCTGGAAGCGTGCTCGCGCTCAACGCCGCCCCGTCCCGTGAGCTCCCGTCGGAGCTCTGGGAGCAGGTCGACCTGCTCCTGGTCAACGAGCACGAGGCGCGCGACCTGGCCGGGGTCGACGGTCCGACCGACGAGCTCGCCGCCGTGCTCCTGCAGCGCGTGCCGACCGTCGTCATCACCCTCGGCGGCCGGGGCTGCGTCGTGGCCGAGCGCGGGCGGCCTCTCGTCGCCCTCGCGGCCCCGCCGGTGTCGCCGGTCGACACCACGGGTGCCGGTGACACATTCTGCGGCGTCCTCGCCGCCGCGCTCGCCGACGGCCGCGACCTGCTCGCGGCAGCCCGTCTCGCCTCGGCGGCGGGCGCGCTCGCGGTCACCGTACGCGGCGCGCAGGACGCCGTCCCGACCATGGCGCAGACCGCCGCGCTGGCCGTCGCAACCGTCGGTGCGGGCTGGGGGGATGCCCGATGACCTCCACCTTCGACCCCCTCCTGCCCCGGCCGATCGACCTGCCGACGTCCGTCCCGCTGGACCCCGGGGCCGACCTGACGGGCCTCGACGACGCGAAGATCCTCGCCGCCCCGCAGGACCCGGCCGCGTGGCCGGCGTGGCGCGAACGGCTCCATGCCTGGCGTGCGGACGCCCGACGCCGGCACCAGTACACCGACGAGACGTACCGACGGCCGGGTGGTGCGTGGGCGGCCCGGTGCTCGACCGTCGCCCAGGTCTGGTTGTGGGACGAGCTGCTGTACTCCTTCGAGGACGGCAGGTTCACGCCCGAGCGCTTCCTCGCCGACGCCCGCGACCGGTTCGGCGGCCTCGACGCCGTCGTCCTGTGGCACGCGTACCCGGTGATCGGCATCGACGAGCGCAACCAGTGGGACTTCTACCGGGACGTCCCCGGGATCGAGCGGCTCGTCGCGGACCTGCACGCCGCGGGCCTGCACGTCTTCGTCGACTACAACCCGTGGGACACCGGCACCCGCCGGGGTGAGGACGACCTCACGGAGCTCGCCGCGCTCGTTGCGGACCTGCCGGCCGACGGCGTGTTCCTCGACACGCTCAGGAAGGCCGAGCCCGAGCTCGTCACCCGGCTCGAGCGCGCCCGCCCGGGGATCGTGCTCGAAGGGGAGTCCAAGCTCGCCGTCGAACGCATCGTCGACCACGCGTCGTCCTGGGCCCAGTACTTCGCGGACAGCCCCGTACCGGGAGTCCTGCGCGCCCACTGGTACGAGCGCCGCCACATGCAGCACCACGTGCGTAGGTGGCACCGCGACCACTCCGCCGAGCTGCAGTCGGCGTGGATCAACGGCGTCGGGATCATGGTCTGGGAGGTGGTCTTCGGGGTGTGGGTGGGCTGGAGCCCGAGGGATGCTGCCACCCTGCGCCGGATGACCGCCGTCCAGCGGGCCGCCGGTGACCTGCTCCTGGAGGGTGCGTGGACGCCGCTCGCGGCACTGGCGCAGCGGGCCCATGACGCGGGCGTGTTCGCCTCCACGTTCGAGCGCGACGGCATCACCCTGTGGACCCTGATCAACCGCGGTCAGGCCGACTACACCGGTACCGTCGTCGACCAGGTGGCGGGCCGGCTCGTCGATCTCGACTCCGGTGCCGAGGTGCACGCCGCGGACGCGGTGACGGTAGCCGCCCGGGGGATCGGCGCCCTGGTCCAGCTCGCCCCCGGCGTGCCCGAACCGCGATGGCTGGCTGCACTGCGCACCTCGTTCCCGCCTCAGGAGGCCGACGCCGCGTTCCCGCACCGCATCGCCCACCGTCTGGCGCCCGACGCCCCGGCACCGGCCCGGCCGACGGACCTGCCGGCCGACATCGTCCTGGTCCCGGCCGGACCGTACGTGCTGACCGTCCGCTACCGCGCCCGCGAGACCGGCATGTACCAGGGCGCGCCGTACGTCGACGAGTGGAAGCCGTTGCCGCCGCGCCTGCACGACGCGCGCACCCTGCAGCGCGACGGCGTCCTGGACCGGCCGGTCGCCGTAGCGGCGACCGAGGTGACGAACGCCCAGTTCGCGGCCTTTCTCGAACGGACGGGGTACCGACCCGCGAACCAGCACCGCTATCTCGCGCACTGGGTCGACGGTCGCCCACCGGCCGGCCGGCCGGACGAGCCCGTCACATACGTCGACCTCGCCGACGCCCGGGCCTGCTGCGCATCGCTCGGCGGGCGCCTGCCCACCGAGGACGAGTGGCAGCTCGCCGGGCAGACCGGCCGCCTCCGGCGCGGCAGCCCGATGGTGTGGGACTGGACCGAGAGCGAGCACAGCGATGGTCGGACCCGCTTCGTCATGCTCAAGGGCGGAGGGGACCATCGCGCCGACGGGTCGGACTGGTACTTCGACGGTGGCCCCCAGGAGGCTGACTTCTCGGCCAAGCTCCTGCTCCCCGGGCTGGGCCTGGCGCGCAGTGCCGGCATCGGCTTCCGGTGCTGCTGGACCGTGGGGAGTGCCGGATGACCGTCTCACGCGACCCGTCCGACGGACCCCTCGCGGGGCTGACGGTCGTCGACGCCTCCACCCTGTTCGCCGGACCGATGGCGGCGATGCACCTGGGGGACATGGGAGCGACGGTCGTCAAGGTCGAGCACCCCACCCGACCCGATCCCTCGCGCGGGCACGGCGCCGCGAAGAACGGCATCAACCTGTGGTGGAAGACCCTGGGCCGCAACAAGCGGACGATGACGGCCGACCTCAGCTCCGCCGGCGGACGTGACGTCTTCCTCGCGCTCGCAGCGCAGGCGGACGTGGTCATCGAGAACTTCCGCCCCGGAACCCTCGAGCGGTGGGGCTTGGGCTACGACGAGCTCTCGACGCACAACCCGGGGCTCGTGCTCGCCCGTGTCAGCGGGTTCGGTCAGATCGGGCCCTACCGGTCGCGTCCGGGCTTCGGGACCCTCGCCGAGGCGATGAGCGGCTTCGCGGCGATGACCGGGGAGCCGGACGGGCCGCCCACCCTCCCGCCGTTCGGCCTCGGTGACGGCGTCGCATCCCTCGCCACCGCGTACGCCGTCATGGTGGCCCTGCACGCGCGGCAGGTGTCCGGTCGCGGACAGGTCATCGACCTGGCGATCGTCGAGCCGATCCTGGCCATGCTCGGACCGCAGATCACCCGATGGGACCAGCTCCGCACGGTCCAGCCTCGCACCGGGAACCGATCGACCAACAACGCCCCGCGCAACACCTACCGCACGAGGGACGGGCACTGGCTCGCGGTCTCGACGTCCGCGCAGTCCATCGCCGAACGCGTCGTCCGGCTGGTCGGGCGGCCGGAGCTCGTCGACGAACCGTGGTTTGCGGCGGGGGCCACGCGCGCGCAGCATGCCGACGAGCTCGACGAGGCGGTCGGCGGCTGGATCGCCCGGCGCGACCGTGCCGACGTGGTCGCCGGCTTCGAGGAGGCGCAGGCCGCCGTCGCGCCGGTCTACGACGCGGCCGACATCGTGGCCGACCCCCAGTTCCAGGCACTCGGTACGATCCACGAGATCGACGACCCTGAGCTCGGGCCGATGCGCATGCAGGGTCCGCTCTTTCGGCTCTCCGAGCACGACGCGGTCATCGGGTTCACCGGCCGGGCGCACGGAGCGGACACCGACGACCTCCTGGCGGAGCTCGGCTTCACCGACGTCCAGGTCGCGGCGCTGCGAAGGGACGGTGCGGTGTGAGACCCCTGGTCATCACCCTCCTGTACGCACCGGCCGATCGCCCGGACCTCGTGGCGAAGGCGCTCGCGTCGGAGGCCGACGTCGTGATCGTCGATCTCGAGGACGCCGTCGCAGCGGGCCACAAGGACTCGGCGCGCGCCGCTGTGAGCACGTTGCTCGCCGGGACCGAGCGTCCCGTGCAGGTGCGCGTCAACCACGGCGGCACCTCGTGGCACGAGGCCGACTGCGACGCGGTCCGTGGACTGCCGCCCGCGGTGGGCGTGCGGGTGCCCAAGGTCGAGAGCGTGCGGGACGTGCAGCGGCTGGTCGCGGCGTTGCACGGACGCGAGCTGCACGTGCTGGTCGAGTCGGCGCTCGGCGTCGAGCACGCCTTCGACATCGCCACGACGCCCGGGGTCGTCTCGATCGGGCTCGGCGAGGCGGACCTGCGCTCCGATCTGCGGCTGACCGACGACGCCGGACTGGCGTGGGCGCGTGGTCGCATCGTCAACGCCGCGCGCGCCGCCGGCCTGCCCGCGCCGTCGATGTCGGTGTACCCCCACCTGAGGGACGAGGCCGGACTCGTCGCGTCCTGCCGTGCCGGACGCGCCCTGGGATTCGTCGGTCGCGCAGCGATCCACCCTGCTCAGCTGGCACCCATCCGCGACGCCTTCCGCCCCAGCGCGGCCGAGGTCCGGACGGCGCAGGACGTCCTGGCCCAGGTGCAGCGGGCGCGCGCCGACGAGGTGGGCGCGGTGGTCCTGGCCGACGGGACCTTCCTCGACGTCGCGATGATCGAGCAGGCGCGCGCCGTCCTGGCCCTCGCCGGCCGCGACGGGACCGATCCGCAGCGCGACCGGCCCCTCGCAGGCACCTAGTCCTCGCGGGACTCCTTGACCCGGGCGACGAGCTGCGTCGGGCTGACGAACCTCAGGGCGACGATGAGGATGACCATCATCGAGATCGTGTAGACGACAGCCATCGACGAGATGAGCTGGCGTGCCTCGCCGCCGCCGGCCGCCGTCATGGCGCGGTAGATCGCCACCACGAGGGTGTCCGACTGAGGGCCCGAGACCAGGAAGGTGAGCTCGAACATCCCGACCGTGCGGACCAGGACGAGGATCGACGCCGCGAGGATCCCCGGGATGAGCAGCGGCATCAGGATCTTCGTGAAGACCCGCCGCATGTTCGCACCGGACATCCGGGCCGCGCTCTCGATCGTCGGGTTGATCTGCTCGATGAACGGCGTCATCGTCATGATCACGAAGGGCACCGAGGGCACGAGGTTCACCAGGATCACGGCGGTCAGCGTGCGCCCGAGGCCGAGGTTGTACATCACGGTGGCGAGCGGGATGCCGTAGGTGATCGGCGGCATCAGGACCGGCAGCAGGAACAGCACCGAGACGAGCTTCTTCAGCGGGAAGGTCCGCCGCGCCAGCAGGTAGGCCGCCGGCACACCGATCAGGACCGAGATGATGATCACCGCGAACGCGACGGTCAGGGTCACGCCGATGACCGACGTCATGTCGAACCGGTCCCAGGCGCCGGTGTACCAGTCCGTGGAGAAGCTGTCCGGCAGCCAGGTGTTGAACCACGACTTCCCGAAGGAGTCCACCATCACGCTGACGAGGATGCCGATCAGGAAGATGAAGAACGCAGCGGTCCCGGCCCAGACGAACCAGGTCGTGGGGGAGGCGACGAGTGATCGCTCGCCGGGGGCCACCGCTGCGGACCGCTTCCGGGCGCGCGGCAGGGGTTCGGGCAGGTCCGCTCTCGGCGTCCCGCTCGACGCGGTCTGGGTGGCCATCAGCCCTTGCCTCCAGTCGATCCCTTGTACATGAACGACCGCCACAGGAGGACCACGCCGATGACGAGGAGCTCGACGACGCCCATCATGATCGCGATCGTCGAGGCCATCGGGTAGTCGATCTGCTCGGCGAACGCCCGGTAGCCCATCAGGGCCATCACGCGGGTCGAGCCCATGGCGTCACCGACGAGCCGCGCTGACGGGAAGACGCTGAACGCGAGCACGAAGGTCAGGATGAACGTGGTCGCGAGCCCCGGTGCCAGCAGGGGCAGGATCACCCGGCGGAAGCGCTGCTTCCAGTCGGCGCCCATCGTCTTGGCCGCGGCCTCGATCGACGGGTCGATGCCGGACAGGTACGAGGAGATCAGCAGGAACGCGAACGGGAACCCGGAGATGATCAACGAGAACATCACGCCGAGGTAGTTGTTCACGAGCGTCAGAGGCTGGTCGATCAGCCCGATCTGGAGCAGGAACCGGTTGAGCCAGCCCTGGCGCCCCGCGAAGATCAGCAGTCCCTGAGCCGTGAGCACGGTGCCGAGCGTGATCGGCAGGACCAGGAGCGTGGTGAGGAGCTTCTTGCCCCGGAACCGGTGCCGGAGCTTGAAGGCCACCGGGATCGACGCCAGCACGTTGAAGAGCGCCGCCGGCAGCGCCAGCCGCATCGTCAGGTAGACCGAGTCGAAGATGAACGGGTCCTTGAAGAACGCGACGTAGTTGGCGAAGATGCCGCCGCCCCACTGCTCCTGGATCGCGGCGGAGGGCTGGAACGTCAGTCCGATGCCGTAGGAGAACGGGTAGATGAACAGGGCGATGGCGAAGACCAGCGCCGGCACGAGCATCAGGAGCGAGGTGTCGATGCCCCGCTCGGCCAGCCTGTGCCGGAGGCTGGCCGTCGACCTGGTCGCCCTGGTGCGGCCGATGGACGGCGCGCTCACGTGCGCACCTCCAGCAGCTCCCTCTCCTCGACGGACAGCGCGGCCAGGTCGCTCGGGTCCACCCGGAACACGAGTACCCGGGCGGGGTCCGCCGTGAGCTCGACGGTGCTGCCGATGACGGGCGCGTGGTCCGAGCGCACGTGCAGCGCGCGGCCGCCGGCCGTCGTGACACCGACGGCGAACTCACGGCCGTGGTACTCGACGACCGACACCGTCGCCGTCGTCGTGTTGCCGCCCTGCACGGGCGCGGCGGGGGAGACCACGACGAGGTCCTCGGGGCGGATGGCCGCCCGCACCTTCTCGCCGACCGTCACCGGCTGGACCGTCGTCCCGCGCAGCATGAACCCCTTGTCCTCGACGGTCACGGTCGTGCCGTCGACGGAGGTGACGTCCAGGTCGATCAGGTTGCGGTAGCCCATGAAGTCGGCGACGTGCCAGTTCGCCGGGTTGTCGTGCAGGTCCTCCGGCGTGCCGATCTGCTGGACCCGGCCCTCCCGCAGGACGACGAGGCGGTCCGCCATGGACAGCGCCTCCTCCTGGTCGTGGGTGACGTAGAGCGTCGTCAGCCCGAGGGACTGGTGCAGGCGCCGGATCTCGGTGCGCATCTCCAGGCGGAGCTTCGCGTCCAGGTTCGACAACGGCTCGTCCATCAGCACGAGCCGTGGCTCGAGGACCACGGCGCGTGCGATGGCCACGCGTTGCTGCTGGCCGCCCGAGAGCTGGCCCGGCAGCTTCTTGGCATGCACCTCGAGCTTGACCAGTGCGATGGCCTCCGCGACCCGGCGCTTGAGCTCGGGCTTGGCGACGTTGCGCATCTGGAGCCCGAAGGCGATGTTCTTCTCGACCGTCAGGTGCGGGAAGAGCGCGTAGTTCTGGAACACCATGCCGAAGCCGCGGTTCTCCGCGGCGACGGTGTCCACCCGCTTGCCGTCGATCAGGATCTGGCCGTGGGTGAGCGGGAGCAGCCCAGCGAGGCAGTTCAGCGCGGTGGACTTCCCGCAGCCCGACGGGCCGAGCAGGGCGATGAACTCGCCTGCCCGGACCGTCAGGTTGAGGTCCACCAGCGCGTCGACCCCGCCGAAGCTCCGTCCGACACCCTTGAGCTCCAGTGACTCGAACTTGCTGGCAGCGATTGCCATGATCAGCTGGCCTCGTACTTCCCGGATCCGACCTCGCGGTCCCAGATGTCGAACGCCTTGACCAGGTCGGCCGGCGGCAGCGGGGTCGCCTTCGGCATCTCCTCGATCAGGTCGTCGTACCAGTCGCGCCCGAACTCCGCGACGACGTCCTGGCTCTCCTGGGGTGCCAGGTCCAGGGTTGCGCCCTCGATCGACGGGCCGGGGTAGAAGTACCCGGTGTCGTAGGCCATGGCGTTCGTCTCCGGCGTGAGGATGTACTGCAGGAGGTTGAGGATCGCCGACAGCTTGTCGGGGGTCTGCCCCTGGGGCACGGCGGCGTAGTGCGCGTCGGTCACCCAGGTGAAGTCGTCGAACGGCGCCGCCTCGATCGTGGGCGGCTCCTGGCCGAGGGCGCGCGGGTTGATGTCCCAGCCGGTGGTGGTCGGGATCAGGGCCCAGGTGCCGTCCGCCATGTTCGAGATGACCTGACCGGTGCCGGTCGGGTAGCTGTCGATGGTCTGGCCGAGCTCCTTGAGGTACGCCCAGGTCTTGTCCCAGCCGTTCTCCGGGTCCATCGGGTCCGTGTCACCCAGCATGTAGGGCAGGCCCTGCAGGAAGGTGCGGCCGGGACCGGAGTTCGCCGGCCTCGCGTAGCCGAACTTGCCGGGGTTCGCCTGGGCCCAGGCGAGCAGCTCCTCCGGAGTGGTCGGCACGTCGGTGACGACGGCCGGGTCGAACTGGAGCAGCGGACCCGACGGGTAGTAGGTCGTCACGACGCCGTAGTCACCGGCCAGCCCCTGCATGTTCGCGGCCGGCTCGATGTAGTTCGCCATGTTCGAGAGCCGGTCGCCGTGGTCCGCGACGATCGGCACCCACAGGTCCTGCTCGATGCCGGCGGAGAGCCCGTCGGTCCCGGTCATGACCAGGTCGATCGACAGGTTCCCGCTGTCGACCTGGGGCTTGATGGTGCCCACGAGGTCCGGGGCGCCGGCGCTCTCCCAGGTCACTGCCGAGATGATGTCCGGGTGCTCCGCGACGAACGCGTCGACCATCACGCCGGTGAGCTTCTCGTTGCCGGCGACGTCGAGGATGTTCAGGGTGACCGGCGACGAGGGCGTCTCGGGGACCTCGTCGGCCGCCGCCGGGGCAGCGGTGTCGGCGGGGGCGTCGGTCTCGGCGTCGGGGGTGGTCTCGGTGCCGGGGGCCGTGCAGGCGGCGAGGAGCATCCCGAGAGCCGCGATACCGGCCACGAGGTGCAGGGGTCTGGAAGTTCGCATCGACGGTCTTCTCTCTGTGTTGTGCCCGGACGTCGTCGTCCGGGCGGGGCGAGCAGGTCCGACTTCAGACGGGTGGTGCGGTCGGGCAGGGGCCGGTGGACTCGCGGACGACCAGCCGGAACGACAGGTCGTGGTGGTGGACGGGCGGGGTCGACGGCTCCCGGACGAGGCTGAGCAGCATGTCCACGCCGGCCCGCCCGCAGTTGACCAGCGGGATCCCGACGCTCGTCAGGGCGGGCGTGGTCAGCATCGACATCGGGATGTCGTCCACCCCGACGACGCTGATGTCCGCCGGGACGTGCACGCCTCGCTGGCGCAGCCGCTTGAGGATGCCGAGGGCGACGAGGTCGTTGTAGGCCAGGACGGCGGTCGCGCCGCTGGCGATGACGAGGTCCGCCGCTGCGATGCCACCGGAGATGTACGGCTGGAAGGACCCGAGATCGATCACCTCGAGCTCGGTGTGCTCGGTGGCGACGTTCCGCAGGGCGTCGATGCGCTGCCGGTTGGACCAGGAGGTGCTGGGCCCGCCGACGTAGGCGATCGTCCGGTGGCCCAGGGCACGCAGGTGCATGACGGCCTGCCGAACCCCGTCGAGGTTGTCGATCGCCACGGTCGGGATGTCCCCGCACCGGCGGTTCACCAGGACGATCGTGCACTCCTGCGCCAGCTGGACGATCACGGAGTCGGGTGCCCGCGGCGAGCAGAGCAGCACGCCGTCGACCTGCTTCGCCAGGCTGCGGACGAGATCGGCCTCCTGGCTCGGGTCCTCGTCGGAGTCCGCGATGATCACCGCGTACCCGGCAGTCCTCGCCTTGCTCTGCACGCCCTTGGCGACGGCCGCGAAGAACGGGTTCTCGAGGTCGGGGACGATCAGGGCGATGGTGCCGGTGCGCCCGGTGATCAGGCCACGCGCCGCGAGGTTCGGGCGGTAGCCCATGCCGCGCGCGGTCTGCAGGACCTTGTCGCGGGTGGGCTGAGAGACCGAGTCCGGCTTGGCCAGAGCACGCGAGACCGTGGAGACGGAGACGCCCGCGACGCGGGCCACATCTCGTGCGGTCACCGGCACGTGCCCACCTCCATCGGTGTGTGCTGCCACGTCGGCGTGGCTGCGGCAAGTATGCAAAGGATTGCAGGGATACGTCAAGCCTCTGTCACGATCAACTCATGGAAGTGCGCCGGAATCCTCAAGAGTGGGCGACGTATGCGCAGGTCAACGGCCAGAATGTGATCCCGTTGCCGACCAGGCGTACGCTGTGCGCAGTTGTCCCAACGCCGGTCATACTGTTTCGACGAGGAGACGGAATGCTTGCCGCTCGACACGCCCACGACGCGTCGGCCCACGCCCGTGAGGTGACGCGATGAAGATCGAGGCCGTCGACGTCCTCATCACGAGCCCCGGCCGCAACTTCGTCACGCTCAAGCTCACGACCAGCGACGGCGTCGTCGGTCTCGGGGACGCCACCCTCAACGGGCGCGAGCTCGCTGTCGCGTCCTACCTGCGTGACCACCTGGCGCCGCTGCTGGTCGGCCGCGAGGCGGACAACATCGAGGACACCTGGCAGTACCTCTACCGGGGGCCGTACTGGCGCCGCGGACCGGTGACGATGGCGGCGCTCGCGGCCGTCGACATGGCCCTGTGGGACATCAAGGGCAAGGTCGCCGGGATGCCCGTCTACCAGCTGCTCGGTGGCCGCAGCCGACGTGGGGCGCTCGCCTACGGCCACGCCTCCGGGACCACCGTCGAGGCGCTCTTCACAGCGATCCGCAACCTCCTCGACGAGGGCTTCACGGCGATCCGCGTCCAGGCCGGCGTGCCCGGTCTGGCCAAGGTCTACGGCGTCGGCACCGACCAGAAGGCCGGTCAGCGCTACGACTACGAGCCGGCCGGCCGGACGACGGTCCCGGTCGAGGAGAGCTGGGACACCGCCGCGTACCTCCGGCACATCCCGGGCGTCTTCGAGGCGGTGCGCGCCGAGTTCGGCGCGGACCTGCCGCTGCTGCACGACGCCCACCACCGGCTCACGCCCAACCAGAGTGCCCAGCTCGGCCGGTCGCTCGAGCCGTTCGACCTGTTCTGGCTCGAGGACTGCACGCCGGCCGAGAACCAGGAGGGCCTGCGCCGGGTGCGCTCGCAGACCACGACCCCGCTGGCGATCGGCGAGGTGCTCAACAGCGTCTACGACTACCAGACCCTGATCACCGAGCAGCTGATCGACTACGTCCGGTCCTCCGCGACGCACGCCGGCGGGATCACCGGGCTCCGCAAGATCCTCGACTTCGCGGCGATCTACCAGATCAAGTCCGGCATCCACGGACCGACGGACATCTCCCCGGTGGGGATGGCTGCTGCGCTGCACCTGGACATCGCGATCCACAACTTCGGCATCCAGGAGCTCATGGTCCACAACGAGCGGACGCTCGAGGTGTTCCGGACCAGCTACACGTTCGTCGACGGCCTGCTGGACCCGGGCGAGAACCCGGGCCTCGGGGTCGATCTCGACGAGGATGCGGCGGCGGCGTTCGAGTACACCCCCGCGTACCTGCCGGTGAACCGGCTGCTCGACGGCACGATGCACGACTGGTGAGCACCGACGATCACGAGGGAGGACCGGCAGTGGCCCAGGACGACGTGACCCAGGACGGCACGGCCCAGGACGGCGGGACGGCGGCACTGCCGCTCGCGGAGTGCGCCCTGCTCCTGCGCCCGGACGACGACGTCGCCGTGACGACCCGGGGGCTGCCGGCGGGGTCCCGGGTGCTGACCGCGACCGGTGAGCTCGTGCTCCCCGGCGACGTGCCACGCAGCCACAAGCTGGCCGTCCGCGACCTGCCGGCCGGCTCGGCCGTGCACAAGTACGGGCAGTCGATCGGTCGGGCGACGGTCGACATCGCCGCCGGCAGCCACGTGCACACGCACAACCTCGGCATGGACGACACCGAGCGGGCCTACGAGTTCGGGACCGCCCGGACCGGGCTGCCCGCCCCGACCGGTCCGTCGCGCACCTTCCAGGGCTACCACCGGGCGAACGGACGCGTCGGCACCCGGAACTTCGTCGGGGTCCTCACCTCGGTCAACTGCTCGGCGTCGTCGGCCAAGATGATCGCCGACCAGTTCCGTGGGACGGCGCTCGACGCGTTCGAGAACGTCGACGGCGTGGTCGCGCTGACCCACCAGAGCGGATGCGGACTCGTGCCCGGCAGCGACGGTGCGAACGTGCTGCTGCGCACGCTGCGCGGCTACGCCCAGCACCCCAACTTCGGTGGGCTGCTGGTGCTCGGCCTCGGCTGCGAGATGGTGCCCGTGCAGTCGCTCGTCGACGGCCTCGACCTGCCGAGCGACACGATCGTGCACACGCTGACGATCCAGGACACCGGCGGCGTCCGCGCCACCGTCCGGGCCGGCGTCGCGCTCATCCGCGAGATGCTCCCGGTGCTGGACTCCCGCCGGCGGGCACCCGCGCCGATCAGCGAGCTCGTGCTCGGCCTGAACTGCGGGGGCTCGGACGGCTACTCCGGGATCACGGCCAACCCTGCGCTCGGGCACGCGTCCGACCGGCTGGTCGCGGCCGGCGGGACGTCGATCCTTGCCGAGACGCCCGAGGTCTTCGGGGCCGAGCACCTGCTCACCCGGCGCGCGGTCTCCGAGGCGGTCGGACGCCGGCTGCTCGACCGGATCGACTGGTGGCAGGACTACGCCAGGGCCGGCGGTGGCAGCCTCGACAACAATCCGTCGCCCGGCAACAAGGCAGGCGGGCTGACGACGATCCTTGAGAAGTCCCTCGGTGCGGTGGCCAAGGCGGGGCAGGCCGACCTCAGCGCCGTCTACGAGTACGCGGAGCCGGTGACCGAGCGCGGCCTGGTCTTCATGGACACCCCCGGCTACGACCCGGTCTCCGTGACCGGGATCGTCGCGGGCGGTGCGACGGTCGTCTGCTTCACGACCGGGCGCGGCTCGGTCCTGGGCTGCCGACCCACCCCGGCCATCAAGCTCGCGACGAACACCGAGATGTTCGAGCGGATGGCCGAGGACATGGACCTCAACTGCGGCCGGATCGTCGACGGGACGGCGAGCCTGACCGATGTCGGTGATGAGATCTTCGAGCTGATCATCGCGGTCGCCTCGGGTGAGCTGACCGTGAGCGAGGAGCTCGACCTGGGCCAGGAGGAGTTCATCCCCTGGCAGCTCGGCACCGTGACCTGAGATCGCCGGACGTGCGCGCACCCCGGGGCGCGCCAGCGGCTGACACCCACCGGGCGACCGAACACCACGACCCTGCGAGAGCGACACCATGCCCACAACGCCGAGCAAGACGCCCGTGCTGGCCCCCCACCCGGACCGCCTGCTGCCTGCCGACCCCGCCGTCCGGGACATCGCCCGCAGGCTCTACCGGACCGTGCGCGAGCTGCCGATCATCTCCCCGCACGGTCACGTGGACCCGCAGATGCTGCTCGACGACGTGCCGTTCCGCGACCCGGCTCAGCTGTTCGTCACGCCGGACCACTACGTGACCCGGCTCCTGCACGCCTCTGGGGTCCCGCTGGAGGCGTTGGGGGTCGGGCAGGGTCCGCTGAGCGAGGCCGCCGCCCGCGAGGCCTGGCGGCTGCTGTGCTCGCACTGGCAGGTCTTCCGCGGCACGCCGGTCCGGTACTGGCTGGAGTCCGAGCTGGCCGAGATCTTCGGCGTCGAGGTCCGACCGTCCGCCGAGACGGCCGACGAGATCTACGACCACCTCGCCGAGCGGCTCACCCAGGACGCCTACCGGCCACGGGCCCTGTTCACGCGGTTCGACATCGCGCTGCTGGCCACCACCGACGACCCGTGCGACGACCTGTCCGCGCACGCCGCGCTGGTCGCGGACCCGACCTGGTCGGGACGTGTCATCCCGACCTTCCGACCTGACCGCTACCTCGAGGCCGCCGATGCCGGCTGGCCCGCTGCGATCGCCCGCCTCGGCGAGGTGTCCGGCATCGACACCGGGACGTATCCGGGCTGGGTGGCCGCGATGGAGGCGCGTCGACGCTACTTCGTCGAGCACGGTGCCGTGTCCGCCGATCATGCGCACACCGACGCGGGCACCGAGCCGCTCGAGCCGGCGCAGGCCGACCGGGTCCACCGGGCTGCACTGAGCGGTACGGCGACCCCGCTCGAGGCGGTGGCCCTGCGCCGCCACATGCTGCTCGAGATGGCGCGGATGTCGACCCAGGACGGTCTGACGATGACGCTGCACGTCGGGGTGCGCCGCGGTCACCACGGGCCGTCGGCGGCGAGGTTCGGGCCGGACACCGGGCACGACATCCCGCTGCGCACCGACTTCACGGACCCGCTGCGGCCGCTGCTCGAGCGGTACGGCACGCACCCGAACCTCCACCTGGTGCTCTTCACGCTCGACGAGACGGCGTTCTCCCGCGAGCTGGCGCCGTTGGCCGGCTTCTACCCCTCGGTGTACATCGGTGCGCCGTGGTGGTTCCTGGACGCGCCGGACGCCGTCCGCCGTTGGCGCTCGGCCGTCACGGAGACCGCCGGCTTCTCGCGGACGTCCGGCTTCATCGACGACACCCGGGCGTTCTGCTCGATCCCGGCCCGGCACGACATGGCGCGTCGGCTCGACAGCGGCCACCTCGCCCAGCTCGTCGCCGAGCACCGGCTCGACGAGGACGAGGCCCACGCCGCCGCGGTCGACCTGGTGACCGGTCGCCCGACGAAGGTCTTCAAGCTGTGAGCGAGCTCCGCAGGGATGCCGCCCCGCCGCCCGTCCGGCACGTCCACCTCGGGCTGGGCAACTTCTTCCGCGCCCACCAGGCCTGGTACACCGACCATGCGCCCGACGCGTCCGACTGGGGGATCGCGGCCTTCAACAGCCGCCCGTCGGCGCGGTCCGACGCCGTCGCGGCGGCGCTCAAGGCCCAGGACGGCCTCTACACCGTCGTCACCCGGGGCAGCGCAGGCGACACGTTCGAGGTGGTTCGGAGCATCGCCCAGGTGCACACCGCCGACGAGTGGGACGCCTGGCTCGGCTACCTGACCGACCCACGGGTCCAGGTGATCACGACGACCGTCACCGAGGCCGGCTACGAGCGCAGCGCCGACGGTGACCTCGACGTCGACCTGCCGGCCGTGCGCGCCGACCTCGCCACGCTGCGCAACGACCCGACGGCCGCCGTCGTGACGGTTCCCGCGCGTCTGGTCGCGGGTCTTGCCGCACGCCGTGCGGCGGGTGCGGGGCCGCTGACGATCGTGCCCTGTGACAACCTGCCGGACAACGGTGCGGCGGTCGCGCGGGTCGTGGCCGGCCTCGCTCGGCTGGTCGACCCGTCGCTGGCCGACTGGATCGCGGGCACCGTGGCGTACGCGACGACGATGGTGGACCGGATCACCCCGGAGGCCACCGACCAGGACCGCGCCGACGCGCAGGCCGCGACCGGTGTCCACGACCGCTCGCTGGTCGTGACCGAACCCTTCACGGAGTGGGTGATCAGCGGCGAGTTCGCTGTCGGCCGGCCGCACTGGCAGGACGCCGGGGCGACCTTCACCGACGACGTCGCGCCGTTCGAGGAACGCAAGCTCTGGCTGCTCAACGGGGCCCACTCGTTGCTGGCGTACGCCGGGTCGATCCGTGGTCATGTGACAGTCGCCGACACCATGCGCGACGAGCGCTGCCTGGCCTGGCTCGAGGCGTGGTGGGACGCCGCATCGCGGCACCTGACCGTGCCGACCGTCGAGATCGATGCGTACCGCGCTGCGCTGACCGAGCGGTTCGCGAACCCGCGGATGCGGCACCGCCTCGACCAGATCGCCTGGGACGGTTCCCAGAAGCTGCCGATCCGGGTCCTGCCGACGCTGCGCCGGGAACGGGCCGCCGGGCGGCTCCCGGCCGGCGCGACGCTGGCGGTCGCCGCCTGGGTCTGCCATCTGCGCGGGTTCGGCGCCACTGTCACCGACACCCGGGCGGCCGAGCTCGTCCCGCTGGCCGCCGGATCGTTGCCCGACGCCGTGCGCCGCGTGCTCACGACGCTGGCCCCCGACCTCGCCGCGGACGAGGCAGTCGTCGCGGCCGTCATCGATCAGGCCCGGGAGCTCGCCGAGCCCTAGGACCGGTAGGGGTCAGCACGCCCGAGGGGTCAGGGGGCCAGGAGGTCCCGGTCCGGTTCGGGGGCTTCGTCTGGCGCACCGTGGTACCGCTGCGCGGATGCCTCGGGCTGGGTGCTGTCGCCCTGAGACAGGACGGCCAGGACCGCGGCCTTCATGGCCGCGCTGGACCGACCGCCCCGGGAACCGGTGGCGGCCTTGATCAGAGCGTCGGAGAGGTCGTGGACCTGCATGTCCTGGCGGCGGGCGGCGTGCTTCACCAGCTGACCAGCCTGTTCGGCGTCGCACCCGTGGGTGGCCATGACCAGGCCTCTCGCCTGGTCGATCCGCGCCTCGCCGTCGGCCGTGGCTCGTCGGCGTGCGACGTCCTCCTCGAGCTCGAGCGACCCTGAGGGCGCCGTCGTCGAGAGCGCTGCGCCCTCGGCGTGCTGCCGGTCCAGGTCGGCGTGATCCCACGCGTACGCGGCATCGGACCGCCTGGCCCACGCATCGTTGACGACGTGGAAGCTCGTCTGCAGGCCGGTGAGCCGGAGCAGCTCGGCGACCCTCGGGGGAACGGCGCGCAGACGCAGTCGGCTCCCGAGGCGCGCCTCGGCCTCGAGCAGCGGCCGGAGCCCGGAGCAGTCCATGAACGTGACCCCGGACAGGTCGACGACGACCTGACTCGTCGGCTCCGCGGCGACCCGGGTCAACGCCCGACGCAGGGAGGGTGCGGACGCGATGTCGACCTCGCCCACGACGTAGACGATCCGCTGGCGCATGACCGTGCTCCGTGCCGAGTCCGTCGCGAAGGCCATGAGTCCCCATCTCCAGTGCGCGCCGGTGTCGACGTGCTGCCGGGTCTGGGGCAACACAACTGCGGAGATGGGCCGACGAAGCGGCCCATCCCTCACGAGGAATCTACGGCGTCGCCCTCCCGAGCACAATGGCGACCGACGAGTCCGGCGCCGCGCCTGTCGGTGCTCGGCGTCACGCGCCCAGCAGGACGCGGGCGTCGAGCGAGCCGTCCACCACGGCAGTCGCGACCGCGGTCAGGGTCAGGCCGTTGTGCCGGGCGTGGTCGCGCATCCGGCCGAAGGCCTTGTCCACGCTGATGTCTGCACGGGCGGCCAGGACTCCCTTGGCCTGCTCGATCAGGACCCGGCTGTGCAGTGCTGCCTGGAGCTGTTCGGACACGATCGTCTGCTCGCGGAGGTTCCGTTCGTGCAGCAGTCCGATGGTGGCCACGTCCGCCATCGCCTGCCCGATCGCGATGTCCTCGTCGCTCAGGTCGACAGGCTCGTCGGTGAAGAGGTTCAGAGCGCCGATGACCCGGCCGCGCAGGCGCATCGGCAGGGCGTGGGTACCGCCGAACCCGGCGGCCTCCGCCGCGGGCGTGAACACGGGCCACCGTTCGCGCGCGTCAGAGAGGTCGACGTTCGTCACGGCCCTTCCGGTCACGTAGCAGTCTCGACACGGACCTTCGGCGACCTGCAGCTCGAGGAGCTCGATCAAGCGCATTCTCTCGGTGGTGCTCGCCATCAGGCGCAGGTTCCCGCGTTCGTCGGCCAGCATCAGGCCCGCGGCGTCTGCTCTCAGCAGCTCGATGCAGCGCTCGGTGAGCGTCTGGAGGAGGTCGACCACGTCGAACTCCTCGACCAGGGTGTCTGCGAGCTCGACGAAGACTCGCGCCAGGCGCTGGGGTCCGTCCATCACTCCTCCTTTGCTCTCACCCGTTTGCTCGGGTTCTCGGGACTCAGGTTCTTGGTTCTCGGCGGCACCGGCTCCGCCAGTCAGTGCCCGTGGATGCGACCATCCTCGTCGCTCGTGAAACGCACGACCCCGGCGAGGACGTCACGGGCCATGGCGATGATCGGGCGCTCCGCCGCGAAGGATCGGGCCCTGAGCAGGACCAGTGCCTGGGCGAGCGACACGCCGACCTGGACCGCGATCATGCCGGTCGCCTGGTGCACCTCTGCGCGGTCCTCGATCACCCGGATCAGACCTGACTCAGAGCCGTCCGGGGAGTCCTGCGCCTGCAGGTGCAGCAGGATCGTCGTCGCGGCGTCGGCGAACGACAGTGCCTCGGTCAGCTCACCATCGGTCAGTGCCCCGGGGAGGTCGCGGTACAGATCCAGCACGCCGAGGCGAATGGCTCCCACCCGCAGGGGCAGAGCGAAGATCGCGCGGATCCCGGCATCCAGAGCGCCGGCGGAGAAGCCCGGCCAGCGCGCCGGACCCGACGTGGCCAGATCGGGTTGGAGCACGGGCCGCCCGGTCCGGGAGGACTCGACGCACGGACCTTCCCCGAGCGTGTACTGCAGCTCTTCCATCGTGGCTGCCGGACCGTCGGTGGACGCGACGGTCCCGGCCGGCCCGTTGTCCGTCATCAGCACCATGCCCACCCCCGTGACAGGCAGCGCCTGCGCGCACGCCCGGACCAGACGCTCGGGAAGGCTCGACATCGCGGGGGAGCCGTCCACGACCCCGGCCAGGATCTCAGCCACCCGCACCGAGGTCACGCCGATCACCCGCCTCACATCGTCCGCAGCACCGAGCGTAGTCGGGCCTGCGCGGAACCTCGGCGCGGGAGGGTCTGGTCCCGGTACCGGTACCGGTACCGGCAGGATTCGCCCGGACCGGCGGCGGCGACAGGGACAGCGGTCCCGCGTCAGGGAGACTGGAGCCGGAACCGCGCTCCCGACGAGCCGGACACGTCGAGCCATCAGGAGACCCCACATGTCGCAGCGGACCATCGTCATCACCGGCGCGAGCGACGGGATCGGGGCGGCGGCGGCGCGCAGCCTCAGCGAGGGCGGCGACCGCGTCGTCGTCGTCGGCCGTTCCCCGGAGAAGACGGCCGCTGTCGCGCGGGAGATCGGGGCCGACGCCTTCGTCGCGGACTTCGCGCGGCTCGACGACGTGCGGCGGCTCGCCGCGGAGCTCCTGGCGGCCTGCCCCCGGATCGACGTCCTGGCCAACAACGCCGGTGGCATCATGGGCGCGCGCGAGGAGACCGTGGACGGCCACGAGAAGACCTTCCAGGTCAACCACCTCGGCCCGTTCCTGCTGACCACCCTGCTGATGGACCGACTGCTCGACGGTGGGGCCCGGGTGCTCAACACCTCGAGCGCAGCCAACCGGATCTTCGGCCGGTTCGAGATCGACGACCTGGACGCCCGCACGAGGTATTCGCCGAACCGGGCGTACGGCAACGCCAAGCTGGCCAACATCCTGTTCACCACCGAGCTGAACCGGCGCCACGGGCTGCAGGGCATCGATGCCGCGGCCTTCCATCCGGGTGGTGTCGCGACCGGGTTCGCCGCGGGCTCGACCAGCCCGATGCGGTTCGTCTACCAGACCGCGCTCCGGCGGCTCCTCCTGTCGGCCGAGCAGGGCGCCGACACCTTGGTGTGGCTCGCGACGGCCCGTCCCGGTGCGGACTGGGTGCCCGGTGGCTACTACGCCAAGCGCGCGATCGCGAAGGCCAACCCGCAGGCCCGCGACGCCGACCTGGCCCGGGAGCTCTGGGAACGCAGCGCCCGGATGGTCACCGCCTGACGCGCCCCGACCCGCGCCGCACGGCAGGATGCGGGCCATGAAGCCCTCTGCGGACCGGCCCGCCCGGCGACGGCGCCAGATGATCGGCGACCTGCTCGTCATGGTGTGGGCGATCGGCTGGGTCTCGGTGACGGTCTGACGGCGGCGGGTGACCGGATGGCGACGGTGCGTACGGTCCTGAACGTGCGCCTGTCCTGAACGTGCGCCCGTCCTGAACGTGCGCCTGTCCTGATCGGCCCGGCGGATCCTGCAGCGTCATGGCGCGGTCCGCCGGGCCGCACCTGGACCTGGTGCGACCGGCCCGGTGCCTGCGTGGCGACAACTCGTGGCAACCCCCGCTCGGCGCGACGCGGGTCGTCGCGGCGTGGGTCTGCCACCTGCGTCGGCTCGGCGCCCCGGTCACCGACGCGCGGGCTGCCGAGCTCACGGCGCTGGCGGCCGGCGCGCTCCCCGAGGCCGTGCGGTCGGTCTCGGGGGCGCTCGACCCGGAGCTCGCGGACGACGACGTCGTGGTGGCAGCGATCCTCGGCCAGGTCGGTGAGCTCGCCGCCGACCGGGCGTCGGCGTCAGCCTGAACGGCGCGGTCCGGTCGACTCCCGGACCACCAGCTGGGCGGGCAGCATCGCCGGGCGGACGGGGCTCGGGTGCGCGCTGCCGCGCCGGCCGCCGGCGGAGACGAGCCCGAGGACGAGCTGCACGCCGACCGTCCCGAGTGCGCGCAGCGGGGCGGCGACCGTCGTCAGTGCGGGGGAGCAGAAGTCGGCGCCGAAGATGTTGTCGAACCCGATGACGCTCACGTCATGGGGGACCCGCACACCACCCAGGGACAGGCCGCGCATCAGGCCGATCGCCATCAGGTCGTTGTAGGCGACGACAGCCGTCGTCGGCGCCTGCGCGAGGTCACGCACCGCCGCGAAGCCGCCGCCGAGCGTCGGGGGGTACGGCCCGATCCGGTGCACACGCATCTCGAGCTCGTGGACCGCCTCGCGGATCGAGCGCCACCGCATCCCGTCCGCCCAGGACGCCTCCGGACCGGCGACGTACGTCACCGCCCGATGCCCCAGCTCACCGAGGTGCTCCACGGCCCGCCGCATCCCGCGCGGGTTGTCGCTCACCAGACTGGGCACGTCGGTCATCGGGCGGTTGAGGACCACCGTCGGCCGTTGCTTGGCAATCATCCGGATCGCGTTGTCCGACATCCGGGAGGTGGCCAGCACGATGGCGTCGACCATCGGGATGGCCCGGTCGATCGCCGCGCGCTCGTCGCTCGGCGACTCGTGCGTGTCGACCAGGAGGGTCACGTAGCCGGCATCGGCGGCGGCCGCCTCGACGCCGCGGATGATCTCGAAGAAGAAGGGGTTGGTCACGTCCGAGACGATCACGGCGAGCATCGACGTGCGGCCGGTGGGCAGCGCACGGGCGAGCGGGTTGGCCCGGTAGCCGAGGTCCGCCGCGATGGCCCGGATGCGTGCCGCGGTCTCCGCGTTGACCCGCCCCGGGCGGGAGAACGCACGCGAGACGGTGGACGGCGCCACCCCGGCGGCCGCGGCGACGTCGTAGATCGTCGGGCTGCGCCGGACCGCACCGTCCTCGGGCTCGTCCACGATCAGCACGGTAGGTCTCCCGACACGTTGTGGCAACCGCTTGTCAGACTGCTACCCGGACGTGCTGCAATGGGTTCGCGGCGAGGACCGGGAGGTCCGGCCGGACGACAGCTGCCCAGGAGGCACGGCATGGAGCACACATGGCGATGGTTCGGCCCGAGCGACCCGATCACGCTGGCCGACATCAAGCAGACCGGCGCGACCGGCATCGTCACGGCTCTGCACGAGGTGCCCAACGGTGAGGTCTGGACCGTCGAGGCGATCGCGGAGCGCAAGGCGATGATCGAGGCGTCGGGGCTGCGCTGGTCGGTCGTCGAGAGCGTGCCGGTGCACGAGGACATCAAGCGGGCCGCACCCCGGCGGGACGAGCGGATCGCCGCCTACCAGCAGAGCCTGCGGAACCTGGCGGAGAACGGCATCGACGTCGTCTGCTACAACTTCATGCCGATCCTCGACTGGACGCGCACGGACCTGCGCTACGAGCTGCCGGACGGCGGCTGGGCCCTGCGGTTCGACCAGGATGCGTTCGCCGCGTTCGACCTGGTGATCCTCGACCGACCGGGTGCCGCCGCGGAGTACGACGACGCCGAGATCGCCCGCGCCACCGCCTACGCCGCGCAGCTCTCGCCGGACGGGCGCGACGAGCTCGTCCGCACGATCATCGCCGGGCTGCCCGGTTCGGAGGAGGGGTACACCCTCGACTCGTTCCGGCAGATGCTGGCCGGCTACGCCGGGATCGGCCCCGACGGGCTGCGGGAGAACCTCGGGTACTTCCTGCGGGCGGTCGTCCCGGTCGCGCAGGAGGTCGGCCTGCGGCTGGCGATCCACCCCGACGACCCGCCCCGGCCCATCCTCGGCCTGCCGCGCGTCGTCTCGACCCAGGCTGACGCGCAGTGGCTGCTCGATGCCGCACCGAGCCCGGCGAACGGACTGACCTTCTGCACGGGGTCCTACGGGGTGCGGCCCGACAACGATCTCGTCGCCATGGCCACGGCTCTCGCGCCGCGGATCTACTTCGCCCATCTGCGCTCGACGCGGCGTGAGGCCAACTCGCTGAGCTTCCACGAGGACATCCACGCCGGTGGGGACGTCGACATGGTGGGTGTGGTCTCGGTGCTCGTGGCCGAGGAGCGCCGCCGCGAACGTGAGGGTGGACCGAGGATCCCGCTGCGGCCGGACCACGGCCACCAGCTGCTCGACGACCAGCGACGCAGGTCCAACCCGGGCTACTCGTTGATCGGACGGCTCAAGGGGCTCGCCGAGCTGCGTGGCATCGAGCTCGCGGTCCGGCGTCTGCTGCCCTGACCGCGCCCGATGCCCTGACCGGGAGTCGCTTCCTGGCCGTCAGGCGGCCGACTGCGCTCCCGGCGCCGTCGGGTCCGGTCCGGCGGCCTCCGGTGCCGGGATCCGGACGGAGATCTCCGCGCCGAGCCGGGCGCCGGCGGACAGGCTCAGGTCGTCACCGCTCCAGAACCGACCCGGGTCGAACCAGCTCGGTCGGTGGTCGCCGGGCAGCAGACCCATCGCCTCGTACGTGACGGCGACGATCTCCGCGCAGTAGGCGGTCTCGAGGTCGGCCTGCGCCGCGCGCTGCAGCAGACGCGGCGCGCGGCCGCGCAACCACCGGGTCACGAGCTGCGTGGTGGAGGGGAAGGGGGTCCCGTCCAGCCGCGCGATGGTGCGCAGGACGGCGTCCTCCATCGCCTGGTCGACCGGGTGGTCGAGCTGGCGGAACCAGGCCTGCTGGCCGTACCGGTGCGCCCAGGCGGTCGTGGCCTCGCGCAGGTCGTGCAGCTGGGCCCCGCGCTGGTGAGCACCCGTCCAGGCATCGGTCAACGACCGACCGAGCTCGGCGTGCCACATCAGCGGCGGGAGGTCGCCGATGACGACCGACATGCCGACGTGGTTCACCGGGCTGTTCGTCGACACGCGGATCGCGCGGTCGGCGACCGTGGTGCCACGGAAGAGCCAGACGTCGCCGGTCCGGGTCGCGTCAAGGGCTTCGTCGAGGTCGATCTGGGTGGCCGCCACGCCTGTAGCCTAGGCAGGTGCGATGGTGGAAGGTCCTGGGCGTGGCCGGTTTCGCCGGTGTCGCGGCCACCGGCGTGCTCATCGCGAGGGACGAGCGGCGTCGCCTCGCCTACACGCCGCAGGAGGTCCGGGAGCGCCTGCGTGCCCGCCATGCCGAGGTGGCCGAGGCCGAGACGCCGACCCGATCGGGCCACCGCCCGCGCTGATCGCGTCCGGGCCGGACCGCGAGCGGTTCGAGGTCTCGACCCCGTCGGCGCGACCAAGGTCCCATTGACAGTGTGTCAATGAAGCGTTGGATGGGTCTGTGCCCAGCGCCGAGGTCCTCCGTCCGGCGGTCCGGTCCGTCAAGGCGCCCGACGTGCGCAAGGACGAGATCGTCGCCGCGGCACGGGCGCTGTTCGCGGAGCGCGGGATCGCCAAGACGTCGATCAGCGACGTCGCGGAGCGGGCCGGCATCACCCGGGGGCTCGTCTACCACTACTTCGTCGACAAGGACACGCTGGTCGACGTCGTCCTCGAGGAGTACATCGCCGAGTTCGTCGAGAGCATCCGCCGGTGGGACGCCGAGCGCGAGGTCGGCAACATCGACAAGGCGCTGACCGACTGCATCGAGGTGTTCCGCCGTCACCTGCAGGGCCGTGACTCGCTCGGCACGGACCTGCCGCGGATCGAGAACGCGGGCCTCTACAACCGGTTCGTCGACCGAGCGGTGCGAGCGATCGTCGACTGCCTGTCGACGTCGACCGTCGAGGCGTACGCCAGGCGGCACCGGATCGAGATCGTGCACGTCTACGAGACGTTCTACGTCCTGGTCCACGGGTTGATCGGCCTGGCGCGCTCCCGCCCCGACATCGACGACGCGGTCCTCGTCGCGATCGTCCGCCAGACCCTCCGCCTGGCACCGGGGGACCGCTCCGGCTGACGTCCACCCCGCCGACCGCGGTACCCGCGACCGCAGTACCCGCGACCCCACCCCGCCCCTTCAGACACAGGAGTGCCCGAGCATGTTCCTCTTCGAGTCGATCCCCTGGTACTCGGCCCTCATGTGGGTCGCGGTCGTCGCAGGGCTGATGTTCTTCAACGAGCTCGCCCGGATCAGCAAGTGGGCCGGTCTCGTCCTGTTCATCGCGCTCCCGGTCGTGCTCACCGTCTTCGTGTGGCCGACCACGGCGGGGGCGGGCTCCAGCACCGGGACGTGGTTCCACTGGGTCAAGGTCTACTCGGCGCTCGCCGGCTGCGTCGGCTTCATGGCCCTGCGGTACATCCCTCGCCTGGCCAAGAACCGGTATGCGCTGATGTTCCCGGCGGCGATCCTCGCGATCAACATCGCCGAGGCCGTCGTCCGTGACTTCCAGGTGACGGGCATGAACGGCATGGTCGACGGCGTGCTGATGGTCGGCGGCTCGTGGAACGTGATGAACGGGATCGCCGGCATCCTCAACCTGCTGACGATCTGCGGCTGGGCCGGGATCTTCATCAGCCAGGGCAAGAAGAAGGACATGATCTGGCCGGACATGCTCTGGTTCTGGATCATCGCCTACGACCTGTGGAACTTCGCCTACGTCTACAACGCGGTCGGTGACCACGCGTTCTACGCGGGCGCGGCGCTGCTGGTCTCGTGCACGATCCCGGCGTTCTTCATCAAGCGGGGGGCCTGGCTCCAGCACCGCGCCCAGACCCTCGCGTTCTGGATGATGTTCACGATGGCGGTGCCCTCGTTCGTCACGAGCTCGCAGTTCGCGGTCGCGTCGTCGCACGACCCGAAGGCGTTGTTCGTCGTCAGCGCGATCGCCCTGGCGGCCAACATCGCCGTCGTCGTCTACCAGGTCCGCCGGATCGTGACGTCCGGGAAGAACCCGTTCACGGACGAGCTCTTCACCGATCTCGCCGCCTACCGGAAGGTCGTCGTGGCCAACGCGCCGACGCCCGCCCCGGGTCCGGCGCCGATGCCGGTGCCGGTGGCCTGACCGGCCCGGCGACGGGGTTCTCGACAGGGCGATGTCGCGGCCAGAAAAGCTACGGCCCGACGACGTGCCACGACGTTCGGTGACAGGGACCTAGGTCCCGAGGCCGTGCTCACGGCGATGCGAACCTACGGAGACGTAACCTACGGTAGCGTAGGCGCCCACCGTACCGTCCGAAGCCCGTCGCCGCCGTCAGAAGAGGTCCGCGTGATCACGTCGCCCCGCACGTCCAGCCCCCGCCACCGGGGCCGCGAGCTCCCTCTGGTGATCCAGGGCGGGATGGGCGTCGGCGTCTCGTCCTGGCGGCTCGCCTCGGCGGTCGCCAGGCTCGGACAGCTCGGCGTGGTCTCGGGCATCGCCCTGGACGCCGTGCTCGCCCGCCGGCTCCAGGACGGTGACCGCGACGGCACCGTGCGTCGGGCCCTGGCCGCGTTCCCCGTGCCCGAGATCGTCACGCGCGCCCTCAAGCGGTACTTCCGGCCCGAGGGCCGGCCGCCGGGCACGCCCTATGCAGCAGTCCCGCGACTCGCCGTGCGCCAGCACCGGTCCGCCCAGGAGCTGGCGATCCTCGGGAACTTCGTCGAGGTGTGGCTCGCCAAGGAGGGCCACGACGGCCAGGTGGGCGTCAACTTCCTCGAGAAGGTCCAGATGGCGACGCCGGCGGCCGCGTACGGTGCGATGCTGGCCGGCGTCGACTACGTGCTGATGGGCGCCGGGATCCCGCGCGAGATCCCGCAGCTGCTCAACAAGCTCGCCGGCCACGAAGCGGTCCGGCTGCCGGTCGACGTCGTCGGGGCGGAGCCGGGGAGCCAGGCGGTCGAGCTCGACCCGGCCGCCCTGCTGGGCACCGGCATCCCGCCGCTGGTGCGGCCGATGTTCCTCGCCATCGTCTCGGCGCACGTCCTGGCGTCCTACCTCGCGCGCGACGAGCACATCCGTCCGGACGGGTTCGTCATCGAGGGTCCGCAGGCTGGTGGGCACAACGCCCCGCCGCGCGGGCGGCTCGTCCTGGACGAGCTCGGTCAGCCGGTCTTCGGCCCCAGGGACGACGCCGACATCGCGAAGGTCGCCGAGGTGGGTCTGCCGTTCTGGATCGCGGGCTCCCAGGGCACACCTGATGCGCTCGTCGGCGCCCGCGCTGCCGGCGCGGCCGGTGTGCAGGTCGGCACGCTGTTCGCGCTGAGCGACGACTCCGGTCTGACCGGGAACCTGCGCGACGAGCTGATGACGCGGCTGCGGGCCGGGACGCTCGAGATCCGCACCGACCCGTTGGCCTCGCCGACCGGCTTCCCGTTCAAGGTCGCCCAGATCCCCGGCACGCTCTCCGAGCCCGAGGTGGTGGTCGGCCGCCCCCGCCTGTGCGACCTCAGCTACCTGCGCACCCCGTACGTCAAGGACAACGGTTCGCTCGGCTACCGCTGCCCGTCCGAGCCGGTCGAGGACTTCGTGCGGCACGGCGGGACGATCGAGGAGACTGTCGGCCGTGCCTGCCTGTGCAACGCGCTGATGGCCAACGTCGGCTTCGCGCAGACCCGCCTCGACGGCTACACCGAGGACGCGCTGGTCACCCTCGGCGCCGACCTCGACGGTGCGCGTCGCCTCGCCGAACGTCACCGTGAGGGCTGGTCGGCCGCGACCGCCCTCGAGTGGCTGCTCAGCGGTGTCCGCAGCCTCTCAGCGCTTGCCTCGGCGCCGACCTCGGGGTGGGCCGGGGCGCCCCGTCCTGCGCGCGTCTGAGCCCTTCCGGCGATCGTCCCGGGCGGGACCGGGGCCACGTCCCTGCCGTGACGGGGGCGCGGCCGGCTCGCTCGCGTCGTCGTCCGTGCCGGCCGCCGCATCCGACGGTCCTCGCGAGCTCCGGGCCGTGCGACCGCGGACGATGCCGACGAACTCCTCGACGTCGGCGGTCGTCCGGTCCTCCCGCCAGGCGAGCCCGATCCGGGTCGGCTCGGCATCGGTGACCGGTCGGTGGGTGACGTCCTTGCGGTGGTGCATGCGTGCGACCGACATCGGCACCAGCAGGACGCCGATGCCGGCCGCGACGAGCGCGACGGCCTCCCGGGTCGCGTCGGCCGACGCCGTCGGTCCCACGGGTACGAGGTGCTCGCCGACCAGGTCGGCGAGGGACACCTCGTCCAGCAGGGTCAGCTCGTGGTCGATCGCCAGCACGACCACCGGGACCTCGGTGTAGAGCGGGATGAGGCTGAGCCCGGCCCGCTCGACCGGCAGCCGGACGAAGCTGACGTCGGCGCGGTCCTCGCGCAGGACGGCGACCTGACTGGTCTCGTCCGTGCGGATCAGCTCGACAGGTGTCATCGGGCGGCGCTCGGCCCACACCCGGGTCCACTTCGAGACGATGACGCCCGGCATCGTGGCGATGCGGAACGTCACGGGCGCACGCTCGCCATCGTCGTGCGTGTCGCGGTCGTGCGTGTCACGGTCGTGCGTGTCACCGTCGTCGTGCATGCCGACCGCCTCCTGTCGTCGGCCAAGGCTACGGGGAGGCCCGTGGCGCGGCCGCACACGGCGCGAACGATATCCTCGACGGATGACCGCCTCGCACTCGAAGCAGACCATGAAGCCGGTGACGGCTGCCAAGAAGCTGGGCATCCACCTGCCGGCCACCCCGGAGTCGTTCCGCGAGGCCGCCGCGGTGTCGCGGTCCGACCTCGCCCGCCTGATCACCGCTCCGCCGCAGTGGCTGACCGATCTCCGCGCGACCGGACCGCACCCCCGCGACGTCGTCGCGTCACGGCTCGGCGTCTCGATCGCCGCCCTGGCCCGTGGCGGGGTGACCGAGGCCCTGACGACCGAGCAGATCGAGGAGCTGCGGCAGGACCCGCCGCTGTGGCTGCGCACCGAACGGGTCGCGTTCGAGCAGGCCCGGCTGGAGGAGGAGCGGCTCGCTGCCAAGGCCGCCAAGGCTGCCAAGGCCGCGACGTCCGCCACCGACGGCTGAACGGATCGATTCGACCCGGCGGGGTAGCGTTCGGGTATGAGCGCCCTCAAGGTTCTGTTCATCGGTGGCAGCGGCGTCATCAGCTCCGCATCGGCCCGCCTCGCCGTCGAGCGGGGGATCGACCTGCACGTGCTGAACCGTGGCACGAGCACGACCCGGCCGCTGCCCGACGGGGTGACGGTCCTGCGGGGTGACATCCGCGACCCGGCCTCGGCCCGTGCGGCCCTCGGCACCCACGAGTTCGACGCGGTCGTCGACTGGGTCGCCTTCGCACCCGGTCACGTGCAGTCCGACATCGACCTGTTCACCGGGCGCACCGGCCAGTACGTCTTCATCAGCTCTGCCTCGGCCTACCAGACCCCGCCGGCCAGGCTCCCGATCGTGGAGTCCATGCCGCTGCGCAACCCGCACTGGCAGTACTCGCGGAACAAGATCGCCTGCGAGGACCTGCTCGTCGCGGCCTACCGTGCCACCGGCTTCCCGGCCACTGTCGTCCGCCCGTCGCACACCTACGACAAGACCCTCATCCCGCTGGACGGCGGCTGGACGGTGCTCGACCGGATGCGTCGCGGCAAGGAGGTCGTCGTCCACGGCGACGGCACCTCGCTGTGGACCTTGACCCACCACGCCGACTTCGCCAAGGGTCTCGTCCCGCTCCTCGGCCACCCGAGGGCCGTCGGCGACACCTTCCACATCACGTCGGACGACGTCCTGACCTGGAACCAGATCGCCGAGACCCTCGCTGCGGCCGCCGGGACCGAGGCGCGCATCGTGCACGTCCCGTCCGACGCGATCGCCGCGGTCGACCCGGAGTGGGGTGCCGGCCTGCTCGGCGACAAGGCGCACTCGCTGGTCTTCGACACCACCAAGCTGCGCCGGATCGTGCCCGACTTCCGGGCGACGATCCCGTTCGAGCAGGGCGCCCGGGAGATCGTCGAGTGGTACGACGGCGACCTGTCCCGGCGCACCGTCGACGCCCGGTTCGACGCGCTCGTGGACCAGCTCGTCGAGCGCTTCCGGGTGGGCTGAGCGGCCGTCGGTCGTCGGACCGGACGTCGCCCCGCGGCGGCTGAGCGACTGTCGGTCGCCCGGACCGGGCGTCGCCCGCGGCGGCGGATCGGCGGTCGGTCGGTCCGGATGCGACCCGATCCAGGCGCGACCGGGACCATCGACCCCGGTCCGGCCGATCCGCGGTCCACACAATGGGGCATCCGTGGGCCGCACCGCCGCAGCGCCGCAGCAGTGGTCGGGCGTCCCTGCTGCTCACTGTCGAGAGGCACGGCTCCATGAGCTCTTACGCGCACCTCCTCGCCCCCGGCGACTTCGGGTCCCTCGCTCTGCCCAACCGCATCGTGCTGCCACCGATCGGTCTGCGGATGGCGCACCCGGACGGCTCGGTCAGCAGCCGGGAGATCGCGTACTTCGTGGCGCGGGCCCGTGGCGGTGCCGGTCTGCTGATGACCGGCGCGATGCTCGCCGGGACCGACGTCGAGCCGCCCCGGGCGTTGATGTCGCGCGCCGACGACGACCGGTTCCTGCCGGGGATGCGCGCGCTGACGACCGCGGTGCACGAGGCCGGCGGCCGGATCGCCGCACAGCTCTCGCCCGGACTCGGCCGGGTCGGCGCACCCGAGCCCGGGCGGTCGGTACCCGTCTCGGCATCGGCCGTCCCGTGGACCCAGAACCCGGCCGCCTCCTGCCGGGCTCTGGAGACCGAGGACGTCCGGCTGCTCGTGCGCCGGTTCGGCCAGGCAGCCGGCCGGCTGGCGGCCGCGGGCTTCGACGCGATCGACATCCACGGTCACGCCGGCCACCTGGTCGACCAGTTCCTCAGCGCCCTGTGGAACCGGCGCACGGACGTCTACGGCGGCTCGGTGGAGAACCGCAGCCGGTTCGCCGTCGAGCTCGTCGGGGCCGTGCGCGAGGCGGCGCCCGGACTGCCGATCAGCTTCCGGCTCACGACCGTCCACCACATCGACGGCGGCCGGGAGCTGGCCGAGTCCCTCGAGATCGCCACGATCCTGCAGGACGCAGGGGTCGACATGATGGTCGTCGACGAGGGGGCGTACGAAGCCTCCGACTGGGCCTACCCGCCGTACTACCTGGGTGACGCGCCGTACCTCGCGAGCGCCGCGGCCGTCAGCAAGCGGCTGCGCATCCCGGTGATGGTCACCGGCAACATGACGCCCCAGATCGCCGAGAAGGCGCTGGTCGACGGCGACGCCGCCTTCGTCGGCATGGGTCGTGCGCTGATCGCCGATCCTGACCTCCCGCGCAAGCTCGTCGCCGACCGTCCTGGCACGATCCGGCCCTGCGTCCGGTGCAACGCGATGTGCATCGGCAACGTGGCTCTCGGCGTCCCGCTGGCGTGCTCGGTGAACCCGCAGGCCGGTCACGAGACGTCGCGGGTGATCGGCCGCGCGTCGCACACCAAGCGCGTCGTCGTCGTCGGTGGTGGGCCGGCCGGGCTCGAGGCGGCTCGCGTCGCGGCGCTGCGCGGTCACTCGGTCGACCTCTACGAGCGCAACGACCACCTCGGTGGGGTGCTGTGGTCGGCTGCCACGCCCGAGTTCAAGCGCGAGCTGCGGTCGATGGTGGCCTGGTGGAAGGGTCAGCTCGCCGCTCACCGGGTCACCGTCCACCTCAACCGCGAGATCAGCCCCGGCTCGTCCGTGCTCGCGGCGGCGCAGGAGATCGTCGTGGCGACCGGTGGGCTGGCCGTCCACCCGCTCGGTGTGGCCGGGATGCGCCGGAACGACGTCGTGGAGGTGCTGGACTTCCACCGCGGGGTGCCGATCGGTCAGAACGTCCTGGTGGCCGGCGGCGGCCTGTCCGGGGCCGACGCGGCGCTGCAGCTGGCCATCGACGGTCACACCGTGACGATCGTCGAGCAGGAGGACTCGATCGCTCGCGACACTCTCCAGCTCAACCGGAAGGCGCTGCTCCGCCGCCTCGCGGAGGTCGGCGTGACGGTCCTGACCGGTCACACGGTGCGAGCCGTCGACGAGGACGGCGTCCTGGTCCACAGCGCGGACGGGGCGCGGCGCCTGACGGCGGACACCGTGCTCACGGCGTTCGGCCTGCGCCCGAACTCGGCCCTCGCCGGGCCGGGGGTGATCGAGGACCCCCGGGTCCACGTGATCGGTGACTGCATCGAGCCGGCGAAGGTCGGCGAGGCCGTGCACGCGGGATTCCTTGCCGGGATGGCCATCTGACACCCGGGCCTGCCGTGATCGGTATGCTCGCGGCGTCATCCCCTCGACGATGAAGGACGGCGCCGTGAGCACCCCCGCCCAGCCTGTTGACGCACGCTCCACAGACCCGATCGGCTTCGCCGTCCCGTCGAGCGTCCCGACGCACTGGTACAACCTCAACGCGGACCTGCCGGAGCCCGTGCCGCCGCACCTGCACCCCGGGACGCACGAGCCGCTGACGCCGCCGGACCTCGCCCCGTTGTTCCCGATGGCGCTCATCGAGCAGGAGGTCACGACCGAGCGGTACGTCGAGATCCCGCAGACCGTCCGGGAGATCTACTCGATGTGGCGCCCGTCGCCCCTGATCCGTGCGCACCGGCTCGAGCGCGTGCTCGGGACCCGGGCGCGGATCTACTACAAGTACGAGGGCGTGAGCCCGGTCGGCTCGCACAAGCCGAACACCGCCGTCGCGCAGGCGTACTACAACGCGATCGAGGGCACGACGCGGCTGACCACCGAGACCGGCGCGGGTCAGTGGGGCGCGTCGCTCGCGATGGCGTGCTCGCTGCTCGGGCTGACCTGCGAGGTGTGGCAGGTGCGCGCCTCCTACGACGCCAAGCCCTACCGGCGGTTCCAGATGGAGGCGTACGGCAGCGTGTGCCACTCCTCGCCGTCGGACCTGACCGAGGCGGGCCGGGCCATCCTCGCCGAGCACCCGGACACCACCGGCTCGCTCGGGATGGCGATCAGCGAGGCCGTCGAGGTCGCGGTCAAGGATCCGGGTGCGCACTACTCGCTCGGCAGCGTGCTCAACCACGTCATGCTGCATCAGAGCGTGATCGGCCAGGAGGTGCTCGTCCAGCTCGCCGAGGCGGGGGAGCGTCAGGCGGACATCGCCTTCGGCTGCGCCGGTGGCGGCTCCAACCTCGCCGGGCTGTCCTTCCCGCTGATCGGCCAGAACCTGCGCGACGGCACGACCACGCGCGTCGTGGCGTGCGAGCCGGCTGCGTGCCCGTCGCTGACCCAGGGTGAGTACCGGTACGACCACGGCGACGTCGCCGGGCTCACCCCGCTGCTCAAGATGCACACCCTCGGCAAGGACTTCGTCCCGCCGGCCATCCACGCCGGGGGCCTGCGGTACCACGGGATGTCGCCGATGGTCTCGCACGCGGTCAACCTCGGCCTGATCCAGGCCGTGGCGGTCGAGCAGGACGACGCGTTCGCGGCCGGCGTGATCTTCGCCCGGGCCGAGGGGATCGTCCCGGCGCCCGAGTCGACGCATGCGGTCGCCGAGGCGATCGCGTACGCACGGACCGCGGCCGACGGCGAGGTCGTCCTGATCGGCCTGTCCGGCAACGGCGTGCTGGACCTGCCCTCGTACGCCGCCTACGTCTGAGCCGTCCTACGTCGGAGCCGTCGTCCGGGCGGTCGGCCGGACGACTCTCAGCTGTTCGTCGCGCCCGCTGCCGGGAGGTCGCCGACGTCGGCGAACCGGATCGGCAACCGAAGGTTCCTGCGCTGCGGCACGAGCTCGGACTGGAGGACCATGGCCGCCGCACCGACCGCCGCGGCGGTGGTCGCCACCGGGGACAGCCGCACGAGCACGCCGTGCGTCGACCGGGGGAAGAAGAGCCGGTCGAGCTCGTCCTGGACCACGGGTAGGTAGAACGATCCCGCGATCGCCATGCTCGGTCCGGTCAGCACGATGAGGTCGAGGTCGAGCACGTTCGCCAGGGTCCGGGCCGCGACCGCGACGTACCGCGCGGAGCTCTCCAGAAGACCTCGCGCACCGTCGTCCCCGCGCAGGGCCGCGCGCGCGACGGCGGCGAACTCGGCCGCGACCGTCGAGCGTCGGTCGGACTCACCGCCCGGTCGGAGCCCTGCGGCCTCGGCGATCCGGGCGTCGGCCCGCGCCGCCGCGACGACGGCCGCCGGTCCGGCGATCGCCTCGGTGCAGCCGCGAGCCCCGCACCAGCACAGCGGGCCGTTCAGGTCGAGGCAGATGTGGCCGATCTCGCCCGCATTGCCGCTGATGCCCTCGTAGGCGCCGCCGTTGACGATCAGGCCGGCACCGAGGCCCGTGCCGATGTAGATCGCAGCGAAGGTCGCACTCGTGCCGGCCCGGCCGGTCCAGTGCTCGCCGAGGGCCGCCGCGGTGGCGTCGTTGTCGAGCAGCACGGGCAGCCCGAGCGCCTCCTCGAGGGCCCGGTCGAGCGGGAAGTCCTCCCAGTGCGCCATGGCCGGTGGCGTCAGACGCATCCCGCTGGTCGGGGTCAGCGGGCCGGGGGAGACCAGCCCGAGCCCGCTGATCCGGCTCGGGTCGACGCCGGCGCTCTGGATCAGGGCCGCGACCTCGCGCGCCATCCGCTCGACGACGACCGGCGGGTCGGCGACACCGACGCCGGCACGTGACATCCGACCGACGACGGCGCCGCCGATCGTCGTCAGGACGTAGACGATCCCGGAGTGGTCGAGGTGCACGCCGACGGCGAACCGGGCGGCATGGTTGAGCTGCAGCAGGACGCGCGGCTTGCCGCCGGTGGACTCGGCCCGGCCGGTCTCGAGGACCAGGCCGTCGTCGATCAGGCGGCGGACGATCGTCGAGATCGTCGCTCCGGTGAGTCCGGTCTCCTCGATGATCCCGGCCCGGCTGATCGTCCCCGCAGCCCGGATCACGTCGATGACGGCAGCCTGGGTGCTCATGTGGGGCAAGGCACGGGCTGCGCCGGTCACCGTTTCCTCCGTTGTCGATCACGTCGTCGGCCGGCTCGGGGACACCAGCTCCGGGGTCAACGGTAGTCGGTCGCACCGACGACGGTCGGAGGCAACTACCCTGTCCCCTTGTGGGCTCAGGTGCGATCGGACTCGTCTTGGCACGGCCGACCCGGTTGTTCGGGGTCGAGCCGTTCTTCATGGAGCTCATCGCCGGCCTGGAGGAGACGCTCGCCGAGCGCGGGCTGTCGATCCTGCTGCACGTGGTGGCCGCTCGCGAGGCCGAGCTCGCCGCCTACCGCCGGTGGGCGGAGGGCGACGTGGCCGAGGCCATCATCGTGCTCAACATCACACAGGACGACCCCCGTCCGGCCCTGCTGGCCGAGCTCGGCCTGCGCGCCGTGCTGGTCGGCTCATGGGACGGCGAACCCGACTTCCCCGTGGTCCGGGCAGACAACGCCGGTCCGGTCCGCGGCGCCGTGGCGCGCCTGGTCGCCCTCGGCCACCGCCGGATCGCGCAGGTCAGCGGCCCCGCGTCGCTCCGGCACACCACTGTGCGATCGGTCGCCCTGGTCGAGTCGTGCACGGCGGCAGGTGTCGAGTCCGTCGTGGTCGAGGGCGACTACACCGAACGTTCCGGGTCCGAGCTGACCCGGCGCCTGCTGCGCTCGGCGGAGCCGCCGACCGCGATCATCTACGACAACGACCTCATGGCGCTCGGCGGCCTCGCCGCAGCCGCGAGCCTCGGCATCGACGTCCCGGCGCAGGTCAGCATGGTCGCGTGGGACGACTCGAGCCTGTGCCGGCTCGCCACGCCGCCGCTGACCGTGCTGAGCATCGACGTGCACAGCTACGGCTGCCGCGTCGCCGAGGCGGTGCTCGACCTCCTGGACGACCGCCCGTCGGTGCCGCGCTGGGCGCCGACGGCACGCTGGATCGAGCGGGCCAGCACGGGCCCGGCGCCGATGGCCTGAGCTCCGAGCTCCGGACGTCACGATTGTGTGACGAAGTGCGCGATGGGCACATCTCACATTGACGAACTTAGTTTGGCGAACTAAGAATGTCGTAGCGCGGGACCGGCCGGTTCCGCCCGGGCGCAACCACACCCGAACCGCCGGCACACAGACGTGCCGGGCCCAGAGAGGATCAACGATGTTCCCTCGCACACGACGCAGGCGGCTCCTCGCGGTGACGACCCTCGTCACCGTCGCTGCTCTGACGGCCGCCTGTTCGACCGGCGCCGACGACGCGGAAGACCCGGCCGGCGACGGCAGCACCGAGGACGCCACGGCGGACACCGCCACCGAGGAGACGCCGTCGGGTGAGATCACGGTCCTGACCTGGCGTACCGACCTGCTCGAGGACGGGACGTTCGACGAGTACGCGTCGCGCTTCCAGGAGGCCTATCCCGACGTGACGGTGACCTTCGAGGGGATCACCGACTACGAGGGTGAGGTCAAGACCCGGATGAGCACTGACGACTACGGGGACGTCCTCGGCATCGTCGGCACCATCAGCCCCGCGCAGCTGCCCGACTTCTTCGAGCCGCTCGGCTCGATCGACGAGGTCGAGGAGACCTACCGCTTCGTGCGGGACAAGGCCTTCGACGGCCAGGCCTACGGCATCCCGGTGGTCGGCAACACCCAGGGCATCGTCTACAACAAGGCCGTCTTCGAGGCCGCCGGCGTCACCGGCATCCCGACCACGCCGGAGGAGTTCATCGCCGCGCTGCAGGCCGTCAAGGACAACACCGAGGCCATCCCGCTCTACACCAACTACGCTGCCGGCTGGCCGGTCACGCAGTGGGAGGGCCACCGCAGCGAGGTCTCGGCCGACCCTGGCTACGCCAACAGCCTGCGGGAGACGGATGCGCCCTGGACCGAGGGCAGCGACCACTACGTGATCGACTCCCTGCTGTGGGACGTCGTCGCGGCGGGCCTGATCGAGGACGACCCGACCACCACCGACTGGGAGTCCTCCAAGGGCATGCTCGGCCGCGGCGAGATCGCCACGATGGTGCTCGGCTCGTGGGCCATCAGCCAGATGCAGGACGCCGCGGACAACCCGGACGACATCGGCTACCTGCCGTTCCCGTACCAGGTCGACGGGACGTTCCACGCCTCGGTCGGCGGCGACTACAACCTCGGCATCAACGTGAACTCCGACAACAAGGTCGCGGCGCGCGCGTGGATCGAGTGGTTCAACCACGAGTCCGGCTACGCCCAGTCGCAGGGCGGCCTCTCGCCGCTGCGCGACGGCGAGTTCCCGGAGACCCTCAAGGACTTCGAGACCCTCGGCGTCGAGCTCATCGAGGCCACCCCGGCCGAGCCGGGCACGGAGAGCCAGCTCCAGGACATCGACGACGCCGCGGAGGTCGGGCTGTGGCAGGACATCTACCGCAAGCGGATCATCGACGCCGCCCGCGGCCAGTCCGGCGAGACCAAGGAGCAGATCTTCGAGGACCTGAACACCCGATGGGCCGCGGCCCGCGCCGAGGTCATGGGCTAGTCGTCCCAGCCTGACCATGAGATCGGCCCCGGTCCGTGCGGTGACCCGTCACCGCACGGACCGGAGGCCGGCCGAGCGCTTCGTCGGAGCTGGAGAGACCACATGGCTGCTGCATCAGACGTCCACCCGGTCGGGGTCGCCCCGATCGCATCCGACCGGGAGTCCGCACCCGGTCGAGAGCGGCGGCGAGGATCACTGACGGGGTGGCGCATCACGCCGTACCTCTTCATCGTGATCCCGGTGGCCCTGCTGCTCACGTTCACGTACATCCCCGTGCTGAACATGTTCTGGTACTCCGTCACGGACTGGGACGGCCTGGACAAGGTCAAGAACTTCGTCGGCCTGGACAACTACGTCCGGGTCTTCACGCGCGAGGAGTACTTCCGCGTCTTCTACGTGAGCCTGTTCTACTTCGCCGCGTCGTTCGTCCAGATGGCGATCGCCCTGTACTACGCGACGATCCTGAGCTTCAGCACGCGCTTCCGGAACCTGTTCAAGGGGATCCTCTTCTTCCCCTACCTGATCAACGGCGTGGCGATCGGGTTCATCTTCCTGTACTTCTTCAAGCCGGGCGGGACGCTCGACGCCACGCTCACCGCCGTCGGCCTGGAGCACCTGTCGCAGCAGTGGCTGGGGAACCGGGACATCATCAACGTCTCCCTGGCCAGCACGTCCGTCTGGCGCTACACGGGACTGAACTTCGTCCTGTTCCTCGGCGCGATCCAGTCGATCCCTGGTCAGCTCTACGAGGCCGCCGAGATCGACGGCGCAAGCCGGTGGCAGCAGTTCCGGTACATCATCGCGCCGGGCATCAAGCCGATCATCGGGCTGTCGTTCATCCTGGCGATCTCCGGGAGCCTCGCGGTCTTCGACATCCCCTTCATCATGACCTCCGGTGCGAACGGCTCGGAGACGTTCGTGATCAAGACGATCGTCACCGCGTTCAAGTTCAACAAGGTCGGGCAGGCCTCGGCCATGGCCGTGGTGCTGCTCCTCATCGTGCTGCTCGTCACGTGGGTGCAACGACGCCTCGTGCCCGACGAGAAGGTGAACCTCACATGACCGCCCTCGACCTCCGGGCTGCGCGCGAGCGCGAGCTGCCGGCCCGCCCGTCGGCGCACCGATGGCGCCGCGGCCTGGCGAACAGCGTCAAGTACGGCTCGCTCGTGATCGGCTCCGTGCTGACCCTGCTCCCGCTGGTCGTCATCGTGATGGCGTCCTTCAAGAACCAGCGGGAGTTCCAGACGACGGGCCCCTACGACCTGCCGCAGGCCCTCGGCAACGTCGAGAACTACGTCATCGCCTTCACCAAGGGCCGCATGGTCGACGCCTTCGTCAACACCTCGGTGATCCTGCTCGTCTCGATCACCGGGACGATCCTCATCGGGACGATGACGGCCTACGCGATCGACCGGTTCGACTTCCGCTTCAAGAAGTCGGTCGTGATGCTCTTCCTGCTGGCCACCCTCGTGCCGGGGGTCACGACCCAGGTCGCGACCTTCCAGGTGGTCAACACGCTGGGCCTGTTCAACTCCCGGCTGGCGCCGATGATCCTGTTCATGGGGACGGACATCGTCTCCATCTACATCTTCGTCCAGTTCATGCGCGGGATCCCCAAGGAGCTCGACGAGGCCGCGACGCTGGACGGCGCCAACCACTGGACGATCTACCGCAGGGTGATCTTCCCGCTGCTGAAGCCGGCGATCGCCACCGTGGTCATCATCAAGGGCATCGGGATCTACAACGAGTTCTACATCCCGTTCCTCTACATGCCGTCCCGCGACCTGGGCGTCATCTCGACCTCGCTGTTCCGGTTCAAGGGTCCGTTCGGCGCCCAGTGGGAGGTCATCGCCGCCGGGGTCATCATCGTGATCATCCCGTCGCTGATCGTCTTCCTGCTGCTCCAGCGCTACATCTACAACGGCTTCACGTCCGGCGCGACCAAGTAGCCCCCGGCCCCAGCCCTGCGCCACCTCCGACCGAGGGATTGCGTGTTCGCGCCGCAGGGGGTGGGGTGGGGGTGGTGCGGGTGGTCCGCGCCGCCGACGGGAGGACGGCGCATGTCACCGAGGTTCGGGGTCCACTCCGAGGTCGGGCGGCTGCGACAGGTGATCGTGCACCGCCCGGACGTGTCGCTCGAGCGACTGACACCGGCCAACCACCACGACCTGCTGTTCGACGACGTGCTGTGGGTCGAGCACGCCCAGAAGGAGCACGACGCCTTCGTCACCCTGCTGCGCGAGCGCGGCGTCGAGGTGCTCTACCACCACGAGCTGCTCGCCCAGGCGCTCGACGCCGACCCCCGGGCCAAGGTGCACGCCGTCGAGCGCACCGTCAACCACCTGACGGTCGGCCCGGTGCTGGTCGACGAGATCCGGGCGGAGCTCGCCTCCTGGGACGGTGCCCGGCTGGCCCGGCACCTGATCGGCGGGCTGACCAAGGCGGAGCTGGACGGCGACGACGGCGCGGCCCGGGGCTCGCTCGTCACGGCCGCCGCCGACCCGAACGACTTCATCCTGCCGCCTCTGCCGAACTCCCTGTTCCAGCGCGACCCGGCCGCGTGGCTCTACGACGGCGTCTGCCTGAACCCGCTGTTCTGGCACGCCCGGCGGCTCGAGACGATCAACCAGTCGCTGATCTACCACTTCCACCCGATGTTCCGCGATGCGGGCATCACGTTCTGGTACCCGCCGCTCGGCGACGACGGGCGCTTCGACGAGGAGGACTTCGGCCGGGCGTCGATCGAGGGCGGCGACATGATGCCGATCGGGCACGGCACCGTGGCTATCGGCATCGGCGAGCGGTCCACGGCGCACATGGTCGAGAAGGTCGCCCTCGAGCTCTTCGCCGGTGGCGGCGCGACCAGGGTGATCGCGGTGACGATCCCGCCGCACCGGGCCTACATGCACCTGGACACGGTGTTCACGTTCCTCGACGTGGACAAGGCGACCGCCTTCATGCCCGTGATGGCGTCCGCCTCGGCGTACTCGCTGCGGCCGGGGGACCGGGCCGGCACGCTGGACGTGCGCCTGGAGGGCTCGGTCTTCGCCGCCTTCGCCGACGCGCTGGGCCTGGCCGAGCTCGAGGTGATCCCGACCGGCGGTGACGACAACCAGCAGGCGCGCGAGCAGTGGGGCTCGGCGAACAACTTCCTCGCGGTGGAACCAGGCGTCGTCGTCGGCTACCACAAGAACCAGTGGACCAACCGGACGATCGCCGCTCACGGTGTCGAGGTGCTCGAGATCGAGGGCTTCGAGCTCGGCAAGGGCCGCGGCGGAGCGCGCTGCATGACCTGCCCGATCCTGCGCGACGGGATCTGACGGGCCCTGCCGGACCCTGCCGACCACCGGCCACCGGCGTCCGGTGGTCGGTGGTCGAATCGATTTGGCATGATGGGCGCACCACGACTCCAGGGCAGTGCGAGAGGACCGCGATGAAGCGCAGCAACCCGAAGGTCGTCGTCGACGGCGAGCCGCAGACCTGGATCGGGGTCAACTTCTGGTCCCGCGTCGGCGGACCGCTCATGTGGCGCGGCTACGACGCCGAGACCGTCGAGTCGGAGCTGCGGGTCATGCGGGACCACGGCATGACCCTGACCCGGAGCTTCTTCTACTGGCCGGACTTCATGCCGACGCCGGACGCCCTGGACGAGACGCTCGTCGAGCACTTCCGCGACTTCCTCGACCGCCACCACGCGCTCGGCATGACCACGATCCCGACCTTCCTCGTCGGCCACATGTCGGGGGAGAACTGGGACCCGGTGTGGCGCGGCGGCCGGGACCTGTTCGCGGACGTCTGGTTCGTCGCCCGGCAGGCCTGGTACGTACGGGAGCTGACGGCCCGCTTCGCCGACCACCCGGCCGTGGTCGGCTGGCTGCTGACCAACGAGATCCCGATCTACGACGACTGGCGCAAGCGCGGCGTCGGCAGCGACCGGACCCAGCGCGCCTCGGAGATCGTCTCCTGGGCGCAGATCCTGATCGACGCGGTCCGCGCGGGTGGCGGCACGCAGCCGGTCTCGGTCGGCGAAGGTGCCTGGGGCGTCGAGGTCACCGGCCAGGACAACGGCTTCCGCATCCGTGATCTCTCGCCGCTGGTCGACTTCCTCGGCCCGCACGTCTACCGGATGGAGTCCGACGTCGTGCGCCAGCACCTCGGGGCGGCGTTCGTCTGCGAGCTGCTCGACATCGACGGGCAGCCGGTCGTCATGGAGGAGTTCGGTCTGACCAGCGACTACGCCAGCGAGGAGAACGCCGCGCACTACTACCGGCAGGTGCTGCACAACACCCTGCTCGCCGGTGCGACCGGCTGGATCGCCTGGAACAACACCGACTACGACGACCTGTGGGACCAGGCGCCGTACAGCCACCACCCGTTCGAGATGCACTTCGGCCTGACGGACGCCGCAGGCAACCCCAAGGCGCAGGCGCGCGAGGTCAAGGCCTTCGCCCAGGTGGTGGCCGAGGTCGACCTGGCGCACTGCCACCGGCCGGACAGCCGCATCGCGCTCGTCGTCTCGTCGTACCTGGAGGCGCAGTTCCCGTTCACCTACCCGCAGGACGCCGCGGCCGTGTTCGACAACACCCGCCAGGCCTACGTCGCGGCGCGGGAGGCCGACCTCCCGGTCGGGGTGGCACGCGAGGCGGACGGCCTGCCCGACGACTGCGCGTTGTACATCGTGCCGTCCGTCAAGGCGTTGACCGCACCGACGTGGCGGCACCTGCTCGAGCTCGCCGAGGGCGGTGCGACGGTCTACTGCTCGTCGTTCGTCGGCGCGCACGGCACGCAGCGCGGGTCGTGGTGGCCCTCGCTCGACGAGACCTTCGGCGTGATCAAGAAGACGCGGTACGGGATCGTCGACCCGATCGTCGAGGACGAGCTCCGGGTCACCATGACGGCGGACCTCGGCACCCTGCGTGCCGGTGCGGAGCTCGTCTTCGCCGTCGGGGGGACGGAGCACTCGCGGTCCTTCCTGCCCGTCGAGGCGCGCGAGGCGCAGGTGCTCGCGGTCGACCCGCACGGCAACCCCGTCCTGCTGCGTCGCCGGGTCGGCACCGGGTCGATGATCCTGTGCACCTACCCGCTCGAGCACATGGCGGCCGTCACCCCCGGGGTCAACCCGGAGCCGACGTGGCGGCTGTACGACGCCCTCGCCGCCGACGCCGGGGTGCGGCCCGACGTGCGGGTCGCCGATCCACGGGTGCTCGTCGGGCAGATCCACCACCAGGACGGTCGCCGGTTCGTCTGGTTCGTGAGCCAGAGCGACGGGCAGCTCGAGGTGGCACCGGAGGTCGACACCGGCCACCTGGTGGGCGACGACGGCCCGGTCCCGGTGCTGACCCTGGCGCCCTACGGGGTCACGGTGCTGCGCCTGGAGGCCTGAGCCGACGGTCGGGGAGACGGGCCACCGGGACGGGGGGGCGACGAAGGTCCCTGGCGTCACCTGGCGGCAGCGCGCAGCGTGGGAGAGAACCCACGGGGGAGACGTCTCATGGAAGCGACGCATCTGCTCGATCTCGGCGGTCTGCAGGGCCTGATCGATGCCCTCACCGCCCGCGGCTACCGGGTGATCGGCCCCACGGTGCGCGACGGGACGATCGTCCTCGCGCCCGTCACGACGGTCGACGACCTGCCGCGGGGGTGGGGTGACGAGCAGGATGCGGCGCACTACCGGCTCAGACGCCGCGACGACGAGGCGCTGTTCGGCTTCGCAGCGCCGCCACAGGCCGTCAAGCAGGTGCTCTTCCCGGCGGAGGAGCTGATCTGGCGCGGCCGGCGCACCGGCACCGACTTCGCCGTGGACGAGCGTGGCGTCGCCGAGTCCGACAACCAGCCCTACGCCTTCCTCGGCGCGCGGTCCTGCGACCTGCGGGCGATGGCCATCCACGACACGGTGCTGCTCGGTCGCCAGTACGTCGACGTCCGCTACGGCGCACGCCGTGAGGGTGCCTTCGTCGTCGCTGTCACGTGCTCCGACCCGGCCGGGACCTGCTTCTGCGTGTCGACCGGCGGTGGGCCGCGGCCCGACGCCGGGTACGACCTGGCACTGGCCGAGCTGCTCGACGGCGGCGACCACCGGTTCGTCGTGACGGTCGGCACCGACCGCGGCGCGCAGGTGCTCGCCGAGGTCCCCAGCCGTCCCGTCACCATCGACGAGATCGTGGCGGCCGACGAGGTCGCGGTGCGCGCGGCCGGTCGGATGGGCCGCACCCTGGACACCGACGGCATTAAGGAGGTGCTGTACGCCGCAGCCGAGAGCCCGCGCTGGGACGACGTCGCCTCGCGGTGCCTGGCCTGCACCAACTGCACGATGGTGTGCCCGACCTGCTTCTGCACGTCCGTCGAGGACGTCGCGGACCTGACCGGTGATGTCGCCGAGCGGCACCGGGTGTGGGACTCCTGCTTCTCCGAGGACTTCTCCTACATCCACGGCGGGAGCATCCGGCCCGAGATCCGGTCGCGGTACCGCCAGTGGCTGACCCACAAGCTGGCGTCCTGGATCGATCAGTTCGGCATGAGCGGCTGCGTCGGCTGCGGCCGGTGCATCACCTGGTGCCCCGCGGCGATCGACATCACCGCCGAGGCGGCCGCGCTGCGCTGGGTCGCCCAGCCGGCACTCGCACCGGCATCGGGAGCCCCGCCGGCGCCCGGTCCGGTCCGCACGACGGGCGGAGCCTGAGATGACCCTCCTCGACCGTTCCCCGGCGCCGACGCCCGGCGACCCGATGGACCCGATGCTGCCTCGTCGGTTCCGGATCAGTCACACCCGCCAGGACACCCGGGACACCTGGACCCTCGAGCTCGAGCCCGTCGACGGGCTGCCGATCGGTTACGCGGCCGGCCAGTTCACGATGCTCGACGCCTTCGGGGTCGGTGAGGTGCCGATCTCGATCAGCGGCGACCCCACCCGCCCCGGACCGCTCGAGCACACCATCCGCGACGTCGGGGTCGTCACGCACGCCCTGATCACCGCCCCGACCGGCGCGGTGCTCGGGGTGCGTGGTCCGTTCGGGACCTCCTGGGACGTGGCGGACGGCGAGGGCGGCGACGTCGTCTTCGTGGCGGGCGGCATCGGGCTCGCCCCGTTGCGGCCCGCGCTGCTCGAGGTCGTCGCACGCCGTGACCGGTACAACCGGGTCGTGCTGCTCTACGGGGCGCGCACGCCGGAGGACATCCTGTTCGGCGACGAGCTGCGGACCTGGGCCAAGGACCACGGCGTGGTCGTCGAGGTCACCGTCGACAACGGGCAGCACGCGTGGCGCGGTCGTGTCGGGTTCGTCACCCAGCTCGTGCCGCGGGCCGGCTTCGACCCGCGCAACACGCTGGCCCTGGTCTGCGGGCCCGAGACGATGATGGGTTACGTCGCGTCCGGCCTGGTCGACCGCGGCGTACCCGAGAACCGCGTGCGTCTGTCCATGGAACGCAACATGAAGTGCGGCGTCGGGCTGTGCGGGCACTGCCAGCTCCGCGAGCTCTTCGTCTGCGTGGACGGACCGGTGCACGCCTACGACCAGCTCGTTCCCCTGCTCGCGAGTCGGGAGCTGTGAGATGACGACGACACCACTTCCCACCCTCGCCGTCTGGAAGTTCGCCTCGTGCGACGGCTGCCAGCTCACCCTGCTCAACTGCGAGGACGAGCTCATGGCGCTCGCCGGGCAGGTGCAGATCGCCTACTTCCCGGAGGCGACCCGGGCCGTCATCGAGGGTCCGTACGACGTGTCGCTGGTCGAGGGGTCGGTCACCTCGCCGGACGAGATCGAGCGGATCGGGCACATCCGGGAGATCTCGAAGCACGTCGTGACGATCGGTGCGTGCGCCACGAGCGGTGGGATCCAGGCGCTGCGCAACTTCGGTGACGTCGCCGAGTTCCGCTCCGTGGTCTACGCGCACCCCGAGTACCTGTCGACGCTGGCGCGCTCCACGCCGATCTCGGCCCACGTGAGCGTCGACTTCGAGCTGCGCGGCTGCCCGATCGACAAGGGCCAGCTGCTCGAGGTGCTCTCGGCGTACATCCAGCGCCGCAGACCGCGGATCCCCACCTACAGCGTGTGCGTGGAGTGCAAGCGCCGGGGCGCCATCTGCGTCGCCGTCGCGCACGGGACCCCGTGCCTCGGACCGGTCACCCAGGCCGGCTGCGGTGCGTTGTGCCCTGCCTACTCGCGCGGCTGCTACGGCTGCTTCGGGCCGCAGGACACCCCGAACACCTCCGCGCTCGCCGACCGCCTGCTCGCCATGGGGATGGCGCAGGACGAGGTCATGCGCATCTACCGGACGTTCAACGCCGCATCGGAGCCGTTCCGCCGGGAGAGCGAACGGCACGAGCCGGCCGTCACGCAGGAGGTCGGCTCATGAGCCACAAGCTGACCGACGGCGGCCAGGTGCTGCACGTCGGGACGCTCGCTCGGGTCGAGGGCGAGGGTGCGATGCACATCGAGATCCACGACGGGCACGTCGAGCAGGTCCAGCTGCGGATCTTCGAGCCGCCGCGGTTCTACGAGGCGTTCCTGCGGGGTCGTGCCTGGACCGAACCGCCGGACATCACCGCGCGGATCTGCGGGATCTGCCCGGTGGCCTACCAGTTCAGCTCGTGCCTCGCCCTGGAGGACGCCTGCGGGGTCACCGTCCCGCACGAGATCACCGCGATGCGCCGCCTGCTCTACTGCGGTGAGTGGATCGAGAGCCACGCGCTGCACATCTACCTGCTGCACGCCCCGGACTTCCTCGGCTACCCGGGGGCGATCGAGATGGCCAAGGACTTCGGCCCGGCCGTCGAGCGCGGGCTGCGGCTGAAGAAGGCCGGCAACGAGCTCATGACGCTCGTCGGCGGTCGGTCGGTGCACCCCGTCAACGTCCGGCTCGGCGGCTTCTACCGGATGCCGACGGTCGCCGAGCTGCGGGCGCTGCGGCCGACCCTCGAGCGCGGGCTGGCCGACGCCCTGGAGACCGTCCGGCTGGTCTCCACGTTCGAGTTCCCCGACTTCGAGCAGGACTTCACCTACCTGTCGCTCCGCTCGGAGACCGGCTACCCGATCGAGGGTGGCACCGTCGTGACGAGCGACAGCGAGGCGTTCGAGGTGCGGGACTTCGGAGCGCACATCGACGAGTTCCACGTCGCGCACTCCAACGCGCTGCACGCGAGCCTCGACGGCGGTGCCGGTGGACCGTACGTCGTCGGGCCGCTCGCGCGGTACACCCTCAACCACGACCGGCTCTCGCCGCTCGCGCGTGAGGCCGCGCACGAGGGCGGGCTCGGGACGACCTGCCGCAACCCGTTCCGGTCGATCATCGTGCGCGCGGTCGAGCTCGTCGAGGTGTTCGTCGAGGCGATCCGGATCATCGACGCCTGGCGCGACGGTGTCCCGCCGTCGGTCCCGGTGCCGGCCCGCGCCGGCGAGGGCTTCGGTGCGACCGAGGCGCCGCGTGGTGTGCTCTTCCACCGGTACCGCCTGGCCGCGGACGGCACGATCCTCGACGCCCAGATCGTGCCGCCGACCTCGCAGAACCAGCCGAGCATCGAGGCCGACCTGCGCAGGCTCGCCGAGCAGTGGGTCACGCTGTCCGACCACGACCTGTCGCACCGGTGCGAGCAGGCGATCCGCAACTACGACCCGTGCATCTCCTGTGCGACGCACTTCCTCGACCTGACCGTGGAACGCTCGTGACCGAGCGCCGCCTGGTCATCGGGCTCGGCAGCCCTGACCGGGGTGACGACGCCGTCGGGACGGTGGTGGCGCGCCGGGTCGAGGCGGCCGGGCTCCCGGGTGTGACAGTCGTCGTGCACGAGGACCCGACGGCCCTGATCGACCTGTGGAGCGACACGGACATGACGGTCGTGGTCGACGCGGTGCGCTCCGGCGGGCCGGCCGGGGGGATGCTCCTGGTCGAGGCAGGCTCCGGCGCTGCGCCGCTCGCCGACCAGGCGTGGGCCCGCACCGGGCGTGGTGGGACGCATGCCTTCGGCCTCGCGGCGGCGGTGGAGCTGGGCCGCGCACTGGGACGGCTGCCGGCACGGCTGGTCGTCGTGGGCGTCGAGGGGGCGGGCTTCGAGCACGGTGCGCCGCTGTCCGACGCCGTCGCCGGCGCGGTCGACCCGGTCGTCGACGCCGTGCTCGCGCTGGTGGCCCGGGACGAGGCGGTGGTGACCGGTGTGCCTCGGTGAGATCGTGCGCCTGGTCGAGGTCGGAGCCGACGGCGCCGCGGTGGCCCAGCGCGGGAGCCGGACGGTCCCGGTCTCGCTGATCACGCTCGGCGCCCCGGCGACCGTGGGCGACTGGGTCGTCATGCACGCCGGCTTCGCCTTGTCGCGGCTGACCGACGACGAGGCGCGCGAGGCGATCGCCCTGCGCAGCAGCACCACGCCGGCAGCGCCCGGTGACCGTCCGCACGAGCTCGAACGAGAGGGACCGACATGACCAGCACCCGACGGGCCGGGCTCCTCCTGGCGCTGACCACTGCCGCGATCAGCGGCGTGGCGATCTTCCTCAACGGCTACGGCGTGCGCGCGTTCGGCAACGCCTCGGCCTACACGACGGCCAAGAACCTGGTGGCGGCAGTCGTGCTGCTCGCCGTCGTCGCGCTCGGCGGTCGGGCCGGTGCCCGCCTGACCCGGCCGACAGGTGCGCGGCAGTGGCTGGTCCTGCTGGTGATCGGCGTGGTCGGCGGGAGCGTCCCGTTCCTGCTCTTCTTCGAGGGGCTCGCCCGGGCGTCGTCCGCCCAGTCGGCGTTCATCCACAAGACGCTGGTGGTCTGGGTCGCCGCGCTCGCGGTGCCGTTGCTCGGGGAGAAGCTCTCCGGGGCGCACGGGGTCGCGATCGCGCTGCTGGTCGGCGGGCAGATCGGCCTCGTGGGCGGGGTGACGACCAGTCTCGGCTCCGGCGAGATGATGATCGTCGCTGCGACCCTGCTGTGGTCGGTCGAGGTGGTGCTCGCCAAGAAGATGCTGGCCGGGATGTCCTCGTGGACGGTCGGCGTCGCCCGGCTGGGGATCGGCTCGGTCGTGCTGGTCGCCTGGGCCATCGTGCGCGGCCAGGCCGGCCTGCTGGTCTCGATGGACAGCGCCCAGTGGGGCTGGGTCCTGCTGACCGGCGTGATCCTCGCGGCCTACGTCGGCACCTGGTTCGCCGCACTGGCCCGAGCCCAGGCTGTCGATGTCACAGCGGTGCTGGTGCTGGCTGCACTGGTCACGGCCGCGCTGTCCGCAGCGGTCGACGGTGTGGCACCGGGTCCGCAGCTCGGCTGGCTGGCGATGCTCGTCGCCGGTGGCGGGCTGCTCGCCTGGCGGACGTGGCACCCGGCGGACGTCGTGCCCGGCGCGGCTGCGGCCTAGGGTCGATCGGCGTGGGTGAGCCTGGTCCGGGCGGTCGTACCGCGGCCGGGCGAGCGTCGGGGCGGGCGCGAGGTCAGCACGCGGGCGCCCTGCTGTTCGCCCGGTACGCCTACCCGCCGAACGCGATGGGCTACTGCGGCCCGGATGCCGCCGGTGAGCTCCTGGAGCGCGCTGCGGGCGGGGTCGACGGGGCCGACGACGGCCTGCGATGGCTCGCCCGCGGCTTCGAGGGCGCCTGGCCCTACCTCGAGCTGATCGCCGCGGCGAACGGGATCCGTGACCCGCTGGACCGCCGGGTCGTGGAGGCGTACTGGATCGGCAACGCGCTGCTCGACCGGGTGCCCGCTGCGATGACCGCGGCGTCCCTCGAGCACCGGTTCCGGGACCGCACCGGTGAGCGCTCCTGGGAGCGTCTGGTCGCTGCCGTGCCGGGTGCGCAACCGCACCACAGCTTCCACGTCTTCGGCGTCTACCCGTGGCTCGGCCTGCTGCGCGCGGGACGTCTCGACGAGCCGCTGCTGGTCCTGGATCGCTGCCGGATCCGGTGGGGCCAGGTGGTGGCCGTCGTCGAGGACCACGCTGTCGTGCGGTCCAGGCCGCTGGAGTGGGACGGTCGTGTGCTGCACGAGGGTGAGCCGCGGGACGAGGACGTGGTCGTCGCCCGTGACGGCCACGGGTTGGCCGGTCCTCTTGACCCGGGCGACTGGTGCGCGCTGCACTGGGACTGGGTCTGCGAACGCCTGGACCGACGACGACTCGTAGCCCTGCAGACCCGCTCGCGACGTCAGCTCGCGGTCGTCAACGCCCTGCCGTTCCCGGCACCGGCCGGTGTGCTGGCCTGAGCCCGTCGTCCTCGGCCTCCACGTGGCCGGCGATCGGGGTGGAATAGGGGAGACCCTCTTGAGGTTCTGAACCGTGGATGGTTGAATACTCAACAATCCGCGAGGCAGGAGCAGACCATGCAGTTCGGCATCTTCACCGTCGGTGACGTCACCCAGGACCCGACGACCGGCCGGACCCCGACCGAGAACGAGCGGATCAAGGCGACCCTGCAGATCGCGCTCAAGGCCGAGGAGGTCGGCCTCGACGTGTTCGCGACCGGTGAGCACCACAACCCGCCGTTCGTGCCGTCGTCACCGACGACGACCCTCGGCTACATCGCGGCCACGACGTCGAGGATCATCCTGTCGACCGCCACGACCCTGATCACCACCAACGACCCGGTCAAGATCGCCGAGGACTACGCGACCCTGCAGCACCTCGCCGACGGCCGCGTCGACCTGATGATGGGCCGGGGCAACACCGGACCGGTCTACCCGTGGTTCGGCGAGGACATCCGCAACGGCATCCCGCTGGCGATCGAGAAGTACGCGCTGCTGCACCGCCTGTGGCGTGAGGACGTGGTCGACTGGCAGGGCAAGTTCCGCACGCCCCTGCAGTCCTTCACCGCGACCCCGCGCCCGCTCGACGGAGTACCCCCGTTCGTGTGGCACGGGTCGATCCGCAGCCCGGAGATCGCCGAGCAGGCCGCCTACTACGGCGACGGCTACTTCCACAACACCATCTTCTGGCCGATCGAGCACACCAGGCAGATGGTCGCCCTCTACCGTCGGCGCTTCGAGCACTACGGCCACGGTGCGGCCGACCAGGCGATCGTGGGCCTCGGTGGCCAGGTCTTCATGCGCAAGAACTCGCAGGACGCCAAGCGCGAGTTCCGCCCGTACTTCGACAACGCACCGGTCTACGGCCACGGCCCGACCATGGAGGAGTTCACCGAGCAGACCCCGCTGACCGTCGGCAGCCCGCAGGAGGTCATCGACCGGTACGCGACCATGCGTGAGCACGTCGGGGACTACCAGCGCCAGCTGTTCCTGATGGACCATGCAGGTCTGCCGCTCACGACGGTCCTCGAGCAGCTCGAGATCCTCGGCGGAGAGGTCGTGCCCGCCCTGCGCAAGGAGTTCGCGATCAACCGACCGGCCCATGTGCCCGACGCCCCGACGCACGCCTCCCTGGTGGCCGCGGTCGGTGGCGGCAAGGACGCGACCGTCTACGCGCCGGCCGACGACGTGACGGGTGCCTCACCCGCCATCCCGGCGGTGACCCGATGAGCGGCCGGACCGACAGCCCGACGAGCGGTCCCGCGGGCTCGGCGGCCGACACACCCGCGGGCTCGGCGGCCAACACGCCCGCCGCCTCGGCAGTCGACACGCCCGCGGGCACGCCCGCCGGGCTGCGCAGGATCGCCGTCGTCTCCGGTGGCCTGCGCGAGCCGTCGTCCAGCCGGCTGCTCGCCGATCGGCTCGCCGAGGCCACCGCGCGGAACCTGCGCGGTCGCGGCCTCACCGTCGAGGTGCAGGTCGTGGAGGTGCGGGAGCGCGCTCACGACCTCACGAACATGCTGCTCACCGGGTTCGCGCCGCCCGCGCTGGCCGCCGCGCTGGACACGGTCACCCGAGCCGACGGCGTGATCGCGGTGACCCCGATCTTCTCGGGCTCCTACACCGGGCAGTTCAAGAACTTCTTCGACGTGCTCGGCCAGGATGCCCTCGACGGCATGCCGGTGCTGATCGGCGCCACGGCCGGCACCGCACGGCACTCCCTCGCGCTCGAGCACGCCCTGCGTCCGCTGTTCGCCTACCTGCGCTCCGTCGTCGTGCCGACGGCGGTCTTCGCGGCGACCGAGGACTTCGGCCAGGTCACGGGCTCGACGACCGACGACACCACACCGCTGGCCGTGCGCGTGGAGCGTGCTGCCCGGGAGCTCGCCGCCCTCGTGGCCACGCGGCAGCCCCGCGGCCCGGGTGGCCCGGCCGACCCGTTCGCGCTCACCACGAGCTTCGAGGACCTGCTCGCCGGGCTCTGAGCCGGTCAGCTGAGGACCTCGTACCGGGCCTCGACGCCCACCTCCGCAGCCGACAGGTTGCGGATCGTGACCCAGTAGGTCAAGGCGGTGGCGGACGCCTGCTGCACCGCCACGTCCCACTCCACCTGGGCCGCGCCGGGACCCGGCGTCGTCGGGACGACCGTCCACACCACGTGCCATGCGGGCGGCCAGGAGTGGGTGAACCACCGCCGGGTCGTGCCGGCCGGGACCGTACCGGTGAACTGTGTGCCCACGCGCATGTCGACCTCCTCGCTGCCTAGACCTTCGCGACGATCGCGTACCGACCCTCGAGCTCCAGAGGAGCCGCGGTCAGGTTCGTGGCCGAGACCCAGTACGTGAGGCGCTCGCGACTGGACCGCTCGACCTGGACGTTGAACGTCAGCGACTCACCTGGTGTCACCGGGCTGCGCGGGACGACGCTCCAGATGACGTGCCAGCAGGCCGGCCAGTCGTAGGTGAACCAGCGCGTCGTGCCACCGGCAGCGAGCGTCCCGGTGAACTGTGCGCCGACCTGCGGGCCCGAGAACGCCGGCAGGAACGGGGCCAGCCGACGCCGGATCGCGTCCTGGCAGACCACGCAGAACTCCTGTCCGAGGTGCCGCATCCGGCAGTCGAACTCCGGGTGGTAGAGCCCGCAGTGTGCTCGCACGCCGCCTTCGAACAGGCCGACCGTGCCGGCCGGGACGGGACTGGCGGCGGCGTTCTCGGTCGTGCAGTCGGGGTTGGGCTGGGTCGGCAGTGCGGTGGCTGCCGCGATCCGGGCCGCCCACTTCGTCGTCGCGCGGTCGGTGATGCTCGTGACGTTCGGCTCCGGTGGCTCGCCGCCGGGCCAGGCATTGATCACGTCGCCGTACTCGTCCTGCAGGTTGAACGCCGCGTGCCCGAGCTCGTGCACGCCGATCTCGTTCGCTGCCGGCGCCCTGGAGAACCAGGCCACCGCACCTCCCGCGCCGCCGTACCGGGTGCTGTTGACGATGACGACCGTGCCGTCGACCTCGGGCACCTGGGCGGTCGCGGTCGCGACCGCGAGCGCGTCGGAGCCGGCGAGCAGCCGGCTGGTGCCCGCGACGCAGAAGGTCGCGTCGAAGAACGTCCGTGCGACGGCGCCGCTCCCGGCCCCGCCGTCCGCGCAGGCGGCCGGCTCGTCGGCGCCGCTGTCGGTCGACGACACATCGACCCGGTAGACGTTGATCGCGCACCACATCGCGGCGAAGGGGGCGGTCGTGAAGAGCTTGGTCACGAACGCGTCCGCGTCGGCGTGGAAGGTCGCCAGCTCAGTGGCCCGGTAGCCCTCCGCGAGGATCACCAGGGTCCACCGGGCGGCATCCGGGCCGTGGTCGACGACCTTGGTCGTGGTGACCACCGCGCCGTCAGCCGCGCCCATCGTCGTCCCCCTCCTCGCGCAGCGGGGCGACCAGCAACGTGCGCGGCTCGGGCGGTGGCTTCGCTCCCTTGCGCCCCTTGGCGGCCCCGGGCCGGGCCGCGGTCCGCGCGGCGCCACCGGGCGCAGGAGCCCGTCGTGCCGGACCGTGCAGGGCGATCGACCGCCCGTCCGCGAGGTCGGGGACGACGGCCTGGAACACCCCGCGTACCTGCGGTGCCGTCACGTGGTGCGGCAGCTCGGCCGGGTCGGGCGAGAAGACCTCGTAGTGCGTCTGGACGGGCTCGTGCAGCACCTGGCGGTAGACGGAGCCGTCGGCCTCGTCACGCAGCTCGAGCCAGAACCCGTCCTGGCCGCGGTCCAGCAGCTCGGCATCGTCGACGGGCGCGAGCATCGCCACCCGCTGACGCGCGACCAGACGGACCTCCTCGCCCTCGTACTCGAAGGTCAGCCGCCAGGCGTACGGGGTCGACGGCGCGTCCGGCACGCTGTCCGGGAGATCGGGCGGTGGGCCGGCGTCGTTGTCGTCGCTCATGTGTCCCCCTGGTCTCAGGCCGGCGCCACGAACGCCGTGCCGTCCCACACCCAGTCGAGCCGCTCGCGGACGCTCGAGGCCGCGATCACGCCTGCGCTGTGCAGCAGCCGGAGCTCGTCACCGACGGTGCTCACGCCCGCGACCAGGCTGGTCACGTTGGTCCAGTGCGCCCAGCTGCCCGGCTGGCCGAGCGAGGTCGGCGCGGCCAACGGCGTCGCCTGGTACCACCCGGCGGCGTTGAGCACGGGCCCCAACGGCGCGAAGGCGTCGGTGACGGTGCTCTGCGTGCACGCCGTCGCGTCGCAGGTCCACATCGACCACGCCGCCGAGGTGATCGTGGCCGCAGCGGGTGCGGTGGCGTCCAGCTGCCGGGTCACCACGACCTGAGGTCCGGCGCCGCCCTCCTGGCCGACGGCCAGCGGGTCGGTGGTCGGGTCGACGAGGGCGGCGCCCGGGACGAGGTCGAGCGATCGCCCCAGGTACGGCAGCAGGTCCGTCGGCCCCGGCACGCCGAGCACGACCGGCGGCAGCGGACGGTTGGTCGCGAGCACCGGGAGCGTGGTCCCGGCCGCGTGCAACGCCGCCAGCGCCGCGGTGAACGACGGCGCGAAGTCGCTGCGCACCGTGAGCTGGACCGGGGTCGCGGTCTGGGCCGGCCCGGGCGGGCGGTCGTTGGGCTGCGTGACGTAGTAGAGCGGTGGCAGTGTCGGGTCGAAGCCGGGGGCCGGGTTGGGGCCGGCCACGCCGAGGGTGGCCGCGAGCACCTGAGCGGTCAGGATCGGGTCGTCCTTGACCAGGTTGAGATACCCGCCCACCTCGGTGATGTTGAGCGGCGGCGGCACCCTCGCCGGGAACAGGTCCCCGGCGAGGGCGAGCCGACGCAGGATCAGCTGCTGCGCCTCGAGCATGTCCGGCGCGATCGCCGACTCGAGGATCTTGGTCAACGCATCGAGCGCGCGGTCCTCCGCTGTGCTGGGCGTCTCGGTCATCGTGGGCTCCTTCTGGGCTGGACGCGGGCGGGAACGGGCGAGGTCACGGAGATGGTGCGCTGCCGCCGTCGACAGCACCGCCCGTACCGGTGCCGCCAGTGCCGCCGGTGCCGGCGGTGCCGCCGGTGCCGCCGGTACCGCCGGATCCGGTCCCGCCACCACCGCCGGTGCCTGTGCCGCCGGTGCCCGTGCCGCCGGTCCCTGTGCCGCCGGAGCCCGAGCCGGTACCCGGCGTCGTGCCGTTCTTTGCGTTGATCGCACCCGGCAGCGCCGTCATGGCGGCCTTCGCCAGCCCGCTGGCCTCGGCGATCGTCTTGTTGAGCGTCTCGGCTGTCGTCTCGGTCTGGACCTTCGCCTGGGCACCCAGCTGGGTGATCCCGGTCAGGTCCGTCGGCAGGTTGGTGGCCGGCTGGCTCGCGATCAGGGCGGCGGCGAGGTCCGTCGGGCTCATCGCCGTCGGGCCCTGGTTGATGGTGATCATCGGACTCGACTCGAGCGTCGCCGGGGCCTGGGCGCCTCCGGAGCCGACGAGCTGGTTGCCGCCGGAGAGCAGGGCGGTGAGGTCACCGGGTTCGGCCGCGGTGTCGGCGGGGGAGTCCTGCCAGTTCCAGAACCGGGTCAGGTCGATCTTCTCGCTGGAGTTGCACGACCCGAGCACGGCCTCACCGAGGACCCCGCGCGCGGGCAGCGTGAGCGCCGACTGCGCCGGGAGGTAGGCCTGGCGGTGGAACTTGAGCAGGGCCTCCTGGATGTCCCGAGACGTGTACCCGACGTCGTCGGCGAGCGGCGCGGGGATGAAGAACGGCATCACGGCGCAGTTGCCGAAGTACGCGAGCACCTGGTTGGCGACGCAGTTGAGCAGCGGCACCTCGTCCGTCGGGTCCGAGATGCCCCCGGACGGGACGCCGATCGTGAACTGCTCGAGCATGATCGCCCGCTCCTCCGGCGTCAGGGACTGCCACACCGCCTTGGAGTACTCGACGGTGTTCTGCACCACGTGCTGGAGCAGCTCCTCGATCCGCAGCAGGTCGGCGAACGCGACCACCGGCGGCAGCCGCTTGGCGGCGACCGGCATCACGACCGGCATCCGATCGGTGCTGCCCGGGCCGTTGTAGGTCTCGATGAGCTCGAGGTCCGCGCTGCCGCCGGTTCCGAAGATCTTGGCATCGGGGTCGAGGACCAGCGGACCGGACAGCTCACGCTCGAGCTCGTCGGCGCCCATCGTCACGTCGAGCGACGCCGTGTTGCGCAGGTAGGCCAGCAGGTCGGTGAAGTCGAGGCTCGACGGCAGGCTGAGCCGGTAGGAGAACGCCCGGAACGCCCGGGAGTACTCGAAGCGGCCGAGGCTGCTGCGTGGCAGGTGGCTCGGCAGGACGAGGGCACCGGCGCGGGTCTCGAACGTCTCCGACCGGCGGGTCCGCAGCACCTGGAGCAGACCGGCACGAGTTTCCGAACCGGTCGCGATCGCGGGGCTGGCACCGGTGAGCCGCACCGGCCCGACCCGTGCGCCGGTGGTCGAGACAGCCGTGACGTAGACGTCCTCGAACGGCAGGAACGTCCCCCTGATCGACACGTTGACGACGTCCTCGGCGCTGCCGGACGAGCTCTCCACGAGCATCGTTGGGTTCCCGGCGAACGCCTTGAGGACGTTCAGGCCGTGTCGCAGCGTCGGCCGACGGCGGACCCGGCTCTCGATGACGTCGGCGTGCTTGAGCAGCTGGCCGTACCGGAAGAGCAGGAAATCGCGGCTGTAGGAGCCGGTCGGCAGGGTCCTGGTCACGGCGCTCGGGATGAACTGGATGACCTCGAGCGGGACGAAGCAGACGAGCTGCACGTCGTCGACCGAGCTGGTCACCCCGAAGTGCCGCAGCACCTGCCAGTACTGCATGGTCAGGGCGTGGTTGTGGTTGTGGTTCGTGATGACCTTGGTCACGACCTCGCGGCGCTCCGAGGAGGAGGCGAGCCGCACGCTCGTCCGGGAGGACTGCCGGCGTGCTGCGGCCTGCCGGGCCAGGCTCGAGTGGAAGTCCTGGGCAGCATTCGAGACGTAGTCCCGGCTGGCGTTCTGCCAGCTCGACGTCGAGCCGGTGGTCGTCGAGTCCGCATAACCGCCGCCGACCCCGAGGCCCGCGACGACCGGGCCGACGATGCCGCCGATGCCGAGCCCGCCGCCGAAGGATCCGGACTCGGTGTTGACCTTCATCGTGCTTCCGCCGGATGCCGCCTCGTCGAAGGCGCTGGAGAACACGGCGGTCGTCGAGGAGTCGGCGTTCTCGTTGTACGTCTGGAACTCGCTCGCGGTCATCGACTCCTGCTCGCGGACGCTCAGCGTCTCGCGCTCGTCGGACAGGGCGATCCGTTGCTGCTCGCCCGGTGCCAGCGGGAGGGAGTACACGAGGTCGCCGAGGGAAAGGCCCTGGGGGATCCACAGCTGATGCATCTTGACGATGTAGCCGAGCCCGAGCGTTGCGGCCTTCGGCACGGCGCGCGGGTTGCGCTCGACCAGCTCGAGGAACTGCGAGACATCGATCGGTGCCTCGATCGGCACGCGCTCGACGATCTCCCAGGAGCCGAGCTTGCCGAGCTGCTCGATCAGGGCGCCGGACTCGATGTACCGGCCCTGGTCGGCGAATGTGGTCGAGAGCGTGTAGGACGAGCGGCCCTGGGTCACCCGGGTGCCCAGGCGTTTGCTGCTGAGGTGCGGTGCCACGAGTCGCACCAGCATCGAGTAGCGGAACGTGTCGATCGCCCCGGAGTTGGAGCGGAACGACTTGGCGCACTCGCCCTCGCCGAGGGTCAGCGCCGGTGCGGACTGCGCGAACTCCGCCGGGTGGTCGGACACGTCGTCCTCGCTGGTGGGCAGCACGACGTCGTGCAGCTCTGCCAGCACGCTGCGGGGCAGCGGCTCGACCTGCAGGTCGAGCGGCAGCACCCCGAGGGTGCCGGTGCCCGCGATCAGGTCGAGGCGGCGCAGTCCGACCTCGACGACCCGGTTCGACCCCGTCACGAGCAGGATCAGGCCGGCGTCCGGGATCGGTCTCGGCGGCAGCGACAGCCGGAACGCGCCGCGCTGGTCGGCCGTGGTCTCCGGGTTCGGCCACGGGAGGGTCAGCGTGAAGGCCCCGCCCGGTGTCGTCGCCGGACTCGTCGGCTCGAGCGCGCGGACGGAGACGTAGGCCGCGCTCGTGCCGTCCGGGTTGAGCAGCCGCCCGCTGATCACCGGAGGGAACGTCTCGGGGACCAGCGGCAGGAAGGTCGTGAGGTCCTTCTTGATCACGTTCAGCGTGCTGAAGACCTTCGTGACTGCCTCGAGCCGCTCCTTGAACAGATCGGTGAACTGCTCGCTCGAGATCTGCACCTCGAGGCCGAGGTCCTCCAGGTCGAGGCTCTCGACCGGCCGGGTCACGCGGTCATCGAGCACGTACGCGTCGCCTCGGGTCGCGGTGCTGCCGAGACCCGACCCGGTACCCGCCGCGTCGGTCGGGAAGCCTCCGGTGGCGCCCGACGCAGCCCGTAGGCCGGCCTCGGTCCGCGCCGCGTCGCGCAGCGTGACTGTCACCCGTGGTTCCTTGCGCTCAGCCATCGAGGCCACCCCCTGCGCGCGATGCCCTGGACGGGACGGACGATCGGTCTCGGCGTGGTGCGTGCTGTGACATGGGTCCCCCACCTGGCAGTCGCGCCCGGCGCCTGCCGTCGAGCGCCGCGACCCGTCCAGCCTCGCCGCGCGTGCCGCGGACGGCGATACGCACTACCGCTCATTGACAACCGGCTGTGACCGGAGTAAAGGTCCTGAACCTGTGGATATGACACGATTCGCGGCGACGTGGCGACCGCGGTCCTTCGCCGCACGGGAGGCTGTCGGGACGGCAGCGCTGGTGGACGCACAGCTGTCGGGACGCACAGCTATCGGGACGCAGGGCTGTCGGGACGCAGAACTGGCGTGAGGCGGGCGGCGATGGGGATGAAGCAGGTCTACCTGCGGTGGCTCGAGCTCGCGGCAGGGGTGCTCGCGCAACCTGTCGGCACTGATCCGACGGTCCCGGTCTGCCGTGCCCTCGCGGACGACTTCCACGCGGCGGCTGCGGTGGCGATCGCGAGCGGGCACGACTGCACGACCCTGCGACCACTCGGACCGCGGTGTCCCCAGCCGCTCGACGTCGGGTTCTACGCGCGACATGCGCTTGACGCGCCGGTGCTGCGGCACTTCCTCGCGCGGCCGTACGACCAGCAGGTGCGCTGCTCCCAGGAGGTCGACCCGTGCGACGGCGACCGTGCATCCGGACTCGTCGTCGGCCGGCTGCGCGCGGACCGGCTCGACCAGTGCCTCGTGTTCCCGGTTCCGTCGCTCGGCGACCGTGGACCGCTGTGGCTCGTCGTTGCGCGGTCCGAGCCCTTCAGCGAGCGTGAGCTCCTGCTGGCGCGCCGGGTCCATCCGCTGGTCGTCGGGCTCGAGCGCTACGCGGCGTGCGTCCGGCCGGCGGCGGCGGGGCAGCAGCCGGTGGACTCGACGGTCACGCATGGTCGGGTGCCGGCCGTCCGGTCCCTCGCGGCACCTGGGCTGCTGGACACGGTCCCGCCGCAGCCGCAGCCGCAGCCGCAGCTCCGCTCACGGTCGCAGCTCTCGCCGCTCGCGCCACCGTCGCCCCTCGCGCAACCCCTGACGAACCGCGAGCACGCCGTGCTGGCGCTCATGGCGGAGGGCCTGATCGCGCAGGCGATCGGGCATCGGCTGGGTGTCTCACCGCGCACGGTCGCCAAGCATCAGGAGCGGATCTACCGCAAGCTCGACACCAGTGACCGGCTGACCACGGTGCTCCGCGCGCAGGCGGCGGGACTGGTCGGTGCCGGCGCCCGGACGGGTGAGAGGCCGGCCACCGGCCGCCGAGGTCCCGACCGCTGAACGCGTCAGGGCGGCGGACGACCGGTGTGCAGGGTTCGGCCGGCTCGCGCCAGGTCAGCGCACGCCGGGGCGGCCGAAGAGCTCTGCCATCGAGCCGCTGAACAGGTCGACACCCTTCATCCGGCTGGTCTCCTCGGGGCCGAGCACGATCCGGCTGCCGTCCTCCTGCTCGATCTGGGACGCACCGCCGTCCGGTCCGATCGGCAGGACGATGCGCTCGCGCGCCGCGGCATAGGTGGCGGACGGTTCGCGACCCTCGATCACGTCCCGGATGTTCTGGGCGACGACGCCGGCGTGGTCGCGGGCCGCCGTGGCGCGCTTGGACTCGCGCACGTCGGTGATGTCGCCGATCGCCCAGACGCGATCCTGCCCGACGACGTTGAGGTGTGCGGTGACCGGGATCGACCCGTCGTCGTGCATCCCGGCCGACAGGGTCGCGTCGAGGTACCCGGTCATCGGGCGGGCGCCGTAGCAGCGGAACCACATCTGCGCCTCGATGGTCGTACCGGCGGCGGTCTCGACCGTGAACGGCTCGTGGACGCCGACGTCGACCGGCGGGAGGTAGCCGAGCCCGGCGCCGAGCTCCAGCACGACACCGCGGTCGACCAGCTGGCCGCGCACCAGGTCGCGAAGCTCGGGCAGGTAGTCGCCCTGGGTCAGGATGTCCGGCTCCCGGTCGACGAGCGTGACCCCGAGTCCGGGGAACGCGGACGTCAGCTCGCCGGCGAGCTCGATGCCGACCGGGCCGGCGCCGACCAGGAGCACGCGCTCGCAGATCGCCAGCGCGGCGCGCAGCCGAGCGAGCCGGGCGGTCGCGACGAACGCCTGGTCCTCGAGGAACTTGGCCGGGAACGGGTAGCCGGTGCCGGTCGCGAGCACGATGTGGTCGGCTTCGAGCGACTGGCTCGCGGAGAGCTGGACGAGGCCCGGCGAGACGAGGCGGGCCCAGTCCTGGACCACCCGACCGTGCTCCAGCACGCGGTCGTACGGGAAGAACGCCCGCTCGTGCCACGTCGGGTCGACGACGACCCGCAGGGCGGCAACCGCGTGCACGAAGGCGTCCTTCGGTTCGACCAGGACGACCTCGGCATGGTCGTCGAGCTCCTTGGCCAGGGCGACGCCGCCGTAGCCCCCGCCGATCACCACCACGCGCTGCTGCATCTGCTCGTCCTCCTGGTCGGCCGCCGTGCCCGTCGCCGTCCAGCATGGTGCCCACGGACGACAAAGGCGACCCACCACGGCCGGTCAGGGCAGAGACCGCACCGGCCGCCGCGCAACCCGCTGCCCTGCACCCGTCGACCCGGCCAGGTCGGCGGGCGGTGCCGGTGGGTCGGTGGGTGGTGCCGGTGGGTCGCTGCGCTCGAGCCAGTCGACGATGCCGCACACCGCGTCGGTGCAGCCGCCGCAGCCGGTCGTCGCCCGGGTGGCCCGCGTGACGTCGGCGACCGATGCTGCTCCGGCTCGCCAGCAGGCGACGATGTCGCCCTTGGTCACGCCGTTGCACCGGCACACGGTCGCGCGATCCGGCATGAGGGTCGGCGACGGCTCCGCACCGGTCTCGGACGAGGCCCCGCGGACCGGCCGCAGGAGGAGGTGAGCGGGGTCGGTCGGAGCCGGGGTCTGCCGGGTGTACGCCGCGGCCAGGTCGGCCCCGAGGGCGCCCGCGCCCACGCAGGTGGCGCCGACGACCACGCCGTCCTGCACGACGACCTCGACATGCCGGCCGGTGAACGGGTCGCTCAGACGCACCGCCCGGCGACCGTTCGACCGACGGCCCTGGGGTCCGCACACGCCCATCGCCACGACCTCGAGGCCGTGCGCCTTGAGCCGCACGACGTCCGTCCCGTGCAGGGTCACGGGAGTCGCCGGCAACCTGCCGTCGACGACCCGGTCAGCCTCCACCCGGCCGGCCGCCAGCTGCGCCGCGAGCCGGCGCGCCTGGTCCCAGCCCTGGGCGACCAGCCCGGTGCCGCCCTCCGGGGGCTCGGCGCAGTCGCCGATGGCGAAGACGGCCGGGTCGGACGTCGCGCCGCTGCTGTCCACGACGATCCCGCGCCGGACCTCGAGCCCGGCGGTGGCGGCGAGGCCCGTCTCGGGGACGGTCCCGGTGGCCAGGACGAGCAGGTCTGCCGGCAGCATGTCGTCGTCCCTGCAGCTGTCGTCGTCCCCGAAGGTGCCGTCGGCCTCGGCGGACGGCGCGAGTCGCAGACCCCGCAGCACGCCGTCCCGGACGAGCACCTGCTCGGTGCGGGTGTCGGTGCGGTGCTCGATGCCCAGCCGATCCAGTCCGTGCAGCACGGCGTCGGCAGCTTCCCGGTCGAGCTGGCGATCCATCAGGTGCGGGCCGGCGTGCACCACCGTCACGTGCAGCCCGCGCCTCGCCAGCCCGCAGGCTGCCTCCAGCCCGAGGACCCCTCCGCCGAGCACGACCGCCCGGCGGGCATTGACCGTCGCGGCGACGATCTCACGGGCGTCGTCGAGGGTGCGCAGGGCGTGCACGCCGGCCGGCAGGGCGCCCGGTCGCATCGGGCGGTCGAGCGGGTCGAGCCCGGCGAGCTCCTCGAGCCCGGGGATCTCCGGGACGCGGGCACGGGCGCCGGTGGCGAGCACCAGCAGGTCGTACCCGACCGGCCCTGCGGCGTCCGTCGACACGCTCCGGCGCACCCGGTCGATCGCCAGGGCTGTGGTGCCCGGTCGGACCAGTGGGCTCGACGGCGACCCGGCCCCCCGGGCCCCGACGGCCGGGGAGGGTCCTGCGGGTGGACGGGGCAGCGTCAGGGACGCCACGTCGAGGGCGCCGGCGACGACCTCGCTCAGGAGGACCCGGTTGTAGGGCTCGTACTCCTCGGTGCCGAGCACCGTCACGTCGACGCCGGGCGCTCGCGCGGTGAGCTCCTCGACGAACCGTGAGCCCACCATCCCGTTGCCGACGACCACGACGCGGGTCACGCGATCGCCGCCGGTCGACGGGCCGCCCGGACATCGGCTGCGCGGGCGTCCACCGAGCGGACGTCCACCGCGCAGACCTTGAACTCCGGCATGCCCGAGACCGGGTCGGTGGCGTCGGTCGTGACCCGGTTGGCGCTGCCCTCTCCGGCCCAGTGGAACGGCATGAAGACGGTGTCCGGCCGGGCGCCGGCGGTCACGTGCGCGACGGCGACGGCGGTCCCGCGCGACGAGGTGACCTGCGCGAGCTCGCCGTCGCGGACCCCGATCCGGTCGGCGAGCAGCGGGTGCATCTCGATGTACGGCTCGGGCTGGGCTGCGGCGAGCGCAGGTACCCGGCGGGTCTGAGCACCGGACTGGTAGTGCTGCAGCACCCGGCCGGTGATCAGGTAGACCGGGGCGTCCGGGCGCAGGTCGTCGGACGGGCCGCGGTGCTCGACCGCGACCATGCGCGCGCGGCCGTCGGGTGTGCCGAAGCGCTCCAGGAACATGCGCGGGGTCCCCGGGTGCTGGACCTGACCGTCGGGAACGGCGGGGCACGGCCAGTGCAGCGCCCCGCCCGGGCCGCGGGACTCGGCGTCGAGACGGGCGTGGCTCAGCCCGCTGTAGTCGGCCGGCCCGCCCGCGCTGGCCCTGGCCAGCTCGTCGAAGACGGCCGCCGGATCGGTGGGGAAGCCCACGGTGACTCCGAGCCGGACCGCGAGCTCGTGCAGCACCTCGAGCTCCGAGCGCACGCCCGGTGGTGGTGACAGGGCTAGGCGCCGCCGGATCACCCGTCCTTCGAGCGAGGTCATCGTGCCCTCCTCCTCGGCCCACTGGGTGACGGGGAGCACGACGTCGGCGAGCCGGGTCGTCTCGGAAGGGACGATGTCGCAGACGACGAGGAGGTCGAGGGCGGCGAGCCGATCGCGCACCCGGTCGCTGTCCGGTGCGCTGACCACGAGGTTGCAGCCGTGCACGAGCAGCGCGCGAGGTCCGCCCGGGGTGCCGCACCGCCGGAGGAGCTCGATCGCCGGCAGGCCCGGGCCGGGCAGGTCGGCGGGGTCGACGCCCCATACGGCGGCGACGTGCGCGCGCGCCGCCGGGTCGTCGATCTTGCGGTAGCCCGGCAGCTGGTCGGACTTCTGTCCGTGCTCGCGCCCGCCCTGGCCGTTGCCCTGGCCCGTGATGGCGCCGTAGCCGCTGCCGACCCGGCCGGGCAGGCCCAGGGCCAGCGCCAGGTTGATCGCCGCCGTCACGGTCGCCGTGCCCTGGGTGCTCTGCTCGGCACCGCGACCGGTCAGGATGTACGCGCCGGTGCCCCCGCGGGCGGGTGAGGCGTCGGCGAGCAGGCGCGCGGTGCGCCGCAGCTCGGCGGCCGGCACCCCGCTGACCTGCTCGACCCGCTCGGGCCACCACGCCGAGACGCTGCGCCGGACGTCGTCGGCGCCGGTGGTGCGGGCCGTGAGGTACGCGGTGTCGGCGAGCCGCTCGGCCCACACCACGTGCAGCAGGCCGAGCAGGACGGCCAGATCGGTCCCGGGCAGTGCCTGCAGGTGCAGGCCGCCGTCGCCCTCGGTGAGACCGGCCGTCGCGGACCGTCGCGGGTCGACCACCACGAGCCCGCCGGCGGCCCGGGCGCCGGCGAGGTGCGCGACCGCCGGCGGCATGGTCTCGGCCAGGTTGGAGCCGAGGAGCAGCACCGCCTGGGCGCCGCCGAGATCGGCGAGCGGGAACGGCAGGCCCCGGTCGACGCCGAACGCGCGAGTCGCCCCGGCGGCCGCGCTCGCCATGCAGAACCGGCCGTTGTAGTCGATGAACGGGGTGCGGAGCACGACCCGGGCGAACTTGCCGAGCGCATAGGCCTTCTCGTTCGTCAGGCCGCCGCCGCCGAACACCGCGATGCTCTCCCGGCCGTGCTCGGCCTGCAGTGCCGTCAGCCGTGCCGCGACGTGGCCCAGCGCCTCGTCCCAGCCGACGGGGCGCAGCTCACCGTCCCGGCCGCGCAGCAACGGTGTGGTCAACCGGTCGGGGGTACCCAGCACCTGGGCGCTCGTCCAGCCCTTCTGGCACAGCCCGCCGCGGTTCGTCGGGAAGTCCCGGCCGGCCACGGTGACCGGCGCCCCGGTCGCGTGTGCAGCGTCGTCGGGGGCGGAGAGGGTCTGCGCGCACTGCAGGGCGCAGTAGGGGCAGTGCGTGTCGGTCGGCGTGATCGGTGCGCCGCTGCCCGGCACCGCGGCACTGCCCGGCACCGCGGCACTGCCCGGCACCCCGTGCCGACCCGGTGCGGGCGGCGCGGGGTGCCTCGCGGGCATCGTGGTGACCACTCAGATCCCGGCAGGGCTCATGGCGGCCGAGCGGCGCGTGTAGACCGCCCAGGTCGTGACGCCCATCACCAGGTAGACGGCGACGAACGCCCACAGAGCCGGCTGGAGGGAGCCCGCCAGCTCGTTGGAGACTGCGAAGCCGCGCGGGATGAGGAATCCACCGAAGGCACCGATCGCCCCGGCGATGCCGATGCATCCGGCGGCGGCCTTGCGGGCACGTGCGGCGCGGTCCGGGGTGGTCGCGCCGACCTGGAAGACGGCCGGGATCATCCGGTACGTCGCACCGTTGCCGGCTCCCGTGGCGACGAAGAGGATCAGGAAGGCGGTCAGGAACAGCCCGAAGTGGTGGGCCCGGAGTGCGAAGACGGCGCCGGCGGCACCGGCAGCCATGACAGCGAACGAGGCGATCGTCACGCGCGCACCGCCCCACCTGTCGGCGAGGATGCCGCCCGCGGGGCGGGCCAGCGAGCCGACCAGGGCACCGAGGAAGGCCAGATTCATGACGACCTCGGGGAACTGGCCCTTGAGCAGCGTCGGGAAGGCACCTGCGTAGCCGATGAACGATCCGAAGGTGCCGATGTACAGGAACGAGATGATCCAGGTGTGCCGGTTGTGCACGGCCGCACCGAACGCCTTGTAGTCGGCCTTGGCGCCGGTGAGGTTGTCCATCCTGCGCCAGGCGAGGACGGCTGCGAGCAGGATCAGCGGGATGAACATGAGCCCCGCACGCTCCAGGGACAGGCCCGCGGCCGTGACGATGACCAAGGGGACCGCGAACTGGACGGCGGCAGTGCCGATGTTGCCACCCGCAGCGTTGAGGCCGAGCGCCTTGCCCTTCTCCTTCTCCGGGTAGAAGAACGAGATGTTCGCCATCGACGAGGCGAAGTTGCCGCCGCCGAGGCCGGCCAGGGCCGCGACGACCATGAGGGTCCAGAAGGGCGTCTCGGGGCGCGACACCACGTAGGCCAGCGCACTCGCCGGGAGCAGGAGCAGCAGCGCCGAGACGATCGTCCAGTTGCGACCGCCGAACCGGGGGACCGCGAACGTGTACGGGATGCGAAGTGTCGCGCCAACGAGGCTCGGCACGGCCACGAGCCAGAACATCTGGTCGACGCTCAGCACGAAGCCGACGGTCGCGAGCTGCGGCACGACGATGCTCCACGATGCCCACACCGCGAAGCCGAGGAACTCGGCGAAGATCGACGGGTAGAGGTTGCGCCGGGCGATGCGCTGCCCACCCCCCTTCCAGAAGGTGGCGTCCTCAGGGTCCCAGTGGTCGATCCAGCGACCACGGGCCGGGGCGCCCCCGGGCCGGGTCGTGGTCGCGGAGGTGGCGGTCGGTGCGCTGCCGGGGGCGGCGGGAGTCAAGGTCGTCGGTGCGGTCATCGTGATGCCTCCTGCTCGGGCGGGTGTGGTGCCGGGCGAGCAGCCGACCGGAGCCGGACTGTGCAGACGACGCTACGGACGCGGTGTTACGGACACAGGAGCCGCGGTGTTACCTCCACGGAACGGTCGCCGCACGGTCCGACGCACCGGCCTGTGAGATCCGACGGCCTCGGCGGCCGTGGGGGCTAGGACGTCAGCTGGGCGGCGAGCTCGACCGGGTCGGTCGTCGGCCGGTCGCACGCGAACCCGCGGCACACGTAGGCCGTCGGGCGCCCGTGCACCATCGGCCGGTCCCGGAGCAGGGCCACCGGCCCGGCGTAGGCCGCCGCGTCGTGACGTGTCGGCTGGACCGGCACCGTCTCCGCCGCGGCCGGTCGCGGGTCGGTGACCGCGAGCACGGCGCCGGGGGCGCGGGCGTGGCGCGCCGTCGCGCACAGGGCTGCCGTGGCGGGGTCCTCGGCCGGCCCGACGACGGCGATCTCGCGCGGGCCGTCGATGAGGGCCTCGGCCACGGCCAGGGCCCACCCGGCGGCCCGCGGGTGGTGGGCCGAGATGAGCAACGGCTCGGTGAGCGCCCGGCCGGCAGCCTCCCGGTGGGGGTGCGAGCCGGTCAGCGCCGCGTAGGTGAGCAGCGCGCCGGCCGCCGCGGCCTGCCCGGACGGGTGGGGACCGTCGGCCGGGTCACGGGGACGTCCGATCCGCGCGATCGCCGGGTCGGTCTGGTCCTGTGCAGTGTCGAAGAACCCGCCGGAACCGTCGGGGAAGCGGCGCAGCACCTCGTCGAGCAGCCGGCCCGCCCAGGTGACCCAACGGTCGGCACCGGTCGCCTGGTAGAGGGCCAGCAGCCCCTCGGCGACGTCCGCGTAGTCCTCGAGAACGGCCGGCGCGGAGCCGGCGACGCCGTCCCGCGAGGTCCGCGCGAGCCGGACCGGACCGGCACCACGAGCGGTGGTGCCGGTGCCCTCGACCACGTGCACCGCGAGGAGCAGGTCGGCCGCCTCGGCAGCCGCGCCGACCCAGTCCGGTCGGTCGAACAGGCTCCCGGCGTCGGCGAGCGCGGCGACGGCCAGGCCGTTCCAGGCCGCCACGATCTTGTCGTCCCGCGCGGGGCGCGCACGGCGCTCGCGGGCCGCAGCCAGCCGCGCCCGGACCGACGCGTACCGGTCGGCGTCGCCGGGTTCGGTGCGCAGCTGCAGGACGGACGCCCCGTTCTCGAGGGTCCCCTCGGCCGTGACGGTCCACACCCGCGCCGCCCAGGCGGCGTCGTCGGGCCCGAGGGCGGTGAGGAGCTCGGCCGCCGTCCACACGTAGTAGGCGCCCTCCCTGGTCACCCCGTGGTGGTCGAGGCTGTCCGCGTCCAGGGCCGAGGCGAAGCCGCCTTCCGCCGTGCGGAGCTCACCGACGAGCCACTCAGCGGTCTCGGTGACGACGCGGCGCGCCAGCAGCGATCCGGACGCGCGCCACCAGTGGGCGTAGACCCGCAGCAGCAGGGCATTGTCGTAGAGCATCTTCTCGAAGTGCGGCACGCCCCAGCGCTCGTCCACCGAGTACCGCGCGAACCCTCCGGCCAGCTGGTCGTAGACACCGCCCCGGGCCATCCCCTCGAGGGTGCGCTCCGCCATCGTGGCGGCCTGCGCCGACCCGGTCCGCGCGTCGTGGCGCAGCAGCCACTCCAGCACCATCGACGGCGGGAACTTGGGGGCCCGCCCGAACCCGCCGTGGGTGGCGTCGAAGGTCCGGGCGAGCTGGACCACAGCCTGCTCCGCCGTCGCGGCGAAGGCCTGCGAACCGGCGGCGTCGCGGTGCGGCAGCCCGGACGGCGGGCCCGCGCCCGCCAGCGCCGAGCCGATCGCGTCGGCGTGCGCCAGGACGTCGGCACGCCGCTCGCTCCACGACTCGCTCACCACAGCGAGCACCTGACGGAACGACGGCAGACCGTGCACGGGTCGTGGCGGGTAGTACGTCCCGCAGTGGAAGGGCGCGCCGTCCAGGGTCGCGAAGACGGTCATCGGCCACCCGCCGCTGCCGGTCGTCGCCTGGGTCGCCGCCATGTAGACGGCGTCGACGTCCGGGCGTTCCTCGCGGTCCACCTTGACCGCGACGAAGCCTGCGTTCAGCTGCGCTGCGGTCGCCTCGTCCTCGAACGACTCGTGCGCCATGACGTGGCACCAGTGGCAGGCCGCGTACCCGACCGAGATGAGGAGCGGGACGTCGCGGCGCCGCGCCTCGGCGAACGCCTCGTCACCCCACTCGTACCAGTCGACCGGGTTGCCCGCGTGCTGCTGCAGGTAAGGGCTGGTGCTGGCCGCCAGTCGGTTCGCCACGGCGGCTCCCCTTCACATCAGTGGACGAACGGTTCAGTCGGCGGTACCGGTGTCGACGGCACCGGTGTGCGCGAGGCGGGAGACATCCACCGTCGCACGGAAAGCGCGGCGTTCGCCGGGCTCGAGGCGGATGGCCGTCGCGCAGTCCGGCCGGTTGAAGGCATCCGTCATCGACACCACCGGCTCGATGGCGATCGAGGCGCGCCGGTCACGATCGAGCGTGTCCCCGGTGAACAGGTGGACGAGGCCGGTGTCCTGTGTGAGGGACAACCGGATCCCGCTCGCGCGATCCCTCAGGACGGTCGGCTCGGCATGGTCGCCGCCCGCGAGGAATCCGACGTCGAGGACCGCTTCTCCGATCGGCGTCCAGCGTGCTGCCGCTGGGTCGATGCGGTAGTACGCCGCCCGGCCGGGCAGCGGGATGAGAGCCGGATCCGTCTCGACACGAACGGTGGAGGGGACCAGGAGGTCGAGCCCCGCGATGGTGGCCGCGCCCGGCAGGCGGAAGTACGGGTGCCAGCCGACGGCGAACGGCGCCGGCGTCGCTCCCGTGTTGTGCCCGACGATCTCGACCCCGAGCGAGGCGGTGCCGAGCCGGTAGGTGACCTGGACGTCCACCAGGAACGGGTATCCCGGCTGCGGCTCGGCCGACAGGCCCCGGCAGACGAACGTGGCCGAGACGGCGTCGGCCCCGTCGGTGACGTCCTCGAGGGCGAACGGCATCGACCTGACCATGCCGTGGTAGACGACGCGGGTCGCCTGTCCCGGGAGAAGGTCGTGCTCCACGCCCTCGAAGGAGTATCTGCCGTCGTCGATCCGGTCGCCGAACGGGGCCATGATGCCGTTCCGTATCCCGCGCTGGGACCGTAGCTCCTCGGCGGTCCGGTAGCCGTCGAGGAGGTCGACGGGGCCGTCGCCGAGGTCGACAAACCAGCTCAGCACCGTGGCCCCCAGGAGTGCGACCTCGGCCGTCGCAGCGCCGAACCGCAGGACGACGGTCGGCTCGTCCTCGAGCGCCCCGGACGTCGTGCTCGATCGCCTCACAGCGCATCACCGGAGTTCTCCCAGGCCACCATGACCTTGACCTGAGCAGCAGCGAGGGCCTCGGCCATGGGCTCGGAGACCGGCGCGTCCGTGACGAGGATGTCGGCTGCGGAGAGCTCAGCCACCTGGGCGAAGATGCTCCGGTCGAACTTCGAGCTGTCCGCCAGCACGACGACGACCCGCGCGGACTGCATCATCTCGAGCATCATCCGGGCCTCGTGCAGGTTGCTCGTCGAGTACCCCATCTCCTCGGCGACCCCGCCGACGCTGATCAGGGCGATGTCGGCCTGGATCCGGTGGGAGTGGCTGCCGTCCGTCCCCGGGAACTCCACGGGACCCACGGTGACCTGGGAGCCGACCCGGACGTTCCCGCCCAGCAGGTAGACGTCGCGGGCGCACTCCCGCGGCATCTCGCTGGGTGCGACGAGGTTGTTGGTCACCACGGTGAGGTTGCGGCGGACGGCGAGGTGGGGCAGGACAGCGAGCGTCGTGGTGCCCCCGTTGAGCAGGATCGTCTGCCCGTCCTCGATGAGTGACGCGGCGAGCCGGCCGATCCGTCGCTTGGCCGCACCATGGACCCGCATCCGGTCCGGGAACGGGGTCTCCGATCGCGTGAGGGTGGTGATCCGCACCGCGCCGCCGTGGGTGCGCTTGAGCAGGCCCGCCGCCGCAAGCTCGTCCAGGTCCCGCCGCGCGGTGTCGACCGACACGTCGAAGTGCTCGGACAGCTCGCTGACGGTGACCTCGCCGACCTTGTCGACGTAGGTGACCAGCTCGTCCTTGCGCCGGGCAGGTAGGCGCGGCGGACGTTTCGTGGCGGCCATGTCTCCCCCTTTGGTGGCGTGCCCTCGTCGCCGGTCGTGGAGCAGTGTGCTGCACAGCATATGCCCTGTTGTGCTGTTCTGTGCAGTCGGTGTGCTTGACCGCCGCAGGTCCGCCGTCTAGCGTCCGAGGAGACAGCATGAAACCGCGGAAGAGTGCAGAGCCGATGTCGTGATGCCCTGCACCGCCCCATCGGAGGTCAGCGTGGACCGGAGCCTGCAGGAGGGCATCCTCGGTGCGAGAGCGGTCGCGCTCACGGCGAACGCGCCACCGACCTTCTACCGGGGAGCCGGCCGGATCGCGCTGTTCCGTGGTGGGACCCCGGACGTCGACGAGCGTCCCGAGGACTGGGTGGCCTCCACGGTGACCCGCCTGGGCGAGGAGACGGCCGGCCTGACCACGCTCGTCACCGGCCGGTTCCTGCGGGATGCGGTGCGTGCCGATCCGGCGTACTGGCTGGGGCCGATCGACCGTCCGACGCCCGAGCTCGCGGTCCCCTTGGTCAAGCTGCTCGACGCCGGCCAGCGGCTGCCTATCCATGTTCACCCGGACGACGCGTACGCACGGACCTTGGGCGTCTGGCCGCAGGGCAAGGCCGAGGCGTGGTTCGTGATCGAGGCGCCGACGTCCGGTGTCGTCCACCTGGGCTGGACCCGCGCCGTCGGGGACGACGAGCTCACCCGGTGGGTCGACGAGCAGGACGTCGCGGCGATGCTAGGCGCGATGCACGCCCTCGACGTCGCGGCCGGGGACAGCGTGTACGTGCCGCCGGGCACGGTGCACGCGATCGGCCAGGACATCTTCCTGGTCGAGGTCCAGCAGGCGGCGGACCTGTCGGTCCTCCTGGAGTGGACGGGCTTCTTCGCCGACAGCTCGGGTGCGTTCCTCGGGGTCGAGCGTGCCGCGGCCCTCGGTTGCGTCGACCTGCACGGGATGTCCCGCACGGACGCGGAAGCGCTCGTCCGGCGCGGCGCGCTGGAGTCCCCGGTCGGCGCGGACCTGCTGCCGGAGGAGTCGCGCGAGTACTTCTCGGCGACGGTCCTCGGCGCGGGCTCGACCCTCCCCGCGGAGTACCGGACGCTCGTGGTCATCGCCGGCACCGGCGTCCTCGTGCCCGCCACGTCCAGGCACTCGCCGGTCGTCGCGGTGGGCAGGGGTGGCACCTTCGCGGTGCCGGCGGCAGCCGGGCCGCTGGTCCTGGAGGGGTCCGACGACCTGAGGGTGCTCGCCTTCGGCGCAGGCCGTGTCGAGCCCGGCGCCGCCCAGTAGCGACCACGTCCGACGGCGGGCGTGCGCACGTCTGGAGATCGGCGTCTGCGACCGACGCGGCACACAACCGCAACAAGGCGCACGGCGGGCTTGCCCCTGGGGGCCAGAGTGCCGTCTCGACCGGGTGGACCGGTCCAGATCACAGGATGGTTACGGCATCTGCCCGTTCTTGACGGCTCACGGATCGCCGCCCTAGCATGCAGATACGTGCATCAAGCCGCAAAGAGCCGCGAGATACTGCACGACACCGATAGGAGAATCATGAGCAACGAAGCTCACCTCGCACGGCGAGTTCTGCCCTTCCTTGGCGCGGCGACGGCCCTGGCGCTGGTCGCCGGCTGCAGTGGCTCCACCCCGGAGGCCACGACGCCGGACGCGACGACAGGCGGAGAAGCAACAGCAGGTGAAGAGGTCACCCTGGAGTTCGCCCAGTGGTGGGAGCCGGAGCTGCCCGACGGCGCGCTCCGCGGGTTGATGGACACCTTCGAGGCCGAGAACCCGGGCATCACGGTGGAGCTGCTCAGCGGGCCCTACGCCTCGACGAAGGAGCAGGTCGTGGCCGGTGCCGCTGCGGGCACCATGTCGGACGTCGTCGGCCTGGACGGCGCTTGGGTCAGCGACTTCACGAAGCAGGGCGCGCTCGCGGACCTCTCGGCGCTGATGGCCGACGCAGGCTACGACGAGAGCCAGCTGGCCAGCCAGATCCAGATCGACGGCGCCACGTACATGATCCCCGTCGTGAACTTCGTCTACCCGATGTTCACGAACGACGACCTCCTGGCTCAGGCCGGCATCGCGGCACCGCCGACCAACCGTACGGAGTTCGCGGCCGCGGCCGCGGCCATCGGCGGCCTGGGTGACAACACGTCGGGCTGGGTCATGCCACTGTCGCTCGAGGCGCCGAACGGCATCCAGAACGACGTGATGTCGTGGGTCTGGGCGTCGGGCGGCAGCATGCTCGCGGACGGGCAGCCCGACCTGACGAACGACGACGTGACCAAGGCCATGGAGTACCTCAAGGGCCTGTGGGACGCCGGGGTCGTCGCGCCGGGGGCCCTGACCATGAAGGAGCAGGACAAGGTCGAGGAGTTCACCAACGGCCGCGTCGGCATGATGATCGACTCGCTCGCGCACATCAACCTGATCCGGGAGAGCAACCCGGATCTCAACTTCAGCATCTCGGCGCTTCCCGCCGAGGACGGGTTCACCGGCGAGCGGGGTATCCCGTACGCCTCGTGGGGCATCGGCGTCGCCGAGAACTCCGAGCACCCGGCCGAGGCCTGGAAGCTGGTGGACTTCCTCATGAGCGAGACAACCAACGCGGAGCTTGCGTCGGTCGCCTTCGCCTTCCCGGGCAACACCACCGCGGTGCCCGACTTCGTCGAGAGCGACGAGCTCTTCGCCGCCGCGTTCGACATCTACACGAGCGGCTACCCGGCGAACGAGTTCACCGGCCTGCCGGTGGCTGAGCAGCTGATGCGCCTGTTCGACGAGCAGTTCCAGCTGATGCTGGAAGGCGACCAGACCGTCGAGGAGATGCTGCAGGCGTCCCAGGACGCCTGGATGGCCGAGTTCTAGACCGATCGCGGTTCACCAAGGCCGCGCCACGGCAGGTCCCGTGGCGCGGCCGACCACCCAGGAGGCTTGCGCTGTGACACGTGCACTCGTCGATCGCGACGTGCGGATCGAGCCGCAGGCGCGGAGCAGGACGCCGTGGTCGTCGCTCAGGCGGAAGCTCCCGCCCTACGCGTTCGTCTCCCCGACGGCACTCCTGATGTTCGTCCTGATGCTGGTGCCGATCGTCATGGTGATCGGCTACTCGGTCATGGACAACGTCATCATGATCAAGGATCCGCATTTCGTGGGGCTCGCCAACTACCGCGAGATCCTCACGGACCGGGTGTTCTACACCGCCATCCGCAACACCTCCTTCTTCACCGTCGTCAGCGTGGTCGCCCACCTCGTTCTGGGCCTCATGTTCGCGATGCTGCTGAACACGAGCCTGCTGAGCACGCGGACCAAGGCCCTGTTCCGGACCGTGTACGTCCTGCCGTGGCTGTTCACGGTGGCGATCATCGCGGTCCTGTGGCGGATGCTCCTCAACCCCAACGGCATCCTCAACTACCTCCTGATCAGCATCGGTCTCACGGACAACGGGGTCGAGTGGCTCGCGACGCGCGAGACCGCGCTGTATGCGGTCACGTTCATCAACATCTGGGCCGGGTACCCGTTCTACATGGTCAGCCTCCTGGCCGGCCTGCAGGGAATACCCCGTGACCTCTACGAGGCCGCCACGATGGACGGCGCGAGCGGGTTCCAGCAGTTCCTCAACGTCACGCTCCCGCAGCTCAAGCCGATCATCATCTCGATGGCGATGCTCGACATCATCTGGACCACCCAGCAGTTCGCCCTCATCTGGATGACCACCGGTGGCGGACCGATCAACGTCACCGAGATGTTGAGCACGTACACCTACAAGCTGGCCTTCAGCAGGTACGAGTTCTCGGCGGCCTCGGCCAGTGCGGTCCTCATCCTCCTCTTCTCCATGGTCCTGGCGTTCTTCTACGTCAGGCACCAGAAGGCGCGGGACTGACATGTCGAACACCAGGGCGCAGAAGCGTGCTGCACAGAAGCTCGGCGTCGTCGTCGCGCTGGTCGTCGGGGCCGTCTTCGCCGGGTTCCCCGTCTTCTGGATGCTCGTGAGCTCCTTCAAGTCCAACACGGAGATCTTCGAGTACCCACCGAGGATCATCACCGAGAGCTTCTCGTTCGACGCCTATGCGACGATCCTGACCGATCCGGTCAAGGTGCGGTTCTTCATCAACAGCTATGTGGTGTCGCTCTCGGTCACCGCACTGACCCTCATCGTCGCGATCCTGGCCGCGTACGCCTTCAGCCGCTACGAGTTCCGGCACAAGCACCCGCTCAACATGATCATCGTGAGCGTGCAGGCCGTGCCGCCGATCACGCTGCTCATCCCGTACTTCGGTCTCATGGTCACCCTGCGGCTCTACAACACCTATCAGGGCCTGATCCTGACGTACATGGTGTTCACCCTCCCGTACGCGATCATCATGATGACCGGCTATTTCAACACCCTGCCCAGAGAGCTCGACGAGGCCGTCAAGCTGGACGGCGGAAATGCGCTCACCGCACTGCGGCGCGTTCTGGTCCCGATCGCGGTGCCAGGGATCGTCTCGGTCGGCATCTACACCTTCATGATCGCCTGGAACGAGTATCTGTTCGCCCTGACCCTGACGCGGACAGAAGACATGCGGACCGTCCCGATCGGTATCCAGCTGCTCATGGGCCAGCACTCGTACGAGTGGAACGAGATGATGGCGATGAGCATTCTCGGGTGTATTCCCGTGCTCCTGCTCTTCCTCTTCTTCCAGCGGTACTTCATCGGCGGCCTTACCGGTGGCTCGGTCAAGGGCTAGGCCGCAGGATATTCCGGAGCACGTCAACCAACCAAGGAGAAACCCCGAGATGTTGATGAATGGCAAGGACCTTCTCGCCGTGGCGAACGCGAACAACTTCGCCGTCCCGGCCTTCAATGTCAGCGACCACGCGATGCTCAACGGCATCTTCGAGATCAGCGAGGAGAAGCAGGCGCCGGTGATCATCGCGATCCACCCCGATGAGCTCAGCCACATCGGCGTCGACATGTTGCCGTCGATCATCGCCCGCGCGCACCGTTCCTCGGTGCCGGTGACCGTCCACCTGGACCATGGCGCGACCTACGAGCAGGTGCTGCTGGCCGTCAAGAGCGGGTTCACGTCCGTGATGATCGACGGCTCGATCCTGCCGTTCGACGAGAACGTCGCCATCACGAAGCGCGTTGTCGACGCCGCACACGCGGTGGGTCTGTCGGTCGAGGGTGAGCTCGGAACCATCGGCAAGACGGACAACGAGGCGGAGGACGGCACGGCCACGATCATCTACACCGATCCCGAGGACGCGGTGACGTTCGTCGCTGCGACCGGTGTCGACAGCCTCGCCATCGCCATCGGGACGTGCCACGGCATCTACCCCCCGGGGATGAAGGCCGAGCTCAAGCTCGACCTCCTGCGGCGCATCAAGAGCAAGGTCGGCGTGCCGCTGGTGCTGCACGGTGGCTCGAACAACCCGGACGCCGAGATCGGTGAGTCGGTCACGCTGGGCGTAAACAAGATCAACATCTCGAGTGACATCAAGGTGGCTTACCACGACAAGATGCGTGAGGTCCTGGCCGATCTGGGCCTGCGTGAGCCGAACACGATCCAGCCGCCCTGCATCGCGGCGATGAAGGTCACCGCGGCGCAGAAGATCGATCTCTTCCAGGCGGCCGGCAAGGCCTCGCTCTACTGAGCGGGACCATCTCCCATGAGCGACACGCTGGTGCTCGGCCTGGGTGGCACGGTCGACTACGAGATCGTCTGGGACTCGGCGGTCGTCGAGTCGCTCGTCGCGGCGTACGCCATCAGTGCCGCCGAGCTGACGACCGCGATCGCGATCGACAGCGAGCGGGACCTGGTCGTCTCCGTGCTGGCCTTCGTGCGGGACGGTGTCGGAGGAGAGCGGTTCGTCGCCTCCTCCGACATCGTCGAGGCGTTCGCCGGGCGGTTCGACACCCGGATCACGCTGGGGGGGACACCCGTCCGTGCCGCGCTGGCGATGCGCGCGCTGGGTATCACGTCCACGATCCACCTGGTCAGCATCGACGACCACGTCCGCAGGTTGCTGCCGCAGGGCTGCTCGTACATCTGCAGCGCGACGCGGGACTCGACCGATCCGCACCTGATCGTCCAGTTCGGGCAGGGCGTCCGCATCCGGGCCGGAGACATCGACCTGCGCTCACCGCACCCGAATCGGGTGATCCTGACGAACGACCCGCCGAACCGGGAGCTGGTGCTCAGCGACGAGCTCGGCGCGGCGCTTGACAGGGCTGAGGTCTTCCTGATCTCGGGCTTCAACTGCATCCAGGACGCGGCGGTGCTCGACCGAAGGCTGGCGACCCTGCTGGGCCACATGCGGCACCTGCCGCCGAAGGCCGTCGTCATCTACGAGGACGCGGGCTACCACGTACCGTCGCTGAGCCTGCGCGTGCGCGACGCGCTGGTCGGGCTGGTCGACGTGTACAGCATGAACGAGGAGGAGCTGCAGTCGTACGTCGGTCGTCCGCTGGACCTGCTGGATCCGCGCGAGATGCAGCGGGCGCTCGACGAGCTGCGCCGGGTGATCCCGGCCGAGACGCTCGTCGTCCACACCAAGTACTGGTCGCTCGCGCTGGGAGAACGTGCTCGGGCCAATGAGGCGAACCTGCGCGGCGGGATCACGATGGCCAGCACGCGTTACATGCATGGGGACCGTTTCACCGAGAGGGAGTACGACGAGGTGAGCCGGCTCCCGCTGAACCCGGGTGGTGCCGAGTTCGCGACCCGCATCGAGGAGGCGATGGGCAGCGCGGTCTGCTGCGTCCCGGCCTTCGTGGTGGACGTCGAGCGCCCGACGACGATCGGGCTGGGCGACACCTTCGTCGGCGGGTTCATCGCGGCGGTGGCCCGGGGCTGACCGGGCGCCGAGCGTGGGGGTGCGCCTCCGTGGCCCCATCGGCGCCGTGCGTCCGTGGCGGGCACCGAGATTGCACATGGTGCAGCGTTGCACTTAGTGTATTCAGGTGAGCCCCGACATCCCCGCGCCGGACCGCCGTGCGGCGCTCAAGCAGCGCCACCGGCGGGCGATCGTCGACGCCGCGGCATCGTTCATGGCGGAGCAGGAGGGCGTCGGCTTCACGGTCGACGACCTGGCAACCCGGGCGGACGTCGCCAGACGTACTGTCTTCAACCACTTCGCGTCGGTGGACGACATCGTCGCCGCCGTCTGTGCCGACGTGCTCGGCGGCGTGGTGGACAGCTTCGTCGCCCAGGTGTCCGCCGCCCCGGCCGCGCAGGGGTCGGCGTCGTCGATGTTCGACGAGGTCGCGCACGCACTGCGGACCACCGATCTCGTGACGCCGATGGCGTACCTGACCCGCACCCTCGGCAACCCCGACGAGCAGTCACCCTGGCGTGCGGCCCTCCTGCTGCGCAGCTTCCACGACGTGAGCGAGCGCTTCTCCGCCGCGATGGCGGCACGTCATCCGGACGCCGACCTCCTGGACGTGCAGCTCCTGGTCAACTCGCTCATGTCCGGGCTGATGATGCTGTACGGGCACTGGTTCGCCCTCACCGGAGCCGCCGACGACGAGCCGGCGCGGCACGTGTGGGCCGGCTTGGTGGACCGGCTCGTCGAGACCGTCCGAGGCGGTTACGGCACCCCGGCGCACGACCTGTGACGTCTTCTCCGACACCCGTACCTCACGACTCTGGAATGGAACCATGGCAGAGATCCTCTTCCGGCTCGGCCTCCTGGCTGCGCGCCGTGCTCGCACGGTCATCGCTGTGTGGCTCGCCCTCCTCGCGGCAGCCGGCGTGGCCTTCGCCGTCGCCGGGGGCACCCTGGCGAACAGCTTCTCGATCCCGGGCACCCCGACCGGGGAGGTGACCGACCGGCTGCAGGCTGACCTTCCGGCGGTCGCCGGAGGCACCGGGACGGTGGTTCTCCGCACGGCGGACGGCACCCCCTTCACCGCGGTGCAGAGCGCGACGATCAGCGACCGGGTCGCCGAGGCGTCCGGCATCGACGGGGTCGAGACGGTCGTCGACCCGTTCGCGACCCGGGCCCAGCGCGCTGAGCAGCAGCAGCAGGTCGACGGTGGTCTCGCGCAGCTCGAGCAGGGACGCGCGGAGCTCGCGCAGGGCAGGGAGCAGCTCGACGCCGCCCGGGCGCAGGCCGAGGCCGCGGGCGTGCTGGAGCAGGCTGCACCAGAGCTCGACCAGCAGCAGGCGGCACTCGAGGCCGGCGCGGTGGAGCTCGAGGCGGGCGCGGAGCAGCTGAGGCTCGCGGCGGCACTGATGGAGATGTCCGCCGAGGTCCGCACCGTGTCGGCGGACGGCAGCACGGCCCTCGCCATCGCCATGTTCACCGAGACGTCTTTCGACGTCGCGCAGGAGACGAGGGACGCCCTCATGGCGACCTTCGAGGCCCCGATCCCCGGTGTGGTCGTCGACTTCTCGTCGGACGTCGCCAGCGGCGTGCCCGAGGTGTTCGGCGTCGCGGAGGCGCTGGGCCTGGTCGCGGCCGGCCTCGTGCTCGTGATCATGCTCGGCACGTTGGTCGGTGCGGGCCTGCCCATCCTGACCGCCCTGATCGGCGTCGCGATCGGCGCCCTCGGGGCGATGTCGTTGTCCGGCGTGGTCGAGATGGCATCGATGACACCCGTCCTGGGCATCATGCTCGGGCTCGCCGTCGGGATCGACTACGCCCTGTTCATCGTCAACCGGCACCGACGCCAGCTGAAGCACGGCTACGACGTCGACGAGTCGATCGGGCTCGCCAACGGGACCTCGGGCAACGCCGTGGTCTTCGCCGGCACCACGGTGCTCATCGCCCTGCTCGCGCTCAACGTCACGGGCATCCCCTTCCTGGCGCTGATGGGCACGGTGGGAGCGATGTGCGTGGCGATCGCGGTGCTGATCGCGGTGACCCTGACGCCCGCGCTGCTCTCGCTGGCCGGGACGCGCATCCTCTCCCGCCGCGAGCGGGCGGCCCTCGTCGCGCAGCAGGCCGATGCCGCGACGGCGTCGGCCGTGCCCACCGTGCCCGGTCGACGGATGTCGACGACGGGGGCGGTCGTGCGCGTCCTCGGCGGTGTCGCCGGGTTGGTCCTCGTCGCGCTGCCGGCCGTGGACCTGCGGCTCGGTCTGCCCGACGGCTCGTCCGAGGCGCAGGACACGACCCAGTACCGCGCCTACACCACGGTGTCCGAGCAGTTCGGAGCAGGTCAGACCGGCCCGCTCCTGGTGGTGGCGGACCTTCCCGGGTCGCCCACCGAGGCCGAGTCCCTCGCCTACCAGGTCCAGGTCGCCGAACAGCTCTTCGCGCAGGACGACGTCCTGGCGGTCGTGCCCGTGGCCACGTCCGAGGACCGGACGGTCGCCGCCTTCCAGGTGGTGCCCGCCGAAGGCCCGACGACCGAGTCGACCGAGCTCCTGGTCACGACGCTGCGCGAGCTCTCCCCGCTCGACGGCGGGATCACGCTCGGCGTCGCCGGCCAGGCCAGCGGCAACATCGACATCTCGGACCGGCTCGCCGATGTGCTCCCGGCCTACCTGGGTGTCGTCGTGGGCCTGTCGCTGCTGATCCTGGTGATCGTCTTCCGGTCGCTCCTCGTCCCGGCCATCGCGACGGCCGGCTTCGTCCTGTCCTACTTCGCCGCGCTCGGCGGTGTGGTGGCCATCTACCAGTGGGGCTGGTTCGGTGCGGTCTTCGGCGTCGACAACCCCGGCCCGGTCCTCAGCTTCCTGCCGACGCTGCTGGTCGGCATCCTGTTCGGCCTCGCCATGGACTACATGCTCTTCATCGGCTCGGGCATGCGGGAGTCCTATGTGCACGGCGTCCCGGCCCGGCTCGCGGTGGCCCAGGGGGTCCACGCCGGCCGTGCCGTCGTCACGGCCGCCGCGATCATCATGGCTTCGGTGTTCGGCGGCTTCGTCTTCGCCCACAGCGCGATGATCCGACCGGTCGGCTTCTCGCTCGCGCTCGGGGTCCTCCTCGACGCCTTCGTGGTGCGGATGCTCGTCGTCCCCGGGTTCATGCACCTGGTGGGCGACGCGGCGTGGTGGCTTCCCCGCTGGCTCGACCGGCTCCTGCCCGACGTCGACGTCGAGGGCGCGAAGCTCGAGCGCCGTCACCCGCACCACGTCCCCGAGGCGGGCGGCGCGGCGACGGGCGACCCGGACCGTCGCGATCCCGCCGGCACCGGCACGCACGGGTGAGCCGCAGGCCCGGACCCGTCAGACGGCGAGCCGCGCCAGCACCCTGTCGCGCACCAGCCGTCGCGCGGCGACCAGCCGCACGGTCACCAGGACGGCGATGCTCTCGGCGGCGAGCAGCCCGATGAGGACCAGCAGCTGGGCCGCACCTGCCTCGGCAGCGGTCCCGCCACCCAGCAGGACGCCGACGAACGCCCCCGGCAGCGTGACGAGGCCGACGGTCCTGGTCTGATCGAGAGCGGGGACGAGCGCGAGGCCGGCCGACTCGCGCGCGACCTCGAGGGCCGCCTCACCGGGCAGGAAGCCGAGCGTCAGCGCGGCCTCGTACTCGCCCACCCGGTCGTCGAGCGTGTCCGCCATCCGCCGGCCCGCGAGGGAGGTGGCCGTCATCGACCCGCCCAGGACGATGCCGGCGATCGGCAGGATGCTCGCCGGTGCCCACGGCACGGTGCCTGAGGCGAGGATCAGCCCGACGACGGGCACGGCACCGGCCGCGATCGGGACGGCGGCCCACGGCCGGCGCAGGGGCAGCCCGAGCCGTCGGGTCGACGTCGCCGACGCCACCACGAACATCCCGGCCACGTACACCAGGGTCCAGGCGATCGAGTCCAGGACGACCACGAGCAGGGCCGAGACGACGGCGAGCTGCACGGTGGCGCGTCCGGCGGCGGTGAGCACTGCCGTGCGCAACGGCAGACCGGCGACCGCCACGGCACCGACCGCCAGCGCGACGAGTGCCACGAGCACGACTGCGAGCGTCACCGACGGACTGACCACGCCCCCAGGTTGGCACGTCCGGGCCGTCAGGGGCGCGATACCGGGACAGATGGGTTGCCCGGCACCGATGTCCGCCGAACCGGGCCCGCGATGCGGTTCGATCAGGTCCATGAAGGTCAACGACGGCTACTGGCTCATCCGCAAGGGCATGACGACGCTGCACCCCGTCGTCGTGCATCACACCACCGCGACCCAGGGCACGCTCACGGTCACGACGCTCACGCGGAGGAACGAGCACCGCGGCGCCGAGCTCAGCACCCCGACGATCACCGTCGAGCTCTCGTCGCCCGCTCCCGACGTGATCGGCGTCAAGGTCACCCACCTGGCCGGCGCCCGACCTCGAACCCCCGGCTTCGAGATCGCGAGAGATCCGCAGACCGTCGTCGAGATCGCCGAGGACGGCGAGCAGGTAACCCTCACGTCCGGCGCGCTGACCGCCCGGGTCTCCCTCGGCGACCCGTGGTCGCTGACCTTCGAGGCCGACGGCCGTGAGCTGACCGGTAGCGCCGGCAAGTGCCTGGGCGCCGTGCTGACGGACGACGGCGAGCACCTGATGATCGAGCGCCTTGCCCTCGGCGTCGGGCAGAACGTCTACGGGTTCGGCGAGCGCTTCACACCGTTCGTCAAGAACGGTCAGGTCGTCGAGACCTGGAACGAGGACGGTGGCACGGCGAGCGAGCAGGCGTACAAGTCGGTGCCGTTCTACCTGACGGACGCGGGGTACGGCGTCTTCGTCGCCTCACCGGACAAGGTCTCCTTCGAGGTGGCGTCCGAGGTGGTCTCCAGGGTGGGCTTCTCGGTCCCGGGCCAGGAGCTCGAGTACTACGTCATCCACGGCCCGAGCCCCAAGGAGATCCTGCGGCGCTACACGGCCCTGACCGGTCGCCCCGCGCTGCCGCCGCCATGGTCCTTCGGTCTGTGGCTCTCGACGTCGTTCACGACCGACTACGACGAGGCCACCGTCACCGGGTTCGTCCAGGAGATGGCGGACCGCGACCTGCCGCTGAGCGTCCTGCACTTCGACTGCTACTGGATGCGCGCGCTGCACTGGTGCGACTTCGAGTGGGACCCGGTCGCGTTCCCCGACCCCCCGGCGATGCTCGCCCGCCTCAAGGAGCGCGGGCTGCACGTGAGCGTCTGGATCAACCCGTACCTGGGTCAGACGTCGCCGCTCTTCGCCGAGGCCGCCGAGGCCGGCTACCTGGTGCGGCGGGCCGACGGCGACGTGTGGCAGTGGGACCAGTGGGTGGCCGGCATGGGCCTGGTCGACTTCACCAACCCGGCCGCGCGGCAGTGGTACGCGGCCAAGGTCACGGCGCTGGTGGACCTGGGCGTCGACTGCGTCAAGACGGACTTCGGCGAGCGCATCCCCACCGACGTCGTCTGGCACGACGGCTCCGACCCGCAGCGCATGCACAACTACTACTCGCTGCTCTACAACCGCACGGTCTTCGAGGCGCTGGAGGCGAGCCGCGGCCGTGGCGACGCGGTGGTGTTCGCGCGGTCGGCGACGGCCGGTGGCCAGGAGTTCCCGGTGCACTGGGGCGGGGACTGCGAGTCGACCTGGTCGGCCATGGCCGAGTCGCTGCGCGGCGGCCTGTCCCTCGGCGTGAGCGGGTTCGGCTTCTGGAGCCACGACATCGGTGGGTTCGAGGGCACGCCGTCGGCCGCGCTGTTCAAGCGGTGGGTCGCGTTCGGTCTGCTGTCCTCGCACAGCCGCCTGCACGGCAGCGCGTCGTACCGGGTGCCGTGGGCCTTCGACGACGAGGCCGTCGACGTCCTGCGGACCTTCACGCGGCTCAAGCTGCGCCTCATGCCGTACCTGTGGGCGGCCGCCGTCGAGGCCCATGAGCAGGGTGTGCCGATGATGCGGGCCATGGTCGTGGAGTTCCCGGACGACCCGGGTGCGGCTGCCCTGGACCGCCAGTACATGCTCGGCCCGGACCTGCTCGTCGCGCCGGTGATGAGCGACGACGGCCGGGTGACGTACTACGTGCCCGACGGCGTGTGGACGAACGTGCTGGCCGGCACGATGGTGCGGGGCCCACGCTGGGTCACGGCCGACCACGGCTTCGAGAGCCTGCCGCTGCTGGCCCGGCCCGGGGCCGTCGTCGCGGTGGGCGCACGCGAGGACCGGCCCGACTACGACCTGGCCGACGGCGTCACGCTCGAGGTCTACCCGATGTCCGACGGCCAGGTCACCGAGGTCACGGTGCACGGGCCGGACGGCGCGGCGGCAGCCCGGTTCGAGGTGTGGCGCGAGGCGACAGTCGTGCACGCCCGCCTGGTCGACGGGGCGGCGGGCCGGTGGAGCCTGTGCCTGGTCGACGGTGCCTGGGGCAGCGGCGAGGACCGCGGCCCGCGGGCCGTGGTGGCCGACGGCGCCGCGCAGGTCGCGGTGGAGGTCCCGATCGGCTGAGGTCCGTCCGGCGGGCGCAGACCGGTTGCAGTGATGTTGGTGGCGCGGAACGGGCTCGGATGGGCGGTATGTCGCTTACCCTCTCGGGTGTGAGCGACCAGCAGCCCGCCGAGACCACCGAACCCGCCGAGGGCCCGTCCCCGCTTCCGGCCGAGCCGCGTCGGCGGCGCTTCCGCGACCGCACGCTGCTGTTCACGCTGACCATCGTGCTGACGGTGCTCGTCGTCGGTGCGACAGTCGCCGCCGGCATGTTCGCCATCCGGCTGAACGGGAACCTCGAACGGATCGCGGACCCGTTCGTCGCGCTGCCCTCCCGGCCCTCGATGCCGGCGCCCACCCCGGACGAGGCCGGTGATCTCCCGGCGGACACGGCGATGAACCTCCTCGTCCTCGGCTCCGACAGCCGGGTCTCCGCCGGTGACCCCGGTGACTGGGAGCAGGGCGCGCAGCGGACCGACGCGATCATGCTGGTGCACATCCCGGCCGACAACTCGGCCGCCTACGTGATGTCGATCCCGCGCGACTCCTGGGTGGACATCCCCGGACACGGCATGGCCAAGATCAACGCGGCGTACTCCTACGGGGGGCCGGCGCTCCTGATCGAGACGATGGAGCAGCTCACCGACGTACGCATCGACCACCTGGCGATCGCCGACTTCGAGTCCTTCACCGAGCTGACCGACGCCATCGGCGGCGTCCGGATGACCCTCAAGGAGGATCTCGTCGACCACGGCACACTGATCCTCCCGGCGGGGGAGCACCAGCTGACCGGTGAGCAGGCGCTGACCTACGTGCGGCAGCGCAAGAACCTGGCCCGGGGTGACTTCGACCGGGTGCAGCGCCAGCAGGCGTGGGTGCGGGCGATCATGGACAAGGTCCGCAACGACGGCGTCCTGACCAGCCCGAACCGCCTGACCACGTTCCTGGACACCGCGACCCGCTCGGTGGCGGTCGACGAGGGCTTCTCGGTGCAGGAGATGCTCGGCATCGGGAACCGGGTCAAGGGCCTCGCGTCGGCGGACGTCCAGTTCTTCACGGTGCCGATCGAGGGCATCGGCACCTCCGCGGACGGCCAGAGCATCGTCCTGCTCGACGAGGCGCCCTTCGACACCCTGATGGCGGCGGTGCGGGACGACGCCCTCGCGGGTTACCTGGCCGAGCACGCCGACGACGTCGACACGCTGCCCGACGTCGCGCCCTGAGCGAGCCCGGGCGCCTCAGCCCGTGGCCAGCCGGAGGATCGCGTCGACTGCCGGCTTGAGCTGACCGAAGGACCGCGCGTAGGCGGCGTCGCCCAGCCCGTACGGGTCGACGACGTCGTCCTGCGCGGGCCGCGCGGGGTGCGGCGTGCGCCGTCCCGCGGCCAGCGCGACCAGCGCTGCGAGCCGCTCGGCCGGCCGGCCGGCCGGTAGCTCGTCGTGGTCGACGTCGGCGGTGAGCCGGGCGAGCTCGCGCAGCGTGAACGTGCGCCGCACGGCGTTCGGGACCAGGTGCACGATGGCGGCACGGTGACCGCGGGTCAGGCCGAGCACCAGGTCCGCGTCGTCGACGAGCTGGTGGGTCAGCTGCCGCGCGGCGAAGTCGTCGGCCGACGCGCCGGCGCCGACCAGCAGCGGGACCATCGGCGCGGACACCGGGGCGCCGACCACCGCCCTGGTCCCGGCGCTGCCGACCACGACGCCGGACGGCGACCCGAGTCCGGCAGCCAGCAGCCGCTCGACGGCGGGGGACCGGCAGATGTTGCCGGTGCAGACCACCAGGACGGCGAAGGGGTGGTGGATGGGCGCGTCGGGCTGGCCGTCGTCGGCCAGGGGTGGGGTGTTCACGGTGACAGTCTGGTGGGTGCGCGGCCTCCGTGACGGCAGTGCCCACTCACCGGCAGCGCCCACTCACGGGCAGCCGACCGTGGCTTTCACCCGCCTCGGGGCCTGTCACGACGGCGGGGTTGCTCAAGTTCGTGGTGGCGGGGGTCGATCACACAGATGTGCCCCAGGGGACCCGCGCTGCTCGGCGCTTCCTGACGGCCACCGCCATCCTGGCTGTGGCCAACCTGGCGCAGCCCCTCGGCCTGGGGCGTGACCTCGGCCACGCGGCGGTGGCGGCGCTGGGGGTTGCTGCCGTGGTCGTCGGGGTGCGGCGCAACAAGCCCCAGCTCACCGCCGGGTGGTACCTGATGGCCGGCGGGCTCGGCCTCTGGGTCATTGCCGGAGTCCTGTACAGCCCCATGACCCTCGGCGGTCGTCCACCGTTCCCGTCGGTCCTCGACGGCGTCTTCCTGCTCGGCTACCTGACGCTGGCCGCCGGGGTGATCATGCTGGCGGGTGCGCGTCGGGTGCCACGGGACCCGGCGACCCTGATCGACAGCCTGGTCATCACCGCCGGCGTCGGGTACTCGAGCTGGTCCCTCATCGTCGGATCCAGGCGCGGCGGCGGCGACGCCGGCGTCCTGGCCGAGTCCGTCATGGCGGCCTACCCCTCGGCCGCCATCCTGACGCTGGCAGCCTTGGCCCATCTGTTCACCAGTCGCCGGCCCACGGGTGCCGCGGTGGGACTGCTCGCGGGGGCCGTCGGTGCGTTCGTCGGCACCGACGTCCTGCTCCAGGGGCTGATCGTGCACCTGAGGCTCGGGCCCACGGTGATCGAGACCGGCTACCTCCTCGGCTTCCTGCTGTGCGGGGCTGCTGCGCTGCACCCGTCGATGCGCATCGTCTCCCAGCGTCACGACGCCCCACCGCGCTCGATCGAGCTGCTGCAGATCACGGTGGTGGCCGTCGCGGTCGCGCTCGTCCCGGTGACGACGACCGTCCAGCTGCTCCAGGGCAGGCCGGTGCGCACCTGGGCGCTGGTCCTGACCTTCTCGATCGTGATCGGCCTCGTGCTGGTCAGGATGCTCTCGATGGTGCACCGGCTCCGAGAGCAGTCGGCGCGGCTCGAACGGCTTGCGGACACGGACTACATCACCGGGCTCGAGAACCGGCGCAGGTTCGCCGAACGCCTCGCCGCGTCGCTCGGCGACCCCGATGACGGTCGCCCGCCCGCCGCCGAGGCGGTGCTCCTGGTCGCGGTCGAGCGTCTCACCGAGATCAACGAGACGCTCGGCATCCGGGCCGGTGACGAGCTGCTCACGGCTGTCGGCGAACGCCTCCTCGCCGAGGCGGGTGCCGGCGGCATCGTCGCCCGGGTCGGGGGAGACACCTTCGGTGTGCTGCTGCCAGGGGTGGGCTCGGGCCCGCAGGCCGCCGCGCGGGCCGACCAGATCCGCGACCTGTTCGTCGAACCGTTCGCGCTGAGCGGGCTGAGCGTGTCCGTCGGCGGTGCGGTCGGGATCGCCGTCGCCCCGGGCGACGCGCGAACGGCACCGGAGCTCCTGATCCGGGCCGACCTCGCCCTCGTCGCGGCCCGGGAGCGACGTGAGCGCGTCGCACATTACGCCGAGCAGATGGAGTCCGGCGCCACGCTCACCTCCCAGCTCATGACCGAGCTGCGCGCGGCGATGGAGGACAACCAGGTCGTCGTCCACTACCAGCCGCAGGTCGAGCTGCTCACCGGGCGGGTCTACGGCGTCGAGGCGCTGGTGCGCTGGCTGCATCCCGAGCACGGCCTGCTGGGCCCCGCGGCCTTCGTCCCGGCGGCCGAGCACACCGGCCTGATCCGGCTGCTGACCCAGTACGTGCTCGACCGCAGCCTCACGCAGTCCGCCCTGTGGCGCGCCGCCGGGCGCGACCTCTCCGTCTCGGTCAACCTCTCGGTGCGGAACCTGCTCGACCCCGGCTTCGTGACGGACGTGCGCCGGGCCCTCGAGCGGCACAAGGTCGGCCCGGCGTCCCTCGAGCTCGAGCTCACCGAGACGATGGCGATGGTCGACCCTGACCGTTCCGTCGAGGTGCTCGGGGCGCTCGACGACCTCGGCGTGCTCCTCTCGGTCGACGACTACGGCACCGGCTACTCGTCGCTGGCCTACCTGCAGCGGCTGCCGGTGCGTCGCCTCAAGATCGACCGGTCCTTCGTCACCGGGTTGCTCGGGGACCCGGCCAGTGCCGCCATCGTGCGGTCCACGGTCGAGCTCGCCCGGCACCTCGGCCTGACGATCGTCGCCGAGGGTGTCGAGGACGACGAGACCTACCTGGCCCTGCGTGACATGGGCTGCGACGCGGCGCAGGGCTTCGGCCTCGGCCGGCCGGTGGCAGCCGAGGCGATCCCGGCCATGATCGACCACATCGAGCTCCGGCTACCCGGGCTGGACCTTCGGCGCGTACCTGCTCAGTGGCGCGCGTGACGCCGCCACGGACGCAGGGCTGGCGGTGGTTCGCCGCGGTCGGCTTCGTCGTGGTCGTGGTCGAGCTGCTGATGCCCTACGGTCCGGCGCGGGACCTGGTGTACGTGGCCATCGGGCTGGCATCGGTCACCGCGATCGTGATCGGCATCCGGCTGAACCGCCCCCGGCGCCGGCTGCCCTGGGTGCTCCTGGCCGTCGGCCTGGGGCTCTGGGTGGCCGGGGATGCGCTGTGGGCCTGGTTCGACCACGTCGTGCAGATCGACCCCTTCCCGTCGGGCGCCGATCTGTTCTACCTTGCGGCCTACCCGGTGCTCGCCGGGGCGCTGTACCAGCTGGCGCGCGGCCGCAACGCGCCGCGTGACTTCACCTCGTTGGTCGACGCGCTGATCGTCGGGGTGGCGGTGGGACTCGTCCTGTGGGTCGCGTTCATCGAGCCGGGCTGGACGGACCCCGAGGGTTCGCTGCTCGAGCGGGTGGTCGGTGTCGCGTACCCGATCGGCGACGCGATGCTCGTCATCCAGATGGTCCACCTCGGCACGACGCCGTTGGTCCGCACACCCGCGCTGCGGCTGCTCGGCGCGGGCTTCGTGCTGACGCTCGTGACCGACCTCATCTTCCAGGCAGCGACCTACGTGCCCGTGCTCGAGCGCAACTCGATCATGCTTGACCCGGGCTGGCTCACCGCCTACCTGCTGATCGGCGCGGCGGTCCTGCACCCGGCCATGCCCGCGCTGGCGGACGGTCGTAGCCGGAGCACCGGTGCCTTCACCCTTGGGCGCGTCCTGTTCCTGACTGCGGCGACCCTCGTCCTGCCCGGTGTGATCATCGTCGAGACGATCCTCGGTCTGCCCCTGCACACCACGCAGGTGTCCGTCGCGAGCGTCGTCCTGGTCGTCCTGGTGCTGTTCCGGATGGTCCAGGTCGTGACCCGGATGCGGACGCAGGCGGAGCGGCTCGCGCACCTGGCCGACTCCGACTTCCTGACCGGCCTGGACAACCGCCGCCGGTTCACGGAACGGATCGACGACCATCTCGAGACCGCCGGCAGCACGCCGGGGACGTCGGCTGTGCTGCTCGTCGGGCTCGAGCGGTTCAGCGAGGTTCGCGAGGGCCTGGGCCACCACGTCGGCGACGAGCTCCTGATCGCGGTCGCCGAGCTCCTTCAGCGCGCGGTCGGGCCCGCTGTGCGCGTCGCGCGCGTCGGTGGTGAGGACTTCGGCATCCTGCTCACCTCCGCGCCCGACGGCGCCGCCGTCCTGGCCATCGCGACGGACCTGCACGACCTCCTTGCCCGGCCGGTGACCGCCGGACGGCTGAGCATCACCGTCGAGGGCGCCGTCGGGATCGTCCTGGCTCCCCACGACGGACTGGGCGACCTCGAGGGCCTCGACGCCGAGGCGCTCCTGCAGCGCGCCGACCTCGCGCTCTCGGCGGCCGGAGAGCGCACCGAGCGGGTCGCCTGCTACGACCTGCAGATGCTCCAGGCAGGTGCCCTGGCGCCGGTCCTGATGGCGGAGCTGCTCGACGCGATGGCCACCGGCGACGTCGTCGTGCACTACCAGCCTCAGGTCGAGCTGGGCACCGGCGTCGTCTTCGGCGTCGAGGCGCTCGTGCGGTGGCAGCATCCCGACCACGGCCTCATCCCACCGATGGCCTTCGTGCCGGCGGCCGAGCGCACCGGGCTCATCCGGGAGCTGACCCAGTACGTCCTGGACTGCGCCCTGGCCCAGTGCGCGGTGTGGCGCGGCGACGGCCTCAACCTGACCGTCGCGGTCAACCTCTCGGTGCGCAACCTCCTCGACGTCGGCCTGGTCGACGACGTCCGCTCGGCCCTGGTCCGCCATGGGCTGCCGCCGTCGTCGCTGGAGCTCGAGATCACCGAGACCATGGCGATGGTGGACCCGCTGCGGTCCGACGCGGTGCTCGGTGAGCTCGACGATCTCGGTGTGACCTTGTCCGTCGACGACTACGGCACGGGCTACGGCTCGCTCGCCTACCTGCAGCGGCTGCCGGTACGGCGGCTGAAGATCGACAGGTCCTTCGTCGCCGGGGTCGTGGACGACCCGGCCAGCGCCGCCATCGTCCGGTCCACCATCGAGCTGGCCCGTGCCCTGGGTCTGAGCGTCGTGGCCGAGGGCGTCGAGGACGACGAGACGATGATGGCCCTGGTGCGGATGCACTGCTACGCGGCGCAGGGCTTCGGTCTCGGACGGCCGGTGGCGGCCGAGGCGATCCCGGAGCTGATCGAGCGCATCGAGGGCCGGCTGCCGGGCCTCGTCGTGCACGACGTCCCGGCTCAGCGGCACCCCTGAGGTCGCCTGCGAGACGGCCCTGGTGCCCGGCGTGCCGGTCGGACCAGGGCGCCGGTCGGACCAGCGCCCTGGTCAGGCGTGGTGCCGATCAGGCCAGGCCGTGCCGGACCCGGCTCGCCTGCTCCTGCGAGCGGAAGAGCCCGAACCGCGGCAGGAACTTGTCCCAGTCGATGATGTGGGAGTCGATCTCCGGTCCATCGATGCAGGCGTGCTTGCGCACCATCTTCCCGTCGATGACGACGGGCACCATGCACGCCCCGCACATCCCGGTGGCGTCGACCATGATCGAGTTCAGGCTGGCGACGCACGGCACGTCGAACCGACCGCTCAGGTCGCTCACCGCGCGCATCATCAGCGGCGGTCCGATCGTCACGACCCCGGCGATCGGGCGTCCTTCGCCGCGCTGGTTCGCCGTGAGCATCTCCTCGAGGGGTCCGGTGACGAAGCCCGGGACACCGAACGAGCCGTCGTTGGTCGTGTAGACGACGTCGAGCTGGTCGCCGTACTGCGCCTGCAGCCGGCCGACGCGCTCGTCGGGCCCGGTCCAGAACATCAGGTTGCCGCTGCGGAAGCCGGCGATCAGCGTGACGTGGTTGCCGGCTCGCAGGTGCTCGCGCACGATCGGGTAGACCGGCGGCAGGCCGAGACCGCCGGCGGTGAAGACGGTCGTCGCGCCGTCGAGGTGGCGGTCGATCTCGCTGGGCCGCCCGAGCGGGCCGGCGATGCCGGCGAAGGCGTCGCCCACCACCATCTGGTTGATCTCGATGCTGCTCGTGCCCATGCCTTGGACGACGAGGCAGATCGTGCCGGCTTCGGTGTCCCAGTCGGCCAGGGTCAGCGGGATCAGCTCGCCGTCGGACCGTGGCAGCACGCGGACGAACTGCCCGGCCTGCGCCGCGTGTGCGATGAGCGGCGAGAAGACGGTGAACTCGTGGATCCCGTCGCTGAGCTCGGAGGTGGCCAGGATGGTCTGGGCGGTCGCCCCGAGGTCGGAGTAGGCCCTGGCCGTGGCGACCATGCTCGTGATGGCGTCCGGCGCCACGTCGATCGTCCCGACGATCTCGCGGGCAGCAGCCTGGCCGTCACCCGCTGCGTGCACGGCTGTGGAGCCACCGCGAGCAGCGTCGCCGCCGGTGAAGACGCCGGGCAGCGTCGTCTCCTGCGATCCCTGGTGGTCCAGGTCGATCGTGCCCCACTTCGAGGTGTGCAGGCGCGGTTCGGAGTCCTTGATGATCGGGTTCGACGCGTTGCCCAGGGCCATGATGACGAGGTCCGCGCGGATCGTCTCGCTCCGGCCGGTGACGACCGGTCGGCGGCGTCCGGAGTCGTCGGGCTCACCCAGCTCCATCACGTCGAGCGTGGCGGCCGTGACGAAGCTGGTCTTCGGGTCGCCGAGGAACTCCGACGGCGAGCGCAGGACCTGCAGAGCGATGCCCTCCTCGAGGGCGTGCTCCAGCTCCTCGACCCGGGCGGGCATCTCGCTGCGCGTGCGGCGGTAGACGATGGTGACGTTCCCGCCCAGGCGGCGCGCGGTCCGGGCCGCATCCATGGCGGTGTTGCCGCCACCGATGACGATGACGTCCTTGCCCTCGGTCTCGGGCAGCGGCGTCTCGTAGTCGGGCCGCAGCCCCTGCATGAGGTTGACCCGGGTGAGGAACTCGTTGGCCGACATCACGTTGAGCAGGTGCTCGCCCGGGATGTTCATGAAGCGCGGCAGGCCGGCACCGGTGCCGACGAAGATCCGCCAGAACCCTGCGTCGCGCAGGTCCTGCAGGGTTGCCGTCTTGCCGACGACGAAGTTCTCGACGAACTTGCCGCCGAGCAGCTTGATCTTGGTGACCACGTCGTCGATCAGCTCGTTGGGCAGCCGGAACTCCGGGATGCCGTAGCGCAGCACGCCACCGAGCGCGTGGAACGCCTCGAAGATGGTGACCGGGAACCCCTCGGCCGCCAGCAGGTAGGCGTTGATCAGCCCGGACGGCCCCGAGCCGACGATGGCGACCGGCGGCTTGGTCGCGGCGTCCCAGGGGTCGACGACACCGGCGAACCGCCGCTGGACGCCGCCGGGGTCGACCAGCTTCTCCCGCTGGGGCAGGAACCACTCGACCTGGCCGATGGCGATCGGCATCTTGGTGTGCAGGCACACCCCCTGGCACTGCAGCTCCTGCGGGCACACCCGGCCGGTGACGTTCGGCAGCGGGTTGCAGGACTCCAGCAGCTCGAGCGCCTCGCGGAACCGGCCGGTCCCGACCATCTCCAGCACCTGCGGGATGTGGATCTTGACCGGGCAGCCGCCCTTGGGCTCGCGGTGCTCGGCGAGGAAGATGCCGAGCTCGCAGGGCTTCTCGGCGCACTGCTTGTCGCGCAGCGCCTCGAGCCAGACGAACAGGTCGATGTCCCGGGCGGTGTAGCCCAGGGACATGTAGCCCAGGTAGCCCTGGTTGACCAGCTCGAAGTCCTGGGAGCGGGCGTCGGCCCCGCGGACGTACGGCGGGATGCTGGCGCCTGCCGGCCAGTCCACCGAGAGCCCGTCGAACATCGGGTACCGGTCGGACAGGTGCGTGTCGAGCGCGCGGACGAAGGCGCGCTTCTTGCCCAGCGGCAGGTTCCAGAGGAAGCGCATGAGCACCGCGCTGGCGTCGTCGCCGCGCAGCAGCATCGACCACAGCGTCTCGACGAACGGCTCGCTCAGCTCGGGCTGCCGGAACTCCCAGGCCACCGCCTGCATGCCGTCCGAGATGAACATCTCCCGGAAGGTCCGCGGGTCGGAGAGCAACCGCCGCTTGAGCAGGTCCAGCTGCCGGTTGAACGACTCGACGCCCTCCGAGCCCTCGAGCGCCGCCACCTCGGAGCGGGTGCTCTCGAGCGTGCTGGCGGCGTCGAGGTAGCGCAGGACGTCCTGGTGGGGCGACCGCTCGGCGGCCCCGTCCGGGCGCGGCGGCGTGACGGTGGTCACTTGATGATCTCCGCGTCGCAGGTCGCCTTGACCCGGTCGATGCGCTTGAGCAGGTCAGGGGTGATCTCGACCCTGTCGAGCGCGCCCGGGATCATGTGGGCGATCACGCGAGCCTCGCCGTCGATGATGGCGGTGGTCTTCTCGAAGAGCTGTGGCAGCTCCTGATAGCAGGTCCCGCAGTCGTTGCACAGGTGCTCGTCGGCGGGGTCGAGGTAGACCGGCAGGTCCAGGACCGCGACCGCCGGACCCGTCGGAGCGGCTGCGGCCGCGGTGCCGCTCGCGCCCGACGGCCGCGCGGCGGCGCCGAGGTTGACCGGCGCCTGGCTGGACGCAGCCAGATCCGACATGGCTCGCGCGATGTCGTCGAGCGAGGTCTCCCGCAGCTGCGCCGCCTCCTCGTACTGCGCCTTCAGCGCCACGACCTCGTCGCGGTGCTGCGCGGTCAGCTGGGCCTCGTGCAGGCCGGCGAGGTACCGCAACGTCTGCCAGTGACGCTGGCGTTCCTCGACCAGCGCGACGATCGCCATCGAGCAGGCGACCTTGATCAGGCGCCGGTCGTCGTCGGTCGCGTAGACGAACGGGACGTGGCCGGCACGCTCATCCGGGGAGAGCGCGACGTACGCGTCGATCGGCAGGGCCGTCGCCTCCTGGTCGGTGGCCAGCCTGCGGAACTGCTTCTTGAACCGCACCTCGCCGAGCGCGAACTCCGCCGGGGTGAGCGACGTCGTCATCAGCTGCAGCTGGCCCTGGTCGCCGATGTACTCCAGGGTGCTCGTCGTCCATGGCTTGTCGACGTCCGGGTTGCCGTCGAGGGAGAACCGCTCCTGGAGCGTCGAGCCGCGACGCGGGTCGTGCACGAAGACCGGACTCATCCGGCTCTCGACGGCGAGGCGCGACCGCGCGTTGGAGAGGTCCTCCGGGATGCCGTTCTCGGTGCCGCACGGCGTGTAGACGTCCATCACCGCGGCCCCGGACCGGTAGCCGAGCATCTCCATCGTGGTCTTCAGGAAGTGCCCGTGGATCGCCGTCGACGTGGCGCACGCGAACACACCCGGGTGGAAGGACGCCAGCAGGGCGAGCTCCTTGCGTCCCTCCTGCTTGCCGTCGTGGGCCTTCCCGACCCGGGCGAGGTCGGCGTCCTGGCCGGTGTAGCTCGCCGTCGAGGCCTGCCCGCCGGTGTTGGAGTAGGCGCCGGTGTTGAGCACCATCATCTTGACCGGCGTGCCGCTGGCCAGCACCCGGGACATCGCCCCGAAGCCGATGTCGTAGCTCGCGCCGTCACCACCGATGGTCAGCACGGTCGGCAGCAGCGCCATCTCGGCCGGGCTGAACGCCCGCCACGCGAGCATCTGCAGCTCCTTGTCGTGCACAGCCGGGTCGTAGGCGTCGTCTAGCTCCAGACGGGCTGCACGCCGGGCGCGCACCTCGGCCGCGAGCTGGGCGGAGATCCCTTCGAAGAGGCCGACGGCGAGCGGCTGCGCATCCTGGAACAGGCTGTTCACCCAGGGATCGAGGTAGGGCGTGAACGGCATGGTCGAGGCGTAGACGCTGCTGCAGCCGGTGGAGTTGGCGACCACCGTCGCGGCCGGGCCGTTGCCGGTCGGGCCGCCCTCGTACAGGTAGAGCCGCTGCTCCAGGTCGGCGACGACCGAGGTGATGCGGCGGTGCCGCTCGGTGTCGTCGGGGTCGAGGTCGCCGAGCTTCGCGTGCAGCTGGTCCAGCAGCACCTCGAGCTCGTGCAGGTGGGTGCGACGGTGCCCGTCACCGAGGGCGCGGCTCATGGATGTCAGGAGCCGGATCGCGGTGACCTCGCCGCAGCCGCGGCAGGCACCGTGGCCGCCGGTCGTCGCGTAGTAGTTGGCGTGGTCGAGCATGAGGCGCTTGATGTCGCCGTCCGGGGTGGTCGAACCCTCGAGGAACCGCTTGGGCGTGTTGGGGAGCTTCGTCATGACCTCGAAGCGTTCCTCCAGGGTCGCCAGCACGTCGGCGTCCTGGTCGAGCGTGGTCAGGGCGCCCGCCCCGCAGACCTCGACGCACTGCAGGCAGCCGGTGCACTTCCACGGGTCGACCGTCGCGGCGAAGAGCCCGCCGGTGCCGGGGACGGCGTTCTCCATGGCGTCGAAGAACGGCCGCGTCCGGGCGACCGGGTATGTGGCGAGCTGGGCGACGAGCTTGTCGACGTTGCGCCCCACCGCGCGCTGGTCGACGTCGATCGCCTCGGCCGCCTGCGCCACGACGTCGCCGAACGGGCGCGGGGTCTTGTCCTGCCGGTAGATCTCGCGGACCCGCTCGGCCCACGTGTAGACCTGCGTGCGCAGCGTCTCGCGCTGCGGCTCGGTGACGTCGATCTCCTTGATCCCGGTGAGCAGCAGGTCGTGGATCTCGTGCACGGTGTTGGGGATCGCGACGTCCGGGCAGACCAGCGCGCACTCGAGACAGCCGGTGCACGTGGCGTAGTCGAAGGCGGGAACGGTCCGCCGGAAGATGCCCTTGTCCTTGGTCGCACCGGTGCCGCTCGGCATGAACAGGCCGACGCCGGGCAGCACGGGTGCCTCGCCGATCGTGCCCTCGCGGAACGGCCTGGCCACGAGGTCCTCGTAGTAGGCGGGGTCGAAGAGCCCGGTGGCGCGTTCGACCGCGGCGCTCGGGCACATCGATGCCGACAGCGCGGTGGTGCGCAGGATGCGCGGCGCCGGCTCCTCCTCGATCGCGCGGAACTCGGGCTGGTCGTAGTCGATGAGGTGGGTCGCGTCGATGCCGTCGTGGATCACTGCCATGTTGCCCTCGACGACGGCCTCACCCTTGTTGCCGAACTTCTTGACGATCTGCGCGCGGACCTTCTCCCCGATGGCCGCCGCGGAGGCGCCCTCGGACACCCGGTCGACGTGTGCGGCCACCGCGCCGATGAACGCGATGCCCATCATGCGCGTCTCGAGCTCAGGGGTCGGGGCGTGCTTCTTGGCGACGGTGAAGGCGTCCACGACGAGGAAGCGGATCTTCCGTTCCCGGATGGTCCGGCGGGCGTAGGCGGGCAGCTCACGCCACACGTCCAGCGGAGCCAGGTCGGACTGGAGGATGAAGGTGCCGGCCTCGACCAGACCCTTGAGCGGGTTGGTGTGGATGAACGCCTTGTGGTCCGGCGAGATGACGACCTCGACGTCCTCGAGCTCGGCGTTGGTCAGGAGGACCGGCTCGGGGCTGAGGGTGATGTAGTAGTTGGTCGCCGCACCGCTCTTCTCCGAGCCGTACTTGGGCGCGGACTTCGAGTGCATGCCCAGGACGCCGGCGAGGATGTCGGTGAGCAGCTTGCCGGTGGCGACCGTGCCGTAGCCACCGACGGAGTGGAAGCGGATGCGCATCGCCGACGGCGGCAGGAGGGCAGGGTTCGGCTCCGTCTCCAGCGCCATGAGCTCGGTCTCCGGGTACGCGGCGCGCAGCCGGTCCTGGATCTCGGCCATGTGCGGCGACGGGTCCTTGTCGAAGAACTGGGAGCCCAGGTAGATCAGCGGAGCGTTCGAGGCGGCCGTGGCCGTGCCGTTCGCCATGTGCCGGAAGGCGGCGATCGTGTGCCGCGGCTGCAGGTCGTGCCCACCGAGTCCGAAGATCGCCGTCGTCAGGCGCGGGACGGTGCCGAGCGCGGCGATGCCCTCGTACTGCTGGCTGTCGGCGTTGGCGCGGGCCTTGAACAGCGCCTGCGTGACCATGCGGGTGAGCGCGGTCTCGTCGGAACGCTCGAGAACGGTGACCGCCTTGGCGCCCTTGAGCGCCTCCACGAGCTCGGCCTCGGGGAACGGCTGGAGCAGCTTGACCGACACGACGCCGACCTTGAGACCGCGTTCGCGCAGGTAGGGCAGCACCGCCTGGACGTCGTCGGTGACCGAGCCGAGGCCGACCATCACGTAGTCGGCGTCCGCGCAGTCGTACGCCTGCACGGGGGAGTAGGCGCGGCCGGTGAGCTCGGTGTACTCGTCCATCGCCTGGCGGACCAGGGCCGGGACCGCGTTCGCGAAGTGGGTGCGGTGGTCGACGGCGCCCGCCTGGAAGTCGGGCTGGTTCTGCACCGGACCGGTCACGCCGGGGTTGTGGACGTCGACGAGCGCCGGCACCAGCTGGCGGGTGCCCTTCTCCCAGGCGCCCACCCACTGACGGCGCCACTGACCCTGCAGGTCCTGCGGCACCCACACCGTGGTCTCGCCGACCAGGTTGCCGGCGTTGTCCTGCTCGACCTTCTCGGCGGTGGCCGCCAGGTGGGCCCGGAGCGCCACCACGTCCTCGACGGCGAAGTCGTCGCTGTGGCGGTCGATGTACTGGTTGAGCTGGAAGACGCGTCCCTTGGCGCCGAAGAGCATCTCCTGGGCGACTGTCGGGGCCTTGATCCGGCCGGACGGGTCGCCGAGGTACTCGCGCAGCAGAGCCGGCTCGGGCAGCAGCACCTCACTCATCACATGGCTGGTGGCGAAGCCGTCCATCGCGTTGGTCACCGGGATCAGCGACAGCGACGAGGCACGGTAGGAGATCGCCGCGAGGTCGGCCGCCTCCTGCGGGTTGGAGCCGAACAGGATCGTGTACCCCGAGGGCAGCAGGGCGTACACGTCGTCGTGCCCGGCCATGACGTTCAGGGAGTGCTTGGACACGACGCGCGCGGCGACCTGCAGCACGAAGCCGCCGATCTTCTTGCCGACGGTCACGAAGTGCGACTCCATCGCGTAGAGGATCCCCTGGCTCGAGGACGCGTTGGAGATGAACTGCCCGCCGGTCAGCGCGGCACCCAGGGCACCGCTCTGCGCCGAGTGCTCACCCTCGGTCTCGAAGAAGAACGGGTGCTGACCCCACACGTTGACGGCGCCGGCGGCGCGCGCGGCCTCGAACAGCTCGGCGATCTCCGTCGACGGGGTGATGGGGTACCCGATCACGCCACCACAGACGTGCTGCATGACGTGCGCCACAGCACCGTTCCCATTGATGACGCTTGCGAGACCGGGGTACTTGGGGTGCTGCGTTGTCATGTCGCCCGTCCGGACCAGGAGAGGAGGAAAGGGCGTGGAAGAACTGCTGCCGTCGGCCGTCTCTGCACTCGGGTGGTGTCGACGTCGGTGTCGCACCGGGTCCGAGGGCTGTCCATGGGCTGGATCATCGCGGTCCTCACGTCCTTTTGGGACTCCGTCAGCGTAGGTCGGTCGTGGATCGCGTTGTCTGTGTCGTAGGTCCTGGTCGGACCCCCTTCCCGCGTGCCCGAGCGGGCGCGCACCCCGCGACCGCGTCGTGCCTCGGGCCCGGACTGCCCACGGCTGTCCGAGACGTCCCGATGCGGACCGGTCTGGTCACGGTGCTCGGCGTCTCACCGCGCCGGGCGGGCCGTCCGCCCGTACGTTGCGGACCATGGACCCGACACCGAGGACCCCACCGACGCCGGGCATCGACCCGGCCCCGGGCACCGACCCGGCCCCGGGTGCGCGCGAGGCGCTCAGCGGCGACGCGATGTGGCCGATGGAGCTGGTCCACGTGCTCGGCCACGACGTGGCGGTGCTCGACGTCGGCTCGGGTGACCGGGCCGTCGTCCTGGTGCACGGCATCAGCGTCCCGTCCCGGTGCTTCGGCCCGCTCGTCCGGACGCTGGCGACGACGACCCGGGTGATCGTCCTCGACCTGCCGGGCTTCGGTCGCAGCGGGCGACCGTCCGCCGCCCTGTCGATCGAGGAGCACGCAGCCGTCGTCGAGGCGCTGGTGGCACGGAGCGGGCTCGTGCTACCGGTCCTCGTCGGGCACTCGACGGGTGCCCAGGTGGTCACCGAGGTCGCCGCCCGCAACCCCGGGCTGGCGCAGCGGGTCGTGCTGATCGGTCCGGTGGCCGAGCCGCTCGCCCCGTCCGCGCTGCGCGAGGCGTGGCTGCTCGTGCGGGACGCCCGTCGCGAGGCGGCCGGCGCGAACCGGATCATGGTCGGTGACTGGCTGCGCTCCGGGCCCCGGCGTCATCTCGGGCGGGTGCCGACCCAGCCGGGCCACCGGCTCGAGGACCGCATGGGCGACGTCGCGGAGCAGGTGCTGCTGGTCCGCGGCGAGCTCGACCCGGTGAGCCCACCCGCCTACCTGCAGCGGCTGGCGGCGCTCGCCCGCGACGCCGCCGTCGTGGAGGTCGCCGACGAGGGTCACCTCGCGATGTACCGCCGCCCGGAGGTCGTCGCCGAGCTGTGCCGTCGGGCTCCGCGCTGAGGGTTCGTGGGCGCTCAGGCGCCGAGGGCGGTGGAGCCGCGGACCACGAGGCGGCAGGGCATGGTCTCCACGCCGGTCGTGGTGGTGCCGCTGATCGCGTCGACGAGGAGCTGGGCGGCGCGGCGGCCGAGCATCTCGAAGTTCATGTCGATGCTGGTCAGGGGTGGGCGGGCGCCGGAGGTCATGATGTGCCAGTTGTCGAAGCCCATGACCGCGACCTGGGCCGGGACGTCGATGCCGCGGTCGCGCAGGACGTCCAGGACGCCGCGGGCGATCTGGTCGCTGCCGCACAGGATCGCGTCGACGTCCGGGCTCTGGTCGAGCAGGGTGTGGGTCGCGGCGCGGCCCCAGGCCTCGGTCCAGCTGCCGAACCGGACCGTCGCCCCGGCCAGGTCCAGACCGGCGGCGGTCAGGGCGGCCAGGGCGCCCTTGGCGCGGTCCTGGGCGGCGGAGTACTGCACCTCACCGGAGATGTGGGCGATCCGGCGGCGGCCGGTGGCCACCAGGTGCTCGACGGCCAGGGCTCCGGCGTTGACGTTGTCGGGGATCACCGAGGCGTCGTGGGGGTCGGTCGAGGGGGCGTAGGCGTAGACGACCGGGATCGGCAGCCGGCCCAGCGTGGTCCGGGGATCGGTGTTGGTGCCGACCACGATCAGGCCGTCGACGCGCCGGCCGAGCAGGGCGCGCAGGTGGTGCTGCTCACGGATCGCGTCCTCGCGTGCGTCGCACAGCAGGACCGACATCTTCCCGGCGCCGAACGCGTCCTCGGCGCCCATCAGGATCGGCAGGCTGAACCGGCCGACCAGGTCGTTGGTCAGCAGCCCGATCGTCCCGGTCTGCCCGGCGAGGATCGCCTGGGCCAGGGAGTTGGGTGTGAACGAGACCCGATCGGCGGCCTCGATCACCCGGCGCCGGGTCTCGGGGTGCACGTTGGCCCGCCCGTTCAGCGCCTTGGAGGCCGTGGCGACCGAGACCCCGGCCAGCGTCGCGACATCACGCAGGGTCGGTGTCCGCGGTCGGCTCGGCACGCCCTCGACGACGCTCACGAACCCCCTCCATCCGATGTCCTGCTCCGGCACAGATCCACGGCCATCGTAGTCGGACGTCTCCCAGAGCCACGCTGCCGGATCCGACGACCAGCCGTCGGTGCTGACGTGTTGACGCGCCCCGCGGCCGGTGCTAACTTAACGAAACCGATTTCGGGCTTTCACGATCGGCGCTTCGGCGTCCGGGTCTGATGCTGCACGATCGAGTGGTTCCCCCGACGGGGGGAGGCCGGCGTCGGTGCCCGGCCTCAGGAGGCCGTGGGCCCCGCACGAACGATGCGTACTCGAGGGAAGCCATGACACCGACGGACAGCTCGGCCAGGATCGCTGCGACCCGGGAGGCGCGGTCATGACCGGCCGGGTGGCAGTCACCGGGGCAACCGGAAAGCTCGGGCGCGCCGTCGTCGCCGACCTGCTGGCCCACGGGTGGGACGTCCTGTCGATCGACCGGATGCGGCCGGTCGGCTTCGACGGTGAGTTCGTCGCCGCCGACCTGACGGACCACGCCCAGGTGCTCGAGATCCTGACCGGCGGCGTCGACGAGCACCCGGGAGCGCTCGACGCGCTGGTCCACCTGGCGGCGATCCCGGCCCCCGGCATCGTGACCAACTCGGCGACCTTCGCGAACAACGCCGCAGCGTCGTGGAACGTGTTCAACGCGGCGCGCGCGGCCAGGATCCGCAACGTCGTGTGGGCCTCGAGCGAGACCGTGCTCGGCCTGCCGTTCGACGTCGCGCCGCCCTACGTGCCGGTGGACGAGGAGTACCGCGGACGGCCCGAGACGACGTACTCGCTCGTCAAGGCGCTCGAGGAGGAGATGGCGCACCACCTGTGCCGGTGGGACCCGCAGCTGAAGATGATCGGGCTGCGCTTCTCCAACGTGATGGAGCCGGGTGACTACGCCGCCTTCGCGTCGTTCGACGCCGACGCCCAGCTGCGCAAGTGGAACCTGTGGGCCTACATCGATGCCCGGGACGGGGCTCAGGCCGTGCGCCGCGCCCTGGACCACGACGCACCCGGCCTCGACGTGTTCGTCATCGCCAACGCCGACACCGTGATGAGCCGGTCGAGCGGAGAGCTCGTCGCCGAGGTCTACCCGGGCGTCGAGGTCCGCAAGGAGCTCGGCGAGCACGAGACGCTGCTGTCGATCGACAAGGCGCGTCGGGTCCTCGGCTACGAGCCGGAGCACTCGTGGCGGGACCGCGCCTCCTGGTAGGGCTCCTCGGCGCACGGCACGCACGACCGGGACCATGACGGGGAAGGCAACCTCCATGCAGTACACGAAGCTGGGCCGGACCGGCCTGGACGTCTCGCGGATCGCGCTCGGCTGCATGAGCTACGGGGAGCCGACGCGAGGCGGCCACGCGTGGACCCTCGACGAGGAGAGCTCGCGGCCCTTCATCCGGCAGGCGCTCGACGCCGGCATCACGTTCTTCGACACGGCGAACGTCTACTCCGACGGGACGAGCGAGGAGATCGTCGGGCGGGCGCTGGCCGAGATGGGTCGACGTGACGAGCTCGTGATCGCCACCAAGGTGCACGGCCGGATGCGACCGGGGCCCAACGGTGCCGGGCTCTCCCGCAAGGCGATCATGACCGAGATCGACCAGAGCCTGCGCCGGCTCGGCACCGACTACGTCGACCTGTACCAGATCCATCGATGGGACCCGACGACGCCGGTCGAGGAGACCATGGAGGCGCTGCACGACGTCGTCCGCTCGGGCAAGGCCCGGTACATCGGCGCGTCGTCGATGCACGCCTGGCAGTTCGCCAAGGCCCAGTACACCGCCGACCTGCACGGCTGGACCCGGTTCGCCACGATGCAGCCGCACTACAACCTGCTCTACCGCGAGGAGGAGCGGGAGATGCTGCCGTTCTGCCTCGACCAGGGTGTCGGTGTGATCCCGTGGAGCCCGCTGGCACGCGGCCGTCTGGCGCGGCCCTGGGACGTCACCACCGCGCGCAGCGAGACCGACGAGTTCGGCAAGCACCTGTACCTCGACGAGGACGAGACCATCGTCCAGGCGGTCGCCGAGGTCGCAGCAGCCCGAGACGTTCCGCAGGCCCAGGTCGCACTGGCGTGGATGCTGGCCCAGCCGGCGGTCACGGCACCGATCGTCGGTGCGACCAAGCCGCACCACCTGGCGGACGCGGTCGCCGCGCTCGATCTGACCCTGACCGGCGCCGAGCTCGAGAGCCTCGGGCGCCCGTACACCGTGCGCCCGATCGCCGGCTTCAGCTGACGTCCGCCGGGCGAGCGCCCGGGTTACGCCATGAGCAGGTACGCCGCTGACAGGACCGTCAGGGCAAGGACGAGGCGGTCGAAGAGCCTCTGGTCGATCCGCCGCGCCAGGGGCCGGCCGGCCAGTGCGCCGATGACGATCGCCGGCGCCAGGAGCAGGTCGAGCTGCAGCGACTCGAGGCTGATCAGGCCGAGGGACACCGAGAACGGCGCCTTGGCGACGTTGACGGCGAAGAAGAACCACGCCGTCGTGCCGAGGAACCTGCTCATCGAGAACCCGGCTGCGAGCAGGTACAGGGACATCACCGGACCGCCGGCGTTGGCGACCATCGTCGTGAAGCCCGCCAGGGCGCCGTAGCTGCTGGTCTCGAACCGCCCGGCCCCACCCGGCCGCTCGCGTGCTGCCGGGCGGGCGCGGGCACGGCGCACGAAGGTCACGGCGACGAGCAGCAGGAGGATCACCCCGATGACGCGCCGCACGGTGGTGTCCCCGGCGACCGCCAGGAACAGCGTGCCGAGCGCGACCCCGGCGAGAACCGCGGGCACCAGCCGGCGCAGCACCGGCCAGTCGGCATGGGCGCGATAGGTCCACACCGCGAAGAGGTCCCCAAGGATCAGCAGGACGAGCAGCACCCCGGTGGACGCCCTGGCCGGGAGCACGGCCGCGAAGACGGCGACGGTGATGGTGGCCGCACCGGGCACGGCGGTCTTGCTCAGCCCCAGCAAGGCTGCCGCGAGGGCGAGCAGGGTCAGGTCGGGCAGCGACAGACCCAGCAGCGCGAACGGAGGCACGTGCGCAGCGTGCCACCGGCGGCCGTCCCGGGGTCGAGCGATCTTGCGCACTGGTCGGTCGTCGAGCGCGGGTCCGAGCGCCGGATGCGAGCGCTAACATCACAACTCCGTAACGACCCTTGACGTGGCTGCCCCGGAGCCTGTTAATTGACGAAATCGGTTTCCGTAGTTTTCGATCTCACCGTAGAGATCGACTGCGGATCGACGTCGAGGCCCAACGAAGGAGCCACGCATGACCACCCACCCCAACCGCCGCAGGACTGCCGTCCTGCTCTCCCTCGCGCTCCCCCTCTCGATCGCGGCCTGCAGCTCGGACGCCACCCCCAGCGGCGACAGCACCGAGAGCAGCGCCGGCGGATCTGCGGACGACGGCACCGAGCTGACCATGTGGGTCCGCTCCGCGACGGACGACTTCAGCACGCGACTCGTCGACGAGTACAACAAGACCCACGAGAACCAGGTCACCCTGACCGTCATCCCGAACGACAACTACCTGCAGAAGGTCGGCACGGCCGCCGGCGCCGGTGCGCTGCCGGACATCCTCGCGGCCGACGTCGTCTACTCGCCGAACTACACCAGCCAGAACCTGTACCTGGACATCACCGACCGCGTCGCGGCGCTCGACTACGCGGGCGACCTCGCGCCGTCGCACCTCGCAGCGGGCAGCTGGGAGGACAAGCTCTACGCGGTGCCTCACAAGCTGGACTCGTCCGTCATGTACTACAACAAGGACCTGTTCACCGCCGCCGGGCTCGACCCCGAGAAGCCGCCGACGAACTTCGCGGAGGTCCTCGAGTACTCCCGTGCGATCACCGCGCTGGGTGACGGCACGTACGGCTTCCAGCTGGCCGGCAACTGCGGCGGCTGCGGCGTCTACTCGCTCTTCCCCTACGCCTGGGCCTCCGGGGCCGAGGTGCTCTCTGCAGACGGTCTGACGGCCGACTTCGACAACGACGTGTTCCGGGAGATCTTCGCCCTGTACCGGACCATGTGGGAGGAGGAGCTGGTTCCGTCCAACAACCTGACCGAGGACGGGTCGACCTGGCAGACCGCCTTCATCGCCGGTGACATCGGCATCCTTCCGCACGGCTCGCCGATCGCCGGTGACCTGATGAAGGAGGCGGACTTCGAGTGGGGCGTCACGTCCCTGATGGCGCCGGACGGCTCGGCGACCTCGACCTTCGTCGGCGGCGACGTCGCCGGCATCACGGCCACCTCGGACAACGCCGACGCGGCATGGAACTTCCTCGAGTGGACGCTGAGCGAGGAGGCCCAGGTCGAGATCATCGCGAAGAACGGTGACCTGCCCGGCCGTCTCGACCTCACGGACAACCAGTACACCGCCTCCGACCCGCGTCTGAAGTTCATCGCCGACGGCCTGGTCAACGGTGAGACCCCGTTCGCCCTTCCCTTCGGTGACCTGTTCAACAACCCGAACGGGCCCTGGGTCGAGCTGATGCGTGGTGCGATCTTCGGTGACGACCCGGAGGGCGCCATCACGGACGGCCAGGTGAAGATCCAGGCCGGGCTCGACGCAGCCAACAGCTAGGCCCGAGCGAACCCGAGAGGTCTGCAATGACGGAGATCCTGACCCCCGTGGCAGAGCCGGCTGTCCGGCACCTGCCACGGGGGAACAGGTCGGCGCTCTCGCGCCGGCCCCTGACCGGAATGCTGTTCGTCGCGCCGACAGCGCTCATCGTGCTGGTGCTGTTCCTGGTGCCGCTCGGGATCCTGCTGTACATGTCCTTCACGGACTACCCGTTGCTGGGCGCGCCCACGCTCAACGGGATCGACAACTACACGGCCATCCCCGACGACGACCTCTTCCTGGGCGCCATCAAGTTCACGCTCGTCTACACCGCCGTGACCACCGTCGTGATCTTCCTCGTCTCGTTCGTCCTGGTCGCCATCTCGAACAGCACACGCAGGTTCTCGAAGGTGTACCGGACGGCGTACTTCCTGCCGTACGTGGTGGGTACGGCCGCTGCGAGCCTGATGTGGTTCATCAACTACGACACGGTCCTGGGCGTCTACAACGACCTGCTGCTTCGGGTGGGGCTCATCGACGAGCCGTTCGCCTTCCTCGCTTCGGAGACCCCGGCGTTCTGGTCGGTGATCGCCCTGGTCGTCTGGAAGTTCGTCGGCTTCCAGGTCCTGGTCCTGCTGGTCGGGCTCCAGTCGGTCCCGCGGGAGCTGTACGAGGCGGCGCGCGTCGACGGCGCGAACCGCCTCCAGCAGCTGCGCTTCATCACGCTCCCGTACCTGACGCCGACGATCGCCCTGCTGTTCATCCTCTCGGTCACGGGCTCCTTGCTCGCGTTCGACCAGTTCCTGATCCTGACCAAGGGTGGGCCGGACAACAGCACGATCAGCCTGGTCTACGCCATCTACAACACGGCGTTCCAGACCTTCGACCTCGGACGCGCGGCAGCGCTGTCGATCATCCTGCTGCTGGCCCTGATCATCCTCAACGGTGTGCAGCTGAGGCTGCTGCGCCGCCGCGACGCCTGACGCGAAAGGACCACCATGTCGACTCGCACCACGGCACGCTCCGCCGCCGCAAGCGTCTCCTTCCACCTCGTCAGCAGCATCCTGGCGATCGCCTTCCTCTTCCCGCTCCTGTGGGCGATCATCAACTCGCTCAAGACCCCGGAGGAGGCCAACCAGGCGCCGCCGACGCTCTTCCCGACGTCGCTGTCGCTCGGCAACTTCCAGAACCTGATGGACTACGGCTCCGGCCTGCCCGTCTACTTCTGGAACAGCATCCTGATCTCGTTCCTGACGGTCGTCGGCACCGTCGTCGTCTCGGTCCTGGGTGGCTACGGCTTCGCCCGGTTCGACTTCTGGGGCAAGAAGCACCTGTTCGTCGCGGTCGTCGCGATCCTCATGGTTCCGTACGCGACGATCCTGCTGCCGCTGTACATCCTGCTGGGCAAGCTCGGTCTGCAGAACTCGCTGATCGGCCTGAGCCTGGTGCTCGTCATGTTCCAGCTGCCCTTCAGCATCCTCATGATGCGCAACTCGTTCGAGTCGGTCCCGCGGGAGCTCGAAGAGGCGGCACTGGTCGACGGGTGCAGCAACGTCGGCGCCCTGCGGCACATCTCGCTGCGCATGGTGTCGCCCGGCATCGTCACCGTTGCCCTCTTCGCGTTCCTGGCGTCCTGGAACGAGTTCCTCGCACCGCTGATCTTCCTCAACGACGCGAGCAAGTTCACCCTGCCGATCATGCTCGTCAACGTCCGGTCGGGGTCCTACGGCGCCATCGACTACGGCGCCCTGCAGGCCGGCGTCGTGATCGCGATGGTCCCCGCCCTCGTCCTGTACCTCGTGCTGCAGCGGTACTACGTCAACGGGTTGCTCAACGGCGCACTCAAGTCCTGAGCCTCGTCCCCTGGCGGGCCCGCTGCTCGCCGCCTCGTTCTCCGTCCTCGATCCTTAGGAGCATCTCCGTGAACACCCCGACCACGTCCGACCCCGGTCGCCTGGCGGCGCCGTGCGCGCCCCGGACGGACGACCACCTCGCCCTGCGCCCGGTCGCGATCGACCAGGTGGCGATCACCGGCGGCTTCTGGGGCCAGTGGCAGCACCGCAACCGCGACGTCACGACGCCGCACGCCCTGACGTGGCTCGAGCGCGACGGGGCGATGGACAACCTGCGCCGGCTCTTCGCCCAGGATGGCGGCCCCGAGCGTCGGGGGATGCTCTTCAGCGACTCCGACCTCTACAAGGCGCTCGAAGGCATCGCCTGGGACCTCGGCCGTGAGGCGTCGCCCGAGCTGGAGGCGATCGTCGACGACGCGGCGCACGTCCTGGAGCAGGCGCAGCTCGACGACGGGTACCTGAACTCCTGGGTGCAGGCCGGCATGGCCGAGCGCTACGCCGACCTGACGCACGGTCACGAGATGTACTGCGCCGGCCACCTGATCCAGGCCGCCGTCGCCCATGCGCGGACCACCGGACGCGAGTCGCTCCTGCAGGTGGCTCGTCGGCTCGCGGACAACCTCGTGCGGGAGTTCGGCGACCGGCGCCGGGTCGACGTCGACGGGCACCCCGAGATCGAGACCGCCCTGGTCGAGCTCTACCGGCACACCGGTGAGCGCAGCTACCTCGACCTGGCCCAGCAGTTCGTCGACGTCCGCGGCTACGGCGTCATCGGCAAGGGCACCTTCGGTTCGGCGTACTTCCAGGACGACGTCCCGGTCCGCGAGCAGGACTCCGTCGTCGGGCACTCGGTTCGCGCGCTGTACCTGATGGCCGGCTTCGTCGACCTCTACCTGGAGACGGGCGAGCGGGCGCTCCTCGAGGCGGCCGAGCGCCAGTGGGCGTCGATGGTCGGCGAGAAGACCTACATCACCGGTGCGGTCGGCTCGCGGTTCGAGGGTGAGGCCTTCGGTGACCCGTTCGAGCTGCCGCCGGACCTGATCTACGGCGAGACGTGCGCGGGGATCGCCAGCGTCATGGCGACCTGGCGGCTGCTGCTGGCCACGGGGGAGGGCAAGTACGCGGACCTCATCGAGCGCACGATGCACAACCTCTTCGCCGCCTCGACGAACACGGCCGGTGACGGCTTCTTCTACGTCAACCCCGTGCAGCGACGTCGGCCCTGGGATGCCGCACCCGTGGACGGCAAGCCGTTGCGCTCGGACGCCCCGGGTACCCGCCCGGCGTGGTTCGACTGCGCGTGCTGCCCGCCCAACATCATCCGGACCGTGGCCTCGCTGAGCACCTACCTGGCGACGGTCGACGACTCCGGGGTGCAGGTGCACCTCTACGCGCCGGCGACGATGACTCTCCCGATGGGCTCGGGTCAGGTGCGCGCGACGGTCGAGACGGACTACCCCTTCGACGGCACCGTCACGGTGCGCATCGAGGAGTCGACCGAGCAGCCCTGGACGTTGTCCCTGCGCATCCCGGCGTGGAGCCGGGGTGCGACGATCGAGGTCGCCGGTGAGTCACGCGACGCGACGGCCGATGGCAAGGGATACGTCCGCGTCGACCGCACCTGGGCCGCCGGCGACGTCGTGCGCCTCGTGCTGCCGATGCCGGTGCGCCTGACGGTCGCGCACCCCGCGGTGGATGCGGTACGGGGCAGCGTCGCGATCGAGCGCGGACCCGTGACCTACTGCCTGGAGAGCCCCGACCAGCCCGAGGGCGTCAGCCTGGACTCGGTCGAGCTCGTCGCCGGCGGTGCGCTGCGGGTGACCTCCCGGGACGACGTCCTCGGCGGGGCTCTGGTGATCGAGGCCGACGGTCTGGTCCGCGACGACAGCACGTGGGTGGGCACGCCCGGCTGGGCCTCGCTCGGCGAGGAGCCTGAGGCGTCGGCCCGGCCGGTGACGCTCACCGCTGTGCCGTACTACCTGTGGGCCAACCGCGGACCGTCGGCGATGCGCGTGTGGGTCCCGCTGGCGAGGTCGTAGCTCGTCGGCCGGCCAGGCCTGGCACCACGTGCCCGGCCTGGCCGGTCGTCCCGAAGGTCCGTGGACGACGAAGGGATCGTGTCGTGGCTGAGCCGGTGCGGTTGGGAATCGCAGGACTGGGGTTCGGGGCCGAGTTCATCCCGATCTACCGTGACCATCCCGATGCGCAGATGTCGGCCATCTGCCGGCGCAGCGAGGAGTCGCTCGACCGCATCGGGGACGCCTTCGGCATCGAGCGCCGGTTCACGAGCTTCGACGACATGATCGCCGACCCCGAGCTCGACGCGGTGCACATCAACACGCCCATCCCGAACCACGCGGCGCAGTCGATCGCGGCGCTGCGGGCCGGCAAGCACGTCGCCTGCACCGTCCCGATGGCCACGACGCTCGACGAGTGCCGCGCGATCGTCGACGCCGCCCGGGAGTCGGGCAAGAACTACATGATGATGGAGACGACCGTCTTCTCCCGCGAGTTCCTGCACGTCAAGGAGCTGGTGCGCAACGGGACGGTCGGCCGGCTCCAGTTCCTGCGGGGGGCGCACCAGCAGGAGATGGCGGGCTGGCCCGGCTACTGGGAGGGCCTGCCCCCGATGCACTACGCGACCCATGCGATCAGCCCGCTGCTGGCTCTTGCCGGCGGCGCGCTGGCCGAGTACGTCGTGTGCCTGGGGTCCGGACGGATCTCGCCGGAGCTGACCGCGAAGTACGGCTCACCGTTCGCGGTCGAGAGTGCGCTGGTCAAGGTGCGGGACTCGGACCTGAGCGCGGAGATCACGCGGTCGCTGTTCGAGACGGCGCGGCAGTACGTGGAGAGCTTCTCGGTCTACGGCGACCGGTCCTCGTTCGAGTGGGAGCAGGTGCAGGGCAGTGGCCCGGTGCTCTTCGCCGGTGAGGACGCCGAACGCATCGAGATCCCCGACTACGCCCACCTGCTGCCCACACCGATCCAGCGGTACACGACCAAGGGTGTCTACGACGAGGAGCACGCCCACCTGTCGTTCCAGCAGGGCAGCGGGCACGGCGGGTCGCACCCCCACCTCGCGCACGAGTTCGTCCGCAGCATCGTCGAGGAGCGAGCGCCGCTGGTCGACGCGGTCACCGCGGCGAACTGGACGTCCGTCGGCATCTGCGCGCACGAGTCGGCGATGGCCGGCGGGACCCGCGTCGACCTCCCTGTCCTGGACGAGGGCGGAGCCGCCCGATGAGCCGGTGGCCGATCGCCGCCAGCACGTTCATCTGGCACTCCCCGCTGACCACGGCGATCCTCGAGTCGCGGTTGCCGCAGCTCGCGGCGTGGGGGTTCGACGCCGTCGAGCTGCCGCTCGACCAGCCGGGGGACTGGGACGTCGAACGCTGCACCGCGCTCCTCGCCGAGCACGGCCTGGCCTCCGTGGTGTGCACCGTGTTCTCGCCCGGCCGTGAGCTCGCCGCGGCCCCGGCGCAGACGCAGGAGGACACCCTCGACTACGTGCGCGCGGCGATCGACGTCGCGGCTGCCCAGGGCAGCGGTCTGGTGATCGGACCGACCTACTGCTCGGTCGGCCGGACGTGGCGGCTCGACGCGGACGACCGCCGTCAGGTGGGCCGCGAGCTGCGCGAGAACTACCGCAGGCTCATCGACCACGCCGGTCCGCTGGGCGTCCGACTGGCCCTCGAACCGCTCAACCGGTACGAGACGAGCGTGTTCAACACGACCGAGCAGGTGCTCGACGTGATCGGCGACCTGGACGCGGACGTCATCGGCCTCGGCCTCGACACGTATCACATGAACATCGAGGAGCGGTCGTTCGGTGACACGTTGCGGCTCGCAGGGGACCGCCTCTGGCACCTGCAGGTCTGCGGCAACGACCGTGGCGCACCGGGCGGCGACCACACGCCGTGGGACGAGGTGTTCGCGACCCTGCAGGAGATCGGCTACCGGGGCATGCTCGGGATCGAGTCGTTCACGCCGGAGAACGAGTCGATGGCCAAGGCGGCGTCGATCTGGCGCCCCCTGGCCGTGTCACCGGACGCGCTCGCCGTCGAGGGTCTGGCGTTCCTGCGGCAGGCGACCGGTCCGGTATGAGGGCGACCGGTCCGGTGTGAGCCGGCTCAGCCCGTGAAGGCCTGGGCGTCGAGGAACTCGACCTCGACGGACTCGATGTGCTGGCGGCGATCGGCCAGGAAGGTGGTCATGTGGGGATACCGCTCATGAGCCTCGAACGCTGCGCGGTCCCGGTAGAGCTCGTAGAACACGCGGCGCAGCGGTTCGCCGGGCACGGTGTGCACGGCGTAGACGAGGGTCCCGGGCTCCGCAACCTTGATGGCCTCCAGCGTGCGCAGCGCGAGCTCGTCGAAAGCCTCCGCGTGGCCGGGCCGAAGGATGTGGTTCACCACGAGTGCCAGACCCGCCATCACGCCTCCATCGTCGTCCTGCGTCATCGTAGAGCCTGCACCGCTCGCAGGACCTGCACCGCTCGTAGGACCTGCACCGCTCGTAGGACCTGCACCGCTCGCAAGGCCTGCACCGCTCGCAAGACCTGCACCGTGACCACCCGGAAGGACTCCTCCCGTGCTTGAGACCGCCCCTGAGACCATCGCGACGGACTTCGAGGTGCTCGACGACCGCTTCCGCCGGTATGGAGGAGACGCACGGACCGAGCGGATCTTCACCGGTGGTCGATGGCTCGAGGGCCCGGCCTGGTTCCCGGCGGGGCGCTACCTCGTGTTCAGCGACATCCCGAACGACCGGATCATGCGCTGGGACGAGACGACGGGCTGCGTGGGGGTGCTGCGGCGCGACGGCGGCTATGCCAACGGTCACACTGTCGACCGGCAGGGCCGGCTGGTCAGCTGTGAGCACGGCGGCCGCCGGGTCACCCGCACCGAGCACGACGGCTCGGTCACCGTGCTCGCCGACCGCCTCGCCGACGGTCGACGGCTCAACAGCCCCAACGACGTGGTGGAGCACTCGGACGGCTCGATCTGGTTCACCGACCCGACCTACGGCATCGACACGGACTACGAGGGGCACCGGGCGGCCAGCGAGACGGACGGCTGCCACGTCTACCGGGTCGACCCGGTCGACGGCACGGTCCGGGTGGTGGCCGACGACCTGGCGATGCCGAACGGGCTCGCGTTCTCGGCCGACGAGCAGCAGCTGTACATCGTCGACTCCCATCGCAAGCACGTCCGGCGGTTCGACGTCGCCGCCGACGCGGGCCTGTCGGGCGGTGAGGTGATCGCCGAGTGCGACGCGGGGACGTTCGACGGGCTACGGCTCGACGACGTCGGTCGCCTCTGGCTGGCCGCGCACGACGGGCTGCACTGCATCGACCCGGACGGCACCCTGATCGGCAAGCTGCGGCTGCCGGAGGTCACGTCGAACCTGACGTTCGGCGGGCCCCAGCGCAACCACCTGTTCATCACCGCGACGACCTCGGTCTACGCGCTGCGGGTGAACGTCACCGGGGTGCGCCGTCCCGACCGGCCGTGGACCGGGCCGGCCGGCGGACCGGGTCGCTGACGGTCAGGGCCGTCCGGTCGACCGTCGCGTCGGCGCCACGACCTTGATCACCGCGGAGTCGTCCGCTGCCCCGAGGCCCTGGGCCTGCCCGAGCAGGTAGAGCTGTTCAGCGGCTGCGGCGAGCGGGGACGGCAGCCCTGCGGCGCGGGTTGCCCGGCCGACGATGCCCATGTCCTTGACGAAGATGTCCAGCCGACTGAGCACCTCGGCCCCCGCCTCGGTGTAGGCCTGGAGGATCCGCGGGCCGCGGTTGGCGAGCATGAACGAGCCGGCCGCACCGGCTCCCAGTGCCTCGAGAGTCCTGGCCGGGTCGAGACCGAGCGCATCGGCCAGGGCCAGGGCCTCTGCGGCGGCGGCGATGTGCACACCGCACAGCAGCTGGTTGACCGTCTTGAGCGCCTGACCGTCGCCGGGCCGGTCACCGACCACGGTGAGCGTCGATGCCAGGAGCTCCAGGACCGGCCGTGCCCGCTCGAGGGCGGCGGGCTCCGCGCCGACGACGATCAGCAGGTCGCCGGCACCTGCCCGGGCCGGGCCGCCCGACAGCGGCGCATCGACCAGGGCCACGCCGCGCGCGGCCAGACCGGCGACCGTCGCGGGGATCGCCTCGGTGCCGACGGTGCTGGTCAGGATCACCACGGCGCCGGTTCGCAGGCTCGTGGCCACGCCGTCGGGACCGAACAGGACGTCGTCGAGCTGGGTTCCGCTGCGCACCGCGACCAGCACCGCGTCGGCACCGGTGACGGCCTCGCGCGCCGAGCTGCTGGGCACGACGCCGGCGTCGGCGGCGAGCCGCAGCCGGGCGGCGTCGATGTCGAACCCGTGCACCGTGAGCCCGGTGACGAGCCGGGTCGCCATCGGCAGGCCCATCGCGCCCAGGCCCAGGACGGCGACGGTGTAGCCGGGGGTTCGGGGATCTGCCTCGTGCGGCATGGTGGTTCTCCTGCAGGTCGACGGGTCAGGGCATCGTGCTGAGCGTGCGCACCACGGCGGCCAGGGCCGCGTCGTCCCCGACGTTGCCGGCGAACACGACGTAGGGGATCCCCGCGGCCGGGCCGTCCACCGGCTCCCACAGGGAGACGATGCCGGGCAGCATCGGGCCCCGGACCACGGCACGGCGGATCTCCAGGCCGTGCGCGGCGACGTCGGAGGACGTGATACCGCCCTTGGCGACGACGAACCGTGGCCGGTGGAGCGCGATCGTCCGACGCACGACCTCGACGACGGCTGCCGAGACGGCCCGCGCGATGCGCAGGCTCTCGGCCGGATCGTCGGCCCGGACCAGCAGCCTGCTGGTGTGCAGGATCACGTCCGTCCGGGTCAGCGCTTCCGCGACGGCCGAGGCGGTCGCCGCCACGTGTGCGCCGGCAGTGGCCGGGTCCAGCAGGAGCTCGACCTGGAGCTCGACCACCGCCGCCGAGGCGTGCCGAGCGGTCAGCACGGCCAGCTGCCGGGTCGTCGTCCCGACATGGGAGCCGACCACGATCAGCCCGCCACCGGGCCCCGCCCCGGCGCACGCCTCCGCGCGGCACAGGGGCGGTCGTTCCCGCTGCCCGATGCGGGCCCGGACGAAGGGTGGACCGACCCGGTACAGCAGTCGCATGCCCTGGGCCTCGGCCAGTGCCAGGCCCAGGGCCAGAGCCCGCAGGTCGTCCTCGGTGACGATGTCGACCACGATCGGGGTCGAGTCCGTGGCCGGGGCGACGGCCGCGGCGATGCCCGTCGCCCCGCCCCGGACGACGGCCAGGTCCAGGACGATGACGTCCGACGCGGCGAACCGCCCGGCGGACTTCTCCTCGACGTACCTGGCCAGCTCCGAGCTCCGGTAGCCGAAGCTGGCGTCCTGCGCGTACTCCGTGTCGGCGACGGGGGTCAGGACGCCGTCGGCGCGCATGTAGTGCACCCCGCCGATGGTGATCCGGCCCGCGTCGGGGAACGCAGGGACGATCACCACGCCGTCGGTCGGCAGACCGGCCACCTCGAGCAGGGTCGCCGCGATGACGTCCGGCTCGAGGGGGTAGTGCCCGCGCAGGGTGGAGTCGCTGCGACTGACGAAGCCCAGCGTGGTGCCGGTGGCCGCCGCCGCGGCGAGCGCTGTGGTCACGACGTCCCGCGTCCTGGCCGCCGCCTCGGTGGCGTCCAGGCTGCGCGTGTTGGTCAGCACGTACACCGCCGGCGCGGTCGTGGTCCCGATGCGGTGGGTGAAGGCCCAGACGAAGTCCTCGACCTCCCATCGCAGGAGCACCGGGAGGTCCGCGACCGACTGGGTGCCGGTCGGGTCGTCGTCCAGCACGACCAGGATGCGGGGCGCTGCCGCGACCGAGGCCGCCACCGCCGCCGGATCGACCGGGACCCCGGGCGGGAACCCGGCCAGGAGCTCAGCCTCGAGTGCCACCGGCGGTCGCCGCTCAGGCGCCGAGGGCGGTGGAGCCGCGGACCACGAGGCGGCAGGGCATGGTCTCCACGCCGGTCGTGGTGGTGCCGTTCATGGCGTCGACGAGGAGCTGGGCGGCGCGGCGGCCGAGCATCTCGAGGTTCATGTCGATGCTGGTCAGGGGTGGGCGGGCGCCGGAGGTCATGATGTGCCAGTTGTCGAAGCCCATGACCGCGACCTGACCGGGGACGTCGATGCCGCGGTCGCGCAGGACGTCCAGGACCCCGCGGGCGATCTGGTCGCTGCCGCACAGGATCGCGTCGACGTCCGGGTTCTGGTCGAGCAGGGTGTGGGTCGCGGCGCGGCCCCAGGCCTCGGTCCAGCTGCCGAACCGGACCGTCGCCCCGGCCAGGTCCAGACCGGCGGCGGTCAGGGCGGCCAGGGCGCCCTTGGCGCGGTCCTGGGCGGCGGAGTACTGCACCTCACCGGAGATGTGGGCGATCCGGCGGCGGCCGGTGGCCACCAGGTGCTCGACGGCCAGGGCTCCGGCGTTGACGTTGTCGGGGATCACCGAGGCGTCGTGGGGGTCGGTCGAGGGGGCGTAGGCGTAGACGACCGGGATCGGCAACCGGCCCAGCGTCGTCCGGGGGTCCGTCGTGCTGCCGACCACGATCAGGCCGTCGACGCGCCGGCCGAGCAGGGCGCGCAGGTGGTGCTGCTCACGGATCGCGTCCTCGCGTGCGTCGCACAGCAGGACCGACATCTTCCCGCCGCCGAACGCGTCCTCGGCGCCCATCAGGATCGGCAGGCTGAACCGGCCGACCAGGTCGTTGGTCAGCAGCCCGACCGTCCCGGTCTGCCCGGCGACGATCGCCTGGGCCAGGGAGTTGGGTGTGAACGAGACCCGATCGGCGGCCTCGATCACCCGGCGCCGGGTCTCGGGGTGCACGTTGGCCCGCCCGTTCAGCGCCTTGGAGGCCGTGGCGACCGAGACCCCGGCCAGCGTCGCCACATCACGCAGGGTCGGTGTCCGCGGTCGGCTCGGCACATTCTCGACGACGCTCACCACGCTTCCCCCTCCGCTCGTCCCGGTCTGCCTGCCATCGGTGCGGACCTCACCGTCTGGTAACGAAAACGATGTCACACAAGACGTCAGTTGACCAGTGCCGCCACGCAGCGGAGACGGCAAGAAAGTGGTTTCGGAGCGTTTCGTTCTGAGGTGCTGATGGCGACCTGCGGGTCGACGCGGCGCGCTGTCAGGTGGCCGTCGAGCACGGACCGCTGATCGTCCGCACACCGTCGGCCGTAGGCTGACCTGTGATCAGCCGACGGACCCAGACCCTCATCACCCGGGCGCACACCTGGGTCTACCGGCGCACCAGGGGTCGCGTCGGCGGCAGGCTCGGGTCGATGGAGCAGGTCCTGCTGACGACCACCGGCCGCACCAGCGGCCGGCCACGCACGACACCCCTGACCGGGATCCCGCACGGCGACGGCGTGCTGCTGGTCGCCTCCGACGGCGGCAACCGGCAGCACCCGCAGTGGTACCGCAACCTCCTGGTCGACGCCGAGGTCCTCGTGCAGCGGGGTGGTCGCACGATCCCGATGCGGGCGCGGACGGCGACGCCCGCCGAGCGGGCCGAGCTGTGGCCCGTCGTCGTGCGGGTGTACGGCGGCTATGCGACGTACCAGAGCCGCACGGATCGGCAGATCCCGCTGGTCGTCTGCGAGCCGATCGCGCTCTGAGGGCACTGTTGCCCTGGCGTGCGCCGTCGCCGTGGCGGGCGCCGTCGCGGCGACTTCGGCGAGGCTCGCCTTGGTGGCGCGGGCGGCACCGGTTGCCTAGCGTCGAGCCATGGAGACCCACGCACGTCCGGATCCGGCCGTCGAGACGATGCCGTCGCCACACCCGGACGAGCCGCACCGCAACGGCCTCCAGGCGCGGCTGAACTGGCTGCGCGCGGGTGTGCTCGGTGCGAACGACGGCATCATCTCGACCGCAGGCGTCGTCGTCGGTGTGGCTGCGGCGACGCCGGATCGCACCGGCGTCCTGATCGCGGGCGTCGCGAGCCTCGTGGCGGGGGCCGTGTCGATGGCGCTGGGGGAGTACGTCTCGGTGAGCAGCCAGCGGGACACCGAGCGGGCCATGATCGCCCAGGAGCTCCGCGAGCTCGCCGAGGACCCCGAGGGCGAGCTCGCGGAGCTCGCCGACATCTACCGCCGCAAGGGCCTGACCGTCACCACCGCCAAGCAGGTGGCACTCGAGCTCACCGCCAAGGACGCACTGGCGGCGCACGTGCACGCCGAGCTGGGTCTCGACCCGCACGAGCGCGTCAACCCGTGGCATGCCGCCATCGCCTCGGCGATCGCCTTCACCGTCGGTGCCCTGCTGCCGTTGGCCGCCGTCGTGCTCTCGCCGCTGGGGGCACGCATCCCGGTGACCTTCGCGGCCGTCGTCATCGCGCTGGCCGTGACCGGCTCGGTCAGTGCCCGGATGGGCGGGGCCCACCGGCTGCGCGCGATGATCCGGCTGATCATCGGTGGCGCGCTCGCGATGGGGATCACGTTCGGCATCGGCGCCCTGCTCGGCGCGACGGTCGTCTAGGGCGTCTCTCCCTAGTTGAGCGGTTGGTGGGCGTGATGCTGGGCGGGTGCGCGCACGTTGCCGCGGCGCAATGCCGGTCAGACTACGAGGTCCTCCCAGACGAGAGCGGTCGTCGTGCCGCTCTGCCAGTCGCGTCGCAGAGTGCCGTAGGCCACCGAGGCGACCGGCTCTCCACCGTCGACCGGCCAGCCCTCCCGGTAGTGCGCCTCCTTGAGCCAGCCGCACCGCAGGAACGTCTTGCGCATCGCGATGTTGTCCTCGCGCGTCTGCCCCTCGAAACGGTTGACGTCCGCCATCGTGCCGAACACCAGGTCGGTCGCCGCACGCAGTACCTCGACGCCGAGGCCGTGACCACGGACCGGCCCGTCGAGCCGGAGGTCAAAGAGCGGTGCCCGGTCCGTGAGGTCCTCAAGCCGGAGGAAGCCGATCCGGCCGAGGTCGGCGTGCTCGACCCAGTAGGAGTCGTTGTCCTCGTTCCGATAGACGCCTTTGCGAATCGCCCCTTCGACGTCCTCAACCGCGACCTGGGTGCGAACGTGGAAGGGGAAGACGTTCCGCGTCATGAAGTCGACGAGAGCGGCTCGGTCGGCGCCGACGGGATCGAGCCGGTGGAGCGAGATGGCCATGGCGATCACCGTAGGCGCTCCGACCAATCACGACCTCGCCGTTTGCGCCGAACCGTCGTCCTCGCGACATCATCACGTCGCTGCGACATGGGAGACACGTCCTAGCTGTCAGGACATCCGGCGCCGGGTCCTCGGCGGCAGGACGCTCGCGGTCAGGCGGACTCGCGCAGCACGAGGTGTGCCTCGAAGAGCACCGGCTCGGTGCTGACGTCCTCGCCCGCCAGCACTGCCTGCAGGATCAGGCCGGCCCGCGCGGCCATCTCGCCCACCGGCTGGGCCACCGTGGTCAGGCTCGGGGACGTGGACTCCGCCACCCCGATGTCGTCGAAGCCGACGACGGCGACGTCATCGGGCACGACGACGCCCCGTGCGGCGAGCAGGGGCAGCGCGCCGGAGGCCATCAGGTCGGAGGCCACGAAGACGGCGTCCACGTCCGGATGCGTGTCGATCAGCTCGGCGACCGCCGCCGCACCGCCGCGCATCGTGAAGTCGCCGTACACGACGGCGTCAGCGGGCAGCCCGGCCGCGTCCATCGCCGAGCGCCAGCCGCTGAGCCGGTCGATGCCTGCGGTCATGTCCGGCGGTCCGGCGACGGTCCCGATCCGGCGGCGACCGCTCGCGATCAGGTGCTCGGTGGCCATCCTGGCGCCCAGGGTGTTGTCCATGTCGACGTAGCGGGCGTTCGGCACGTCGAGCGGCCGGCCGATGAACACGCAGGGCAGTCCGGAGTCGACCAGCTGACGGTTGAGGGCGTCGTCGCGGTGGTGGGAGGCGATGACCGCCCCGTCGACGCCGCCGGTCGTCAGGTAGCGCGCGGCGCGCTCCGTGCTGGGCCCGGGCCGGGCGATCAGCAGGACGACCTGCAGGTCGGAGTCGTCCAGCGCGAGGCTCAGACCGTTGATGATGCCGCCGAAGAACGGGTCGGTCAGCAGCCGCGAGTTCGGCTCGGGCACGACGAGCGCAACCGATCCGGTGCGCCTCGTCGCGAGGCTCCGCGCGACCGGGTTCGGCGTGAAGCCCAGCTGCGCGATCGCCGCCTCGACGGTGAGCCGGGTGCGGTCGCTGACCAGGTGCCCGCCGTTGATCACCCGCGACGCCGTCGCGCGCGAGACGCCCGCCACCGCCGCGACCTGGCGGATGGTCGGGGCGCTGCGCCGCAGCGGTACGGCCGTGCGCGGGATGGTCACGCCCAGACCGTACCGGTCGCCGGGACCCTCCCGGTCCGGGCGGCCTGCGCGAAGGTCAACCCGCTGAGCTTCGGGGTGCGCTCGAGGGTGCCGAAGTCGACCCGGACGATGCCGAACCGCTTGGCATAGCCGTAGGCCCACTCGAAGTTGTCCAGCAGCGACCACGCGAAGTACCCGCGGACATCGGCCCCTGCCTCGATCGCCTGGTGGACCGCGCGGAGGTGGTCGACGACGTAGCTGGTCCGCTCGACGTCGTCGACAGCGCCGTCCGGCCCGACCTCGTCGTCGTACGCCGCCCCGTTCTCGGTGATGTAGAGCGCGATGCCGGCCGGGCCGGTGTAGTCGGCGTGCAGACGCTCGAGCAGACGGCGCAGGCCGTCCGGCTGGACCTCCCAGTCCATCGCGGTGCGCGGCAGTCCGCGCGAGACCACGTGCACGTCCGCTGCGCCGACGTTCGGGTTCGACGTCGGACGCACGACCGCCGCGCCGGTCGGCAGGGTCTCGGCGTGGTCGGGGGCGTGCGCGGTCATCGCGTTGCCCTGGTAGTAGTTCACGCCGATGAAGTCGACGGGGGTGCTGATGACCTCGAGGTCGCCGTCCCGCACGGGCAGTACGGTGCCCGCCGCCGCGAAGGAGTCGATGGCCGTCTGCGGGTAGCTGCCCAGCACGACCGGATCGAAGAACAGCCGGTTGATCAGGGCATCGATCCGGTCCGCCGCGTCGACGTCCGCCGGGTCGCGGGGGTCGGCGGGGTCGGCGACAGTGGTGTTGAACGTGATGCCGAGCGTCGCCGTCGGGTCGGCCGCGCGCAGGGCACGCGTGGCCTGGCCGTGGGCGAGCAGCAGATGGTGGGCCGCGGAGACGGCCGCCTGCGGCTCCTGGCGACCGGGGGCGTGCTGCCCGCCGGCGTAGCCGAGGAAGGCAGCGCACCACGGCTCGTTGAACGTGGTCCAGTGCCGGACCCGGTCACCCAGTGCGCCATGCATCGCCAGGGCGTAGTCCGTGAAGTGGTCGACCACGTCGCGTTCGGCCCACCCGCCGCGGTCCTCGAGGTACTGGGGCAGGTCCCAGTGGTAGAGCGTCAGCCAGGGCGTGACGCCTGCGGCGAGCAGCCCGTCGACGAGGCGGGAGTAGAAGTCCAGCCCGGCCTGGTTGAGCCGGCCGGCCTCGGGGAAGACCCGCGGCCAGGCGGTCGAGAACCGGTAGGCCCCGAGACCGAGATCGGCCATCAGGGCGACGTCCTGCGGCCACCGGTGGAAGTGGTCGCAGGCCACGTCGCCGGTGTCGCCACCGACGACCGCGCCCGGGACGCGGCAGAAGGTGTCCCAGATGGAGTCGGTCCGGCCGTCGTCGTGCACCCCGCCCTCGATCTGGAAGGCGGCTGTCGCCGCACCCCAGACGAAGCCCGCGGGGAAGACCAGGTCGTCGGTGTTCGTCATCCCTTGACAGCTCCCTGCATGATGCCGGACACGAGGTGCTTGCCCGCGACGGCGAAGACGATGATCAGGGGGACGGTCGCCGCGACGACACCGGTCATGATCAGGGCGTAGTCCTTGAAGTAGCTGGCCTGCAGCAGCTGCAGCGCGACGGGCAGGGTCGGGTTGGACGACCCGAGCACGATGAACGGCCAGAAGAACTGCGTCCACGACCCCACGAAGGTGAACAGCGCCAGCATGGCGGCGGCGGGACGCGCCGCCGGCATCGCCACGTGCCAGAACGTGCGGATCATCGAGCAGCCGTCGATGCGGGCCGCCTCGATGAGCTCGAACGGCAGCGCCTCCTCGAGGTACTGGGTCATCCAGAAGACACCGAAGGCCGTCACCATGCCGGGCACGATCACCGCGACGAGCTTGCCGGTCCACTCGAGCTTGCTCATCACGATGAACAGCGGCACGACGCCGAGCTGGGTCGGGACGGCCATCGTCGCGATGATGAAGGTGAGCAGCCCGCGGCGGCCGCGGAAGCGCAGCTTGGCGAACGAGTAGCCGGCGAGCGTCGAGAAGAAGACGATCGAGATGGAGGTGACCGCGGCGACGATGACGCTGTTCAGCACCGCGGGCCAGAACTTGATGTCGGAGGTGACGACCCGCTTGAGGTTCTCCAGCAGGTGCCCCTCGGGGATCAGCGAAGGGATCGGGTTCTGGGCGATCGTCGCGGCGTCCGAGGAGGCGAGCAGCACGGCGTAGTAGATCGGATAGGCGGACACCAGGATGACGAGCGTCAGGAGCACGTACGTCACCCAGCCCGGCCGGCGGTTGATCCCGCCCAGGCCGCGCTTGCGCGCCGCTGCGCGGGCCGCACCGGCACCTGCGGTCTGACGGATCATGGGCACGGAGGTCATCGCGAGCCCCCCTTCTGCGAGGTGGACGCGATGCGTCGGGTGATGGCGAAGTTGATCAGGCCGATCGCCACGATGATCAGGAACAGGATCCAGGCCACTGCCGAGGCCCGGCCGAAGCTCTTCTGCGAACCCCAGCCCAGCTCGTACAGGAACATCGTCACTGTCATCCACTGGCGGTCGGCGCCGCCCTGGCCGAGCTGGTCGAACATGCGTGGCTCGTCGAAGATCTGCAGGCCGCCGATGGTCGAGGTGATGACCACGAAGATGATGGTCGGCCGCAGCATGGGCACGGTGACCGAGAGGAACTGGCGCAGCCGGTTGGCGCCGTCGATCACGGCCGCCTCGTACAGGTCCCGGGGGACCGCCTGCATCGCGGCGAGGAAGATCAGGGTGTTGTAGCCGGTCCAGCGGAAGTTGACCATCGTCGCGATGGCCAGGTGGCTGGACAGCGGGTCGGCGTGCCAGCGCACCGGCGCGATGCCCAGGTTGCCGAGGATCGCGTTGAACATGCCGGCCTGGTCGCCGAAGAGCTTGGAGAAGATCAGCGCGGCCGCGACCGGCGCGACGACGTAGGGGAGCAGGACGCCCATCCGCCAGAACGTCCTGGCCCGGAGGTTCGCATCGAGCACGGCGGCCAGGATGATCGCGATGATCACCTGCGGCACCGACGACAGCAGGAAGATGCTGAAGGTGTTGCGCAGGGCCGTCATGAACCGCGGCTGGCCCAGGACGTCGACGTAGTTCTGGAAGCCGACGAAGTCCCCCTGGCCACCGATCAGGTGCCAGTCGTGCATCGAGACGAACGCCGTGTAGACGAGCGGGAAGAGCCCGACGATCGCGAAGACGATGAAGAACGGCGAGATGTACAGGTAGGGCGAGAGCTTGACGTCCCAGCGGCCGCGCCGGTTGCGACGCACCCATCGGGCTGAGCCGTACGGGTCCGTCGGTGACTCGAGGACCACGTCCTCGGTCTGGGGCCTGGCGGGGCTGGGGGCAGCCATGGTCCACTCCTGCGTCGTCGGAGGTCTGGTGCGGTCGTCGGGCCGTGCGACATCACTCAGGCTGGGTCACCGGGTCGACCGGTGACCCAGCCTGAGATCAGTCTCCTACTGGATCAGCCGAGCAGGATCAGCCGAGGCCGAGCTCGGAGTAGGCGGTCACTGCCTTGTCCCAGGACGACGTGGCGTCATCCGTCTGGTCGACGTCGACGCGGGTCAGGGCGTCGGCGACGGTCGTGTGGATCGCGAAGTAGTTCGGGCCCTTGAACGGCGTGGCCGTGATCGCGGCCGCACGGTTCGCCAGGATCTGGCCGACCGGGGCGTCGTTGAAGAACGGGTTGGTCAGGGCGAGCAGCTCTTCGCTGTCCAGAGCCTCGACCTGGCTCGGGAAGGTGCCCTTGGCGACGAAGGCCTTGATCTGCTGCTCCGGAGCGGTCAGCCAGTTGGCCAGTGCCATGGCCTCCTCCGGGTGCTCGCTCTGCGCCGGGACGGTCAGGTACGAGCCGCCCCAGTTGCCGCCGCCGCCGGGGAAGACGTCAGCGAAGTCCCAGGTGGTGACGCCGGCGGCGTTGCCCTCGACGACACCCAGCATCCAGCCCGGGCACGCCATCGTGGCGAAGGCGCCGCTCTGGAACGCAGCGTTCCAGTCGTCGCTCCACTGCGCGAGGTGCGCGGAGAGGCCGTCGTCGACGCTCGCCGCGAGGACGGAGTCGTAGATGTCCTTGACGGTCGCGTGGTCGATGCCGATGACCGTGCCGTCGTCCTCCTCGTAGGCGTTCTCGACCTGGTTGATCATCGCCTGGTAGGTGGCGCCGGCCGAGTCGAACCATGCGGCGTCAGAGGCAGCGACGAACTCCTTGCCGACCTCGAAGTAGTGGTCCCAGTCGCCCTCGAGCAGCGTGGCGACCTCGGCGCGGTCCGCCGGCAGACCGGCGGCCTCGAACAGGTCGGTCCGGTAGCACAGGCCCTCGGGGCCGACGTCGGTGCCGTAGCCGAAGAGCATGCCGTCCGCGGTCGTGGCAGCGGCGGTCTTCCAGTCCAGCCAGCGGCCCTCGACCGACGGGTCGGACAGGTCGACGAACTTGTCGGGGAACTGCATGAGCTCGGTCAGCCAGTCGACCTCGATGGCCTCGATGTCGGACAGGCCGGAGCCGGCCGCAAGGCGCGTGTTGAGGTTGTCGCGGGCCTCGTTGGCCGTGGCCGCCTTGACCTGCTCGACGGTGATGTTGGGGTTGAGCTCCATGTACTCGGTGATGAGGTCCTCGTACCCGAACTCGTTGAAGGTCGCGACGGTGAGGGTGATCTCCTCGTCGGTCCCCCCATCGGCCGGGGCCTCGGTCTCGGTGTCGGTGCCCGTGTCGGTCTCGTCCTCCGTGCCGCTGCTGCAGCCGGTGACGACGAGCGCGATGCCGGCGATGCCGGCAGTGAGCGCAAGTGCCCGCTTCCTGGTCGTGCGCACTGGTGACTCCTTCGTCGTAACGGCGGCTGCTCTGCCGCCCCGTCCTGGCCTGGCGTCGGACGTCCCGAGCCAGGCATGGCGCATCCGCTGGGACCGGTCCCATCCTGCAAGGCTGTTCGCCCGTCCCTCGCTGGGACCGGTCTCATCGCGGTATCCCCACCGTCGCGCTCCGGGCCATCCGGTGTCAAACGTCGTGACCGAACCGTGACCCGGGCGTGCTCGACGGGGTCCTCGTGTAGCCGCGTCTCGCGGGGTCCGCCTGAGCCTCAAGTCCTACATGGGGAGCGCTCCCATGGCCGGGATCGCCCGCAATCCGTCGGCCGGCCGACCCTCCCGCGCGACAGGCGGCGCGGCTCGCGCGATGCTCGTGCGATGAGCAGCGAGACCCCTGGGCTCCGCGCCGTCGACAAGGTCGATGCGCCCGAGCCCGACGACCCGCGCAAGCCCGACTCGCCGCAGGACCTGACGGCGCCGGCCTGGCGCTACGTGCTCGGCAGGACGCTGCGCGAGTTCCTGCGCGACCAGGGCACGGACCTCGCCGCTGCGCTGACCTACTGGGCGGTGCTCGCCGTCGCCCCGGCGGCCCTCGCTCTGGTCTCGTTGCTGGGTGTGTTCGGCAACGGGCCGGAGATCGTCGACCGTGTGCTGGCGGCGGCCCCGGGCGGAGTGCTCGACGGCGTCGAGCCGCTCGTCAAGGAGCTGGCGGTGAACCGGGGCGCGGGCGTCGGGCTCGTCGTCGGGCTGGTCGTCGCCCTGTGGTCGGCCTCGGGGTACGTCAACGCGTTCGGCCGGGCGATGAACCGGATCTACGAGGTCGACGAGGGCCGGCCGATCTGGAAGCTACGGCCGGTCATGCTCCTGGTCACGCTCGTCGTGCTCGTCCTGGTGGCTGTGACCTGCGTCGCGATGGTGCTCTCCGGCCCGGTCGCCGAGACGATCGGGGCCGCGATCGGCCTGAGCGACGCGACGGTCGCGGTCTGGGACCTCGCCAAGTGGCCGGTGGTCGTCGCGCTCGCCGTCACGATCGTCGCTGTCCTCTTCTACGCGACGCCCAACGTGCGGCAGCCGCGGTTCCGGTGGATCAGTGTCGGCGCGGTGGTCGCCATCCTGGTGTGGGCGGCGGCGACTGTCGGGTTCGGCTTCTATGTCGGCAGCTTCGGCAGGTACGAGACGACGTACGGCGCGCTCGGTGGGGTGATCGTCTTCCTGCTCTGGTTGTGGATCACCAACAACGCCCTGCTCTTCGGTGCCGAGCTCGACGCCGAGCTCGAGCGAGGGCGCCAGCTCCAGGCGGGGATCACGGCGGAGGAGAGCATCCAGCTTCCGCCGAGGGACACCGCTGCGAGCGCCAAGCGCCAGGCCAAGCGGGACTACGACATCGCCCGCGGGCGCGCACTGCGCCGCGGCCGGGGTCGCCGACCCACCTGATCGGCCGACCTGCCTGATCGGAGTCCGCCACGCAGTCGCGAGGCGTTCGTCGTGCGGGGCCCGCGCGCTCGGGGTAAGAAGTGTGGGTCAGGCCAGTCGCCGATCCCGAGGAGCCACGCGTCCATGGACCACTTCACGATTGCCGCCGTCGCCGAGCAGGGTGCCGACTTCCGCCGCGTGCTGTGGACGGGTCACCATGCCCAGCTGGTCATCATGACGATCCCGCCGGGTGGGGAGATCGGCGAGGAGGTCCACGAGGACACCGACCAGATCCTCACCTTCGTCAGCGGCATCGGCGAGGCGGTCGTCTCCGGCCAGACCCGCAAGGTCGTCGCCGGCGACCTTGTGGCTGTCCCGGCCGGGCGGACGCACAACTTCCTCAACACCGGCGAGAACCCGCTGATCCTCTACACCGTGTACGGCCCGCCGCACCACGCGGCCGACGCCGTGCACGCGACCAAGGCGGAGGCGGAGGCCAAGGAGGCGGCAGGGGAGGACGAGCCACCGACGCACTGACGGCTCAGTGACGCACTGACGGCTCAGTGCCGGATCGCTGTCGGGGCCGCCGGCTGGGCAGGCCGAGGAAGCGCGGCGTGCTGCGCCGGTAGTCCTCGTACGAGGGTCCGAAGCGGCCGACGAGGTGGGCCTCCTCGCGCCGGACCTTCACGCTGAGCACGACCGCCAGGGCCGCCCAGGCCACGAGCGGCTCCGGGCGCCGGCGCAGCAGCGCCCACCCCGCGCCGGCCAGCAGCAGCCCGGCGTAGATCGGGTTGCGGCTCAGCGCGTAGGGCCCGGAGCGCAGCAGCGGCAGGTCCGTCGGGGTCGCGACCCGTGGGGTCAGCCGCCGGCCGTGCGGGCGAGCACCCCAGACGGCGAGCGCCGCCCCCGAGGCCGTCGCGAGCGTTGCCGCCGCTGTGACCGGCGTGGGCAGCGGCCACCGGGCCCGGCCGGGGAACGCCAGTGCAGCCAGTGCGAAGGCCTGCGCTGCGACGATCCGGTCGGCTGGGTCGATGCGGTTCAGGACGGCCATCGGCCCAGCCTGCCACCGGGTGCGGCCCGGCCGATGCCGAAGCGCAGCGGGACGGCACCCAGCGGGACGGCACGCCGACGCGCGACGAGGCCGAGCGGACCGGTCACCTACGGACGCACGGCGGCGGACGACAGCACCCGGGCCACGTCGTCGAGGGCGCCGGGCACCAGGGAGTAGTACGCCCACACCCCGCGCTTCTCGCGCGTCAGGAGCCCCGCCTCGACGAGCGTCTTGAGGTGGTGCGACACGGTCGGCTGGGCGAGTCCGAGCGGTTCGGTCAGGTCGCAGACGCAGGCCGTCCCGCCGTCGCGTGCGGCCACGAGCGACAGGACACGCAGCCGCGCCGGGTCGGCGATCGCCTTGAGCACCCCGGCAAGGCCGACGGCGTCCGCTGCGGAGATCGGCTCGCGCACCAGGGGAGCGCAGCACGCGACGGCGGGGATCGGTGCCGGCGGCAGGACGGCGTCCGGACCATCGGGTCGGCAGGTGATCGCGACCGGTGCGGTGCTCGTCGGACGTGCTGTGCTCGTGGGACGTGCTGTGCTCGTCGGACGTGCTGTGCTCATGGGAACCAGTATGCCCAAGACATTGACAACTGTCGATGGCTAGTGCCAGAGTTCCACCTATCGACAGTCATCGATGTCTGGGAGGGCACCATGGAAGACACCCGGGTCGAGCAGGTCAGGGAGCGCTACGCGGCTGCGGCGCTGACCGTGCTGAACCGGTCGGAGCAGGCGTCGTGCTGCGGCGACGGCTGCTGTGACACGACGGCCGAGACGCTCGACGAGTCAGGCGCCGGGCTGTACGGGCCCGGGTACACCGACGAGCTGCCGGAGGCCGCGGTCCTGGCGAGCCTCGGCTGCGGCAACCCGCTCGTCGTCGCCGACCTGAACGTCGGCGAACGCGTCCTGGACCTGGGCTCGGGCGGTGGCATCGACGTGCTGCTCTCCGCGCGCCGCGTGGGGCCGACCGGCTTCGCGTACGGGGTCGACATGACCGCCGAGATGCTCGAGCTCGCGCGGGCGAACGCGGTCGAGGCGGGTGCCACCAACGTCGAGTTCCTCGAGGGGCGCATCGAGGCCGTCCCGCTGCCGGACGCGTCGGTCGACGTCGTCATCTCGAACTGCGTCATCAACCTCTCGGTGGACAAGCCGGCCGTGCTCGCCGAGATGTTCCGCGTCCTGGTCCCGGGCGGACGGGTCGGTGTCTCCGACGTCGTCGCCGAGGACCACATGACAACGGCCGACCGGGCCGCGCTGGGTGACTTCGCCGGCTGCGTCTCCGGGGCGCTGACCCGCAGCGAGTACCTCGAAGGCCTCGCTGCCGCGGGCTTCGTCGATGCCGAGGTGCAGTTCACGCACGAGGCCGCGACGGGCCTGCACGGCGCCGTCGTCCGGGCCGTCAAGCCCGCCTGACGCCGGCGGCGATCAGGCCCTGGCCGACGACGTAGGTCGCCATGACCCAGAAGCCGTGCCCGGTCAGGTCGTAGCCCAGGGCGAAGGCGTCGAGGGCGATCAGGCCGTCGGAGACGAGGAAGACCGCGCCTCCGACGGCCGCCAGGCGGTTCACCCCGGTCGACAGCGCCGCCATCGTCGTCAGGCACAGCCCGTAGACCACGGCGGGCACCAGCAGGTCGCCGGTGCCGGGAAGGCAGGCGACGAGCAGCAGGCCGAGCACCCCCGCGTAGGGCGCGGCGCGCACCGGGTGCCGCAGGACGCTGCGCCGGCGGTACGGCCAGAAGGCCGCGATGTACGCCACCTGCGCGAGCAGGAAGCAGCCGATCATCACCACGAAGCGGGAGTCCTGCGGCGCGAGGTCGGGCAGGGTGTCGCCGAGCCAGGACAGACCCAGCGCCAGCATGCTCAACCGCACCGGACGGGAGCGCGACCGGCCGCGGGTGGCCGACCAGAGGGTCAGGGCCAGCAGCGGCATCAGGGCCCACTGGGTCGGGTTCGTCACGGCGTCGAGTCCCGCGAGCTGGCCGAGCAGGTGGACGACGACCACGAGCGCGAAGCAGGCGAACGCTGCGACGGTGGCGGCGCCGGTCGGCTCGGTGCTCGCGGGGCTGGTGCGGGTCGGCCACCTGCGACCGGTCGAGGTCACGTCGTCTCCTGTCCCGTCCGGACGTCGTCGTCCGAGGTCGGGAGCGTACCGCCGATCACGCCGCAACATCTCTTGCGCAATAGCCCTTGCGCAAGAGATGTTGCGGAACTACTGTCGTCCGCATGAGCACCGAGAACCACCACCCCGGGGACGTCGCAGCCGCGCAGGAGCAGACCTTCCGCACGGGCGACCCGGCCCGGATCCGCGCCCTGGCGCACCCGGTCCGGCTGGACCTGATCACGTTCCTCGAGGAGGTCGGCGAGGCGACGGCGACGCAGTGCGCCGATCGGCTCGGCGAGACCGTGGCGAACTGCTCCTTCCACCTGCGCACCCTCGCCAAGGCCGGCTTCATCGAGGCGGCCCCGGCCCGCGGGCGGGAGAAGCCGTGGCGGCCCACGCCCCGGGGGCGGCGGATCGAGGTCGACCCCGACGAACCCGGTTCGCAGATCGCGATCGCCGAGCTCGTGAGCCTCGCGATGCTGCGCGAGGCCGAGCGGGTACGTGGCTTCCTGCCGCGCCTGGGGCGCCGGCCCGAGGCGTGGAAGGACACCGTCACGGTGACCATGTCGATGTTCTGGGCGACCGCGGACGAGATGCGTGAGCTCGTGACGGCCGTGAACGACTTGGCCGATCGCTTCGAGGGCCGTGACGACGACCCGTCACTGCGGCCGGAGGGTGCTCGCATCGGGCGGCTCTTCGCGACCGTCAACCCCGACGACTTCCCGACCTCCGACGAGGTGAGCTGACATGACCGCACTGGGCTACCAGACCCGTACGACGTCCGTCCGACTGCCGCTGCTGCGCCTGGGCCGTTACCGCGGCTCCGTCGTGCTCGAGCTGACCGAGCTGACCGGGCGGCTCGAGCAGGGGATCGAGCGCCACCGTCGGTGGCGCGCGGCCGATCGGTTCGCCGCGGCCCGATCCGTCGAGCGCGCCGAGCAGCACCGGGCCGCGGCCATCGCGCAGCGGATGAGCGTCGGCCTCTGAGCACGCTCGGCCTCCGACGCCCCCGGCCCCTCGTGCACTAAGGACTTAGGTCCTAGGTGCGGGAGAGACGCCTTTTCTACGGTTACAGGTGTGAAAATGCCCGCCCGGCTGGCACTGCTCGCGCCGGGCGGCCTCGCCCTCGTCGCCGGGCTCGACGCCGCCCTGCTGCTGCTCGGTCTGCCGGCGCCGGTGACGACCGACCGCCTGCCGCAGGTGCACGGCGGACTGCTCGTCCTCGGCTTCGTCGGCACGGTCATCGCCCTCGAACGGTCCGTGGCGCTGCGGCGCCGGTGGGGCCACGCGGCCCCGGGCGCGCTGGGACTCGGCGCGATCGTCCTGCTGACCGCAGCCCCGCTCGCCGTCGGGCAAGGGCTGCTCGTCCTCGGGACCGTCATCCAGCTGGCCGTCTACGCGGCGCTGTGGCAGCGCCAGGCGTCCGAGGCGCTCGCGCTGCAGGTGCTCGGCGCGGTCCTCGTCGCCGGGTCGGCACTGCTGTGGTGGGGTGGCGCGCCCGTGGCCACCGTGCTGCCGTGGTTCGCCGGCTACCTCGTCCTGACGATCGCGGGTGAGCGACTCGAGCTCGCCAGGGTCGGCGCGCTGCAGCCAGGCGCCGAGCGGACCGTGCTGGGCCTCGGTCTGGTGCTGTTCACCGCCGTCGTGGCGACGACCCTGTGGCCCCAGGTCGGGCACCCGCTGCTCGGCGGGGCCCTGCTCGCGCTGGTGGGCTGGCTCGTCGTGCACGACGTCGCACGCCGCACGGTGCGGTCGACGGGTCTGCCGCGCTACATGGCGTGGTGCCTTCTCGCCGGCTACGGCTGGCTCGTCGTCGCAGGTGGCACCTGGCTGCTGCTCGGACCGGTGCCGGAGGGCCCGGGGTACGACGCGGTGGTCCACGCGGTGTTCCTCGGCTTCACGATGTCCATGATCATGGCGCATGCGCCGGTGATCCTGCCGGCTGTGCTGACCCGCCCGCTGCCCTACCGACCGGCCTTCTACGGGCCGGCCGCGTTGCTGCACGTGTCGTTGCTGCTGAGAGTGGCCGGCGGTGACCTGTACGGGCAGGGCTGGGCGCTGCAGACCGGAGGCGCGCTGAACGTCGTCGCCCTCCTGCTGTTCGTCGCGCTCGCTGCCTGGTCGACGGTCCGGGGGGCGAGGACCGCACCGCAGGCGGGCCGCACGGTCGGTCCGGTGCCCGAGCAGCGGGTCGAGGTGGTCCGGTGAGGACCCGCTGGCACGTCCGCGTCAACGCCCTGGTGCTGGGCTGGCTGGTCGCTGCCGCCGTGGTCGCGACGGCGCACCGCAGCATCCCGCAGGCGCCGTGGCTGATGGTCCACCTGCTGCTGCTCGGCGCGGTGAGCACCGCGATCCTGATCTGGAGCGCGCACTTCGCCGAGGCCGTACGGCGCAGGCCGTTGCGTGGGGCGTACCTCGGTCAGGGCCGGCGTCTGGCTCTGCACACGGCCGGGGCGCTCGCCGTCGTGGGCGGCCTGCTCACCGGCACCTGGTCCGTGGTCGTCGGTGGTTCGGTGCTCGTCGGGGTCGCCGGCCTGTGGCATGCGGCGGTGCTCGTCGACCAAGGGCGGGGTGCGCTCGGTGTCCGGCTCGGCTGGACGGCCTGGTACTTCGTCGTCGCGTCACTCGCCCTGCCGGTCGGCGCCGGGCTCGGGATCGTGCTCGCACGCTCGGACCTGGCCGGCGACGTTGCGGCGCGCACCTACGTCGCGCACGTGGTGGTGATGCTTCTCGGCTGGGTCGGTCTGACGGTGGTCGGAACCATGGTCACCCTGTGGCCGACGATGCTGCGCGTCCAGCTCGCCGGCGACGCCCTGACCGGCGCTCGGCACGGGCTCGCGGTGCTCGGCGCGGGGTTGCTCGTCGTCCTCGGCGGTACCGCCACCGGACTTCTCGCCGTGGCGGCCGGCGGCCTGGTCCTCTACCTGCTCGGGCTCCTGCGCACGTCCTGGCCGCTCCTGGTCGAGACCAGGCGCCGTCTGCCGGACTCCTTCGCGTCCCGGTCGGTCGGCCTCGCCTGGGCATGGCTCGCGCTGTCGGTCGCACTGTGGGCCGTGCTGATCGGCAGCGCGTCCGGCTGGGCGGTCGCGCAGGTGCGCATCGGTGGGCTGCTCGGCCCGCTCGCCGTCGGCTTCGCCGCACAGGTGCTGCTCGGCTCGCTGAGCCACCTCGGCCCGATGGTGCTCGGTGGCGGGCCGTCCGCGGTCCGCGCGACGCGGGCCGTCGTCGAGCGGGGCGGCACAGCGCGTCTCGTCCTGGTCAACGTCGGCCTGGCGCTCTACCTCCTGCCGACACCGAGCCTCGTCCGGATCGGCACGTCGATGCTCGTGCTCGGTGCGCTCGCCGCGACGCCCGTCCTCCTGGTCCGTGCGGCCGTCGTCGCGCGGCGGCTGCGCGGGACGCCACAGACCGGCGCCGCTGCTGCGCCCCACGAGGGCCGGCCACCGGTCGAGCTGCTCACTGCCCGCCGCCGTCCGACCGGCCCGGCGCTCGCCGCCGTCGGTGCCCTGGCCCTCGTCGTCGCCGGTGGGGTGGCGGCCGACCCGGCAGCGGTCGGGCTCGGGACCGCGCCCGATGCGGGCGTCGAGGCCAGCGGACGCGTGGTCGAGGTCGAGGTCGAGGCGCGCGACCTGCGCTTCTCGCCGTCCTCGATCGAGGTGGCCGCCGGGGACGGGCTCGTCCTGGTCGTGACGAACGTCGACGACACGGTGCACGACCTGGTCCTCGACACGGGTGCCGGCTCGGGGCGGCTGGCCGCCGGTGCCACGGCCCGGGTCGACGTCGGCGTCGTCGGTCGCGGGATCGACGGCTGGTGCTCCGTGGCCGGTCACCGGCAGATGGGGATGGTGCTCGAGGTCGTCGTCACCGGGGCGGCCGGGCACCCGGCCGACGCCGGCGCCGTCGACGCGGCCGACGGCGCCATGGACCACGACGCGACCGGCACCGGCTCCTCGGCCGCCGACGACCTCGACCTCATGGCAGCGCCGGCTGAGGGCTTCACGGCCTACGACCCGGTCCTGGCGCCGGCGTCCGACCAGACCGTGCACCGGGTGACCCTCGAGGTCACGGAGGTGGAGCAGGAGGTCGCGCCCGGCGTGACGCAGACCCGGTGGACGTTCGGCGGCACGGCACCAGGACCGACGCTGCACGGCCGGGTCGGCGACACGTTCGAGATAACCCTGGTCAACGACGGCTCGCTCGGCCACTCGATCGACTTCCACGCCGGTTCGCTCGCCCCGGACGAGCCGATGCGCACGATCGAGCCGGGCGACGAGCTGACCTACACCTTCACGGCCACGCGGTCGGGCATCTGGATGTACCACTGCTCGACGATGCCGATGTCCCTGCACATCGCGAACGGCATGTTCGGTGCGGTCGTCATCGACCCGCCCGGTCTGCCCGAGGTGGATCGCGAGTACCTGCTCGTCCAGTCCGAGCTGTACCTCGGTGAGCAGGGCGGGATCGCCGACGCCGCCAAGATCATGGCCGAGGCGCCGGACGCCGTCGCGTTCAACGGCTACGCCGCCCAGTACGACCACGACCGTCTGCCGGCCAGGGTGGGGGAGCGGGTCCGGATCTGGGTGCTCGATGCCGGGCCCAACCGGCCCAGTGCCTTCCACGTGATCGGCGGCCAGTTCGACACGGTGTACCTCGAGGGCGCCTACCTGCTGGGCGGGCCGGAGGCCGGTGCGTCGACCGGCGGGTCGCAGGTCCTGGGTCTGAGCCCGGCGCAGGGCGGGTTCGTCGAGCTGAGCCTGCCGCAGGCGGGCAGCTACCCGTTCGTCTCGCACCTGATGGTCGACGCCGAGCGCGGTGCGCACGGCTTCCTGGCGGTCACCGACTGATCGTCGGCAGCCCGGCCACCACCGTCACCGGGGATAGGTCTCGAGGCCCGCCACGTCGACAGTCAGGCGGACCGCGGCACCGGGTCGCAGGGCCCCGGCCCGGTCGGGCCCGACGTCGGTCGCACGGACCTCGGCGACCGCCGGTGGCGTCCCTGCGACCTCGACCCGCAGGTGCTCGCCCCAGGGCGTGATCGTCGCCACGGTGCCCGCCCAGCCGGGCAGGTCGATGTCCGACGGCGGCGCGACCGTCAGGTGGATCGCCGAGGGCCGGACGGCGACGTGCACCGCCCCGGGCGGGCTCCCGCTCCGTGGCACCCGCAGGACGACACCACCGGCGAGGGTCAGGCGGTCGACGTCGCCCTCGCGGTCCAGGCGACCCGCCATGAGGTTGACGCCGAGCAGCCGGGCGACGTACTGCGTCGCCGGCTGCCGGACCACGTCGGCCGGCGGTCCTTGCTGGACGATGCGGCCGTCCTCGAGCACGGCGAGACGGTCGGCGAGCACCAGGGCGTCGACGAGGTCGTGCGTGACCAGCAGGCACGGCCCGGCGAAGGCGCCGAGATGGTCGGCCAGCGCGCGCTGCACCTCGCCCCGCGCCTGGGCGTCGAGCGCCGCGAGCGGCTCGTCGAGGAGCAGGGCGCGCGGATCGGTCGCCAGCGCACGTGCGATCGCCACCCGTTGCGCCTGACCGCCCGACAGGTGCGCGGGGCGCCGGTGGCCGAGGTCGCCGACACCCAGGCGGTCCAGCCACTGCCGGGCCAGCCGGTCGGCCTGACCGCGCCGCGCACCTGCCGCGCGCGGTCCGAACGCCACGTTCTCGACGACGGACAGGTGCGGGAACAGCCGGTGGTCCTGGAAGACGGTGCCGATGCGGCGTTCCGCCGCCGGCCGGACGTACCGCGCCGCGACGTCGTCGAGCACCGTCCCGCCGAGTGTCAGCCGCCCGCCGGCCAGTGGCTCGAGCCCGCCGATCGTGCGCAGCACCGTCGACTTGCCGGCACCGTTCGGTCCGAGCAGGGCGACGACCTCCCCGGGGGCGACGGACAGGTCGAGGTCGGCGGTGAAGGGCCCTCGGCGGACGGTCCCGGCCAGGTGCAGCGTGCTGGTCATCGGACCGGTCCCGTGGCCGGGACCGCACCCGCGCCGGCACCGACCCAGCGCTCCCGCAGGCCGACGAGCACCGCGATGCAGACCAGCAGGAGCACGAGGCTCAGCGCGATCGCTGCATCCGGGTCCTGGTCCAGGGCGTGGTAGACGCTCAGCGGCAGGGTCTGCGTGCGGCCGGGGAAGCTGCCCGCGAACGTGACAGTCGCACCGAACTCACCCAGGGCGCGGGCCCAGGCGAGCACCGCACCGGCGGCGACCGACGGTGCGATCAGTGGCAGGGTCACCCGGCGCAGCACCGTGAGCCGCGAGGCGCCGAGACACGCCGCCGCCTCCTCGAAGCGCTGGTCGGCCCCCGCAGGGCACCCTCGACGGTCACGACGAGGAACGGCATCGCGACGAAGGTCTGGGCCAGCACGACGGCGGCCGGTGTGAACGGCAGCGAGACGCCGAACCACCCGTCCAGCCAGGTGCCGACGATGCCGGCGCGTCCGAAGACGACGAGCAGGGCGACGCCGCCGACGACGGGCGGCAGGACGAGCGGCACGGTGACCACGGCGCGCAGCAGCGTGCGTCCCGGGAGCCGGCCGCGCGCGAGCACCCACGCGAGCGGGACGCCGAACGCCACGGCGCCGACAGTCGCCAGTGCCGAGGTCCACAGCGACAGGACCAGCGACTGACGCACGGCCGGCTCGCCGAGGATCGCGCCGAGCTCGGACCACGGCGCGCGCACCACGAGGCCGACCAGCGGCAGGGCGAGGAACGCCAGGCCGACGGCGGCCGGTGCCACCGCCAGGGCTGGGGCGTGACTGGTCAGGACCCGGGCCCCGCCCGCCCGGTGCTGGGTCGTCACGGGATGACGAATCCGGCGTCGCGCAGGGCCCGGGTACCGCGTGGCGAGAGCACGTGGTCGACGAACGCGCGGGCCACCGGGTCCTGGGCGGCGGCAGGCAGCACCACGATCGGGTAGTCCGTCGTGGTGTTGAGGCGCGCCGGGATCTCGATCCCGTGGATCTCGCCGTCGAGCACGGCCAGCGAGGTCGGGCGGACGTCGGAGGCGTACACGAGCCCCGCATCGACCTCACTGAGGATGACCTTCGTCAGCACCCCGCCGACGTCCTGCTCGAGGGTCACCGGGTCGCGGTCGATCCCGGCAGCCGCGAGCACGTCGCGCGCGACGGATCCGCAGGGCACCTGCACCTGGCACATCGCGAACGTGACGTCGCGACGGGCCAGGTCCTCGATCGACGTGACCTCGCCGGGGTTGGTGGTCGGCACGGCGATCGCGAGGGTGTTCTGGGCGAACACGACCGGCTCCGCGTCATCGATGCCGGGCGTCCCCACCGCACGTAGCCCGCCGAGTGCGATCGCCATCGTGGACTCGCTCGCGGTGGCGAGGACGTCGGCGGGTGCGCCGGCGGCGACCTGGGCGGCCAGGCCCGAGCTCGGCCCGAGGCCGATCGTGACGGTGACGCCGGGGTTGGCGGCCTCGAAGCTGTCCGCGAGCACCGCGAACACGTCGGCGAGCGAGCTCGCGGCGAGCACCGTGATCTCGCCGCCGAGCGGCGTCGGTCTCGGCGCAGGGGTCGGTCGGGTCTCGGGAGAGGGTGTCGGCACCGCAGTGGGGGAGTCGGCGGCCGGGGCGGCTGCGGTCGAGGTGCCGCCGACCGTCGTCCCGGGCGCCTGCCGGTCGCCGACGACGCCGGACCAGAGCACGGCGCCCGCGACCCCCAGCGCGACGACGGCGAGCGTCGCGAGCGCAGCGGTCCGGCGTCGCCGGGTCATCGCAGCCGCTCGACGGCGACGCTGGTGGACTTGACCGCCGCGACGGCGAGCACGCCCGGTTCGAGCCCGAGCTCGTCGGCGGCCTCACGGCTGATCAGCGAGACGATCCGGTGCGGACCCGCCTGGATCTCCACCTGGGCCATCACGGTGTCCCGCACGACGCGCGTGACGAGACCCGTGAACCGGTTGCGCACCGAGTGGTCCCCGCTGCCGCGGTCCGCCTGCTCGTGCCGCGCCAGGCCCTGGGCGAACGCGGCGAGCTCCTGACCGTCGACGACCTGGCGACCCGACTCGTCGTGCGTCGTGCTCAGACGGCCTGCCTCGGACCAGCGTCGCACCGTGTCGGTGCTCACACCGAGCAGGTCCGCGGCCTCGCGGATGCGGTAGTCGACCATGCTCGGAGTCTACGCATCTGCGGCTCCGGACGACCTCGCCGGCCGCGTCTGCGGGTCGAGTCCTGCCCTGTGCGACTCGGGCGTCGTCGTCGTGCGGCTTATCGTGACCCCATGCCAGGGCCTGTCCCGTCCGTGCCGCCGCTCGTCGACCCAGGACCTCCGCTCACCTCGGAGCAGATGCGTCGGTGGTCGCGTCACGTGCTGCTGCCGCAGATCGGTGACATCGGGCAACGGCGGCTGCGCAACGCGCGGGTCTGCGTCGTGGGTGCCGGCGGGCTGGGATCACCGGTGCTGCTGTACCTGGCCGCGGCGGGCGTGGGGCGGTTGGGGATCGTCGACGAGGACGACGTCGAGCTCAGCAACCTGCAACGACAGGTGATCCATGGCACCGCCGACGTCGGCCGCCCGAAGGTCGACAGTGCGCGCGACGCCGTGCACGCCGTCGACGACACGGTCGAGGTGGTCACGCACCACCTGCGGCTCGACCCGACCAACGTCGACGAGGTACTCGGCGGCTACGACCTGGTCGTCGACGGCACCGACAACTTCCCCACCCGGTACCTGGTCAACGATGCGTGCGTCCGGCTCGGGCTGCCCGAGGTGTGGGGGTCGGTCTTCCGGTTCGACGCGCAGGTCGCGGTGTTCTGGGGCCGTCCACCGGCCGGCAGCGGCGTCGCTCCGGTCGAGCTGCGCGACCTGTTCCCGGCGCCGCCGCCGGCCGGGAGCGTGCCGTCGTGCGCGGAGGGCGGTGTTCTCGGGGCCCTGTGCGGGCAGGTCGGCTCGGTCATGGCCACCGAGGCCGTCAAGCTCGTGGCGGGCGTCGGCCGGCCCCTGCTGGGTCGCGTCCTGGTCCTCGATGCGCTGGCTGCCCGGTGGACCGAGGTCCCACTGGTCGGGCACGAGCGCGCTCGCGGGCGCCCGGAGGTTCAGCCCGAGCGGCCGTCCGCCGTCGCCGCCGCACCCGCCGCACCCGCGGCACCCGTCGCAACCCTCACCGCCCGCGCGCTGGCGGACCGCCTGCTGGCGCGGGATGCCGGCCTGGACGCGTTCGAGCTGATCGACGTCCGGGAGCCGGCCGAGCACGCGATCGTGGCGATCCCGGGTGCCCGGCTCGTCCCGCTCGGCGAGCTCCTGCACGGCTCCGGCTCGGCCGATCTGCCTCGGGACCGTCCGCTCGTGCTGCACTGTCACAGCGGCATCCGCTCCGAACGCGCCGCGCGGGCCCTGCAGGCTGCCGGGTTCGACGTCTCGCACCTGGCCGGCGGGATCCTCGCGTGGGTCACGGACGTCGACCCGACGCTGCCCACCTACTGACCGGTACCCTGACCCTGCCCGGGGGCACGGCGTCTCGCCGTGGGTTCGTCGGACCCCTGGCAGGCACGGCCTGGACGGCTCTGGAACGGTGATAGCGGGCGCGTTATCATGCGTGGCATGGACGACGACTTCGGAGCTCGGCTGCGTGCGGCCCGCCACCGCCGTGGCTTGACGCAGCGCGACCTCGCGCGGGCCTCCGGAGTGCATCAGCCGACCATCGCCGCGATCGAGACGGGCCGGAGGCAGCCCACCCCACACGTGCGAGCCGCTCTGGACTCTGCCGTCCGTGTCCGGCCTTCGGAGGCGTTGGCCGCTCACCGCGAGGAGCTGCGTTCGGCGATCGCTCGCCACCACGGCAGCGACCCGAGGGTCTTCGGCTCCGCCGCACGTGGCGACGACAGCCCGGACTCGGACCTGGACCTGATGGTGACCTTCGGGCCGGGGACAACTGACCTGGTCGACCTCCTGGACCTCGTGGACGAGCTGGAGCAGATCACCGGGGTCAAGGTCGACGTCATCTCCGGACGAGCCACCGGCCCGGTCGTCGACCATGCCCTGCGCGAGGCTGTACCGCTGTGAGCGACGAGTGCTTCGGGGCCCGGCGGGCCCGGCCGGCCCTGACGGTTCACCGGCGTACCAGGTGAACGCCGACGGTGGGCACGACGGGCGGGTGGAGCGTCGCCTGTCCGACCTGGTCCAGATGGCCCACGTCGCCCAGGGGATCGTGGCCAAGGGTCTGGGTGCATACCTCGCCGACGGGATCGACGGGCAGACCCTCCGGCTGGCCGGACGCCAGCTCGTCGTCCAGGTCGCCACCGTGGTGGAGAAGCTCCCCGACTCGTTCAAGGACCAGCACCCCGACGTCGAGTGGGTCAAGATCCAACGGATGCGGAACCTCGTCGCGCATCACTACGACAAGGTGCTTGACGAGTTCGTCTGGGAGTCACTCCGCACACGCATCCCGGACCTGGTCGACCAGCTCGGCGCCGGTGAGGCGCAGTAGCGGCGACCTCCCTACCGGCCCGCCTCTGCGCGGTGGAGCTCGGCGACGCACAGGTCGGGCAGGACGAACGGAAGGATCCTGGTCGCCGTGACCTCGGTCCCGACGCGTTCGAGTGCGCCCTGGATCAGGCCGAGGTGCGCGCCGCAGACGATGTCGGGCTGCACCTCGGCGAGCTCACGGAACGGGCAGTGGTGCAGTCGGATGCTGGCGGCGTCGGGCGACAGCTCGGGGGCGAACCCGTTGGCCCGCAGCATCGCCAGGACGGGTGCCAGCAGCTCGATGCGGGGGCGCGGTGTCGACGGGCTCTGCGGTGTCGACGCCTCGCTCCGCGCCCACTGTCGGCCTGCTTCGGCGGCCTGACCGGCCGGGTCCGGGGCGACGGCGGCCAGGCGTGCGGCCAGCACCTGGGCGAGGAGCTGGTACCGGCGATCGCCCTCGGGGGCGCCGGTGGGCTCGTACAGCTCGCGCGGCCGTCCCGGCGAGCTCCGGGTGTCGGTGCGACGGGTCACGTGCCCGGTGCGGACGAGCGCGTCGAGATGCGCGCGGACGGTGTTGGGGTGCAGGCCCGTCAGCGGAGCCAGGTCGCTGATCGCAAGACCGCCGTCGTGGGCGCGCAGGATCTCCAGGAGTGCGGCCCGCCGGGCGCCGGGCGGACGACGCAGGGTGGGTTCGGAGCGCGGTACGGGCACGTTTGCATTTTCCACGGTTGAGGGGGTAAAAACAACACCGGCGCACCGGCGCCGACTGCGACAGTTCAGGAGCCACCATGACAACGCTGCCGATCGTCAGTGCCGAGAGCCCGACGACCGCCGAGAAGGACGCCGGGGGCTGCGGCTGCGGTGGCTGCGGCTGTGGCGGCGGGCAGGCGCCGGAGACCCAGGCCCAGCAGGTCCAGCCGGGCGACCTGGACGTCCGGTCGCTCGCCCCGGCGCAGCGCCACGAGCGGATCTTCGCCGCGGTCGCCGCGCTCGAGCCGGGCGAGGCCTTCGTCCTGACCAACGACCACGACCCCAAGCCGCTGCGCTACCAGCTCGACGCCGAGCAGCCGGGACAGATCGGCTGGGAGTACCTTGCGGAGGGCCCCGAGGTGTGGCGCGTGCAGATCAGCCGCGTCGCGGGGCACTGCTGCTGACCGAGCACTGCTGCTGACCGAGCACTGCTGACCGGACGGGGAGCGAGGCCACCTGGTGCGCACCGTCGACGAGCACCGCGCGGCCGCGCTGGCCCTGGTGGCACCGCTCGCCACCGTACGGCTGGCGATCGACGTGGCTGACTGTCACGTCCTGGCTCAGGACGTGACAGCGCCGTCGGCCCTGCCGCGCTGGGACAGCTCCGCGATGGACGGCTACGCGGTGCGCGCTGCCGACCTCGCCGGTGCCGCGCCGCAGCACCCGGTGCGTCTGCGGGTGCTGGCCGACCTGCCGGCCGGCAGCGATGCCGAGCCCGAGGTCCGGCCGGGGACCGCCGCCCGGATCATGACCGGTGCCCCGGTGCCGCCCGGTGCCGATGCGATCGTGCCGGTCGAGCGCACCGACGGCGGCACCGATGTCGTGGGTGTCGAGGAGCAGCCGGTCCCGGGCGCGCACATCCGCAGGGCGGGCGAGGACGTCGCGGCCGGAGACCTGGTGCTCGCCGCGGGCACGCTGCTCGGGCCGGCTCAGATCGCGGCGGCGGCGTCGGTGGGCTGCGCGGACCTGCTGGTGCACCGGCGGCCGCGGGTCGCGGTGCTGTCCACCGGGAGCGAGCTGGTCACCCCCGGTGCAGCGTTGCGCCGCGGCCAGATCCCGGACTCGAACTCCTACCTGCTGGCCGCTGCTGTGCGGGCCGCCGGGTGTGAGCCGATCCGGATCGGTGCGGTGCCGGACGACCCGGCGGCCCTGCGCGGCGTGCTCGACGCCCAGGACGGCACCGTCGATCTCGTCATCACCTCGGGCGGGGTGAGCATGGGCGCCTACGACGTGGTCAAGGAGGTGCTCGCGGCCGAGCCCGGGATGAACTTCGTGCAGGTCGCCATGCAACCGGGCAAGCCCCAGGGCATCGGACGGCTCGGCCGCGGCACGCCCGTCCTCGCGCTGCCCGGCAACCCGGTCAGTGCCTTCGTCTCGTTCGAGGTCTTCGTGCGGCCGGTGCTGCTGCGCCTGCGCGGACTCGACGACGTCCGGCGCCAGGAGGTCGGAGCCGTCGTCGTGGACGGGTGGCGCAAGCAGCCGGGACGGGCGCAGTACATGCCGGTCGTGCTGGAGTCCGCGACGCCTGCCGGTCCCGGTCCCGGTCCCGAGCACAGCACCGAGCCGCTGGTGCGTCGCGCGGCGGCCGGCGGGTCGGGCTCGCACCTCGTGGTCGGTCTCGCCCGCGCGCAGGGGCTGGCGGTCGTCGGGATCGAGGTCGAGCACGTCCGGCCCGGCGATAGGGTGCGCGTCATGCGAGTCGACAGATGACCTTCACCCACCTGGACGACGCCGGCCATGCGCGCATGGTCGACGTGACGCACAAGCGGCCGACCGTCCGCGAGGCCACGGCGACGGGTTCGGTGCGATGTGCGCCGCAGGTGGTCGAGGCCCTGCGCTCGGGCGACGTCCCCAAGGGCGACGTGCTGGCCGTCGCGCGGATCGCCGGCATCAGCGCCGCGAAGCGGACCGCCGAGCTGTTGCCGCTGGCGCACGTGATCGGGGTGCACGGTGTCACCGTCGACCTCGAGGTGGCCGACGACGGCGTGCACGTGACCGCGACGGTGCGGACCGCCGATCGTACCGGGGTCGAGATGGAGGCTCTCACCGCCGTCGCCGTCGCCGCCCTCGCGGTCGTGGACATGGTCAAGGGGATGGACAAGGGCACCTCGATCGCCGATGTCCGGCTGGTCGCGAAGTCCGGCGGCAGGTCCGGCGACTGGCGGCGAGAGGCATGACGCGCGGCTTCGACGCGATCGTCCTGGCCGGGGGACAGGGGCGTCGGCTCGGCGGCGTGAGCAAGGCCGAGGTCCTGGTGGCCGGACGTCCGATGGTCGACCACGTGCTCGAGGCCGCGTCCGGGGCGCGGCGGATCGTCATCGTCGGGCCGGACGACCTGCTCCGACCCGGCGTCGCGACGGTCCTGGAGGACCCGCCCCTCGGCGGGCCGGTCGCCGGGATCGACGCCGGACTGACCCACCTGCGGGCGTCGGGCGCCGGCGGCGACCTGGTCCTCGTGCTCGCGTGCGACGTGCCGCTCGTCGCCGCAGCCGTGCCGCGGCTGCTGGCCGCGCTCGACGCCGAGCACGCGGCGGACGGAGCGCACCTGGTCGATGCCTCGGGCCACGCGCAGATCCTCGCCGTGTTCCGGCGGGCCGCCCTGGCCGCGGCGCTGGCGGCTCTCGCGGCCGACGGCGGGGTGCACGGTGTCTCGATGCGCAGGCTCGTCGGCGGGCTGCGGATGGTCCAGGTCGCCGACCCGGACGGCCAGGGCGCCGACGCGGACACGTGGGACGATGTGCAGCGTCTGGACAGCCTCATGACCCGGAAGGTCACCGTGAGCGACAGCAGCCCCCACACGCCCAGCGGCAGCGAGCTGCACCGATGGCTGGTGAGCACCGGCCAGGACCTCGGCGTCAACCCTGACGCGCTCGAGGTCGAGTCCCTGCTCGACCTCTCGCGGGAGGTGGCCAACGGGGTCGCCCGCCCCGCCGTGCCGTTGACCAGCTTCCTGGTGGGGTACGCCGTCGGTGCCGGTGGCGGCGACCGCGCGACGTTCGACCGGGTCGTCGCCCGGGTGACCGAGCTGGCCCGAGGGTGGTCGGTCGAGCAGGCCCCGGACGACCCGGCCGGCGGCCAGGACACCGCGTGAGCGGAGCCGTCACGGTCCGCTACTTCGCCGCGGCCGCCGAGGCTGCCGGCCTCGAGACCGAAGAGCTCGTCGCCGCGACCGCCGGTGAGCTGCGCGCGGCGATGACCGCTGCGCACGGACCGGGGCTCGGGCGGGTCCTGACCCGCTGCTCGCTCCTCGCAGCAGGGACTCGCCTGGCCGACGACGCCGCACCGGTGGCACCGGGCGTCACCGTCGACGTGCTCCCGCCGTTCGCCGGCGGCTGACCGGGGCCGGCGGCTGCTCTGCCTGCTGTCAGCCGCCGATCGCGCTCATCGGCCGGTCGGGCTGCAAGAAGCTCGGGTCGTCGATGTCGTGGCCCGGCTTCTTGCCGGCCAGGCCGGTCCGGATCGCCGCGGCCAGCGCATCGTCGTCGGCCCCCTCGCGCAGCAGCGTGCGCAGGTCGGTCTCGGTCCGGGCGAACAGGCAGGACCGCAGCTGGCCGTCTGCGGTCAGCCGGACCCGGTCGCACGAGCCACAGAACGGAGCGGTCACCGAGGCGATCACGCCGACGGTCGCCGGTCCGCCGTCGACGTACCAGAGCTCGGCGGGCGCCGAGCCCCGGCCTGGTACCTCGGTGAGCTCGAACGCGGTGCGCAGCGCGGCGAGGATCTCGGTCTGGGTGACCATCTGAACGCGATCCCAGGTGTGCCCGGCGTCCAGCGGCATCTGCTCGATGAACCGCATCTGGTAGCCGTGGTCGACAGCGAAGCGCACCAGCGGGACCAGTGCGTCGTCGTTCACGCCACGCATCGCGACGGCGTTGAGCTTGATCGGCGCGAAGCCGACCGAGTCCGCCGCGGCGATGCCGGCGAGGGTGTCGTGCAGGCGGTCGCGCCGGGTCAGGGCCGTGAAGCGCTCGCGGTCGAGCGTGTCGAGGCTGATGTTGACCCGGGTGAGCCCGGCGTCGTGCAGCGGGGCCGCGAGCGCCGGCAGGCGCAGGGCGTTGGTGGTCAGGGAGACCTCGGGTGAGCCGTTCGGCCCGTCGAGCGCGGCGATGCGACGCACGACGTCGACGACGTCGGGACGCAGCAGGGGCTCACCACCGGTCAGCCGGACCTCCGTGATGCCCTGGCCGACGGCGACCCGCGTGATCCGGACCAGCTCGTCGGTGCTGAGCATCGTCGAGCCGGGCAGCCACGGGACGCCCTCGGCAGGCATGCAGTAGGTGCAGCGCAACGAGCAGCGGTCGGTCAGCGAGATCCGCAGGTCACGGTGCACGCGACCGAACCCGTCGACCAGCGGTGCGAGCGCGCTCATGCCGAACCGACCCACACGTGCGAGCCGTCGGCCAGCACCTCGCGCTTCCACACCGGGAGCTCGGCCTTGACCGCCTCGACCAGATCGCTGCACACAACGAAGGCCAGGGCACGGTGCGCCGTGGACACCACCGCGACGACCGCCGCCTCGCCGACGACGAGCCGTCCGACGCGGTGGCTCACCGCGACGCCGAGCACGCCGTCGCGCCCCGCTGCCTCGCGCGCCAGGCGCTCGAGCACCGCAGCGGCGTCGGGGTGCGCCGAGTACTCCAGGGCGACCACCTCGCCGTCGACGGACGGGTCGTTGTCGCGGACCTGCCCGACGAAGCACGCCACCGCCCCGGCGCCCGGGTCGCCGACCGCCACGAGGTGCGCCGTGACGTCGAGCGGGCCGTCGCTGACCTGGGCGAGCGGGTGTGCGGGGCTCATCGGTGGTCACCGCCGGCCAGCTGGTCGAGCACGTGGTCCAGCAGGGGGAGCAGCACCGAGACGCCCTGCTCGACGCCGGCGGTCGAGCCGGGAAGGTTGACCACCACGGCGCCGGCGTCGGTCACCCCGGCCAGGCCTCGGGACAGGACGGCGGAGGCGACCTGCTCGGCGCCCGAGCGGCGCAGGGCCTCGGCGAGACCGGGGAGCTCGCGGTCGAGCACGGGCCGGGTGCCCTCGGGTGTCCTGTCCCGCGGGCCGACACCCGTCCCGCCGCTGGTCAGGACCACCCGAGCGCCTGTGGCCAGGGCGGTCCGGAGCGCGCCGGCGACGCTCTCGGCGCCGTCCGGGACGATCACCGGCGCACCGACCCGGTAGCCCGCCGCGCGCAGCAGCTCCGCCGCACGCGCGCCGGATCGATCGGTCGCCTCGCCCCGCGCACAACGGTCCGAGGCCACCACGACGGCGGCCAGGACAGGGGCCCGGTCGGCAGCGGGGTCGGTGACCGGTGGGTTCATCGCGCCACCGTACCCACCAAAGGTCCCACAATGCTCGGTCGACCGCCGTGGATAATCCCCGCCATGGTCGACCATCGCGTGAGCGCGTACCGCGCGCTCGCCTCGGAGAGTCGCGTGCAGATCCTGCACGTGCTGCAGCAGGGCGGTGCGCCGCTGCCGGTCGACGAGATCGCACCAGCCGTCGGTCTGCACGTCAACACGGCGCGTGAGCACCTCGACCGGTTGGTGGCCAGCGGGTTCGTGCACCGGGAGCCCGAGGTCAGGACGACCCGGGGCCGGCCGCGGATGCTCTACCGCTCCGTCGACCGTGCCGCGGCGGCGACCGTCGACGGACGGGCCCGCGAGCAGCTCGCCCGCATGCTCGTCGACGGCTACGGCCGCGCGATGGAGTCGCCGGCCGAGGCGGCACAGGCTGCGGGGGAGCGCTGGGCGGGTGAACTTGCGCCGGGTCGCGCCGTCGCGAGACCCGCCGTGACGGTCGTGCCGGACCAGGGCGCTGCGCCGAACGAGGGCACTGCGCCGAACGAGGGCTGCGCACCGCCGGAGCGCCGGGTCGACCACGTGGCCGCCTGGGTCCAGCTCGCCGCGGTGGAGCAGCACTTCGAGGACCTCGGCTTCGAGCCGGAGGCCGACATCGGCGCGCTGCAGGTGCACCTGCGCCGGTGCCCGTTCATCGAGCTCGCGCGCGAGCGGACCGAGGTCGTGTGCGGGGTGCACCTCGGCCTCGCCCGTGGGGTGCTCGCCCACCAGGGCGGCCCGCTGGTCGCCGACCGGCTCGAGGCGTTCGTCGGGCCGCGGCACTGCGTGCTGCACCTGCGCGAGGCCTGACCGGGACCGGACCGAGCAGGGTTCCCGCGTGGTCTCGCCTGCGGCCTCCGTGCTTCGCCACTAGGGTCGGACTGTTGTGACGCACACCACAGTTCCGCGCATTTGACCCGGCGTTCGCCGCTTCAATACCACCGACGGACGTTGACAGACTGATGCCGTCGCGGCGGCCCGCTGCCCTGGTACGACCCGGAGGAACGATGACGTTCAAGCTGGAGCCCCGCGTCGACCTCGCGCGGTGGGACCCCGAGGACCCGGAGCACTGGGACTCGACGTTCGCCTGGCGCACGTTGTGGATCACCACCTACAACCTCATGCTGGCGTTCTGCGTCTGGTACCTGGTCAGCGCGATCGCCCCGCGGCTCAACGACATCGGCTACGACCTCACGCGCGCCGAGCTCTACTGGCTGGTGGCCGTCCCCGGCCTGGCCGGCGGGTCGATGCGGCTCATCTACATGTTCCTGCCCCCGGTCCTGGGCACCCGCACGCTGGTCGGCGGCACCGCGACCCTCATGCTGCTGCCGATGGTCGGCTGGGCGTTCGCGGTCCGCGACCCCGGGACGCCCTACGCGGTGCTCCTGCTGCTCGCCACCGCGGCCGGCGTCGGCGGTGGCGCCTTCTCCGGGTTCATGCCCTCGACCAGCTACTTCTTCCCCAAGCGGATGGCCGGGACGGCGCTGGGCCTGCAGGCCGGGATCGGCAACTTCGGGGTCAGCCTCATCCAGTTCCTCGCACCCTGGATCGTGGGCTTCGGCCTGCTCGGCACCACCGTCCTGACGCCGCAGCAGCGGGCCGACGGCAGCGAGATCTGGCTGCACAACGTCGGGCTCGTGCTGATCCCCTGGGTGATCCTCGGCGCGATCCTGGCCGGCGTCTTCCTGCGCAGCGTCCCGATCACCGCGAACTTCCGCCAGCAGCTCGACATCTTCCGCGAGAAGCACACCTGGGTCATGACCGCGATCTACCTGATGACCTTCGGGGCCTTCAGCGGGTTCGCCGCCCAGCTCGGCCTGATCATCGTCAACGAGTACGGCAGCTTCGCCGATGCCCCGGACCCCCTCAAGTTCGCCTTCCTCGGCCCGCTCATCGGCTCCGCCACACGGGCCGCCTGGGGGCCGCTGTGCGACCGGTTCGGCGGGGCGATCTGGACCCTCGTCGCCGGGATCGGCATGACGATCAGCACGGTCTTCACGCTCTTCTTCCTCAGCCCCACGGCCGTCGGCCAGTTCACCTGGTTCCTGACCGGGATGCTGGGTGTCTTCTTCTTCGCCGGGATCGGCAACGCCGGGACCTTCAAGCAGATGCCGATGATCTTCCCCAAGCGGCAGGCCGGTGGGGTCATCGGCTTCACCGCCTCGATCGCCGCCTTCGGCCCGTTCCTCGTCGGCATCGCGCTCTCGATGGTGACGCCGCGCGCGTTCTTCATCGGGTGCGCGGTGTTCTTCACCTTCTGCACCGCCCTGACCTGGCACTACTACGCACGCCCTGGGGCACCGAAGCCCAGCTGACCGGTCGATGGGCCGGCCCGGGAGCCGGCGAGAAGCCCACGCGAAGGAGCAGCAGATGAACCCGACAGCCATCCCGACGCAGGGGGCAGCACCCGCGGGTCTCGACGGCCCGGCATCGGACCTCCTGCTGCGCCTGGGCCGGTACCTGCGCAAGGGCGAGGTCTCGGCCGACCTGCGCACGCTGCACCAGATCGGTGGACGGGACGCGGACGTCTTCTACCGGGACCGCTGGAGCCACGACAAGGTGGTCCGCTCGACCCACGGGGTCAACTGCACCGGGTCGTGCTCGTGGAAGGTGTACGTCAAGGACGGGATCATCACCTGGGAGTCGCAGCAGACGGACTACCCGACGGTCGGTCCGGACAGCCCCGAGTACGAGCCCCGGGGCTGTCCCCGCGGTGCGGCGTTCAGCTGGTACACGTACTCCCCGACCCGGGTCCGGTACCCGTACGTGCGTGGGCTGCTGCTCGACATGTACCGCGAGGCCAAGGCCCGCACGGGCGACCCCGTCGAGGCGTGGCGCAGCATCGTCGACGACCCCGAGCTCTCGCGGCGCTACAAGGCGGCCCGCGGCAAGGGCGGCCTCGTGCGGGCCACCTGGGACGAGGCGACCGAGATGGTCGCGGCCGCGCACGTGCACACGATCAAGGCCTACGGGCCGGACCGCATCGCGGGCTTCTCGCCGATCCCCGCGATGTCGATGGTGTCGCACGGTGCCGGCGCGCGCTTCTACTCGCTCATCGGCGGCGCGATGCTCTCGTTCTACGACTGGTACGCCGACCTGCCGGTCGCCTCGCCGCAGGTCTTCGGCGACCAGACCGACGTGCCGGAGTCGGGGGACTGGTGGGACGCCGGCTACCTGATCATGTGGGGCTCGAACGTCCCGGTGACCCGCACCCCGGACGCGCACTGGATGACCGAGGCGCGGTACCGCGGGCAGAAGGTCGTGGTGGTCTCACCGGACTACGCGGACAACGTCAAGTTCGCCGACGAGTGGCTCGCCGCCCAGCCCGGGACCGACGGCGCGCTCGCGATGGCCATGGGTCACGTGACGCTCAAGGAGTTCTTCGTCGACCGGCAGGTCCCGTACTTCACCGACTACGTCAAGAGGTACACCGACCTGCCGTTCCTGGTCCGCCTCGAGGAGCGCGACGGTGCGTACGTCGCCGGCAAGTTCCTGACCGAGTCCGACCTGGCCGCCTCGGGGCCGGTTCCGACGTCGGAGAACGCGGAGTTCAAGACGGTGCTGATCGACGCCCGTACCGGGCAGGCGGTCGTGCCGAACGGGTCGCTCGGCCACCACTACGGCGAGGCGGGTGCCGGGAAGTGGAACCTCGACCTCGGCGACGTCGACCCGCTGCTGAGCCTGATCGACGCACCGGAGAGTGCCGACCGGGTCGCCGACGCGGATGCGGCCGCCGGCCGACCGGCGGTCCAGACGGTCGAGGTCGACCTGCCGCGGTTCGACACGCTGGACGGCGCTGCCGCGGTGATCCGTCGCGGCGTGCCGGTCCGTCGGGTCGCCGGGCACCTGGTCACCACCGTCTTCGACCTGCTGCTCGCGCAGTACGGCGTGGGCCGCGACGGTCTGCCGGGCCGGTGGCCCACCGGGTACGACGACGCGTCCCAGCCGTGCACGCCCGCCTGGCAGGAGCAGTTCACCGGGGTCCCGGCGGCCAAGGCCGAGCGGATCGGCCGGGAGTTCGCGGCCAACGCCGAGGAGTCCAGGGGTCGGTCGATGATCCTCATGGGCGCCGGCACCAACCACTGGTTCCACTCCGACACCATCTACCGCGCCTTCCTGACCCTGACCACGCTGACCGGCTGCCAGGGCGTCAACGGCGGCGGCTGGGCGCACTACGTCGGCCAGGAGAAGGTCCGCCCGCTGACGGGGTACACCCAGTACGCCAACGCACTGGACTGGTCGCGCCCGCCGCGGAACATGATCCAGACGGCGTACTGGTACCTGCACACCGACCAGTACCGCTACGACGCGTTCGGCGCCGACACGCTCGCCGCGGCCACGGCCGGGGGTCAGCTGGCCGGGAAGACGACCGCCGACGTGATCGCGCAGTCGGCCCGGATGGGCTGGATGCCCTCGTACCCGACGTTCGACCGCAGCCCGCTGCAGGTCGCCGACGACGCCGAGGCCGCCGGCCTGCCGGTGGCGCAGTACGTGCCGGCCGAGCTCAAGGCCGGTCGTCTCCGCTTCGCCTCGGAGGACCCGGATGCACCGGAGAACTTCCCGCGCGTGCTGACGATCTGGCGGGCGAACCTGCTGGGCAGCTCGGCCAAGGGCAACGAGTACTTCCTCAAGCACCTGCTCGGCACGGACTCCAACCTGCGGGCGACCGAGGCCCCGCCCGAGGCGCGGCCGCGGGACGTCGTCTGGCACGACGAGGCACCCACGGGCAAGCTCGACCTGCTGCTGTCCATGGACTTCCGGATGACGAGCACGACGATCTACTCCGACATCGTGCTGCCGGCCGCGACCTGGTATGAGAAGCACGACCTCAACACCACAGACATGCACCCGTTCGTGAACTCGTTCAGCCCGGCGATCGCCCCGCCGTGGCAGACCCGGACCGACTTCGACATCTTCCACACGATCGCCCGCGCGTTCTCCGAGCTCGCGGCGACCCACCTGGGCGTCCGCAAGGACGTCGTCGCCGTGCCGCTCACGCACGACACGCCGGACGAGATGGCCAACCCGCACGGGCGGGTCGAGGACTGGAAGGCCGGTGACTGCGAGCCGGTGCCGGGCCGGACCATGCCCAAGCTCGTCGTCGTCGAACGTGACTACGGGGCCGTCGCCGCGAAGATGGCGGCGCTCGGTCCGCTCGTCGACACCCTCGGTCTGACGACCAAGGGCGTGACCTTCACCGTCGACAAGGAGGTCGAGTACCTGCGGCACAAGAACGGCACCGCGCGCAAGACCCGCAACGGGGTCGCGGATGGACGGCCGCTGCTGAGCCGAGACGTGCACGCCTGCGAGGCGATCCTCGCGTTGTCCGGCACCACGAACGGCCGGCTCGCCGTGCAGGGGTTCCACACGCTCGAGAAGCGCACCGGAACCCTGATGGCCGACCTGGCTGCCGAGCACGAGGGCAAGCAGGTGACCTTCGCCGACACCCAGGCCGGCCCGACGACTGTCATCACCTCGCCGGAGTGGTCCGGCACGGAGCACGGCGGGCGTCGGTACTCGCCGTTCACCATCAACGTCGAGCGGCTCAAGCCGTGGCACACACTGACCGGCCGGATGCACTTCTTCCTCGACCACGACTGGATGGCCGAGATCGGCGAGAACATGCCGGTCTTCCGGCCTCCGCTGAACATGCCGGCCCTGTTCGGCGAGCCGGAGATCGGCGAGACCGGGGCGCTGGGCGTCACGGTCCGGTACCTGACCCCGCACAACAAGTGGTCGATCCACTCCGAGTACCAGGACAACCTGTTCATGCTCTCGTTGTCCCGCGGTGGCCCGACGATCTGGATGAGCAACCTCGACGCCGACAAGGTCGGGATCAAGGACAACGACTGGATCGAGGCCGTCAACCGCAACGGCATCGTCGTCGCCAGGGCGGTGGTCTCGCACCGGATGCCCGAGGGCACGGTGTACATGCACCACGCCCAGGACCGGCTGATCGACGTCCCGCGGTCCGAGACCAACGGGAAGCGCGGCGGCATCCACAACTCCCTGACCCGGTTGATGATCAAACCGAGCCATCTCATCGGCGGCTACGCCCAGCTGTCCTTCGCATTCAACTACCTCGGCCCGACCGGCAACCAGCGCGACGAGGTCACGATGATCCGTCGCCGTTCGCAGAAGGTCGAGTACTGACGTGGCCGGGACGAGCGCACCAGGGAGCGCGACCTCATGAGAGTCATGGCTCAGATGTCGATGGTGATGAACCTCGACAAGTGCATCGGCTGTCACACCTGCTCGGTGACCTGCAAGCAGGCGTGGACCAACCGGACCGGCACGGAGTACGTCTGGTTCAACAACGTCGAGACCAGACCGGGTCAGGGCTACCCACGGACCTATGAGGACCAGGAGAAGTGGCAGGGCGGCTGGACGCTGAACCGGCGTGGCCGGCTGCAGCTCAAGGCCGGCGGCCGGCTGCGGAACCTGCTGACCATCTTCTCGAGCCCCAAGCTGCCGTCGATCGACGAGTACTACGAGCCCTGGACCTACGACTACGAGAACCTGACGACCGCGCCGCTGCAGGAGCACACGCCGGTGGCCCGGCCGAAGTCGCTGATCAGCGGCAAGGACATGAACATCACGTGGAGCGCGAACTGGGACGACGACCTTGCCGGCGGGCCGGAGCTCACCAGGGCCGACCCGTTGCTGGCGAAGATCTCGGACAAGGTCAAGCTCGAGTTCGAGCAGACGTTCATGTTCTACCTGCCGCGGATCTGCGAGCACTGCCTCAACCCGTCGTGCGCGGCGTCGTGCCCGTCGGGCGCCATCTACAAGCGGTCCGAGGACGGCATCGTCCTGGTCGACCAGGACAAGTGCCGGGGCTGGCGCAAGTGCGTCACGGGCTGCCCGTACAAGAAGATCTACTTCAACCACCGCACCGGCAAGGCCGAGAAGTGCACGTTCTGCTACCCCCGCATCGAGGTGGGTCTGCCGACGGTGTGCTCGGAGACCTGCGTCGGCCGGCTGCGGTACATCGGCCTGGTCCTCTACGACGCCGACCGCGTCCTGGCAGCGGCCGCAGTGACCGACCCGCAGGACCTGCTCGCCGCCCAGCGCAGCGTCTTCCTCGACCCCTTCGACCCCGAGGTGATCCGGGAGGCCGAACGGGCCGGGATCGCACGCGACTGGATCGACGCGGCCCAGCGCTCGCCGATCTGGAAGCTCATCAACACCTACGAGGTGGCCCTGCCGCTGCACCCCGAGTATCGGACGATGCCGATGGTCTGGTACATCCCGCCGCTGTCCCCGGTGGTCGACGTCGTGGCCGAGACCGGGGTGGACGCCGAGGACGCGGGCAACCTGTTCGCGGCCATCGACACCCTGCGGATCCCGGTCGAGTACCTCGCCGAGCTCTTCACGGCGGGTGACGCGGCACCCGTCACCGCCGTGCTCAAGCGGCTCGCGGCGATGCGCTCGTACCTGCGCGACATCACCATGGGTCGCGACGCCGACCCGGCGATCCCGGCCGCCGTCGGGATGGACCCGGACGACATGTACGAGATGTACCGGCTGCTCGCGATCGCCAAGTACGAGGAGCGGTACGTCATCCCCAGTGCGCACGCCGAGCAGGCGCACAGCCTCGAGGAGCTCGCCACCGAGTGCAGCCTCAACTACGAGGGCGGCCCCGGCATGGGTGGGTCCGGTCCGTTCGGTGAGGGCTCCGGGCCGGGCTTCAACGAGCCCGTTGCGGTGGAGAACTTCCTGATGCTGCAGACCAGGCAGACGACGGACACCGTCGCCGACCCGACCAGCCGCAAGGCGAAGGTCAACCTGCTCGGCTGGGACGGCAAGGGGACACCGGACGGTCTCTTCCCGCCCAAGGCCGGGCGGGCAGGTCCCGGTGGCCAGGCCGGTCCGGATGATCCGGGCGACCCGCAGGGACCGCCCGGACCGGAGCAGACGCCGTGAACCGGGCAGCGCGGCTCGCCGCTGCCCGGGCCGCGGTGAGCCGGGAGCACGCGATCGTGCACCGGGTCGCCGCCCTGCTGCTGGAGTACCCGAGCGTCGAGCTGCTCGAGCTCCTGCCGCAGCTGCGGTCGGCGGTCGAGGAGGTGGGGGACCGGTTCCGGCTGCCCTTGCTGCAGGTCGTCGACCACCTGGCCGACCGGCCGCTGACCGAGCTCGAGGCGCAGTACGTCACGACGTTCGACCTGCGGCGCAAGTGCGCGCTCTACCTGACGTACTACGCCTACGGCGACACCCGGAAGCGCGGGGTCGCCCTGGTCGAGTTCAAGCAGGCCTACCGGGCCGCCGGCTTCGAGCTGGCCGAGGCCGAGCTGCCGGACCATCTGGCCGTGGTGCTGGAGTTCGCGGCGACCGGTGATGCCGAGTCCGGGATCCGGCTGCTCCTCGAGCACCGTGCGGGCCTCGAGCTGCTCCGGCTCGCTCTGCTGGACGCCGGCTCGCCCTACGTCGGCGCGCTCGCGGCGGTCAGCGCGACGCTGCCGGCGCTCGCCGGCGACGACCGCGAAGCGGTCGCCCGCCTCGCAGCCGAGGGACCACCGGGTGAGGACGTCGGTCTCGAGCCGTTCGCCCCGCCGTCGTACATGCCAGCCATGGGAGCCCGCCGATGACCACGACACTCGACACGATCCTGTGGGTCGTCGTCCCGTACCTGTGCCTGGCGGTCTTCGCGCTCGGGCACGTGTGGCGCTACCGCTACGACAAGTTCGGCTGGACCACGCGGTCCTCCCAGCTCTACGAGAGCAGGATCCTGCGCTGGGCCAGCCCGCTGTTCCACTTCGGCATCCTTGCGGTCTTCCTCGGCCACGTGATGGGCCTGGGCATCCCCAAGTCCTGGACCGAGGCGGTCGGGATGTCACCCGAGCTCTACCACCTCATGGCGGTGGGCATCGGGAGCGTCGCTGGGGTCTGCACGGTCGTCGGCATGGCACTGCTGATCTACCGCCGTCGCACCGTCGGCCCGGTGTTCAGCGCCACGACGCGGATGGACAAGGTCATGTACCTCATGCTCGCGATCGTGGTCTTCCTCGGGATGTGGAACACCTTCGCCGGGTCGATCCTCAACCTCGGCGGCGAGTACGACTACCGGGACGGCGTCTCGGTGTGGTTCCGCGGCATCTTCCGCTTCGCGCTGCACCCCGAGCTCATGGCCGTCGCACCGCTCGGCTTCCAGCTGCACGGGCTGGCGGCCTTCCTGCTCTTCGCCCTGTGGCCGTTCACCCGGCTCGTGCACGTGTTCAGCGCCCCGGTGGGCTACCTGTGGCGGCCCTACGTGGTGTACCGCTCGACATCCGACCGGATGGGCAGCCGCACGCCGAGGCGCGGCTGGGAGCGCGTCGAACGCCGGAAGGAGACATCCTCCCGGCTGTGAGGAGCGTCGACCGCCTCAGGCCTCCGGCGCTGCGATGACGTCGATCACGCCGGTGTACATGCCCATCGCGCACGAGTAGTAGAGGCGACCCGGCTCCTGCGGTGTGAAGGTCAGGACGTTCACGCCGGAGTCGAGCAGCACGGTGCCCAGGCCGAGCTCCGGGGCGTACAGGGCACTGGCACAGCTCGGGGCGACCGAGTCGATCTCCCACCGCACCTCGGTGCCGGCCAGGACGGTGGCCTCGGCCGGCTCGTAGCCGTCGGCCGCCTGGACGGTGCGGAGCACCTGGACGCCGTCCCCGAGCGTGACGTTCGCCGAGACGGCCGTCGCGGTCGGGCCGGTGCCACCGGTGCGGCCGGGCGCGAGGATCGTCACCGCGCCGGAGAGGTTCACCGCGGCGAAGGCCAGCACGGCGACCCCGGCGAAGCGGAAGAACCGTGGGGCGAACGAGCCCCGCACGACGGAGGTGAGCCCGCCGATGCCGAGCAGGCCCGGCACGGTCCCGAGCGCGAACAGGGCCATCACGAGCCCCGCGCGCACCGGGCTGCCGGTCGACAACGCATACAGCTGGACGGCCTGGGTGAACCCGCACGGCAGCAGGAAGGTCAGGCCGCCGAGCACGGCGGACCGGACGTCGCCGTAGCCGCCGGTCGAGGCGCCGTCGAGCCCGAGGCGGGCTGCGAGCCCGGCCGGCAGGGCGAGCGTGCGACCGGCGAGGCGGGGGGAGACCCTGGTCAGCTGGAGCCCGACCGCGACCATCGCGAGCGAGACGACGATCGTGACCAGGGCGAGCGTGCCGCCACTGAGGCGGACGACCGAGCCGAGCGCGCCGAGCGTCGCACCGAGCACCCCGAAGCCGAGCACCCGGCCGGCGTTGAAGGCCAGGTGCGGGCGCATCCGCTGGGCGCTCGAGGCGTTCGGGTGGCGCTCGGCGTGCCGCGCCGAGACCGCGAGCACCAGCCCGCCGACCAGCGCCATGCACGTCGAGACCCCGGCCGTCAGACCCAGCAGGACGACGACGGCGAGGCTGCCGCCCGATGCCGCGGCGCTCAGGCCCCCGGCGAGCTCACCGAGACCGGCGGCCCGCACGAGGATCGCGAGCACCGCGATCACGACGACAGCTGCGGCGACGTCGGACCAGACCCGTCGGTCCCGGCTGATCCAGGCCCGGTCGTCCTCGCCCAGCGCGTACCCGGCGTGCGCGACCGCATCGACCAGGGCGGGCCGGGGAACCCTGCCCGACGTCGTGACCCGGGCCGTCCCGCGGGTGGCGGAGACGCGGACGTGCTCGACGCCGTCGACCGCGCGCAGGGCCTTGCCCACGCGCACCTCGCAGGCGCGGCAGGTCATCCCGCGCACGGGGAGGTCGAGCTCGGCCACAGGTGCTCCTTGGTGTGTCGATGAGGCCCCCTACGGTAAGTCCCGGTGGATGCCGGGGGAATGGGACCCGGCCGTGGCCGGCAGGTGCAGGCGGAACAGTTCGCCGTCGGTTATGGTTGAAGCGTCAACAACTCCCGACCGGAGGCCGCCGTGAACCGAACCGCCGTCAACCCGACCGCCGCGAACCGAACCGCTGAGGAGCTCATCGCCGACGACACCGCGATGGGACCCGTCACGCTGCACGTCGCCGACCTCGACGCGATGACCGCCTACTACCGTGACGTGATCACGCTGCAGGTGCTCGGCGCCGAGGCGTCGAGCGTGACCTTGGGACGCGGTGCCGTCCCGCTGGTCGTGCTGCGCCACGGTCCCCGGCTGGCGACCTCGTCGCCCAACCAGGCAGGCCTGTTCCACACCGCCGTCCTCTTCGACAACCCCACGGCGCTCTCCGGTGCGCTGGCCTCCGTCGCGCGGCACGGTGCGGACACCTACACGGGCAGCGCCGACCACCTGGTGAGCCTCGCGTTCTACCTGACCGACCCGGAGGGCAACGGCGTCGAGCTCTACGTCGACCGTCCGCGCGAGGCGTGGGACTGGCGCGGCGGGCAGGTCCAGATGGCGACCCTGCCGCTCGATCCGCAGGCCTTCATCGCCCGGCACCTGACGCCAGCGGCGGAGCAGAGCCCGCAGGATGCGGCCGCCGTCGTCGGGCACGTCCACCTCCAGGTCGGGGACGTCGCGACGGCACGCGCGTTCTACGTCGACGCCCTCGGCTTCAGCCCGACGTTCGAGATGCCCAGTGCGCTGTTCGTCTCGGCCGGCGGCTACCACCACCACCTCGCGATGAACACCTGGCGCAGCGCGGGGGCCGCCCGGCGGGCCGTCACGCTCGGCCTCGGCGAGGTGACGATCGACCTGCCCACCGCCGAGGATCTCGGCCGGTTGGCGGAGCGGCTGCGCAGCAAGGGCGTCACGGTGCGCGACGACGGTGCGTCCCTCCTGGTCGAGGACCCCTGGGCGAACCTGGTCCGGCTCCGCGCCTGACGAGCGGCCGCCGGTGGTCGCCCGGCGAACCTGGTGTCCGTGGTCCTGATGTCCCGCTCGCAGGATGTCCCCTTGTGGGCCACACGTCCTGACTCGAGCGGTTGCTCGGCGGCAGTTCGACACTCTCGCCGCGCGGACCAAGGGACCTTCGGCCCAGGCCCGCGGTCGAAGCGGGTATTGCGTGGGACCTACGGGGCAGACCTCCACATGCCTGTCCCCATCGCAATGACGCGACCTGGAGGACGACTCTCATGAAGGCACTCGTGTACCACGGACCTGGCCGGCGCAGCTGGGATGACGTACCGGACCCGCACGTGATCAACCCCTCGGACGCCGTCGTCCGGATCGACACCACGACGATCTGCGGAACCGACCTGCACATCCTCAAGGGCGATGTCGCAGCGGTGACCGAAGGCCGGATCCTCGGCCACGAAGGCGTCGGCACGATCGTCGAGGTCGGCCCGGCGGTGCGCAACCACGCCGTCGGCGACCGCGTGATCATCTCCTGCATCAGCTCGTGCGGGGTCTGCAGCTACTGCCGAAGCGGCAACCCGTCGCACTGCCTCGCCGACGAGGGCACCTCAGGGATCGGCTGGATCCTCGGCCACCTGATCGACGGCACGCAGGCCGAGCTCGTGCGCATCCCGTTCGCCGACACCTCGCTCTACGCCGTGCCGGCAGGCGTGCGCGACGAGGCAGCCGTGCTGCTCTCGGACATCCTGCCGACCGGCTTCGAGATGGGCGTGCAGTACGGCCAGGTCAAGCCCGGCGACACGGTCGCCGTGGTGGGTGCCGGGCCGGTCGGGCTCGCTGTCATGGCGACGGCCGGCCTGTACGGCGCCGCTCAGGTCGTCGCGATCGACCTGGACGAGAACCGCATCGCGAAGGCCAGGACCATGGGCGCGACGCACGGCGTGTGCTCGAAGGACGCGGACTGGAAGGAGCAGGTCCTCGCCCTGACCGACGGCTACGGCGTGGACGTCGCGATCGAGGCCGTCGGCATCCCGGCGACCTTCCGGATGTGCACCGACCTGGTGCGTCCCGGCGGGCACGTCGCGAACGTCGGCGTTCACGGTCGAGCGGTCGAGCTGCCGCTGCAGGACCTGTGGATCAAGAACATCACGATCAGCATGGGCCTGGTCAACACCGACACCCTGGGCATGCTGCTCAAGCTCGTCGCGCAGAACAAGCTGCCGGTCGACGCCTTCGTCACGCACCGGTTCGGGCTCGACGACGTGATGGGTGCCTACGACACCTTCGGCGACGCCGCGACGAGCAAGGCGCTCAAGGTCGTGATCAGCCGCTGACCGACGGGTCGCAACCGCCCGGTTCGCCGGGTCCCGTGCCGCACCAGGCACCGGGGCCCGACGACCGCGGGCCCCAGGCAGGCGGGTGCGGGCCGACGGTGGACAGGCGCGAGCCGACGGCGCCCGTCGTCCCGCTCACCGACCTGCGTGGTGGTCGAGGAACGCGTACACCTCCGCCTCGTCGACGCCGGGGAACGTCCCGCTCGGCAGCGGGGCCAGGACGTGCGCGTGCACGGCGGCACTCGGCCATGCGCTCGGCGCCCACTGCTCGGTGAGGCCCGGGTCGGGCAGCCGGCAGCACGTCGGGTCGGGACAGGTCGACCGTGTCCGGGCGGTGGTCTCGCGGCCCCGGAACCACTTCGCCGAGGCGAACGGCACGCCGACGCTGATCGAGAAGCCTCCGGTCGAGGAGGCACCGGTCTGGGTCGAGGACCAGTACGTGCCGATCGGTGTGTCGGTGTACTGGTGGTACTCCGTCGTGCGGTCCTTGCGTGTGAAGGCCTGACGTGCCGGCCACTGGCGACACACCAGCTGGCCCTCGATGGCTCCCGTACCGTCGCTGGGGAAGGGCAGGCCGTCGTTCTCGTAGCCCTTGTACAGGGCGCCGTCGTCGCCCACCCGCAGGAAGTGCAGGCGGATCCCGAGGTGCGCGGTGAGCAGGTTGGTCATGCGCTGCGCCGCGGTCTCATGGGTCGCCCCGAACGCGTCGCGGAAGTCCTCGACCGCGAGGTCGCGCGCCTTCTTGGCCTCGCTCAGGAACGTCACTGCTGTCGACCTCGGCAGCAGGCAGGCGGCGGCGAAGTAGTTGATCTCGACCCGCTGCCGCAGGAAGTCCGCATAGCTCGTCGGTCGTCGGTGGCCGAGCACCCGGTGAGCGATCGCCTGCAGCGCGAGCGACCGCAGACCGTGCCCGCCCGGGATGGACGCCGGCGGCAGGTAGATGCGGCCGTTGGCGAGGTCCGTCACGGTGCGCGTCGAGTGCGGCAGGTCGTCGACGTGGATCAGGGTGAAGCCGAGGTGCTCGGCCATCCGGGCGACGCTGCGGTGCGTCAGCGCGCCCGCGGTGTAGCCACCGGTCCGGAGCATCTGCTCGGCGGCGGCCTCGATCTCGGGCAGGTGGTTGTCGCGCTCCCGCATCCACCGGCGCAGCTCCGTGGTGGCCCTGCGCGCCTCCTGGGGCGTCGCGATGGCCGCATCGGCCCGCCGGACGAGCTCGGTGTGCAGACCGACCAGCGACTCGAGCGCCTCGATCGACAGGGTGCGGCCGGGTCGGACGACGGGCAGCCCGAGGGAGGCGTACACGGTGTGCCGCTGAGCCTGCTCGAGGGCGATCTCGAGCGCCGCGCGCCGCGTCGGTGGGGTCGGGCTCAGCAGGTCGCCGACCTCGACACCGACGGCTGACGCGATGGACTGGAGCAGCGAGATCCGCGGCTCGCGGTGCCCGTTCTCGACCAGCGACAGGTGGCTCGGGGTCACCCCGACGGCCTTGCCCAGGTCGTCGAGGGTCATCGAGCGTGCGGCGCGGAAGTGGCGGATCTGCCGGCCGAGCGTCAGCAGGTCGCCACCGACGGCCGGCGTCGGCAGGACCGCGTCCTGGAGGTCGATGACGGCCGGTCGGGAGCGTTGCAGCTCGTCGGCGGGTGGAGCGTCGGCCATCGGATGACAGTAGCGAAAGATGTCGGGTTCTTCGCGGGTCGGGCGGGTTGAAGCCGTGCCAGGATCGAGCCACCGTGGACACTGCACGATCCGCGGCGTGGGGACGTGCCCATCCGGTGGCCGGCGCAGCGCCCGGTGAGCCGGAGCGGCGGCCGAAGCGAGAGGCAGACCATGACCGACCTTCAGGACCGTCCCGACCTCGTCCTGCCGGGCGCCGGGCCGCGGGGCGGGTGCGCGAACCCGACCGGCGCCCGGCCGACCGCCCATCAGACCCTCCTCGCCTGGGTCGACGAGATCGCCGGGCTCACGCGGCCGGAGGCCGTCGTGTGGTGCGACGGCTCGCCCGGGGAGTACGAGGTGCTGTGCGACCTCCTCGTCGAGCGTGGCACGTTCATCCGCCTCGACCCCACCCGGAGGCCGCGCAGCTTCCTCGCCCGGTCGACCCCCGACGACGTCGCCCGCGTCGAGAGCCGGACCTTCATCTGCTCGGCGCTGCAGGAGGACGCCGGGCCCACGAACAACTGGCGCGAGCCGGGTGTCATGCGCGGCGAGCTGGACGCGGTCTTCGCCGGGTCGATGGGCGGCCGAACGATGTACGTCGTGCCGTTCTCGATGGGGCCGGTCGGCTCGCCCCTCGCGCAGTACGGCGTCGAGATCACCGACTCCCCCTACGTCGTCGTCTCGATGCACATCATGACCCGGGTGGGCCGGGCCGTCCTCGATCACCTGGGCACCGACGGCACGTTCGTCCGCGCGGTGCACAGCGTCGGCATGCCCCTGGTCGACGACGCCGGGAGTCCGCGGGACGACGTCCCGTGGCCGTGCAGCGCGACGAAGTACATCACCCACTTCCCCGAGACCAGGGAGATCTGGTCCTTCGGCTCGGGCTACGGCGGCAACGCCCTGCTCGGCAAGAAGTGCTTCGCGCTGCGGATCGCCTCGGTCATCGGCCGGGAGGAGGGCTGGCTGGCCGAGCACATGCTCATCCTGCGCGTCACGTCCCCGCAGGGGCGGGTGTTCCACCTCGCAGCGGCGTTCCCGTCTGCCTGCGGAAAGACCAATCTCGCCATGCTCGACCCGACGGTGCCGGGCTGGACGGCCGAGACCCTCGGCGACGACATCGCCTGGATGGCGCCGGGCGCGGACGGCCGGCTGCGCGCGATCAACGCGGAGGCGGGCTTCTTCGGCGTCGCGCCGGGGACGGGGGAGTCGACGAACCCCACGGCGGTCCGGATGGTCGCGAGCGACACGATCTTCACGAACGTGGCCCTGACCGACGACGGTGACGTGTGGTGGGAGGGCCTGACCGACGACGAGCCGGCCCATCTGACGGACTGGCAGGGTCGTGACTGGACCCCGGCCGGCGGGCGACCAGCGGCGCACCCCAACGCCAGGTTCACCGTCGCGGCGGAGCGCTGCCCGTCGATCGCCGACTCGTGGCAGGACCCCCAGGGGGTGCCGATCGACGCGATCCTCTTCGGTGGCCGGCGCGCGACGAACGTGCCCCTCGTCGCCCAGGCACGCGACTGGGCGCACGGTGTCTTCCTCGGCGCGACGATCTCCTCCGAGCAGACCGCGGCTGCCGAGGGGACGGTCGGTGCGCTGCGGCGCGACCCGTTCGCGATGCTCCCGTTCTGCGGCTACAACATGGCCGACCACTGGACGCACTGGCTGAGCATGGGCGAACGGCTCGGCCGGGACGCCCCGGAGATCTTCTGCGTGAACTGGTTCCGCAAGGGGGCCGACGGGCGGTACCTGTGGCCGGGCTACCGGGAGAACTCCCGGGTGATCGAGTGGATCCTGCGCCGGGTCGAGGGGACGGCCGACGCGGTCGGGACCGCCGTCGGCCTCGTGCCGACGCAGGCTTCGCTGGCGCTGGACGGGCTGGCGCTGCCGGCTGAGGACCTGGCCGAGCTCCTGCGCGTCGACCCCGATGCCTGGCGGGCCGAGTGCGACCTGACGCAGGAGTGGTTCGGCCAGTTCGGCGACCGGTTGCCGACCGCCATGACCGAGCAGCTCGAGGGCGTCCGCGCGCGGCTCGTCGGCTAGCGCCGGCCCTCACCGCGGCGGACGAGGCCGGCCGGGGCGACGAACCACGCGATCACGAGGAAGGTCAGCAGCGCGCCCGCCGCGACGACTGCAGTCGTCCGGCCGGCGACCAGGTCGAACACGAGCAGGACCACGCCGCTGACGACCAGGGCCAGCGCCACCAGGGCGACCCGCATGATGTGGTCGGCTGCGGTGACCAGGGCCCACCGCGCGTGCTTGCGGAAGAGCCACCGGTGCAGGCTCACCGGGGCGACCATCAACCCGGTCGTCACCGCAGCCAGCAGGACCAGGCCGAGGTACAGCCGGCGCTGCTGGTCGCTGAGCTCAGTGAACCGCTGCTGGAACGGCACCGTCAGCAGGAAGCCGGTCAGGATCTGGATCCCGGTCTGCGTGACGCGCAGCTCCTGCAGGATCTCGTTCCAGTTGCGGTCGAGCTTCTCGGTCGGCGTCTCGTGCCGCTCACCGTCCGGCAGCGGTCGGTCTCCGGCCGGGGGTCCGACGTCGCGCCCCTGCTCCGCCTGTGACGGCTGCTCCGCCTGTGACGGGGGCGGTGTGACTGACTCCATGCGGACATGGTGCGCCCCCGCTCGCAACGAGGCGAGCGGGGGCGAGCGGTGCCGTCTCACCCGCACAGGGAGTGGCGAGCACCATTCGACCCGAGGGCCGGATCATCGCTCTCGCGGTGACTCTGAAGCATTGACCAGAACATAGCCTGCCTTTGACCTTCGCGCACCGGAGACGACGAGATCCGTCGCGCCTTCTGTGACTGCCACAGGTCCTGCTGCGTGACCGGATCGGTTCGTCCCACCTAGTGGCCACTGCCGGTCCACCGGACGATCATCATCGGACCACCGACCGAGACCGGATCGAGACCGGACCGTGACCGTAACGAGACCGACGGGGCGAGGCGGGTCAGAGGTAGCGCAGCGGGTCGAACTCGGCCAGCGGGATGATCCGCAGACGCGGCAGGTGCACGTTGAAGGCCTGGACATCGGACTCGAGGTCGAAGATCTGCAGCCCGCCCTCGGTCAGCTGCTGCAGTGCGCTGCTGGTGAACTCCTTGAAGGCCAGCATGCCCACGTTGCGCCCCGGCGCGAGCAGCGCAGCGAGCTGAGGGGCGAAGTCGCCGTCGTGGCTGGCCAGCAGGACGTCGCCCACCCGGTCGGCCAGTGCGTCGAGAGTGCGCTGGATGCCGATGTCGACGACCTTCTCGTACGACTCGCCGGCGAGCGGGATCGGCTGGAAGCCGATCGCGACGAGGGCCTGCACGAAGGACATCGGCATCGTGCCGTTCGAGGCGTTGAGGAAGAAGAGCCCCTTGACCTCGTCCCCGCCCCACACCGACCTGGCGAACTCGAGCACGCGCTCCCAGCGCGGCCGCTCCTCGGGTGCGGGCCGGGCACCGAGGATCGAGCCGCCGAGGGTCGCGTCGATGTTCTCGCCGTCGACCAGCACGTACGTCATGCGTGGGTTCGAGGTCTCGGTGCCGGTCGTTGTGGTCACCGGGCCAGCGTAGGTGTCGCGCCTCCGGTGTACCTAGGCGACGGGCGCAGGCCCGCGCGGCTCACCCGGGCAGGTCGGGACCGCCGGCGTCCGCGACGGCGGGCCAGGTGGCAACCCATCGATTCATCGGATGTCTTGACCGCGCCAGCAACTCGGGCCAATCTGGTCACGCCGGGGGCTCGTGGGAGCGCTCCGAGTCCCGTCGCACCGTCGCCGCGGGACCTCCTCCCACGGCGACACGGCGCGCTCGCCGAGATCCATCACCCGGCCGCCCAGCGGCCGGCCCGACACCGGGAGACCCGTATGGCAACACATCAGTCCCGTCGCCGATGGGGCATCGCCGCCCTGTCTGCCTGTGCACTCCTGCTCGGCACCGCCTCGGCGGCCACGGCAGCCAATGACGTGCTCGACCCGTCGAGCGACCTGTTCGTCGACTTCCACAGCTCGACCGTCGAGGCTGCCGCCGGGTTGACCGGCCAGGCCCAGGCCGACGCCCTGCTGCTGGGGAGCTTCCCCGGCAGCTCGTGGCTGACCCAGGGCACTCCCACCGAGGTCCAGGCCGAGGCCCACGAGATCGTCACAGCCGCGGCGGACCAGGGCCAGGTGCCGACCCTCGTGGCCTACAACGTGCCCTTCCGTGACTGTGCCCAGTACTCGGCCGGCGGTGCCACGAGCCAGGCGGAGTACGAGGCGTGGATCGACGGCCTCGCCGCCGGCATCGGCGACCAGGAGGCCGTCGTCATCCTCGAACCGGACGGTCTGGGGATCATCCCCTGGTACACGACCATCGACGGCGGGCTCGAGTGGTGCCAGCCGGTCGAGGCCGACCAGGCGACGGCCGCGGCCGAGCGGTTCGCGATGCTCAACCACGCGGTCGACGTGTTGACCGCGCTGCCGAACACCGCGGTGTACCTCGACGGGACCCACACCGGCTGGCTCAGCGTCGGTGACGTCACCGACCGGCTGATCAAGGCCGGAGTGACCCGCGCCGACGGCTTCTTCCTCAACGCCTCGAACTACCAGGAGACCGAGAAGCTGCAGAAGTACGGCACCTGGGTCTCCCAGTGCATCCAGCTCGACCAGGAGTCCTGGTTCGAGCGGCAGTGGTGCGGGAGCCAGTACTACCCGGCCACCCCCACCGACTTCAGCACCTGGGGCCTGACCGACGCCGCCTACGACCAGGCGTACGCCGACACCGGGCTGACCCGGGACCCCGCCGCGATGGCGCACTTCGTGATCGACACGAGCCGCAACGGCCAAGGACCCTGGACGGCGCCGGCCGGCGTCTACCCGAGCCCGGAGGAGTGGTGCAACCCGCTGGACCGCGGGCTCGGCCTGCGCCCGACGACGGACACCGGCGACCCGCTGATCGACGCCTATCTGTGGATCAAGGTGCCGGGCGAGTCCGACGGCCAGTGCCTGCGCGGCACGGCCGGGCCGCAGGACCCGGCTCGCGGCATGGTCGACCCCCCGGCCGGCGGCTGGTTCGTGGAGCAGGCGGCCGAGCTGATCGCGTTCGCCGTCCCGCCGGTGACCCGGCCCACCTGTGAGGTCTCGTACACCGTCCACGGCACGTGGCCGCGCGGCTTCAACACCCAGGTGTGGCTCAAGAACACCGGTACGACGACGATCGACGGCTGGCAGCTGGCGTTCGCCTTCGGCGGCGGTCAGACGGTCGACCACATGTGGAGCGCCTCGTACGAGCAGGTCGGTCAGGTCGTCACGGCGAGCAACCTGACGTGGAACGCGACGATCCGGCCGGGCGCCCGCACCACGTTCGGGTTCATCGGGCGTACCGACGGCGGTCCGAACCCCGAACCGCTGCTCTTCCTGCGCAACGGCGCGGCCTGCACGGTCGCCTGACCGCCGCCCGCGCCCCGCGCCCCGGCCGGGACGACCCCAGTGGGGGCATCCGCGGCCGGGGCGCGCGGCCGGTCCGTCGGACGCGTGGCGGTAGCCTGAGTGCGAGGCTCAGGAGGCCCGCGATGGCCGTGCCGCTGCCCGGAGCCCGCTCTGGTGGGGGCCTCTGGCCACCTCCGACGTCCAGACGCTGCGCCGGATCGCGGTCCAGTCGGGCACAGCGGCCGGCCTCGTGGTCGTGGTCGCGCCGTACCTGAGCGTGCGGCCCGAGAGCGAGCGGGGCCTGTATGCGCTGCTGGGCGCCCTGCTCGTGGCCAAGAGCATCGCGCTGCTGCTCGGACGCCGGTGGCCCGCGCCGGTCGTCCAGCTCGTGGCGGTCGTGCCGGACGTGGTCATCACGGTGATCCTGCTGACCCTGTCGAGCCAGGTGGGTGTGCTGCCGATGCTCCTGCTCGTCTGCGTCCGCTCCGCGGTGACCGTGCGGGTGATCGCCGAGCGCGGTGACCACGTGATGCGTCGGCTCGACGAGCGCGCCAGCAGCGACGGGATGACCGGGCTGCTCAACCGCCGGGGCTTCGTCGACGCCCTGGACGCACTGTGGGCCGCCGACCGGCACGGCCCGCTCACTGTGACGTTCTTCGACCTCGACCACTTCAAGGCCATCAACGACACCTACGGTCACACGACGGGGGACGCCGTCCTGCGGGCCGTTGCGGGCGTCCCGAGCAGGTCGAGCGGCCAGGACGACGTCGTGGGACGGACAGGTGGCGAGGAGCTTGCGATGGCGACGGCAGGCCGGGACGCCCACGCCGCCCACCGGCGAGCCGTCGAGATCGTCGAGCGGGTCGCCGGGCTGCGGGTCCCGTCCGCCGCGAAGGACGAGGGTCGCAACCGGGCCCTGGTCGCCGCCCGTCCCCTGGCCGCGGCCGGCGCCTCAGGGACCGATCAGGGGTAGAGCCCGCGGGTGCGGTGCGCGACGGCCACCCGCTGGACGCTGAGCATCAGTGCGGCGTCGCGCATCGGCAGGCTCTCGCGCCGGGCGACCTCGGCCACACCGGCGTAGGCGTGCAGCATCCGTTCCTCGAGCCGCAGCTCGATCTCGGCCTCGGTCCACCAGTACGCCTGCTGCGCCTGCACCCACTCGAAGTACGACACGACGACGCCGCCGGCGTTGGCCAGGATGTCCGGCACGACGACGACCCCGCGGTCGGCCAGGATCGCGTCGGCGCGCGCCGTCGTCGGACCGTTGGCGCCCTCGACCACCCAGCGGGCCTTGACGTCCCCGGCGTTGTCGTGGGTGAGAACGCCTTCGACGGCCGCCGGCACGAGCACGTCGACGTCCAGGCCGAGCAGCTCCTCGTTGCCGATCGGGTCGCCGCCCTCGAACCCGACGACCGAGCCGGTGGTGCGCACGTGCGTGAGCAGCCGCGGGACGTCCAGGCCACCGCTGCGGTACACCCCGCCGTACTGGTCGCTGACAGCCTCGACCCGGCTCCCGGCGTCGGAGTAGAAGTCGGCCGCGTGCGAGCCGACCTTGCCGAAGCCCTGGATGGCCACGCTCACGTCCGGCAGGTCGAGACCCGCCTCGCGCAGCGCGGCTCGCGTCGAGTGCACCACACCGCGGGACGTGGCCGTCGCGCGGCCGAGGGACCCACCCACCTCGAGCGGCTTGCCCGTGACGACCCCGGGGATCGTGTATCCCTTGTTCACCGAGTAGGTGTCCATCACCCACGCCATGGTCTGGGCGTCGGTGCCGATGTCCGGGGCCATGATGTCCCGCTCCGGACCGATCATCGGCATGATCTCGCTGGTGTAGCGCCGGGTCACCCGCTCGAGCTCGGGCTGGCTGTAGTTGCGCGGGTCGATCGCGACGCCGCCCTTGGCGCCCCCGTAGGGCAGCTCGACGACTGCGCACTTCCAGGTCATCCACATGGCCAGCGCACGGACCTCGTCGACGTCGACGGCCGGGTGGTACCGCAGCCCGCCCTTGCCCGGTCCGCGGGAGACGTTGTGCTGGACGCGGAAGCCGTGGAAGAGCTCGGTCGACCCGTCGTCCCGGCGCAGCGGGATGGCGACGTTGATCTCCCGGCGCGGTGTCGCGAGCATCGCATGCATCCCGGCGTCGTAGCCGAGACGCCCGATCGCGCCCGCGAGCTGCTCCTGCGCCGTTGCCAGCGGCCCTGCGTGGGTGGGCCGGGCGGTGACCGGTGCGACGTCGGGCAGGTGGTCGGGCACGTGGTCGGGCACGGCGTCGGGCGCAGTGGTGTCAGGCATTCCGAGCAGCCTCCTGGTGTGGTGGAGCACGCAGCGGCCCGTACCGGGTACGACATCGGGCCCCGGCCCACTCTTCCACCTCGCCCCCCGACGCGGTGAACCCGCCGTGCGGCGGGCCTCAGCCCACGTACTCGAAGTGCCAGTACTCGGGGTTGGACCCGCCCTCGCGCGCCCAGTCCGGTGCGGCCCAGCCGTACGACGGCGCGTTGGCGACGAGCCAGTCGTACCGGGCCGAGCCGAAGGCATAGGCCTGCCACTCCCAGGTGTCGATGGCCAGGCCGGTGCCGTGGTTGGACGTGCCGGGCTGCGCGGCGAGGCTTCCGTAGTAGTCGCGCATCTGGACCTGGTCGTCGTAGGAGCGGTAGCTCAGGTCGACCGCGATGTTCTCGCCGAACTCGGTCCGGAAGGCCTCGTTCAGCCGGGTCAGCGCGTCCGTGGCATCGGCGCGCAGCCACTGCTGGTTGCCCTGGGAGTCCTGGCACCAGCCCAGCGGGCTCATCTGGGAGGCCGGGATGCGACCGTTGCCGCCGTCCCCGCTCTGGCTCGGTGTGGACGTGTAGAACACCGGGCTGCCGTCGTCCTTGGGTGGCTCGTACGAGCCAGGCCCGCCGCAGTCCGGACCCGCCCCGGTGCTCGGCGGACCACCGAGGGCGGGCTGCGCGGCCGCCTCGGCAGCCTCCTGGGCGGCGCGGGCGTCCTGATCGGCCTGCCACGCGCTCTGGGCCTCGGTGACAGTGGCGGAGGCCGCGAGCATCGCCGCGACGGCCCCGGTGAGCGCGTCAGGCTCCGGGTCGCCGGCCGCCTCGAGCTGTCCGCGGACGGCGTCCATCGTCTGGGCGAGCGCGAACCGGAGGCCGTCGTCGGCCACCTGGCCGGCCGACGCCGCCAGGACGGCGTCCGCTGCGGTCAGCTGGGCCTGTGCGTCGGCCGAGACGGTCGCCCACCGCGAGGCGAGCTCGGCGGCGTCCGCCCGGGCCTGTGCCTGTGCCTCGGAGTCAGCCAGCTCGGCGGCGAGCTCGGCAGCCTCACGATCGGCGTCGGCGTCGGCGGCCGCGTCGGCGGCGGCCGCGCGCGCGTCCTGTGCCTGCCCGGCGCGGACGGTGGCGGCCGTCGCGCCCCCGGCCAGGACGACCACCAGGGCGACGACGAGCATCACCAGCACACGCCGGGTGAGCCACGGCGGACGACGGACCATCCCAGAAGTGTGCGCACCGGCGGCGGCGTTGTCGAAAGCACGTCCCGTCGCAGGACGCCGCGACTCAGCCTTCGACGGTGCTCAGACCGTCGATCGCGGCGACCTCCTCGTCGCCGAGCGTGAAGCCGAGCACGTCGAGGTTGGCCTCGATGCGCTGCGGGTTCGTCGACTTCGGGATCACCACGACACGGTGGTGCAGGTGCCAGCCGAGCACCACCTGCTGGACCGTCACGCCGTGCCGTGCGGCGATCTCGGCCAGCACCGGGTTCGCGGCGTCGGTGCGCTTGAGCGGGCTGTAGCCCTCGAGGACGACGCCACGCAGGGCGAGACCGGCGACGAGGCGGGCGTCGAGGTCCCGCGGGCTCCACGGGACCTGGTCGAGCGCCGGTGCCTCCCCGGTCGCATCGATCAGCTCGTCGATCTGCGCGAGCGAGTAGTTGCTCACGCCGATCGCCCGCACGAGTCCCTCGTCGCGCAGCTCGCGGAAGGCCTGCCAGGTGCTCGGCGTCGCCTGCCCGTTCGGCGGCCAGTGCACGAGCCACAGGTCGACGTGGTCGGTGCCGAGCAGCCGGAGGCTCCGCTCGAGCGTCTCGCGCTCGCGGCCCGCCGCCTCGGGGGGCAGCTTGGTCGTGACGAACACCTCGTCGCGCGGGACGCCGGAGTCTGCCAGGCCGCGGCCCACCTGCTCCTCGTTGGCGTAGCCGGTCGCGGTGTCGACGTGCCGGTAGCCGACCTCGAGGGCGTGGCGGACGGCGTGCCGGGCCAGGTCGCCGTCGGACTGCCAGGTGCCGAGCCCGAGGAGCGGGATCGGGACGGAGCCGGTCGGCGTGCGCAGGTCGATGGACGGGATCTGAGGGCTGTTCACCAGACCATTCTGCTGGACGCGCAGGACCTGTGGGACCTGCGGCCCACGCGGGATCTGCGGGACCTGCGGCCCACGCGGGCGCCCGGGCCGTGCGTGAGGCTGGGACATGGCCGGTACGACGACATCCGGTCCGTGCCAGGAGGTGCTCATATGAAGGTTCTCGTCGCAGTCGCCTCGCGGCACGGGTCCACACGTGAGATCGGTGACGCGATCGCCGAGGTCCTGGACGCCGCAGGCTTCGACACTGCAGTGATGGACCCCGACGACGTCGAGGACCTCGCGCCTTACGGTGCCGTCGTGCTCGGCTCGTCGGTCTACGTCGGTCGCTGGGCCGCGTCTGCGCGGGCCCTGGTCGACCGGCTCGTCGTGGCCATCGCCGGGCGGCCCATCTGGCTGTTCTCCTCCGGACCGGTGGGCAACCCGCCGGCCCCGACCGGCGACCCGGAGGAGATCCCGACCCTGATGACCCGGCTGGGTGCCCGGGGCCACCGGACCTTCGCCGGCCGGCTGGACAAGTCCGCGCTGCCCCTGGCCGAGCGTGCCGTGGTGGCGCTCGTGCAGGCCGAGCAGGGCGACTTCCGGGCCTGGCGGGACGTGCAGGACTGGGCCTCGGCGATCGCCGCCGAGCTCCACGCCGAGGAGATCCGTCAGGTCAGGCTCGCGCGCTGAACGCAGTCAGCCGCCGACCAGGGCACCGTCCGCGAGAGTGAGCGTGCTGTCGGCGAGCTGCCGCAGGCCCTGGTCGTGGGTCGAGATGATCGCCGTCATGCCCTCCGCCCTGACGACCGACTGCAGCAGACCCATGATCGTCGCCCCCGTCTCGGCGTCGAGCTGGCCGGTGGGCTCGTCCGCGATCAGCAGCCGGGGTGAGTTCGCCAGCGCCCGGGCGATCGCCACGCGCTGCTGCTGACCGCCGGAGAGCTCCGACGGGCGTTGCGCCGCGTGCGCGGTCAGCCCGACGAGGTCGAGCAGATGCGCGATCCGCTCCTCGCGCTCGACCGGGGCCACCTTGCGCAAGCGCATCGGCAGGCCGACGTTCTCGGCGGCCGACAGCATCGGGACCAGCCCGAAGGTCTGGAAGACGAAGGCCAGCTCGTCGCGCCGCAGTGCCGTGCGGGCCCGCTCGTCCAGGGCGCTGACCTCGGCGTCACCCACGCGCACCCGGCCGGAGGTCGGGCTGTCGAGGCCACCGACGCAGTTGAGCAGCGTCGTCTTGCCCGATCCCGACCGGCCGACCAGGGCGACGAGCCGCCCCCGCGCGATCTCGAAGGACACGTCGCGCAACGCGTGCACGTCGCCACCGGAGGACGGGTAGACCCGGCTGAGGTGTTCGACGACGACCATCGGGCCGGCCTGGGCGGTGACCGGGCTCATCGGCTCTCCCCGTGCTGCTCGTCGGCCGGGACGCCGTGGTGGTCCGGGACGGGATGCTCGCCGGTGTCCGGTGACCCGGCCTGGTGCCGTCCGGCGCTGCGAGCCGGCTGCCGGCTCGCGGCCGGGCGGCGGGTGCCGTCGGGCCAGATGCCGACGTGGTCGGCCTCGAGCTCGAGCCGCACGCGGTCGCGCAGGCCGAGGGTGCTCCGGTAGTCGGCGGGCAGCTGGAGCCTGCCGACCCGGTCGAGCATCGCGTACTCCTCGGCGATCACCGCCGAGGCACCGTGCTCGTCGATCTCGGTGCGGCGCACGACCTCCGAGGCGGTGCGGCCGTCCCGGATCGCCACGGTGCGCTGCACCTGGGTGGAGACGTCGGTGTCGTGGGTCACGATCACGACCGTCGCCCCGAGGTCCGTGTTGGCCGAGCGGAGGGCGGCGAACACGTCCTCGCCGGTCGCGGAGTCGAGCTCACCGGTCGGCTCGTCGGCGAAGAGCACCTGTGGGCGGTTCGCCAGGGCCACCGCGATCGCGACGCGCTGCTGCTCGCCGCCCGACAGCTCGTCGGGACGCCGTCCGGCCTTGTCGCCGACGCCGAGCGCCTCGAGCAGCTCACCGGTCCGCTGGGCGCGCGCCCGGCTGCGGGTCCCGGCGAAGGACATCGGCAGCGCCACGTTCTCGGCGACGGTCAGGTAGGGCAGCAGGTTGCGGGAGGTCTGCTGCCACACGAAGCCGACGACGCCGCGGCGATAGGTCAACCGGTCGGACGCGGACATCCGCAGCAGGTCCCAGCCGGCGACGCGTGCCCGGCCGGCGGTCGGCACGTCCAGGCCCGACAGCACGTTGAGCAGCGTCGACTTGCCCGACCCCGACGCGCCGACGATCGCGATCATCTCGCCGGCGTCGACGAGCAGGTCGAGGCCCTGCAGCGCCTGGACCTCGATCTGCTCGACCTGGTAGATGCGCACGAGGTTGTCGCAGACGATCAGCGCATCCGCGCCGTACTCACGGTGGGCCCGTGCGGTGCCGGGTTCGATCGTGGTCGTCATGGCGTCTCTCCTACTCGTAGGACCTCGCTGAGGCGGTCGCGCCGATGGGTCAGGACCTCGACGCCTGCGGCCAGGACGAGCAGCACGAGGGCGCCGGCCGCCAGCGCGACGACGACCGTGGGCGAGATGCTCGGATCGGGGATGCCCAGGCCGCCGGCGAGCACGTCCAGACCGAGGGCGGGCGCGAGGAGCACGACGATGGTCACGCCGGCCACCGTCCCGCCGAGGACCGCGGCGACCACCACCGGAGCCAGCTCCGCCAGGGCGAGCCACCACCCGAGCCGCCGGTTCATCTCCAGGGTGCGGAGCATGGACAGGGCGCGACCGCGCTCGCGTGCACCGCCGAGCACTGTCGCGACCAGGGCGACGGCGGCGAGCAGGGCCACGGCCGCGACCGCACCGACCATCATCTGCTCGACCCCGGACAGCAGGGCGAGGTCGCGCCGGGCCTCGAGCCACTGCGCGCGGGACAGGACGTCCTGGGTCGGGAGCCCGACCGATGCCGCGGCCTCGTCGGCCCCGGGACCGACGACCAGGACGGTGTCGGCCACCGGAGCCTCGTCCGTGTGCGGGTCGAGGTTCGACAGGTCGATGTAGACGAACGGTCCGTCGAGGTAGCCGCGCGGCGTCCGGTCGGTCGTGCCCACGACGACGAGCTCGACGTAGTTCGGGCCGTAGTACATCGCCAGCTGGTCGGTGACCAGACGCTCGGCCAGCGCTGCGTCCACGACAACCGGCAGCGGGTCCGTCGCGGGCACGTCGGTCGCCAGTGCCGTCAGGCCGTCCGGCACGACGGCCCCGGACGCATCGACCTGCTGGGCCGGTGCCGTGGGTAGCGCCTCGGCGACCTCGAGGTAGCTGCGGTCGATCGCCAGGACCGTGACGATCTCGGTGCTCGTTCCCAGCTTGAGCGTGACGCTGCGGCTCACGTCGGCCGAGGTGACGCCGGTCACCCCCGGCTGCCGGGCGAGGTCCCCGACGACCTCGGCGCTGGTGGGCGCGTCGACGCGGACGTCCGCGCCGATCCGCTCCCAGGAGGCCTCGACCTGACCGTCGCGCACGGTCCCGACCAGCAGCCCGCCGCCCACCGCGAGCGCGACGCCGAGCGTCAGGGCGAGCAGTGGCAGCGCGGCGACGGCGCGCTCGGCGCGTACGGCACCGAGGAGTCCGAGGACCCCGGGCGAGCGTCGGCCCAGGGCGCCGGCCGCGCGGACCGGCCACGGCTGGACCCGCAGCACGACGACGGTGACGGCGATCGCGAGCAGCAGCGGGGCGGCGGCGAGGAACGGGTCGACGCCGTCCGTCGTGGTCTGCAGCAGGCCACGACCGCGCAGCGACAGGAGGGCTGCGGCAGCGAGCAGGACGGCGGCCGCCTCAGCGACGAGCCGACGGGCCCGCCGGCGCCGGCGCAGCGCGGCGCGGTCCTGCCGGTTGGCCGGCTCGCGGCGCCCGGTCCAGGCACCACGGGCGTGCCACATGCCCTGCAGCGGAGCCGCGACGACGGCGACCGCAGCGACGACGACCACCGGCCACGCGTCACGCACCTCGCCCGGGACGGCGAGCCCGGCCCCGACGATGCCGAGTGCTGTGCCACCGGCCGTGACCAGGACGGACTCCGCGAGCAGCCGGACCCCGACGGCGACGACCGAGGAGCCGCGGGCACGCTCGAGGGAGATGGTCGCGGCGCGGCGGCCGACCAGCAGCCGGGAGAGCAGGACGATGACCACGCCGCCGACGCCGATCACCCCGGCGATCATGACCGACATCTGGGCGAGGGCCGCCCTGGCCTGCGACGGGTAGGCCTGCAGGACCTCGTCGAGGCGCGTCACGACTGTCAGCGAGGCTCCCGAGCCTCCGGTCAGCTCGGCGGTGCTCGAGGCGAGACTGCCGACCGCGTCGGTCACCTGGGTGGCGACCTGGTTGGTGAAGGACGTCGGGTCGACGTGCACGCGCACGGTGCCGGCGAACGCGCTGCCCAGCGAGCCGGAGGCGGCGGTGATGCCGTCCGGCGCGGCCAGGACCGTCAGCCGGGTGAAGGCGGCCCGGTTGCTCCGCTCCGGGGTGAACACCGGGGCGAGGACCTCGGGCATCGGGTCCGCGCCGGCGACGGCTGCACCGCCGGGTGTGTCGGCCGGACCGACGAGCCCGACCACCAGGAGATCGACGGAGGGTACGGCGGGCCCGTCGTCGGTGCGCGGGATCCATGCCGCCTGGGTGTCGACAGTGAGCACCATGCCGATCTCGAGTGCGGCGGCCTGCGCGCCGGCCCGCGAGACGACGACCTCGACCGGCGCACCGGCCTGCGCCGGCGTGCGGGCGGCGGGCATCGCCCCGTCGATGATCGTCAGGCCGGGATCCCCGTCCTGCGGGAGGAGGCCGATCTGGATGTCGACGTCGCCGTCGGCGTCCGTCGAGCGGTCCGGCACGTCGTCCCGGGTCACGAGGTTCGTCGGGGGACCGAGGATCGTCGTTGTCGTGCCGGCGTACACGTCCTGCAGGGCCTGCGGCAGACGGGCGTGGAGGTCCTGGCCGAGCTCGAGGAAGAGGTCGGTCCGCGCGACCCGCACCGACGCCGTGCTCAGGGTCGCGCCGTCGCCGACGGCCGAGGTGAGGACGATGTCCGCCCGTGGTCCGGCGGCGCGGACGGCCTCACGGGCCCCGCTGTCGACGGTTCCGAGCACCAGGCGCGGTCCGGCGACCGCGAGGAGCGTGCTCGTCGCGATCAGCGCGGCGACGGCGAGCACCAGCCACGCGTCGCGACGCGCGCGGCGTCGCACGATCAGCCCGCCGGAGCCCACGACCGAGCGCAGGGCGACGATCGCACGGGCGGCCCGGGCAGTCCCGGCCGCCCGGCCGTCGGCGGCGCGGCTCATCGTTCGTCACCCAGCCGCAGCACGGATGCCGGGTCGGCGGTCCGCTGCATCCGACCCACGACCAGCACGACCAGGGCCAGCACGCCGACGACCTCCAGGGCGAGGAGGGCGATGTCCGCCCAGGGCAGGACGACCTCGACCGCGGGCACCGGCGGCAGACCGTCGGCGGAGACGGCGACCAGCGGCCCGACGAGCCAGCCGAGCAGCGCGCCGAGACCGATGCCGAAGGCCGTCCCCAGCACGCACAGCAGGAGCGACTCGACACCGACCACCGCGATCAGGCGACGCCGGGACAGACCGATCGCACGCAGCTGGGCGAACTCCACCTCTCGTGCGCGCAGGGTCGCCGTGGCGTGCACGGCGAAGCCCACCGCGGCCAGGATCGCGGCGGCGAGCGTGACGAGCCACAGCGCGCCCTGCGTCGCGACGCGCAACGGGTGCTCCTGCATGTCCCGGGTCAGCTGCACCTGCCCGACCGCGTGGCCCGCGCCCGGCAGGTCCGCACCGTTCGTGGGCAGCGACGCGAGGTATGCCGCGGCATCCTCCGGCGGGACGTCGACCCACCACTCGTCGACGGCCGCGTGCGCGACACCCGACTGGGCGAGGGCGCGGGCGAGCAGGGTGTGGTCGACGACGACGGTGTCCTGACCGTCAGCCGTCGGTACCCGCGGCGTCGTCCCGGCGACGACGATCTGCACCAGGGTCCCGTCCAGGACCAGGGCGAGGCGGTCGCCCGGCCCGACGTCCAGGCGGTCGGCGAGGCGCGAGGTCAGGACGGCCGGGACGTCGGTGACCGCGGCCCATCCCATCTGCACCACCGTCGCGGGTCGGCGCTCCAGACCGGGCGGGATCGAGACGCGCATGCCGACCTGCCACCCCGGCGGGGTCGTCACGGACATCGGGACCGAGCCGCGCGACTGCGCGTACCACTGCGCGGACTCGTCGACCGCGATCGGGGTGGCGACATGGTCGGGGTCGCCGTCCGTCGCTGTCGGGTCGGCGGGCGCCGTCTCGGCCGCAGGTTCGAGGACCGCGAGGTCCTTGATCGTCAGGTCGACGACCCGGCCGGGGTTGCCGGCTCCGAGCTCCTCGTCGACGACCAGGACGACCGCCTGCAGGCCGACCAGGCGCAGCGGTGTCATCGGCCGCGCGACGCCCGTGGCCTCGGGCAGCAGGCCGCGGACCTCGTGCGGCTCACCGTCGATCGGGACGCTGCCGAGGTCGATGGTCGTCAGCAGCCCGTCGGCGTCCTCGACGATCCCACGGAGCATGGCTCCGACGCCCGGCAGGCCGCCACCGGTGGCCCCGGCGCGGACGGTCGCCGAGATCCCCCGGACGTCACCGGTGAGGTCGATCCCGGTGGCGCGGGCCACCGGCTGATCGAGCAGCCCGGCGATGGCCGAGCCGCCCTCCGCGGCGAGCCGACCATCGATCAGCTCCGAGCGGGCGTCGCCGGTCAGGCCGAGGACGAGGGTGGGGGTGCCGTCCGGGAGCCGGAACGAGTCGAACGCGTCCGGGGACGCGAGCCCGCCGGCCCGGCGGACCACCGGCTGCGGCGCCCCGGTCAGCCCGACGCCGAGGGCAGCGGCCTGCAGGGCCGGGTCACCGGGCCCGTCGGCGACCCGCACCTGGGTCCCCACCGCGAACTCGGCCTGGTCGGCCTGGGACTGCCGCCAGGTCGCGAGGAAGGACTGGCTGAACGTGCCGACGGACAGCGCCAGGGTCAGGAGCAGGACGGCGGCGGTGGCCCGCTCGGTCCGTCGCCCGACCTCCCAGGCTGCGAGCGGAGCGACGACGCCACGTCCGCGCGACCCGATCCGCTCGGCCAGGTGCGACGCGGTCGGGATGAGCCGGACGCACAGCAGGGCACCCGCGAGCAGGGCGATGGCCGGGCCGGCGGCCAGGACCGGGTCGACGGCGAGCGACGACCCACCGCCCAACGGGCTGCGGTACACCTGCAGCTGCCAGTACGCGATGCCCGCGAGCACCAGCAGGGCGAGGTCGACCCCTGACCGCTGCAGCATCGAACGACGGCTCGGGCGGCCGCGGACCTGCTCACCCTCGACGAAGGTGCCGCCCCGGCGCAGCAGCGGCGAGACCAGCACGCCCGCGAAGAGCACAGCGACCCCGGCGGCCGTCGTCCAGGCCGAGGGCGGGATCCCCGGGTCGGTGCTCATCCCGGCCGCGACCATCGCGGGCTGCCGGGCCACGACCTGGTGGACCCACCGGGCCAGCGGGGGCGCCGCGGCAGCGGTGAGCAGCCCGAGGCCGACCGCCTCGAGACCCGCGAGGGACAGCAGCTGACGGCCGGAGGCGCCGCGGGCGCGCATCAGGCGCTGCTCGGTCAGCCGGCTGTCGGTCAGCAGCCGGGCGGTCTGCAGCAGGGCCGCGACGGCCAGCACCAGGAGCAGCAGAGTCACCACGACGACCGTCGCCCTCGTCACGACCAGGGCGGTCGCGACGTCCTTGACGACGGCATGCAGGCCGGTCGTCAGCCGGACCTGGTCCGCGACGAGCCCGACGTCGGCCGGCACGTCGTCCTGCGCCGTGGCGAGCCGGTCGAGCAGCGGGACCACCTGGCCGACGGCCGTCGAGCCGAAGTCGGCGCGGTAGCGCAGCACGGCGAGGTCGAGCCGGATGCCGAGCTCGTCGATGGCGGCGGGTGCCAGGACGAGCGGGCCGAAGGCGTCGGTCGTCACCCGCCCACCCGTGCCGGGGACGGTGAAGCTCGGGTCGTGACCGGCGCCCACGAGGGGGTCGGCCTGCCAGTACGTGCTGCCCGGGTCGGCGGTCCGGTAGATCCCGACCACGGCGACGAGGACCTGCGTCGAGCTCGAGCCCGGTGCGGTCCAGAACGTGTCGCCGACGCCGAGTCCCAGGACGCCGGCAGCCTCCTGGGCGAGGGCGACGGGCAGCGCCGTCGTCGCCGCATCGAGCTGCACCTGGCTCGTCGTCGGCCAGGCTCCGGCCCGCAGCGCGGTGTGCTCGCGCAGGTCGTCGAGGTCAGCGAAGTACGTCAGCGCCGGACTGTCGTCCGTGCGGCGGACGACGTACAGCTCCGAGACGGCTGCGCCGGTCTCGGTGACCGTCCCGACCCGCAGGAGATCCTGCACCGCCGGGCCGACGGCCGAGCGGAGCTCTGCTGTGGTGACGGCCGGCCGGACTGCTGTCACGACGACCTCGGTGTCCGTCGCGGGGGCAGCGGCGAGGGAGCTCCGGACGGCGTCCTGCTCGGTGGCCGAGACGAGCAGGACGAGTGCCGTCACCAGCGTGCAGGCGAGGGTTGCCACGGTCGCCACCACCGCGAGCAGGCGCCACTGCGTCGCCGAGCGGCGAGCCGTGGTCCGCAGCCGCCACGGCCGCAGGCGCAGGGTGCTCATCGCCGCACCGCGCGGACGCGTCTGCCACTGGCTCGCATGTCACCTCGTCGTGTCACCTGCTGCGCTGCCGTGCGGACAGGTCCGCGTGCATCATGCCGCACCGCTGGACGCGCTCCCACGACCGGCCGAGGCTGTCACCGAATCGTTACGTCCATCGGGCCGGCCGACCAGCAGGGCGAGCCTGACGAGCACGCACCCGACCGCGTCCGCCCGGCGCCCTCGCGGAGCCGTGTGACCCCGGATCATCGGTCCAGGTGTGTCAGGCGGAGTCGCGCACCACGACCTCGGCCCCGAAGATCCGGGGCTCGAAGGACGTCGTCTTGCCGGCGATCTGCTCGAGCAGGAGCTCACCGGCGACCCGGCTCATCTCGACCACCGGGTTGCTCATCGTGGTGAGCTGGGGCGAGGTCGACGTGGCGACGCCGAGGTCGTCGAAGCCGATCACCTTGACGTCACCGGGCACCGCCCGGCCGCGCCGTGCGAGCACGCCGAGGGCGCCGGCCGCCATCAGGTCGGATGCGGCGAACAGGCCGTCGATGTCGGGGTGCGCGTCGAGCAGGCGCTCCATGGCCACCGCTCCACCGGCCGACGTGAAGTCGCCACGCACCATCGCCTCGTCGGACAGCCGGGCATCCTGCAGGGCCTGGCGCCAGCCGGCCAGCCGGTCGACGCCGGCTGCCATGTCGAGGGGTCCGGCGATCGTGCCGATCCTGGTGCAGCCGACGGCGATGAGGTACTCGGTGGCCCGCCGTCCGCCGAGGTAGTTGTTGACGTCGACGTACTGCATCGGTCGTGGTGCCGCCCAGGGCCGGCCGACGAACACGCACGGCAGGTGGGACTGGGCCAGGACGGAGTCGAGGGCGTCGTCGCGGTGGTGCGAGACGATCACCGCTCCGTCGACGTGCCGGTTGTGCAGGTAGCGGGCGGTGCGCTGGGTCTCCTCCCCACCCCGGGCGATGAGGAGGATGAGCTGGATCTCGGTCTGCGCGAGGGCTGCGCTGAGCCCCTGGAGGGTGCCGGCGAAGTAGGGGTCGTTCAGGACCGTCTCGTCCGGCTCCGGGACCACCAGGGCGATCGAGTCCGTGCGCCGGGTCACCAGGGTGCGCGCTGCCCGGTTCGGGGTGTAGCCGAGCTCGGCGACGGCCGCGTCGACCGCGGCCTGCGCCTCGGGGCTGACCTTGAGGCCGCCGTTGATGGCGCGTGACGCGGTGGACCGTGAGATGCCGGCGCGCTCGGCGACCTCCTCGAGCGTCGGTGCGTGCGGCGGGACGTCCGCGGCCATGCCTGTCCCGGTAGACCGGACGTCGGGCGTCATCGGCGAGGTCCCTCCTGTGTTCCTGCTGGCGTCAGCGGGGCTGACGGAATGTCATTGTGCGCGGCAGCTCGTGCATACCAGAGACCGGAGGCCTTCGGCGTCCGACGCTTCTCGCGGCCCTCGAGGTGCGCCGCACCCTCGACCCGGTACGCAGCGGTCGAGGCACCCCGCACGAAGCCCTCCGGGACGGAGAGACGTGTGGAGGGCGGGCGCTTCATCGTCGTGTCCTCGCCTGCAGGACGGCAGGCAGTCTCGGGCCGCGATGCCGTTGGAGCGGTGGTGGCCGGCCGCCGCCATGAGAGCGGTTCCACCCTGTCGCCATCCTTGTGGCCCGAAGGTCGCTGTGTCAACGCTGCGACGTGGTGAGATCCGGCGTGGCTGCGCTCCCGCCCCAGGTGCCCGTCACCGGGCCAGCCACCCGGCGCCGATCTGCGCCTCGGCGTCCATCGCAGCGCGGACCGCGCCGGCGGCGGCCTGCTCGACGGCGGCACCGAACAGCGGTACCGACGCCCGGAGCTCACCCTCGAAGTGGTAGGTCGTCGCACCGTCCGGCTCGGGCACGAGGCGCATGATCCCGGTGAGACGGACCGGGGCGCCGGTGATCTCCAGCACCACCGTCCCGCGCCTCGGACCAGGCTCGGGCGCCTCCCAGGCCTCGATCTGCCGCACCTCGAGGCTCGCGCCGACCACGGAGCGCAGATGGGTCGGGATGGCCGACGTCGGCATCTGCCGCCGGGTGGTGACCGTGAACGCACCGCTGGCATCGCCGACCACGTCCGCGTCGTGCGACAGGGCGCCCGAGGCGCGGACCTTGGCCTCCACGAAATCCTCGTCGGCCAGCATCGCGGCGACGCGCTCGACGTCGGCCTCGTAGCGGGCCAGGACTGACAGGTGCACCGGTGCCTCCAGCGTGGGACGTGCACTGAGGCTAACAAGCCATGGGTGTGCTTCACCTAGGCTTTCGGACGTGTCCACCCTCAGTGACCTCGTCGCACGACATGCGGACCTCGCACCGGGCGACGGCGAGTGGCTGCACCTGCTCGTCGGTGACTGGCAGCTGATCTCCGATCTCGCCTTCGCCGACCTGGTCCTGTGGCTGCCCACCCGGAGCGGTGACTGGGTCGCGGTGGCCCAGGCGCGGCCCTCGACCGGGGCGACGGTGCACTACGACGACGTCGTCGGCAGCAACGCCCCGGACGGCCAGCGGCCGCAGCTCGAGCGGGCCTTGTCGGAGGTCGCGATCCAGCGCTCGCGCGAGCCCCGGTGGTTCGGCACGTACGCGGTGCGCGAGGAGGCGGTCCCGGTCGTGCACGACGGCCGGGCGATCGCCGTCGTGGCTCGGCAGACGAACCTCGGCGGGGCACGCACACCGAGCCGTCTCGAGCTCAACTACGTGGAGTCGGCCGACGACCTGGTCGCGATGATCGCCAAGGGGGAGTTCCCTTCGCCCAACGCGCCGACCGGCCCGCGTCGTGGTGCGCCGCGGGTGGGCGACGGGCTGATCAGGCTCAACTCCGAGGGCGAGGTCCTCTATGCGAGCCCGAACGCGCTCAGCTGCTTCCACCGACTGGGCGTGCTCGGCTCGCTGGTCGGCCGCTCGCTGGCAGAGGTCACCACCGAGCTGCTCGAGGAGAGCACCCCGATGGACGAGTCGCTGCCGCTGGTCGTGATGGGCCGCGCACCGTGGCGCACGGACATCGAGGCCCGCGGGGTGTGCCTGTCGTTGCGGGCCGTACCGCTGACCGAGAACCAGAGCCGCATCGGTGCGGTGCTCCTGTGCCGCGACGTCTCCGAGCTGCGCCGCCGGGAACGCGAGCTGATCACCAAGGACGCGACCATCCGGGAGATCCACCACCGGGTCAAGAACAACCTGCAGACGGTGGCGGCACTGCTCCGGCTCCAGGCCCGGCGCATGACGTCGACCGAGGCACGCGAGGCACTCGAGGAGGCCGTGCGGCGGGTCACCACGATCGCCCAGGTGCACGAGACGCTCTCGCAGACCCTCGACGAGACCGTCGACTTCGACTCCCTGGTCGATCGCAGCCTGCGCCTCGCCGCGGACGTCGCCTCGGCCGGCGCCTCGGTGCGCACCGTGCGGACCGGGACCTTCGGGATGGTCCCGGCGCAGGACGCCACTGCGCTCGCGCTCATCCTGACCGAGCTCGTGACGAACGCGGTCCAGCACGGCTTCGCCGGTGGCGGGACGGGGACGGTCGAGATCGTCGCCGAGCGGACCGACTCCCACCTGCACGCCATGGTGGCCGACGACGGGCTCGGTCTGCCGGTCGGGGGCAAGGGACCGATGACCGGGCTCGGTACGCAGATCGTCAGCACCCTGATCCGCAACGAGCTCCAGGGCACGATCACCTGGGTGGCGCGCGAGGGCGGCGGGACACAGGTGGAGCTCGACATCGACCTGCGGGTGCCCCGACCGACCTGAGCCGGCGGCGGACGGACGACGACCCCGGGACCGGGCCAGGGGGAGGCCGGTACCGAGGTCGTCGGGTGAAGAGGTCGTCGGGTGAAGCAGAGGGGGCTGGTCAGCCGCGGCGAGACGTCAGCTGGCGCGGCGGGCGCGTGCGGTACGGCGCTTGAGTGCGCGGCGCTCGTCCTCGGACAGGCCACCCCAGACGCCGGCGTCCTGGCCGGACTCGAGCGCCCACTTCAGGCAGGTGTCGACGACGGGGCAGCGGCGGCAGACAGCCTTGGCCTCGTCGATCTGCTGCAGGGCAGGGCCGGTGTTCCCGATCGGGAAGAAGAGCTCCGGGTCCTCGTCCAGGCATGAAGCGCGGTGGCGCCAGTCCATTGGTTTCTCCTCGAGCACACGGCAGGCCACCCCCGATCGGGGGGAAGGCTTCAGGTGGGGGTTGAACGGAACGTCCTATGACTGAGATCAAGCCTCACACGGTCCCGGCGAGGGCACAAGGGGTAACGGGAAGGTTTCGGGCCGATAACGATGAGGTGTTCGTCACATCGGTTCGACCCCACCCTTCCGCGCGGTGGCTGATACGGCCGAGCAGGCGTCCTAGTCTCGTCGCGTGCCGAATCACCGGACCCGTGGTGTCGAGTCAGCGGCCGACCGGCCGGAGGTCGCCCCGCGCGCCGGAGCGTTCCGGACGGTCGCGCTGGTGATGGTCATGCTCGAGGCGCTGGCCCTGGTCGCCGTCGCCGGCAGGTGGCTGGTCGAGGTCGTCGCGGCCGGCAGCCGGAACCTCGCCGTCGGGCTGTTCGTCGCCGCGTTCTGCCTGGGTGTCGCGGCCATGCTGGTCGTCGCGGCGCGTGCGGTGCTGCGTGGTCGTCGCGGTGGGCGCTCACCCCTGGTCGCCTGGCAGCTGCTGCAGGGTGCGACCTCGGTCGCCGTCCTCCAGGCCGCGCAGGGGCCGGTCGCGGCCGTGGCCTGGGTCGCGCTCGGCGTCGCGACGGCCGCTCTCGTCGCGCTCCTGACCATGATGGCCACCGGGTCCGAGCCGGCATCGGCAGCCCCACTGGTCCGGTGACGGGCGACCGGCCGGTCAGCCACCGGGCACGGGCGGTGCGGGGCCGGCCACCTGCACCGGTGTGACGTGGCCGCGGTGGACCAGGACGCCGAGGCCCGCGCGGCTCGGATGGTCCGGGTCGACGGCCAGGGAGAGATCGACGCCGGCCACGTCCTGCGACCCGGCGGTCAGGGGAGCGAGGACGAGCACCGGCGCAGCGCTGCGCAGCGCGGCAGCTGCCCCACGGTAGGCCGCCGCGGCGCGATCGGTCCGCGTCGCGCCGATCACCCGGGGCACTGAGGTCTCACCCGCCTCGGCGGTGATCACCCAGCTCGCCAGGAGCTCGTCGAGGGCGGGGTCGACCCGGGCCAGGTGCTCGAGATCGTCCACCAGGACCACTCGACGGAGCCGCGGACGGCCGGTGACTCCGGTCGCCAGCCGGTCGAGCAGGTCGCGGGCCTGCACCGTGCTCCGGGCCACGTCGGACACGGTCCGCGGATCGACGTCGGCGAGCGGCCCGCCGCGCGCCACGACCCCGACCAGCCAGCCGGCTCGGTGCAGCGCCGGTGCGAGGGTGGCGAGCGCGGTGGACCGTCCCGACCGAGGTGGTCCGACGACCAGCGCTCCGACCGTGGCGTCGATGAGCACGGGGCCGCCGTCGTCGCCGCCGCGGCCGATCTCGACGAGGTCCGGGCCGCCCGGCCCGCAGGTCGAGCCCACGGGATCGCGAGGGACCCGGACCGGCAGCGGGCGGAGCCGGAGCGGGGCGCCAGGCACCGGCGGGGTCGGCCCGACGTCGGCCGGTGCCCGCGTGTCGGCGCACGGCTCGATGTCGGCAGGCAGGGCGACCTGGCACCGTGCGGCACCGAGCGCGGTGAGGTGGACGCCTCGTCCGGGGCCACCACGCCCGGTCGCCAGGTCCCGCGGAACCCCGAGCATCGCCGCGTCGGACGGGTCGCCGACGGCCAGCACGATCCGCTGTGCAGCATGCGGCAGGAGCCGCAGGACCTCACCGGGCGCGCCGGCGACGGCGACGGCGAGACCGTGATGCCGCCCGTCGCGGACGGTCTGCTCCAGAAGCTCGGCTCCTGCGCCGCGGGGGAGCCGACCCAGGGCGCGCAGCACCGTGCCCGCGTCGTCGACCACGAGCAGGCACGGAGGCTCGTGCCGGCCGGCGCACAGCAGCCCGAGCAGGCGGGCCACGAGACGCGGGTCGTCAGCACCGACCACCGTGCCGACGCCCGGATGCTGCGCCGGTGCGGCCAGCCCGATCGTGTGCACGTGTCGACCGGCGGTGAGCGCGGCGTGCACCACGCTGCGCAGCGCCGTCGTCCGGCCCGAGCCCGGTCGTCCCGCGACGACGAGCGCGCCGCTGCGCCCGTCCCAGCGCACCAGGCCCCGAGCCTGGTCGGCCGGCAGGTCGGTCAGGCCGATGAGAAGACCCGCGTCCTGGCTCGTCGGCTCGTGCGCACCCGCCCGCACCTGCTCGAGCAGGTCCTGCGCGCGGACCGTCGACGGCAGCGGCGGCAGCCAGATCGCCGCGGGAGCCTGTGCGCCGGCCGCCGTGGCCGCCTGCTGCACCATCCGGACCAGCTCCAGGGTGTGGTCGGCCGAGCGAGGCGGACGGCTGCCGGGATCGTCGCTCCGCTCACCTGCGTGCTCGCCCGGTCTCTCGTTCGCGTGCTCACCCCCGTACCGGACGCCGCGATCGTTGCCGAAGCGGTCCCAGCCGGGCGCCCAGCGGACCGACGGCCCGGAACCCGGTCCGGCGTGCCGGTCCGGCGGTAGCGCAGCCCACGCCGTCTGGACGAGCTCGGGCCTTGCCGGGCCCCGGCGCACGAGTGCGCGACCCGGTCGGTCGACCGGGAGCGTGGCGGCGTCGGCGACCTCGACGACATCGGTGGAGTCCGCCGCATCGGTCACCCGCAGGCAGATCCGCAGGGCGACGTTCGCGCGCATCTCGGCGCTGACCGCCCCGGCGGGCCGCTGCGTCGCGAGGACGAGATGGATGCCGAGGGACCGGCCCTGCGCGGCGAGGCGAACCAGTCCCGGGACGAAGTCGGCAAGCTCGTCGCTCAGCGCCCGGAACTCGTCGACGACCACGAGCAGCCGTGGTGGCGCGGCACCGCCGGGCCGCCCCGCCAGCCTCGTGCGCAGCGTCTCGAGGTCCGCGACCACGGCCTCGGCGAGGAGGCGCTCACGCCGGCTGAGCTCGGCGCGCAGCCCGCCCAGCGCACGAGCCGCCTCGACCGGGTCGAGGTCCGTCACCTGGCCGATCACGTGCGGCAGGTCCTTGCAGCTGCCGAAGCTCGCCCCGCCCTTGTAGTCGACGAGCACGACCGCGAGCTCGGTGGGTGGGTGTCGCAGGGCGAGGCTGAGCACGAGGGACTGCAGCAGCTCCGACTTGCCTGCACCGGTCGTCCCGGCGACCAGGGTGTGCGGGCCTTCGGCGAGCAGGTCGAGCGTCACCGGCTCGGCAGCGCTGCCCGACGACCTGCCGATCGTCGCGACGAGCCCCGTCAGCGGTCGGGTGCGCAGGCCGACCCGGTCGTCGACCACCCGGCCCATGGCTCCGCGACGACCGGACCCGTCGCCGACCTGGACGCCCTGGTCAGGCTGCACCTGCCCCCAGGCCCGGAGCAGGGCCGGCACGTCACCGGGAAGCCCCAGGTCCGCGAGCGCGACCTGGCGGGGCAGCTCGTCGACCGGGCGCCGGATCCCGTCCCGTGCCGCGACCCGGCGTGCGTGGTCCTCGATCCAGCGGTCCGGCGCGCAGGGGACGCGCACGTCTCGCGACCCGCCGGGTCCGTCGAGGACGGCGGCAAGGCCGACCTGGCCGACCTCCTGGTCCGCGCGCACCCGAAGGACCCAGCGGCACCAGCCGGGGACCGACGCCGCCGTGTCCTCGACGAGCAGGACGGCGGTGCCCTGACCGCGGCGCGCCACCCACCACCGGTTGAGCACCACCCGCCACGGCGCGCCCCGGTCACTGACCAGGAGGATCGGCTTCCCGGACGCGCGCTCGAGGACCCGCACGGCGCCGGCCGCGTCCCGGGCGACCCACGCCGCGGGCGCCGGGCCGATGCGCCGCTCGAGCCATCGGCACCAGGCCCACTCGGCGTCTGCCTCGCGCCGGTGCAGCACCGACAGCAGCACACCGTCGTCCAGGAGGGCCGCACCCAGCAGGGCGCGGGTGACCGCGAGCGCGTCCTCGCGTCGTCCGACGACGGCCAGGCCCTCCTGGGCGAGCCGCCACCAGGGCAGCGGCCCGGCACCGGGACCGGGCAGCGGGCCGGCACCGGGGCCCGCATCTGCGCCGACGGGTCCCTCGGTCCAGCCGGGCTCCGGCGGGTGCCGCTGCGCCACCAGGGCCAGCCGGACGGACGTCGCGGCCGGGTCGGGTCCGAGGTCGGTGGCGGGTGGCCGTCGCCGCGCACCGGCACCGGGCGCGCCGCGCCTGCCCCCCGTCGTGAGACCGCGGGGTACACCATCCGGTGCACTGCCGGGCGCGCCGCCCCAGACGTCGCCGACGGCCGGGCCGCCGACTGCCGGGCCACCGTCGGCCGGGTCAGCGGTGGCACGCGGTCCGTGGCCCGCCTGCCGTCGCACCCAGCCCACGAGCGCCGGCAGGGCGATCGAGAGCGGACCGCCGAGTGCCATGACGAGGAACACGGGATTGCGGGTGGCGACCGCGAGGGCCGCCGAGGCGACCGCCGGCACCAACCACGTGACGGCGGACGCTGCGGGTGGTCCGGCAGCGGCCGGCCCGGCACGGGTCGGTTCGCGGCTGCCGCGAGCCGACCGGTGGCCGTGCTCCCCGGGGTGGTCGAGGTCCGCGAGCCGGCGGAGCGCCACCGTCGTGCTGCCGAGTGCGAGGAGGTCGGTGTCGCGCGCGCGTACGCCCCGAGGACCGACGGCGCGCACGCGCCGGGCCGGACGCCCGCTCGCCGGCCGGTCCCGGTCACGAGAACCGCGAGCAGGTGGCGTCGGCGTCGCCTGGGCCCGCAGCGCCGTGGTGCCGTTCGCCGAGCCGAGGTCGTCGGCGTGCCAGCGAGCCGGGCGTCCGGCCCGTCGTCGGCGTCGGCGCACCCGTGCGTGCTCGCGGGAGACCGTCGGGTCCTCCACGGCGAGGTGGCCGCGGACGTCCCCGGTCGACGGCCCGCGACCGATCCGCACCGTGCCGTCGCGCCCGGGGACGGCGATCCGGCCGGCATCGGGTCCGGCGACCACGGCGACGTGCCATGGCGCCGTCGTCGCCAGCATCGTCGGGTCGGGCGGACCGGCGCCGACGCGCACACGCGAACCCGGGAGCCACGGCACCGCCCCCGCCACCTGGTCACCACTGACGACCTGGCCGTCGACGGTGAGCGTGAGATGAGCCAGGTCCGACCGGCCGGTGAGGCGGACGAGTCCCGGGCGGCACCCGGCGAGGGTCGCCCCGTCCGGGACGTCGACGTCACCGCCGGGTTCGAGGGTGAAGCGCATCGGCCGAGCATGGCGGTCACACCCGCAGCGGGCGCCCGGGGTCTGGGCGCACTGGGGAGGCCGACACCACCCACAGGCCGGACCGCGCACGCCACGCCCCGCGCACGCCCCGCCACGGCACGTCACGGCACGTCACGGCAAGTCACTCCACGGCGAGCGCCTCGACCGGCGAGGTCCGGGCCGCACGTCGGCCGGGGAGCACCGAGGCGAGCAGCCCGGCCAGGAGCGCGACGGTCATCACCAGGCCGAGGTCGCGCCACGGCACGGTCAGGCCCACCGGGCTGATCTCACCGAGCAGGGTCCGGGCTCCCGCCCAGCCGTAGAACGTCCCGAGGCAGGCTCCGACGACCGCCCCGACCCCGGCGATCAGCATCCCCTCGATCGCCAGCGTGCTGCGCAGCTGGCGTCCGGAGAGCCCGATGGCCCGGAGCGTCGCGGACTCGCGGCGCCGTTCGAGCACCGAGAGCGAGAGCGTGTTGGCCACCCCGACGAGGGCGATCACCACCGCGACGCCCAGCAACCCGACGACGACGGCGAGCAGCGTGTTGACGACCCGCTGGTAGAAGGCCCGCTCGACGGCCGCGCCGACGGTCTCGAGCGCCACGCCGGACTCGCTCGCCACGGTGCTGATCTCGCCGACGACCTGCTCCGCCGCACCGTCGTCGCTGAGCCGGATCCACAGCCGGCTCACCAGGGCGTCGGGCTGGACGGACGCCAGCCCGCGCGGGGTCAGCACCACGGCATAGCCGGGCAGGTCGGTGACCTCGACCGTGAAGGACTGCTCGACGGCCGGCGGCTCGGCATCCTGCCCGCCTGCCGCCCCACCTGCCGTGCCGACCGGGTCCTCGACGGTGAGCGGCTCGACCTTCGCGGCCTCGCCCGACCGCGCATCGGCCGCCGCGGCCTCGTCGGCCCAGGTCGCCGTCTGCTGCCCGAGGGTGATCACCTGGCCGGTCGTCAGGCCGGTCCACGACGCGACCTGTCGGGGGACGATCACGGTGGAGTCGTCGAGGCCCGCGATCTGCTCGGGCGCCTTGAGCGCCTGCCCGGCAGCCGCCGGCTCGACACCGCGGGCTTCGACGAACCCGCCGTCCGTGCCGGGAGCGAGGCCGCTGGTGATCTCCACCATCGTGCCGGTCAGCTCGGCGACCGACGCGACGCCGTCGATGGCGCGGACCTGGCCGGCGATCCCGGCAGGCAGCGCCGGGATGGTCATCCCGTCCCCGACGGTGCCGACGGCGACGTCGACCGAGAACTCCTGGTCGAGGCTCTCGTCGAGTGCTATCCGCGTGCTGGCGGCACCGGTGGCCATCATCGACACGAGCGTGACGCCGATGAACAGGGCCGCGCTCGTCGCAGCCGTCCGCCGCGGGTTGCGGATGCTGTTGGCTGCGGCGAGTCGCGCCGCGGTCCCGCCGCGACGCCCCAGGAGCGCACCGGCCCAGCCGACGAGTCGTGGCACCCAGAACACGGACCCGACGAGCACCCCGACGAACGAGAGGGCCCCGCCGAGCACGCCGATCCCGAGACCGGTCATGAGCGAGCTGTCCCGCGCCAGGGTCATCCCGACGACGAGCGCGGACCCGCCGCCGAGGGTCAGCAGGGCCGACGCGACAGCACGGAACCGGCCGGAGCGGTCGCTGACCCGCGGCGTGTCGGACGGTCGCAGCGCGGCGAGCGGGGAGACCCGGGTCGCCGCCCGGGCCGGTGACAGGGCGGCGAGGACCGTGACCAGCGTGCCGACGACCAGCGGGGCCACCACGACGGCCGGGGTCATCGACACGGCGGACGGCAGCGGGACGTCCGTGCCGGTGCCGGCGAGCACCATCAGCACGACCTGGACCACGACCGTGCCCAGCACGAAACCTGCGAGGGAGGCGGCAGCCCCGAGGATCAGGGCCTCGAGGATCACCGAGCGGTGCAGCTGGGCGCGGTCGGCGCCGACGCAGCGCAGCAGGGCGAGCGTGCGGGTGCGCTGGGCGACGAGGACCTGGAACGTGTTGGCGATCACCAGGGCCGCGACGAGCAGCGCCACCGCGGCGAACCCGAGCACGATCGCGGTGAACACGTCAGCGCTGCCGGTCAGCTGGGCGGTGGTCTCCTTGGCCTGCTCGTCGATGGTGCGGATCGCCAGCTGGCTGTGCGGCAGGGCGTCGCCCAGCGCGTCCCGCACGGCGGTCGCCGAGGTGCCGTCGGCGACGGCCACCAGGGCGTACCAGTAGTACGGGTCGCCGAGGTTCTGGAACGCCGACCAGGACTCGAGCTGGGCCGGGACGACGACGGCGACGCCACCGGTGCTCAGGAAGGCGGCGGCCGAGACGTCCAGCAGGCCGACCACCTCGAGCGTGCCGGCTCTGGCCTCGGTGGCCTCCTTCCCGTCGTCGGCGACGCGCCACGACGTCTCGGTGGACTGCACGGTGTCGCCGACCTCGACCCCGAGCAGGGTCGCGGCGTCCGACGGGAGCGCGATCTGGCCGGCCCGGGCCGGCAAGGTCCCGTCGGCGAGATCGGCGGTCTGCAGGTCCGGCGAGGCCGCGAGCGCTGTCACCTGGACGTACGTCTGCCCGCTCGGGCCGGCGAGCTCGATCCCGGTCTCCAGGTAGCCGTGCACCGCGTCGACGCCGGGGACCTGTGCCACCGAGGCGAGCGTCGGGTCGGTGATCTCGCCTTCGCTGACCACGAGGTCGGCGTCGCCGTAGCCGGTCGTCACGGCGTCGTAGGTCGTGCGGGTGATCGCGTTGCCGGCCAGCAGCGTCGCGGCGACGAAGGCGGTGCCGATGCAGATCGCGATCCCGGCGGCCATCAGCCGGCCGAGGCTCCGTCGCATCTGGGCGAGGGTCAGACGCAGCATCAGCGGACCGTCGCCGGCTCGTCGAGCGAGCGCAGGGCGTCGAGGCCGGCGAGCACCGACTCCGGCGTCGGGTCGGTGATGTCCCCGGCGATCCGCCCGTCGGCGATCAGCACGACACGGTCGGCATAGGCAGCCGCCGACGGGTCGTGGGTGACCATGATGACCGTCCGGCCGAGCTCGCGGACCGATCGCCGCAGGAAGCTGAGGACCTGGGCCCCGGCCCGGGAGTCCAGGTTGCCGGTGGGCTCGTCGGCGAAGACGACGTCGGGTTTGGCGATCAGGGCGCGGGCGATCGCGACGCGCTGCTGCTGGCCACCGGAGAGCTCGCTCGGCCGGTGCGTGAGCCGGTCGGCGAGGCTCAACGTCGTCACGAGCGTCTCCAGCCAGGCCGGGTCGGCCGTCGTGCCGGCGAGCTCGAGCGGGAGCGTGATGTTCTGCTCGGCGGTGAACATGGGCAGCAGGTTGAAGGACTGGAAGACGAAGCCGACCCGGTCCCTGCGCAACCGGGTGAGCGACCTGTCGTCCATCGAGGTGATCTCGGTGTCGCCGACGTACGCCGTGCCCGAGGTCGCCGAGTCGAGTCCGGCGAGCAGGTGCATCAGGGTCGACTTGCCGGACCCGGACGGGCCCATGATCGCGGTGAAGGCGCCCGCGGCGAAGTCGACGTCGACCGCGTCCAGGGCCCGGACCTCGGCCTCGCCGGTGCCGTAGACCTTGGTCAGGCTGCGGGCGCGGACGGCGGTGGCCGGGCCTGCGGGGGTGGTCACGGTCGTCGGCGGCTCGGACTTCGGCGAGGTCGTGGTCAGGTCCACGGGGCTGCTCCAGGTCAGGTCGGTGTCAGGTTCAGGACGACCGTACGGACGCCGCACGAGCGGCGGCATCGCGCCCCGGCATGGTCCTGCCCCGCGCGCCGTCATCCTGTGGTGGGAGGGCTGCGCCGGCGGGGTTCGCCCGGGACGTCAGGATCCGGGCCGGACCAGACCGCTCTCGTAGGCGGTCACGACGGCCTGGACGCGGTCGCGTGCCGCGAGCTTGGAGAGGATCCGCCCGACGTGCGTCTTGACGGTCGCCTCGGCGACGAACAGGTCACGACCGATCTCGGTGTTGGACCTGCCGCGCGCCATCAGGACCAGCACCTCGCGCTCGCGGTCGGTGAGCTCGGCCAGGCCCGGGTGCGGGGTGGCCGGGTCCGAGTCGGGCAGGACGGTGACCAGGTGCTCGAGCAGGCGACGCGTGCTCGACGGCGCGATGACCGCGTCGCCGGCGTGCACGGTCCGGATGGCTGCGAGCATCTCCTCCGGCGGGGCGTCCTTGAGCAGGAACCCGCTCGCACCGGCCCGGATGGCGGCCAGCACGTACTCGTCCAGGTCGAAGGTCGTCAGGACCACGACGCGCGGGACCGTGCGCGTCGCACCGGGTGCGCCCGGCGCGAGCGGTGTGCTCGGGTCGGTCAGGCGCGCGGTGGCCGCGAGCCCGTCGAGGTTCGGCATCCGGACGTCCATCAGCACGACGTCGGCCTGGACCAGCGCGAGCCGGCGCAGCGCCTCGAGGCCGTCGCCGGCCTCGACGACGACCTCCAGGTCGGGCTGGGAGTCGATCACCATCCGGAAGCCTGCGCGGACGAGCTGCTGGTCGTCGACGAGGGCGACGCGGATCGGTGGCGCCGTCGGCTCGGTCATCGGGTCGTCCGTCATGAGTGCTCCTCGATCCTGGGCAGCGGGATCTCCGCGCGCACCCGGTAGCCGCCACCCGGACGTGGTCCGACGGTCAGTGTGCCCCCGAGCATCGCAGCCCGCTCCCGCATGCCGAGCACACCCTGGCCGGCGCCGTCGGTCCCGGCCGCTGCGCCCCGTCCGTCGTCGCTGACCTCCAGGACGAGCGAGGCTGCGGTCCACTGCAGCAGGACGGTCGCCGTCGGCGCAGGTCCGGCGTGCTTGAGGACGTTGGTCAGGGACTCCTGGCAGATCCGGAAGACCGTGAGACCGGTACCCGGCGGGAGCCGCCGTGGCGTCCCCATCCGCACGAGCGAGGTCCGCACGCCGCTGCCGCGGATGTGTTCGACGAGCAGTTCGATGTCGGCGACGTCGGGCTGCGGGCTCAGGTCGGTGACGGCTCCGCCGACCCGGCCGCCGCCGGCGGGCACCCCCGGCGGTTCGGGTGCCGTCGGTGCGCCCTGCTCGGGGCGCAGCACGCCGAGCAGCCGGCGCATGTCGGCCAGCGCCGCCCGGCCGGTCTCGGCGACGGTCATCAGCGAGCGGGTCGCCGCGGTCGGGTCCTGGGCAGCTGCGTACCGGCCCCCGTCGGCCTGGGCGATGATCACCGACAGCGAGTGCGCGACGATGTCGTGCATCTCGCGCGCGATCCGGGTGCGCTCGGCCGCCGTGGCGAGCTGCGCCTTCTGGTCGCTCTCGATCTCCAGGCGGTGCGCGCGGTCGACCAGGGAGTCGATCGTCTCCCGGCGCGAGCGGCGCACGAGCGCGAACGCGAAGACGCTCAGCGACATCAGGGTGAGGGCGAACGCCGAGAACTGGCCGTACTCCGCGCCGGCCCGGCCGTTGCTGAACAGGTCGACAACGGCAAGCAGGGCGGCACCGACCAGGGCACCGGAGATCGCCGTGCGGTAGGCCCACACGGGGCCGTGCACGGTGACCGAGTACAGCGCCAGCAGCACGACGATGTCGGCCGGGACGATCAGGTACTCACCGAGCAGGAAGTGCAGGAGGGCGACCGAGAACACCGTCGCCGCCGATCCGGCGGGGTGGGTGCGACGCCAGACGAGCGGGACGACGAGCGCCAGGGCCCACCAGCCCGGTCCGATCGGGCCCGAGTCGTCGGTCAGGCTCGACGAGATGGGCACCAGGAAGAGGGCGAGCCCGAGGGCCCCGATGGCGTCGACGACACCCCGCTGGGACTCGTCCCAGGTACTGACGCGCTCCCACCACCGCACCGGCTCAGCGTAGGGCCGGCGGTGGGAGCAGGCGTCCGCCCCCGGGTCGAGCCGTGGTCCCCCCAGGGGACGACGACGGGCGCCGCGCGGTGCGCCGGGAGCCCGGCCGCCTGTGGCAGCATGGGCCCATGACGAAGGTTCTCTTGGCGGAAGACGACCCGGCCATTGCCGAGCCCTTGGCACGCGCACTGGGTCGGGAGGGCTACGACGTCGTGGTGCAAGGCACAGGTCAAGGTGCCATCGACTCCGCATCTGGCGCGGACCTCGTCATCCTCGACCTCGGCCTGCCCGACATGGACGGCCTCGAGGTCGCCCGGTGGATCCGCAACCAGGGCCTGGCCATTCCCATCCTCGTCCTGACGGCACGCGCGGACGAGGTCGACCTGGTCGTGGGCCTGGACGCCGGTGCGGACGACTACGTCACCAAGCCCTTCCGTCTCGCCGAGCTGCTCGCCCGGGTGCGTGCCCTGCTGCGCCGCACGCACAGCGACGGCACAGAGGAGGACGAGGTCGTCGCCCAGGACGTCCGGATGGACCTCGCCGCGCACCGCGCCTTCCAGGGGGACCGGGAGCTGCACCTGACGGCCAAGGAGTTCGACCTGCTGCGCGTCCTGGTCCGTGACGCCGGGTCGGTCGTGCCGCGTGACGGTCTGATGCGGGAGGTCTGGGAAGCTGACCCGAGCGGGTCGACCAAGACCCTCGACATGCACGTGTCGTGGCTGCGCCGCAAGCTCGGTGACGACGCGAACGCACCGCGGTACATCTCCACCGTGCGTGGCATGGGCTTCCGGTTCGAGACCAGCGCTCCCTGACCGCGAGCACCCCATGCGCCGTCGGGTCCTCCAGGCGACGATCGCGGCCGTCACCGTCGCCGTCGTCCTCCTCGGCATCCCGCTGGCCTTCTTCGGTGCGCGCCTGGTGCGTGACGCCGAGCTGCGCGACCTGGCCGACCGCACCGCGGCGCTCGGTCGGCAGGTCGAGACGCGGATGGTCACCGACCGGCCCGTGACCGAGGACCTGCTCGAGGTCTACGTCGGCGGGAAGGACGGGTACCTGGCCGCGTCGGTGTCCGTGGCGCTGCCCGACGGGACCCGGGTCCGCGCGGGCGATCCGGTCGAGGGGCGTGGCTACCCGCAGATCGTGCGGACGGACTCCGGGGCCGTCGTGCTCCTGACGATGTCCTGGTGGGACGTGTTCTGGCAGACGGCGCGCGTCGTCGCGCTCGTGATCGCTGCCGCGACCGTCGCCTTCGTGGCCGGGATCTCGATGGCGTCGTGGCAGGCCCGGCGGCTCGCTGCCCCGTTGATCTACCTCGCGGCGAGCGCCGAGCAGCTCGGCTCGGGACAGGTCCGCCCCCGCCTCGAGCCCTCCGGCGTCGAGGAGATCGACCTGGTCGCCGCCGAGCTCGCGCGCAGCGCCGACCGGCTGGCCGGCCGGCTCGCCGCGGAGCGGCAGTTCGCCGCCGACGCGTCCCACCAGCTGCGCACACCGCTGACCGCCCTGTCGATGCGCCTCGAGGAGATCACCGCGGCCACCGAGAAGGAGGAGGTGGCCGAGGAGGCGCGGATCTCCCTCGAGCAGGTCGAGCGGCTGGTGACGGTCGTCGACGACCTGCTGACCCGCTCCCGGCGGTCCCAGGGCGGCACGACCGAGGCGGTCCACCTGCTCGACATCGTGCACCAGCAGGAGGAGGAGTGGTTCTCGTCCTTCGCCGCAGCCGGACGTCGGCTCGTGGTGGAGGTCCCCGGGCGGGTCGCGGTGCTGGCGACGCCCGGTGCCCTCGCACAGGTGCTGGCCACGCTCATCGAGAACTCGCTCAGGCACGGCGGTGGCACGACGACCGTGCGATCGCGACCCTCCGGTGGCAGCGGGGCCATCGTCGTCGAGGTGACGGACGAGGGCCCCGGCGTGCCGGACGACCTCGCTCCGCGCATCTTCGAGCGTGAGGTGACCTCCGGCGCCGGCACCGGACTCGGCCTCGCGCTCGCCCGGGACCTGGTGGCTGCGGACGGCGGTCGCCTCGAGCTCGCGCAGCGACGTCCGCCGGTGTTCGCGATCTTCCTCGCAGGTGTGCCCAGGACGCTCGACCCGGACGTCGTCCTGCCGCGTGGTGCTCTGGTGTCCAACCGCCGGACCTGGCGACGGCGGCGCGGCCCGGTGCGTTGACCGGCCGGACGTCGCGTGCGGGCCGGCTCAGTACGGCTAGCGGGTCAGGGCATCCTCGGCGAGGGCGGCCGGGACGGCCGTCGAGCCGGTGAACACCAGGTGCCGGTAGGCGAAGTAGCGGAACAGCGTGCCGAGCGCGAGACCGACGACGTTCGCCGCGACGTTGTCCGCCAACGGCGAGGTGAGGCCCAGGACGTAGGTCGAGAACGCCAGGCAGAGCACGGCGATGCCCATGCCGATCAGGTTGACGACGGCGAAGCCGATCAGCTCACGGGTCGGGGCGGTCGTCCGGTGCGAGGCGAAGGTCCAGTAGCGGTTCCCGAGCCAGGACACGACGGTGGCCACTGTCGCGGAGACGATCTTCGCCGTCAGCGGCTTGTGGTCCAGCAGCTCACCCGGGCCGAAGCTCAGCAGGTTGAACAGGCCGACGTCGACGACGAGGGCGAGCAGGCCGACGGACCCGAAGCGCGCGAGCTCGAGCACCCGGTTCCGCATGCCGACCAGCGTAGCCGGACGGCGGCGACCGGGCCCATCGGTCGTTGTTACGCTCGGCCATCGTGACGCTCGTGGTAGCTGTGGTCGGTGGCGGTCAGCTCGCCCGGATGATGACGCCCGCGGCGACGGCGCTCGGCATCCACCTGCGGGTCCTGGTCGAGGGCCCGTCGACGTCGGCGGCCCGGGTCGTGGTCGACGCACCGGTCGGAGCGCCCCGCGAGGCCCGCGCCGTCCTCGACCTGGTCGCCGGCCCGCCGCGGGCCGATGTGCTGACCTTCGAGCACGAGCACATCCCGGCCGACGTCCTGCGCCAGGTGCAGGCCGGGGGCACCCCCGTGCGCCCGTCGCCCGCCGCTCTGCTGCACGCCCAGGACAAGATCGTCATGCGCCGCGGTCTCACGGCGCTCGGTGTCCCGTGCCCTCGCTGGTCCGAGCTCCCCGATGCCGCCGCCCTGACGTCGTTCCTCGAGACGGTCGGCGGTGAGGCAGTGGTCAAGACCTCCCGCGGGGGCTACGACGGCAAGGGCGTGCGGGTCGTACGGTCCGCCGCCGAGGTCGCGGAGTGGTTCGCCGCCGCGGGCACCGGCGGGCCGGCGCTGCTGGCCGAGGAGAAGGTGCCCTTCGTGCGGGAGCTGGCTGTTCTGCTCGCACGGCGGCCGTCCGGCGAGGTCCGGGTGTGGCCGGTGGTCGAGACGGTCCAGGCCGACGGCGTCTGCTCGGAGGTCATCGCACCGGCGCCGGGCCTCGACCCGGCGGTCGAGCAGGCCGCGGTGCAGGCGGCGCTGCGCATCGCCGAGGGCCTTGACGTCACCGGCGTCCTGGCTGTCGAGCTCTTCGAGGTGGCCGGGGTCGACGGGGCGCCGGGCACCGTGCTGGTCAACGAGCTCGCGATGCGGCCGCACAACTCCGGCCACTGGACCATCGACGGCGCGGTGACCAACCAGTTCGAGCAGCATCTGCGCGCCGTCCTCGACCTGCCGCTGGGCGATCCTGCCCCCCGTGCGCGGTGGTCGGTCATGGCGAACGTCCTCGGCAGCTCCCTCGACCGGCTCACCGACGCGCTGCACGACGTCGTCGGTGCGGACCACGGGGTCCGGGTGCACCTGTACGGCAAGGACATCCGCCCTGGTCGCAAGCTCGGCCACGTGACCGTCTGCGGCGACGACCTGGCCGATGTCCGGGCCCGGGCACTGGCCGCCGCGGCCCGACTTCGGGGAGACTTCACGTCATGAGCGAGCAGCCGCTGGTCGGCGTGGTGATGGGGTCGGACTCCGACTGGCCGGTGATGCAGGCTGCGGCCGACGCGCTCGCCGAGTTCGACGTGGCGTGCGAGGTGGACGTCGTCTCGGCGCACCGGATGCCGCAGGAGATGATCGACTACGGGCGAGGGGCTGCGGCGCGCGGCCTGCGGGTGATCATCGCGGGCGCCGGTGGGGCTGCGCACCTGCCCGGCATGCTCGCTGCGGTCACCACGTTGCCGGTGATCGGCGTCCCCGTCCCGCTCGCGCACCTGGACGGCCTCGACTCGCTGCTGTCGATCGTGCAGATGCCGGCGGGCGTCCCGGTGGCCACCGTCTCGGTCGGCGGGGCGCGCAACGCGGGTCTGCTCGCGGTCCGCATCCTCGCGGCCGGCACCGGTTCGCCCGAGGACGCCGCTCGCCTGGCCGAGCGGATGGCCGCGTTCCAGACGGACCTGCGCGACCAGGCCCACGCCAAGGGTGAGCGCCTGCGCGCGCGTCACCCCGGCGGCCGCCCGGCCCCCACCGGCTTCGCCCGCCCCCCGAATGACCTGTCGGACCCGTGACCCCCGGATCGGGGGCGGTGGGTCCGGCACGCGTGCGCTGGTCAGCCGAGGCCGGGGACTCCGCCGACGGGTCCGGGGGGCAGGGTCCCGGCGGTGATGCCCGCCCAGAACGCCGGGGTCAGGTCCGCATCCAGCAGGACGGCCATGCCGATCCCACCGGGCTCGTAGTCGAGGGACGCGATCGGTGGCGTCCCGGTGATGCCACCGGGACCGGTCGCGCTGCGGAAGGCCAGGGCGAGCCGGCCGAGGTCCAGCAGTCCGGTGCCATCGCTGACCGCGAGGGCGTTCGTGCCGGCGCGCACCAGCTTCACCTGCTGTCCGGGATTCACCAGCAGCGACGGTTCGGTGACCTTGCCGGTGATCGCCGCGATGAGCTGCTGCTGGCGCCTCGCCCGGCCGATGTCGCCCTCGGGGTCGGCGTACCGCATGCGTGCGAAGGCGAGCGCCGTCACACCGTCCGACACGTGGCAGCCGGCCGTCCAGATCAGCCCGCTCAGCGGCTCGTTGACGTCGTAGTCGAGGCACAGCTCCACGCCGCCGACGGAGTCGACGACGCCCTGGACACCCCCGAAGCCGATCTCGACGTAGTGGTCGACCGTCAGCCCCGAGAGCTGCTCGACGGTGGCCACCAGGAGCGGTGGCCCGCCGTAGGCGAACGAGGCGTTGAGCTTCTCGCCGCCGTAGCCGGGGATCTCGGCGTAGGTGTCGCGCGGCAGGCTGATCAGGGCGGCCGGACCGGACGGCGGTACGTGCAGCAGCATGATCGTGTCGGTCCGCGCCCCGGTGGTCTCGGTGTCGATGACGACACCGTCCTCGCGCGAGTCGGAGCCGGCCAGGAGGTAGGTGGTCCCGGGTGTCCCGGCGGCGCCGGAGAGGGCTGCCACGTGCTCGATCCGACCGTTCGCCCAGAGGGCGAGCCCGATCGGCCAGGACAGGAGCAGGGCGACGACCAGCGTGACGACGACGGCGGCCCGACGGCGGCGCGAGGCCCGGCTCCTGGGCAGGAGCGCCGTCCCACCGGCCGGCGTGGTCGGTCCGCCCGGCGGGCGTCCCGCGCCGGGGCGGACGCTCGGCGGCGCGGCCCCGGACCCGGCCCCAGGGCGGGTGGCGCTCGGCGGACGAGATGACCGCGGGACGGCCGGGAGGGTCGCTGTCGGTGGGCCGGCGGTCGGCTCGCCCGGCTGGCGGCTCGTGCGGCGGACCGGGGTGCGCGCCCCGTGCGTCGCACCGGCCGCGGTCGCCGGGGGTGCGGGTGGGCGCGGCGCGGGCGGGCGTTGCGTCGACGGGCCGGGCACCGCAGGGCGGGCCGTGGGCGGGCGGCCGACGACGATCGGGGTGCCGTCGCCCGTTCCCCGGGGCGTTGGCCACCGGCTCGCTGGGGCGCGAAGACCGGCGGCGGCCCCTCGGGGCGGGGCGGGCGGCCGGAGGGCGGCGGTGCGGGCAGGGCGGTGCCACCGGCGCGGGCCCGGCTCGACGGCCGGCGCGGCGGTGGCGCAGGCGGCGGCGGCGGGCCACCGTCACGCGGTGGCCGGCGTCGCTCGTCCTCGGTCGGTGGCACGGGGCTCAGCCGCAGACCGACGTGGTGATGTCGTCCGGTGTGAACGGGTCGACACCCGGCTCCTTGGTCTCGGCCGGCGCCGGGTCGGTCGCTGCCGGGTCGGTCGCTGCCGGATCGGCGGCTGCCGGGTCCGTCACGCCCGGTTCGGCAGCGCCGGCGTCGGTCGGGGCGGTGGTCGGGTCGGTGGCCGCGGCCACCGGCTGCGTCCCGACTGGCACGTCGGCAGCGAGGTTGGCCCACACCAGATCGGCCTCGTCCGTCCACACGACGCGGTTGGCGTCGGTCGGCGCCGGCACCCACGGCACCGTCAGGAACGTGATGCCGCCGCTGCCGAGGCTCTTGAGGCTGAGCGCAAGACCGGCCATGTCGGTGATCGAGGACAGCCCGCTGCTGACCGTGAGCGACTGGGTCGCGGCGGTGAGGAAGCGCATGAGCTCGGGCACGTCGGTCAGCAGGTTCTTCGACAGGACCTCGCGCGCGGTCGCCGCGAGCAGCTCCTGCTGGCGGCCGATCCGGTTGGTGTCCGAGCCGTCGCCGAGGCCGGTGCCGGTCCGTGCACGGGCGTAGGACAACGCGGTGACACCGTCGAGCCGCTGGAGACCGGCCTGCAGGTGCAGGTTGTTGGCCTTGGGGGAGTAGACCTCCTCCGGGATGCACATGGGCACGCCGCCCACGGCGTCGACCATGTTCACGAAGCCCGACATGTTGACCACGATGAAGTGGTCGATCCGGACCCCGGTGTTCTGCTCGACGGTCCGCTGGGTGCACGCGGCGGCATCGGACACCAGGCCGGACTGCCCGCCGATCGAGTACGCCGAGTTGAACATCGCGTAGTCCTGGGGCCGCGAGGTCGAACCGTCCTCGCGGGTGCAGTCCGGGATGTCGACCAGCGAGTCACGGGGGATCGAGACCAGCTCGACGCGCTGCCGATCGGCCGAGATGTGCATGACGATCGTCGTGTCGGACCGCTGGCCTTCCTCACCGTCGGCCACCACGGCCTCGCTGCCGACGCGAGAGTCGGTGCCCAGCACCAGGATGTTGACGGGCATCCCCTGGTTGGGGTCGTCGGGGTCGGGTGTCGCCACGACCTCGGGGCGGTCGTCGCCGAGAAGGTGCTCGATGTCGACGCCCTCGATGTTGTTCTGCAGCCGCACGTACGCCGTCGCTGCACCCGTGCCGACGAACGACAGCGCGCCGATCGCCACGAGAGCCGATCCCTGCAGGACGCGGTGGTGTCGTTCGCGGCGCGCGTGGCGAACCGCACGCGGGCGCGTTGAGGTCGTGTGGCGAGGTGTCACAGCTCAGGAGCATAGAAGCCGGACCGGCAGGTACGGGGGGAGGCGGGGCGCAGGGGCCGTGGAGGTGTCGTGGAGATCGATGCGGGAGGGGCGGTGGATCAGGCATCCGACCGCCCGGTCGCCGGGCCTCGGCCGACTGACGCAGGTACACTCTCGTGGCCCGCTACGACGTGCTGACAGCTCTGCCACGTCGCCCGCGTGCCGTTGCACGCCGGCGGTCGACCACATGTCTCGGGGAAGGATGCTGCGCCTTGACTGCCTTGACGGATGACGAGCGCGGCACCGTTGACCTGAGCATCGTGATCCCGTCGTACGACTCGGCGCCCTACCTGCCCAGCACGCTCGCCGCCTGCGCCGCCGCCCTCGAGCCGATCGGGTGGTCCGCGGAGGTGATCGTGGTCGACGACGGTTCGAGCGACGGCACCGCTGCCCTGGTCGAGAGCCTCGCGCCGTCGTTCCCGTTCCCGCTCAGCGTCGTCGTCCAGCCCAACAGCGGTCGCTTCCTCGCCCGGTGGGCCGGTCTGGCGATCGCCGCCGGGCACACCGTCCTGCTGCTCGACAGCAGGGTCCTGCTCGGACCTGGCTCGCTGCGCCACATCGAGCTGGCGGTCGCCGCCGAGCCCCGGCGCGCGGTCTGGAACGGCCATGCGATCACCGATCCGGCAGCACCGCTCGTCGGGCACTTCTGGGAGGTTCCGGTGCACGTGTTCTGGGGCGACTTCCTCGGCCGGCCCCGCCCGGTGGAGTTCGGGCTCGAGGACTTCAACCGCTACCCGAAGGGCACCGGTGTCTTCCTCGCCCCGCGTGAGGTGCTCGTCGAGGCCTGCCGTGCGGCCTGGCCGCACGGTGACGCGGCCCTGGCGAGCGACGACACCAAGCTCATCCGGTTCATCGCCGCCGAGCACCCGGTCCAGCTCGACCCGGCCTTCTGGGCCGTGTACCGGCCGCGGACGAACGTGCGGTCGTTCATCCGGCACAGCGTCGGTCGCGGCACCTTCCTGGTCGACAGCTTCGGTGGCACGTCGACGGCGTGGAACGCGGCGCTGATCGGGCTCGCGGTCGCCCCGGTCGTGGGGCTGGCGGCGGTGGTCGCGCTAGCGGTGGCCGGAGCCTGGCCGTGGATCGCCGCCCTCGCCGGTGCTGCGGTCCTGGCGGCGGGTGTCCCGGCGGTCCTGGCCGCACGTGGTGGCTGCCCGCGTCGGGGGCTGCTGGCGTACGTGGTCTTCCTGCCGGTCTTCGTCCTGCCCTACTGGGCGGGCCTGCTCCGCGGTCTGCGCGTGCACGGCGGCAACCTGCGGCGCGGATCGTCCACCCCGACGCCGGTGGCGACGGGGGACGAGGCCCGATGATCGTCTTCTGCTACGGCACGACGGCCGAGGCGATCAAGCTCGGTCCCGTCATGTCGCGCCTGACCGAGCGTGGGGTCGCCTTCGAGCAGTGGGTGACCCTCCAGCAGGCCGCGACGGTCCTGGACTCCCTGCCGGCGCTGGGCATCCCGACCCCCGACCGGGTCCTCGCGGTCGGGCGGAGCGGGCGGCCGCTGTCGGGCCCGCTCGACGTCGTGGTGTGGTTCGCGCGGATCGCGTGGTGGGCGATGCGTCGACGTCGTGCGCTGCGCGCCCAGCTGGGCCGGGGGTCGGTCATCGTCGTGCACGGCGACACGATGACGAGCGTCGTCGGCGCTCTGCTCGCCCGGTTCCTGCGGGTCGACTCCGCGCACGTGGAGGCAGGTCTGCGATCGGGGAACTGGCGTCATCCGTTCCCCGAGGAGCTCGACCGGCGGATCGTCGGGCGGCTGGCGACGGTGCACTACGCTCCGACCGAGGTCGCTGCGGGGCACCTGACCGGGAGGCGCAACGTGGTGATGACCCACGGAAACACCGTCGTCGACGCGGTCCTCGACCGGCGCCGGGACGCGACAGCAGCGCCGGACAACCCGTACGGCGTGGTCCTCCTGCACCGGTTCGAGTTCCTCTCGAACAGCGGTCTGGTCCGCAAGACCCTGCAGTGCATCGTCGACGACTCACCCGTGCGGCTCGTCATGGTGGTCGACGACCTCGCCCGCCACTCCCTGCAGGACGCGCTGGCGACCCTGCCGACCGAGAAGGTGACGATCGTCGACAAGCTGCCGCACGCGCAGTTCGCGCCGCTGATCGCGCAGGCCGCGTTCATCGTGACGGACAGCGGCGGCGTCCAGGAGGAGGCCGCCTTCCTCGGCGTGCCGACCCTCGTCCACCGTCGCGCGACCGAGCGCGACGAGGGCCTCGGTGCGAACGTCGTCCTGTCCGGGTGGGACCTGCCGGTCCTGGCGGCCTTCCTGCACGAGCACGCCGCGTACCGCCGGGAGCCCACCTCGCTCGAGCACTCGCCGTCGGACGCCGTCGTCCAGGACCTGGTGGACCGTGGCTATGGGAGCTGAGGCAGGAGTGGGCATGACGGCGGTCTCGGTGGTCGTCCCCGCCTACCAGGAGGCGGCCAGCATCGTGCCCGCCCTCGAACGGCTGATCGGTGTGCTCGAGGGCTCCGGCCGGCCCTACGAGATCATCGTGGTGTCCGACGGCAGCACCGACGGGACCGCCGACCTGGCCCGGGGCGTCGCGGCCGCCGACCTGCGCGTCGTGGAGTACTCGCCGAACCGCGGCAAGGGCCATGCCCTGCGGGTCGGCTTCGCCGAGGCGCGCCATGAGCTCGTCGCCTTCATCGACGGCGACCTCGACCTCGACCCCGTCGTCCTGCCGGGCTTCCTCGAGACGATCGAGCGCGACGCCGCAGACGTCGTGGTCGGCTCGAAGGTGCACCCCGACTCGAACGTCGACTACCCGTTCTCCCGGCGTCTGGCGAGCCGCGCGTTCCGGCTCGCGACGCACGCCGTCATCGGCCTGAACCTCGGTGACACCCAGACCGGCGTCAAGGCGATGCGGCGCGACGCCGTGGAGCCGTCGATCACCAGGTGCACGTCGACCGGCTTCGCCTTCGACCTCGAGTTCCTCGCGCGGCTCTCCGACCGGCACGTGCGGGTCGTCGAGGCGCCGGTCGTCCTCGAGTACGCGTTCACCTCGACAGTGGGCATCAGCTCGGTCCTCGAGGCCCTGCACGACCTGATGGTCGTCGCCCGCCGGCGCCGCGGCAGGCTCCGCTCGTCCGGGAAGGCGCACCGATGAGCGAACGCCGACAGATGCGCCTCGGCTACCTGCGCCGGCACGCCGGCCCCTTCCTGACGATCGGTGTCGTCAGCGTCCTGGGGATCGGCGCGACCGCGGCCTTCCATGCGCTGACCGGCCGGGGCCTGGGGCCGGGCGCCTTCGGTCTGCTCGCCGCCTTCCTGTCGATCGTCAACATCGCCGCGATCGGTGCGTCCTCACTCCAGAACGCGGTGGCGGTCGCGACGGCGCGCGCGGTGACCGAGGCAGCTGAGACGGCTGAGGCGGCTGAGACGGCCGGCGGTGTCGTCGCCGAGCGCAGGCCGCGGTGGTGGGACAGTGCGAACATCGAGGCCATCTCGCTGGGTGGTGCCGGGGCGCTCGCCGTTGGCCTGCTCGCACCGCTGCTCGCGAGCCAGCTCTCCACGAGCCGGCTCGCGGTCTACCTCGCCGCCCTGACGATCGTGCCGAGCTTCATGTTCTCGGTCGCGCAGGGTCGGCTGCAGGGTGTCGGCCGGGCCAATGCCGTCGCAGGCTGGTCGACCAGCTCGCAGATCCTGCGGGTCGCGCTCGCCGCGGCGGCGCTCGCGGCCGGCCTCGGGGCGGTCTCGGTCCTGGTCGCCGTCCTCCTGGCGATCGCGGCGGTGGCGGTCGCTGCCGCGTGGCAGGTGCGCGGCACCCGCCTGCCGGGCACGGTCCGCGCCTTCAGCAGCCACAGCATCGTCCTGATCATGCTCACGCTGTCCTTCGCCTGGCTGACCAGCATCGACGTGATGCTCGTGCGGATCGGGGCGGCGGAGACGGACGCCGGGATGTTCGCCGCGGCGGCCGTGCTCGCGAAGATGCTCCTGATCGTGCCAACCACGCTGTCGCTCTACCTGCTGCCGCGGTTCGTCAACCGTCAGGGCGACCGGGTCACGACCCGGTTCGGCGTCAACGTCGTCCTGCTGGCCGTCCTGGGCTCCGGCCTCGTCGGCGTGCTCGCCATGGCGCTCGTCGGACGCTTCCTCATCGCGCTGTTCTTCGGCCAGGGCTACGAGGGAGCTGTGCAGATGCTGCCCTGGCTCTCCCTGGCGTACCTCCCGTGGGCCCTGGCCCAGGGCCTGCTGATCAGGCTCACGGCCGTCGTGTCCCGGCTGACCCTCGGCCTGCTCCTGGCGGCGGCCGTCGTCCAGTGGGTGGTGGCGCGGATCGTCCTGCCCGACCTGAACGCCATGATCGCGGTGATCGGGATCCTCGGGTCGGTCGTGGCCGCCCTGATGTTCGTCCTGCACGCGACCCACAGCCGAGACGTAGGAGTGCCGAACGCATGACGAACGAGTCCACGGACGCGCGGGCGCGTCCCGGCCGACCACGCCCCGGCCGACCTGGCCGCGGTTGGGCGGGCCGCTCCTGGGCGGGCCTCGGCTGGGCCGCCCTCGGAACGGTCCTGCTGGCGCTGGGGGCCCTGCCGGGTGCCCGGGTGCCGATCATCGGGGACGACCTGCAGGCACTGTTCGAGACCTACGCGATCGCCGACGGCGACCTGGGTGCCGCTGCCGAGTTCGGCTGGAACCAGGGCTTCAAGGCGGGGCACTTCAACCCGGTGGGGCAGGCGCTGGGCGCCGCCTACCACTACGGCGCCTTCGCGGTGAGCTCCGCACTGGGCATCAGCCCGCAGTACTACGACGTCGCCGTCGCGGGGTTGCTGATGTGGCTGTCCGTCGCCGCGGCCGCGCTGATCCTGACCTGGGGCCTGCGCACGGTCGCCGTCCCGGGCCGCACCTCCTACTGGCGGATGTTCGCGCTGGTGGGCGCGATCGCGGCCGCGACCATCCAGAACCACCCGTGGTCCAACGACCCGGTCACCTCCTTCGGTCCGGCGGGCTGGGGCTCCGCGGCGATCGGCCTGACCCTGGTCGGGCTCGCCCTGCGCGCCACGATGCCCGGCCGGCGAGGCTGGACGGACTTCGTGCTCGTCGGCGGTCTCGGTGTCTTCGCCGTCCTCTACTACGAGATGCTCGCCGGGATGGTGGCCGGCGCGGGCGTCGTGTACCTGGCCGCCGTCGCGCGGGCGTGGGTCCGGCGGGACAGGCCCGAGCTGATCCGCACCTTCCTGCTCGGCGTCGTGGGGGCCGCTGTGCCCGTCGCGATCTTCCTCGGCGGCCGCCTCCTGGCCGTCCCGCCGGAACAGAGCAACTACACGGGGACGTCGCTGGCCCTCGGCCTCCCGGCGCTCGCCACCTGGTGGGCCGCGATCGTCGGCGCGCTGCCGGGCGGCGGCTGGCCCTACCTGATCGCGATGGTCAGCGGCGTCGTCACGCTGACGCCGCACGCCATGCTGCTCGCGGCCGCCCTGTGCCTGGGCATCGCGGTCCTCGTCTCGGCCTGGTCACGCGCCGCGCGCATCACGCTCCGCTGGAACCGCTCGTGGCTCATCCCGCTCGGCGGTGTCGGAGCCACCTGGGCCGTGACGACGGCAACCCACGCGACGACCCAGAAGTACATCGACGAGATCAAGGTCCCCGGGCAGGTCTACCTCTACTACGTCGTGGGCGTCCTGTGCGTGGCGGTCCTCCTGGGCTGGGCGATCGTCGCGCTCGCGCCGCTCGCGCCGGATCCGGTCCGGGTCACCGCGCTGATCCTCGTCGGGGCCTTCCTGATGGTCCAGATGCCGCTCAACTGGCGTCTGGCCGCGGAGAGCGCCCAGGCCTTCGCCCCGAACCGGTACCTGGCCGGTGCGGCCACGTCCGGTGAGCTGCCCGAGGCCGACCGGTGCTACGCCCTGAACGCCTTCCTCGACCATCCCTGGCCGGACTACTACCGGGTGGCGATCACGGAGGATGCCCAGGAGGACTTCGAACGGGTCTTCGACGAGCCCCTGTGCACGGACCCCGCGACGCTCGCCAGGCTGGACGCGCTGCCGGCAGGCTGAGTGCCCGAGCGGCTGGGTGCCCGAGCCGCTCAGCGCCCGAGCTGGGCGTACTTGGCCTCGGTGGCGTCCTTCTGCGGGCGCCACCACGCCTCGTTCGCCCGGTACCAGGCGATCGTCGCGGCCAGGCCCTCGCGGAAGCTCTCGTACGTCGGGGTCCAGCCGAGCTCCTCGCGCAGCTTCGTCGAGTCGATGGCGTACCGCATGTCGTGGCCGGGCCGGTCGTTCACGTGGTCGTACGCGTCACGCGGCTGCCCGGTGAGCTCGAGGATGAGCTCGACGACCGTCTTGTTGTTCTCCTCGCCGTCCGCGCCGATGAGGTAGGTCTCACCGATGCGCCCGCGGTCGATGATCGTCCAGACGGCTGCGTTGTGATCCTCGACGTGGATCCAGTCGCGCACGTTCTCGCCGGTGCCGTAGAGCTTGGGCCGGATGCCGTCGATCACGTTGGTGATCTGGCGCGGGATGAACTTCTCGACGTGCTGGTACGGCCCGTAGTTGTTGGAGCAGTTCGAGATCGTCGCCTGCACGCCGAAGGACCGGACCCAGGCCCGGACCAGCAGGTCGCTCGCGGCCTTGGTCGAGGAGTACGGGCTCGAGGGGTTGTACGGCGTGCTCGGCGTGAACCTCGCCGGGTCGTCCAGCTCGAGGTCCCCGTAGACCTCGTCGGTGGAGATGTGGTGGTACCGGGTGCCGTGCCGGCGGACCGCCTCGAGCAGCGTGTAGGTGCCCACGACGTTCGTCTGGACGAACGGCCACGGGTTCGACAGCGAGTTGTCGTTGTGCGACTCGGCGGCGAAGTGCACGACGACGTCGGCGTCGCCGACCAGACGGTCGACGAGCTGGGCGTCGGTGATGTCTCCCCGCACGAACGTGACCCGGTCGGCGACCGGGGCGAGCGACGCCTCGTCGCCGGCGTAGGTCAGCGCGTCGAGGACGGTGACGCGGACGTCGGGACGCTCGCGCACGGTCAGGTGGACGAAGTTCGAACCGATGAAGCCGGCACCGCCGGTGACGAGCAGACGCACGTGAGGACCTCCAGGACGGGGCGCGGGCAGTCGAAGCCTAGTCGCGGCGCAACGGTTCGGGGGACCTCGGTCGTCCGGGCAAAGGGGGACGGATCGGGCGATGCGCGTGGCGGTGCTTGACCTGGGATGACTCCCGACTGACACTGCCCGTGACTTGCCTCCGAGGTCAGGAACCCCGATGACGATCCGCACTGCCTCCGCTGTCGCCTTCGGCGTGGCCCTCCTCACCGCGGCAAGCCCTGCTGTTGCGACCACCACCGCTGCCCGTGCCGCGGTGGTCACGGTCTCGTCCGGTGCGCCGGCGAGCGGTCCGATGCGGGCCCTGGCCCCCCTGGCGGGCACCACGGCGCCGGTGACCACGGACGCGGTCCCCGAGGTCGAGGTGACCGAGATGGACGTCGTCGTCCCGGCGGTCGAGGCGTCTGGTGACCTGGTCGCCACGCCGGACGTGCTCGAGGCGCAGGCGGAGCCCGACGTCATCGTGACCGACGAGGTCGTCACGGCCGACCGGGTCGAGAGCGCCGTCGTGGAGACGGCGGACTTCCAGACGCTGGGTGTGACCTGGCCGTCCGACGCCGAGGTCGCGGATCTCGGGCTCGAGGTACGGACCCGGGCCGACGGCGAGTGGACCGGGTGGACAGCGCTCGAGCCCGCCGACGACGCGCCGGACGCGGGCACCGTCGAGGCCGAGCGCGACATGCGTGGCGGCACCGACGCGTTGTGGGTCGGTGACGCCGACGCCGTGCAGCTCGCCTTCGCGGCGACGCCCGAGAGCGGCCCGGACGGCATCAGCCTCGCCCTGATCGGCTCGGAGGCCGTGGCCGAGCAGCCGACCGATGCGATCGTCGGCTCGACCGACGACGACCTGACCGCGCAGACGACTGCCTTCGGCCCGGCATCGGTGACGTCGGCCGCGGTGTTCACACCGGCGACCTTCCTGTCGACCACCGCGCCCGTGTCGAACACCGTGCCCGCGGACCCGGCGCCGGCCGTGCCCGCGGACCCGGCGACCACCGGCACCGAGGGCGCGAACCCGGCAGCTGTGCTCGTCCAGGCGCCGGCGGCCCCGCGGGTGATCAGCCGGGCGGAGTGGGGTGCAGCGCCTCAGGTGTGCACCCCGGACGTGGCGCGGGGGCTGGTCGGAGCGGTCGTGCACCACACGGCAGGCTCCAACGACTACAAGACCGTCGCCGAGGCGATGAACCAGATCCGCAACGATCAGGCGTACCACATCAACACGCGCGGCTGGTGCGACATCGGCTACAACTTCGTCGTCGACAAGTGGGGAAACATCTACGAGGGTCGCGCGGACAGCCTCAACGCCCCCGTGATCGGGGTCCACGCCGGAGGCTTCAACACCGGGACCGTCGGCGTCTCGATGCTCGGCAACTTCAGCTCCGTCGCGACGCCTCCTGCCATGATTGACGCGGTCGGCCGGATCGTCGGTCTGCGCCTGGCCGCCTACAACATCAACCCCACGGACTCCTTCGTCTTCCACACCCTCGGGGGCGAGAACTCGAAGTTCGCCGCGGGCACCGACGTACCGCTGCCACGGGTCTTCGCCCATCGGGACGTCGCGTACACCGCATGCCCCGGCAACGTGGGCTACGGGCAGCTGCCGAACATCCGCACGACGGCGCGCGCCTACTACGACGCGACGCTCTACGCCGAGTCCCAGTCCGTGATCAAGGCGCTGTACCAGGACCTGCTGCGTCGTGGTCCGGACCCGACCGGCCTGCGTGGCTGGACGACGTCGTTGATGCAGGGCCAGAGCCAGTCGGCCCTGGTCGACACGTTGACCCGCAGCGACGAGTACATCTCCTCGCGGGTGACCAAGGCCTACCGCGAGGTCCTGGGTCGTGAGCCGGAGCCGGCCGGTGCGGCGGCGTGGCTCTCGGAGATCAAGGCCGGGCACGCGACCGTCGATGACGTCCAGCGCCGGTTCTACGACTCGGTCGAGTACTACGACATCTCCGGCGGGACGCCTCAGGGGTACGTGCGCCGGCTCTACCAGACCGTCCTGAGCCGTCCGGCCGGCGACGCCGAGGTGGCCGAGTGGTCGGCCGTCTTCGCCACCCGCGGTCGTGGTGTGGTCGTCGATGCGATCTGGTTCTCGAACGAGGCGGCGCGGATCCGGGCCGGTGCGTACTACCAGACGTTCCTGGGTCGTGGTCCTGACCCGGTGGGTCTGGCCGGCTGGGCCGACGTGCTGCTGCGGCAGGGTGAGGGTGCGGTGCGGGTCGGGATCGCCGGCAGCCTCGAGTACCGCGCCCGATCGGTGAGCCGCTTCCCCTGATCGGTGAGCCGCTTCCCCTGATCGCCGCTGCGCGCGGGTGACGGGGCTCACGGGCGAGCCGATCCCGACGCCGTCCGGCAACCGCGCGTTCATGGTCAAGAACCTCAAGGTTCATGGTCAAGAACCTCAAGTCCCGGGTGTCCAGGGTCGATAGTCTTCTCGGGCCGAACAGGGGGCCTTGCAGGCCTCGGCGAACGCGCCAGGCTCGGCGCAGGATTCGATGACCCATGCTCCCGATGGGAGCAGAAACGAGAACTCCATGTCTCTGCTGGGCAAGCGTTCCCTCTGGGGAGTGATCGCGGCCACGGCCCTGGTCCTGACCCCGCTCTCGGCCTCCGCGGTCGAGCCGTTCCCGGACAACGGTGGCGCTGACACGACGCCGTTCGCCGACATCGCCGGTGCGACGGCCGACGTCGGCGTCGACCAGACGGTCCTCATCACCCCGATCTGCCAGGGGTTCACGGTGACCAACCGGTACACCGAGACCGTCGACGTGCTGTTCGGCGACTTCGCGAACGGCATCCAGGACGCCGGCGTGCTCGTCGAGCCGGGCGAGACCGTGCGGGTCAACACGCCCCGCGGCCTGATCGACTACGTCGCGTGGGCGATGGCCTCCGACTACATGGCCGGCACGGGGCAGGACGTCGCCATCAACCAGAGCTGCACCCCGACCCCGCGCACCCAGACGGAGCAGGTCCAGAAGTACATCAACCAGGTGTACCGCGACCTGTTCTACCGTGTGCCCGACACGCAGGGCCTTGCCACCTGGACCACGGCGCTGCTCAACGGTGCGCCGCGGGTCGCCGTCGCCAACGCGATCACCTACAGCCCCGAGTACCGCTCCTGGCTGATCTCCGGCGTCTACTGGCAGTTCCTCGGCCGTGACCCGGATGCCGGTGGCCTGGCCAACTGGCTCGGTGCGATGCAGGGTGGCATGACCATCGCACAGATGGAGTCCGGCTTCATCGCTTCCGACGAGTACTACGCCGCAGCCGGCGGGACTCCTGAGGCCTGGGTCGACGCCCTGTACAACGACGTCCTGTGGCGCAATGCGAGCGACGCCGAGATCGCGAGCTGGGTCGGCGTGCTGGCAGCCGGCGGTTCGCGCAGCCAGGTCGCCATGGGTTTCCTGCTGTCGACCGAGCACCTGACCGACGTGGTCGCCACGTACTACTGGCAGCTGCTGGGCCGGGACATCGACGCGGCCGGCAAGTCCTCCTGGGTGACCATCCTGGGCGCCGGCGGCCGTGACGAGGCCGTCATCGGCTCGATCATCGCCAGCGACGAGTACTACAACAAGGGCTGACCTCCAGCCACGACGAAGGCCGCCGGGAGCCGTGAGCTCCCGGCGGCCTTCGTCGTCATGTCTGCGGCGCCGCCTCGCCCTACGGTGCCGGGGTGACCGTGCCGTCGGGTGTGATCGAGCCGACCCAGATGTTCTGCTCCCAGACGTCGGCCGTCCGCGGTGCGTGCAGCAGCGCCCTCTCCCAGGTGCTGATCGCCGCGGCGGCGGTCGGTCCCTCGGGCGGCTCGGTCCAGGAGACGGTCGCCTCGGTGAACGTCACGAGGCCGACGATCCCGTCACCCCAGAGCGACCGGGCCTGGGCCAACCGGGCCGGACTGGGTTGGCTGCGGAACTCGATGACCTCGACCCCGCACACGCTGCGCAGGCTGGCGATGTAGGGCATGCCGGTGTTGATGAGCACGACCCGGTCGGCGCCGATGGCCGCGAGCGAGTCGCACACCGCCTCGAGCTGGTCGAGCTGGCCGGCGTGGTCCGCGCTGCGCACGACGCCGGCCCACGTGGTCACGGGCGCGAGCGCGACGGTTGCCGCCAGGGCGAGGACACCGGCCCGGGCGATGCGTGCGCGCAGCCACGTCCACAGCGCCGCCAGCGACCAGGTGGCCAGCACGAGCAGACCGGGGATCGTCACCGGCAGGAAGCGCCGGACGGCCCAGATCTGGTCGGGTGTGATGCTCACGCGCACCAGGTAGAGCAGCGTCGGGGCGCCGATGACGGCGGCGACGACGAGCAGGCGGGGGTCGCGGCGACGGACCGCACGGCCGACCATGGCCGCGAGCCCGGCGAAGCCGAGCACGATCGCCGGCCAGCCGAAGTACCAGGCGAGCCAGCTCATGGACTGCTCGTCGTAGCTGCGCGCCCGGTCGACCGGCTGGCCCGCCGCGTTCTGCAGGTTCTCGACGGCCGTCCCGTAGCCCGTCGCGGCGTCGATGTGGTGTTCGATCAGCCAACCGGGGCGCGAGGCCAGCACCGCAGCGGCGGCGACCACGGCGACCACCGCAACCGTTGCCACCGTGCGCCGCCGGGTCAGCAGCAGGGTGCGGAGCCGCTGCCACGGCCGGCGTGTGGTCAGGGCGACGCCGAGGAGCGCCGCGCCGACGGTCGCCAGGATCAGGGGACCGGCCTCGGCGCCTTGGCGCGCGAGGTAGATGGGACTGTGCAGCCGCAGATCGACGAACCCAAGGGTCACGGCGGCGGCGCCCGCGGCCGTCATCAGGATCAGGTCGGTGCGCAGCGCGCGTCGCAGCCGCGGCAGGGCGCTCGCGCCCACGGCGAGCCCGACGCCGAGGAAGAGCCCGACGAGCACGGCGGCCCCGTCGATCCGGGCCAGTGCACCGGCGCCGATCATCGCGCCGGCCAGGACCAGGTCGCTGCGCCGGCGCCGGCTGAAGGCCGACCACGCCATCACCAGTCCGCCCAGGACGAGGGCTGCGACGACCGGCTCCGTGTAGGCGCCCCGGGAGAAGGCCAGCATCGGGAGCGAGACGGCGAGGGTCGCCGTGGGCAGCAGGGCCCACAGGCTGCCGGTGATCCGTCGGGTCAGCGCGAAGACGCCGACGATCGCGCAGGCGCCCAGCACGAGGTTGCCGACCAGGACGGCCTGCAGGCCGCCGGCCCAGCCGCCCATCGCGAGCAGCCCCGGCAGCAGATCGGCGCCCTGGACGTAGAGGAGCCCGTCGGCGTACTCGTAGGCACCCGTCGAGACGTACGCGCCCACCTGGTGCGCGACCTCGTACGCCTGAGCCACTGGGATGTCGGGGTGCTGGTGCGTCGTGAGCCAGTGGCCGGCCAGGGTCAGGAACCCTGGGTCACGCGTGACGACGACGAACTCCGCGACGTACCGCGTGTTGACCACGGCCCACCCGAGCGCGCCGACCAGGACGGCCGCGCTCGACCAGACGTCGATCCAGGTGCCCGCGAGCCGGACCGGTGCGAAGCGCCAGGTGAGCACCACGAGCAGCGCCACGGTGGGCAGCACTGTCCACGGGCGGAAGACGCCCAGGACGAGGGTCGTGGCGACCACGAGACACGTCCAGAACAGCAGCAGCAGGATCCGGTCGGGGGCGGCCACGACGGCCTGGGTGAAGCGACGGTGCGGCGACGAGGTCGCGGCCACCGTGGGGCTCACCGCAAGTCCGTCCCGAAGGAGGTCGCGGCGGAGACGAAGCCCACGCTGCGACCGTCGCCAGTGACCTCGAACACGGCGGCCTCGGGCAGCCGGTGCAGCTCGGGACCGGCGACCGAGGCCACGGCGCCGTGCACCGAGTAGGAGCCCTCGCCGAGGCGCAGGTCACCGATCCGGAACGTGAAGCGGCGGGTGCCCTCGATCCGGCCGACCGGTTCGCCGAGCAGCTTGGTGCTCGTGCCGTAGACCGAGACACCCAGCGGGGTCTCGATGCCGATCCCGAGGATGACGTCCTGCACGGGGGTGGTCGCCGTGACGGTCACCGCGAGCGTCAGGCCCTGCCCGGGGGCGATCGACCGGACGGGTGCGCCGTCGTCGTCGAGCACCTCGACGGAGTCGACAGTGACCTGCTCAACCGGACCCTCCTCGATGGTGATCGTCTCCTTGCGGCGGTCGATCTCCTCCTGGCGGGTGTGCTCGAACTCGGTGCGCAGCGTGCGCAGGGACTCCCGCGGCTCGCCGTCGGCGATGACCCGGCCGCGCTCGAGGACGATCGCACGGTCGCAGATGTCCGCGACGGTCTCCAGCGAGTGCGTGACGAGCACGATCGTGCGGCCCTCGTGCTGGAACCCGCGGATCCGGTCCATGCACTTGCGCTGGAAGGGCTCGTCGCCGACCGCCAGCACCTCGTCGACCAGCAGGATGTCCGGGTCGACGTGCACGGCGACGGCGAAGGCCAGGCGCACGTACATGCCCGACGAGTAGAACTTCACCTGGGTGTCGATGAACGGCTCGATGCCCGAGAAGTCGACGATCGCGTCGAAGTACCTGTCGGTCTGCGCCCGCGTGATGCCGAGGATCGCGGCGTTGAGGTAGACGTTCTCGCGGCCGGTCAGGTCCGGGTGGAAGCCGGCGCCCAGCTCCAGGAGTGCGGCGAGGCGACCGCGCAGCCGGACCGACCCGCTGGTCGGCTGCATGATGCCGCCGATCATCTTGAGCAGCGTGCTCTTGCCCGAGCCGTTGGGCCCGATCAGGCCGACCGTCGTGCCGGAGCTGATCTGCATGCTCACGTCGCGCAGCGCCCAGAAGTCGTCCTTGTGCAGGTTGGACCGACCGGCGTTGACCAGGCGCTCCTTGAGGGACTTCTCCTTGCGGATGATGAAGCGCTTGGAGATCTGCTCGATCTCGATGACCGTCGTCGGCATCACAGCTCCTGGGCGAAGTTGGCCTGCAGCCGGGAGAAGACGCGCTGGCACACCCACAGCAGCACGACCGAGACGCCCAGGGTGATCCAAAGACTCTCCATGAGGTCAGCGGGATACGGCTGGTCGTCGCCGGCGACCCAGAAGGTGCGCTGGAAGCCGAGCACGACCTGGGTCATCGGGTTCGCCAGGTAGAGGCTCTGCAGCAACCCGTCGAGAACGTTGTCGACGTACTTCCAGGCGTAGATGATCGGCGAGGCCCACATCAAGATCATGATCAGGATCTCGATCAGATACTGGACGTCGCGCAGGTAGACGTTCACGGCGGCGAGCAGCAGCGCAAGGGCGGTGGACAGGACGATCAGTACGGCGAGCGCGAGGACGAAGAACCACCAGCGGTCCCCGGTCGGGAACTTGCCCAGCGCGACGGTCGCGCCGACGAGGATGCCGAGCTGGATGAGGAAGTTGAACAGCGCCGCACCGATGACGCTCAGTGGGAAGACCTCCCGCGGCAGGTACACCTTCTTGATCAGGCCGGAGTTCGTCACGATCGACCCCGTACCGCCGACGATGATGTCGCTGAAGAGCTGCCAGGCGGTCAGCCCGGTGAAGATGAAGATGGCGAAGTCCGGGGTCCCGGGCCTCCCGGGGATCTCCTCGGCTCCGAGGAACTTGCCGATCGCGATGTAGTAGACGAAGAGCATCGCCAGCGGCTTCATCAGGCTCCAGAAGAAGCCGAGGATGCTGTCCTTGTACCGCGCCTTGAGCTCGCGCCGGACGAGCAGACCGAGCAGCTCACCCTGGCCGACGATGTCGCGCAGCGACTGCACGGTGCCCTGGATGAACCCGGGTCGCGGGCCGGCGGCCCGCAGAGGCTCGGCCGCCAGGCGTGCAGCTCGAGCGTCACTCTCGTTCGTCATCCGCTCCCCGTTCTCGGATCGCCGGCACGGCCGGGCCGAAGATCGCCTCCACACACTACCCGCTGACACCGGGCGGACCGCCCCGGTCGGGCCCTCGCGCGGCCGGCTCGCCCCACCGCCGTCGAGCCGGCAAGACCAACGGCCAGGCGCCGGGTCCGTGCGGTGCGTTCCGTGGTGGAATGGACGAAGCAGCGACCGTCGCCGACCATGGAGCTCTCATGCACACCTTGCACCGCAGTGCCGCGCGTGCCTCGTTCACGGGCCTCGCGCTCACCGTGCTCCTGGGCGTCGTGGGCGCGCTGCCCGCCGGTGCCGCGACGGGCCTCGGGGCTGTCGTCGAGCCGGGCGCCGACGGCACGGCCGAGATCGCCGCTGCCGAGACCGCCCCGGCGGAGACCGCCGCTGCCGAGATCGCGGTCCCGACTGCGAGCTCGTCCGGCGTCGCGCTGGACTCCCAGGCCACCGACATCACCTTCACCGGTCACGGCTGGGGTCACGGCCGCGGGATGGGGCAGTACGGGGCCCTCGGCTACGCGGTCGACCACGGCTGGTCCTACAGCCAGATCCTCGCGCACTTCTACGGCGGGACGTCGGTCGGCAACGTGGGCAACCCGCCGATCTCGGTCGAGCTGACGGCCCTGAACGACAAGCCCCTCGTCGTCACCGGTACGAGCCTCACGATCAACGGCGTGCCCGTCCCCGCCGGCGTCCAGGGCCTCGTCGCCCGGACGAAGGCGGACGGCTCGATCCTGATCAGGTCGACGGGTGTGTGCTACGGAGAGATCGCCGACATCGGGACCTACCCGGCAGGGGTCCGGATCTCGACCACGAACCAGACGACCTTGGACGGCCTGGTGAAGGTCTGCGAGGCCTCCGGGCAGCGCGCCTACCGCGGGGACCTGTCCGTGCAGAAGCATGCGAAGACCGGGGTGCAGACCACCTTCAACCACCTTCCGCTCGAGGAGTACCTGCGCGGCGTCGTCCCGCGCGAGTCCCCGGACGGCTGGGGCACCGCCGGCGGCGGCAAGGGCATGCAGGCGCTCAAGGCGCAGGCGGTCGCGGCCCGGAGCTATGCGATCGCCGGTGGCGTCCTCGCCTCGGGCGCCAAGACGTGCGACACGACGTCCTGCCAGGTGTACGGCGGTGCCGGGTTCTGGCCGTCGGCGACCCCTCGGCTCGACGGGGACAACGCGAACGTCGCGATCGACACCACCGCCGGCGAGGTCCGGGTGATGAACGGGACCGGTGCCGTCGCGCGCACCGAGTTCAGCTCGTCGACCGGCGGCTACACGGTCGCCGGCACGTTCCCCGCCGTCGTGGACCTCGGCGACGCCTACGCGGGCAACCCCAACCACACCTGGGTCGCGACGTTCACCATCGACGAGGTCGCAGCCACGCTCGGCATCCCGGGTGTCCGCTCGATCACGGTGACCGGCCGCAACGGCCTGGGGGACTGGGGCGGGCGCGTGACCTCGGTGCTCGTCGTCGACGGGAACGGCACGAGCCACGCGTACAGCGGTGGGGAGTTCCGTTCGGCGCTGGGCACGAGCCGGTTCAAGAGCGACTGGTTCACGTTCTCCTGGAGCTCGCAGGCCGCCTCCGAGGCCGTGGTCAGGGCGCTGTACCAGGATCTCCTCGGCCGTGCCCCCGACCCGACCGGCCTCGCGGGCTGGACGACGACCCTGATGCAGGGCCAGAGCCAGTCGGCCCTGGTCGACACGTTGACCCGCAGCGACGAGTACATCTCCTCGCGGGTGACCAAGGCCTACCGGGAGGTCCTGGGTCGTGAGCCGGAGCCGGCCGGTGCGGCGGCGTGGCTCTCGGAGATCAAGGCCGGGCACGCGACCGTCGATGACGTCCAGCGCCGGTTCTACGACTCGGTCGAGTACTACGCGACGTCGGGCGGGACCCCGGAGGGGTACGTGCGCCGGCTCTACCAGACCGTCCTGAGCCGTCCGGCCGGCGACGCCGAGGTGGCCGAGTGGTCGGCCGTCTTCGCCACCCGCGGTCGTGGTGTGGTCGTCGATGCGATCTGGTTCTCGAACGAGGCGGCGCGGATCCGGGCCGGTGCGTACTACCAGACGTTCCTGGGTCGTGGTCCTGACCCGGTGGGTCTGGCCGGCTGGGCCGACGTGCTGCTGCGGCAGGGTGAGGGTGCGGTGCGGGTCGGGATCGCCGGCAGCCTCGAGTACCGCGCCCGCGCCATCGCACGGTTCCCCTGAGCCGAAGCACTGGTCGGCTGTCGCTCGACAGCCGACCGGCCGACCGGCCGACCGGCCGACCGACCGACCGGCCGATCAGTCGATCGGTCGATCAGTCGTTCGACCGATCAGCCGGTGAGGAAGTCCCACGCGTCGGCGGCGTAGTCGTCCCAGGTACGCACCGGACGATCGGCCGCGTCGCGGGTGAGCTGCGCGTGCAGGGTGTCGTCGGTGAGCAGCCGGCGCATCGCCTCGGCGATGGCGTGGTCGTCGTGCGGGTCGACGGTCAGGGCCCCGCCCTCGGTGGCGATCTCGAGCATGCTGCCGAAGTCCGAGGTGATCGCCGGGGTGCCCGCGGCGAGGGACTCGGCGACCGGGAGCCCGAAGCCCTCGTTGAGCGACGGGAAGACGGTGAACCGGGCCAGGCGGTAGGCCGCCCACAGCCGGCCGTCGGAGAGCCGTGACTCGCTGTCGACCGGCCGGCCCATCCGTTGCAGGTCGGCCAGCCGGCGGGTGAAGGCCTCGCCGCCCCAGGAGTTCCCGCCGACGAAGCTCAGGCTGAACTGCAGGCCGTCACGCCACAGCAGCTCGGCCGCGTGCAGCACGGCGAGGTGGTTCTTGCGGGGCTCGTGGCTGCCCACGACCAGGACGAGCGGCAGCCGACCGACCATGAAGCGTGCCTGGGCGGCACGCAGGTCCTCGTCGGTCGGCGCGGCGACCTCGACGGGCAGCTGGACCGCCTCGATCCGTGGGCCGGGCAGGCCGATGGCGGAGAGCATGTCCCGCCACCCGGAGTACTCGGTGCAGGCCGCCTGCGAGATCGTCGCGATGCGGTCGAAGGACCGGACGGCGGCGAGGTTCCCCGCGAAGACGCCGGCGAAGCCCAGCTGGGTCGTCTCCGCCGAGGTGATCGGGACGCAGTCGAAGCCGATCACGCCGGTGCGGTTGTCGGTGAGCTCGGCGAGGGCGAGCAGGCGGGCGCTCCGCTCGGGCTCCGCCGCGAGCTCGGGCAACACGTACGTCGCCCGCCACGGCACGACGACTGTCGCCTCGGGCCGCGCGGCGACGTCCTCCTCCGCGGTGCCCTCCTCGATCCGCTGACGCTCGACGTCGGTCAGCTCCCGCAGGGACTGGAAGCCCTGGGACCAGGACACCGGCGTGCACAGCCGGTCGCGGAGCCATCGCCGCGTGGTCCATCGTGCGACGCGCTGGATGCCGGTGGTCAGGATCGTCGAGGCGGTGTGGGCGACGTCGACCAGCACCTCGTCCGTCGCCACCCGGAGGTCCCAGGCCGCGCTCTCGTCGGTGGTGAACCGCGCCACCGAGCGCCACAGGGTCGAACCGTCGTCGAACTCGCTCCACCGCGAGACCTCGACGACGGTGGTGCGGTCGGGGAACCGGCCGGTCAGCACGGCGAGAGTCAGCCACACCTGGGAGCGGTCGCGGACGTCGACAACTCCGCCCAGCTCGCGACACAGGTCTCGCAGGGACCTGATCGACACCTGCTGGTCCGGCCCGGCTGCGGTTGCGGGCGTGCCGGTCAGCGCGGCGCGGAGCAACGGGGCACGCCGGGACCATGCGTCGAGGTGGGCTGGCGGCACGGCCGCGGGTCGAAGGGTTCGGGGTCGGGTGGCGACGACGAGGCTCCGGCGGAGACGGCGGTTCACGCGACCTCCTCCGCCCGGACCAGGAAGTTCCACAGGTCGCTCGCGTACGCGTCCCACGTCCGCACCGGTCGGGCCGCTGCCTGCGCCCGCAGCCGGGCCCGTTCGGTCGGGTCGGTGAGCAGGCGTCGGATGGCCGCCGTGATGTCGTCGTCGTCCCGCGGGTCGACCACGACGCAGCCGCCGAGCTCGGCGATCTCGAGCTGGCTGCCGAAGTTCGACGTGATCACCGGGGTGCCGCAGGCGAGCGCCTCGGTGACCGGCAGCCCGTAGCCCTCGTGCAGCGAGGCGAAGAAGACGACGTCGGCGCTGCGCATCTCCTGCAGCAGCCGTGCGTCGCTGACCCGGCCGAGTGGAGTGAGCGGGCGGCCCTGGCCGACGAGCCGTTCGATCGACGGCTTGAGCACGGCGTCGGACCATCCGCGCCCACCGGCCAGGCGGACCTCGAAGTCCAGCCCGTCGCGCCACAGGCGCGCCGCGGCGTGCAGCGCCGCACGCTGGTTCTTGTGCGGCTCCTGGCTGCCCACCAGGAGCAGCACGGGGCGCGGCCGACGACGGCGCGTCTGGGGCGCCCCGGCCAGGGGTGGCTCGCTCGCGAGCTGGACCTCGCGAACCTGCGGGCCGGGGAGGCCCTGTGCGCCGAGGGCATGGGAGAACCCGGTGAACTCGGCCGTCGCCGACCGGCTGATCCCCGCGATGCGGTGCGCCCGTTTGGCGACGGTCAGGTACTGCGCGAAGGCGACCGAGTCGGAGGCGGGACGCATCTCGGCGCTGGTGACCGGGATCATGTCGTAGCCGATCAGGGCCAGCTCGTTGCCCGAGTACGTGGCCAGGGCCGCCAGCGGTCCGCTCGCCAGGGGGTTGGGGACGTCGGCCAGGACCACCACGCTGCGCCAGGGGACGATGAGGTGCTCCTGGTAGGCGGCCTCGGTGGCTGCGTCGATCGGCACGTCCAGGCCGTAGGCGAAGACCCGGTTCGACTCGCGCGGTGCCAGCCGACGCATGCAGGTGTACGCGTCGATCCAGGCCACGGCCTCGGCGCGGTGCTCGGCTTGCCACCGCGGGATCGTCTCGCGGACCACCCGGTGGATCCCGGTGTGCGTGTCGTGCCGAGCGCAGAAGTCCACGTCGACGACGACGTCGTCAGTGACGACCGTCATGGGCAGGTCCACCCGGCCGCGGCGCGGGTCGATGAAGACCCCGGCCAGGAGCGCCGACTCGGCGTGCCCGGGGAGGGCCGTCTCGACGTAGCGGCCGAAGGCGATGAGCTGGTCGCCGGTCGGGAGGGCGCCGAAGGTCGCGGTCAGCAAGAGCCAGCGGGCATCGGCTCTGGACCGGTCGGCGCACAGCGCGATCAGGTGGGGCAGGAGGTGCGCCGTGGGGGTCCCGGGCGGTCCGTCGGGCAGGGCGCGCGTGCCGGGGTCGAGCAGCACCCGGGCAGCCTCGGTCAGGCGTTGGTCGAGAGCGGTGACTAGGTGCCGGGAGCTGCGACGGCGGGACGGCGTCCGGCTCATCGTCCACGGACCCCGTCGATGGCGCGCCGGACTGCTCGCAGCGGTGCAGTGACCCGCCAGGAGAGCGTCGCCTCCATAGCCGCGACCTGGGCGTGGAGGGCATCGAACTCCGCCCCGTTGCTGACCCCGGAGGCGTGCGTACTGGCTTCCTGGACTGCGTCAGCCCATGCGGTCAGGGCGACCGTCCGCCAGTGCGCCGCCTGGCCGCGCAGCTCCTCGCGCTCCTGCTGGGCCGTCAGCAACGGCCGGCTGATGAAGTTGTCGTGTGCGCACGCGGGGTAGGACAGGGCCGGGCGCAACTCGTCGGCCCGCTCGTCCGCGACGTAGAACCGGGACACCCCGTCGAAGAGACAGAGCTGGTAGCCGGCGGAGAGCACTGCGGGCTCCCAGGCCTCGTGGGTCGAGATCGGGGCGTTGGGCGCGGTCGCCTCGACGACCAGCACGCGTGGTCGCCACCGGGTCAGGTCGACGCTCGCGAGCACGTCCTGCTCGGCACCCTCGACGTCGACCAGCATGAAGTGGAGGTCGTCGTCGGGGGACCAGCCGGACTCCGACAGGACGTCGTCGAGCCGCTTGCTCGGCACCGTCACGTCGACGTGGTCGATCCCCTCGGAGGCGTGCATGACGCTGACGGCGTCGACCACGGTCGACAGGCCGGTGCCGGGGACCAGGTGCAGCGTGATCTCGCCGTCCGTCGTGCCGATCGCGGCCTCGACCAGCAGGTCGCGCGGGCGTTCGGCGCGCTGCAGCTCGGCGAAGTAGGGGACCGGCTCGACGGTGATCCCGCTCCAGCCCCGGTCATAGAACGCTCGCGAGACGGAGTCGATCAGCGGGTGGTTGGCGCCCACCTCGACATAGCGCCCGACGGACACGTCACGCAGGGCACGCCACAGGACGACGTCCTCGTTGTTCTGCGCATAGGAGTGGAAAGGCGAGGCGGTCGGCACGTGGCGATCATAGAGGGACCGGGCGCCACTCGCCCGCGCCCGCGAGGCCATGCCGAGGGTCTGCAGGCGGCCTCGCGGGTGACACGCTCGGCTGCTGGCCCGGTTCGGGCCACAGGCGTGGCGGAACGAACAACCCGATAGGATCGCCCGGACTCATATCTCTGGCATCCGAGGGAACATGGCGCGCGCACTCATCACGGGCATCACCGGTCAGGACGGTCTCTACCTCTCCGAGCTCCTGCTCTCCAAGGGCTACGAGGTCTTCGGCCTGATCCGCGGTCAGAACAATCCGAAGCTGGACCTGGTCCGCGCGACGGTGCCGGAGGTCAAGCTGCTGACCGGGGACCTGACCGACCTGTCGAGCCTGCTGCGCGCGATGGAGTCGTCCCAGCCCGACGAGGTCTACAACCTCGGTGCGATCTCTTTCGTCGCGTACTCGTGGGAGAACGCGATGCTCACGACCGACGTCACCGGCAAGGGCGTGCTCAACATCCTCGAGGCCGTCCGGCTGTACTCGCACGACGACCCGCACAAGGTGCGGTTCTACCAGGCGTCCAGCTCGGAGATGTTCGGCAAGGTCCAGGAGGTCCCGCAGCGCGAGTCGACCCTGCTGTGGCCGCGGTCGCCGTACGGCGTCGCCAAGGTCTTCGGGCACTACATGACGATCAACTACCGCGAGTCGTACGGCATGCACGCGTCCTCGGGCATCCTGTTCAACCACGAGTCGCCGCGCCGCGGCCCGGAGTTCGTCACCCGCAAGATCAGCCAGGCGGTCTCGCGGATCAAGCTCGGCCTGCAGGACGGCATCACGATGGGCAACCTCGACGCCAAGCGCGACTGGGGCTTCGCCGGCGACTACGTCGAGGCCATGTGGTTGATGCTCCAGCAGGACACCGCCGACGACTACGTCATCTCCACCGGTGTGACCCACTCGATCAAGGAGCTGCTCGACGTGGCCTTCGCCGCGGTCGGCATCGACGACTGGGCGCCCTACGTCACGCAGGACCCGCGGTTCATGCGGCCGGCGGAGGTCGAGCTGCTCATCGGCGACTCGACCAAGGCCCGCACCACGCTCGGCTGGGAGCCCAAGGTCGCCTTCACCGAGCTCGTGCAGATGATGGTGGCCAACGACCTCGTAGAGCAGCGCGCCCAGGCGGGAAGGTAGGCGTGCCGCGTGCGCTGATCACCGGGATCACTGGCCAGGACGGCGGCTACCTCGCCGAACAGCTTCTGGCGGACGGTGCGGACGTTCACGGCCTCGTGCATGAGCAGGACGAGGCGGCCGCGGCGTTCGCATCGTCGTACCCGTCCGTCTCGCTGCACGTCGGCGACCTCGCGGACGGCGACCGCCTTCGCGGGCTGGTCGGCGAGATCGAGCCGGACGAGCTGTACAACCTGGCCGGGATCAGCTCGGTCGCGTTCTCCTGGGAGCATCCCGTCCTGACCGCCGAGCTCAGCGGTGTGGCGGCCGCGGTCCTCTTCCAGGCGGCCTTCCGCCTGCAGGAGCGTACGGGCCGCCAGGTCGCCTGCGTGCAGGCCAGCAGCTCGGAGATCTTCGGCGTGGCGCGGACCTTCCCGCAGGACGAGAGCACCCCGGTGCGACCGGTCTCGCCCTACGGCGCCGCCAAGGCGTACGCCCACCACATCGCGGGGGTGTACCGCAGCAAGGGCCTGCACGTGACCAGCTGCATCCTGTTCAACCACGAGTCACCCCGGCGGCCCACCACCTTCGTGACCCGGAAGATCACCGCGACAGCGGCGCGGATCGGTGCCGACGGTTCGGGCGTGCTGCGCCTGGGCAACCTCGAGGCCCGTCGCGACTGGGGCTGGGCGCCGGACTACGTCGACGCCATGGTGCGGGCCGCTCGCCATGACGTCGGTGGCGACTTCGTGATCGCCACCGGGCGCACGCACACGGTCGCGGAGTTCGCCGAGGCGGCGCTGCGGCACGCGGGCGTGGGGGACGCGTGGAGGGACCACGTCGAGGTGGACCCGGAGCTGCTGCGCCCGATGGACACCGCGGAGATGGTCGGCGACGCAGGCAAGGCCCGTCGTGAGCTCGGCTGGGAGCCCACCGTCGACTTCGAGGAGATCGTCGGACGGATGGTCGACCACGACGTGGAGCTGCTGCGGAAGGACGCCTGATGGCACGCACGCCGGAGGCACCTGTCGTGCGCCCGGGGGTCGTCTCGGTCGTCCTGGTCAACTACAAGGGCGCCGGGGACACGATCGCGTGCGTGCGCGCGTTCGACGACGTCGAGTGGCCGGCCGAGCGGCTCGAGCTGATCGTCGTGGAGAACGACTCGGGTGACGGCAGCGCCGAGCAGATCCGCGCGGCGGTCCCGGGTGCGACAGTCGTCGAGTCGGGTGCGAACCTCGGCTTCGCCGGCGGCTGCAACCTCGGTGTCGCGCATGCGACGGGTCAGTACGTCGGCTTCATCAACAACGACGCCCGGCCCGGCCCGCAGTGGGTCGCCGCAGCCGTCGCGGCCTTCGAGGCGGATGCCACGGTCGGCTCGGTCGCCTCCAAGGTCCTGGACTGGGACGGCACGCTCGTCGACTACGTCGACGGCTCGCTGACCTGGTTCGGCATGGGCTACAAGCGTGAGGTCGAGAAGCCGGACTCGGCCGCGTACGACACCGCCAAGGACGTGCTGTTCGGCACCGGCGCGGCGATGTTCGTCCGCGCCGAGCTGTTCCGCGCCGAGGGCGGCTTCGACGAGCGCTTCTTCATGTTCTACGAGGACGTGGACCTGGGCTGGCGGCTCAACCTGCTCGGCCACCGGGTCCGCTACGTCCCCGGCTCGGTCGCGTTCCACCGTCACCACGTGACGATGAAGAAGTTCGGCAGCTTCCGCGAGAGCTACCTGCTCGAGCGCAACGCGCTGCTGACCATGTACAAGAACTACGACGACGCGTCGCTGGCCCGGGCGCTGCCCGCCGCGATGGCGCTGGCCGTTCGCCGGTCGGTGGCCCGCACCGACGTCGACGCGTCGGCCCTCGACCTGCAGCGCTCGCCGGGCGGGGACGACACCGGCACGCTCGAGATCCCCAAGATGGCGCTGACCGGCGCTTACGCGATCGACTACTTCGTCGAGCAGCTGCCGAGCCTCCTGGTCAGCCGGCGCGACCTCCAGGCCCGACGTCGGCGCAGCGACCGCGAGCTGTTCCCGCTGTTCCGCGAGTCCATCGAGCCCGCCTACGGGATGCCCAGCTACCTGGCCGCGCACGAGGCGCTGGTCGAGGCGTTCGGGATCGAGGAGCACTTCAGGGCCCGGCACCGCATCCTCGTGGTGACCGGCGAGCCGTTGCTCGAGCGCATGGCGGGGCCCGCGATCCGGGCCTGGGAGATCGCCAAGGCGCTCGCACCCGAGCACGAGGTGCGGCTGGTCTCGACCGCCGGGGCGAAGCGTTCCAGCGCGGACTTCTCGGTCGAGTACGCGGCCGGCACGGGCCTGCACGAGCCGACCGGCTGGGCCGACGTGATCATCTTCCAGGGCTTCCTGCTGGAGACCGCCCCCTGGGTCAAGGGCAGCGGCACGATCATCGTCGCGGACATCTACGACCCGATGCACCTCGAGCAGCTCGAGCAGGCCAAGGACCTCGGCCCGGACGGCCGGGTGCACGCGGTGCAGGTGACCACGCACACCCTGAACGAGCAGCTGCGCCGGGCGGACTTCCTGCTTTGCGCGTCGGACAAGCAGCGGGACTTCTGGCTCGGCCAGCTCGCCGGTCAGGGCCGGGTCAACCCCGCCGTCTACGACGAGAACCAGAACCTCGACAACCTCATCACCGTGGTGCCGTTCGGCATCGAGGACGCCGCACCGGTCCAGCGCCGGCACGCGATCAAGGGAGCCGTGCCCGGCATCGGGCCGGACGACAAGGTGATCCTCTGGGGCGGCGGGATCTACAACTGGTTCGACCCGCTGACCCTGATCCGCGCCGTCGACCGGCTCAAGGACCGCCACCCCGAGGTCCGGCTCTTCTTCCTGGGCATGAAGCACCCCAACCCCGGCGTGCCGGAGATGACGGTCGCCTGGCAGACCCAAGAGCTCGCGCGCGAGCTCGGGCTGACCGGGCGCAACGTCTTCTTCAACGAGGGCTGGGTGCCCTACGACGAGCGTGCCGACTACCTGCTCGACGCCGACGTCGGTGTCTCGACGCACTTCCAGCACGTGGAGACGGCGTTCAGCTTCCGCACCCGGATCCTGGACTACCTGTGGGCCTCGCTGCCGATCGTGGCGACCGATGGTGACACGTTCGGTGTGCTGATCCGCGAGCACGGCCTCGGCCGGGTCGTCCCTCAGCAGGACGTTGAGGCGCTCGAGGCCGCCCTCGAGGAGATGCTCTTCGACGAGGCCGCCGCCGCGGCCGCGGTCGAGGCCGTCCAGGCGTTCGCCGGGAGCTATGCGTGGTCGAAGGTCCTGACCCCGCTCGTGAAGTTCTGCCGCACACCGCGCCGGGCGCTCGACCTCGCGGTCCCGCCCGAGCCGGCCGCCCCGCGCAAGCGTCGGCGGCAGCCTCGGCGCTCGGTCCGCGGTGACGTCACCCTGGCGCGGGACTACCTGCGTGCCGGTGGCGTGCGCGAGGTCACCCGGCGCGCGGTCGGTCGGGTGCGACGGGTGCTCGGCAACGGGAACCCTCCGGGCTGAACGCCGTCAGCGCAGTCTGCGGGCCGTGCTGCGCAGGCGGTCACCGAGGCTGGTGCGCAGCCTGGCACGGCGACGGTCGGCCGACTCGGCGAGCCGTTCGACGACGAGCCGGCCGGCCACCTCGGGGGAGTGCAGCGTGGCGATGTCGGATGCTGCACGTGCCCCGCGCGCGGCAGCCACGTCCGGCTCCTCGATGACCGAGCGCATCAGGCGTGCTGCGGCGCCCAGGTCTGGGTCGGCCCAGATGCCACCGGCCGGATACGGGTCGGCGCCCGCCGGGATCTGCGTCGGTGTCCAGGGCACCAGGAAGCTGTTCTCGTCCGTCATGAACTGCAGGTTGCCGCTGTAGCCGGTGGCGATGACGGGCTTGCCCCAGGCCATCGCCTCCGCCATCGTCAGCCCGAGCCCCTCGGAGCGGTGCAGGGACACGTAGACGTCGCACAGGGCCACCAGGGCGTCGCGCTCGGCCGCGTCCAGGTAGTCCTCCATCAGCACGACGTCGGGCGCGGTTGCGGCCCGCAGGCGCAGACGCTCCGCCTCGGCCGGACGCTTGTCGGCGTTGATCGACTTGATCACCAGCACGGGCCCCTCGCCCGGCGCGAACGCGGCGGTGAAGGCCTCGATGAGGCCGAGCGGGTTCTTGCGCTCGGCGGTGCTCAGGAAGTCGAACGAGAAGAGGAACACCGGCCGCTCGGGCAGACCGAGATCGGCACGGGTCAGGGTCGGGGTGGGCCCGCGCTGCGGCAGCGGCGGGGTGACCGTACGGACCGGGACCGGGGAGTGCGGCTCGATGGCGTTCCGGATGAAGTCGGTCGCCGTCCAGACCTCGTCGACGTGCACGAAGGCGTCGTGCCGGGCCCGGAAGTCCTCGACCTCCCAGTACCACATGCCGATCCGGTAGCTGCGGGAGAGCAGGTCGGAGATGGTCGCCGCGATCGACGAGGTGAGGTCGGCGTTCACGCAGATCAGGCTCGTGCCGAAGACCTGCTGGCCGGCGTCGCGTCCGGTCGTGACGTCGTCGGCTCCGCCGTCGGCCGCGTTCTGGCGACTGATCAGGTGCCGGTCGACCGGCACTGTCGTGTACGGGACACCGGCGGCCTTGAGCGCGTCGACCATGAGCCGGGCGGACTCGCCGATCCCCAGCTCCCCGCGAAGGTAGCCCACCACATTGACGCCGGCGGCGGGCCGTCGTGGTGGTGCGACGTCCGGCGTGGCGGTCCGCGCGGCTGCGCGGGTGATGAGGGTGGCGGGGTACTCCAGTGCGGCGTCAGTGTGGACCCACGCGAGGAATCCTGCGGTGTGCTCTCCGGGTACCGAGGGGAACGCCGCCTGGAGGTCGGGCCGGGTCCGGTGGATGGCGCGCAGGTACCGCCCTGGGCCGCCGTCCGCCGCCGGCTCCGTGAGCCAGGCCATCAGGCCGTCGGCGGCCCGCGGGTCGAAGGGGTCGGGTGGGTCCTGGTCACGGGCCGACGGGGCGCTCCGGGCGATGGCGGCCCGGTAGAGCTCGCGCAACGGCTCGTCGACGGGTGTGCCGAGCGACGTCGTGCTCAGGTCCCAGGTGCCGGATCGGCGGTCCGTGCCGTCCCGGGCCTCCGCCTGGAGGGTCTCGGCGATCTGCTGGACCAGGGCGGCGAGCACGGGGTGATCGCTGAGCCGGCCGCGCGGGTCGCCGAGCGGCCGTGCGTCCAGCAGCCACGGGCTGCTCGGGTCCCAGGCGGTCAGGTCGATGGCATCGACGTCGTGCCCGTCCAGCACGAGCCCGTCGACCTCGACACCGGGTGTCGGGGTGATCCGGTGCGCGGGCGTCAGGTTCCACGGCGAGACGAGCGCGGCGACGTCCCGCACGGTGTGGTGCGGCAGGCGGCTGGCCGCGATCTCGAGCCAGTGGTCGCCCGTGCCGTCCACCGTGGCACCGGCTCGCTCCCACAGGTCCAGCAGCGTGCCCTGTCTGCCGCGCAGGGCCAGGAGCTGGGGGGCGTAGGCGCCGGCGACCGCGACGTCGTCGGTGGTCGGTCGGCGACCGTCGGCGGGCAGGGCCAGTGGCGTGCGTGCGATCAGGCAGATCCCGTACCTCGTCGCTGCGTCGAGCACGGCACCGGGCCAGCCCAGCAACAGGACGCCCGGCTGCACGACGAGCACCGTCGCGGTCGCGGGCTGCGGGGTACCGGCCTGGATGGTGCGCACCAGCGTGGGGTACAGCCACCGCATCAGCTCCGCGGGCTCGTGGAGCATCGCCCGGAGGTGCAGCTCCGCGTCCGTGAGGCCGACATCGACCGCGGTGAGCACCTCCTCGGGGCCGACCGGCGCATAGCTGCCGTCGACGTCCAGCACGTGCACCTGCGCGGACGGTACGGCGGGGACCGCCCGTCGAACGGTCGCGCGGGCGAGGGGAGCGCAGCTCCGCGTGCTGACGACGGCGATGTGGATCGTGCTCACTGATGGCTCACGTGCTGTCTCCTCCGACGGGTGACCGGCTTTGAGCGTACCGAGGACGGTGACGGTCAGGACCAGCCGCGATGTCGCGTGGCATCGCCACCACCGGCGTCCAGCACCGGGCCGGAGGCGGCGGGTAGCGCTGCGGTCGTGTCGAACACTGATCCGGGCCGCGACGTGTGGACGACGGATGGGTCGATGCGAGCGCTCAGGGAGCGCCCGCCCGACCCTCGGGGCGGGCCTCTGGTCGCGCGCCCGCAACCAGCGACTACCACATGCTCTCGACTGGCCCATGGGGCGACGGTCATGACCGGCGAGACCAGAGGATGGGTTAGGCTCGCTGCGACGTGGCGCCAGTCGCGCATGCGTCCTCCAACCGGACACCCGGTCGGAGGCAGGGGAAACGGGCAGTACGGGGGCCGCAATGTGTCGCGCCAGCAGTGAGGAGCACATGTGTGCTCTGACGTGCGCGATCTCGCTGCGAAGCGATGCCGGCCTGCTGCACCGGGCGACCATTCGTCGTGTGCGGTCACCACGGTGGCCGAGCCGCAGTAGACACCCGGTCGAGCCTCGCAGCCAGCATGCGTATGGATGCTGAGCGCGAAGGCCAGCGTGACCTCTTCATGAGTCGCAGACGGAGTGGAACTTGACAGCAACCGAGAGAATCCTGATCACAGGCGTGTCGGGGGTAGCGGGCCGCGCCCTCGTACGGGAGTTGAGGGACTCCGGGTACGACGTCGTCGGAGCTACGTCGTCTCGCGCCGACCTGACAGAGCGGGTGCAGGCTGAGGAGCTCCTCGAGGCCGTGCGTCCGACGTACGTCGTCCATCTGGCTGGCCGCGTCCATGGGCTCATGGGCAATATCCACTCCCAGGGCCAGGCCTTCTACGAGAACGTCCAGATCAACACGAATGTGGTCGAAGCCAGCCGACGGGTCGGCGTGAAGAAGCTTGTCGCCATGGGCTCGACCGCCGTCTACTCGGACATCGTGCCGCTGCCGATGCGGGAAGACGACCTCTGGCTCGGGCCTCCGCACGACTCGGAGCGGGGATACGCGCACGCGAAGCGCGCGATGGTTGCCCAGCTCGAGGCCTACCGCGATCAGTACGACATGGACTTCGCCTTCGTCGTGTCGACGAACCTGTACGGCCCGGGAGACAAGTTCGACGAGGCGCACGGTCATGTGCTTCCGTCGCTCGTGTCCAAGGTCCACCGCGCGAAGGAGTGGGGCGAGCCACTCGAGGTATGGGGGACTGGCACGGCCACGCGTGACTTCCTGTACTCGGCGGATGCGGCGTCGGCCATCCGGATGATTCTCGAGAGCTACTCCGGCGTCATCAATCTGGCCACCGGGGTGTCCGTCACGATCCGCGAGGCCGTCGAGACCCTCGTGCGGGTGTCTGGTTACGCCGGACCAGTCAGCTGGGACTCGTCGAAGCCCGACGGGCAGCACGCTCGAGCCTACGACGTCTCGCGACTCGAGGCCCTGGGCTGGACGCCGACGTTCACATTGGAGCAAGGACTTGCCGAGACACATCGATGGTATGTAGACAACTTCGCCACCGCGCGCCGCTAGCGCGGGACGAACAGGGGCAGCCACGATCGTCCAACCCCAGCGCATGGAGACCGCGGTCACCACTGCGTTCAAGCGGCTCGAGCCGTGGGACGGTCGGCGCCCCACACCCCCTCTGCACGGGAGGCAGACCATGACTGTGAAGTCCTTCGCCCAGAACTTCGAGGACGTCCTGCTGTGGCGTGCTCTGCAGCACGTGGCAGGAGGCCGCTACGTCGACGTCGGAGCCGGTCACCCGGAACACAACTCCGTGACGAAGCTCTTCTACGATGCAGGCTGGTCCGGGATCAACATCGAGCCGCTGCCGACGCTCGCGGACGCGCTCACCAAGCAGCGCCCACGCGACGTGACGCTCCAGGCCGCCGTCAGCGCGCGCGAGGCCGACTTCGCTGACCTCACCGTCGTCGATCTCTGGGACGAGCTCTCGACGATCTCGGACGAGCGCGCCGAAGAGCTGAGGGGCGAGGGGCGAGCTGTGACCACGACGACCGTTCCCGTGGTCCGGCTCGACGAGGTCCTCGCGGCTCACGGCATGCGCGACATCCAGTTCCTGAAGGTCGACGTCGAGGGTGCCGAGCTCGATGTGCTGCACACGATCGACCTGACGCGGACGCGGCCGTGGATCGCGGTCGTCGAGGTCGTCTCGGGCAACGCCGAGACGAACCCGCGCCGAGCGATCCGGCAGCACCTCGAGGATCACGACTATGTGCACGCGTACTTCGACGGCCTGAACGACTTCTACCTCGCCAAGGAGCTCGCCGACGAGCTTCTCCCGAACTTCGCCACGCCGGTCAACGTGACGGACGACTTCGTGGTCGTCGCCGACGGCGATCGTGTCATGGTCGAGCTCATCGGCGAGAAGGTGGGAATGGTGTCTCCCGCCCAGGCCAGCGAGGTGATGCAGCGCGTCGAGGCCGTGGTGCGTGACCGGATCGACTTCGAGACGCGGCTCCGTGACGTCGAGGCCGAACTGGCCTCGCGGCTCAGTGATTTCGAGGCTGCGCTGGCCGCGTCGGAGCAGCGCAACGACGAGGCCGAGGAGCGTGTCCGTGCCAGGGACGAGTCGATTCAGGGCTTGCAGCTGAGGGGCGAAGCTCTCGAGCAGACGTCGTTCGAGCGCGAGCGGATGGTCGCGTGGTACGCGGCAGAGGTGAGCAACTTCAGGAACCGCTTGCAGCGCCAGGAGAGTCTCGATGCCGAGCGCGCGGAGCGGCAGGAGGCTCAGCGCCGTGCCGCGCAGGACATCCAGCTCCGTCTTGACGGCGTGCTGGCGAGCACCTCGTGGCGCATCACCCTGCCCATGCGTGCCATTCGACGGCCACGGACGTACCTGAAGGAGTGGGTGCGTCGATGAGCACCGAGCCTTCGGGTGTTCCGGGCGAAGGGATCTGCGTCATGGGTCGGCGCGCATTCGGTACCGGAATCGGCCACCTTACCGAGAGCCTGTTCGAGCTCCTCGCGCGCAAGTACGACGTCAGGCTGTGGGACCTCCATACCCCGGCCCAGGCCGGCGAGACGGTCTGTCTGACGAGCGGGCGCGAGATCTCGTTGACCCACGAGCTCGAGGGTTTTGCCGTCTACATCTACGCCGACGTGCTGTGGAACGGCGTGAACTACACCAAGTACGTCGCGCCACCATCGTCGGGCTACAGGTTCGCCTACCTGGCATTCGATTCTGACCGGCTGCCGCCGGAATGGGTCGAGATCCTCAACCGTGACTTCGATGCGGTGTTCTTCACGTCCGCGCACCTCATCGACATCGCACTCGACTCCGGCGTCAAGATCGAGATCGGCGCGCTGCCCCTTGCGATCGACGTCGAGGCGCAGATCGCGCGCAAGTACCGGCCCGTCGCAGGTCGCCGCGTGCGGTTCGGGACGCTCTCGGCATATCATCCGCGGAAGGGCCTGGAGGCCCTCGTCTCAGCCTTCCTGCGGGAGTTCGGCGATTCGCACGACGCGGAACTCGTGATCCACTCGAACGTTGCCCACGGTGCGACAGCGACTGCGGTCCGATCCATGGTCGATGTCGCCCGCACCGGAAACGTGGTGCTCTCCACCGACAATCTGACAGAATCTGCCAAGAACGAGCTCCTCGAGAGTTTCGACGTCTATGTCAACGCCTCGGCGGGTGAAGGCTACTCCGTCGGTCCGCGCGAGGCCCTGGCGCTCGGCAAGAGCCTGGTGATAACGGACCTCGGTGCGCACCGACCGTTGTTCGGGCCGCCCGGCGTCTTCGAGGTGTCCACGCTCCACGACGCTCCCGCGATCTATCCGGAGATCGACAACCGTCAGTTCGGCTTCCAGCGCGTACCGGACCCCGAGTCGCTGCGCTCCGGGCTGCGCGCCGCGTTCGACTTCGTCCGCTCGGACGAGGCCGTGACCTCCGCCGGGGAGAGAAAGCTTCTGGCTGCGGAGTTCGGCCTGCAGTCGCTGGAGCGCTCCTACTGGGCCCTTGTGGATCCCGACTCGCGGAACCTGCTGCGGGGGAACGGGTCCAGTCGGCACACCCAGATTCCCGTCGGGCACCAGGAGCGGATTCGCCGTCACGGGGGTCGGCACGGCATCCGATTGGGGTCGACGAAGATCGTTGTGCCCGCGCACGACGGCGGGTTCTTCTCCCTGTACAACACCTACGTCAGTCACCTGGTGTGGAGCTTGCACGACTCGCCCCAACGACTCGTCCTGCCTGACTGGGATGCAGGTCGTCTGCTCGAGCGGATCAACCCACGCCGGCCGGTCAGCTACTGCTACAGCCGGCCTGATCAGGGCAACCTCTGGAACCACCTGTTCGAGCCGCCATATGACCTCTCTGCAGCTGACCTGGATGATCGGGAGTTCCTCTGGGACGGCTCGCAGAAGCCCGCTGCCGAGTACAACGAGTCGCGGGAGCCGTTGCTCACCTACATCCACGCCTATCGCCTCTACCAGAGCCCCGACTTCGCGCGTATCCGTCGGCAGTACGAGCCGGTGATTCGAGACCACATTCGGCTGCGGCAGCCGCTCCAGGCTGAGCTCGATGGCTTCCTGCACCGGAATCGCGACGGCCGGTTCCTCGTTGCGGCACACATCAAGCACCCCAGCCACGCGGTGGAGCAGCCCGACGGGACGATCGCCGACCGCCATGCGTACGTCGAGCTCGTCCGCCAGGCGGTCGCAGAGCGAGGCATCAGCGAGGCCAGCGACGACTGGGCCGTCTTCCTCGCCACCGAGCAGGAGCGCGTGGTCGAACTCTTCCGCGAGGAGTTCGGCGATCACGTCATCCAATTCGCCGATGTCCAGCGCATCCCGAGCGAGACCGACTCACGCTTCGACGAGCTCCGAGCCGACGAGAAGCTCGCGGATGGTCACCAGCTCCAGCACATTATGGCTTCGGACGTGGGACTATGGTCTCCGCGCTTGGCCTGGGAGGTAATCCGCGATGCCCGCGTCATGGCCTCTGCTGACGTCGTGTTTCATGCGGTGTCGAACGTCGCGACAGCGGTCTCGTTCATGAGCAACGGCGTTGATATGCGGTTCGCTTCGGCGTAGTGCGCGGTTGTGCGGCCTGGGAGCGAATCGGGTCGAACGAGGCGGGCCCTGGCGACGGTGCGGGATGGCTGGAATCCTGTTCTCAGGCTCTTCACGATTCGTGGCGAAAGGGGCTGCCCTCGCAGCCGCCTGACAGCCACGGGAGCGTCATCGCTCTCGCCGTGTCGCTCTCGTCCCGATTGCATGTCGAGCTGCTGTGGCATTCTCAGGAGAATCACTTCACGGGGTGTTTGTCGAGGTGGAAGGGATAAGGGGGCGTCTCGGCACAGCCCCACGCAAATGCGGCGGCAAGGAGTGGGACAGTTGTACTCACGAATCGCTCTGCCCTGGAGCCTGCCTTCGTCAGCCAGCACTGATAGTGCATCAGGAAGGTCGGATCCACAGCGTCCGACTCTGAGATTCTGCGGCCGTCGAGGGTGTGGAGCGACCAGCCAGCTTCTGTGAGGGTCGCGACCAGATCGCTCAGCCGGTAGTTGAGGAACGTGGGACTCTCGGGTGAGGAGTCGGCGGAGATCTCGCAGGCGATCAAGGGCGCGTGGTCCCGCAAGAGGTCGGTCGCTCCGCGGAGTGTCGAGAACTCGGCCCCCTCGACGTCGATCTTCACGAAACTGGGTACCGCCCTGTGTGCGAGCAGGGCGTCCAGGGAGGTCGCTGGAACGCGCACTTCCTCGTAGGTCGCCGCGTCCTCACGCTTGAAGACCGACCCCTCTTGGTCCCGGGCCTGGTGTCGATAGAAGACCACGTCGCGCGTCTCGTGATCGCCTACGGCCGCGTTCACCACATCTATCCGGATGGTCGAGAGCGAGGCTCCCTTCTCCAAGTCGGCCGCCAATGACGGGTCTGCTTCGACAAGCAAGAGGGACCCGCTGGCCCCGAGGCGGGTGGCAAGGACCCGTGCATGCTGGCCGTGGTTGGCTCCCAGGTCGACGACGAAGTCGCCTGGCTCGATCCACGCTGTCGCAGTGGCAAGCATGAATCGTTCGACGTGGGAGTCTGCTCCAGGGAGCGGTCGCGCCATCGCGCGCCAGAACATCTCGTGCGGAGTCAGATCAGGAGCAAACTCGGGAGAGCGCTCGGTCATGGCGGCACCATCAACTTCCAGTTATCGGCTCTTCGGCCGGCGGTCAGCCGACAACCTACCCGGGGTTGGGGCCCGGTGCCGCGCGTCCGAGGTGACCCGAGGTCGGGGCGACGCATGTCGATCGAGCCTTGAGGCAGCCGGCCCCGCCCCTTGCCGTCCGTGCCCAGTCTGAGCGTGCAGCCGCTCCCCATGACGCTCCGCGCCATTGCTCAAGATCAGGGCGGCCGACAAGCGGGCCCGCACGGTCACACTGCCAGTGCCCGACAACCGGTTCCGTGGAGTTGGCAGGGCGTCCCGCGAGCGTGGCATGGCCCAGTTGACTGCGCGCCTCCCTTGGCCGGGCGTATTCACGGCCTGGCCGAGCGCGCAGCTGCACGGTGCTCTACGAACTGCGAGGAGTCGAGCTGAGACACGTGCCACTGCCCCAGTTCAGAACGTCTGCGCCATTCTTCGACAAATGCCTGCCTTTCACTCCACGGAAGGCGCCAGACTCGACCGTCGACGCCTTCACGCCCCATCGGCGGAGTCACGTCGCAGGGTGCTTGTCGAGGTGGAAGGGATAGGGGGGTGTCTCGGTCGAGGCCCACGCGAATGCCGAGGCCAGCAGCGGAACGATCGTCGTCACGAACTGCTCTGCGCGGGAACCCGACTTCGCCAGCCAGCACTGGTAGTGCATCCGGAACTGCGGATCGCCCGAGTCTGGTCCAGTGATCCGCCGCCCGTCCAAGGCGAAGAGCGACCAGTTGGCCTCTCCCAGGGTCTCGATGAGCTCGAGCAGCGTGTAGTTGAGAGACTCCGGGCTTTCGATCTCGGAGTCGAAGGAAACCTCACAGGCCACCAAGGGCGCATGGTCCCTCAGGAGCCCGGCCGCCCCGCGGAGGGTCGAGAACTCAGCGCCTTCGACATCGATCTTCACGAAGCTGGGCACCGCTCTCCCCGCGAGTAGGGAGTCAAGCGAGGTCGCGGGCACCCGGAGTTCCTGATAGGTCGTCCCGTCCTCACGCCTGAACAGGGACCCCTCTTGGTCCCGTGTCTGGTGTCGGTAGAAGACCACCTCGCGCGAGTCGGGGTCGCCCACGGCTGCGTTCACCACCTCGATCTTGATGCTCGAGTGCAGGGCCCCGTTCTCCAGGTCGGCTGCCAATGACGGGTCCGCTTCGACGAGCAGGAGGGAGCCGCTGCGGCCGAGGCGAATGGCAAAAACCCGTGCGTGCTGCCCATGATTGGCGCCCAGATCGACCACGAAGTCGCCCGGCTCGATCCATGTTGTTGCGGCAGCGAGCATGAATCGTTCGATGTTGGAATCCGCGCCAGGAAGCGGGCGTCTGATCGAACGCCAGAACATCTCGTCCCGGGTGATGTTGGGAGCGAACGTCGGCGGACGATCGTCCATGGTGGCGCCACCATCCTTCATGGATCTCGCGTCTTCGGCTGTCACGTCCATGGCCAACGTACCCGCAGCCCGGGCCTGGGACGGCACCGCCCTACGGGGCAGGGTGAGCTGAGACTTATGGTACGAGAGCGAGTCTACCGCTTCTTCCACAACCGTCAGTGCCGGCACTCTGAACGGCTGCCAGCACGATCACCGATCATGATTGCCCGTGAATCGGGAGCCTGACCCGATGGGACCCGACGCGCACCAGCGATTCGAACGAACCGGGCCAGATGGGCCTGGGCGCATTCTCCGGTGGAGGACCTCGCCGTCAGTTCCCGGTCGCCGGGTGGCGATGAAAGATGAGGCGGTTGAGTAGAAGGAAGTTCCATCCGGCGATCAGAGCCATGCAGCCCGCCTTGGAGATCCACGGCTGCAGTCCGGCTTCGACCAGCCCGTGGATGATCAGTGAGGACGCCAGGACATTGATGAGTGCGAGTGTCGCGTACGCACCGAACTGGCTTCCGATCGGAAGCGTGTGATTCCCGGCGAACGACCACAGGCGGTAGCCGGCGAAACTGGTTGTCATCCCGACGGCGAAGCTCAAGACGTTGGCGACGACGGGGTCCATGCCGAACATCACCAGGACCTGAAAGGTCACCAGTTCCAGCAGTGCTGCGCCGCCACCGACCACGAGAAACCGAACCACAGGCTTTGCAGACATGATCCAGAGCATAGGGGAGGCGACCCCAGCGGGCTCGGCCCCGCCGGGCACGGCACGGTGGGCGGGTGCCCCTGTCAGGGGCGACACGTGCCTCGGCCGCCGGGCCGGCGGGCTGGTCAGCGTTGAACGGCTGTCGTCGCGTGGATGTGGCACAAGATCGCTCAGCTGGGGCTCGGGCCGCGGGCCCCGGAGACGGCGGAGGTGCTCCCCCACCGGGGAGACGGGCCTGCGGTCAGACGGTGGAAACGGGGACCGTCGACGCGGAGAGCACCGCCTGCGGCGTCCAGCATCGCGGTGTCTCGCGTCGGGTAGCATCATCGGCGGGCCGCAACGCCCGATCGGACGACCGTCGGGGTCGTGCACCTGACGAGCAGGGGGTGAGCATGCGGTACGGCTTCATCCTTGCTGGGGGCACTGGGACGAGATTGCGGCCATACACATTCATCCTTCCCAAACCGTTGATCCCTCTGGGCGGGGAGTCGATCATCGAGCGGGTGCTCAGATCGTTCCGGGATGCGGGCCTGGAGCAGGTCGCGATCAGCCTCGGCTATCTCGGGCACCTCGTTGAGGCCGTCATCGGCGATGGCTCCAAGTATGCGGTGCAGGTGAGGTACACCCGCGAGGACGAGCCCATGGGTACGGCGGGCGCGCTCAGCCTCATGCCGTTCGATGTCGCGGATGATGACGTGGTCCTGGTCATCAACGGCGACACGCTCACGTCTCTCGACATGCGTGAGCTGCTGCACTGGTTCGAGGGTGTTGGTGCTGACGCCGCAATGGTGTGCGTGGAGCGTGAAGTCAAGATCGACTACGGCGTGGTGATCGCTGACGAGGACGGCAATCTCCTGAGCATCCACGAGAAGCCGTCGACGCTCAACCTGTTGAGCACCGGCATCAACGTCATCAGTGGCAGGGCGCTGCGGAAGTTGCCTCCCAACCGCGTCGACATGCCTGACTTCTTGATGCGCCTGGCCGCCGACGGGGGCCGAGTGGTCTGCAAAACCGTGCCGGACCTGTGGATGGACCTCGGGCGGGTAGAGGACCTTGCGGCGGCGAACGACTTGATCGAGCGCGGGCTCATATGACCGAGATCGTCCTGGTCGGTGCATCGGGATGGTTCGGCCAACACATCCGCGATCGCGTACCGGACCTGATTGCGGTGTCAGCAGAGGCAGTGCTCACGAGTCGCGGCGACGTTGTGCGACAGCTGCTCGTCGGGCAAGACCGGGTTGTCGTCAACGCTGCGGGATCGCGCAAGGGCACCCGGGAGATGATGCAGCGGCTCAACGTCGACCTCCCCGAGGTCCTTGCTCAGCAGATCAACCGGTATGGCGGCCACCTGGTCCATCTGGGATCGGCCGCGGAGTACGGGACGAGTCAACCGGATGGTGTTTGCGATGAGCGGGGCGTGGAGGCACCCGAGACGGACTACGGACGTACAAAGCTGGTAGGCACGCAGCGCGTCCGCGAGCTGGGTCGCACGACTGTGTTGCGTGTCTTCAATGTGGCTGCGTCCCCTCCTCAGCCTGGCAGCCCGCTGGCAGACATCGCCGAACGGGTGCGGTCGGCGATTGCCTCAGGAGCCGATGTGGAGCTGTTGTCGGCTGGCACGGTCCGTGACTGGGTGCGGCCGGAATTCGTGTGCGAGAGCATCGTGCACGCCGCGGTCCATCGGCCTGTCGGCGTCTTCAACCTCTGCTCGGGCAACGGTGTGCGCATAGGAGACGCCGTCCAGATGGCGCTGGTGCTCCTGGGGGCGACTGTGCGGGTCAATGACCTCGGGGCGGCACCACCAACGATCGTGATCGGCAAGCCAGACCGCTGGAGCGCGATCTCGCGGATGAGCGAGCGGATCACGGTGTCGGATGTCGCTGGCGTCTTGCGTACAACTGCTTCCGGCTCCGCGTCGGGCACTTCAGACGGGGAAGGAGTCTCGTGGAAGCCTTAGGTCGCGATCTTGACGCACTCGGCCAGGCGGTGACTGGCCGGGCAGGATCAGTGTTCGAGCCCGCATTGTCCGCGATGTCTGAGCGGATCTTTCGGACCTATCACCGTTCGCGCATACTCATTACCGGGGGTGCCGGGTTCATCGGTGGCCAGACTCTGCGGCTGCTGCTGGCGCTGGAACCGGCGAAGGTTGTCGTCGCCGATACCTGGGAGAACGGTCTGGCGGAGCTGGTGCGTGACCTCCGGTCCGAAGGCGCCATCCGTGAGGGCACGATCTTTGAGCCCCGACTGGTCGATGTCACCGGACCGCTGATGGACCGGGTCGTCCGGGACGACGGGCCCTTCGATGTGGTCCTTGCCTTCGCCGCGGCCAAGCATGTCCGCACCGAACGAGACGCCGTGTCGGCGCTGCAGATGCTGAACGTCAACATCAATGGAACCCACAGGGCCCTGAGAGCGGCTGTCGAGAGCAATCCCGACTGCCGGCTCTTCATGGTGTCCACTGACAAGGCGGCCGATCCCTCCAGCTTGATGGGCGCGAGCAAGCGCGTCATGGAGGAGTTCGTCATGGGTGAGCTGCCCACGGTCACGACGACGCGGTTTGCGAATGTCGCCTTCTCCAGCGGTTCGCTGCTCGAGAGCTGGTTGATCCGACTCGGTCAAGGTCACGTCCTGCCCGTCCCGGCAGACACGACGAGGTACTTCGTCCGAGCACTTGAGGCGGGCCAGCTCTGCGTGCTCGCCTCTGTGGCCCCGCCGGGATCGATCGTCGTGCCGAGTGACGGGGCGGTCGATGCTGTGGAGCTCACTGTCGCCCTTGAGCGGACACTGACCTCCATGGGGCTGCCGTGGCGACAGGTCGAGCCCGCCGATGCGGCCGGGCACATCCGAGACACCTCATGCGTGCGTGTCCTGGTCACCGCACGGGACACCGCAGGGGAGAAGGCAGCCGAGTCGTTCGTCGGCTCTGCCGAACAGCGTCTGGCCTGGTTGCCCGCGGTGGACACGATCGTCCCGAAACCGCCCACCAGCGGGTGCGCGGAGGTCGCGCGCTGGGTCGATCTGGCCTGCAAGGCGGTACCAGGGCCCGGAGTCGACGAGATCATCGGGCGCATGCGCGCGGCGATCCCCGAATTCAGCCATGTCACGAGCGACCGTCGTCTGGATGACCGGATATGAGTGCAGCCACATCGGACGCCGCCGTGCCGGAACGAGGCACCCTCGACATCGTTGTGCCGTTGTTCAACGAAGCCGAGGGCATTGGCGACTTTCATCAAGCGCTCGTCGATGTGCTCGATTCGCTCCAGGGCCGGTACTCGTGGTCCGTGATCTACGTGATCGACCCCAGTCCCGACGGTACGGCCCAGCGCGTCCGTGAGATTGTCGATGCCGACAACCGTGTTCGGGCCGTCCTGCTCTTGCGGCGTGCCGGACACCAGATGTCGCTCGTGGCTGGCATGGAGCGCAGCACCGCCGACGTTGTCATCACGATGGACGGGGACCTGCAGCATCCGCCCGAGCTCATCCCGCAGATGCTCGACCTGTACGAGACCGGCGTGGACGTCGTCCAGACTGTTCGTGCCAGGACCGAGGGTCAAGGCTGGTTGGCTCGAGCCACGTCTCGGGGGTTCTACCACCTGATGCGGCGCCTCTCCAGGGTGCCGATGGTCGAGGGCGGCGCCGACTATCGGCTGATGTCGTCCAGGGTGGTCGGCATCCTGTGCCATGGGATTGTGGAGAGCGATCGATTCTTGCGCGGCCTGATCCCATGGCTCGGCCTGCCCACGGCGACGCTTGAGTTTGTCGCCCCGGCTCGGAGCGCCGGGCAGAGCAAGTACTCCTTCAGGCGCAGCGTGTCGCTCGCTGTCTCAGGCGTCGTGTCATTCAGCAAGGTTCCGCTCTACCTGGGCATCGTGCTGGGTCTCGTGGTCGGTGGTTTGGGGCTCGTGAGCGGCGTCGTGGCCCTCGTGATGAGGCTCGCGGGGGCGGAGATTCCCGCGGGCTGGACGACCCTGGTTGTGATGGTTGCCGTGCTGTCCGGCATGCAACTGGTCACCTTGGGGCTCATCGGGCTCTACCTCGGCGTGGTATTCGACGAGGCGAAGAAGCGGCCCCAGATTCTCGTGGCTGAGGTCGTGACCGGTCGGTCGACTCGGGAGCCTGCACCGCCTTCTGGGCGAGGCAGCGGTCTTGCAGGCCCTAGGTCGCCCCGTGGCGCGGCTGCTCCAGGACCCGTGGGGTCCGGCGTGTCACATCAGCACGAGGTGAGCAATTCTCCTGTCCCAGACTAGCGATCGCCTCATGCTCGGCCGCGCGGCGACCGGCACATGTCGCCCTACCGGAAGTGTGGTGCCCGCACGCATGGCTGAGCATTCGGCAACGGCATCAGGACCCGGTCGCCAGCTCGCGTTCTCCAGTGGTGTCGGGCAAGGGCTCGCCGGCGCTTGGCGCGAGGCGCGGATGTGCCTGAGTCCGAGCTGGATCGAAGCTGGGTTCGTGGCCCTGATGGTGCTCGGAATACAGATACTCATGTTCTCGGGCTATTATCGGGGACTCACCAGCCCCACGGGCGACTTCCTCGCGTCGTACAACACGGAAGTATTCGCGTGGTGGCGCGACGGTGGAATTCTGAGCCCACCCGACTGGATGCCCTATACGTGGGGCGGCTTTCCGGCGGCGGCACAGGTGCAGAACGGCGGTTGGTACCTGCCCACAGGTCTCATGTCCGGGCTGACCCCCTATGACATCCGAGCCGCATCAGTGCTGCAGGCTCTGCACGTGGCGGTCGCGGGGGTCGGCGTGTATGTGCTGGCGCGGCGCGGCGGATTCGGCCGACTGGCGGCATCATTCGGGCTGGTCGCGTACTCGTTCACAACCGGCTTCTACACGGAGGCGCCGTACCCGGACATCGTTCGAGGATTCGCGCTTCTCCCGTGGCTCCTGCTCTGCCTGTCCCCCCTGTGGCCCTGGGCCAAGTGGTGGTCGACCCCGGTCGCCGCGCTCCTGCTGTGGCAGACCGCGGTGGGGGTCTATCCGGGAGTGCTCATAGCCATCGCGTACTCGGGTCTCGCCTGGCTTGCGGCGTGGCAGTTCGCGCGTAGACCTCCGTTTCATCGGTTCCTGCTTCCCCTCCTGGGCGCTGGAGGTGTTGCCGTAGCCCTGTCGATGCCGAAGTACCTCCCACAGCTCGGTCTAGGCACTATCGGACGTGGCGCTGTGGAGGATCTCACGGTGCTCAATCCAACGACGCTGGCGACCCTCGTGCTGCCGGGGTACCCGGGCATGCCCGGCATCTTCTCCCTCAACCTCCTCTTCGTCCCGGCCGCCGCCGTGTTGCTGGCGAGCCTGATCTGGCTGAGGCGGCCGATCGTGCGGGTGGCTGCGGTGACCATGGCCTGGGCACTGCTTCTGGCGGTGCCACAGAGCCCCCTGCGGTCCGTCGCGGCGTTCCTGCCTGGCGCCGACGCGAGCCGGTTTCGGTTGAACGACTACCTGCCGATCCTGTTCCTGGTGGGCGTGATCGGCGCGATGTCGGGGCTGGAGCGACTCCATGGGTTCCCAGGCATCGGGTTTCGGGAGCGCAGTCCCTTCGTGCGGGTTGTCATCCTCGCCATGCCGCTCGTACTCGCTGTGCGCATGTTGGTCTATGGAGAGTTCACGTCGGGCAACTGGTTGCCGACGTTCGTCGTCCTGGCGGCGACCACGCTGTTCACGATCGCAGCGGTCCTCGTGCCGCGACGGGCTGGACGGCTCATCGTCTGGCGATGGGCTCTGTCCGGTTCGCTGATCGCGCTCGCCTGCGCGTCCGGGGTAGCCCATGCTGGCACCGTCAAGGACCTCTGGGGCGCCGACACCGTGGCCGCCCAGAGAAGTATCTGGGGAGCGATGTCCGGCGAGCTGATCGAGCATCGGATCGAGCAGACCGGGGTCAGGCGCCCGGAACGCATCGAATACCCCACGGGAGCGCAGGCCGGCGAGTTCGGATCCGAGAGCTACCTCTCAGGGTTCTACACCGGGTCCTCGTCGGTCGGGGGCTATTTCAGCGTCCATCAGTCCGCGTCATACATCGGGGCGGGCATGGCGATGAGCGATCCGGTATCCGGTGCGGACGCACGAGCGTTCTGGGCCGCCGCTGGTGTCCTGATTCCCGCCGGTGCGACGGTGAGCGGCCTGCCGGCGACGGAGGATGTCGACCTGTGCGTCGCTACGAACGAATGCGGAGGTATCGCCGTGGAGCCGATCGCATATTCGGCCGGGCACTACACCTATTCGCTCGACTCCGAGACCACGCAGATCGTTCTGGCGAACGAAGCGTACTATCCCGGCTGGCAGGTGCTGTTGACAGACGAGGACGGTTTGTCGCACACCGTTGAGCCTCGGCTGGGTCCCGCTGGGGCCGTGGAGTTCGATGTCCCGGCAGGGTCCTGGCGGGTCTCGATGCGGTACGAGACTCCGCTCGAGGGCCCAGCGAGGCTCGCCTTCGATCTCGGACTTCTTGGGCTGACTGTGCCGTTGGCGTGGAAGGTGAACGTGTGGAGGCGGCGCAGATCGTCCGTGCCCCGGATCTGACTGCCCCGCCCTCGACGACCTGCGGGTCCAGGGCAGGCAAGGGGCCGGTCACCATCCCCGAGTCACCATCAGCGCGGGCACCGCGCGAAGCAGCGACCGCCCTACATGGTCGAGCCCGCTCGTACCTGCCTGGCTAGGATCGAGCCGCCCCCTTGCTGACAGGACGTCCATGAAGGTCTTCATCCAGGTGCCGTGCCTCGACGAGGAGCACACGCTCCCGGCCGTCCTCGCCTCGATCCCTACCCGGATCGACGGGGTGGACGAGATCGAGATCCTGGTCATCGACGACGGGTCGACCGACCGCACCCTCGAGGTCGCACGGGCCCACGGTGTGACGCACTTCGTGCACCACACCCGGAACATGGGACTGGCGCGGTCCTTCCGGGACGGCATCGACTACGCCCTGGCGCACGGTGCGGACATCGTGGTCAACACCGACGGCGACAACCAGTACCCGCAGGACCGGATCGGCGACCTGGTCCAGCCGATCCTGGCCGGTGCGGCGGACATCGTCATCGCCGACCGCCAGACCGGCACGATCGCGCACTTCTCGCCGTTCAAGAAGGCCATGCAGCGGTTCGGCAGCGCCATCGTCAATGCCGCCGCGAGCACCGAGCTGCCGGATGCGGCGAGCGGGTTCCGCGCCTACTCGCGGGCCTCGCTGCTGCGGCTCAACGTCGTGACGCAGTTCAGCTACACCATGGAGACGATCATCCAGGCCGGCAACAAGCGGCTGCGGATCGCGAGCATCCCGGTGGTCACGAACGCCAAGACACGCGAGTCGCGGCTGTTCACGAACATCTTCCATCACATGGCGAAGTCCGGGGCCGCGATCACCCGCAGCTACCTGATGTTCAAGCCGCTCGTCGTCTTCGTGACCCTCGCGGCGTTCTTCGGCATCATCGGCGCGATCCCGCTCATCCGATTCGTCGTGCTGTGGCTGGCCGGTGGGGACACCGACGGCCACCTCCAGTCGCTGCTGCTGGGCTCGATCATGCTCGTCTTCGCGCTGCTCTTCGTCGCCCTCGGTGTGCTCTCCGACCTGCAGCGGATGAACCGCGTGCTGCTCGAGGAGCAGCTCGAGCGGATCAAGGAGATGCAGTACCGCCGCTGACGGTCACCGGGCGGTCGTCTCGAGGTCACCGGCCCGCCGCAGCGGCCCGGTACGCAGCCACCGTCTGCTCGGCGGCGCGGTCCCAGGTGAAGTCCTCGGACCTGCGCAGGCCCGCCGCGCCCAGGGCGTCGTGCTCCGGTCCGACGGCGCGCAGCATCCCGCCGGCGATCTCGGCCGGGTCCTCCGGCGCCACCAGGACTCCCGTCCCGCCCACCACCTCGGCCATCGACGTGCCACGCGAGGTGACCACGGGGGTGCCGACGGACATCGCCTCCAGGACGGGCAGGCCGAAGCCCTCCCGGGTCGACGGGAAGCAGAACGCCGTCGCGGCGGCGTACGCGACCCGCAGGTCGTTCGTACCGAGCCAGCCCACCTCGTGCACGCGGGCGGCCCAGGGGCCGACGTGGGTGGCGTGGTCGGTCTGGCCCCAGCCCGGCGGCCCGACCAGGACGAGGTGCAGCTCCGGGTCCGCCTGCGCGGCGAGCGCGAAACCCTGCAACAGGCCCGCGAGGTTCTTGCGCGGCTCGAAGGTGCCGCACCACAGCACGAAGCGCTCGGGCAGGTCCAGCCGCGCCCGGAGCGCGGCGATCTCGGTCGCGTCGACCGTCCACCGCGGGGCGCCGTGCGGCACGACGTGCACGCGGCCGGCGTCGATCCCGGCGCCGATGCAGTCGTCCGCGGTGGCCTGCGAGGGGACGATCACGGCGGCGGCCTCGTCGCGCGTGCGGTCCAGCGCCCGGGTGAAGAAGCGGACCCCACGCGGGGTGAAGTGCTCCGGCTCGTGCAGGAAGGCGACGTCGTGCACCGTGACGACGAGTGGGCGGCCGGTCGGCGGGATGGCCCAGGTCGCGGCGTGCACGACGTCGAGGTCGCGCACGACCCACTCGGGCCGGGGCGCCGAGAGCCAGTTCCACGCCCGGTACAGCGGGTAGCGCGGCAGGCCGAGCGAGCGCACCGGACCGCTCGGGGTGTGGTCGGGCAGCGGCGGCGTGCGGTGCCACGCGGACAGCCCGGTGGTCCGGACGTCGTCGCGCCGCTGGAGCGCGGCCAGCAGGGCGACGATGTAGCTGGCCGAGCCCCCCGGGACCCGCTGCCAGCACTGCTCGACCGTCATCGCGACGTGCAGGCGGTCCGCCGGTCGACGGTCCGCGCCGGCCCGGTCGGCGGCGGTCATCGGCTCGGCCCGGTGGCCGGTGCGCGAGCGGCGTCCGGCACGAGCAGCGCGGCCGGGACCGACCGGGGGACCGAGGCAGAGCGGTCCACGGCCCGACGGCGGCGCAGCGCCCACGGCACGCGTGCGGCGGCACCCAGCACCGCACGGGCACGACGTTGGCGGTCGGGGCCCAGCACGACCCGGCCGCAGGCTCGCACGGTGGCGCGCAGCACCACCGACCAGGGCGCATGCACGAGGGCGACGAGCAGCCGGTTGCGCTCGTTGTGGTCGAGGAAGAAGTCCGACGACGTGCCGGACGACGCCGCATGGTCGTGCACCGTGACGGCACCCGGGACGTGGCGCACCGACCAGCCACGTCGGCGCAGCCGCCACGAGAGCTCGGTGTCCTCGTAGTACATGAACAGGGACTCGTCGAGCAGGCCGACGTCGTCCAGGGCCGCGCGGCGCAGAGCGGCACAGCCCCCGTTGAAGCCGAACACCCCGGCCGGGGCGTCCGGGCCGTCGGCACGGTGCAGCCAGTCGCGGTCGCGTCCGTTGCCCGAGGTGGTGACCTCGTTGCCGGTGCTGTTGAGCAGGGTCGTCCCGCCCTCGGTGACCCGGGACCAGCGGGTGCCGTCGTGCGCGACGAGGGTGGCCGCGCCGGTGTCACCCGCCGGGCCCGCAGGTGCGGGCGCGAAGGAGCCGCTGAGCAGCACCCGCCCGGTCGTCGCACCCAGCCGCCCGGCACGATCGGTACTGTCGGCACCGTCGTGGCGGAACGGCTCGACCAGGGTGACCAGGAAGTCGGGCCGCGCCACCGCGTCGTTGTTCAGCAGCACGACGACCGACCCGGTGGTCGCCCGCACCCCGGCGTTGACACCCCCGGCGAAGCCGGTGTTGGTCGGCAGTGCGACCAGGTGGACGTCGGGCGCGGCGCGCAGCGTCTCGACAGTTGCGTCGGCCGAGCCGTTGTCGACCACGACGAGCTCGACGTCGAGTTCGTCGGTGCGCTGGCCGCGCAGCGAGTCGAGGCAGCGGAGCGTGAGGTCCAGTGCGTTCCAGGTCACGACGACCACGCTGACCGTCAGGCGGCTCACGGCATCGGGCCGGGCACCGGCATCGGCTCGCCGTCGGCGACCTCCGCGGGCCCGTCGGCGACCTCCGCGGGCGCAGGGATGCGTGCGGTCGAGGCGAGGAGCACGCCGTAGCCGGCGGTCGCCAGCAGCCCGAGCAGGACGACCAGGGGCAGCGGCAGCGGTGGCAGCCACGCGTCCGGCTCGATCGAGAGCCAGGCGCCGAGCTCGCCGTTGACGTACCGGTGAAGGTTCTCCCCGAAGGCGAGCAGCTGCACGGCGGCGACGACGCCGGCGACCACTGTGGCGAGCGCGACGCCGAGGTCACGCGGGACGTCGCCGAGCCGACGGGCCAGCACGTAGCCAGCCAGCAGGGGCAGCCCGATCGCGACCGGCAGAATGTACCGGCCCTGCCAGATGATGCCCAGGTAGCGCGCCTGGGAGGCGTGGATCACGATCGGCAGCACGAGGCTGAGACCCGCGACGAGCACCAGGGCGGTGCGCTCGCGCCACGTGCCGGCCGCCAGCGCGAGCAGGGTCACGACCCCGGCGCCGGCCGCGAAGGCCATGTAGACCCAGGTCTCGAGGAAGGTGTCCATCCAGCCGAACTGGCCGACCATGTTCACCACGTAGTTGTTGGTGGACAGCACCGAGATCTTGGCGGCGCCGGCGAACGTCAGGTTCGGGTCGATGACCTCCCCGCCCGAGCCGAGCGAGTTGGAGCCGAGCACCCAGCCTGCCGCGGCGACGCAGGCCACGCCGATCACGGCGAGCGACGGCCAGGCGCCGCGGGTCCGGACGACGTCGACGAAGGCGGACCACGGCGAGACGAGCAGCACGACGGCGACGATCACGGCGCAGTACAGCAGGGACAGACCGCGCGCGTTGACCAGGAACGTCGCCGACACCGCGATCCATGCCATCCGGTGCACGGTGCGACCCGGGTCCGGGTGCCGCAGCAAGGTCAGCAGCTGGCACCACAGGGCGAAGGCCGCGGCGATCTCGACGGCAGCGGGGTTCACCGTCGAGGTCAGGAACACGACCATCGGGGTCAGCGCCCCGGCGACCCCGAGGATGCTCCAGGCGGGTCGCGGCGCCTGCGCGAGGGCCCGCAGCCCGAGCGCGAGCAGGAAGGTGCACAGCGCGGCGGAGATCAGCCGCATCGCGTAGAGCACGCCGTCGCCGGGGGGCAGCAGTGTCGGCAGGCCGACGATCGCGTAGTACAGCGGGTTGTAGCGCCCGGCGGGGGTCACGGAGACCGCCTCGGCGTCGAGCTCCTCGACCGGCTCCGGGTCGCACACGCCGGTCGCGTCGGCGTCGAACATGTAGCAGACCGGGTAGGCGGTCACGAGGTTGTAGAAGTACGGGACCTGCACCTCGCTGCCGCCGGCGCCGTCGGGCCCCAGCAGCTGGCCGCGGACCACTGACGCCGCCTTGACCGTGTGCGCCGGCTCGTCGGGCGAGGCCATCAGCGGGTTCCCGAGGATCCAGGCGGTCGCGAGCAGCATGAGCGCGGCCCAGGCGCCCCAGAAGACGCTCCGCTCGTCGAGCGACGGTCTGGTCATGCGTCCTCGCCGGCGGTGGCCTCACCCGGCTGTGCGGGCGGCAGGTGGGCGGGCTGCCGGTGGGCAGGTGGCTCGTGAGGATGCAGCTGGTGGGGGTGCGGCTCGTGGGGGTGCGGCTCGTGCGCCTCGGCGAGCAGGCGGAGGTCGAGCCGCAGGAGGGCGATCTCCTCGGCGAGCGTGCGGGTCTCCTCCTCGAGGTTGGACACCTCGGCGCTGAGCTGGATGGAGACCGACAGCAGGATGACGATGGCCAGGGCGAACACGAGGTTGGCCGGGGTCTGCACGCCGACGAGGTCGGACAGCCAGAACGCCAGCTGCGGGAAGGCCCCGAGCAGGACGACGGCGACCGTGAGCAGGATCCACAGCGCGGCGTACTTCTCCCGGATCCGGCGGGTGCGCAGCAGGAAGAGCAGGGCCACGACCAGCAGGGCGCAGACCACGAGCGCTGTCACGTAGACGGTCATCCGGCCACCTCCGTCGGCGTCTCGGCCGGCGCGTCGGACGGCAGTGGTGCCGTCGGCCGGGACAGGGCGATGACGAGCGCGAGGGTCGCCCGGGACAGGAACACCGCGGCCTTGAAGGGTCCGTGCGACGGCTGCCCGCCGGCCCGCGGCCGCATCGCCACCCCCACCTGCCGGATCGTCAGGCCCGCGCGGGACGCGATCACCAGGGACTCGATGGTGTCGCCGAGGTACTCGGCGGGGTAGTTGGCGGCGAACAGGCGGATCGCACGGCGGTCGGCCGCCTTGAAGCCGGAGGTGGTGTCCGTCAGGCGCGTCCCCGCGACCCGCGACAGGACGGTGGCGAGCAGGCGCATGGACCACCGGCGCGGCCCGCGGGCCGCATAGTCACCGACACCGGCGAACCGTGCGCCGATCACGACGTGCGCGCCCTGGGCGGCCATCTGCTCGAGGAGTCGCGGGATGTCGGCCGGGTTGTGCTGGCCGTCGGCGTCGAGCTGCACCGCCGCGTCGTAGCCCTTGCGCAGCGCGTAGGTGTACCCGGCGCGCATCGCACCGCCCACCCCGAGGTTGATCGGCAGGTCCAGGACCAGCGCTCCGGCGGCCCAGGCGACCTCGGAGGTGAGGTCGGTCGAGCCGTCGTTGACCACCAGGACGTCGGCCGCGGGGACGGCGGCGCGCAGCTCGGCGATCACGGCAGGCAGCGTCTCCTGCTCGTTCCAGGCGGGCACCACCACCAGCAGCCGCGCGGGGAGGGCGGAGGGCATGGGCGGCACTCTACCGCCGGGCCCCACGCTGCCCGGAGCGCCGCGCGCCGGGCGGGTCAAGGGTGCTGCGCGCCGGGCTGGTCGGTACGCGCAGCTCCGGACCCGCCGGTCCGCAGCGCGTGACGCACCGCGGCGACGTGGACGAGCACGCCGACGAGCGGACCTGCGCCGAGGCTGGCGATCACCCGTCCCTCCAGGGTGCCCGGGAGCAGCAGCACCGCCGCGGAGCACACCGTCGCGACCAGCCAGCCCGCGGCGTAGGCGCGATGACGGCCGAGGGCCAGCGTCGCCGCACCCGTCAGGGTCAGCAGGGCCAGCGCCGCGGCGGTGAGCGTCAGGGCGCCGAGGACCAGCGGCTCCACCCGGTACTCGGGTCGGATCAGCGCCATCAGCCACGGCCCGACGAGCGCCGCGGCGACGGCTGCGACGAGACCTGCCGCGCCGATGATCGACGCGAGCCGGACGAGCGGCCGTGCACCCTGGTCGCGGTGGTTCAGGAAGTGCGTGATGGCGACGCCCTGGTAGGCGTTGAGCGGGATGAGCAGCGGTGCGCGGGTCAGCGTGACGGCGAACAGCAGGGGAGCCGCCAGCGCGTAGACGTCCGACGGACTGGTGACCTTGAGCAGCACGGGGAAGCCGACGACCAGGGCCGCGCTGGATGCCGCGCCCACCATCGCCGCCGCGCTCGCGGCCACGAAGCGTCGGCCGTCGACGTCGGCCCGCTGGTGCCACGTGCTGCGTACCTGCGGGACGAGGCTGAGCAGGAGCCAGGTGCCGGCGGCCGCCGCCGTGGCGACGGCGAGCCCGGACGACGTCGCGCCGACGACCGCGACACCGAGCACGAGCAGCAGCCTGACCGTCGCCTCGGCGCCGACCAGCCGGGAGTACCCGACCCACAGCCCGCGCCCGGCGAGCGCCCCGGCGACGGTGGAGTGCCCGGCGAAGGCCAGGACGGCGACGGCGACGACTGCGACCAGCAGCTGGGGCGCCGGGCCGAGCACCGCGGTGGCCCACAGCGGCGAGGTCAGGGCGATGCCGCCGGCCAGCACGCCGCCGACGACCAGACCGAGCGGCAGGATGCGCGCGCCCGACGGTCCCGGCGCGTCCGGCGCGGGGTCCTGGGTGTGCTCGACGCCCTGCGTGCGCTCGACGTGCACCGACCGGGTGACCTCGCTCTGCAGGCCGCCGAGCGTGCCGAAGAAGAAGAACAGCAGGCCCCAGAACGCGAAGAAGTTGGCGTTGTCCGCGAGGCTGAGCACCCGGGCCGCGACGAGCAGGACGAGCATCCCGGACCCGGCGGCGACGATCGAGGCGACGCCGACACCGGTGGCGCCACGGGCGGTGATCCCGGCCCCGTCGGTCGCCGGCTGCCGGGCCTGGGCCCCGGTCACGTGGCCCGTCCCGCGGCGGCCAGGTACGCGTCCTCGTGCGCCGCCGCGCACGAGGCCCAGGTGAACCGCGTGACCTGGTCGAGCCCGCGCCGGGCGAGCTCCGGACCGCGCGCCAACGCCTGCGTGACGCCCGCGGCGACGGCCGCCGGGTCGTGCGCGTCGAACAGGACGGCGGCGTCCCCGCAGATCTCGGGCAGGGAGCCGGCGTCGGAGGCCGCCACCGGGCAGCCCGAGGCCATGGCCTCCAACGGCGGCAGCCCGAAGCCCTCGTACAGGCTCGGGAAGACCAGGCAGGCAGCGGTCCGATACAGCTCCCGGAGCTCGGGCAGCGGGACCAGGCCGCGGACGTCGACCCAGTCGGGCAGGGTGCCGAGGGTCTCCAGCCGACCGCCGGTCAGGACCAGGCGCAGGCCCGGCTCGTCCTTGCGCAGCAGGCGGACGGCCTCGACCAGGACGCCGTGGTTCTTGTGCGCCCAGGCGCGCGCCGGGTAGAAGAGGAACCGCTCGCGCTCGCCGAGGTGGGGGGTGTAGGCCGTGGTGTCGACGCCCAGGTGGGCGACGGTGATCCGCCCGGGGTCGATGCCGAGCCGGTCGACGATGCTCTGCTTGGCGAACGCGCTGATCGTGATCACGCCGTCGGCCCGACGTGCCGCGTGGTCGTAGTACCGGCTCCGGTACAGCCGGTCGGCCCGGGAGAACAGGTGCGGCAGGTCGAGGTGCTGCACGTCGAGCAGGCTCTGCACGAACGCCGCGTCGCGTGGCGGCCAGGGCACCGGTGCGGTGAAGGGGAAGTGCACGACGTCGGCCGGGCGCATGGACCGGTGGATCGCCCGGCGGTGCCACGCCGCCTGGACGATCGTGCGGACCCGGTCGACGGTTCCCGCGCCGCCGGCGACCCCCTGGGCGACGTGCTCGTCGAGCCCCGGGCTGAACCCGGCGCCGATCTGCGCGACGTACGCGGTCGCTGCGACCCGCGTCGAGCCGGCCAGCCGGCGGGTGAGCTCGCGCGCGTAGGTCTCGCTCCCGCCCATGCCGCCGGGGACCAGCGTGAGCATCGAGACCGCGACGCGCAGCCGCCCGTCGTCCACCGCACCCGCCACGTTCCCTGCCTCTTCCGTCCCGGCGACCGTCGGGTCGCGCGTGCTCAGCGGCCCTAGTCTGGCCCATGCAGCCCACCCGACGCCCCGGAGGTCATCCCGCGATGCCGCTCGACATCCTCCTGCCGTTCTGGGGTGACCCCGCGCTCCTGCGCGAGACGGTCGCCAGCGTGCTCGCCCAGCGCAACGGCGACTGGCTGCTGACGGTCGTCGACGACGCCTACCCCGACGAGTCCGTCGGCCCGTGGCTCGCGGGCCTCGACGACCCGCGCGTGACCTACGTCCGCAAGCCCGTCAACGAGGGCATCACGGCGAACTACCGGACGTGCGTCTCGTTGGCGACCCAGGACGTCGTGGTGATCCTCGGCTGCGACGACGTGCTGCTGCCGAGCTACGTCGACGTCGTGCTGGCCGCCCACCGCGCGTTCCCCGATGCCGCCGTGATCCAGCCCGGCATCCGGATCATCGACGAGCACGGCACCGTGGTGCTCCCGCTCGCCGACCGGGTCAAGCTGCAGCTGCTGAGGCCACGCAGCCGGGTGCGCCGACTGCTGGTCGGTGAGTCGCTCGCGACGAGCCTGCTGCACGGTGACTGGCTCTACTGGCCGTCGCTCGCCTTCCGCCGTGAGGTGCTGGCGGCTACCGAGTTCCGCGACGGGATGCCGCTGATCCAGGACCTCGCCATCGTGATGGACATCGTCACGGCCGGCGGCTCGCTGCTGCTCGAGCCGACGACGTGCTTCCACTACCGCCGGCACGGGGCCAGCGCGTCGTCGGCGACCCTGCTCGACGGCACGCGGTTCCGCGGCGAGCGCGCCTACTTCGAGCTCGCGGCCGGCCAGGTCGCGGCGCTCGGCTGGCGGCGTGCCGAGCGGGCCGCGCGCCTGCACCTCACGTCGCGCCTGCACGCCCTGACCCTGCTGCCCCGCGCCGTGCGCGACGACCGCCGGCGGATCGGCGTCCTGCTGCGCCACGCCCTCGGCCCCGCACGACCCTGACCACCAGCGATACTCGTACTCGGCCATCTCTCGTCGGGATGTACGCACCCCGACGAGGGACGGCCCCGAAGACCCGTGCCGCGAGCCCAGGCTCGACCTGCCGAGAGGACGACAAGTGACCCACCCCGACGACGCACCCGCCGACCGACCCGCACGGGGCACCTGCCTGGTGACCGGTGGCGCCGGCTTCATCGGGACCGCGATGTCGGCCGGGCTCGCCGAACGCTTCGACCGCGTGGTGGCGCTGGACAACCTGCACCCGCAGATCCACCCGACCCCCGAGCGGCCCGCCGACCTGGACGAGTGGGTCGAGCTGGTCGTGGGGGACGTGACCGATCCCGCGGTCTGGGACGGGCTGCTGGCCGACGTGCGGCCCGACGTCGTCGTGCACCTCGCGGCGGAGACCGGTACGGGTCAGTCGCTCGCCGAGTCGACCCGGCACGCGATGACCAACGTCGTGGGGACCACCCAGATGCTGGACGCGCTGCTGCGGCACTCGGCGCTGCCCCGGCGCATCGTGCTGTCCAGCAGCCGGGCGGTCTACGGCGAGGGCGCCTGGCGCCGCGGGTCCGGCGAGGTCTACCACCCCGGCCAGCGCACCGCGCAGATCCTCGAGCGTGCCCAGTGGGACTTCCCCGACGCCGTGCCGGTCGCGATGGCCGCCGCCACGACCACGCCGGCCCCGGTCAGCGTCTACGGCGCGACGAAGCTCGCGCAGGAGTCCGTGCTGAGCGCCTGGGCGCAGTCGTTCGGCGTCGAGCCGGTGATCCTGCGGCTGCAGAACGTCTACGGGCCGGGTCAGTCCTTGATCAACCCGTATACCGGGATCATGTCGCTGTTCTGCCGTCTGGCGAAGGCCGGGGAGTCCATCCCGCTGTACGAGGACGGTCAGGTGCGCCGGGACTTCGTCCTGATCGACGACGTCGCACGGGCGCTCGTCGCGGCGACCACGGCGGCCGCCCCCGGGACGACGCCGATCGACATCGGTGCGGGGGAGGACCAGACCATCGCCACGGCGGCGGAGCTGATCGCCGCCCACTACGGGGCGCCCGCACCGCACGTGACAGGTCAGTACCGGCAGGGCGACGTGCGGCACGCCTGGGCGGACGTCAGCCACGCGGCTGAGGCCCTCGGCTGGACGCCCCGGTACTCGCTCGCCGAGGGCATCACGCGCCTGGCGACCTGGATCGACGCGCGGCAGGACTGACCGGTGCCGGTCAGCCGCTGACGGCGGCTGTCACCGTGGGCACAGCCGGCACGTTCGGCACAGCCGGCGGAGCTGTCACGGTCGGCACGGTCGGCACAGCCGGCACCGCCGGTGGGCGGCCGTGCGTGCGGCGCGCCCGGCGCATGATCGGGCGCTCGATCAGCAACCAGCTGGCGATGGCGAGCGGCACCGTGCAGGCCAGGGCGACGACGTCGTACACGAGCAGGCCCTGGTTGTGGATCCCGGTCAGCACGAGCAGCTGCTGGACGGGGAAGGCGTAGATGTACACGCCGTAGGAGATGTCGTGCCGCTGGATGGTCCTCGGCGAGGGCACGACCGAGCCGATCCACAGCAGCAGGTAGGCGATGAACGGGGCCGTGAGCTGGGCGCCCCAGCCGTCGAAGGCCCAGATCGCCCCGAGGACGACGGTGACGCTCAGCGCGGCGCCCGCCCAGTGCAGCGGCAGCCGGTGCCGCAGGAGCTGGACGAGCGCGCCGCCCAGGAACAGGGGCAGCAGCTTGAGCAGCAGCTGGACGTCGAGGTTGCCGCCCACCAGCGGTGCGACCAGGCGACCCCACAGCGCGTGCCCGGCGACGGTGGCGAACCAGACGACGCCGATGGCCAACGGTGACCTGCGCACCCAGCCCACGACGGCGAGCGCACCGACGATGAGGTAGGCGAGGAACTCGTAGTAGAGCGTCCACAGCGAGCCGTTCCACGCACCCGGGTAGGGCACGCCGGCAGGTGTCCCGGCGATCTCGTAGGAGTTGACCCGCAGCATCGCGTTGCTGAAGACGAAGTTGATCGGCGTGGTCGGGCCGGTGGTGAAGTAGCCGGCGAGCGAGCCGTTCACGTGCCAGTAGCCGATCGGCCCGAAGACGACGGCCATCACGACGAGGCAGACCAGGAACGCGGGGAAGATCCGCGCGATGCGGTGCACGAGGTAGGTGCCCAGCGAGTTGGACCATCGGCTCGCGGTGATCAGGTAGCCGCTGACGGCGAAGAAGCCGAAGACCGCCCACCCGCCCAGGTTCTCGCCGTCGATGTGCGGCCCGAACTCGCCGTTCGGGCTCTGCACACCGGCGATGTAGTACGCGTGGGCGACCAGCACCATCGTCGCCAGGACGAGCCGGATCAGGTTCAGGCTGTTGCGGCGCGGGTCGAGCTGGTGGCCGGTCCAGCGCCACAGGCGGGCCTCGGGCGCGCCGCCCGGGAAGACCGACTGCCGGGTCGGCGCGGCCTCCTGCTCGGTGGCGGCGGTCATCGGCGCTCGAGCCGCTCGGGAGTGCACATGGTGGACAAGTGTGCGCCATGGACCGGCCGACGCGCAGCAGCCGGCCACGCCGGTCGTCGCCGACCTGCCCGCCACGCGAGGTCCGATCGGAAATGTCACCTCACAAGTCGGGCGGTTCCGGCCGATAGACATGGCAGGCTGACGGCGGCCGTACCGGGCCCATCAGCACCACCACGAGGAGCGCCATGCGTCAGGAACGAACTGCCGACGGACTCGACCGCGCGCACGGCGCGGGCAGCCGCCGGGGCGCACGCGCCGCGGGCACCGCGACCCTGGCCCTGGCGCTCCTGGTCCCCGCCGGGAGCACGGCGTTCGCGACCGACTCCTCGGACCCGGTCCTGACGGTCGACGGCACCGTCGTGCTCTTCAGCGTCGACGACCGGACGCCGAGCACGGAGCCCGTCGCCAGCGGTGAGGGACTCGCCGTCGAGGAGTACGTCGAGATCGACGGAACGCTCTACGCGCTGCCCGACGGCGGTCCCGAGCTGGCCGGTGGCCAGGACCTGACGATCACCCTGGAGGCCGACCCGGGCCTGACGACAGACGAGGCGGTCGCCGCGGCGTTCGCGCCGAACGACCCCCGCGCCGCCCTGCTCGACGTCGTCGAGGGGCCCGCACCCGCACCCACGGCGGACCTGTCCGCCGGCCTGACCGGCGACATCACGGCGCACAGCCTGGTGATCCTGCCGGTGTACTGGACGGCGACCGACGGGACGACAGTCGCGCAGCTGCAGACGACCGCCGCGGGTGTCGCGAGCTACTGGGAGGGGCAGAGCGGCGGCCGGATCGACATCCAGCAGAGCGTCCGTGCCTGGAAGCCGATCGCCGCACCGGCCAACTGCGCGGATGACGAGTACATCCTCAACGCGGCATGGAACGCGCACGGCCAGCCCGCAGTCAGCCCGACGCAGCACATCATGGTCTACTTCCCGGACACCCTGGGCTGCCCGTACGCGGGCCGCGGTTCGATCGGTGACGGCTGGGTCCTGATCAGCGGCGCCAACGAGGTGTACGTGATGGCCCACGAGTTCGGCCACAACCTGGGCCTCGGCCACGCCAGCACGCTGACCTGCTGGTCGGGCTCCACACGCGTCACGTACTCCGAGACGTGCTCTGCCGTCGAGTACGGGGACAACACCGACATCATGGGCCAGGGCAACTGGGGTCTGGCGCCGGGCAACCTGAGCACCGGGTTCGCGACCCTGCTGGGCTTCGCCGACGCCGCGGCGTACTCCGGGGTCGCCACCACGACGCCCGTGGAGATCGCGCCGATGTCCAACACCGCAGCGCGGCGGGCCGTCACCGCCCCGTTCGGCTCGGCCGCCGTCTTCTTCGAGTACCGGCCGGCCGTCGGCGTCGACGTGCAGGAGCCGGGCTGGGCCGGTGTCCAGGTCCGCGTCCTCGCTGACGACAACCGAGGGGTGCCCTACTCCTACCTGCTCGACATGCAGCCGGCCAGGGGTGAGTTCGTCGCGGCGAACCTGCCGGTGGGTGTCTCGTGGGCCATCCCCGGGACCGCCATGGCCGTCACGCCGGCGAGCACCGGCGCGACCGCCGTGCTGAACCTGAGCCCGACCGGTGAGGCGGCGCTGCTCGCGCGCTACGTCACCAAGGTCTACCAGGACCTGTTCGAGCGTTCCCCGGACCCGTCCGGGCTGCAGGCCTGGACCACGGCCCTGGCGACCGGCACCCCGAGGGTCGCGGTCGCGAACGGCATCACCTACAGCGACGAGTACCGCGGTCGGCTGATCCGCGAGTCCTACCGGACGTACCTCGGCCGGGAGGCTGACACCGGCGGCCTGAACGGCTGGATCGACTCGATGCGCTGGGGCACGACCTTCCAGGAGATGGAAGCTGGCTTCCTCGCGTCCGACGAGTACTTCGGCCAGTCGGGCAGCTCGAACGCCGAGTGGGTCCGGCGCCTGTACTCCCACGTGCTCGGTCGGGCTGCCGGCGACGCCGAGGTCCGGGGCTGGGTCGAGGCGATTGCGAGCGGCAAGACCCGCTACGCGGTGGCGATGGGCTTCCTGATCTCCACCGAGCACCTGACGACCGTCGTCAACGGCCACTACGTGCACCTGCTGAGCCGCGGCATCGACCCGACCGGTGCGGCGGGCTGGGTCAGCGCGATCCAGAACGGTCACCGCGTCGAGGAGATCATCGGCGGGATCATCGCCAGCGACGAGTACTACAACCAGCCCTGACCGGGCCGTACCCGACGCCGCCACGACCGGCGGCGTCGGGTACGCACCTACGATCTGACGGTGCGACTCCTCCTCGACGCGACAGCCATCCCCGCCGACCGCGGCGGGGTGGGCCGGTACGTCGACGCCCTGCTGCCGGCGCTCGCGGCGCAGGGCGTGGACCTCGTCGTCGCCTGCCAGGAGCGGGACGCAGCCTCGACCTCGGCCCTCGTCCCGGGCGCCGAGGTCGTGGCGACTCCTGGCACCGCCGCCCGGCGTCCGGTGCGGATGGCCTGGGAGCAGGTCGGCCTGCCCCGCCTGGTGCGCTCGACCCGGGTGCAGGTGCTGCACAGCCCGCACTACACGACACCCCGGTACGCGGGCGTCCCGGTGGTGGCGACCCTGCACGACGCCACGTTCTTCAGCCACCCCGAGCTGCACTCGCCGGTCAAGGCCCGATTCTTCCGGGCCGCCATCAGGTCGGCGGTGCGACGAGCCGCGGCCCTGGTCGTGCCGTCCGCCGCCACGCGCGACGAGGTGCTCCGCTTCGCCGGCGGGCAGCCCGAACGCTTCCACGTGGCCTTCCACGGTGTGGACACCGAGGTGTTCCACCCGGTGGGCACCGCGGAGCAGCAGCGGGTCCGCGCATCCCTCGGGCTGGGCGACCAGCCGTACGTCGCCTTCCTCGGCACGCTCGAGCCGCGCAAGAACGTGCCCGCGCTGATCAGGGCCTGGGCCCAGGTCGCGGACCGGCTCGACGACCCGCCGGCGCTCGTCCTGGCCGGCGGTCCAGGCTGGGACGACGCCGTCGAGCCCGCCGTCGCGGCGGTCCCGCAGGGCCTGCGGCTGGTGCGGACCGGCTACCTGCCGCTCGACGACCTCGCGGGCTTCCTGTCCGGGGCGCAGGTCCTGGCCTACCCGAGCCTCGGCGAGGGGTTCGGCCTGCCGGTCCTGGAGGCGATGGCGTGCGGGGCGGCCGTGCTCACGACGCGCGAGCTCTCGCTGCCGGAGGTCGGCGGCGAGGCGGTCGCCTACTGCGGGACGGACGAGCAGAGCATCGCCGCCGGCCTCGGGGCCCTGCTCGTCGACGCGGACCGGCGCGCGACGCTCGCTGCCGCGGCCGTCGCGCGGGCCGCCGGCTTCACCTGGCAGGAGGCCGCGCGGGTGCACATCGAGGCCTACGAGCAGGCCCAGCAGCAGGCCTGAGACGACCGTGGCGGACACGCCGCCAGACCTGGTGGACGCCCACGTCGAGGACGAGTGGTTCTTGGCCCAGACCCTGCGGCACCTCGTCCTGGCGACCGACGCCTGGCTGCGCGGTGGGATCCTGCGGATCCAGCAGCCGTTCCACGAGATCGGCCAGATCTTCACCGGGGCGGCCGAGATGGGCTTCGACATGTCGGTCTTCCGCGTGGACCCGCCGGCCCACGAGGAGATCCTCGCGGTGCGTGCCGAGCGACAGCGGCTGGTGACCGACTTCCTGGCCACAGCCACGGCGGAGCTGCTCGCGGAGGAACGCGAGAACCCCTGGGGCCGGCGGTGACTGGCGTCCCAGCGTCGGTGACTGCATCCGGGTGATCTTGGAAGAGGAGTGGGCGCACCTGCGCTACATCCGACGGGATCTCGCTCGTCTGCGTTGAGCCGGACGGAGCCGGCCAGGACGAGCGTCCGCTCATCAGCTTGCTTCGGTGGGGAGCGCCACGTGGAGGTACCTCGAGGACAAGGACGGCACCAGCACCACGATCGCTGACGCTGAGGAGCGCACCCCACGGACCGCGCTCTACCTCGTAGAGGCTCCCGGTCGGGTGGAGGTCCCCGACCTGTGGAGTGGGCGCATCAGATGCTGCCGGAGCGACGGGCCTGACACTCCGCCGCCTCGCCAGTGGGGCCGGGATCCGGGTGGCCCGAATGCACCCGCACATGCTGCGCCGCACCTACGTCACCACGATGCTCGACGCCGGTGTCGACCTGCGTGATGTGCAGATCGCCGCCCGGCACGCCGACCCGCGCACGACCATGCGCTACGACCGAGCGCGCACCACCCTGGACCGCCACCCCAACGACATCCTCGCCGCCTACATGGCCTCCGGAACCTAGCGGGCACTCACACCAATCGTTGGTGCTGGGGTGTTGGCAGATGGTACCGCGGGCGGTACCATGTTGTTGCCGTCTGTAGCGAAGATCATCGCCGCGATGCGCGCCAACCCACGCGGCATCCGCTACGACGATCTTGCCAAGGTGTGCGAGCACTACTTCGGTCCACCACGAACGGGCAGCGGCTCGCACGCAGTGTTCAAGACCCCCTGGCCCGGCGATCCGCGGGTCAACATCCAGAACGACCACGGACAGGCGAAGGCCTACCAAGTCAGGCAGGTCCTCGCCGCGATCGAGAAGAAGGAGGGAGAGGAATGAGCATCACGAACAGCGCCGACATCACCACCCGATACACCTACCGGGTCACCTGGTCCGCCGAGGACCAGGAGTACGTCGCCACCTGCCTGGAGCTGCCGTCCCTTTCCTGGCTCGCCGACACCCAAGAGGGCGCCCTGGGCGGACTGCGCGAGATCGTCGCCGAAGCCGTCCAGGACATGGGCGACAACCACGAGGCGGTACCCGAGCCCCTGTCCTCGCGCGCCTACTCCGGCAAGTTCAACCTCCGCATCGGCGAACAGCTCCACCGCAAGCTCGCGATGGAAGCCGCCCAGGAGCACCTGAGCCTCAACCAGTACGTCGTGCGCCGTCTGACAAACGCCTCCTGACGACGCCACGACGCCGCACGGACATGCCGCAGATGGCATGGTTGGTGGTCGTGTCTCGCTTCGCTGAGTACGACCCACACGTGCACGGATTCGAAGACGCCTCGGTCATGGTTCGGCAAGCTCAATCCGAGGACGCAGCCGCGATCGTCGCGGTGGACGCCACGCGTGAGCCGCGTCCCCCGGAGTACCTCGACAAGGTCGTGGCACGGCTCGCGCGCGCCGACGCGTTCCATGTCGTGGCCGAAGGCCACGGGCAGGTGGTGGGCACCTCCGCCGTCATGGTCTGGCCCGAGCATGCCGACTCGCCCAGGGGCTGGTACGTCTCGGGGATCACTGTCGTGCCGAGCTGGCGGCGGCGCCGGGTCGGCGAGCGGGTGCTGGCCTTCGAGCTCGGCCACCTCGACCGGTTGCACGAAGAGGCATGGAGCGTGGTCAACGTGATCAACCGCGCGTCGCTGGACCTCCACGCCCGCCATGGATTCGCCGAGGTGGCCCGGGCGCCGTCGATTGCCGGGATCACGTTCACGGGTGGAATGGGTTTGCTGCTCAAGCGACCAGCGCCCGCGGCCTGACGGGACCATCGACCCACGCGGCCGTACTACGCACGGATCCGCTGGCCGCGCGACCCTGCCGATGCCAGGGCACCGCCGCTGCGCGCGGCGTTCGAAGGCGCGGCCCACGACAACGACCGGTCTCGGCTGCACGGCGGCCCGCCCGGCGTTCACCACCCACTACCCGAGCCAAAGACCTCGGATCTCCCGCGCGACGTGAACCGCGTCGCGCCCATCCGTGGACAACCGGTGCACGTCGAGGGGAAGGCTCTCCTCGAGAACACGCGCGGCAGCGTCGGACCGCTGGACGTGCACGGCAAGGGAGTCGCCGTGCTCACGGCGGGCGAGCCGGGCACGAGCAGTCGAGTCGTCCGCGGTCAGCAGGATCGCGGTCACGACGGGGTCGTCCCCCATAGCCGCCGCGAGCTCGCCCGCGTGCAGCACGCTCATCGTGTTGGTGTAGACCAGTCGGCGATACCCGAGCGCGCGGTAGTTCATCCACACAGCAGCCAGGTTGCGCTCGGCCAGGCGGTGCTGCCACGGCGCCGGCCACGCCAGATCCAGCGCGTCACCCTCAATGACGGCGTGCCGAACACGTTCAGCGGCGAGCTGGTCGTGAAGCGCGAACGCCACGGACGACTTCCCCACGCCCGAGCGCCCGCCAATCACCAACAGCTTCGACCCGGTACTCACGAGGCGCGACCGTACCAGCGCAACGTCGACACGGCCTGCCAGTTTCGACACCGTGGCAATGACGACACGCCGCCAGCCGCCGCGTAGGTTGGCGCCCGCTCATAGCCGGGGCGAGGGCGGCTACCCTCGGCCGGTCATGCCGCCGAAACGGCCGGCCATGTCGCTGTCCGCTTGGTCGCCGAGCGGCACCGCACCGTTCGGTGCGGCGTCGGCTCAGCGTGAGGCACGCGGTCGGTGGACGCTGCATCGGCGGAGAAGCATGCGGAACAGGGGCCGGGCCGCTACGAGGCTGCCGCTGAGCGCGGTGATCAAGGCTGCCTAAGGCCAGTAGCCCCTGAGGACCCAGGGCGGGTACGCGATCGGCGTGGTTGTCCGCGACGTGCATGCTCGTCCGCGCGCAGCGCCCCACTGACGTTGCAGCGGCACCTTCCGCGCAACGGACGAACGGACGCCGCCGCCCGGCGCCGCAGGTGTCAGGCGGGATTCCGGACCGCGTGGCGCACGTAGATGACGCCGTTGTCGAATCGTCGGTGGTCCAGCAGCTCGAGGTCGAGTCGTACGCCCCGAGGCAGCGCCGGCTTGCCGCCGCCCACGAGCACCGGGCAGAGCAGCAGCACGGTCTCGTCGACCAGACCGTGCCGGAAGGCCTCCGCCGCGATCCCCGCGCCTCCGATGCTCAGGTCCGAGCCGGAGGTCTCCTTGAGCCGTCGCACCGCCTCGGGCTCGAACGTCCGCTCGATCGTCGTGCGCGCGGTCGAGACGTCGGTAAGGGAGGAGGAGTAGACGATCTTGTCGGCGTCACGCCAGATGTTGGCGTACTGGCGGACCACCGGGGGCTCGTTCGTCAACCAGTCGTCGCTCTCCCAGACGCGCATCGTCTCGTACATGCGTCGCCCGTAGAGCGACGTGCCGATGTGCCGCTCGTGCTCGTTCCAGAACGCGTGCACGTCCTCGTCAGGCACGGACCAGTCGAACGAACCCGTCTCGTCCTCCAGGAATCCGTCGAGCGAGATGTTGGCCGCGTAGATCAGCTTGCCCATGGTGCCCTCCGTCCGGACGAGGGCTACAGCGTGCAGCGTCGCGCCGCTACCGGCAACACCACGAACGTGAGATCGCTGAGCCCGCCGCCGAGGAGCAGGGCCGGGCGTCGCCGACCGTCGGCGGTCCGTCCTTCGCCCGGTTCTGCCGCGGCCCGGCACGGCGATATCGCTTTGCACGGTCATGGCCGCAGTCCGCGCTCGTGCCGAGTTCCGGATGCGTTGCCCGGTTGATGCTTGCACACCCGAGACGGCACACGACAGACTCGACCACATGCCCGAAGTGGACTATCTACGCACTGCACCGGTCGACTATCTGGAGCGCGTAGCGCGTTCGGGCGTCGGCCGCGCCTACAAGTCGATGGCTCTTGAGCGACTCAAGATCGGAACCGGTCAGTCGGTCGTCGATCTCGGTTGTGGGCCGGGCACCGATCTCGCGGACTTCGCGGAAGCCACTGGACCCACGGGCACGGTCCTCGGGCTCGATCATGACGAGGACGCAGTACGTGCCGCGACTCGTTCTCTGGCTGCGAGCCCGTGGGTCGTTGTCCGGCAAGCCGACATCCATGAACTTGACCTGGCCGACGCGAGCGTCGATCGCGTACATACGGACCGGGTGCTGCAGCACGTTGCGAATCCGGTTGGCGTTATCGCGGAGGCTCGGCGCGTGTTGAAGGCAGACGGTCGTGCGGTCTTCGCTGAGCCCGACTACGACACCCTCGTGATTGACTGCCCCGACGCGGGAGCCATGAGGGCCTACCGGTCGTTCGTGACCGACTCCGTGGTCCGCAACTCCACCATCGGCCGCCAACTCACTCGCCTCGCCACTTCGGCCGGCTTCGCCACGACCCACGTGATCCCCGTGTCGAGTGTGTTCGACGATGTGAGGTCGGCTGACGAGATCCTCGGTATTGGCCGAGTCACCCAGAGAGCTGTCTCGGCCGGTTTCCTGGATCGGGAGACCGCCGACGACTGGCTCAACGACCTGTGGACCCAGCCATTCTTCGCGACGATGACCTTGTTCATTGCCGTGGCAGAGGGCTGACCCGGTCGACGCCAGCCTTCCTGCTCAGCTGCCACGGACGGTGGCCGCCCGAAGCATCCCCCCGCTGCGCAGACTGTTCCTGGTGGCGGCTCACGAGGGCACCGTTGCTGGTGTCGGCGGCACCAGGTCGCTGGTGTACCTGGTTCCCACCGGGCCACCACCTCGTCCACTCACTGATCATGACGGACGCGCGCTCATGCCGCTGCGAGCGCTACTGCCGATGAGCGGATGGCACAGTGCCGAGCATGGATGCCCGGTTCAGCAGTCGCGAGGACGGCCAGGTCGACGTCGATCTGTCGTCCGGCCTGGCGACCCGGCGAGTGACGGCGAGCGCCATAGTAGATTGCCGCCGAGATGCTGATGCGCTGCTTGATGGAGGTAGGACCGTGGACGCCGACTACGTAAGTGTCAACATGCGGAACTGGGACGAGCGCGTTGCGGATCACCTGGACGCTTACGGCGCTGAGGCCTTTGCAGATGACCCGACTGCAGTGTGGGCGGCCAAGGAAGCGGAATTGCTCGCGCCCTACGTCCCAGGCGCTTCATTCACTGGGGTGGATATGGTGCACCTCCAGTGCCACATCGGTACCGACACCATCAGCTTCGCCCGACGCGGTGCCCGCGTGGTCGGCACTGACCTGTCCGGCGCCTCGATCGAGGCCGCGCGCGACTTGGCCCGACGTGCCGGCGTGACGGGCGCATCATTCGTGCAGTGCGCGAATGAGGATGCCCCTGACGTGCTGGGCCGGCAGTTTGACGTCGCCTTCACCTCGGTCGGTGTCCTGGCGTGGCTTGGTGACCTGGGTTCGTGGGCCCGGGCGGTGGCCCGGCTGCTGCGACCTGGTGGAGTGGTCCTGGTATACGACGCACACCCGATGCTCAATGCGATGGAGTTCCAGCGCGACGACGACCTGCTGATCGTCGGTGAGCCGTACTTCGCGACGGGTGAACCGAAGATGTTCGACGACGGCGTCACCTACGCCAGCAACACGGTCATGGACAACAGCGTGACCTACCAGTGGCCGCACCACCTCGGCGAGATCCTCACTGCAGTCCTGGATGGAGGCCTCCGCATCGAGGCGTTCGACGAGCACCGGTCCATGCCGTGGAGGGCGCTGCCGAGCATGACCCGGGCCGACGACGGGTGGAGACTTCCTCCGGGTGCACCCGACATGCCGTTGATGTTCTCGCTGATTGCCCGCCGCCCGGCTTGACGTGGCCAGCGGGGTGAGCGTTCCTGACAGTGTTCGAAGGCGAGCTCGGGCTCTTGTCCAGCCAGCCCTGGAACCGCGTGTTTGCGGTGTCCGGTCATAGCCGCGATCCGCGCTCGTGCCGATGAGCGGGCGTCGTCCTCTGAGTGCTGAACGTCACCGCTGGAGGTCGAGCTCAGCCATACGATTCGTTCGTGGTGGAAGTCGGAGTGGTGGTCACAGCTTTCAACCAGGGGGACCTGGTTCTGGAAGCGGTCCAATCGGTGAGGCGTCAGTCCCGCGGTGTGGCGGACCTGGTTGTCGTCGACGACGGTTCGACCGATGCCGCCTCGCTGCGGATGCTGGCAGCACTGGAGCACCAAGGACTTGCTCGTGTCGTGCACCGCCCCAACGGTGGTGTGAGCGCGGCACGCAATACCGGTCTTGGTGCCCTCGGCACGGAGTTCGCGGTCGTCCTCGACGGTGACGATCGTCTCGCCCCGACCTTCGTCGAGGCGACCGCGGCCGTCCTCGAAAACGACCCCGATGTCGTAGCGGCCTCCTCGTGGCTGCAGATGCACGGCGTGGTGCGGGCCGTCGCCCGACCCCCGGGTGGCGACGCAGCGGCCTTCCTGCACCGCAACGCGTGTCCGTCCGCAGTGCTCTTGCGCCGCGCACGTTGGAGGGAAGCTGGCGGCTACGACGAGCAGATGCGGTCCGGCTTCGAGGACTGGGACTTCTTCCTCCGACTCCTCAGCTCTGGCGGCCGCATCGAGATCGTGCCTCAACTGCTCGTCGAGTACCGCACCGCACCCGACTCGCTCAACATGCGCAGCATGGACCAGCGGCTCGAGCTCTACGGCCAGATCATCGACCGGCACCGGCCGCTGTTCGATCGGCACCTGCGAGAGGTTCTGTTGGCTCAAGAGGCCGCGTCAACGCGACGCTTGAGCGACTGGGAGCACCTGATGAGTCTGAGGGACGACGTGCCGATCGAGGAAGCCACCTACGGCGATGGCGGCATGGCGGCCGCCGTCCGCATCGCCACTCGGCGCCAGATCCGCGCCCGATGAGTAGCCCCACCGTCAGGCTGGTGTCGAGTTGCGGAGGGCGAGCCATGCGAACACGGTTGATCGTCGCCTACCTCGCCGTGGCGCTCGGGGGGATCCTTCTCTCGGCATGCGGGGGTCACGTCATCTCGGCGGAGGATGTCACCGTCCTGGTTTCCGAGCGCACTCGCGGTGGGATGGAGGCGCTCGGAGAGGGCCGCATCGAGGTGGTCGGCGGGTGCCTGGGGGCCTTCGGGTCGATCATCGTATGGCCTCACGGGACGGAAGTCGTCAAGGAAGACCCGCTGACCATCGACATCCCGGGCTACGGCACGTTCGCTCTCGGCGACGAAGTCCGGGTGGGAGGCGGGTTCGTCTCGGAGCGCTCGTCCAGCAATGTCGAACCTGGTCCGTACAGAGTAGGTGGCGTCACAGTCCCCGCTGAGTGCGCGGAGCACGACATCTTCTTGGCCAACTGACCTCAACTCCGGACTGATGTTCTACGGCCTCGTCCCGCGAGCGGACCGCGTCGGCGAGCCGACTGCCGCATCCGGATGGGACGGTCCTGACCGGTAGGTCAGGCCCGGACCGAGAGCCCCTGCAGCCAGGCCTGCCAGGCCGGCTCCTCGCGCCGCACGTAGTCCGCCGCGTCGGCGGAGAACAGGTACGCCCGTACGCCTGCCGTCGCCTCGCCGTCGCCCCGGCCGTACGCGAAGACGCTGAGCATCCCGGGCAGCGGCGCGGTGAGCCGGACCAGCGTCTGCCGCTCGCCGACCCGCTCGACCGTGCCGGTGGCGCCGCGCACCTCGACCGTCGCGCCCTCGTCGCCCAGCCCGAGCGCGTCGTGCAAGGTCGACCAGAGCGCCGCCGCGTCGCAGGGGTGGGAGGCGGTGACCTCCAACTGCGTGGCCTCCTGGCCGGGGAAGTGCGCCAGGTAGAGGCGCAGGTTGTCGAAGAACGGCATCCACTGGGGGCCCATGTCGTCCCAGAACTCCGACTCCCAGGCGGCGCCGGTCCCGAAGCCACTGCTGGTGACGCGCACGACGCAGGTGCCGCCGGACTGCGCCTCGACGAGGAACTCCGACGTCAGCGGGCTGAGCGCATCCGGGTCCTTGCCCATGAGGGCGGCCCAGTCCTCCTCGTAGACGATGCGGTGCGGCGGGTCCCAGCCGGTGACCTGGCCGTCCGAGCCCATCTCGGGACCCATGGTGAAGTGCAGGGAGCCGCCCTCGCGCTCCTCCATCTCGGTCGGCAGGAACCAGGCGCTCATGCCCTTGGCGGTGGCGATGGCTTGCCAGACCTGCTCCGGGGTGCCCGGGACCTCGACGCTGAACTCCAGCCGGTACGGGACGTTCGGGGTCGTGCTCATGAGCTCTCCTCAGGAAGGGGGTGGGCGTCAGGAAGGGGGTGGGCGGCGACGACGAGCCGGTGCGGGCGCCCGTCGTCTTGGTGGTAGCGAGCGACCAGGTCGAGCACCGCGGCGGTCAGGTCGTCCGCGAAGGCAGCCCGGTCGGCGGCCGACCGGAAGCCGATCTGCGTGTCGATGGTCAGCGTCGGCAGGCGCTTCCCGGACGCGCCGGCTCGGCGCGTCATGGCACCGACCTCGCGCACCAGCCGACCGGCCAGTGCGACGAGGTAGCCCGCCGACAGGTGGTCGGCGTTGGCGTCCGGGTCGGCGGCGGACGCGCTGAGGGCCGCCGGCGACACGACGTACGACGCCGCCGACGCCTGCAGCACGCGCTCGGTGATGCCCCCGTGCCGGCGCTCCTCGGACAGCTCCACCAGGCCGTGCGCCTCGAGCGCCTTGAGGTGGTAGTTGACCTTCTGACGCGCGATGCCGACCCTGGCGGCGAGCCCGGCGGCGGAGGCCGGGACGGCCAGCTCGCCGAGCAGCCGGGCCCGGACCGGATCCAGCGCCGAGGCGGCTGCCTCCGCGCTCTCGATGACCTCGACGTCCTGCATGAACGTCACCGTGCCATTGACAGGAATTCTTGTCAAGGGTGGGTTCGGCCCTGGTGCGCGGTCACTGCCCGTGCGTCGCGGGCGGCAGTGCCCGCAGAGGTGCCCGCGGCAGTACCCGCTGCAGTGGGCCGGGCTGCCGGGCTACGGTGCGCGCATGAGCAATCTGAACGTGGTCGGCGACCGGGACGCGTGGCGCTGCTGGCTGTGCGATGAACCGGTGGACCCCGAGGCCTCGGTCAACTCCGACCGCGGCCCGAGCGTCGACCTCGGCGTCGCCAAGTCCAAGAAGGCCGCAGCAGGCATCGAGCGGCTCGCCCACCGCGCCTGCAACACCCGCAAGGGGGCGGTCAAGCCAGTGGTGCCGTGGTCGCCCGAGATCTTCGTCGTCGACCCCGCACCGATCGTGGCGACCGTCGAGCGCCTCGGGCGCAAGGGAGGGCGTGAGGTGGTGGCGCGCTGCCCGAGCCGTGCGGACGCCGACCTCGCCGCCGCCTGGCTGGTCGACCGGTTGTCGCGCTTCTCTCCCGAGCTGGCCGTCACGACGCAGGTCGAGTCCGGCGGTGGGCAGTTCCTGCTGGTGCTGCGCAGCGCCTGACGCCGGCGGTCCAGCGCGGTGGTCGTCGGGTGGCTCAGGCCACGTCCTCGGCGGCGAGCGCGTCGGTGAGCAGCGCGACCAGGGTTTCGAGCTGCACGTCCGTGGACGATGAGACGTCCTCGTCCTTCGCCCCGTCCAGCGCCCGGGCGGCCAGCCCCGACTTGCTGTCGATCAGCTCGGCGATCTTGGCGTCGATGGTCTGCGCGGCGATGATCCGCCACGCGGTGACGGGCTCGGCCTGGCCGATCCGGTGGACCCGGTCGATGGCCTGGGTCTGCTCGGCGTGGGTCCAGGACAGCTCGGCCAGCACCAGGTTGGAGGCGACCTGAAGGTTCAGCCCCACGCCCGCGGCCACCAGGGAGCACACCACGATCGACACGTCAGGGTCGCCTGTGAACGCCGCGATGTTCTTCTCGCGCACCTTGGGCGTCTGGTCGCCGCGGATCGAGGCGTAGCGGATGCCGCGGTCGGCAAAGGTCTGCTCGGCCTGGTCCATCACGTCGACGTGCTTGGCGAAGAACACCACCTTGCCGACGTTGCGCGCGAGCTGCGCGGCGTAGTCGGCGGCCAGCCCGGCCTTGGCCTGGCCGATCCGGCGAACCATCGTGAACACGTTCTCGCCGCTGGCCTTCGAGCTCGCGTCCTTGAGCTCCACCGCCGCCACCCGGCGAGCGAGATCGTGGTCGATCCCGTCCCCGACGGCGCCGCCACGCGCCTCGACGGCGGACCGGTAGCGCTTGACCAGCCGACGGGCGAGCGCGGCCTCCGCGGCGCGGATCGAGCGGCCGGCGGCGCCGTCGAGCTCGACCGGCAGGTCCGCCACCCGGCGGGCGGGGATGTCCGCGGCCACGTCGACCTTGCGGCGACGCACGATGCCCATGTCGATCACGCTGGCCCGGGCGGCGGTGTAGAACCCCGGGTCGGCCGGGGTGAGCCCGGTCTTCTCGAGGGCGGTCAGCAGCGCGCCGAGCGGCTTGGTGTCGTCGATCCAGCCGAGGAACTGCCAGATCGCCCGGAAGTCCTCGATGTCGTTGATCAGCGGGGTGCCGGTGAGCGCCATCAGCAGCGGCCGGGCGGTTCGGGCGCGGATCCGCTCGGAGAGCGCAAGGACGTGCTTGGAGCGTTGGGAGCTCCTGTTCTTGATGAAGTGCGCCTCGTCGACGACCATGCCGCGGAAGCCGAGGTCGCCGAGCCAACCGACGTGCCGATCCAGGAGCTCGTAGTTCACGATCACGATGTCCGCGAACCCGTCGACCCGGTCGCCGTCGCCATGGACCACCGTGGGCCGGCGCTGCGGCGTCCACAGCCCGACCTCGTGCGCCCAGTTGGTCTTCACCACGTTGGGCACCACGACCAGCAGCGGGTAGGCGTCGGCAACCTGGGCGGCGAGCAGCGCCTGGGCGGTCTTGCCGAGCCCGGGCTCGTCGGCGAGCAGGAACGTGCGATGCCCGCGAGCGGTGGCCGCCACGACCTGGGCCTGGTGCGGCATCAGCTCCCGGCCGTGGGGAACGGACACCGAGCGGGCCTCGGGCAGCGGCATGCAGGCGGGTGCGCCGGTGGCGCCGTACTCGAAGGACCGGAAGAGCGGCTCGAGCAGCTCCCAGCCGGCCAGTCGGCGGGCCCGCGTAGCGGTCCGCTCGGCCGCGGCCTCGAAGTCCGGCGCGAGGAAGGGGTTCGCGAGCTGGCGCGAGATCACCGACCGGGGCACCACCTGATTCTCGGCACCGGGCACCGGCGCGGCCGGCGCGACGGGTGCGGGCTCCTCGGGCGGCTCCAGTCCGCCGGCGCGCATCACTGTCGCCTTGAAGGCGCGCGCCGCGTCGGAGACCCGGGCATCCTCGGCGAGCAGCTCGAGCAGCGAGGTGTCCCGGGCGGCGGTCCTGGCCAGCAGCGTCGCCACCCCGTCGAGCCGCTTCAGCTGCTTGGCGCGCCGCGACTCGGTCGGGCCGCCGTCGGCCATCACCCGGGCCCGCTCCTCTCGCACGAGCAGCGCCACGACCTGGAACTTCGTGCGCACCGCCGGGCGTGTCGGCGGTCGCTGCACAGCGCGGTCGACCTCGCGGGCGACCTCGGCGAGCACCGGGATGATCCCCTGCTCGGCGGGACGCGGGGCGCGGCGGCGCTGGGCGCCGAGGTCGGTGCGCGCGCCACCGGACCCACGTTGGCCTGGTCGTGCCACATCTCCTCCTTCGCAGCATCCGCACCGCGACTGCGGCGCAGCGCGCCGTCCCGTGGCCGCCCGGGACCGGTCGGGCGTGGGACCCCCGCCCCGTGTCGCAAGCAGACCGGGCCAGGGCGGTGGGATCGGGCGCCAGGTTACCGCGGACGGCTCGGTGGGATGCGTGGTCCTGCGATGGCCGCGCGACCTAGCTGCGGGTCCCGTCCGGCACCAGATGCCCGCGGATCGCATGAGCCACCTCGCTGAGGTCGCCGTTGAGCTGGTGGTCTCGCCCGGAGAGCACGTGCACCTGCGCCCGGGGGATCGCATCGGCGTAGAGCTCGGCGTGGGTGGGTGGGGCCGTCGCGTCCTGGGCTCCGTGGAACACGTGCACCGGAACGCCTGGCGGCAACCGGTCGCCGAGGTCGCCGGAGAACTCGAAGTCGTCGCCGGGCCACCCGCCCTGGCCGACGAACGGGGCGGCGATCAGCACGATTGCCGCGAGCCTGCGTTCCGGTGGGCGCTCGGCAAGCGCCTGCACCAGGATCGTCCCGCCGACCGAGTGACCCGCCACGACCGCACCCTCGTCGAGGTCTGCCAGCTCGCGCCAGATCGCGGCGCTCCACCGCGGGTAGCTCGGGTCGTCCTCCTGCGGCATCCGCGGGTAGCGGACCTCGTGCCCGGGTCCCAGACCCGTCCTCAGGCTGTCGACCAGGACGTTGTCCCACTCGTCATGGGTGCCCGCGCCACCCCCTTGGACGAACAGCACCTGGCGGGCGCCGGTCCCCGCCGTCGTGTCGCGTTCACCCGAGCGATCCATGATCCGACGATGCCAGACGCCGGGGCCTGCGGCATGCCGAGGCTCGACGGCTGCGCGAGCCATCGCCTTGCCCGTTGTCCGTGCACCGCCCTCAGCTGTTGACGGCGTCTGCGATCTGCAGGGCGGCCTGGGCGGGCGTGAGGTCCGTGGTGTCGATGACCTCGGCCTCGTCGTGCAGCCAGGTGCGGGCGGCCTCGGCGTAGGGCTCGAGGTACTGGAGGCGGAACAGGGAGGGGCCGAGGAGCGCGTCGCCCTCGATGCGCCCGCGGAGGGTGTCCTGGTCGGCGTGGAGGACGAAGTGCCGTACCGGGATGGCATGGTGGGCGAGGCCCGTGCTGATCTCGCGCCAGTACTGCTCGACCAGGACGGTCATCGGCATCACCAGAGTGCCGCCGGTGTAGTCGAGTATGCGGCGGGCGGTCTCGACCACGAGCGGCCGCCACGGCGGCCAGTGCTGGAAGTTGTCCGTCTCGGGCAGTCCCGGCGTGATGTCCATGAGCATCTCGCCGACCTTCTCGGCGTCGAACACCCGCGAGTCCGGGATCAGCTGCTGGACGAGTGCGCTGGTCGTCGTCTTGCCTGCGCCGTGGGTGCCGTTGAGCCATACGATCATGCGACCCGACGCTAGCGGTGCACGGGGTCGATGCACGCACATGCCGCTGTCGGCGCTTGTGCCGATGATCGGACTGACGACATGACGTGCTGAGGGTGAGCGGACGAACGGAAGGTCCTCGCGACACTGTGTCGAGAACCGAGGAACGGCTTCGTCCCTGGAGCGAACGCGGCCACCATGGGCCGCACCGCATCGAGGAGAACACGATGGCCAAGTACCTGTTGCTCAAGCACTACCGCGGCGCCCCGACGCCGGTGAACGACGTACCGATGGACCGGTGGACTGAGGAGGAGATCGCCGCCCACATGCAGTACATGCACGACTTCGCTACCCGGCTTGAGGGCACCGGCGAGTTCGTCGACGGTCAAGCGCTCTCCCCGGAAGGCACCTTCGTCCGCTACGACGGCGAGGGGCGACCGCCGGTGACCGACGGCCCCTTCGCGGAGACCAAGGACCTGATCGCCGGCTGGATGGTGATCGACGTCGACAGCTACGACCGCGCAGTCGAGCTGGCCGGCGAGCTGTCGGCGGCTCCAGGGGCAGGCGGAAAGCCAATCCATGAGTGGCTGGAGCTGCGCCCGTTCCTGACCGTACCGACCACCGTCACAGAGTGACGTCACTGGACGAGCACCGACTCCGGGCTCTCACGCCGTCGGTGATCGGGGTCCTCGTGCGCCGCGGAGCCGACTTCGCGGCGGCCGAGGACGCCGTCCAGGACGCCCTGGTCGAAGCGGTGCGACTCTGGGCGACCGAGCCACCGCGGGACCCGAAGGGCTGGCTGGTCACCGTGGCCTGGCGGAAGTTCCTCGACGCCGCCCGCGCCGATGCCTCCCGCCGCAGACGCGAGGAGCTCGTCGAGGAGCAGCCGGCACCCGGTCCCGGCGCGTCGGTGGACGACACCCTGCAGCTCTACTTCCTCTGCGCTCAGCCGTCCCTCACGCCGACGTCGGCGGTCGCACTCACCCTGCGGGCCGTCGGCGGCTTGACCACACGTCAGATCGCGCAGGCCTACCTCGTGCCGGAGGCGACCATGGCGCAGCGGATCAGCCGGGCCAAGAGGACCGTCTCGGAGGTCCGGTTCGACCAGCCCGGCGACGTTGCCACGGTCCTGCGCGTCTTGTACCTCGTCTTCAACGAGGGCTACTCGGGCGACCTCGACCTCGCCGCGGAGGCCATCCGGCTGACCCGCCAGCTGGCCGCTTCGATCGACCACGAGGAGGTCGCCGGGCTCCTGGCTCTGATGCTTCTCCACCACGCCCGGCGCTCCGCACGTACCCACCGCGACGGCAGTCTCGTGCCGCTCGCGCAGCAGGACCGCAACCTCTGGGACACCCGGCTGATCGCCGAGGGCGTCGAGATGATACAAACAGCCCTCGCCCGGGACCGGATCGGCGAGTTCCAGGCCCAGGCGGCGATCGCGGCTCTCCACGCCGACGCCCGGACGGCCGAGGAGACCGACTGGGTGCAGATCGTCGAGTGGTACGACGAGCTGGTGCGGCTGACCGGTAGCCCGGTCGCCCGCCTCAACCGTGCCGTGGCCGTCGGCGAGGCCGACGGACCGCGAGCAGGCCTGGCCGCCTTGGCGAACCTCGACCCGACCTTGCCGCGCCATGCCGCGGTCGCTGCCTACCTGCACGAGCGGGACGGGGACGTGGCGACCGCCGCACGCCTTTACGGCGAAGCCGCCAGGCAGGCGGCCAACATCCAAGAACGCGACCACCTGACCCGACAGGCTGCAAGGCTCAACACCGGCCTTCGCGGTTGACCACCGACGGCGAGCTACCCGTTCAACGTGCTGTTCGGCAGCGAGTCGACGTAGGCGAGCACGTCGTCGTAGCGGGGCAGGACACCCTGCGCGACGGCCTGGGCCACGGTCGGTGCGGCCAGGTCCTTGGTCGACAGCTGCAGGGTGATCGGCGAGCCGTCGCGCGCCGTCGTCGGCCACACGATCCCGATCTCGGTGTCGAGCGGGTGGATGCCGTGCTCGCGTCCGGGGGAGTAGCCGGTCGAGCACAGGTAGAGCACCGTCGAGTCGTCCTCGAGCGACAGGAAGGCGTGGCCGAGGCCCTCGCTGAGGTAGATCGCGCGACGGTCGACGTCGTCGAGCAGCACGCTGTCCCAGGTCCCGAAGGTCGGCGAGCCGACCCGGATGTCGACCACGACGTCGAGCACCGCGCCCTTGGGGCAGGTCACGTACTTGGCCTGACCGGGCGGCACGTCGGCGTAGTGGATGCCGCGCAGCACACCGGCAGCCGAGACCGAGCAGTTGGCCTGCTGAAGGTCCAGGTCGTGCCCGGTCGCGGCGCGGAACGGACCGCCCTGGAAGTACTCGAGGAAGACTCCGCGGGGGTCGCCGTGCTGGACCGGGGTGATCTCCCAGGCCCCCGGGACGGCAAGCTCGCGGTAGGTCATGTCGGTCCTCTCGGTGGTGCGGGGCGGCGGTCCAGCCTACCGACCCGGCTAGTCTGACCGGGTTCGTGCCGGCGGGACGACGGCAGGACGACGGCAGGGACGATGACGGGAGATGGCGTGCGCTGGTTGGTCGTAGGAGCGGGCGGCATGCTCGGGCAGGACCTCACCGCGATGCTCGAGGAACGCGGCGAGACGGTCCGTGCGGTGGACCGGGACACCGTCGACATCACGGACGCAGCGGCGTCCGCAGGGATCGCCGAGGGTGTCGACGTCGTGGTCAACTGCGCCGCCTACACCGCCGTGGACCGGGCCGAGGAGGACGAGGCCGCGGCCTTCGCCGTCAACGCGGTCGGGGCAGCCAACGTCGCTCGCGCCGCCCGGCTGGCCGGCGCGCGGATCGTGCAGATCTCGACCGACTACGTCTTCGCGGGCTCCGCGTCGTCGCCGTACCCGGAGGACGGTGCGCCGGCCCCCGCCTCGGCCTACGGCCGGACCAAGGTCGCAGGGGAGTGGGCCGTCCGTGCCGAGTGCCCCGACCACCTCGTGGTCCGGACGGCCTGGCTGTACGGCGCCCACGGTCCGTGCTTCCCGAAGACGATCGTCCGGGTCGCGCGGGAGCGGGGCACCCTCGACGTCGTCGCGGACCAGGTGGGCCAGCCGACCTGGACGGTCGACCTCGCGGATCTCGTGCACCGCCTCGTCGTGGCGCAGGCACCGAGCGGGACGTACCACGGCACGTCGTCCGGCCAGACGTCCTGGCACGGCTTCGCCACCGCAGCCGTGGAGGCCGCGGGGATGGACGGCGCGATCGTGCGGCCGACCTCGAGCGACGGCTACGTCCGGGCGGCCGCGCGCCCGTCGTACTCGGTCCTCGGGCACGACGCCCTTGCGGCCGCAGGCGTCGCGGCGATCGGACCGTGGGCTGCCCGCTGGGCGGCCGCAGCGGCCACCGTCCTGGCCTAGCCGCCCGCCGTGGTGCCAGGCAGGTCGTCGGGCGCCGTGGCGACCGTGCGACACCGCGCGAACGCCAGCGCCGCGGCGCCGTCGCCGAGCACCATCAGGACGCGACTGACCAGGGCGACGACCAGCGCGTCGGCGGAACCCATCACCGGGGCGAGGGCCAGGACGAGCGCAGCCTCCCGCGGCCCGGCGCCCGCCGGGGCGATGATCACCAGGAAGCCGACCACCCAGGCCAGCGCGAAGGCGCCGACGACCGTCGCGACGTCACGCGGGCCCGCAGCGCCGAGCGGTGCGGCGATGAACCAGGCGTGCGCACCGAACGCCAGCCACATCACCACGGCCCAGGCGCTCGACCGCAGCAGCGCACCGCCGCTGATCGTCGGCGCCGGCCCGACCCGGCGTGCCGCGCGCAGGCCGAGCGCGACGAGGCGGTTGAACACGGGTGGCCAGAGCACCGTCACGCCGACGGGGACCGCGAGCAGGGCCCACCAGTAGGTGCGCAACGAGCCGGCCGAGCCCGCCGCGAGCCCCGCCGCGCCGATCGTCCCGCCGACGACGACCAGGACCATCAGCGCGCCGAGCGCCACCACGGCGCTGCGTGCGCGCCCGATGTGGTGGTCCTTGCCGAGCTCGGCCTGGGCGATCAGGGCCCAGACGCTGCCCGGGACGTACTTGCCGAGCTGCCCGAGGAAGTAGATCCGCCCCGCCGTCCGGAGCGGTGGCGCGGCCACGCCGCCGCCGCCGAACAGCGAGCGCCAGGAGAGCATCTGCGCCAGCAGGCCGACGAGCAGCCCCGCGGCACTGAGCACGACGGCCCAAGGGTCGAGGCGGCCCAGGGCTGCGCCGATCGCGTCGCGCTCGCGGGCCACGGTGACGATCAGCAGAGCGACGGCCACCAGGAGGAAGGCCGCGCGGACTGCAGTCTTGCGGCGCACGCGTGCAGGATACCGGCACGTCCGGTGACGCCACGGGTCGCGAGCCACGAGCGGCCCCCCGTACGATGACCAGAAGCCCGAGGTAGTCAGAATCCGACGCGCAAGGAAGTGCTGCAGTGGCCAAGGCGGGGCCCGTTCTCCGGAGCATCTACGTGCGGACGGCCCGGGCCACGCGCTCCGGAGCGCAGCGGATCGGTCTGCTCGACCGCCTCGACCGCGCCTACGTCGTGCGGCCGACGAGCCCCGCCGGGCGCCTGCGCACCCTGTTCGCGATCCACGACGTCGACGACCTCGTGCACCTCGACATCCCGTGGTGGACCTATGGGGCGACCAGGGTCGTCGAGCGCCATCTTGCGGCACGTGGCGGTGCGGCGCGGGTCTTCGAGTACGGGTCGGGTGCGAGCAGCGTCTGGCTCGGCAACCGCAGTGGTGAGGTGCACAGCGTCGAGCACCATGCCGGCTTCGCCGAGGTGATGCGCCGGGTCCTGGCGCAGGCCGGGCTCACCGAGAAGGTCGAGCTGCTCGAGGTCGCGGCGCAAGCGTCCCCGGACCCGGTGACCCGGTCCGGCCGCAAGGGCGAGGACAGCGTGGACTACACGGACTACGCCCGGACGATCGAGACGGTCGGTGGCCAGTTCGACCTGATCGTCGTCGACGGCCGGGCGCGCGTCGCGTGCTGCCAGGTGGCCCTGCCGTTCCTTGCACCCGGCGGGATCATCGTGTTCGACGACTCGCAGCGACCGCGCTACCGCCAGGGCATCGAGGGCAGCGGCCTGCAGGTGCGCAGGATCTGGGGCTGGGTCCCGTCACTGCCCTACCCGCGGCAGACCGCGCTGCTGCGCGCCGCCCGCGACGGCTGACCCGGTCGAGGCTCAGGGCACCCGGTCGAGCCTCAGCGAGCCTGGTCGAGCAGACCGAGCAGGTAGGTCCCGTAGCCGGACTTGACGAGCTTCTCGGCCCGGTCACGCAGGTCGTCGTCGGACAGGAAGCCCCGCCGCCAGGCGGTCTCCTCGGGTGAGCCGATCTTCAGGCCCTGCCGGTGCTCGATCGTGCGGACGTAGTCGGACGCCTCGAGCAGCGAGTCGAACGTGCCGGTGTCCAGCCACGCCGTGCCCCGGGGCAGCACCTCGACCTGCAGGCGCCCCTGCTCGAGGTACGTGCGGTTGACGTCGGTGATCTCGTACTCGCCGCGGGCCGAGGGCTTGAGGTCCCGGGCGATCGCGACGACGTCGTTGTCGTAGAAGTAGAGGCCGGGCACGGCGTAGCTCGACCTCGGCCGGGTCGGCTTCTCCTCGAGGGACAGCGCCCGGCCGCTCTCGTCGAACTCGACGACGCCGTACTGGGTGGGGTCGGCGACGCGGTAGGCGAAGACGGCGCCGCCGTCGATGCCCTCGAACCGGGACAGCTTCGCGCCGAGGCCGGGACCGTAGAAGATGTTGTCGCCCAGGACGAGGGCCGCCGAGTCCCCGCCGACGAAGTCCGCGCCGAGCACGAACGCCTGCGCGAGCCCGTTCGGCTCGGCCTGGACCGTGTAGCTGATCGAGATCCCGAACTGCGAGCCGTCACCCAGCAGGCGATGGAACTGCTCGGCGTCGTGCGGGGTCGTGATGATCAGGACGTCCCGGATCCCCGCGAGGATCAACGTGGACAACGGGTAGTAGATCATCGGCTTGTCGTACACCGGGACGAGCTGCTTGCTGACACCGAGGGTGATCGGGTGCAGCCGGGTTCCGGAGCCGCCGGCCAGGATGATTCCGCGCATGGTCACCCAGTGTGGCCCACCGCGGCACGCAGACGAAACCAGGGTCAGGGACCATCGCCTCCCGGGAGTCCTCAGCGCGGGTGGATACCATCGGCGGCGTCCCTTGACCCCCGACCGACGAGGACGCCGTGCTCAGGTTTGCCCCCAGGTCCCGCCCGTGAGCCACCCGTCCGGCCGCACCTGGCCGAGGGTTGCCGAGGGCGTCGTCGCCGCGGGCCTCACCGCGACCGTCGTCCTGCTCGCGCGGTGGCTGCACCTGCTCGAGGGCCGCCTGGCGCTGACCGTCCTGGTGATCGCCCTGCTCGCCGTCCCGACCTCGCGTGAGATGTCCCGCCGCGTCCTGGTCATGGGCACCCTGGCCCTCGGCTGGGTCCCGGTGCTGTGGTGGCTCCCGGTGCCCGCGCCCGAGGTCGGCCGGGCCTCGCTGCTGCTGGCGGGCGTGACGGCCGGCCTGGCCGGCTGGGTGTTCAGCGGTCCCGGCCGGGCAGCTCGGGCCGACCGCCTGCTGCCGCGGGTCCGATCGGTCGACGCGCTGCCCCTCGTCGTCGCCCTGGCCGCGGCGTTCGTCGTCCGGCCGTGGCTGCGCGCACCCTCGCCGGACGGCGCGCTGGCGATGCTCATGCACGGCTGGGACCACTCGGCGCACTACGACATGGTCCACATGATGCGCACCCACGGGGTCGGCATCGGGGCCCTCGGACCGGCGCTGCTCGGCGACACCTGGTCCTATGCGCGCTACCCGCACGGGTTCCACGCACTGGCTGCGACGTTGATGGAGGTCCAGGCCGGGGACGAGGTGGGCTCGGCGGGCGCCGAGGTCCTGCTCTACGGTCAGGCGCTCGGCCTGCTCGCCGTGATCTCCGCGACCGTGCTGGCCGCCGGCGTGTGCGCGCTGCCGAGGCTGCGTCGCCGGCCGCTGGTCGCGGCCCCGGTCGTGATGGTCGCCGCCGGCGGCTTCCTGCTGGGCCCCGGATCGCGCCTGCTGAGCGACGGATTCCCCAACTTCGCTCTCGCCTGTGTGCTCCTGGCCTGCCTCCCGCTGCTGGTCGTCCCGCTCGACAAGGGACCGCTGCCGCTGCACCTGGCGGCCATCGGTGGTGCCCTGGTCGGCATCGCGCACGGCTGGGTCCTGCTGCTGACGATGGCCCTGCCGGCCGTCGTGGTGCTGCTCCTGCCCGGCCGGCGCCGCCGGTTCCTGGCGACCAGGCGGGCGTGGCTGGCGAGCGTCGCGGTGATCGTCGCCACGGGCCTGGGCATCGGGGTCGCCGTCGCGATGGTCGTCGGTCAGCCGGTGACCGAGGTGCTCGTGATCCAGGGCTCCGTGAGCGCACCACAGCTGCGGCTGCTGATCGGCCCCCCGCTGCTCGCCGGTGTCGTGTGCGCCGTGCTGCTCTGGCGCATGCGCCGTCGTGCCGCGCACCGCCGGCCCGACGTCCTGCGGGTGGTGGCGTCGGCATCCGTCCCGGTCGTCGGTCTCGCCTGCGCGCTCGGGATCGCCTGGCTGCAGCTGCGTGCCGGGCTCCCGCTCGGCTACTACTTCTGGAAGTTCGCGATCGCCCTGGCGCTGGTCTCGTTGGTGATCGGCGCGATCGCCGCGGCGTGGCTGCTGCCCGCCCGGTGGGGTCTGGTCTCCCGGCCGTCGTGGGCCTGGGCCGGTGCCGGGGTCGCCACCCTCGCGGCCACGCAGCTGTACGGGCTGACCGTGCCCGGTGCCGCCCTCGGGGGCGTCGACCTCGTCCCACCGGGGCTGGAGGTCCGCGCCGAGCTCACCGCGGTGTCGAACGATCCGTCACCGGTCACCGGACAGCTCTTCGCAGCGGTCGACGCGACGCTCGCCCCGGACCGGCGGCACGTCTTCCTCGTGCACCCGGCCGACGTGGGGATCAACCCGGTCACCGCGGGGCAGTGGTACAACGCGCTCGCCGGACGCTGGACGGATCAGTCGAACGAGGTCCTCAAGATGCTCCTCGCCCCGACCGCGACACCGCAGGAGGTCGCCGTGGTCGCCTCATCGATCCTCGTCGGCGACCCGGACGTCGTGGTGATCGTCGACCCGGCCCGGCTGGTCGAGCTGCGGGCGGCGATCGGCGACGAGGCGCTGGCCGCCAGGGTCACGAGCTGGTGACCGCCCCGGGGCCGGTCGCGATCAGTCGCTGGTGACCCGCTCACCCTCGACGAGCCGGCGACGACGCTCGGCGTCGGTGGCCAGCTCGACGACGACATCGGCCGCGAGCAGCACGACCGAGCCGTCCGAGCCGTAGGCCGAGAGGACGGCGGCCAGGACTGTGGCGAGCGTCCGGCCGCCCGCGCCGTCCGGCGGCTCGATCAGGAGCCGCGGCGACCTGGTGCCGGAGGTGTCGGCCGGGGCCCACGCGGGGTGGTGACCGGCCGCCGCCCAGTCCAGGAGGTCCTGGTGGGCGACGGACCGACCGCCGAGCACCAGGGCGTCCGCCGCCGGGTCGGGCTCCGGCACCCAGGTGAGCACGTCGCCGTAGGTCATCACGGCGGCGGCGGCATCGGTCGCGCCGACCGGGAGGTCGCCGTCGAAGGCACGTGCGAGGGCCGGCAGCGCGACCGCCACGAGGTCGGCCGGGTGGACGGTCTGGCCGAAGGCCGTGGGCCGGTGGGTGACCACGACGTCGCAGCCGGCTGCGACGGTGAGGTCCTCGCCCTCGAGCAGCACGACAGTCGCGCCGACGCGCCAGACCGCGAGCGACCACACCACGGCGCGCCAGTGCGCCGGGAGGTCGACCAGGACCCGGGTGCCCGGGCCCGCCTCGTACTCCTCGACGAGCAGGTTCACCGTCTTGGTCACCCAGTTGTCCAGCACGTGGCCGGACAGCTCGATGCGCTCGCCGCCGGAGCCGTACCAGGTCAGCCGGGGGCGTCCCGGATCGGCCGTCAGGCGTGCAAGGAGCGCCGGGACGGGGACGCGGGAGGGTCGAGATGCCACCGGGCAAGCGTAGGAGAGTGCGGTCCCGTCGAGGGCGTCCGTCCAGCGCCAGAAGCGCGTCGAGGGGCCCGGGGACCGGCGGTTCGGGGCACCTGCCCGGATTTCACCCGCTACCGACCCCGCCGAGCGCGCGATCTAACACATCTCGGCTTGACTATCGGGAACGACACGCGTGTAATTCCATCAATGCAGTTCTCCCGGCGAAGCCCGGGACAGCGCATCACAACACTGCGCATCGCACCCGAGGCGCAGGTACGGACGGCGCAGGCAGCAGGCGGAGACCCTCAGGGGCACCGAGGCGGGCACGGAGGCTCTGGACATGTGGAACTTGCTCAACGACGACGCAGCGTTCCCTACCGATCAGGCACGCCCCGGGGGCGTCGCCCCGGTCCTCCCGCTGTTCGGGACGGCCGACGACGACGCCACGATGGGCTGGCAGGAGCGTGCACTGTGCGCTCAGACGGACCCCGAGGCGTTCTTCCCCGAGAAGGGCGGCTCGACCCGGGAGGCCAAGAAGGTCTGCACGGGTTGCGAGGTCCAGGCCGAGTGCCTCGAGTACGCGCTGGCCAACGACGAGCGCTTCGGCATCTGGGGCGGTCTGTCGGAGCGCGAGCGGCGCAAGCTCAAGAAGCGCGTCGTCTGACTGCGCCATCTGGCGCATGATGGGACCCGATGACTGAGGCGCGCGCGGAGACGGTCGGCGGCTACGCCCGACCCCGCACGGTCCAGGTCACGGCCGTCGTGGTGACCCGTGGCCACACCGAGTACCTCGAACCGACGCTCGCGGCACTGGCCGCACAGACCCGGGCACCCCAGCAGGTCCTCGTCATCGACGCCGGCGCGTCGGCACCCGAGGCCGACCTCGCGGAGCTGCTGGCCGCGCGATGGTCGGCAGGACCGCCCGATCCGGAGCGCGCGGCGGTCCTTGCCACCCCCGACGCGCGGACCTTCGGTGATGCGGTCCGCAGCGGGCTGGCGCAGGCACCGTCCGTGACCGCTGCCGGCGAGCCGTCGCCGGGCGCCGGCCACGACGCCCGCGGCTGGCTCTGGCTCCTGCACGACGACAGCGCCCCCGAGCCGACCGCACTGGCCGAGCTGCTGCGTGCCGTGGAGATCGCCCCGTCCGTCGCGATCGCCGGCTGCAAGCAGCAGTCCTGGGCGGATCCCGTGCGCGTGCTCGAGGTGGGGCTGACGACCTCACGGTTCGGGCGCCGGATGACCGGGCTGGACGAGCCGGAGGTCGACCAGGGGCAGCACGACGGGCGCGAGGACGTCCTGGCCGTCGGACTGGCCGGGGCGCTCGTGCGCCGCGACGTCTGGGACGCGCTCGGCGGACCCGACCCGGCGCTCGGCCCCTACGGCGACGGCCTGGACCTGTCCCGTCGGGCGCGGCTCGCCGGTCATCGCGTCGTCGTCGTGCCGCGGGCCGTCGTGCGGCACGCCCAGGCCTCGCTCGCCGTGCCGGTCGGTGGGGCGACGGTCGACCGACCCGGCTGGGACGCCCGCCGCTCGAGCCAGGCACGTCGGGAGGCGTTCGTGCACGCCCAGCTCGTCGGCGTGCCGGCGGCCCTGGTGCCCCTGGTCGCGGTGGTCGCGGTGGTCAGCTCCGTCGCGCGCGCGCTGGGCCGCTTCGTGACCAAGGAGCCGCACCTGGTCGTCGCGGAGCTCCTCGCACCCTGGGCCGTGCTGGCGCGTCCGGCCCGCCTGCTGCGTGCGCGTCGTACCGCTGCGACGACCAGGCGGATGGCGCGCAGGTCGCTGCGACCCCTCCAGGTCACGTGGCGTGAGGTCGTCGGCGTCGCGCGGGACCGCAGCCTCGCCGCCGCGGAGCGCAGGCGCATCCGCCAGGCGCCGAGCGAGCTCGAGCTCGCCGAGCTCGCGGCGCTGCGCAGCCGGCGTCGCGTGGGGCTGGCGACAGTGCTCGTGCTCGCTGCCGCGCTGAGCATCGCCGTCCTCGGCCCGGTGCTGACCCAGGTCGCCGGTGGCGCGCGGCTCACCGGTGGGACGCTGGCGTACGGCGACGCCGGGCTGGGCGAGGTCTGGTCGACGGTCACCTCGGGCTGGGTCGCTGCCGGGCTGGGGGAGCCGGGCCCGACGGACCCGATCCTGGTCGCACTCGCCCCGCTGATCGCGGTGACCGGCAGCGTCGGGGGTGCGGTCGCCGTACTGCTCCTCGGCTCGATCGTCCTCGCGGCGCTCGGCGCGTGGTTCGCCGCCGGTGCGGCGACCCGGTCGATCGGCCTGCGCGCGTGGGCCACGCTCGTCTGGGTCGGTGCACCTGCGCTGCTGCTCGGGCTCGGCCAGGTCCGCCTCGGTGGCGTCCTGGCTCATGCGGCCCTGCCGTGGGTCGTGCTCGGGGTCGCGCGAGGTCTCGGGGTCGCCCGGGTCGACGCCGTGGAGTCCGGACTCGTCGGCGCGCTGCGGGAGGGGCACCAGGTGAGCGTTCCGGTGCGCACGACGGTCGTCCGCACCGCGGAGGCATCGCTCGCTGCCGCGGCCGGTGCCGGGCTGGCGCTCGCCCTGGTCACGGCCGCGGCGCCGGTGCTGCTGCCGTTCGGCCTGGTCGCCCTCGCCGCGGTGGCCGTGACGGTCAGCCGTCGACGGCGGCTGGCCTGGGTCGTGCTGCCGTCGCTCGCGGTGCAGGGCCCGATGATCGCCGAGGCGGTCGGGACCTGGTCGCGGGGCGGCTGGCGGCTGCTCGTGGCCGATCCCGGGCTCCCGCTGGTCGGGCAGGGTGCGCCCGGCTGGCAGCAGCTGCTCGGCTGGCCCGTGACCCCGCCCCCGTGGATCGACCTGCCCGATCCGGTGGCGGCTGTCGCGCCGTTCGTCGCGACCGGGGTCGTCGTCGCCGTTGCCGTGCTCGCCCTGCTTGTCGCCGGCCGGGCCGGCCGTGCGGTGCGGGCCGGCTGGCTCGTGGCGGCCTGCGGGCTGGCTGCAGCCGTGGTGGCCGCGCGCGTCGAGGTGGGCGTGGCGGACGGCGTCCTGGCGACCGCGTGGAGCGGACCGGGGGTCAGCCTCGCCCTCGCGGGGCTCCTCACCGCCGCGCTCGTCGGGGCGACCGGTCTGCGGGCGACGATGGCCGGGCACACGTTCGGCTGGCGGCAGGTCTGCGCCGGCTCCGTCGGACTGCTCGCCGTGCTCGGTCCGCTGCTGACCCTGGCCGCCTGGACCTGGGACGCCCGGGTGGGTGACGGGCTCGCGATGACCACGTCGGAGCTCCCCGTCGTGCCGGCGGTCGGCGGTCAGATGCAGTCCTCGCCGGACGACAGCCGGGTCCTGGAGCTCGAGACGGACCTGGACGGGCAGGTCCGGGCGACGTTGCTCCGCCGCGACGGCATCCAGCTGACCGACCTGTCCCGGGCGACCGCCGTGCGCGACGTGACCGGTGCCTACGGCGACGCCACGGCCGCCGTGGCGGACGCCGCCGAGACGGAGGTCGCCGACCTCGCGGCCCGCCTGACCAGCGGCGCCGATGCCGACGTCGTCGTCCGGCTGGCCCGACTGGGGGTGGGTGCCGTCCTGGTCCCGCCGGTCGGGACCGGCCCCGGGGCGCAGGACGAGGCCGCTCGATCGGCCGTCGTCGGTCGGCTGGACTCCACCGCGGGCCTCGAGCGGGCGACCGAGACCGAGTCGGGCGTCATCTGGCGGGTTGCCGCCGGTGACCTCGGGTCCACGGTGGCCTGGGCCCGGCTGGTGTCTGCCGGGTCCGCCGAGGACGGTCTGCTCGGGCCGATCGCGGCGCAGGACGGCCGGATCGACACCGACGTGCCCGCAGGCGACGGGCAGCGCCTGGTGATCCTTGCCGAGCGTTCGGACGCGGGGTGGCGGGCCACCCTCGACGGCCGGCCGCTGCGGGCCGTCGAGACCGGCTGGCAGCAGGCCTTCGAGATCGGCCCGGCCGGCGGCCACCTCGTGGTCGCCCACTCGGTGCCGGGGCGCACGCCGTGGCTCGCACTGCAGGGAGCCGTCATGCTGGTCACCGTCCTGCTCGCACTGCCGGTCCGACGGCGCCGAGGAGGTCAGCGATGACAGAGCCGACCGAGCCGACCGAAACGACCGAGCCGACCGAGAGCCGGCCACCGGTCCGGCGCGCCGTGCGCGTCCGCTCGCTCCTGGCCAGGGCCGGATCCGCGGTGCTCGTCCTCGGGGTCACGGCGGCCGTCGTCGCCATGGCGACCGTCGAGCCGGTCCCGGCGCAGGTCCCCGTACCGCCGCTGCTCGTCGAGGTGCCCGCCCCGACCGCCGTCGTGGCCTGCCCCGGGACGACGCGGGTGCCGACCGAGCCCGAGGCGGGCGGCGACGTCGTGTACGACCCGCAGTTCGACCCGGCGCCGGGGGAGACCGTCGCGCGCCTGCAGGCGATCACCGCGGCCCCGTCGGCCACGACGCCGGGTGAGGAGACCAGCGCCGGCGATCCTGCCGCGACCGGCACGCTGGACCCGCTCGACGCGACCGCTGCCGCCCTGGCGGTGCTCGAACCGGTGGGAGCTGCGGCAGCCGCGGGCATCGGGAACCTGACGGGGGCCGTCGTCGTCCGCGGTGAGCCACGGGGCGCCGTGCCCGCGTGGGTCGCCGGTGCCGTCTCCTCGCGCACCGCGGAGGGTGACCTGCGCGGCCTCGCCGCAGCGTCGTGCCAGCGGCCGGGCACCGAGACCTGGCTCGTCGGTGGGAGCACCTCGCTCGGCTCGAGCAGCCGGCTCGTGCTGCAGAACCCGGGCCGGACCCCGGCTCTCGTCAGGCTGGAGCTGTGGGGACCGTCCGGTGCGGTGGAGCCGGCAGGGTCGCCCGAGTACCTCGTCCCGGCGGGACAGGAGCGCGTCGTCCTGCTCGAGGGCGTCGCAGCCGAGCAGCGGCGCATCGTCGCCCGGGTCACGTCCTCGGGCGGGCTGGTGACCGCCTACCTGCAGGACAGCGAGCTCCGTGGCCTCGTCCCGGCGGGGGTCGACCTCGTCGTCGCCGGCCAGGCGCCGGCCACCCACCAGGTCGTGCCAGGGCTCTCGGTCATGCAGACCGCGGCGGACGGCGTCGACACCTCGGTGCTTCGCCTCCTGGTGCCGGGAGCAGAACCCGGGTCCGCCGCGATCACGTTGCTCGGGGCGCAGGGTCCCGTGACGCTGCCGGGCACGGCCTCGGTCTCGCTCGAGGCGGGCGCCGTGCTCGACGTCCCGCTCGGCGGCCTGCCCGCAGGCGACTACACGGTCGTGGTCGACGCCGACGTCCCGGTCGTCGCCGGCGCCCTGCTCACCCGTGGGGCCGGCGTCGGCGGGCCCGACGACGGGTCGTCGGAGGATCGCCCGCTCGAGCGGGCCTGGGCGGCGAGCGCGCCGACCGGTGCGGGCCTGCTGGCGCTGCCGGCCGGCTCCCTGGGACGGCTGCTCGTCGCGGCCGTCCCGGACCCGGCGCTGCAGGGCCCGGCCGAGGCGACCCTCGTGGTGATCGGCGCTGACGGTGCCGTGCTCGGCGAACGGAGCCTGAGCATCCCGGCCGGCACGACGACGGCGCTCCCGCTCGATGCCCTGCTCGACCGGGCGGACGACGCAGCGGGCGCCGCCACGCCGGCCGAGCTCGCCCACCCGGCCGGCGTCGTGCTCCGGACCGCAGACCCGCGGCTGACCTGGGCTGCCGTCCTGGTGACGCCGGACGCCGCCGGCGACCTGGTCTCGGTCCTGACGCCGGTCGCGCCCCAGGTGGTCCGGGCCGAGGTGCCGGTGCGGGTGCGCTGAGACGAGCTCGGCGGGCGTTGCTCAGCGGGCCGAGCTCAGCGGGCGTTGCGCAGCTCGAACGCCTGGCGGACCGCAAGGCCAGCGCGCACCGCGGTGCGGACCGGCCAGTGGTACCAGCGGTCGTACCGCCGGCACAGGTAGCGGGCCGCGCTCGCGTGGTGCGCGCGGATCATCGACGCCGGCCGCTCACGCCAGGAGGTTCCCCCGACGTGGGTGACCTCGGCAGCCGGGACGTGCACGTTGGCCCATCCCGCCCGCCCGAGCCGTTCGCCGAGGTCCAGGTCCTCGAAGAACATGAAGTAGCCCTCGTCGAAGCCGCCGACCTGCTCGAACGCCTCGCGACGCAGGAGCAGGCAGGCGCCGGAGAGCCATCCGGCCGGGCGTTCGGCGGTCGTCACGGCCTCCTGACGCCGCTGGTAGGCGACGGTCCACGGGTTCGTGGGCCAGATCCGGCCGAGGAGTGCGTGGCCCACGCCCTGGGTCAGCGAGGGCAGCTCGCGGGCCGACGGGTACCGCGTCCCGTCCGGGTTGAGGAGCGCCGGACCGAACGCGCCGGCCTCCGGGTGCCGGGCCGCGGCTGCGAGCAGCACGTCGAGCGAGCCGTCGTGCCAGACGATGTCCGGGTTGACCACCACGAGCCACGGCTGCTGCGCGCCCCGGGCCCCCAGGTTGGCTGCGCGCCCGTAGCCGAGGTTGCCGCCCGCGTCGAGGAGCACCGCGCCGTGCTCGTGGGCCACCGCGGTGACCCGTGCGTGGTCGGTCCCGTTCTCGACGAGCACGAGCTCGACGTCGGCCGTCGTGGTGGCCGAGCGGAGCGACCGCGCGAAGTCGGCGAGCTCCGGCCCGGGGTTGTACGTCACGCACACGACTCTCAGGGATGTGCGCTCGGGCGTGCTCATGGTGGGCACAACCCTAGTCGCGTCTCCCGGTGCCGGGCTCAGACCCGATACCCCGGGTCCACGTCCTCCGGTGGCCGTGCCAGGAGGTGGGCGACCTGCTCGACCAGGACGTCGCGCACGAGGTCGGCGAGGTCCGTCTCGTCCACGGCCCGGGTCTCCACCGGTCGCCGGTAGACGACGATCCGCGCGGGCATCCCGGCGTCCGCGGGGAAGTAGCGGCCGAGCGGGACGCCGCCGTGCTCCCACGGTGCGGGGTGCGAGGGCGGGACCTCCTCGACGGCGAACTCGGTGCCCTCGAGCTGACGGGCCCATCGGCGCTCGAGCCGCTCGACGGCGCCGAGCACGTGGTCGTCGAACCGCTCGGCCCGGGTGCGGTACGCCGGCAGGGCGGGCGGGACGAGCGGGCCGCGCAGGCCACGTCCCCGACGGTCACGGCGGCGGGGTGCGAGTGCGGCCTGGCCGTCGGCCGGGTTCCGGCGTGCGGGGATGCTGCTCACGGCGCCACTGTACGACGCGACGGACCGGCGTGGACCGGCGCCACGTCGGTGTGGTGGCCGGTGCGGCCGGTGCGGCCGGTCGGTGCCGCCGGTCGGGCGGCGGCGTGGTGTGGACAGGGTGTCGGTGGGCACAGGTACCCTCGGGAGCTGTGAGATCAGGACGGCAGTGTTCCCGCAGCGCCTGCGGTCGGCCTGCCGTCGCGACGCTCACCTACGTGTACTCGGACTCCACAGCGGTCCTCGGACCGCTCGCCCAGCTCGCCGAGCCGCACTCCTACGACTTGTGCAGCGAGCACGCCGGCCGGTTGACCGCGCCACGTGGCTGGGAGGTCGTCCGCCTCACCCCGGAGTTCATCCCGACCGGTCCGACGCCCGACGACCTGGTGGCGCTGGCGGAGGCCGTCCGGGAGGCCGGTCGTCCACGACGTGCCGAGGTCCTGCCCGAGCCCGCCGGCACCGAGATCGCGCGTCGCGGCCACCTGCGGGTCCTGCGCGGCGAGGGCGTCTGACAGCGGTGCGTCCGGCGGACGGTGGGGATGCGACGCGCGCAGCGGACCCCGATCGGTGCTCGACCTGCGGGAGCGAGGCGTTGACCCGACTGCCGGTGGTCCTGACCGACGGCACGGACGTGATCTTCATGTCCTGCCAGCGATGCGAGCGCCGGGAGTGGCTGACCGCAGCCGAGGACGGGGTCTGGACCAGCATCCCGATCGAGTCGGTGCTCGCTCGCTCGGCCCGCAAGCCCCGCTGAGACCCCGTCCCGGACGCCGCTGGTCGACCTCGAGGCACCCCCAGGCGCCTGGACTCACTAGGCTGCCGCCGTGACGACTACGCCCGAGACCACCGCTCCGCACGCCGACGACCTGCCCGACCTCACCGGCCTGATCAAGGCCTATGACGTCCGTGGCGTCGTCCCGGACCAGTTCAGCCCCGACGTCGCGCGGGCCATCGGCGCTGCCTTCGCCGAGGTCGTCGTGCTCGCGGACGGCGCCGACGCGGTCGTCCACCCGGACACCGGTCGTCCGTTCGTCGTCATCGGCAGAGACATGCGGCCGTCCGGTCCTGAGCTCGGCGCTGCCTTCGCCGAGGGCGTGACCGGGCGCGGCGTCGACGTCGAGCTCATCGGGCTCTGCTCGACGGATGGCCTCTACCACGCCTCGGGCGCGCTCGGCGTCCCCGGTGCGATGTTCACCGCGAGCCACAACCCGGCCCGGTACAACGGCATCAAGATGTGCCGCTCCGGCGCGCGGCCGGTCGGCCAGGACACCGGACTCTCGGCTGTCCGCGACCTCTCGTCGCAGTACCTCGCCACCGGCGTCCCGGTGCTGGCCGAGGGGCGCGGCGAGGTGACCGAGCGCGAGATGCTCGGCGAGTACGCCGACTTCCTGCGCGGGCTCGTCGACCTGTCCGGCATCCGGCCGCTCAAGGTCGTCGTCGACGCCGGTAACGGCATGGCCGGCCTGACCGCACCGGCCGTCCTCGGCACGGCCGGTGGGCTGCCGGCACTGCCGCTCGACGTCGTCCCGCTGTACTTCGAGCTCGACGGCACCTTCCCCAACCACGAGGCCAACCCGCTCGAGCCGAAGAACCTGGTCGACCTGCAGGCCGCCGTGGTCGAGCACGGCGCCGACATCGGCCTCGCCTTCGACGGCGACGCCGACCGCTGCTTCGTCATCGACGAGCGCGGCGCGCCGGTCAGCCCGTCCGCGATCACCGCACTCGTCGGGCTCCGTGAGGTGGCCCGCGAGGTCGCCGCCGGGCGCCGGCCGACGGTGATCCACAACCTGATCACCTCCAGGATCGTGCCGGAGCTGCTCACGGCCGCCGGCGCCCGGACCGTGCGCACCCGGGTCGGCCACTCGTACATCAAGTCCGAGATGGCCGAGCAGGACGCCGTGTTCGGCGGTGAGCACAGCGCGCACTACTACTTCCGCGACTTCTTCTTCGCCGACACCGGGATGCTCGCCGCGATGCACGTGCTGGCTGCCCTCGGCAACGCGCGGTCCGCCGACGGCGGGCCGGTCACGCTGAGCAGGCTCGCCGAGTCCTACGAGCCGTACGCCGCGAGCGGCGAGATCAACTCCCGGGTGGTCGACGTGCCGGCGGCGCGTGCGCGCGTCGTCGAGGCGTACGTGACCCAGCAGGGCGCCGGACCGGTCGTGGTCGACGAGCTGGACGGCCTGACCGTCTCGCACTGGGACGACCAGCCGCGCTGGTGGTTCAACCTGCGGCCGTCCAACACCGAGCCGCTGCTGCGGCTGAACGTCGAGGCGGCCGACGACGACGTGATGACCAAGGTGCGGGACGACGTCCTGGCCCTGGTCCGGGCCGACTCCGCGGCCGACGGGAGCTGACCATGGCCGACCTCGTCCTCCCGCTCGAACCCTGGGTCCGCGAGATCCTGCGGTGCCCGGCGTGCGGGTCGACCCTCGCCGACCGTGCTGCCGCCGACGGGAGCCCCGAGCTGGTCTGCGAGTCCGCGGCCTGCGCCCGGGCGTACCCGGTGCGCCGGGGCATCCCGGTGCTCCTGGTCGACGAGGCCGCACCTGCCACCGGGACGGTCTGAGTGTCCACCGGTCACGGCAACAAGGCGATCATCGCCGCGTTGTCCGCCAACCTCGGGATCGCTGTCACGAAGTTCGTCGCCTACCTCCTGACCGGCTCGAGCTCGATGCTCGCGGAGTCGGTGCACTCGGTCGCGGACTCCGGCAACCAGATCCTGCTGCTCGTGGGGGGCAGGCGCGCGCGGCGGGAGGCCAGCGCGGCGCACCCGTTCGGCTACGGGCGTGAGCGGTACCTCTACTCCTTCATCGTCGCCATCGTGCTGTTCTCGGTCGGTGGCCTGTTCGCCCTCTACGAGGCGTGGCACAAGTGGTCCGACCCGCACGGGCTCGAGGGCCGGTGGTGGTGGGTGCCGATCGTGGTCCTCGTCGCCGCCATCGCCATGGAGAGCTTCTCCTTCCGGACGGCGATCGTCGAGTCGAACCTCGTCCGCGGGAAGCGGACCTGGATCGGGTTCGTCCGCGGGGCGAAGGCGCCGGAGCTCCCGGTCATCCTGCTCGAGGACCTCGGCGCACTCGTCGGCCTGACGCTCGCCCTCGGCGGGGTCGGCATGACCCTGATCACCGGGGACGGGCGGTGGGACGCTGCCGGCACGGCCTGCATCGGCGTGCTCCTCGTGATCATCGCTGCGATCCTCGCGATCGAGACGCGGTCGCTGCTGCTCGGGGAGTCCGCCAGCACGGAGCACATCACCGCGATCGAGGGTGCCCTGCTCGGCGACGGGGTGCTGTCGGTCATCCACCTGCGCACCCTGCACATCGGGCCGGAGGAGCTGCTCGTCGCCGCCAAGATCGAGGTCGACGTCGCGGAGACCGCGACCGAGGTCGCCGAGGCGATCGACGCCGCCGAGGCTCGGGTCCGGGCCGCCGTACCGATCGCGGGGCTGATCTACCTCGAGCCCGATCTGCGGCGGGCCGTCGCCGCGTCGGACGGCAGCGACGGGACGGGACCGGCCTGACGGTCGGGCTGCTCCTCGGCGAACCGGCCGTGCGCACCGTACGATGGTCGTGCTCGGCGCAGGTGATGCCGTCGGCCCGGAGGGGCCGCGCCCAGCAACGAACGCACGACGAACGGACGCAGCGCACCGGACTGGTGCCGACGGTCGACCCTCAGGTCGAGCCGTCGGGCGCGGTCCGGCGGCTCGTCCGCCGTGTTCCCTGCGCCCGTCCGCCCACGAACGATCCCCGAACCCCGAGGTGACCATGTCCACGAGCACCCCCACCACCTTCGACGAGCAGCCTGGCCGCTACAAGGTCCGCAGCCTTGCGCTCGCCGAGTCCGGTCGGCACCAGATCCGCCTCGCCGAGCACGAGATGCCCGGCCTGATGGCGCTGCGCGACGAGTTCGCCACGACGAAGCCCCTCGCCGGCGCCCGCATCACCGGCTCCCTGCACATGACCGTCCAGACCGCCGTCCTGATCGAGACCCTCGTGGCCCTCGGCGCCGAGGTCCGCTGGGCCTCGTGCAACATCTTCTCGACCCAGGACGAGGCTGCTGCGGCCGTCGCCGTCGGCCCGCACGGCACGGCGTCGGACCCCCAGGGCGTGCCGATCTTCGCGTGGAAGGGCGAGACCCTCGCCGAGTACTGGGACTGCACCGAGCAGATCCTGGTCTGGCCCGGCGGCACGGGGCCGAACATGATCCTCGACGACGGGGGCGATGCGACGCTCCTGGTGCACAAGGGTGTCGAGCTCGAGTCACTCGGCGCCGTCCCGGCCGACGGCGCTCCGGGCGAGCCCGGCTACTCCGAGGAGCACAACCTGGTCCTCGGTGTCCTGCGTCGGTCGATCACGCTGGACCCGCAGCGCTGGACGAGCATCGCGGCCGACATCCTGGGCGTGACCGAGGAGACCACGACCGGTGTGCACCGGCTGTACCAGCTCGCCGAGGTCGGCCGGCTGCTGTTCCCGGCGATCAACGTCAACGACTCGGTGACCAAGTCCAAGTTCGACAACAAGTACGGCATCCGGCACTCGCTGCCGGACGGGATCAACCGGGCGACCGACATCCTGATGGGCGGCAAGGTCGCCTTCGTCGCGGGCTACGGCGACGTCGGCAAGGGTGCGGCGGAGGCGTTCCGTGGTCAGGGTGCCCGTGTCGTGGTCAGCGAGATCGACCCGATCTGCGCGCTGCAGGCGGCGATGGACGGCTACCAGGTCGTGCGGATCGAGGATGTCGTCGCCGAGGCGGACTTCTTCATCACCACGACGGGCAACCGCGACGTGATCACCGCCGAGCACATGGCCGCCATGCGGGACAAGGCAGTGGTCGGCAACATCGGCCACTTCGACAACGAGATCGACATCGCCGGCCTCACCGGTGTGCCCGGCGTCGTCCGCACCGAGATCAAGCCCCAGGTGCACGAGTGGATCTTCCCGGCGACGGCCGATCGGCCGGAGCACTCGATCATCGTGCTCTCCGAGGGGCGCCTGCTCAACCTCGGCAACGCGACGGGCCACCCGTCGTTCGTGATGAGCAACTCGTTCTCGAACCAGGTGATCGCGCAGATCGAGCTCTTCACCAGGCGCGAGGAGTACCCGATCGCCGTCCACCGGCTGCCCAAGGTCCTCGACGAGAAGGTCGCCAGGCTGCACCTCGACGCGCTCGGTGTGCACCTGACCGAGCTGACCAAGGTGCAGGCCGAATACCTGGGCATCGACGCGGCCGGTCCCTACAAGGCCGACCACTACCGCTACTGACCCCCACCCCACCCGTCGTCGGACCGGTGCCTCCCGGACCGGTGCCTCCCGGACCGGGGGTCACCGGTCCGGGACGGCGGGGTGGTCGCGGCGGTCGGGCTGGTTGCGGTGGTCGGGCCGGTCGGGCTGCGGCCGCGGCCGGTCCGGCCATACTCGGGTGATGCGACTGTCGCTCGGGGCCACGGCCCTCGTCGGCATGCTCGTGCTCGGCGGGTGTGCGACGCCGCAGCCCGGTCCGGGGCCGTCGCGGACCGCGGCCCCCGCTGTGTCGCCGGCTGTCTCGCCCACTGTGCCGCCGGCTGTCTCGCCCACCGTGCCGCCCACCGTGTCACCCACGGTGCCGCGCGCCTCGGCGGCCGAGCCGGTGCCCATGTTCGCCTCGTCGGTGGGGCCGATCACCCCGGAGCTCGCCGAGCGGATGGCGGCCTCGTGGCGGCCGGGCTGCCCGGTGCCCCTTGAGGACCTGCGGTACGTGACGGTCGCCCACGTCGACCCGGACGGCGTCGTCCGGACGGGCGAGCTCGTCGTGCACGCCGACGTGGCCGACGGCATCGTCGGTGTCTTCGCCGCCCTGTTCGAGGCCCGCTACCCGATCAGCTCGATGCGACTGGTCGACGACTTCGGCGCCGACGACAGCGCGTCGATGGCGGCGGACAACACCTCGGCGTTCAACTGCCGGCCGATCACCGGTGGCACGGCCTGGTCGGAGCACGCCTACGGCACGGCGATCGACGTCAACCCGGTCGAGAACCCCTACGTCGTCGGTGGACACGTGGCGCCGCGCGCGGGCCGGGAGTTCACCAGCCGGCCGGATCTGCCCGGGGTGATCCACCCCGACGACGCCGTCGTCACCGCGTTCGCGGCCGCGGGCTGGCAGTGGGGTGGCGCCTGGAGCAGTCCGATCGACTACCAGCACTTCTCGGTCAGCGGTCGCTGAGACCTCAGTCGACCGGGTCCGGGACCGCGTGCGGCAACCGGTGCAGCAGGAGCGCCTCGGACCGCGCGATGCTCGCCGCCCGCATCGCATGGGCGTACTCGCGGTCACGCCGTTCGGTCAGGACGGCCGCCAGGAACCGTTCGGGGTGCGTGCCCGGCGGGGGCCCGGGGGCCACATAGCCCTCGATCTCGGCGGCGAGCTCGGTGCCGAGCCGGACCCGGGACGCCTGGTGCAGCTTCTCGGCGCGGCCGAGGAACTGGCGTGCGGCCAGTGCGACGCCGTCCGGCAGGCGGCGGATGTCCGCTGCCCGGACCCACCCGGCCAGCTCGGGGGGCATGAACAGGGGCGGCAGGGCCCGCTGGCCGCCGCGCACGCGCACCGCGTAGGTCCCGGCCAGGAGGTCGCCGAGCCGCTTGCCCTGGGGGTGCGCGAGCGACGTCATCAGGGCGATGCCCCCGGCCGTCATCCACATCTCCAGCACCCCGACCAGCGCCCGGATGATCGCGTGCCGCGCCCGCACGGGTCCGCCGTCGTCCCGAACGACCCTGATCCCCATCACGAGCTTGCCGAGGGACCGCCCGCGGGTCAGCGTCTCGACGGTGGCCGGGATCACGATCGTGACGATCACGAGCGCTGTGATCCCCAGCGCCGCGCCGGCAGCCGGGTCGAGCTCGTCGATGATGTTCCCGGCAAGAGCCAGGACCGCGGTCCCGACGATGACGAGCGCTGCCACGTCGATCAGCGCGCCAAGCATCCGGGTGGCGAAGGACGCGGGGCGGGCGTCGAGGACGACGCCCTCGCCGATGAGGATCTCGTCCCGCACATGCCCTCCTGCTCCTGGTCCGCTGCGGTCCCGGATGCCCCGCCGTGGGGATCCTGCCACAGGTCGCGCTCGCCGCGGGGTGGCCGGACGTCCGCGAGCGCGGCCGCACTTGAGTACCTCGCGTCACGTGCCGATGGGCTGGTGGGACGGGTGGCACCGCCGGCCGGTGGTCGACGGCGACGGTGGGCCCCGAAGCGTCATGCCCCGCGAGGCAGCAGCCACGACCGAGGAGCGTTCGATGAGCACGACCCCTGCCGGGTGGTACCCGGACCCCGAGCGACCTGGTCGGCAGCGCTGGTTCGACGGCACGGTCTGGACGGAGCACGTCCAGCCCGACGGTGCCCCTGCGCCGGGCCTGCCCGCGGCAGTGGTCGGCTACGGGCCGGCCGGTGGTCCACCCGTCGCCCCCTGGGAGGTGGGTCGCGGCCGGCCGGGGTACGCCCCGCAGCCGGGTGCCCAGGGGCCGTACGGGCAGCAGCCGTACGGGTTCACGCCGATCTACGTCCCGGCACCTCGCAAGGGCTGGTCGCCGGCCGTCATCGTGCTCGCCGTCGTCGGCGGGCTCGTCGTGCTCGGGATCCTCGCCGCCATCGCGATCCCGGTCTTCCTGAACCAGCGCAACGACGCGGCCGTCGCCGGTCTCGACTACCTGAGCTGCGACGGGATCGCGGCCGATGCCGTGACCTACTCGAACGACGGCACGGACCCGGCTGCGACGCCGCTCGTGGACATCACCGAGATCGAGCTCGTCGAGGACCTGCGCGAGTCCGCCCAGGTGCCCTTCGGCGCTGCCGAGGAGCTCGTGCTCGACTGCCGTGGTGTCGCGCAGTGGTCTGACGGACTGGTCCAGCCGATCCGGATCTGGGCAGCGATCGACTCGGAGGTCGAGGTCTGGATCAACTGGCAGGGCGACTACTGATCGCGTCCGGCTGGTCACGGCTGGTCACGGCCGGTCGTCGGCACCCCGTCTCACGGCCGGTCGGCCGCATCCCGCCCGGACCGGGTGTGGCAGGCTACCGGCCGTGGACCTCGACGCGTTCTCGGCCGTGCACGGACCCGCCTGGGCCCGCCTCGACGAGCTGGCCAAGCAGCGGCGGCTCACCGGTGCCGAGAGCGATGAGATCGTCCTGCTCTACCAGGAGGTCGCCACGCACCTGTCGACAGTGCGGTCCGTGGCCCCGGACCCGTCGGTCGTCTCGCAGCTCTCCGACGTCCTCGGCCGCGCACGTGCGGCGATCGCCGGCTCGCACGACCCGTCGTGGTCGGACGCCGCACGCTTCCTGGTCGTGAGTCTGCCGGCCGCCCTGTACCGGATCCGCTGGTGGACCGTCGTCATCGCGGTGGCCTGCTGCGCGGTGGCCGTCGTCGCGGGCGCCAACGTGTACTCCGATCCGGCGGCGCAGGCCGCCATGGGTACGCCGAGCCAGCTCGAGGCCTACGCCGAGCAGGAGTTCGCGAACTACTACACGAACAACCCCGGCCAGAGCTTCGCTGCGCAGGTCTGGACCAACAACGCGTGGATCGCCATGCAGTGCGTCGCCTTCGGCATCACGGGCTGGCCGCTGATGGTGCTCTGGCAGAACGCCGTGGGCGTCGGGGCGGCCGGTGGGGTGATGGCGCTGCACGGCGGCCTCGACGTGTTCTTCCAGCTGATCCTGCCGCACGGCCTGATGGAGCTCACGGCGATCTTCGTCGCGGGCGCCGCCGGTCTGAAGATCTTCTGGACGGTGATCGACCCCGGTGGCCGGCCGCGCGGCCGTGCGGTGTCCGAGGAGGGCAGGGCGCTGTTCACCGTCGCCCTCGGGCTGGTGGGTGTGCTGGCCGTCTCGGGCCTCGTCGAGGGCTTCGTGACCCCGTCCGACCTCCCGTGGGGGCTCAAGATCGCGATCGGCACCGTGGTGCTGGCCGCGTTCTGGGCCTACGTGCTCGTCCTCGGTCGGCGCGCGGTGCTCGGCGGCGAGACCGGGGACCTGCGCGCGGAGCACAACGTCGACCAGCTGCCGATCGCTGCCTGACCGCCCTGACCGGCTCGTCAGCGGGCCCAGGTCCGTCAGGCCGCGAGTCGCGCGCCGTGGACGTGTGCGTCGTCGGCCATGAGGCGGACGAGCGCCTCGGCCTCGGCGAGCACCGCAGCCCGGTGCTCGCGCACCGAGCCCGACGGCTCGAGCGGCGCGACGACCAGCGTCGCGGCCCGGGTGGCCGCGCGACCGGTGCCCTCCCGTGACCGCTCGATCGTCCAGGTCCCGGCCACCATGCCGTCGACCAGCACGGTTCCCGGTGAGTAGCCGTTCGGGGTCACCAGCCGACGCCGGTGCTCGTCCGTGACGATGCGCGTCCGGTCCGCGTGGCTCAGGGTCAGGTTGTCGAAGTCCGGCAGGAACCGCACCGGGGGCGTCTCGGCCGCTGCGGGACGGTGGGCGTCGGGCAGGTCGAACAGCTCCCGGCCGGGACGGCCCGACGGGGTCGGTGGGCAGCGGAAGACCACGAGCCCGGGTCGGAGCCGCTCGAGGACCGTGCCCAGCCCGGTCAGGCCGCACCACGCCTGCAGATCGGCGACGCTCGCTGGGCCGAAGGCACCGAGATACCGCAGCGCGACCTCCTCGAGCGCCGCGAGCCGCGCGTCCGGGTCGGACAGGTCGACCGGCTCCCGGCCGAGCCACGCGCGGGTCGTGGTCCAGGTCGTCGCCCCGGACCGGCCCCACAGCCCGCGCGGGGTCACCTGGACCAGCGGCAGGGTTCCCCGGGCCGCGTAGGCCAGGGCGTGCGCGTCGGTGTCCCAGCGTTGCGCGAGCCGGTTACCCAGGGCGACCGGTGTCATCGGCTCGGACTCGAGGAGGTCGCGAGCCGCGGCGGCCAGCTCGCCCAGGTCGACCTCGCGCAGCGGCGGTCCGTAGGTGGCGTTCCGCCTCAGGTCACCGGCGAGCAGCGGCTCGATCAGGGCGGGCAGGAGCAGCGCGTCGTCGGCCGTCACGAGGTGGATGGTGCCGCGCATCACCGCGATCCGGGTGACCGTCCGGTTCGCCATCGCCTCGCTCAGCTCCTCGGGGCCGAAGCCGGCGAGCCTGCTCCACAGAGCCGGGTAGGGCGACGACGGGTTCTGCGCCTGCAGCCCCACGAGGTGGTGGACCGCCTGGACCGCGGTCAGCGACGCACGGGCCAGCAGGTGCTGACGGCTCAGCAGCGCGCGGTTGAGCTCGACGGGCGTCAGCGCGTCGTCGCCGGGACTCGGGCGGGTCACCACGGCGCGAGGCTACCGGCGCCCGCGGACACGGACCGCCCGGGCGCCCGAGTCGCTCAGCCCAGCAGGCCGGTGCTCAGCCCAGCAGGCCGAGGACCGGCAGGAGGAACACCGCCACCATCGCGACGGCGATCACGAGCGCGACCGTGCGGACCTGGCGACGTCGCCGCTCGGCTGCTGGGCGGTACGGTCCGGTCATGGCACCATCCTCTCGCGTCACAGCCGTCCGGCGGCCTTGAGGGCCAGGTAGGTGTCCGCGAGACGGGGTGCCAGGTCGTCGGGCAGGGCGTCGACCACCTCGACCCCACGCTGCCGCAGCCGCACGGTCACCGCGGCCCGCTCGAGCTCGGTCCGCTCGGCGGCCGCGGCGTCGTAGACGTCCGCCGAGGTCTCCCGCCCGGTGCGCAGCGCGGCGACCTCGGGGTCGGCGACCGAGGCGAGGACCACCGTGTGGTCCTTCGCCAGCGGCCCGACGACGGGCAGCAGCCCGTTCTCGACGGCCGCCGGCTCGAGCGCGCTGAGCAGCACGACCAGGGCATGTTGGGAGAGGCGCTGCTGGATCGCCCCGACGACGCCGGGCCAGTCGGTCTCCACGAGGGCCGGCTCGAGCGGTGCGAGGGCGTCGGCCAGGGCGGGCAGCAGCCGTGGGCCGCTGGCGCCGGCCACCTGGGCGCGGACCCGCCGGTCGAAGGCGATGAGGTCGACGCGATCGCCCGCACGCGCCGCGAGCGCCGACAGCAGCAGGGCGGCCTCGATCGAGGCGTCGATCCGCGGCAGGTCGCCGATCCGGGCGGCCGACGTGCGCGAGGTGTCGAGGACGATCATCACGCGTCGGTCCCGCTCGGGTCGCCAGGTGCGGACCACGACCTCCGAGCGCCGTGCCGTCGCGCGCCAGTCGATCGAGCGCACGTCGTCGCCGATGACGTACTCGCGCAGCGAGTCGAACTCGGTGCCTGCGCCACGGATCTGCACCGCGGTGCGCCCGTCGAGCTCGCGGAGCCGCGCGAGGCGGCTCGGCAGGTGGCGGCGGGAGGCGAACTCCGGGAGCACCCGCAGGCGTCGCGGCACGGCGAGCGACACCTGCCGGGCGGCGAGGCCCATCGGACCGAACGACCGGATCGTGACCCGGTCGGCCAGGCGGTCCCCGCGTCGCGTCGGCACCAGCACCGTCACGACCCGGCGCGACTCACCCGACGGGAGGTCGACCCGATGCCGGTTGACGCCCGCCCCCGCCGAGGGCTGCCAGGCGTCGCGAACGAGTGCGCGCAGCCGCCGACCGGACCGGTTGGTCACGGTCAGCGTGCATGCCGTCCGCTCGGTCAGCCGCACCGACGCCGGGGTCGAGCGGCTCACGGCGACCTGGCGCGGCGACGCTGCGAGCCCGACGTCGATCGCGCACAGCACCGCGACGAGCAGGGCCCACCCGACCACGACGATCGTCACCGGTAGGAGGAGCACCGGGACGACGCCGAGAGCAGCGAGAACCACAGCCCGCCAGGTGATCGCCATCAAGTCAGCCGCTCAGCCGGTCAGCGGGGCACGGGGACGGAGGCGAGGACCGTGTCGAGCACGCTCTCGGCGGTGACGCCCTCGAGCTCGGCCTCCGCGCGCAGCTGGACCCGGTGCCGCAGGGTCGGGTGCGCCAGCGCCTTGACGTCGTCCGGCGTCACGTAGCCGCGACCCGAGAGCCACGCCCAGGCGCGCGAGGTCGCGAGCAGCGCCGTCGCGCCGCGCGGTGAGACCCCCAACGACAACGACGGCGACTGCCGCGTCGCCCGGCACACGTCGACGGCGTAGCCGAGGATCTCCGGTGACACCTGGACCAGGGCGACCTCGGCCCGCGCCCGGGCGAGCTGGTCGGCATCGGTCACCTGGCGGACGCCGGCGGCGGCGAGGTTGCGCGGGTCGAACCCTGCGGCATGGCGACGCAGGACCTCGATCTCCTGGTCCCGCTCGGGCAGCGGCAGGGTCAGCTTGAGCAGGAACCGGTCGAGCTGGGCCTCCGGCAGCGGGTAGGTCCCCTCGTACTCCACCGGGTTCTGGGTCGCGATCACCAGGAACGGGTCGGGCAGCGGCCGGGGTGTGCCGTCGACCGACACCTGCCGCTCCTCCATCGCCTCCAGGAGGGACGCCTGGGTCTTGGGCGGCGTGCGGTTGATCTCGTCGGCGAGCAGCAGGTTGGTGAACACGGGGCCCTCGCGGAACGAGAACTGCGCCGTGCGTGCGTCGTAGACGAGCGAGCCGGTGACGTCGCCGGGCATCAGGTCGGGGGTGAACTGGACGCGCTTGGTGTCCAGGGCCAGCGCCGCGCTCAGCGTGCGGACGAGCAGCGTCTTCGCCACCCCGGGGACGCCCTCGAGCAGCACGTGACCGCGGCACAGCAGTGCGATGACGAGCCCGGTCACGGCCGCGTCCTGCCCGACGACGGCCTTGCCCACCTCGGTGCGCAGCGTCGCGAGCGCCTGGCGCAGGTCGGCGGACGGCGTCGGGCCCACGGCACCGGCGGGCGCGAGATGGCTGGTCGGCCCGGTCGGCGCGGCCGGCGGTGCGCTGGGCGGTGGGGCGAACCGGTGGTCCGTCGGCGCGCCGGGTGCCGGGTGGAGGCCGGGGACCGCGGGTGCGGGCGGCTGCTGCCAGGTGGGTTCGGTCACGTGCGGTGAACCTCGCTCTCGAGCTTGTCCAGCTGCCGGGCGAGCTGCAGGAGCCCGGCGTCGTCGATGGGTGGTGGTCCGTACAGCAGGCCGGCGACCTGCTCCGTGCTGTTCCCGGTCGCCCGGGCGAGCGCGTCGATGACGTCGGTGGCCCCCGCAGATCGTGGCAGGCCCAGTCGCGCGGCCGCACGTCGTGCCGCGCCCGCCCGCAGTGCGGCGGCCGCGTGACCGCGTGATCGTGAGCGACGGTACAGGCGGCCCCGGCCGAGCGTCGTCTCGGCCGCGCGGACGGTCACCGGCAGCGGCTCGGTGACGATCCGGCCGAGCGCACGGCCGCGCCACAGGGCGAGCGCGAGCACGACGAGCAGGAGCTGGGCCGCCAGCGGGCCGGTCCAGGTGGGCATGAGCTGCCCACCCCCGGCGGAGACCTCCTCGCCGGTGTCGCCCCAGGTCGGCAGGTACCACACGAGGTGCTCGTTGCGCCCGAGGGTGCGCAGCAGGAGCGCAGCGTTGCCGTCGTCCGCGAGCCGCGCATTGGTCAGCAGGCCGATGTCGTCCAGGACGACCAGCCGGCGGCTCCCGTCGTCGAGCACGGCGTAGGCGCTCGCTGCACCGTCGACGGTGGGGAAGCAGGTGACGACGTCGGCCGAGTGCGCCGTCAGGCCCGACCCGCGGCTCTCGATGCGCTCCGCGGCCCGGGCGTCGGGGTCGGAGCAGTCGGCCTCGGACAGTGCGTAGTCGTAGCTCGTGGCGGTGCTCAGCGCACCGCCGGAGAGCGCCTCGAGGTGCGCGTACTCGGGTGAGAGGACCACCAGGTCCGCCTCGGTCTCGCCGAGCAGGCGGACCTGGTCGTCGGTCAGCGGGAAGGTGCCGGCCACCAGCAGCGTGTCGCCGGGCGCGGCCAGAGCCAGGGCCCGGGCGGAGGCCTGAACGAAGTCCACCTCGACGCCCTGGTCGCGCAGGATCTCCGCCAGGGCCCGGCCACCGAGGTCGGTCGGGTTGTCGGGCGCATAGGCGACGGTGCTCGTCCGTGGCTTCATCACGGCGGCCAGCAGGCCGACCAGCACCAGGGTGAGGACGACCGCGACCGGCCAGCGTGCGGCCCGCCAGCGCGATCGTGCCCGGGAGCGCGCCGTCGTGCCGTCCCCCAGGACAGGTGCGACCTGATCGAGCGTGGCGTAGGGCGACGGTGCCTGGGAGGGCTGGGTCGGCGGCGCGATCGTCGGATGGCTCATCGCGGCACCGCGAGCCCGTCGGAGCCGCGACCGGCGGCGGCGGAGCTGACCGGTCGTGCGGCGGCGACCCGTCGGTCGACCTCGCGCAGCCAGGCGTCGTCGTCCGCCGCCGCGGCGGCGTCGCCGTAGCAGACGTCGTCGAACAGGACGCCGGCGCGGCGCAGGTCGTCGGCGCAGGTCGGAAGGCGCCGGCCGCCGTCCCCGGCCGCCTCGTGCGCGGTCCGCCCGGGCCGCGGGTCGAGCAGTGCACGGTCCTCGAGCGACCGCAGGACGGCCCGGAAGCGGTCGAGCACGGCCTCGGCCCAGGCGCCCCGGGCCGCGAAGGCGTCGGCACTGGCGCGGAGCTCGTCGGCGCTGCGGACGTCGTCGACGAAGACCTCGACCGAGCCCCGTCCGGCGCGCCGGGCCCGCCGGACCGGTCCCGCGACGACGAGCACGACGATCGCACCGAGCACCAGCACGCCGACGACGACGAGGGTCGTGGTCCGCAGGTCGAGGCCGCTCGCGCGGTCACCGACCTTCGCGAGCTGTTCGAGGACCCAACGGATGGCCCTGGCGAGCAGGCTCTCCCGCTGCTCGTGGTAGATCGGGTCGGCCAGCTCGGTGTGGGCCCAGCGGCGGGCGGTCTCGGCATCCGGGTCGACCGGGACGTCCGCGAGCACCCTGTGCAGGGCGCCCGGGACGTGGACGAGCCGATCGAGCACCGGGTGCATCTCAGGCCTTGGCCCCGCCGGCCGCCTCGTTCGCCGCGGCCTCGGCCGCGCGGCTCAGCTCGACGTCGAGGCCTTCCCGCCGCATCCGGGTGTCGATGTAGAGCAGTGCGACGACGGCGGCGGTGAACGGCGTGGTCAGCACGGTGGCCACGACCGTGCCGACCGCGGTGATCGCCAGGTAGAGCGGGTCGGTGATGTACGTCATGTCGGTCATGCCGTCGGACGTGAACACCATGGCGAGGATGGTGACCGGGCCGATGACCAGGTACGCGACCGTCGAGACCATGAGGTTGGTCAGCAGGTAGATGCCGAAGAGCCGCCAGAAGGAGCCCTTGGACAGCGCCCAGCCGCGCTTGAAGCCGGCCATCAGCCGCTGGTCCTCGAGCATCAGGGCCGGGGTGGCGAGCAGGGTCCGCACCGAGATCCAGGCGAGCCACACCAGCATCCCTGCGCCGCCGACGAAGACCACGGCGACTGCGAGGCCGAACTGCTCGATCGCGAACAGCCCGACGAGTGCGGCGACCCACAGGATCGGGACGGACAGCATCAGCAGGATGACGAGCAGGGTCAGGCCGAGCAGACGCCAGAGCTGGGGCCGGGCGCGTGCCCACGCGTCCCCGAGCGAGACCTGCTGGCCGATCACGGAGCGGCTCACCGAGATGATCAGGAGGCCGGTCAGCATCGTGGTCACGACCAGTGTCAGGATCCCGGCGAGGACCTGCCCGGACCAGATCCCGGCGAAGTCGCCGAGGACCTGCTCGGCCTCCGCGTCGGTCGGCACACCCATCGCGTCGGCGCTCATCAGGTCGGCGAACGGGCCGAGGCTGTACCACTGCACGACGGTCTGGATCAGCACCGAGATGGTCACGACGACGGCGCTCACGCCGAACATCACGCGCGGGTTGGCGCGGATCGACCGGAAGCCGCCGTCGAAGATCTCACCGAGGCTCAGCGGGCGCAGCGGCACGATGCCACGCTGCACGGGGGCGGGACGGTAGCCGCTCGGTGCCCCGTACTGGGGCTGCCCGTACTGCGGTTGCCCGTACTGGGGCTGCCCGTACTGGGGCTGCCCGTGCTGCGGTTGCCCGTGCTGCGGTTGCCCGTGCTGCGGTTGCCCGTACTGGCTGCCGGCGTACCCGCCGGGCGGTGCGACCGGCGGTGGGCCCTGGCCGTAGCCGGGCGCCTGGCCGTACCCCGGGCCCCAGCCCGCAGGCGCAGCCGGCGGCGCAGGAGGTGCCGGCGGGCCCGCTGGGGACGTGCCGTTGTCCTGGTTCGGTTCGCTCACTTCTGCCCTGCACTCCCTGCGGCCACGGTCCACGGCTCACGCGCGCCCATCGTGCCATGTACGGGCCTGCACCGGGGCGGCCACGGCGCCGTGTGCGCAGTCGCCGTCGCGGGATGACACGATGGGTCACATGAAGGGTCGCATCCTGGTGGTCGACGACGACGTCGCGTTGGCCGAGATGATCGGCATCGTCCTGCGCTCCGAGGGCTTCGAGCCCCTGTTCTGCGCGCACGGTGACGACGCCATCGGCGCGTTCCGTGCCGGGCAGCCTGATCTTGTGCTGCTCGACCTGATGCTGCCCGGCAAGGACGGCACCGAGATCTGCCGCCTGATCCGCGCGGAGTCCGGCGTCCCGATCGTGATGCTGACGGCCAAGAGCGACACGGTCGACGTGGTCCTGGGGCTCGAGTCCGGCGCGGACGACTACATCTCGAAGCCGTTCAAGCCGAAGGAGCTCATCGCCAGGGTCCGGGCCCGGCTGCGCCGTACGGATGAACCGACGCCCGAGCACCTGACGATCGGTGACCTCGAGGTCGACGTCACGGGCCACCGGGTGACCCGGGACGACGAGCTCATCCCGCTGACGCCGCTCGAGTTCGACCTGCTGGTCGCCCTGGCCCGGAAGCCGTGGCAGGTCTTCACCCGCGAGGTGCTCCTCGAGCGGGTGTGGGGCTACCGGCACGCCGCCGACACCCGCCTGGTCAACGTGCACGTGCAGCGGCTGCGGTCGAAGATCGAGCACGACCCGGAGCACCCCGAGATCGTCGTGACGGTGCGTGGGGTCGGCTACAAGGCGGGCACCGAGTCGCCGTGAGGTGCCGCACGTCATGACCGCGGGGTGGGTGCGGTGAGCACGCGAACCCGGACCGTACGCCGGTCGGTCCGGCTCGCCGGGCTGAGCACGCTGCACGCCGTGCGCGGTGCATGGCACCACTGGCGGGCGTCGCTGCAGATCCGCGTCATCACCTCGACCCTCGTGATCGGCATCGCGACGGTCGTCGTGCTCGGCGGCTACCTGTCCGACCGGATTCGCGACGGCATCTTCGAGCAGCGGGTCGGTCAGCTGCTCGAGGAGAGCGCCCGCTCGACCCAGCAGGCCCAGACCACCTTCGACGAAGCCCTCGTCTCGACCGGCGGCCAGGTCTCGGCGCTGTTCGACAGCCTCGTGCCGAGCCTCAAGGTCGGTGGCTCGGCCGAACGTCAGGTGTTCCTGCGGCGCTCGCCCGGCGAGGCCGCACCGCTCGGCGTCAACGACCGACTGACGAGCATCGAGCTCAACAACCTGATCACCCCGGAGCTGCGTGCGGCCGTGCGGTCCTCGGACGTCCAGCGCTGGATGTCCGTCGGGATCCCGTCCGAGGACGGCCAGGCCGTGGAGGCCGGCATCCTGATCGGGTCGGTCGTCGACGTGCCCGCGGCCGGTCAGTACGAGCTGTACTACCTGTACAGCCTGGCCTCCGAGCAGACGTCGCTCGCCTTCATCCAGCGCGTGCTGGGCGTCGCGGGCGTCGGCCTGGTCGTCCTCCTCGGCGCGATGACCTGGCTCGTGACGCGCCAGGCGGTGCACCCGGTGCGTTCTGCGGCCCGGGTGGCAGAGCGGTTGGCCGACGGGCACCTCGCCGAACGGATGATCGTCAAGGGCGTCGACGAGATGGCGACGCTCGCGCGGTCGTTCAACGAGATGGCTGAGAGCCTGCAGGACCAGATCAGCCGGATGGAGGAGCTGTCCCATCTGCAGCGGCGCTTCGTCTCGGACGTCTCGCACGAGCTGCGCACACCGCTGACCACGATCCGGATGGCCGCCGAGGTGATCCACGAAGCGCGCCAGGGCCTCGACCCGGCCGCATCGCGGTCCGCCGAGCTGCTCTGCACCCAGCTCGACCGCTTCGAGGAGCTCCTGGCCGACCTGCTCGAGATCAGCCGTTTCGACGCCGGCGCCGCGATGCTCGACGCCGAGAGCAGGGACCTGCGCGACGTCGTGCTGAACGCGATCGAGCAGGCCGCTCCGCTCGCCGGTCGTCGTGGCGTCTGGCTCAGCGGTGACCTTCCCCCGAAGTCCGTCATCGCCGACGTCGACCCGCGGCGGCTGGAGCGCGTCCTGCGCAACCTGCTCGTCAACGCGATCGAGCACGGTGAGGGCCGGCCGGTCGAGGTCACGATGGCGGCTGACCCCAAGGCGGTCGCCCTGATCGTGCGCGACCACGGCGTCGGCATGACCGAGGACGAGGCCGAGCGCGTCTTCGACCGGTTCTGGCGCGCCGACCCGGCGCGCGCACGCACGACCGGCGGGACCGGCCTCGGCCTGGCGATCTCGATCGAGGACGCGCACCTGCACGGCGGCTGGCTCGAGGCCTGGGGTCGCCCGGGGCAGGGAGCCTGCTTCCGCCTGACCCTGCCGCGGCGCGCCGGCATCACGCTCACCGGGTCACCGCTGCCGCTCGAGCCCGACGTCCACCCGGACGCCCCCGCGGTGTCGTACTCCTCGCACGACGGCAGGCCGGGGCTGGACCCGGCCGGCGTACCCGACCTCGACCGGCTGGAGGCCTGATGACCCGCCGTCGTCGCGTGACCCTCGTCCTCGTGGCCGCAGCGGCCGCGCTGTCGCTGGTCGGTTGCGTCGCGATCCCCATCGACGGCCCGATCCAGGAGGGCGACGTCGTGCCGGCCGAACCCGGTTCGGCGTTCCCTCAGGCGAGCGACCCGCTGCCCGGCGCGAGCCCGGTCGAGATCGTCAACGGCTTCCTCACCGCAGGGGCGGCCGGCCTCTACGACGACTTCGCGGTGGCCCGCAAGTACCTGACCGGCTCGGCGTCGTCGGGCTGGGACCCCCGGGCCGGGGTGATCCTCTACCCGCTGCAGGAGCGCCAGCCGCGCGTCGAGGAGCGTACCGACGGCACGATCCTGGTGAGCATCCCGCTGGCCGCGACCGTCGACGCCGCCGGCGTCTACACCGAGGCGGAGCCTGGTGCGGCCCCACGCGAGCTCGTCTTCGAGCTGATGCGCGACTCCACCGACCAGTGGCGGGTGTCCCAGCTCGACGACGGCGTCGTGATGGCGGCCTCGAGCTTCACGAACCAGTACCGGCGCACCGCTGTGTACTTCGCGAGCCCCGACCGCACCCAGCTCGTGCCCGACCCGCGGTGGTTCCCGACGGCCAAGATCGCGACCTCCGCGGTCAGCGCGCTCCTGGACGGCCCGTCCGCGTGGCTGCGCGACGCGGTCGTCACCGGCGCGCCGGAGGGTGCCCGGCTGAGCACGCCTGCCGTCTCGGTCTCCGCCGAGCGGGTCGCCTCCTTCGACATCAGCTCCCCGGCCGGGCTCGGCGTGGCGGCCGACCGCAACCTGCTGCAGGCGCAGCTCGAGGCCATGCTCCTTCGGCTGCCCGGCACCGTCATCGACGACGTCGTCGTCACAGCGGACGGTCTGCCGTGGGAACCCACGGCGGCGACCTGGGTCCTCGACCGTGACGTCGCGCCGGCCAGCGGCCCGTACGTGCTCCAGGGGGAGCAGCTGGCGGTCCTGGACGGTGGCGAGGTCGTGCCGCTCGAGGGCGTCGCCGTGCTCAACGGCCTCGACGCGAGGGACCCGGCGATCAGCCTGGACGAGCAGATCCGGGTCGTGCTGGACGGGACGCGCCGGCTCATGCTGCTGCCGCCCGACGGCGCGGCCCCGGTCCCGCTGCTGACCGGCAGCCAGCTGATGGCACCCTCGATCGACAGGTACGGCTGGATCTGGACCGGTGAGCAGCTCTCGAGCGGCACGCTCACCGCGGTCCGGGCCGACTCCGAGCTCGTCGAGGTCGCCGCGCAGTGGCTCGAGGGCCGCACCGTGCGCTCGCTGCGGGTCGCTCGGGACGGCGCCCGCGTCGCGATCGTGTCGGCCGGGCCGTCCGAAGGGGACGTCACGGTCGACGTCGCCGCGGTGGTCCGCGACGAGGACGGCACGCCCCGGCTGCTCGGTGAGACCCCCCTGGTGATCGGCGCCGCACTGGTCGATGCCACCGAGGTCGCCTGGGTGGACGAGGTCACGGTGGCGGTGCTGGGTCGCAGCGGTGCCCAGAACGTCCAGATGGTCCACCTGGTCACGCTCGGTGGGCCGACGTCCGCGCTGCCGCTCAAGGACGGCGCCACGGCCATCGCGGCGGGCCGTGGTGACCGGTCGCTGTACCTGGTCGATGCGGAAGGTGCGCTCTTCTCCCTGCAGAGCGGCAGCTGGGTGCGCGAGGCCCTCGGGGTGCGCAGTCCGGTCTTCCCCGGCTGAGCTCAGGCGGGGCGCCGCGTCGTCGACCGGCTCAGCCGTGGGTCGGCCCTGTGGACGGCCCGCGTCACGGCCGGTCCCGGGCCAGTCTTGGGGCATGGACGGGGTCGCGCGCATGCTGGGCCTCGTGCCGCAGGCGGTCCGCGACGTCACCCGCCTCGTGCTGCCCGTCGAGTGCCCCGGCTGCGGCGAGCTCGACGTGCTCGTGTGCCCGGCGTGCGCGGCGGTGCTCTCCGCACCGGTCCGACGGTGCGAGCCGGACGTCCCACGGCTCGACCGGATGGACGGGCGTCCGGCGCTGCCGGTCTGGACCGTCGCGCGCTACGCCGGGCCGACCAGGGGCCTGGTCGTCGGCTGGAAGGACCACGGTCGAGCCGATCTGACCCGGCTCCTCGCGGCGACCGCCCGACGGGCCGGACGGGAGATCGCGCCCGTGCTGGGCGCGGTCGTGGGGACGTCCGAGGTCCTGGTCACGGGGATCCCGTCGTCGCCCGGCGCGCGCCGCCGTCGGGGTGCCGACCTCGTGCGTCTCCTCGCTTCCGCTGCCGCGACCGGGCTGGTCGACGGCGGGCTGAGCGCCCGGGCCGTGCCGGTGCTCGTGCGCCGGCGCGGTGACCGTGACCAGGTCGGCCTCGGCGCCAGGGCGCGTGGCCGCAACACGGCCGGCTCGCTGCGGCTGCGGACCTCCTCGGCCGGGCACGGAGCGCCGTTGCGGGGTCCAGCGCCGGCCGGTCGATGGTGCCTGATCGTGGACGACGTCGTGACGACGGGCAGCACCCTCGCCGCCGCGGACGGTGTTCTGTCCGGTTCCGGTGCACTCGTCCTGGGCGCGCTCGTGATCGCTGCGACACCCCCGCCGTCCTTCACCCGCGGCCCGCTTCTCGCATCTGCTCCGGAGGACTAACGTCAGTCCATGGAGCTGTACCCGGACGCCGACAGCCGCCCGCGAGGGCGCCAGGACGACCGGCCCGGCCCGGATGCCTCCACGAGGAGGTGGTGCTCGCCGTTCGCCCTGTGAGGGTGTGCCCAGCAGTCCACCGGACGGCCCGTGGGCCGTCCCACCCCAGGAGGTCAGCCATGGAGATCGTCGTCGTCGGCCGTCATGCCGAGGTACCCGACAGGTTCCGCCGCCACGTCGAGGAGAAGCTCGCCAAGGTCGAGCAGCTCGCGCCGCGCGCGCAGCGCATCGACGTCGAGGTGACCCACGAGAACAACCCGCGCCAGTCCGACGTGTCGGAGCGGGTCGAGCTGACGATCCGGGGAAAGGGCCCCGTCGTTCGCGCCGAGGCGAGCGCCGACGATCCCTACGCCGCGCTGGACGCCGCGACGACCAAGGTGCTCGAGCGGTTGCGCCGTGTGCGTGACCGGCGCAAGGACCACCACAAGGACACCCCGTTGACCCCGGTCGACGTGCGACCGCCCCTGCCCGAGCCGTCGGTCGCGCCGACCCCGGCCCCGGCTCCGGGTGAGGCCGTGGAGACGGCATGGGGTGACTCGCCCGTCGTGATCCGCGAGAAGCTGCACCGGGCGCAGCCGATGACCCTCGACGACGCGCTGTACGAGATGGAGATGGTGGGCCACGACTTCTACCTGTTCATCGACGCCGAGACCGCACTGCCCTCGGTCGCGTACCGCCGCCGTGGCTGGAGCTACGGGGTGATCCGGCTGGACGCGCCGGTCGTCGCGACCAGCGCTGCGGTCTGACGGCGGCGTCCGGGCCGACCGCCTGGACCGGCGGTCCGGACCGACCGCCCGAACCGGCGGTCACGCCCTCGGGTGCACGGATGTCGGTGCGGGGCGCGAGGATGGGCCGGTGCCCACCTCACGCCCCGCACCGCTGCTCGACGGCCCTGCCCGCGCCATGGCCCGCACGCCCGTCGCGGGCGCTCCACGGCGCTCGGGCGTCCGGAGTCCGGTGGTCGGGGGAGACGAGCTCTCGCTCTCCGCGGCCCGACGGATCGCCTTGCGTGCGCAGGGACTGGATCGACGACGCCGTGCGGCCGACGACGGTCCGGCGCCGACGATGCGCCAGTTCCAGAACGTGGTCGATCGGCTCGGGGTGCTGCAGATCGACTCGGTCAACGTCCTGGCCAGGGCGCAGCTCATGCCGGCCTTCTCCCGGATCGGCCCGTACGACACCGCGCTGCTCGACCGGGCGGCCGGTCGCGCTCCGCGGCGCCTGGTCGAGTGCTGGGCGCACGAGGCGTCCCTCGTCCCCCCGACGACCTACCGGTTGCAGGGCTGGCGCCAGCGCGGCTATCGCGAGTACGCCTGGGGCACGATCCGCGACGTCCCGCTGCAGCACTCCGAGATCCTGACCGAGATCCGGGCGCTGGTCGCGGCCGAGGGCCCGATCACCGCACGTGAGGTGCACGCCCGCTACGAGGCCGAGCACCCGCGGACGCGCACCGAGTGGGGCTGGAACTGGACGGTGGCCAAGCGCGTCCTGGAGTACCTCTTCTTCACCGGGGAGGTGACCTCCGCCCGGCGCAACGCGGCCTTCGAACGGTGCTACGACCTGACCGAGCGCGTCCTGCCGCCCGAGGTGCTGGCGCAGCCCGAGCCGACGGACCAGGACGCGGTGCGCGCTCTGCTCGAGATCGGCGCCCGTGCGCACGGCATCGGGACCGCGGCGTGCTTCGCCGACTACTTCCGGATCAAGCGACCCGCGGCGGTCCGGACGGCTCTCGCCGAGCTCGTCGAGGACGGTGTGCTCCGGCCGGTCACGGTGCGCGGCTGGGGCCGGCCGACCTACCTGCACCGCCATGCGACGCTGCCGCGGACGGCGTCCGGCCGGGCGCTGCTGAGCCCGTTCGACCCGCTCGTCTTCGAGCGGCGGCGGCTCGAGGAGCTCTTCGGCCTGCGGTACCGGATCGAGATCTACGTCCCGGCGGCCGACCGGGTGCACGGCTACTACGTCCTGCCGTTCCTGCTCGGCGAGCGGATCGCCGCGCGGGTGGACCTCAAGGCCGACCGGCAGGGCGGGGTCCTGCGGGTGCACGCGGCACACAGCGAGCCGACTGCGCCACCGTCGACAGTCACCGAGCTGGCCGCCGAGCTGGGGGAGATGGCCGTCTGGCTGGGTCTGTCCGGGGTGACGGTGCCGGATGACGCGGCGGGTGATCTCGTCGCGCCGCTGCGGCAGGTGGTCGGTCCCGGCGCCGGTGGTGCGGTCGGCTGAGGGCTGGCTCGGGGTCCGTGCGCGGTCGGCGGACGGGCCTCGGCGGGTGCGGTGGTCATCCAGCGGCCCGCCTCGCCTACGATGGACGTTGGTCTGCGCTGACCGCGCGTCTCTGAGGTGTGCGGTCCGAGGCCGACCCGCCGCCGCCCGGCGCGGGAAGCTGACGAGTCTGGAGCTAGCGTGCCCTCGATCCTCGACAAGGTCCTGCGCATCGGTGAGGGCCGGATCGTCAAGAAGCTCAGTGGCATCGCCGGCCAGGTCAATGCGCTCGAGGACAGCTTCACGGCGCTGTCCGACGCGGAGCTGCGCGAGGAGACGGACCGGTTCAAGGCCCGCCTCGCCGAGGGTGAGACAGTCGACGACCTGCTGCCCGAGGCCTTCGCCGCGGTCCGCGAAGCGGCCCGTCGGACCCTCGGCCAGCGGCACTTCGACGTCCAGATCATGGGCGGTGGGGCGCTGCACCTCGGCAACATCGCCGAGATGAAGACCGGTGAGGGCAAGACCCTGGTCGCCACGCTGCCGGCGTACCTCAATGCGCTCAACGGCAAGGGCGTGCACATCGTCACGGTCAACGACTACCTCGCCGAGTACCAGAGCGACCTGATGGGTCGCGTGTTCCGCTTCCTGGGCCTGACGACGGGCTGCATCCTGTCGGGTCAGAAGCCCGAGGAGCGCAGGGCCCAGTACGAGGCGGACATCACCTACGGCACGAACAACGAGTTCGGCTTCGACTACCTGCGCGACAACATGGCATGGCGCCCCGAGGAGCTCGTCCAGCGTGGCCACCACTATGCGATCGTCGACGAGGTCGACTCGATCCTGATCGACGAGGCACGGACGCCGCTGATCATCTCCGGCCCCGCGGCCGGTGACGCCAACAAGTGGTACGGCGAGTTCGCCAAGGTCGCGCGACGCCTGGTCGCCGAGGTCGACTACGAGGTCGACGAGAAGAAGCGCACGATCGGCGTCCTGGAGCCCGGGATCGGCAAGGTCGAGGACCACCTGGGCATCGAGAACCTCTACGAGTCGCTCAACACCCCGCTGATCGGGTTCCTCAACAACGCGATCAAGGCCAAGGAGCTCTTCAAGCGCGACAAGGACTACGTCGTGCTGAACGGCGAGGTGCTCATCGTCGACGAGCACACCGGCCGGATGCTGCCTGGCCGTCGCTACAACGAGGGGATGCACCAGGCGATCGAGGCGAAGGAAGGGGTCGTGATCAAGGCGGAGAACCAGACCCTCGCCACGATCACCCTGCAGAACTACTTCCGGCTCTACGGGAAGCTCTCCGGCATGACCGGTACGGCCCAGACCGAGGCGGCCGAGCTCCAGTCGACCTACAGCCTCGGCGTGGTCCCGATCCCGACGAACAAGCCGATGCTGCGCCTCGACAAGTCCGACCTCGTGTACAAGAACGAGGAGGTCAAGTACACGGCGGTCGTCGCGGACATCGTCGAGCGGCACGCGGCGGGCCAGCCCGTCCTCGTCGGTACGGTCAGCGTCGAGAAGAGCGAGCTGCTCTCGCGGCTGCTGCGCAAGCAGGGTGTCCCGCACGAGGTCCTCAACGCCAAGCAGCACGCTCGTGAGGCTTCGATCGTCGCCCAGGCCGGGCGCAAGGGCGCGGTGACCGTCGCGACGAACATGGCCGGCCGCGGTACCGACATCATGCTCGGCGGCAATGCGGAGTTCATGGCCGTCACGGACCTCGCCGCCCGCGGGCTCGACCCGGCCGAGCAGCCGGAGGACTACGAGGCGGCCTGGCCCGCAGCCATCGAGGCCGCCCGCGAGGCGGTCGCCGCAGAGCACGAGGAGGTCGTCGAGCTCGGCGGGCTGTACGTGCTGGGCACCGAGCGGCACGAGTCACGGCGCATCGACAACCAGCTGCGCGGACGGTCGGGCCGTCAGGGCGACCCGGGGGAGTCGCGGTTCTACCTCTCGATGACCGACGACCTGATGCGGCTCTTCAACTCCGGCCTCGCCGAGTCGATGATGAACCGGGCCGGCTTCCCGGACGACATGCCGCTCGAGTCCAAGATCGTCACACGTGGCATCCAGAGCGCCCAGTCGCAGGTCGAGTCGCGCAACTTCGAGATCCGCAAGAACGTCCTGAAGTACGACGACGTCATGTCGCGTCAGCGCTCGGTCATCTACGCCGAGCGCCGCCGAGTCCTCGAGGGCGAGGACATGGCCGAGCAGATCCAGCACTTCATCGGCGACGTGGTCACCGCGTACGTCGAAGGCGCCACCCAGGACGGCACCCCGGAGAAGTGGGACCTCGACGGTCTGTGGACCGCCCTCAAGGCGGTCTACCCGGCGTCGGTCACGCCGGACGAGGTCGTCGAGGAGGCCGGCGGTCCGACCCGCCTCACGCACGACTTCCTGCTCGAGGAGGTCATCTCCGACGCGAAGCACGCCTACGCAGCCCGCGAGGAGCAGATCGGCACCGAGAACATGCGCCAGCTCGAGCGGCGCGTCGTGCTCTCGGTGCTCGACCGGAAGTGGCGCGAGCACCTGTACGAGATGGACTACCTCAAGGACGGCATCGGGCTGCGCGCGATGGCCCAGCGCGACCCGCTGGTCGAGTACCAGCGTGAGGGTTTCCAGCTCTTCGCGGCGATGACCGAGGCGATCAAGGAGGAGTCCGTCACCTTCCTGTTCAACCTCGAGGTCAAGGTCGCCGTGCCGGAGGAGGCCGAGGCCGCCGGCGACGACGCCGAGCCGGCTGCCGCGCCCGAGGCCGCGCCGGTGGCCGGACCGGCGGCGACGGCGGCGGCCGAGGTGCCCAGCAAGCGGGCCAGGTCCGCTGCCCGCACCGCTGCCGGAGCCGAGGCGGCGTCAGCGCGCGCGGCCGAGGCGGTTGAGGCGGCGAAGGCGACAGCAGCGGCACCGCGACCCCGTGTCGCCACCCCGACCCTCATCGCCAAGGGCCTCGACGGCCCTGAGCGTCGGGTGCCGCTGCAGTACTCCGCGCCCAGTGTGGACGGCGACGCCGCTCCGCTGGTCACGCTCGGTGGGGCTGTGGCCGCCGAGAAGGACGGCCAGACCTACCCGGGAACCCCGCGCAACGCGCAGTGCCCCTGCGGGTCGGGCAAGAAGTACAAGGTCTGCCACGGCAAGAACGAGGACTGACGCGCTGTCGCCGGTCGTGCCGCTCGGTGAGCGCGCGACCGGTCAGCCGATCTGAAGGACCGTCGCCCGCCAGTGGCCGCGGTGCACCTCGAGGCGCACCGCGGCGGCGCGGACGCGCGCTCCGTCGTGCACCACGACGCTTGCCTCCACCGTCGTCGGGCTGATCCACGACAGATGGGTGCGACGCACGGTCGGGTTGCGGACTGCCCTCGGCGTCGAGGTGCCGGTCGCGGTCCGGTTGCCTGCGGGTCCGGTGCGCGCGGCCCGGCTGCTCGCCGCACGGCTGCTCGCCGCACCGGAGAGGGCGGCCGGTGCTGCCCGCTCCGCGAGGGCGTCGAAGATCTCGGGGCTCACCCATCGTTGGAGCTGCGCCAGTGATCGACCACCACCCAGGGCCTGCACGGCTGCCAGGACCAGCGATCCGCACAGCCGGGTCGGGTCCGGCAGCGGCTCGCGCGATCCGGTGGCGTGCGGAGCCGGGACCGGCCACAGACTGTCGGTCACCGGTGACAGGACGGAGCGCACCGTCGGCTGGTCGAGCGCCGCGAGGGCGGTGACCAGCGGCGCGGCCGTCGGTTCGGGGATCGGCGGCAGGAGGAGTCGTGGCGCGGTCGGGACACGTCCCGGGTCGCCCGGGGCGATCGACCTCGTGGTGGCGGGCCGCGTGGTGCCGGGCCCCGGGTCGGCGGACCGTCGGGCGGCACGGCTGGGCACGGACAGCGTCGCGGCGGTCATGGCTGCTCCTCGTCGGGTGTCGCGGACAGGTACTCCGCCGGGACCACCAGGCACTGCCCCGGGCGGATGAGGTCGGGGTCGTCGCCGATGACGGTGCGGTTCGCGTCGTGCCAGCGCGGCCAGGCCGCCGCGATGGCGGCGTCCGAGGCGCCGGGCAGTCGGCGTGCGGCGATCGCCCACAGGCTGTCTCCGGCGGCAACGATCACGGTCGTGGACAGGGTGTCGGTGGTGTCGGTGGCGCCGGTGGCGCCGGTGGGAACGGTGGTGTCGGTGGTGTCGGTGACGCCGGTCGGCACGGCGCCGTCGGTGGCGGCCGCAGGGCCGGCCGGCGGAGGTGCTGACGGCGGCGCCGTCTCGGCAGGGACCGCGGCAGCGGACGATGCGTTGGCCGGGGACGATGCGTGGGCCGGTGGGGCGAGCGAGCCGGGGCCGGGCCGGATCGTCGCGGTGGTGATGTCGGCGGGGTCGGGTTCCGAGTCGATCGCCGCGGTGGACGCGGTCGTGATCGCCCAGCCGAGGTCGATCTCGCTCGCGGTCGCGACGCCGGAGGCAGCGGCGAGACCGAGGCCCGTGCCGACCGTCACGGCGACGGCGCGACGGAGCACCGCAGGGGTGAGCAGCGCAGCGGCCGCCTCGATGCGCCGCGCCGACCGGCCGAGCCCCGCGACGGCGGCCCCGGCGGCGAGCAGGAGGCAGCCGATGGTCAGCAGGCCGCCGGCGACCGTGCCCAGGCTCAGGACCGCGGCTGCCACGGCTGCGTCCACGGCGAGCGGTCCGCGACCTACCTGCTCGATCGCCGTGAGCGCTCCGAGCGCCAGGCCACCGGTCGCGGTGCCGGCGCTCGCCGCCGCCAGGCTCGACCGGATGAGTCCCGTCCGCGCGGTGCCCGCTGTCGTCGTCCCCATGACGAGCGTCCTTCCGATGCCTTCGAGCATGTTGGCATCATTTGATGCCGTTTGATGTTGCTAGATACTGATGGATAGGGCGCGATCTGTCCAGACACGGTGGCTGCCTGTGGACGGGGCGATCTGGTGGCTGCCTGTGGACGGGGCGTTGCGGTGGTCGTCGGGCAGTGCCGTCGCGGCCCGCCCGGCCCGTGGTGCTGGTGCACGCGGCTACGGTGTGCGGGTGCGCTGGGACGGGTTGTTCGCCGATCTCGAGGCGCAGCTGGGCGCCGCTGCGGTCCAGGACCGCGCCCTCGAGGTGTCCGAGCTGACCCGCGCCGAGCGCGCGACGGTGCTGCTCGTCGACCGGCTACGCGGTAGCCAGGGTGCTGTCGTCACGGTCGTGGTGCGCACAGGTGCGCGCGTGAGCGGCGTCCTGACCGACGTCGGGTCGGCGTGGCTCCTGGTCGTGGACGGGTCCCGTGAGCACCTCGTCCCGGCCTGGGCGGTGGTGGGTGTCGCGGGTCTTCGGGACGGAGCCGCGCCGCCGGAGGCCGTCGCCCTGCGTCGGCTGGGTCTCGGTCACGCGCTGCGTGCGATCGCCCGGGACCGGAGCATAGTCCAGGTCGTGACCCTGGCCGCGACGACGCTCGGCCGGATCGACGCGGTCGGCGCCGATCACTTCGACCTTGCGGCGACCCTGGACGACTCGGGCCGCACGACCGGCACTCGGCAGGCGATCGCCTTTGCCGGGCTAGAGCTGGTGAGCAGCGTCTGAGGGCTGGTGCTCGTCGACGCCGCCGAGGTCGCGCGGCCGCACGGCCTGCGCCGGTGCGCCCGGCCCGCCACCGACCCTGGACCGCGACTGCGCGTACAGCCGCTGGATGTAGGCCTCGAGCTCGGTGGCCTCGATGCGCCAGATAGCCCGTGGGCCGATCTGGATCGCCGGGAGCTCGCCGCTGCGCACCAGGGCGTAGGCCTGGGCGGCGGAGATGTTCAGCACCTCGGTGACGTCAGCCAGGGTGAGGAATCGAGCGGCCATGGCCGAAGTCTGGCACGAGCCCCGCGCGCAGGGTGGTTGTCCACACGGGTGGGCGCCCAGGTCGTCACGAGCCCCGCACTACCGGCATGATGTGGGGCACATCGGCCGGAACGGCACGATGCGGACACATCGACCGGGGCCGAGCGGCGACGCAGTGCGCTGCGGGCCCGCACACGCGCCCCGACGGGGCAGCAGGGGGCGGTAGACGGACATGGCCACGGTGCAGCACGCCCCCAGCCCGCCCAGCCCTCCGGCCATGCGCCTGAGGAGGCCCGGGTGGCGGGACCCGCGCCTGCTCCTCGGCATCGTCCTGATCGGAGCCTCCGTCGCGCTCGGCTCAGGGCTGGTCTCGGCGGCCGGCCGGACGACGCCCGTGTACGTCGCCGACGGTCCCCTGGTGGCAGGTGAGCCGGTCCAGGTCGACCGGCTCCTGGTCCGCGAGGTCCGACTGCAGGAGGGCCTCGACCGCTACCTGCGTGCCGACGAGGACCTGCCGGTGGACCTGGTGACGACGCGCACCGTCGGCGACGGGGAGATCGTCCCGCTGTCGGCCGTCGCCCGCGGCAGCGACCTCGACGTCCGACCCGTGGCCATCACGCCGAGCGCACCGCTGACCAGCGCAGTCGTCGAGGGTTCGACAGTCGACCTCTGGTTCGTCCCGGCGCCCGACGGGCCGTACACCGAGGGCTCCGGCGGTGCGGCCGACGGGTCGACAGCGGTGACGGACACCGCAGTACCGGCAGCCGGGCCACGCCAGCTCGCCGCCGGGCTGACCGTCGCGGAGGTCTCCGAGCCAGGCGGTGCCCTTGTCGTCGGCGCAGCGATGACGGTGCACGTCCTGGTCCCGGTCGACCAGCTGCCGGCCCTCCTGACCGCTCTGGCTGCCGACGGGTCGGTCGAGGTGGTGCACGTGCCCGGCGCACCGCAGTCGTGACGACCGGCGTGCTGTGCGCCGTCCGCGGCGCAGCCGAGACCGCCGTCGTGCGTGGCATCGGAGCCGGCGGTGGGCAGCTCGAGGTCACGCGTCGGTGTGCCGATCTCGCCGAGCTCCTCGCCTCGGCCGCCGCGGGTCTCGGACAGGTCGCCGTGCTGTCCGCCGACCTGCCCGGACTCGACCGCGAGGCGGTCAACCACCTGCACGGCTCCGGGGTGTGGGTCGTCGCGCTCGCCGATCAGCACCGCGGCTGGCAGGGTGCGCGGTTGCGGCTGCTCGGCGTCGACGTGGTCCTGGAGGGTCCCGACACCGAGCAGACAGTGGCCGGAGCGGTGTCTGCGGTGATCGACGCGGCCCAGCGGGGCGTGCGTCCCGGTGGGCTGACGGTCGAGCCCGGAGCGGCGCCGGACCACCAGGAGGGCGCGACGCCCGGCGACCCGGCGCCGGCCGCACCCGGTGCTCGCGCGGGACGCCCGGCAGCCGCTGCAGGGTCACCCGGTGCGGGCGGCACGGCGGATCCGGCCTGCGAGCCGGACGCTGCGTCCCGACAGCCCGGCGTGGTGATCGCGGTGTGGGGACCGACCGGGGCACCGGGGCGGACCACCGTCGCCCTCAACCTGGCCGCGGAGCTCGCAGCGCGTCCCGGCGGCGCCGGGGGTGCGCTGATCGTCGACGCGGACACCTACGGCGGGACGGTTGCACAGATGCTCGGCCTGCTCGACGAGGCACCGGGCATCGCAGCGGCTGCTCGGGCGGCTGGGACAGGCCGGCTCGACGCGGTCGCCCTCGCGGGGCTCACGCCGATGCTGGACGGTGGCCTACGGGTGCTGACCGGGATCAGCCGAGCGGCCCGATGGCCGGAGGTCTCGGCGTCGAGCCTCGAGGTGGTGTGGGCGGCTGCGCGTGACCTCGCGGCGTGGACCGTCGTGGACTGCGGGTTCGGCCTCGAGCAGGACGAGGTCCTGAGCTACGACACGCGGGCTCCGCACCGCAACGCAGCAACCCTGTCGGCGCTGGCGGAGGCGGATGTCGTCGTCGTGGTCGGCGGCGGGGACCCGATCGGGCTCCAGCGCCTCGTGCGTGGCCTGGGCGACCTGACCGACGCCGGGGTGCCGTCGTTCGGTCGGTACGTGGTCGTCAACCGGGTTCGGGCGTCCGCGAGCGGACCGCACCCGGGTGCGGCGATCCGCGACGCGCTGCTGCGGTACGCCGGCGTGACCGACGCGCACCTCGTCCCGGAGGACCGCGCCGCGTGCGACGGCGCCGTCCTCGCCGCGCGCACCCTGCGCGAGCACGCCCCGGCCTCACCGGCGCGCCGCGCCGTCGCGGCACTCGCCGGCGTGATCGCACCCGTCCGCACCGGCGTGGGGGCACACTGATCACTGTGCGCATCTACCTGCCGTCCACCGTGTCCGAGCTCGGTGCCAAGGGCGGCCTCGGCCCGAGGGTCGTGCATGCCGTGACGGCCGCGCTGCGTGCCGCGCTGCCAGAGGAGGACGAGGAGGGCCTGGAGTACGCGGCCCAGCTCCTCGCGGCCGATGCGAGCCTCGAACGCCTCGACGGTGCCCCTGCCGGGTCCCGGCGCCGCGTCGTGGTGGCTGCCGATGTGCCGGAGGCCGTGGTGGAGTCGATCGACGCGGACGAGGATCATGCGCCGAGCGCGGTCCGGCTGACGACCTCGATCGGCTGGGACGACGTCGCGTGCGCACACGTCGACGAGATCGCCGCGGAGCCCGACATCGTGGCGGCCCTCGCCGGAGACATGGAGGCGGCCGAGCACCTGGCCGAACGCGACATGCTCTGGTACGACGTGAGCGAGCTGGGCCGGCTAGCAGCCAAGATGGCCCGCGGCTGAGCCGACGCGCTCCGGTCAGGCCGCGCTCCGGTCAGGCCGTCGCCGCGCCGGTCACTGCTCGACGGTGGGTGCGAGCAGCGCGAGGACCTGGTCGTGCAGGAGGCCGTTCGTCACCAGCGCCGAGCCCCCGAACGGGCCCGGGACGCCACTGACCGAGGTGAACGTGCCGCCCGCCTCCGTCACGATGGGCACCAGCGCGGCCATGTCGTGCAGGGCCAGCTCCGGCTCGGCCGCGATGTCGACGGCCCCCTCGGCAACGAGCACATACGACCAGAAGTCGCCGTAGCCTCGGGTGCGCCACACCGAACGGGTCAGGTCGAGGAACACGTCGAGGCGACCCTGGTCCTCCCAGCCGCTCAGGCTCGAGTAGGACAGTGACGCGTCCTCGAGCCGGTCGACCTGGGAGACCTGCAGCCGGCTCGCGGCCGCGAGCGACTTGCCGGTCCACGCCCCGGACCCGTTCGCTGCCCACCAGCGGCGACCCAGTGCGGGTGCGCTGACCAGGCCGAGCACGACCTGGCCGGCGTCGATCAGGGCGATCAGGGTCGCCCAGACCGGCACCCCGCGGACGAAGTTCTTGGTCCCGTCGATCGGGTCGATGACCCACTGCCGCGGGCCGTGCCCGGTGTCCGGCAGCTCCTCGCCCATCACGGCGTCGCGCGGCCTGGTCCTGGCGAGCTGGGACCTGACGATCTCCTCGGCGTACCGGTCGGCGTCGGTGACCGGCGTGGTGTCCGGCTTCGTCTCGACCACCAGGTCCTGGGCGCGGAACCGGGACATGGTCATCGAGTCGACCTGGTCGGCGATCACGTGGGCGAGGCGGAGGTCGTCGTCGTACCCGGAACGCACGGTCATGGCTGCAACCTATCGTCCGGTGGGGTCGGGCCGGGGGACGCTCAGAGGGTGTCTGCCGTCCGTGCGGAGAGCAGCCGACGCATCGAGTCGACCCTGGCAGCCCTGGCGTCGAGCTGATCCGGAGCCGCCTGCGCGACCCAGTCGTCCAGGGCGCAGTCCGGCGCGTCGGCGGCGTGCGTGCACCCGCGCGGGCACAGCTCGGTCGCGACGGCTGCCAGGTCGCCGAAGGCCGCGAGCAGGCTGTCCACCTGGACGTGCGCGAGCCCGAACGACCGGACCCCTGGGGTGTCGATCACCCACCCGCTGTGGTCGGGCAGCCGGAGGGCCACGGCCGAGGACGACGTGTGCCGGCCACGCCCCGTCACGTCGTTGACCACGCCGGTCGCACGCGCGGCGTCCGGGACGAGCGTGTTGACCAGCGTCGACTTCCCGACGCCCGAGTGGCCCACGAGCACCGACGTCCGCCCCGCCAGGCGCCCCCGCAGGTCGTCGAGCCCGTTGATCTGGCGTGCGGCTCCCGAGCCCCGGCCGAGGTCACCGCCCGAACCGCCGGGCAGCGAGGTGACGACGACGTCGACGCCGATCGGCGCGTACATCGCCACGAGCTCGGCCGGGTCGGCGAGGTCCGCCTTGGTCAGGCACAGCAACGCGTCCATGCCGGCGTCGTAGGCGGCGACGACACACCTGTCGATCATGCGCGTCCGGGGTTCCGGATCGGCCAGCGCGGTGACGATCACGAGCTGGTGGGCGTTGGCGACGATCACGCGCTCGACCGGGTCCGTGTCGTCGGCGGTGCGCCGCAGCAGGGTCCGCCGCGGGGTGATCCGTACGATGCGCGCGAGCGAGCCCGTGTGACCGCTGGTGTCGCCGACGACGTCGACCAGGTCCCCGCACACGACGCGGTCACGACCGAGCTCGCGGGCCTTCATCGCCGTGACGATCCGCTCGTCGGGGCTGTCGGGTGCGACCAGGAGCGTGTAGCGGCCGCGGTCGACGCCGGTGACGAGCCCGTGGTCGGCGTCCTCGTGACCCGGTCGCTGCTTGGTGCGGGGGCGTGAGCCGTGCGGGTTCGGGCGGGTCCGGACGTCCCGCTCGTCGTACCTGCTGGAGTCCTGGCGACTCATCGCCGCACCACGCTCGCCCGGGTGCTCATCGGCGGGCCAGCATCGCGGTCCACATGGCCACGAAGTCCGGCAGGGTCTTGGCCGTCGTGGCGATGTCGACCACCGTGACACCCGGTACGCGCAGACCGATCAGCGCTCCGGCGGTCGCCATCCGGTGGTCGTGGTAGGTCTCGAAGCGGCCGCCGTGCAGCGGTCGAGGTGTGATCACCAGGCCGTCGGCGGTCTGCTCCACCTGCCCGCCGAGGCGGGTGATCTCGGTCGCCAGAGCGGCGAGCCGGTCGGTCTCGTGACCCCTGATGTGGCCGATGCCGCGCAGGCGGGTGGGGGAGTCCGCGAGCGTCGCCAGGGCGGCGACTGTCGGTGCGAGCTCACCGGCCGCCTTGAGGTCGACGTCGATGCCGTGCACCGCACCGGTACCGCTGACTGCCAGGACGTCGCCGTCGAGCTCGCACCGCGCGCCCATCGAGGCCAGCAGGTCGGGCAGGAGCGCGCCCGGCTGGGTGGTCCGTCGGGGCCAGCCCGGCACCCGGACGGTTCCGCCGGCGACCAGGGCAGCGCACAGGAAGGGCGCGGCGTTGGACAGGTCGGGCTCGACCCGGACGTCGCGCGCGGCCACCGGTCCGGGGCTGACCTGCCAGATGTCCGGCCGCGAGTCGTCCACGTGCACGCCGGCAGCGCGCAGCACCGCGACGGTCATCTCGATGTGCGGCAGGCTCGGCAGGGTCCGTCCGGTGTGCCGCAGGGTCACACCGCGCTCGAAGCGCGCCGCCGCGAGCAGGAGTCCGGAGATGAACTGGGAGGACCCGCTCGCGTCGACGTCGACCAGGCCACCGTCCAGGGAGCCGGTCCCGGTGACAGTGAACGGCAGGGTGCCACGTCCGTCGTCGGACACGTCGGCGCCGAGGTCGCGCAGGGCCTGCAGGACCGGACCCATCGGGCGGGCGCGGGCCTGCTCGTCACCGTCGAACCGGACCGGACGGCCGAGCAGGGCAGCCACCGGCGGCAGGAAGCGCATGACGGTCCCGGCGAGGCCGCAGTCGATGTCGACCGGCGCGCTCGGCAGGCGTGCGGAGCCGAGCCCGGTCAGCGGTTCGACCGACCAGTCGGTCCCGTCCCGGAGCACTGTCGCGCCGAGGTGCTCGAGGGCCCGCGCCATCAGCAGCGTGTCGCGGGAGGCCAGCGCTCCGCGGAGCCGGCCCGGCCCGTCGGCGAGGGCCGCGAGCACGAGGTAGCGGTTGGTCAACGACTTGGAGCCCGGGACCTCGACCACGGCATCCAGCGGCCGGCTGCCGGCGAGCGGAGCGGGCCAGTCAGGTGACACCCGTGCGCCGGTGGGCACAGCAGGTGCCGGGTCGGTGCTCAGGGGCCTCAGGTGCTCGGACGACATGTGTCCGAGGTTACCGGGCGTCGGGGCCCGTCCCGCCGGAGCCTCAGGCCGATGCGCGCCGCGCGTGCCGCAGGTCGGCCCGTGCCGCGCGCGCAGCCTCGGTGAGGGTCTCCTTGGCGTGCTTCGCGGCCGCCCGGTCGACCTTGGCATGCTCGACCCGCCAGGCGACGCCCGGCCGACCCTCACGATCGAGTCCGACGATCAGGGCCCCACCGATCATCGACAGGTTCCTCAGGAACCGCTCGCGGTACTCGGCCCGGTCCCTGCCGAAGGGGTGGTTCACGACGGCGAGCGGCACGGCGAGCGCCGCGAGTGCCAGCGCTGCGGCGCGCGGGGCCTTGCCGCTCGCGAGCATGAGGCCGGCGACGGCCGTGGTGACACCGTGCGCGCGGACGAGCGTCCGCATCCGGGCCGTCGGTGGCGGCGCGGGTATCGATGCGCGAGCCGCGAGCTGGCGCCAAGTGGTCTCGGCATGATGCACGTGCGTCTGCGGTCGCCGAGCGGCGTCGACCCCCTCCGCGACGAACCACGCGGCGAACAGTGGCCTGGCGATCCGACGGACCAGCATCGGTGGCTCCCTTTCCTCGACCTGACTGCACGCTAACGCCTCGGCAGCCACAGGGCGCGGCAGTTCGACGATCCGGCGGGAATGGAGCGGCGTGGTCACGGCGTTCACCCTCGCATGAGCCTGTCCCTGCTGGCCCCGTGCCTGCCGTCGGACGTCGCCGAGCCTGGCGTCGTCGGGGGCATCGGCAGGGCCGCGAGCCGGGCGACGGCCACACCGTGGGGTGTGCTCCGCGGGTCGCCGGCACGACCGTCGACGTCGGGTGCGCGAGGGCTAGGCTCACAGGTGATGACTGAGGACACCAACCGCGCGCCGTCGGCCGAGGACGCCGCCGCCCGCGTCACCCGGTTCGAGACGGACGCACTGGTCTACGTCGACCAGCTGTACTCGGCCGCGCTCCGGATGACACGCAACCCCGCGGACGCCGAGGACCTGGTCCAGGAGACGATCGCGAAGGCCTTCGCGGCCTTCCACCAGTACCGGCCGGGCACGAACCTCAAGGCGTGGCTCTACCGGATCCTGACGAACACGTTCATCAACACCTACCGCAAGAAGCAGCGCGAACCCCTGCAGTCCGCGGCCGAGGACATCGAGGACTGGCAGATCGCCCGAGCTGCCTCGCACACCTCGTCCGGCCTGCGTTCGGCTGAGGCGGAGGCGCTCGACAACCTGCCCGACTCGGACGTCAAGGAAGCCCTGCAGGCCATCGGGGAGGACTTCCGGATCGCCGTGTACCTCGCTGATGTCGAGGGATTCGCGTACAAGGAGATCGCCGAGATCATGGGAACACCCATCGGAACCGTGATGTCGCGGCTGCACCGCGGGCGTCACCAGCTGCGTGAGCTCCTGACCGACTACGCGCGCGAGCGCGGTCTCGTGCCGGCCGAGGGAGCCGGATCATGACCGATGCGACGCGACCGGGGCCGGCCGACGGCGGTTCGGCCGACGGCTCCGTTCCGGCCGACTGCTCCGAGGCGCTGTCCCGGCTCTTCGAGTTCCTGGACGCCGAGGTGGACGAGCTCGACGGGGACCGGATCCGGCAGCACCTCGCGGACTGCGAGCCGTGCCTGGGCGAGTACGACATCGAGCAGCATCTCAAGAGCCTGGTGCGTCGTTCCTGCCACGACGTCGCGCCGACCGAGCTGCACCTACGGATCCGTCAGCAGCTGACGGTTCTTCGGGGCGAGGTCCAGGACCGCGGCTGAGCAGGCTGCGTCCGTCGTCCGTCCGACCGTCCGTCCGACGAGAGTCGGGCGGTGGGACCCTGCGGTACCCACCGCCGACGACTCACGCGTTGGGACGGTTGCCGTGATTCGCGGCGCTGCCCTTGCGGGAGCGGCGCTTACGACCGCGCTTGCTCATGAATGCTCCTTGCTCTGATCCGCCAGGGAGTGCTCCCGTCGGCGGCGTCCATGGTCCCACACCCCGACCCCTCGGTGCGCACCGGTCCGGCGGGACCGGGTCCCGGGCGAGAGGCCGGACGGGACTCCGGGTCCGATCCGCGCAATTCGTTCAAGTCCGGGCGTCCGACGCCCGATCATCTGAGAGTGACCGCTCAGCCTCAGTCCGTCATCCCGCTCCTGCACGCCCTGGCCAGCAGTGGCGGCTCGGACCTGCACTGCAAGGTCGGCTCGAGCCCGCGTCTGCGGGTCGACGGCAGGCTACGCAGGCTGCAGGTGCCGGAGCTGCGTCCGGAGGAC